>NZ_OBMT01000014.1:0-45472 GCF_900217815.1 Rhodobacter maris
CAACCGGCCGCACTACGAGGCCGGACATATGCAAGCACCCAACCGGATTCGACGCGCTTTGAGGAAAGACTTGACGAAGGGGGTGTCCACATATGCTTCGCAAGGACATTTCGCTCGGCGCTGTCGGGTTCGGCACTCAGACCGCGTTCCGCGAGATAGGCGTCAATTTCGTGCTCGACTTGATGTGTCTGCCCGGCGGCCAGTTCCCTTTTCAAAGCGGCGAGCCTTGCTTCGCGTGTAAACCGATCACAGTCTTGGGCATCTAGAAGGAGCAAGAAGTCGAGAGATGCGTCGAGAATTGCGGATGGCTCATTGGCGATCTCTCCCGCTTGCGCTTTCCGCGTGAGCTTTTCACGCTCGGCCTCGATCTTGTCTGCGCGCGGATATGAAGCGCGCGCTGCCTTGTCAGCGTCCAGTGCGGTCGAATACCGTTGCCAGACTGCGTGGCCGAAGTCGGCAAGGGTGATCGCCGGACGGGGCGAGATTGACGCTTTAAGGTTCGGCGCTGCGGCGTCGGCCTTGCTTTGAGCGATGGCGATTACTTGCTGAAGACGCGCAACCGCGGCCGGATGCAGGCGCAGGGCGGTGCGACGATCTCCCCCAAGCGGTTCAGAAACTTCGCACCGCGGGTGGTCAAGATACGGTTGAAGCCGTTCAGGAACGGAAATTCTTGCCCAGAAGCGGCCATCCTTCTCTTTCCAATACCGAATCTTCCCAGCCATCTTGCACCCCGATTCTGGCACCAACTCTGGGACCAAAATGGCACAAGGCTTGGATAAGCAAGGTTATTATTTAATATCAAAGGGATGCTCTGGTAGGCCCGGAGGGACTCGAACCCCCAACCAAGGCGTTATGAGCGCCCTGCTCTGACCATTGAGCTACAGGCCCCAGAGTGGGGACAGCCTTACGGGTGAAGCCCGGTTCGGTCAAGTTGGCGCAGGGTCGCGACGGATGATCCTCCGCTCCCGGTGTCAGCGCCAGTATTGCGTGAGAGCCACGCTTTCGTGCGACGCCGCGCCATGGGGCGTAACGAACTGGGCAGAAAGGTCGTGCATAGTAATTTCCGGAAGGATTGCGCCACGGGAGAATGTGCACGTTCGGGGCGCCGAGCATTTTCAGAACAAGAAGATAACTATAGCAAGGCAAAGTCATAGTCTTCGACGGTACCGGAGCGACTGGCCGCATCTCCGGCGCCGATGGCAAGCGTTACAACTTTGGCCTGTCGGACCTGAAACAGCCGGTCCAGCCCGCAGCCGGCATGGACGTCGACTTCGAGCCTCAGGGGGGTGCTGCCCGCGAGATTTATGTGATGAGCGCCGCTATTTCGGCGAAGGCGGGGCGTTCTTGCCCGGCCTCGCGCTCGCGGTGCGCCGGTTGCATGACATCGGGCAGCCGGGCTGGATTCTGCTGATCCTCATCTTCGTGGGCCTGATCCCCTGGGTCGGACAACTGATCGCTTTCATCGGGATCCTGCTGATCGGCCTGATGGACGGTCAGCCGCATGAAAACCGCTTCGGCGTCCCGGTGAAGCGCTGGTAGGGCGGCCGACGGAGCGAAACCGCAAATCCGGAATCGCGAGCGGCAACGGTGCCGGCCCGCGGTTTCGGGGCGTTGCGGGCAGAGGGCCTTTGCGGTAGGGCTTGCCCGACGAATCCCCCGCGACCGAGCCCGAGGAGTGACCGAATGAGCGCGCGCAAGAACGGCCTGACCTATGCCCAAGCGGGGGTCGATATCGATGCGGGCAATGCGCTCGTCGAACGCATCAAGCCCGCCGCCAAACGCACGATCCGGCCCGGCACGATGTCGGGGCTCGGCGGCTTTGGCGCGCTCTTTGACCTCAAGGCGGCGGGCTACGATGACCCGATCCTCGTGGCCGCCACCGATGGCGTGGGCACGAAACTGCGCATCGCCATCGACACCGGGAATGTGGATACGATCGGCATCGACCTTGTGGCGATGTGTGTGAACGACCTCGTGTGTCAGGGCGCGGAGCCGCTCCTGTTCCTCGACTATTTCGCCACCGGCAAGCTAGATGTCGATCAGGCGGCGCGGATCATCGAGGGCATTGCCGAGGGCTGCGCGCAATCGGGCTGTGCACTGATTGGCGGGGAAACCGCCGAAATGCCGGGCATGTATGCCAAGGACGATTTCGACCTTGCGGGCTTTGCCGTGGGCGCGATGGAACGGGGCAGCGATCTGCCTGCGGGGGTTGAGGCGGGCGATGTGCTCCTCGGCCTCGCCTCGAACGGGGTGCATTCGAACGGCTACAGCTTCGTGCGCAAGGTGGTCGCGCTTTCGGGCCTCGGCTGGGAGGCGGCTTCGCCGTTTTCCGATGGCACGCTCGGGGCCGCGCTCCTTGCCCCCACCCGGCTCTATGTGAAACAGGCGCTCGCCGCGGTGCGTGCAGGGGGCGTGCACGCGCTCGCGCATATCACCGGCGGCGGCCTCACCGAGAACCTGCCGCGCGTGCTCCCCGAGGGGCTCGGCGCGACGATCGATCTTTCCTCTTGGCAACTCCCCGGCGTGTTCCGCTGGCTTGCCGAGACCGCCAGCATGGAAGAGGCCGAACTGCTCAAGACCTTCAACTGCGGCATCGGCATGATCTGCGTGGTCGAGGCCGCGCGCGCCGAAGCGCTGAAGGCGCTTCTGGAGGCCGAAGGCGAGAGCGTCACCGTGATCGGCACGGTGACCGAGGGGCAGGGGGTTTCCTACCGGGGCCAGCTCCTTTGAAACGCGTTGTCATCCTCATCTCGGGGGGCGGCTCGAACATGCTGCGCCTCGTCGAGGACATGCAGACGCTGGGCTATGCTGCGCCGGTCCTTGTGGCCTCGAACGACCCGACGGCGGCGGGGATCGCCCGCGCCGCGCAGCTTGGTGTGCCCACCGCGGTGATCGACCATCGCCCGTTCGGGAAGGATCGCGCCGCTTTCGAGACGGAGCTTTTGAAGCCGATCCTCGCGGCAAAGCCCGATATGCTCTGCCTTGCGGGCTTCATGCGTGTGCTGACCCCCGATTTCGTACGCCGGTTCGAGGGGCGAATGCTCAACATCCATCCCTCACTCCTGCCGAAATATCCGGGCCTTCACACGCATCAGCGCGCGCTCGAGGCGGGCGATGCGGAAGCGGGCTGCACCGTGCATGAGGTCACTCCGGTGCTTGATGACGGGCCGATCCTCGGTCAGGCGCGGGTCGCCGTGGAACCGGGCGACACGGCAGAAACTCTCGCCGCGCGGGTGCTGGTGCAGGAACACCGGCTCTATCCGGCGGTTCTGCGCCGCGTCATTGCGGGCAACCGGAGCCGGATCGACCTCTGAACCGTCCTCGCGTAGCCGCGCCTCCGGTTGAAATCCGTGCTTTCCAACGTGGCGCCGAGCGCCTAAAGGAAAAGTGAGGCGGGATGACCCCGTGAAACAGGAAGGGCGCGATGCAGACGATCACCACAACCGAGTCCCTGGCCGATTTCTGTGCCCGAGCGAAAGCCGCGCCCTATGTGACGGTCGACACCGAGTTTCTGCGTGAGCGCACCTACTGGTCCAAGCTTTGCCTCGTGCAGCTGGCGTTGCCGCCCTGCAAGGAGGGGGAAGCGGTTCTGCTCGACCCGCTGGCCGAGGGGCTCTCGCTCGAGCCGCTTTACGACCTCTTTCGCCATGAGGCGACGGTGAAGGTGTTCCATGCCGCGCGGCAGGATCTGGAGATCTTTTTTACCGAGGCGAATGTCTTCCCGGTGCCGCTCTTCGACACCCAGGTCGCCGCGATGGTCTGCGGCTTTGGCGAACAGGTGGGCTACGAGACCCTGGTGAAGAAGATCGCCAAGCAGTCGCTCGACAAGACGTCCCGCTTCACCGACTGGTCGCGCCGCCCGCTGAGCGAGGCACAAAAGAACTACGCCATCGCCGATGTCACCCATCTGCGGATGATCTACGAATTTCTCTCGAAAGAGCTGAAAAAATCCGGACGCGAGCGCTGGGTCGAGGAAGAAGAGGCGATCCTGCTCAACCCCGAGACCTATATCAACCGCCCCGAAGAGGCCTGGATGCGCGTGAAAACGCGGACCAACTCCGGCCGGTTCATGGCGGTGGTGCGCGAACTCGCGCGGTTCCGCGAAGGTTTTGCGCAGGCCCGCAATATCCCGCGCTCGCGGATCTTCAAGGATGATGCGCTGCTGGAGCTTGCCTCCACCAAGCCGGCGACGCTCGAAGAACTTGGCAAATCGCGGCTCCTTTTGCGCGAGGCACGCCGGGGCGAGATTGCCGAGGGGATCATCGCCGCGGTGAAGGCGGGGCTTGAGGTGAAACCTGAAGAATTTCCGCGCCTGCCCGATGAAGATGCGCAATTGCAGGTGAATACGGCGCTGGCAGACCTGTTGCGGGTGCTTCTGAAAGCGAAATCGGAACAGGCCGGGGTGGCGGCAAAACTCATTGCCACGGCTTCGGATCTTGACCGTATCGCCGCCGGAAAGCGCGATGTGGCGGCGCTTTCCGGCTGGCGGCTTGATGTGTTTGGCGAGGATGCGCTGCGGCTGGCCCGCGGCGAGATCGCTTTGACCGCCGCGGGCGGCGCGGTGCGGGTCGTCCCCGCGGTCTGAGCTTCAGCGTTGTGCTGCGGCGCTGTGAAACACGAAGGAGCGCATCGAGACCGAGCCAAGGTCGATCTGATCGGTCATGAAGCTGAGCGCATCGCGATCATCGGAGGCACCTGCGATGGTCAGCGCGGGCAGGTAATGGTCGATCGAGGGATGCGCCATGGTGAGCAGATGGCCGAGGCCCGCGCGGTTGCTCAGCGCCCCGAAATCGCGCGCGTCGAGCCGCTCGGCAAAGAGCGTGTCGAACTCAAGCGCGAAATCCTGCGGGCGCCCGCCCATCCGCATCGCGCGAAGGTTATGCACGACATTGCCCGAACCGAGGATCAGGACGCCGCGATCTCGCAAGGTTGAGAGGGCGCGCCCGATCTCGAGGTGTTCGGGCAGGTCGCGGGTCATGTCGATCGAGACCTGAAACACCGGCACATCGGCCTCAGGGTAAAGGAAGTTCAGCACCGTCCACGCGCCATGATCGAGGCCCCAACGGTCATCCGCCTCGGCATGGTGACTTGCCAGCAGGCTCACCACTTCTCGCGCAAGGTCCGGCGCGCCCTGCGCGGGATAGCTCATCTCGTAAAGCGGCTGCGGGAAGCCGTAGAAATCATGGATTGTGCGCGGCAGCGCCGAGACATCGACAAGCGTCGTGCCTTGCGTCATCCAATGCGCCGAAACGACAAGGATCGCCTGCGGTCGCGGCAGGCTCTGGCCAAGCCTGGTCCAGGCGCGCGCATAGGGTGTATCCTCGATCGCGTTCATCGGCGAGCCATGGCCAAGGAAAACGAGCGGCATCCGATCGGTGCGGGGCAGGCTTTCGGCCAGGTTGTTCAGCTGTTGTGCGGTGCTCATCCGGGGTCTCCTCTCGAAAGGGAGGCCCCGGAGGGGGCCACCCGAAGGTTTGGGTTCAGGCGAAAGCGCCAAGGGCGCGTTGCAGCGCGGGCACGCGCAACCGGTAGGCGCCAGCGCCCAGAATGCCGATCGTGGCCTGCACCAGCGCCCAGAACAGCGGGAATTCCCAGCCGCCATTGGCGTTCGAGAAGGTCCAGCCATTGCCCGAATGCACCCAGGTCGCACCGAGCAGCACGAGAACGAGCGGCAGCGAAACAAGCCGGGTGGCGAGGCCTGAAAGGAGCAGCAGCCCGCCGCCCAGTTCAGCGAGGATCGTCAGATAGGCAAAGGCTCCGGGCAGGCCGAGGCTTTCAAAATAGGCCACGGTGCCGGGAATGGTGAAGGTGAAGACCTTCATCAGCCCATGCGCGAGGAACAACACACCGCTGCCGAGGCGCAACAGAAGGGCAGTGAGGTCGGTCGAAAAGGTCGAGGTCATGGTTTTCTCCAGAAGGGGCGCGGGAGCGCTTCGATACGCTCTATCTAGGGCTTGACGTCTCTCCATAAAATGGCGACGTTGTTCTCTGACTTTCGCCTCAATGTTCCAAATGAGACCCCATGGATCTGGTCGATGAACTACGCGCTTTCGTGGCGACGGCTCAGGCGGGCTCGTTCACCGGGGCGGCCGAGCAACTGGGCGTCTCGAACCGGCTCACCTCAAAATATGTCGCCGAGCTCGAGGCGCGGCTCGGCGTGCGGCTTTTTCAGCGCACCACGCGGCGGGTGGGGCTTAGCCCGGCCGGGGCCGAGTTGCTCGCCCGCGCCCCCGCGCTGCTCGATGATCTCGATGCGCTGCTTGCCGAAGTCGCGGAGGGCTCGCACGGCTTTTCCGGCCTTGTGCGGGTCTCGGCGCCTGTCACTTTCGGCGAGATCTGGGTGGCGGGCATGCTTGAGCGTTTCGCCGCCACCGCGCCGCGGCTCTCAGTAGATCTGCGGCTCGACGACCGCTTCGTCGATCTGGCCAGCGAAGGGATCGACGTCGCCTTCCGCATCGGCCGCTCCGACATGCTCTCGCTGAAAACGCGCAAACTCGGCAGTTTCCAGAGCCTGATCGTCGCGAGCCCGGAGTATCTCTCCCGCGCGGGCCGGCCCGAGACCCCTGCGGATCTCGCCAGGTTTGATTGCATCGTCGACACCAACCGGCGCCGGCCGCGCCGCTGGGATCTGCACCGCCCGGAGGGCGAGACCATACCGGTTGAGGTTTCCGGACGCTATCAGGTGAATTCCGCCCGCGCCGCAGTGGCGCTCGCCGAGCATGGGCTTGGCATCGCCAATGTGCCGCGTTTTGCGCTTTCCGGCGCGCTCGAGGCCGAGCGGCTGGTGCGGCTCTTTCCTGATCATTTGGGCGACAGCGCGCCGTTGTCGGCGGTCTGGCTCGAAGGCCGGGCGCTGCCGCACAAGGTTCGCGCCCTGATCGACTTCGCCGCCGAAGACTTGCACCGCGCCGATATCCTTTGAAACGGGCTTGCGCCATGCTCAATGCCGCCGCTCTCCGGGAAAGAGGCTTGCGCCCCATTCTGCGCCAATACCCTGCGGTCGGCACAGATGAGGCTGCCAACGGACGGGGCCGCACCCGGCGCCACCGCAGCCCCAAGTCCACCAAGCGCAGCCGGAAACAACACAGCCGAGATGCTGACGGCCCCCCGCATTGCCCATCTCGTGCAGCGTCAGAAAAAGCCCGGTGACGCGGAGTATCCTTGCATCCTGTTCCATTTGGCCTCGGAGGGCGGGGCGCGAAATCTTCCCATCTGAACGACGCACTCCGGTCGTGCTCGCCCGGGGTCACTCGGAGACGCGGCCCCGGGCGTTGCCCTCAGAACTTCCGGCTCCAGCCTATTGCGGCCGAGACTTGATGCATCTTCAACGTGATCGTGCTCGCCGCCGTGCTCGCCGGGGTGCGTTCGTAGCCCGACACCGTGTTCGCCATCACATAGCTGATCGAGAAATCGAGCCGGTCGCGTTCGTTGAGCCGCTTCGTGCCGCCGAGGCTGAAATGATCCTCCACCACGCCCGGCGCAAAGACGTTGAACATCGCATCTTCCGATCGCACCGGGTTTGAGGCATGGGCATAGCCCGCGCGCCAGGTCATGCTGGGCGAGTGCTGCCATTCCGCGCCGATCCGGATCACCTCGACATCGCGCCAGCCAAAACCCGGCCCGCCCGCGCTGCCCAAGGGCAAGAGCCCGAGCGTGGTCGAGGTATTCCCCACCGCGGGCACGTCGCTGTAAAAGATCTTCTGGTAATCGGCGAGCAGGGTGACCGTGGGGCTCGCGTGCAAGGCCACCCCCAGAGCCACTGCAGCGGGAATGTCGAATTCGCCGGCATTCTCGAACAGGCCCGCGTAATTGTCGAACTTGCTCATGTTGAATTTGGTCTGCCCGGTGAGGCCGAGCGTGACCTGCGGGCTCAGGTCGTATTGTATCCCGGCGCGCAGGCCGAGGCCCCAGGAAAGCTCGTGCTTGCCCCCTGTCATATGCGCGGGGTCGCTCGAATAGGCGGCAAAAGAGGAAATCCCGCGGGCGGCAAAACTCTGCACCGCGAGTGTTGGCGCGATCCCCCAACTGAAGGCGCCCGTTTTCTTCGCATAGGTGGTGGAAACGAAGAGCTGGGTCAGATCCACCCCCGCCTTGCCATCGCAGAAGATGCCGGTGAAGGGGCCGCAATTGGCATTCGCGATATTGGGGTAGGAGGTGTTCATCCCCCCGTTGCCATAAACCGCGAGGTTGAGCACCGCCCCGTTCGCCAGCGGGTGGTTATAGGCAAAATTCGGGATCGCGAAGAGATCGTGGCCGCTTTTCACCGTGGTATTGGCGGGCAGCATTGCCGTGGCCCCGGTGCTGAACTCCCGGCTCGGCGCGAACAGCTCAAGCCCGAAATTCAGCTCATGGCCGACCGAGGCGACCGAGGCCGGGTTGATCGCCCCCGACATCGCATCTTGCGAAAAGGCAACGCCGGTCCCGGCGAGGCCGCGCTGGGCCGTGCCATAGCCGAGCGCGAAATACCCCTCGGTGGCACTGGACGTGCTGGGCAGTCCGGCCGTCAGGCACAGAACTGCCAGCCCCGCAAAGCGGGGTTGTGCAGAAAACATCATGGCTCCCTCCCTGAGCGCCAAAGGCCCCGCGTCTCCCGAACGCGGCCCCGGCATCGCCCGCCCTTTTGGGGCAGGGCGCGGCGAGGGTAACAATTCCGTGCCCAAAATCATATATGTAATTTTAATAGACTAATCGCGCTGGTTCGGGAGCAGGGCGCCATCTCGGCGCTTCCCGCCGCCCCCCAAGGCGGTGTATAGCGCTCCCATGAGCCAGAACCCGCCCGACCTCCGCCCCGATCTTGCGCCGCAGGCGCGCTTTTCCGATGCGCCCCGCCCCGGCCAGCCGATGATCGGCATGGTTTCGCTGGGCTGCCCCAAAGCATTGGTGGACAGCGAGCGCATTTTGACCCGGTTGCGCGCCGAGGGTTATGCGATCTCCCCCTCCTATCAGGGGGCGGAAGCGGTGATCGTGAACACCTGCGGGTTTCTGGACAGCGCCAAGGCGGAGAGCCTTGAGGCGATCGGCGAGGCGCTCGCGGAAAACGGCAAGGTGATCGTGACGGGCTGCCTTGGTGCCGAACCCGAGTTCATCACCGGGGTGCATCCCAAGGTGCTGGCGGTGACCGGGCCCGAGCAATACGAGCAGGTGCTCGACGCCGTGCATCTGGCGGCGCCGCCAAAGCCCGACCCGTTCGTTGATCTGCTGCCGCCGACGGGGGTGAAGCTGACGCCGCGCCATTTCAGCTATCTGAAAATCTCCGAGGGTTGCAACCACGCCTGCAAGTTCTGCATCATCCCCGACATGCGCGGCAAGCTGGTGAGCCGGCCGGCCCATGCGGTGCTGCGCGAGGCGGAAAAGCTTCTGGAGGCGGGCGTGCGCGAGCTTCTGGTGATCTCGCAAGATACCTCTGCCTATGGCCTTGATCGCCGCCATGAGGCGAGCCCCTGGAAGGGGGCGGAGGTACGTGCCCATATCACCGACCTTGCACGGGAGCTCGGAAGGCTCGCCCAGCCCTCGGGCGCCTGGGTGCGGCTTCATTACGTCTACCCCTATCCGCATGTGCGCGAGCTCATTCCGCTGATGGCGGATGGCTTGGTGCTGCCCTATCTCGACATTCCATTCCAGCACGCTCACCCGGAAACGCTCAAGCGCATGGCGCGCCCCGCGGCCTCGGCCAAAACGCTCGACGAGATCGCCGCCTGGCGTGCCGATTGCCCCGAGATCGTGCTGCGCTCCACCTTCATCGTTGGCTATCCCGGCGAGACGGAGGCGGAGTTCCAGTTTCTGCTCGACTGGATGGAGGAGGCGCAACTCGACCGGGTTGGCTGCTTCCAGTATGAAAACGTCAAGGGCGCGCGCTCGAACGACCTGCCCGGCCATATCGCGCCCGAGCTGAAGCAGGAGCGCTGGGAGCGCTTCATGGAAAAGGCGCAGGCGATTTCCGAGGCAAAACTGGCGGAAAAAGTAGGGACGCTGCAACAGGTGCTCGTCGATGCCGTCGATGCCGAGGGCGCCACCTGCCGCACCCGCGCCGATGCCCCCGAGATCGACGGCAACCTCTTCATCGACGAGGGCTTCGAGGGGCTGGCGCCGGGCGACATGGTGACGGTCGAGGTCGAGGAGGCTTCGGATTACGACCTCTGGGGGCGGCTTGTCTGACCCTCGCGATGCCCCCCCGCGCCAGAATGTCTCGCGTAATTTTCTTGCTTTTCTCCCGTTCCGGCTGCATATCGTGAACGCGCAACGCGCTAGCTCGACGACCTGCTTCCTTTCGGCTTCAGTTCTCGATCGTGACGTGACTGAGCCGGGCCGCCGCAATCTCGCGGGCGGCATGACAAAGGAGAAAACGGATGGCCAACGGCACCGTGAAATGGTTCAACCAGACCAAAGGCTTCGGCTTCATCGCCCCGGCGACGGGCGGCAAGGACGTGTTCGTCCACATCTCGGCGGTGGAACGCGCCGGCCTGCGTGGCCTCAATGATGGCCAGGCGGTGACCTTCGATCTCGAAAAAGGCCGCGACGGCCGCGAATCGGCGATCAACCTCGCCCTCGCCTGAGATCTTCGGATCCATTGGAATTTGAAACGCGGCCTCCCCGGGGGCCGCGTTTTTCGTTTCGGCTCAGCTTAAACCTTCGGTGTCGATATGCACCACCGTGCCGCAATGCTTGCAATGGACCGCATCGGCATCATGCAGCTTCAACCCGCAGGTCGGGCATTCATGGCGCACCTTCACCGGGCGGAAGAGCACCTGCGCGAGGCGCAAAAACAGCGTGACACCAAAGATCATCACCGCAACGGAGAGCAGCCGCCCCGAGGTGCCCTGCAAAGTGATGTCGCCAAAGCCCGTCGTGGTCAGCGTGGTGACGGTGAAGTAAAGCGCATCGGCATAATTCTGGATCTGCGGATTGGCGGGAAATTGGGTGGCATAGATCAACCCGGTCATCACGAAGAGAAAGACGGCCAAGTTGATCGTGGCGAGGATCACCGCCTCGTTGCGGCGAAACAGCGGGAAATCCTGCCGCAGGCGCGAGAGCATCTGATAGGCGTGGAGCAGCCTGAGCGTGCGCAGCACCCGCAAAAAGCCAAAGCTCTCCCCGGCGATGGGGGCCAGGAAGGAAACCAGCGCCACCAGATCGGCCCAGGTGGAGAACCGCGCCCAGAACAGCCATTTGCGCGGCTCAATGGCAAAGCGCGCCAGAAAGTCGGCCACGATCCCCACACCGATCACCGCGTCGATGGCTTCGATCAACGCGGTAGGCGCAAAGAACGAGGTGGCGATGACGAAGAGGATCGTCACGAGGTCAAAGCCCAAAAGCGCATAGCGGAACGCCTGCGCGCGTTTCGAGCGGCCGAGGTAGAGCTGTTTCAGAGTTCTGAGCATCCGCACCTCCGCAATCAGGCTAAAACAGCCTTCCCGCCTTGCCAACTGCGCCCTTCCGCCCCTTCCCCCGCGCGCCCATTTCCCCTATCTAGCCACCAAACCCCCATTCCAAAGGTGCGCGCATGGCTTCCTATCAATATGTCTACCACATGGATGGTGTCTCCAAGACCTATCCGGGTGGCAAGAAATGCTTCGAAAACATCCGCCTCAACTTCCTGCCCGGGGTGAAGATCGGGGTCGTGGGGGTCAACGGCGCCGGTAAATCGACGCTTCTGCGCATCATGGCCGGGATCGACAAGGATTTCACCGGCGAGGCCTGGGCGGCAAAAGGGGCGAAAGTGGGCTACCTGCCGCAGGAGCCGCAGCTCGACGAGAGCTTGAGTGTGCGAGAAAACGTCATGCTCGGCGTGGCCGAGAAAACCGCAAAGCTCGCGCGTTACAATGAACTCGCGATGAACTACTCGGACGAGACCGCCGAGGAAATGGCGACCCTGCAAGACGAGATCGATTCCGAGAACCTCTGGGATCTCGACAGCCAGATCGACGTGGCGATGGAAGCGCTGCGCTGCCCGGCGGACGATGCCAATGTGGCGACCCTTTCCGGCGGCGAGCGGCGCCGGGTGGCGCTGTGCAAGCTGCTCCTTGAAGCGCCCGACATGCTGCTTCTCGACGAACCGACCAACCACCTTGATGCCGAAACCATCGCCTGGCTGCAAAAGCACCTGATCGAGTACAAGGGCACGATCCTGATCGTTACCCACGACCGCTACTTCCTCGATGACATCACCGGCTGGATCCTCGAGCTCGACCGGGGCCGCGGCATCCCCTATGAGGGCAACTATTCGGCCTGGCTTGAGCAGAAAGCCAAGCGCCTCGAGCAGGAAAGCCGCGAGGACAAAGCCAAGCAAAAAGTGCTGGCGAAGGAACTCGAATGGATCCGCGCCGGCGCCAAGGCGCGTCAGGCCAAATCGAAAGCCCGGATCCAGGCCTATGAAAAAATGGCCGACCAGTCCGAGCGCGACCGGATCTCGACCGCGCAGATCATCATCCCGAACGGGCCGCGCCTTGGCGGCAAGGTGATCGAGGTCGAGGGGCTCGCCAAGCATTATGCCGACCGCCAGCTGATCGAAGGGCTCGATTTCACCATCCCGCCGGGCGCGATTGTCGGCGTGATCGGCCCGAACGGCGCCGGGAAATCGACGCTCTTTCGCATGATCACCGGGCAAGAGAGCCCCGATGCAGGTACGATCACCCTGGGCGACACGGTGAAGCTTGCCTATGTCGACCAGTCGCGCGACGCGCTTGATGCGAACAAGACCGTCTGGGAAGAGATTTCCGGCGGGGCGGAGATGATCGAGCTTGGCGATGCGCAGGTGAACTCGCGCGCTTACTGTGGTGCTTTCAACTTCAAGGGCGGTGACCAGCAGAAGAAGGTGGGGCTCCTTTCGGGCGGCGAGCGCAACCGCGTGCATATGGCGAAGCTGCTGAAATCGGGCGGCAACGTGCTGCTCCTCGACGAACCGACGAACGACCTTGACGTGGAAACGCTGCAGGCGCTTGAAGCGGCGATCGAAGATTTCGCGGGCTGCGCGATCATCATCAGCCACGACCGCTTCTTCCTCGACCGGCTTTGCACTCATATCCTCGCGTTTGAAGGCGAAGCACAGGTGGAATTCTTCGAGGGCAACTTCGAGGATTACGAGGAAGACAAGATCCGCCGCCTCGGCCCGGATGCGGTGGAGCCGAAGCGGGTGAAATACAAGAAGTTCACGCGCTAAACACCGGTATGACGGGATCGCGAAAGCCGCGAGGGGAACCCTTCGCGGCTTTATGCGTTTGGAAGGTGAGATTAGCTCAGGGAGAGACTCGATGACCAAGATCGCCATTCCGCTGCTCGCCATTTTCGCGCTGACCGCTTGTGAAACGGTCAAGGGCGCTGGCCGCGACATGCAAGCTGCCGGGGCTGCGGTGACGACCGAAGCCGCCGAAACTCAGAGCGAGATGTAACCCCATTTATCTGGACGCGTGATGCCCCGGCGGCTTTGAGCCGGGGCTTTTCTCGTTTCGCAATCGTCGGTGGATATTGTTTTGTCGGCTTGAGTCCGGGGTATTTGATATGAATGGATTGTATCGGAAGAGCCGGAGCCCGCGGTCATCGCGTACCGTCAGATTGATATGGATGAACAGGTCATGACGCCCCTCACTCGCATTCTCACCACTTTGCCCGATGAAGCCTCTGCCCTCGCGCTCGGGCGGGCGCTTGTTCAGGCGCGGCTTGTGGCTTGCGCCAATGTCGGCGCGCATCTGACTTCGCTTTATACTTGGGACGGCAAGGCGGAGGAGGCGGCGGAAGTGCAGCTCTGGCTGAAAACCACGCCTGCGCGGGCTGCAGAGGCCGTGGCCGAGATCGAGCGGCTGCATCCCTATGACTGCCCGATGATCCTCACCGATACGGTCGCGGCAAACCCCGCCTACCTCGCCTGGGCGGAAGCGCAGACCCGTTAAAGCGTTCCCCGGCGCGTTGGGGTGCACAATCCCCCTTGATCGGGCGCGGCTTTCGCCGTATCCCGCGCGGGTCCGGACCGGAATCGGCCCTCGGACCCTTACCCTGTTGCCTGTGGCCGCCTGCTTCGGTGGCCGCGTGAGGGCCTCAGGGAAGGTTGGCACAAGACGATCTGATCCTCCGGCGGGCGCCTCATGGCGGACTCGATTGAAGACCGGAGCTCTCGGGCGGCATCACCTTTGCGGAACAAACCGCAAGCAACGAAAGGACATGCGATGAACCTGATCGCACAACTCGAGGCGGAACAGATCGCCGCGCTCGGCAAGACGATCCCGGATTTCAAGGCTGGCGACACCCTGCGCGTCGGCTACAAGGTGACCGAAGGCACGCGCTCGCGGGTGCAGATGTATGAAGGCGTGTGCATCGCGCGCAAGGGTGGCGCGACCATCGCCGCCTCCTTCACCGTGCGCAAGATCTCGTTCGGCGAAGGCGTGGAACGCGTGTTCCCGCTCTACTCGACCAACATCGACAGCATCGAAGTGGTGCGTCGTGGTCGTGTCCGCCGCGCGAAACTCTACTACCTGCGCGCCCGCCGTGGCAAATCGGCCCGGATCGCCGAAGTCACCAACTACAAGCCCAAAGCCGAGTAAGGAGCGGATCGATGAAAGCCGATACCCATCCCAAATATCACTTCATCACCGTCAAGATGACCGATGGCAGCGAGTATCAGACCCGCTCCACCTGGGGCAAGGAAGGCGACGTGATGGCGCTCGACATCGACCCGCTCGCGCACCCGGCCTGGACCGGCGGCTCGGCCAAGCTGATGGACACCGGCGGGCGTGTGTCGAAGTTCAAGAACAAATACGCTGGCCTCGGCTTCTGAGCCTGAGCACAGCACCGGATGTGAGAGGGGCGCCGTTGGCGCCCCTTTTCGCTTCCGCCGGCCAAAGCGACCCGCCGGGGGCGAACTTGCTGCGGAACATGCCGGTGAGAGGGGCGAAACGGCCAGAGACGATCATCAAGACGTGTTGGCGCGCCACTCTTCCTTCGGCGCGCGCCCCGTCCTATAAAGCCGCAACTGCCCGCAGGCCCCCGCCACAAGATGGAGTTGCAGATGATCCTTGGCCATATCGGCGCCCGCAAGGGCTCGAAAGGGGTTCCGGGCAAGAACTTTCGCTCGCTCTGCGGCAAGCCGCTGATCGATTGGTCGCTTGATCAGCTTTTTGCCTGCCCTGCCATCGACGCGGTTGTCGTTTCCACCGATGACGAGCGCATTTATGACCATGCCGCTGCCAAGGGCGCACTCGAGATCGGGCTTCGGCCTGCGCATCTCGCCACGGATGCCGCGCCCAAATGGGGCGTCTGGCAGCATGCGCTTGCGGCTGCGGAGGCCACGCTCGGAGCCCCGGTCGAGGCCTTTGTCGATCTTGACTGCACCTCGCCGCTGCGCCTGCCCGAAGATCTGGCCGGGGCCATCGCGCTTTTTCAGGCGCAAAAGCCCGACATGGTGATGAGCGTCTGCGAGGCGCGCAAGAACCCTTACTTCAACCTTGTGGAAGCTGACGAGACTGGCGCGCTCCATGTCTCCAAGCCGCTGCCCGGGGGCGTCTGGTCGCGTCAGGCGGCGCCGAAGGTCTGGGAGCATGCCGCCTCCACCTATGTGCTCGACAGCGCCTATCTGCGGCGCGCCCAAACCATTTACGAGGGCCGGGTGATCCCCTTCGAGATGCCGCCCGAACGCTGCCTCGACATCGACAGCCCGTTCGATTTCAAACTTGTCGAGATGCTCATGAGCGAGCGTCTGAACCCGGAGAGCGCCCAATGAGCCTGACCGACCGCACCATTTTCATCACCGGCTCGGGCGGCGTGCTCGGCTCCACCTATGTGCGCCGGATGCTCGCCGAGGGCGCGCGCGTTGTGGCGACCGACCTGCCGGGCCAGCGTGCCGAGGCGCTGCAGGCGGCCCATGAGGGCAACGCGAACTTCCGCTTTTACACGCTCGATGTGGGCGAAGAGGCGCAGGTCGAAGAGATTTTTCAGCGCGTGATCAAGGACGGCTGGGAGCCCAACGTGGTGCTCAACAATGCCGCGATCACCGGCGAGATGCTGATGGGGGCCGGCAAGAGCTTCCCCGATTTTTGCGACACGACCGTTGCCGATTTCGAGCGCACGCTGCACACCAACCTCACCGGCGCTTTCATGATCGCGCGGCAGATGGATCGTGACATCGTGGGCCGCTACCCGGCCACGCTGATCAACGTCGCCTCGATGTATGCGCTCAATGGCGCGCATCATCCGATCTATGACGGCATGCCTTTCAAGAACTTCTCGGCTTATGGCGTCAGCAAGGCCGGCATTCACGGCCTCACCGTCTGGCTTGCGGGCTATTGGGCGCCGCGCAAGGCCACCGTCAACACGATCGCGCCGGGCGCCGTTTTCAACGGCCATTCGGACGAGTTCCAACGCCGCGTGGGCGAGCTGATCATGGCGGGGCGTATGGCCAAGCCCGACGAGATCGCCGATGCGATGCTGTTTTTGTGCTCGGCGCAGGCGGGCTATATCACCGGGCAGTTGCTCAACGTCGATGGCGGGTTCTCCGCATGGTGAGCCCCCATGTTGCGGTGATCGGTGCGGGCTCGATCGGGCGGCGTCATGCGGCGAACCTTGCCGAGCTTGGCGCGACCGTGACCCATATCGGCTGGCGCGACTTCGACGCCGCAGCCTTCGAGGCGCGCCGCGATCTCGATGCTGTCGTCATCGCTACGGCCACACAGATCCGGTTGCCGCTCATCGCGCTTTGCGCCCGCATGGGCCTGCCCTTCTATGTCGAAAAACCGCTCACATGGAGCCTTTCGGAACTCACCGCGATCCATGCCGCTGCCGCTCCGGTCGCGGAACGTTCCATGGTCGGCTTCATGATGCGCTACCACCCGCTGCTCGGCGCGCTGTTGGCGGAGGATCTCTCCGACATCTACGCCTTCGCCTTCGAGATCGGCCACGATGTACGGCAATGGCGGCCGAACTGGCGTTTCGGCGACAGCTATGCGGCGCGGCCCGAAGGGGGCGGCGTGCTTCTTGATCTCTCGCATGAAGTCGACATGGCACAGCTGCTTTTCCCCGGGCTCGCGTTGCACGCTGTCAACAGCCTCGGCCAGGCAGAGTTCCCCGGTGTCGATTTTGCCACCACCTTGCAACTTGCCGCTCCGGGCGGGCCGGTCGGCACGGTCAGCATGGATTACCTTTCACCGGTCTTTCTGCGCCGCGCCCGGCTGCGGGGACTCTCGCGCAATATCGAGATCGACTTTCTTGTTCCGGTGCTGCGCATCGTCACCCCCGAGGGAAGCCAGACCCGCGCCTGCACGTTCGAGCGCAACGAGATGTTTCTTGCGGCGATGGGCGATTTCCTCGCGCTGGTGCGTGAGGGGGCGGGGGCGCGGATCAACGCGCAGGCCCCGCGTCTCGCCGCCACCCTGCCGAGCGACCGGCTGGTGGCCGAGGCCTGGGGCCGGCGGGTCTTTCAGGGCAATGTCGCGCTTGATATGGGCTGAGGCTGAAGGGCGCGGACATGCGCCCGGGCTCAGCCGTGATCGTTGAAGGTCTTTTGCAGCCCCGCATTCCAGAACGCGGGATCGCGCAGCGTCTCCAAAAAAAGCTCCGCCGCCCGCCCCGTGCCAAAAGCAGTATGCGGGGGGTATCGCTTGCCCCATCTGTCGGTCAGAAACCGCGCAATCGCTGCGCCGTCGCTGGCCGCGGCCTTGCAGATCGAGGGCGCCTCGGCGCGGTTCGTCTGGCGCGTGCCGATGTCGAGCGAGGGCACACCGAGGAAGGGGGCCTCGCGTACGCCCGCCGAAGAGTTCCCCACCATGCAGGCGGCGTGTTTCATCAGTTCGGAAAAATGCGCGAACCGCATCGAGGGGATCAGGCGGAACCGCGCTGGCGGCAGCTTTTTCAGCTCGGAAAAGATCGCCTCGGAGCCCGGATCGTTGTTGGGCGCGATCACCACGAAATTGCGCCCGCTCGCCTCAAGCGCGCCAAAAAGGCCGCGCGCCTGTGCGCCCATCGTTTCCACCTCGGAGGTGACCGGGTGGAAGGTGACGATGCCATACTCGGCAAAGGGGATCTGGTAGCGCTCAAGCACCGCCTCGAGCGTGACGCCCGAGGGGCCGGCATGAAAATCAAGCTCGGGCGAGCCGATCACATGGACATTGCCATCGGGCTCGCCCAGCACCATCACGCGCCGCTTTGCCTCTTCCGACGACACGAAGTGATGCGTGGAAAGCTTGGTGTTGCAGTGGCGGAACATCTCGTCGATCGTGCCCGAAACCTCGCCCCCCTCGATATGGGCCGAGCGCACGTAGTTCATCGCGCAAACGAGCGCACAGGACAGCGCCTCGACCCGGTCGCCGTGGATCACCACCAGATCGGGGCGATGCTCGATGATGAAATCGGAAAAACCAGCGACGGTCTTCGCGAGGATCGTATCCTGCGGATCCCCGATGCGCTGGTTGAGGAATTCGTGCACCGCCACGCCCTGCATCCGGCCCACCTCTATTTTCGTCAGCCCGTAGAGCGAGAGCATATGCATGCCGGTAACGAAGAAGGAGACACGAAAGCCCGCATCGCGGGCCGCGATGGCCAGCGGTTCGAGCTTGCCGAAATCGGCACGGGTGCCGGTGACGAACAGGATCGAACGGGGCGTTGGAATGGTCATCGGCGCGCTTTCTGAACGGGTCTGGGGCGCAGGAATAGCCTTCCCGCGCCGCCAATAAAAGGGAAAGAAGCCGAGATGCCCCGCTGTTCAGGCGAGGTCGGACCATTTCAGCTGGGTGTTGCGGGTCACTGCGCGGATCAGGCGCTTGCCCAGAACCTTGTCGAACTCATAGCCCGGGATTTCACCGGAACCGGGACGGCGCGCCCAGATATCGGCCTCGGTGATCACATGGCCTGCGGGCAGATCGGCATCCGCCACGACCGAAGCGCGGGCGAAGCGGTAGACCGGCTCCTCGGCAGCGGTGCGCTCTTTCGGGTTGTTCGCCGCGATCCAGATCTCGCGCGAGCGGTCGATCAGGAAGCGCAGCTCCGCCGGGTCCATCGAATTGATGATGTCGGGGCCGATCCGGTACCGGCTGTCAGTGTAATGCCGCTCAAGGATGCAGGCGCCGAGCGCCACGGAGGCGAGCGCCATCTCCGGCCCGATGGAATGGTCCGAAAAGCCGACTGGCACGCCGGGGAAGGCCTTTTGCAATTCGTTCACGCCCTTGAGCGAGACGATTTCCGGCGGCGAGGGGTAAAGGTTGGTGCATTCCAGAAGCGCGAATTCGACGCCCGAGCCCTGCAGGATCGCGACACTGGCGCGGATGGTCTCGATTGTCTGCATCCCGGTCGACAGGATCACCGGCTTGCCCTTCTTCGCGATGTGGCGGATGAGCGGCAGGTTGTCGGCCTCACCCGAGCCGATCTTGTAGCCCACCACGCCGATCTCTTCGAGAAACTCGGCCGCCGCGCGCGAGAACGGCGTCGAGAGATAGATCATGCCAAGGCTCTCGGTGTAGCGCTTGAGTTCCACCTCGTCGTCTTGCGAGAGCGCGCAGCGCGCCATCACCTCCCAGATCGAGACATCGGCATTGGGCGGAAAGATCTGCTTGGCCTCATCGGTCATCTCGTCTTCGAGAATGTGGGTCTGATGCTTGACGCATTCGCAGCCCGCGGCCGCGGCGAGGCGGACCATTTCCTTCGCGACATCGAGCGAGCCGCCATGGTTGATGCCGATTTCGGCGATCACCAGCGGCGGATGGTCGGGGCCGATCGAGCGGGAACCGAGTTTCATGCCTCTTTACTCCTTGCGGTGCGGTTTGCACGGGCTTCTGCGTTGCCCCAGCGGTCATGGATCCAGAGCCATTGATCAGGGAAGCGGCGGATCTGCGCCTCGAGCCGATGCGAAAGCTCCTGCATCATCGCCTCCGGCGCCGAGGGCGCGATCGGGGTGTCGAAATAGACCTCGTGGTCGATGCCGTTCTCGCAGCGATGGGTGAAGATCGGCAGGAGCAACGCGCCGGTTTTCAGCGCGATCTCGGCAGGGAAGGGGGAGGTCGGCGCGGGCAGCCCGAAGAAGGCGATATCGCCATAGCGCGCGGCGCGCACATCAAAAAGCATCGCCGCGACCCCGCCTTCGCGCACGTGGCGCACGAAGGCCAAGACCCCCTTGCGGCCCTGCTCGAAGGCCGGTCCCGTGAGGCTTTCCATCGTGGTCTTGTAGTGTTCGTTGAAATAGGGGTTCGTGGCGGGGCGGTAGAGCGCGGCGACCGGATGCCCCATGTTGTGGATCGCCACCCGCAGCGTCTCGTAATTGCCGATATGGCCCGAGGCGATCATCACGCCCCGGCCCTGCGCCAAAGCCGTGTGGAACGCGGCAAGCCCCGGCCCGTCGATGCGGCAGTGGCGCAGCACCTCGGCGAGTTCGTCCTTCGAATAGTTCTCGATCGTGGTCTTGCCGAAATTCACCGCCACGCGGCGGGCAATCGCCCGGGCCTCGGCCCGCGGCATCTCGGGGAAGATCAGTTGCAGGTTCTTCACCCCCTTGGTGATGAAGCCCGCAAGCGGTGCGATCACATAGCCGGTCAGCCAACCGAAGATCCGCACTCGCGCGCGATAGGGAACGCGGCTCACCGCGCCGATCATCAGCCTCAGGAAGGCATCCTCGATCCTGTCCTTGTTCAGCGCCATCGCGGCCAGATCCCTCCTTCGGTCCTCTCTCTTCGGCGGCGCCCCGGCCGATGTCAAGCGCCCGCGCCCGGGCCGGGGGGCGCTGGCGTAGTATCGGGCTACCACCACTTTGGTTTCCAGTTGCGGCAGGCTGGAGCCAAGGCCACCGCAAAGGGAGGATGCAAGATGGCGAAGATTCTGATGATTACCGGCGATTTCACCGAGGATTACGAGACGATGGTGCCGTTCCAGACGCTTCTGGCCTGCGGCCACAGCGTGGATGCGGTCTGCCCCGGCAAGACAGCGGGCGAAACGGTGAAAACCGCGATTCACGATTTCGAGGGGGATCAGACCTATTCCGAAAAGCCCGGACACAATTTCGCGCTCAATGCAGATTTCGACGCGGTGACGGCGGAAAGCTATGATGCGCTGGTGATCCCCGGCGGGCGGGCGCCGGAATATCTGCGCCTCAACCCTGCGGTGATCGCGATGGTGCAGCATTTCTTCGAGACGGACAAACCCGTGGCGGCCATCTGCCACGGCGCGCAGCTTCTGGCCGCGGCGGGCGTGCTCTCCGGGCGGACCTGCTCGGCCTATCCGGCCTGCTGTTACGAGGTTACGGCCGCGGGGGGCAATTTCGCGGAAATTGCGGTGACAGAAGCGGTGACCGATGGCAATCTGGTGACGGCGCCCGCCTGGCCCGCACATCCCGCGTGGCTGAAGCAGTTCATGGCGCTCCTTTGACATCAACGGGAGGGAGGCCCCGCGATGTGCGAACTTTTCATCAAGGCCGATGCGGGCCAGTGGCACAGCCGCACCCACAGCCTGCGCATCGACGGGGTCGCCACCTCGATCCGGATCGAGGATCATTTCTGGGAGACGCTGAGCGAGATCGGCCAGCGTGACGGCATGACCACGGCGCAGCTGATCACGCGGCTCTGGCACGAGGCGCGCGCCGCCGATCATGATCTGGGGAATTTCACCTCGTTCCTGCGGGTCTGCTGTGCGCGCTATCACGCGCTGATCGCGGCGGGGGAAATCTCGCCCGACCGGCGCGTGCCGATCGCCGCCCATCCCGCGCGCGAGATCCTCGCGCGGGAGGAAGCGGGGCGGGGCCGGTTTCAACGCATGAACTAGGCCTCAGCCGCGCGGCGCGGCGGCGCGGTGCAGCCGGTCGTTGATCGCCCGGCCAAGGCCCTTTTCCGGGATCGGCGCGACAGCAATGGTCGGTGCCTTGAGCACGGTGGCGAGCCTGTCGGCCAGCCGCAGCGTGGCAAAAAGCGCTGCGGCGGCGGCAACAAGATCCCCGGAGGCCGAGAGGCTGAGGTCGGCCTCCGGGCCGCCGGGGCCAAAGCCGATGAACACCTCGCCCGGGCGCTTTTCGGTGGCTTCAAGGCGCACCGCAGCGCCCGGGGCGTAATGCGAGCTGAGCTGGCCGGGGGCATTTGGCTTTTGCGCATCGCCGCCACTCTCCAGCGGCGCGCCGAGCGCCTCTTCGAGCGCCTCGACGGGCAGCCCGCCGGGGCGCAAAAGGGTCGGGGGGTCAAGGCTCAGGATCGTCGATTCCACCCCCACCGGGCAGGCGCCGCCATCGAGCACCGCGGCGATGCGCCCGGAAAGCCCCTCCATCACATGATCCGCCTCGGTCGGGCTGACCTTGCCCGAAGGATTGGCCGAAGGGGCGGCCAGCGGGCCGCCAAAGGTGGTGAGCAGCGCGCGGGCAAGCGGATGCGCGGGCAGGCGAAGCGCCACCGTGTCGAGCCCCGCGGTGACGAGATCGGCGATCCCGGAGCCGGGCTTGAGCGGCAGCACGAGCGTGAGCGGCCCGGGCCAGAAAGCGCGCGCCAGATCGCGTGCCCGGGGCGTGAACTCGGCCACCGCTTCGGCCATCGCAAGGTCGGCCACATGCACGATCAGGGGATTGAAATGCGGCCGCCCCTTGGCGGCAAAGATCGCCGCAACGGCGGTGCCATTTCGGGCATCGCCGCCAAGCCCGTAGACCGTCTCGGTCGGGAAGGCGACGAGCTTTCCGGCACGCAAGATCTCTGCCGCGCGCGCCAGCCCCGCGGCATCGCTTCCCAGACGTTCCGTCATTTCCTGCATGGGCCCTTCGTGACGCTGCGTTGCGGTGGACGGGGACTGCCCTTGCGTTACCCTGCCATCAACTTCCCGACATAAGCGCGTGGCGGGGCTTTGCCAAGCGCGAGACGCGTGCACCAAGGAGACCGTCATGGCCTATCGCTCCCCCGTTGCCGAAATCCGCTTCATTCTCGACAAGGTGGTTCCGTTCGCGCCGCTTGCCGAAACCGAGCGCTTTGCCGAGGCGACGGGCGAGACGGTGGAGGCGGTGCTGACCGAGGCGGGGCGGCTCTGCGATGAGGTCATGGCGCCGCTCTCGCGCGCGGGCGACCTGCACCCGGCCAGGCTCGAAAACGGCGTGGTGCGGTCCTCTCCGGGCTTCAAGGAGGCATACGCGCAAATCGCTGAAGGGCATTGGGTGGCCGTTGCCGCGACGCAGGAATATGGCGGCATGGGCCTGCCGCAAACGCTTTGCGTGGCGATCAACGACATGATGTCCGGGGCGAACCTTGCCCTCCAACTGAACCCGCTGCTCACGCAGGGCCAGATCGAGGCGCTGGAGCATCACGCCTCCGAAGAGATCAAGGCGCTTTACATCCCGAAGCTGATTGCGGGCACCTGGTCGGGCACGATGAACCTGACCGAGCCGCAGGCGGGCTCGGATGTGGGGGCCTTGCGCACAAAGGCCGAGCCGCAGGGCGATGGCACCTATGCGATCACCGGGCAGAAGATCTTCATCTCCTGGGGCGATTCGGATCTGACGGAGAACATCTGCCATCTGGTGCTCGCGCGGCTACCCGATGCGGCGCCCGGCACCAAGGGGATCTCGCTGTTCATGGTGCCCAAGCGCCTCCCTGATGCGGCAGGCAATCCGGGCGTGGCCAACAGCCTCAAGGTGGTTTCGCTCGAACACAAGATGGGGCTGCATGGTTCGCCCACTTGCGTGATGAGCTTCGAGGGCGCAACCGGCTGGATGGTGGGAGAGCCGAACAAGGGCATGGCGGCGATGTTCACGATGATGAACAACGCCCGTCTTGCCGTGGGCGTGCAGGGGATCGGCATCGCCGAGGGCGCCTATCAGAAGGCGCTCGACTACGCGCGGGAGCGGGTGCAGTTCGGCCCGATCATCGCGCATGCCGATGTGCGCCGGATGCTGGCCGAGATGCGCGCCGAGATCTTTGCCGCGCGCGCGATTGCGCTCGCCTGTGCCGTTGCGCTCGACATGGGGCGGGCGACCGGCAAGGAGGGCTGGCACGCGCGCGCGGCGCTTCTCACGCCCATCGCCAAGGCCTATGGCACCGATGTGGGCATCCATGTCGCCGATCAGGGCATTCAGGTGCATGGCGGCATGGGCTTCATCGAGGAGACGGGCGCCGCGCAATATCTGCGCGATGTGCGCGTGACGGCGATCTACGAGGGCACGAACGGCATTCAGGCGATGGATCTTGTGGGCCGCAAGATGATGGACGAAGGGCGCGCCGCATTCCGGCTTTTGCAGGAGGTGGAAGACGCCGCAAAGGCCGCACGCGAGGCGCTGCCCGATCTGGCCGAAGCCGTCTGGCAGGCGGCCGAGACGATGCGCGAGGCGACCGAGGCGCTCATTGCGCAGAGCACGCAGGACCGGTTCGCCGGCGCCGTCCCTTATCTGCGTGCCTTCGCCCGTGTGCTCGGCGCGCATTACCATCTGCAGGCAGCGCTCGCCGATGGCGCGCGCGCGAAGCTTGCCGCGATCTACATCCGCCGGATCCTGCCGCAGGCAGAGGCGGATCTTGCTGCGGCACGGGCGGGGGCGGTTGACCTTTTCGCGCTTTCGCCCGAAGACCTTGGCGCATGAAGACAAAACACGGCCTGCGCTACCCGTTTGAGACCCCCCCTGCCTTTGGTGAGACGCTGGAGGTGGCTGAGGGCGTGCTCTGGCTGCGCCTGCCCCTGCCGATGGCGCTTGATCACGTCAACGCCTATGCGCTCGACGAGGGCGAGAGCTGGACGCTCGTCGACCCGGGTATCGACAGCGCGGCCTGCCGCGCGGCGCTGACAAAGGCGCTCGAAGGGCCGCTCGCCGGCAAGCCGGTCGGGCGGGTGATCGTCACCCATTACCACCCTGACCATATCGGCCTTGCCGGCTGGTTGCAGGCGCGCGGTGCCGAACTTTGGACCACCCGCACGAGTTGGCTGTTCGCCCGCATGCTGATGCTCGATGAACAGCCGGTGCCGGTGCCGGAAACGCTCGATTTCTGGCGTGCGGCGGGAATGGACCCGGTGCTTCTCGAATTCCGCGCCACCGAGCGCCCCTTCAACTTCGCCGATTGCGTCCACCCGCTGCCGCTCGGCTTTCGCAACATGATCGAGGGCGACGTGATCCGCGCCGCCGGGCGCAGCTGGCGGGTGCGGATCGGCCAGGGCCATGCGCCCGACCACGCAACGCTTTGGAGCGAGCAAGACAGTCTGATCCTCGGTGGCGACCAGCTTTTGCCCTCGATTTCCGCCAATCTCGGCGTCTACGCCACCGAGCCGCTCGCCGATCCGGTGGCGGACTGGCTTGCGAGCTGCCGCGCCTTCCTTGCCTTCGCGCAAGACGATCAGCTTGTGCTCCCCGGCCACAAGACGCCGTTTTATGGCCTGCCGCTGCGGCTCAAACAGATGATCGAGAACCACGAAGGCGCGTTGGAACGGCTGCGCGCGCGGCTTTCCGAGCGCCCGCATACGGCAGCGGAATGCTTCCCGGTGCTGTTCAAACGCGAGATCGGCATCTCGGAATACGGGCTCGCGCTCGTCGAGGCCGTGGCGCATCTCAACCATCTCTATCTGCGCGGCGAAGCGGTGAGGGAGATGCGCAACGGGTGCTGGTGCTGGTCGTTGCGCTGAGCGTGTCAGCGCGCGGTTTTGCGAGCGTTGCCAAGAAAGAACAGAAGGTCGGAAAACGCACGCCGCGCGCATCCGGAGAGTGTTCATTTTCCGTCGTCCGTGGTTCACGCAAACCGGGCAAGGTGGCACCACCTTGAAGAATGGAACAAAGGGGGTCCGGCAGATGCGCCGACTTTTCATCTGCCTGGCCGTGCTGGGCATGCTTTCGGGCTGCGGTGCGAAATCCGTCTGGGCGCCCGAGGAGGCGGTGCGGGCCGCGGCGGTGCATACCGGCAACCCGCCCTCGGTGACGCTGATCACCGTGATCGGAACCACCACGGGCGGCGGCGGTCACTCCGCCCTGATGATCGACGGATCGCAACGGGTGATCTTTGACCCGGCGGGCACCTGGTATCACCCGACCGTGCCCGAGCGCAACGATGTCGATTACGGCATCACCGATCAGATGTACAAGTTCTACATGGATTACCACGCCCGCGAGACCTGGTTCGTGCGCGAGCAGACCCTGCAGGTTTCGCCCGAAACGGCCGAGATGCTGTTGGCGCGGGTGCAGTCGAATGGGCCGGTGGCCAAGATGATGTGTGCCAACCAGACCTCGGCGGTGCTGCGCTCTGTACCGGGGTTCGAGAGCATTCCGTCGACTTTCTCGCCGATCAAACTGTCGAAAGCATTCGCCGAACTGCCCGGTGTTGTCACCAAGGACCATTACGACAATGATCCCGACGACAATTCCGGTGTGCTGATCATCCAGCAGGAGAAGGCGAATTACGGCACGGTGATTGGCAAGCAAAACTGAGGGCTCGAGACGAGCCGGGGGGCAAAGGGCGGGGCGACCGCCCTCAGGCCCGGCTCAGCCGACCAGCCAGAGCGCCAGATAAAGCGTCGTGAGCCC
The DNA here is from genome assembly GCF_900217815.1 of Rhodobacter maris. GTDB lineage: Bacteria > Pseudomonadota > Alphaproteobacteria > Rhodobacterales > Rhodobacteraceae > Rhodobacter > Rhodobacter maris. Next base: position 26,420 of record NZ_OBMT01000014.1, read on the forward strand.
GCCGAGGATCGCATAAAGCGTGTTGCGGCTGAGAACGCCCACTCCGAGGGTTGCGGCGGCGGCCAGAAGCCGCGCCGGATCGGGCGCGCCCTGCGTGGCGGCGGGCCAGAGCACAAGCGGCGCCACAAGCCCCGGCAACACCGCAACGGCAGTATAGCGCAGATAGCGCAGCGCCCATTCCGGCAGCGGCCGGTTTCCGAAGAGGCCGAGGAAGGAATAGCGCAAGACGAAGGTGCCCACGCCGAGCGCGAGAATGATCAGCCAGATCACCGGGCGGCCATAGAAGTCTGCCGTGCTCATGTCCGCTCCTTGCGCCGGGCGAGAAAAAGCTCCGTCTGCGCGCCCGCCACCATCGCCAACGCCGCGGCGAGAATGAGCCCGGTGCCTGCGGGCAGGAAGGCAAAGACCAGCGCCATCACGATTGATACCGCGGCGGCGACAAGATGCGGGATCGAGCGCAGGAGCGGCGCGATCATCGCCAGAAAGGTCACTGGCACCGCGAAATCGAGCGCGAAGGCGGGCGGGATCGCCTGTCCCAGCACCGCCCCGGCGAGGGTCGAGACATACCACAAGGGGCAGACCGGCGTGCAGGCGCCCGCGTAATAGGCGAGCTTCGCTGCGAGGCTCTGCCGCGGCGCGATGCGGTAGTCGGCATCGGCGAGCGCAAAGACCTGGTCGACCATGAAATAGGCGACAAGTGCGCGTTTCCAGGCGGGTGCGGGGCCCAGATGGGGGGCCAGCGCGGCCGAATACATCGCCATGCGCAGGTTCACCGCGAGCGCTGCGAGGATCACCATCACCGTGCTCGCATGGTCATTCATCAGCTGCACCGCGGTGAATTGCGAGGCGCCGGCGATGACGAGAACCGAAAAGCCCATCACTTCGACGAGGTTCAGCCCCGCCTCGTTTCCGGCCACGCCAAAGAGCATGCCGAAAGGCGCGATCACCAGCATGAAGGGAAGACCCTGTCGGAAGCCGCGCCAATATGCGGCGGAAAGCGGAACGGTTTCGGTCATGGCGGGGCTTGCTCGGGAGAGTTGGATGGGCGAGTTGTAAGGGCCGGAAGAGGCGGCGCCAAGGGCGCGATTGTATCGGGGGCAATATGCATGTGGCAGGGCTGATCCTCGCGGGAGGACAGGCGCGGCGGATGGGCGCGGAAAAGGCGTTTGTGCCGCTCGCCGGGCAGCCGCTCGTGGCGCTTGTTGCGGCGCGGCTTGCGCCGCAGGTGGCGGTGCTCGCCCTGTCCGCCAATGGCGATCCGCGGCGGTTCGCGGCGCTGGACCTGCCGGTTCTGCCCGATCCGGAGGCGGAGAGAGGCGAAGGGCCGATGGCGGGCGTACGTGCCGGGCTGCGCTGGGCCGCGGGGGCCGGGGCCGGGGCGCTGGTGACCGTGGCGGTCGATACGCCCTTTTTGCCGGCAGATCTGGTGGCGCGGCTCGTTCAGGGGGCCGCGGGCGGGGCGGCGCATGCGCAAAGCGGCGGGCGCGGCCATTATACCGCCGCGCTCTGGCCGGTGGCGGATCTCGCCCGACATGACGCGCTTTTCGCCTCGGGCGAGCGGCGGATGCGGCCTTATCTCGCGGGTGCGGTGGCGGTTGAATTCGATGCGAAGCCCGATCCCTTCGCCAATCTCAACAGCCCCGAGGATCTCGCCGCCGCCGAGGCTTATCTGGCGGGGGGGGCACAATGAACGTGGTGCTGCGCCACGGGCTCGAACCGGCGCAACGGCGCCAGGCCGCCCGGCTTTACTGGCGGGCTTTCGGCGGCAAGCTCGGCCGGGTGATCGGCCCGGAACCGAAAGCGCTTGCCTATATCGAGCGGGTGATCGACCCGCGCCATGTAATCGCAGTCAGTGATGCCAACGGCCGGGTGCTTGGCGTGATCGGCTTTCGTACCCGCGAGGGGGCTTTTGTCGCGGGCACGCGCGCGGATCTTGTGGCGGTCTATGGCCGCTTCGGCGCGTTCTGGCGGCGGCTGGCACTCGGAACGCTGGCACAAGATCTACCCGAGGGCATGGTGTCGATCGACGGGCTTGCCGTGGCGGAACGCGCCCGCGGCCTTGGCCTTGGTGCGGCGCTGATGCGGGCGCTTTGCGAGGAGGCGGCGCGGCAGGGCTATACCGGCGTGCGGCTCGATGTGGTGGGCGAGAACCTGCGCGCGCGCGCGCTTTATGACCGGCTCGGCTTTACCGTCACGAGCCGCGTTGACCGCTGGCTGACCGCGGCGATCTTCGGCTATCGGACTGTGCTGGCGATGGAACGGCGCTGGTAGGTTTTGGCCTCGGTCGCGGCTCAGTCGAAGGTGCCCGTCACCCGACCCAGCAGCATGAAGGCGCGCGCGGTGCGGGTTTCGGCAAGCTCGGTCACGTCCTGATCGGTGGCATTCTGCTCGAATTCGGTAAAGGTCCGGTCGAACTGGCGCAGGAAATGATGCGCCGCGTCGCGGAAGATCGTGTCGGTGCGCATCCGTCCGGCGGTGAGCGCGAGCGAGGACCGGTCCCGCACCCCGCCCAGTGCGGCAATCTCGCGGCCGCGCTCGCCCTTGGCGAAACGACGCCAGAGTTCCGGCCGGGCGCGATCGGGCTTCAGATCGTCCATGTAGATCCCGTCTTGCGCGAGCAGGTTCAGCACATCCTGCGCGGCGCGCAGAAGCTTGGCCATGGTGCGATCTTCGAGCGCGCGGCGCAGCGCCCGGAATCCCTCCTTGTCTTCGGCATTGTCGGGAAACTGCATCGCGCGAATGAAATCGGCCACCGAAACCGGTTCGGCGAGGTCTTCGGCGGGCGTGCCGAGCGCGAGAGCGGGCTGGTCATCGACCATCGGCGCGCTGCGCGGCACGACGAGCGCGGCCTTGCGGTCGGCTGAGGGTTGCACCGCCACGTGATCGCGCCGCGAAGAGAAGGTTGCAAGCGCCGTCTCGGCCTGACGCGCGGCGATCGCGACCTCGTCGAGCTTTTTCTCGAGCGCCTGGCCCGCGTCGGAGCGCAGCGGCCCCTGGGTCGCCCAGGCCGCGCGCATCGCCTCGAGCGAAGCCTTCAGCGCCTGCGCTTCGGCGCGCATCTCCTGCGCCGTGCGGGCCATCACCGCCGCCATCCAGATCATCCCCACGGGCAGCACGATGCCGACCACGGTCATCACCAGCGAGGAAGCGCTGAGCCCGCCCGCGCCCGGAATGAGCCACCAGAACATCCCCACGAGCGCCAGCCACAGCAGGCTGAGCCCGAGCGCCAGCCATTCGCCACGCATGCGCCGCGACGGCACCGACCGCGCCGTCATGCCCGGATCAGAAAGACTGGTTTCCGCCTTGGGCTCGCTCATTCTCGCCCGCTCTCGCTGCTGCCCGGCGCCTCAAAGATAGCGCACAGAGAGGATTTCATAACTGCGCTGACCGCCCGGTGTGCGGACATCGACGCTGTCGCCCTCGTCCTTGCCGATCAGGGCCCGTGCCAGCGGCGAGCGGATGTTCAGAAGCCCGCGCTCCAGATCCGCCTCATGCTCGCCAACGATCTGATACGTGCGTTCTTCCTCGGTGTCTTCATCCACCAGTGTCACCGTGGCGCCGAACTTGATCGAGCCCGACAGCTTCACCGTGTCGATCACCTCGGCGCGCCCGAGGATCGCCTCGAGCTCCTTGATCCGGCCCTCGACAAAGCTCTGCTTTTCCCGCGCGGCGTGGTATTCGGCATTCTCCGACAGATCGCCGTGCTCGCGGGCCTCGGCGATCGCCTTGATCACGGCGGGGCGTTCCACCGTCTTCAGCGTCTTGAGTTCCCCGTCGAGCACATCATACCCGGCGCGAGTCATCGGTATCTTTTCCATGGAGGCCCTTGCCCTGTTGTGACTGGCTCGTTTGGTCGTTCAGAGAGGTAAATCCGCCAAGCGGCCCCGGTGTCAAGAGTCGGGGACGTTTTTCGGCACTGCTGCGCCGTTTCGGGGCGCGCGGCTCGCCGCTGCATTTGCGAAAGAATATTGCTTTGCAGCGCAGCGTTACAATTGCTTCGTGTGCACAGGTAGTTTACCACGTGCGCGGTGCACGCGAGAACCGAAGGCGAAGGGAACCCGAGATGGCCGAGATCGAACGCGAGTCGATGGAATACGATGTTGTGATCGTGGGAGCCGGTCCTTCGGGCCTTTCGGCCGCGATCCGGCTCAAGCAGATCGACCCGGATCTGACCGTCGTAGTGCTCGAGAAGGGCTCTGAAGTGGGCGCGCATATCCTCTCGGGGGCCGTGCTGGACCCGCACGGGCTCGATGCGCTTATCCCGGACTGGAAGGCGAAGGGAGCGCCGATCAACACCCCGGTGAACGAGGATAATTTCTACCTGCTCTCGGCTGCGGGCAAGATGACGATCCCGCATTGGCCGATGCCGAAGCTGATGTCGAATCACGGCAATTACATCGTTTCGATGGGCAATGTCTGCCGCTGGATGGCCGAACAGGCCGAAGCGATGGGCGTCGAGATTTTCCCGGGCATGGCCTGTTCGGAGTTGGTCTGGGAGGGGGATCGTGTCGCCGGTGTGGTGGCGGGCGAGATGGGCCTCGCCGCCGATGGCACGCCGGGGCCGAACTATGAGCCCGGCATGGAGCTGCGCGGCAAATATGTGTTCCTTTCGGAAGGGGTGCGCGGCTCGCTCTCGAAGCAGGTGATCGAGAAGTTCGACCTTTCGAAAGGTAAATGCCCGCAGAAATTCGGCCTGGGCATGAAGGAAATCTGGGAGATCGACCCGAAGAAGCACAAGCTCGGTTCGGTCACGCATACGATGGGCTGGCCGCTCGACCATAATGCCGGCGGCGGCTCCTTTATCTATCACATTGAAAACAATCAGGTCTATATTGGTTTTGTGGTTCATCTGAACTACGAGAACCCCTATCTCTCGCCCTATATGGAGTTCCAGCGCTTCAAGCATCACCCGATGGTGGCGCAGCTGCTCGAAGGCGGCAAGCGCGTGGCTTACGGCGCCAGGGCAATAGCGGAAGGGGGATGGCAGTCGATCCCGAAACTGACCGCTCCGGGCGTGGCGCTTTTGGGCTGCTCGGCGGGGCTGGTGAACGTGCCGCGCATCAAGGGCAACCACAATGCGATGCTTTCGGGCATCGCTGCGGCCAATGCCGCGGCGGCGGCAATCAAGGCCGGGCGCGAGGGCGACGAGCTTGTCGCCTACGAGGCCGATCTGCGCTCGGGCCCGATCGCGAAAGATCTCAAGCCTGTGCGCAACGTCAAGCCGATCTGGTCCTGGTGGGGGATCTGGGCCTCGATGGCGCTCGGCGGGCTCGACATGTGGACGAATTCGCTCTTCGGCTTTTCGTTCTTCGGCACGCTCAAGCACAAGGGCACCGACGCCGCCCATACCGGGCTGGCGGCGAAATTCGCGCCGATCGACTATCCCAAACCCGATGGCAAGATCAGCTTCGACCGGCTGACCAATGTGAGCTTCTCCTTCACCAACCATGAGGAGAGCCAGCCCTGCCATCTGAAGTTGAAGGATCCTTCGGTGCCGATTTCGGTCAACCTCGCCAAATATGCCGAGCCCGCGCAGCGCTATTGTCCGGCCGGGGTTTACGAGGTCCTCGGCGAGGGGGCGGAGGCGAAGTTCCAGATCAACTTCCAGAACTGCGTCCATTGCAAGACCTGCGACATCAAGGATCCGTCGCAGAACATCACCTGGACCACGCCGCAGGGCGGTGACGGGCCGAACTACCCCAATATGTGAGCCTTTTGCCTCACATCGACGTGTTGCGGGGGGAGCCATGGCTCCCCCCGATTGCGCTGGCCGCTCCGGACCGTTACCTTCGGGAGACCCGACGACAAGGACCTTTTCCGTGCCCTTCGCCTCCAAGCTGTTTCCGGCGCTGCGCCTGATCCCCGCCTCCGCGACCGCCTGTGCTCTCGTTTCGGGCCTGCTCGCTCTGGCGCCGCCTGCGTTCGCACTGGAGGATGCGGGCGCCTATCTGGCCGGCCGCGCCGCGCTTCTCGACAATGATTTTGCGCAGGCCTCGGTCTATTATGACCGGCTTCTGAAAAGCCTCGGGGCCAATACGCAGGTTCAGGAAGGCGCGATCTTCGCCCATGTCGCCCAGGGCGAGATCGACAAGGCGCTTGCCGTGGCGCAGGAGATCATCGCTCTTTCCAATGGCAAACCCACGCAAGTAGCGGTTCTCGTGACGCTCGCCGAGTCGGCGCAGGAGGGTCGGTTCGGCGACGGGCTGAAGCTTCTCGACGCGGGCGCGGATGCGGGGCAACTCGTGGGCGGGCTCTATCGGGCCTGGGCGCTGATGGGGGAGGGGCAGGTGTCGGAGGCGATGCAGGCCTTCGACGCGGTGGCCAAGATCGATGGCTTGCAGGGCTTTGCGGGCTATCACCGCGCGCTGGCTCTGGCGCTGGTGGGCGATTACGAGGGGGCCGAGACGATCTTCTCCGGGGAGAATGCGGCGCTGTACAACGGCACGCGGCGCGGCGTGCTGGCGCATCTGGAGATCCTCTCGCAACTCGAACGCAACGCCGATGCGCTCAAACTGCTCGACGACAGTTTCGGTCACAAGCTTGATGCGGAACTGGCCGGGCTCAAGGCGCGGCTTGAGGCGGGCGAGACGCTGCCCTTTACCGCCATCGGCTCGGCGCGCGACGGGGTGGCGGAACTCTATTTCTCCGTGGCCCAGGCGCTCAACGCCGATTCCGTGGCCGGGTTCTCGCTTCTGCATGCGCGGCTTGCGCTTTGGCTGCGCCCCGATCACGGAGATGCGGCGCTGCTGACCGGGGTGATCCTCGAAAATGTGCAGCAATATGACCTCGCGATTGCTGCCTATGAACTGGTGAGCCCCGACAACCCCGCCTTCACCGCGGCGCAGCTCGGCCGGGCCGAGGCGATGGTGGCGGCTGACCGCTCCGACGCGGCCATAGATGTGCTTGAAAAGCTCAGCCGGAGCGCGCCCGACGAGCCCGGCGTCTGGTCTGCGCTGGGCGACAATCTGCGCCGCATCGAACGTTATGCCGAGGCGGCCAAGGCCTATGACAGGGCGATTGCGCTTGCGGGAACGCCCAAGCCCTCGGACTGGACGCTCTGGTATGCGCGTGCGATCTCGCAGGAGCGCTCCGGTCAGTGGCCGGAGGCCGAAAAGGGCCTGCGCAAGGCGCTTGAGCTGAACCCAGGCCAACCTGCCGTGCTCAATTATCTCGGCTATTCCTATGTGGAAAAGCGCGAGAACCTGAAAGAGGCGCTCCAGATGATCCAGCAGGCGGTCGCGGGGCGCCCCGATGACGGTTACATCACCGACAGCCTCGGCTGGGCCTATTACCGGCTCGGCCGGTATCCGGAGGCGGTTGCGCAGATGGAACGTGCGGTGGAACTGAAGCCCACCGATGCGCTGCTCAACGACCATCTGGGCGATGTTTACTGGGCCGCCGGGCGCAAGCGCGAGGCCGAATTCCAATGGCACAGGGCGCTGAATTTCGGCCCCGCGCCGGATCTGGATCTTGACCGGGTGCGCCGCAAGCTCGCAGTCGGGCTCGATGTCGTTCTGAAAGAAGAGGGGGCGGAACCGCTCCATCCTGATCATGCCGGAAATTGAGGTCTTTGCTCCCGCCAAGGTCAATCTGGCGCTTCACGTCACCGGTCAGCGTGCCGATGGCTATCATCTGCTCGACAGTCTCGTGGCCTTTGCCCCCGCAGGCGACCGGCTGCGCCTTGCGCCGGCTGACGCGATGGCGCTGACGGTGCGCGGGCCGGAATCGCGCGGTGTGCCCGAGGGGCCGGAAAATCTCGTTCTCAAGGCCGCGGCGCTTTACGGCCCCGGCCCCGCGGCGGCAATTCATCTGCAAAAATGCCTCCCCGCCGCCTCCGGGATCGGTGGCGGCTCGTCCGATGCGGCGGCGGCCTTGCGGGGCATGGCTGCGCTGCGTGGCGTGGCCCCGGCCGCGGGCGCCGCAGTTGTCAAGCTTGGGGCGGATGTGCCGATGTGCCTTGACCCGCGCCCCGCGCGCACCCGCGGGATCGGCGAGGAGCTGAGCCCGGTCACGCTGCCGCCTCTGCCGTCGGTGCTGGTGAACCCGCGGGTCGAAGTGTCTACGCCCGCGGTCTTCAAGGCGCTGGCATCTAAAGACAATGCGCCGATGGACGAGATTCCGGCCTTTGCGAATGCCGCAGATTGCATTGGCTGGCTCGCGCGCCAGCGCAACGATTTGCAGCCCGCCGCCGTGGCGCTTGCCCCGGTGATTGCCGAGGTGCTTGGCGCGCTCGAGGCGCTGCCCGGTTGCCTGCTCGTGCGGATGTCGGGCTCGGGGGCAACTTGCTTTGGTCTCTTCGAAAGCGATGAAGCGGCCGCCGCGGCGCAGGCGCGGCTTGCCGCCGCTAACCCCGGTTGGTGGAGCGCGCATGGCCCGCTGGGCGATCAATCCGAAGCGGCAGCCGCCCGCCGGACCCTCTGAGCTGGCTCAGCCAAGCGCGGCCAGCATCCCGAGATAACCCGTCAGCGTGCCCACAAGTACGAGACCGAAGGGGAATTTGCGGTGCCCCCAGCTTGCCCAGTCGGGTGTGGCCATGCGCACCGCGGGGATCGCGCGGGCGATGCGGTGCGTGGCGAAAGCGGCGAGCAGGCAGGCCTGAAGCAGGATGATCGTCACCATCACATGGTTCGGCGCCGCGGCAAAGAAGGGCGCCGCAGCCGCGGCAAATTTCACGTCGCCCATGCCGACGCCCGCAGCAATGTTGAGCAAGAGCCCGATGCCGAGCAGCACCGGCAGGTTCAGCCAGCGCCAGGCCCAGACGTCGAGCGGCAGCACCATAAAACCCACCACGGCGAAGATGCCGATCAGTGAAATTACAGCCGCATTGCGGATCTTCATGTACTTCAGATCGGTGAAGATCACCCAGGCGCAGATCGGCGCGGTGGTGAGGAGCAGCACCAGCGCGGCGGCGGATTGGCTCAGCCCCAGCATCGGATTACCCCTGCTTGCCGGCGTCGAGCGCCTCGAGCGCGCGCGCGGCCTCCTCGAAATAGACCGGCGAGGTGTCGACGGCATCCTGCAAGAGCCCCTTGCCGATCGACACATCACCACGCTTGATCGCCGAGAGCGCGGCTGTGTAAAGCAGCTTGGCGCGTTCGGTCTGGGTCATCTCCACCACGGGCAGATCGTATTTGTGCTGTGCTGCCCGCGCCATCACGAGGTTGTTCTTGGTGGTGAAACTGCTCGCGTCGTAGGTCAGCGCTTCAGCGAAGAGCTTCTCGGCCCCCTTGGCATCGCCGCGCGAGAGTTTGGAGAACCCCCAGTTGTTGAGCACGCCACCGGGCTGCGTGGTCAGGCCGACCGCGGTTTCGTAGAAACTGTCGGCCTTTTTCCAGTTCTGCTCGCTGTCGGCCACCATCGCCTCAAGCTTGTAGCGCTCGAAGGTTTCATGGGTCGGCGGGACCGTGTTCAGCGTCGCCTTGGCGCCGTCCCAGTCGCTTGCGCGGATCTGCGCCTCTGCAAGCGCCACCTTGTCTTCGGGCGTGGCGCCCGGCATCGCCACGACCTTCGTCCAGACCACCACGGATTTGGTGGGCTCACCCGCCCGAACCAGCGATTTCGCAAGGCCGCGCTGCAGATCGATCCGCTCGGGATGTTCGTTCGTCGAGCGGGTGAAATAGCTCACGGCCTCGCGCGGGTCGCCGACCGTCAGCATGATGTCGGAAAGGTTCGTTGAATCGACCGCATTGACGGAATCGAGGGCGGCATTCATCTCGGTCTTGTCACTGCCCATGCAGCCTGCAAGCGCGAGAATGCCACCGAATGCGGCGATGAAGATCGGGTGGCGCATGCTGACTGCGTCCTTTGCTCGGGCCTCATTGCTCGGTCAGCAGCAGGTATTCTCCCACCCCGCGCCGCACGAGCTTGAACGGTCTGTTCTGCGGCGGATCATAATCGGGTGTTTCCGATTTTGCGAGCGCGTGGCGCAGGTTTTGCCGGATCGCGTCCGATTCGCCACTGTCGAGCCCGTAGGCGATCTGGAACACCCGCGCCGCCTCGGCGGGCTTGTTTTGCTCCATCAGCACCACGCCGAGGTTGTTCCAGGCGGGCACGAACCGGGGGTCTTTTTCGGTCGCGCGGTGCAACATCTGTTCGGCCTGGCCAAGGCGGCCAAGCTTGAGATCGGCCGAGCCGATCGCCGAGAGCACATCGGCGGTTGCGCCCTGCTCGCCCGCAGCGCGGTAATAGGCCTTCAGCGCGAGTTCATACTCGCCCGCCGCCATCAGCCGGTGACCGACAATCAGCCCGTCGACACCCTCGCCCGCAGCCGCGCCCGGCGCATAGGGGCTGCCCTTTGACGCGCCAAGGCCGCCCGAAGAACAGGCGGCCAGCAGGCAGATCAGCACGGCGCCGGTGATGCGCGGGAGCATGGGTTACAACTGGCTCATCGACTTGAAGTTTTCCATCATATCATGGATCGAGGGACCGACAAGAATGATCAGGAGCGGGGGCACGGTGAACATCATCGTGCCGAGCGTCATCTTCACCGGGATCTTGTTGGCCGCCTCCTCGGCGCGCATGACCCTCTTGTCGCGCATATCGGCGGCATAGAGCCGCAAGGCCTCGGCGATCGAGGTGCCGAATTGCTGGGACTGGATCATCACCGTGACGAAGGAGGCGACATCGGGCACGCCCGAGCGCTCGGCAAAGGCGCGCAGCACCGAGGGCTTGTCCATCCCGGCCTTGACCTCATGGGCGACGGTCTCGAATTCCTCGGCAAGTGCCGGGTAGGAGGAGACGAGTTCCTTCGAGACGCGGATGATCCCCTGATCGAGCGAGAGCCCAGCTTCAACGCAAACCAGAAGCATGTCGAGCGCATCGGGAAAGCCGTTGGCGATCTCGGCGGTGCGCGCGCCGATGCGTTTGTTGACCCAGTATTTCGGCGCGTAATAGCCCATCACCGCGGGACCAAGGATCGCCATGATGGTGATCGTCGAGTCGAGCGGCACCGCCTTGGTGGCATTGTAGAAGGCGACATAGGCGAGGCCGAGCCCCAGAAGCCCGATTGCGAGCGCGAACTGGATCGCATGAAAGGTGCGCACGGCATTGGCGCCGCGATAGCCCGCCTTTTGCATCCATTTGCGGCTTTCCGACATCTCTTCCTTGTTTTTGGGTTCAAGGAAGTCGGCGAATTTCTCCAGCTTGTCGTTGCCGCCGTCGTTGCGCAGGCGTTGCGCTCCGGCTGTGCCGGGGCGCTGTGCGCCGGCGTTCGCCGCCTGGGTGCGGATCGAGGCGCGCAGCTTCTCGATCGGGTCGTCGCGTTTTTTCAAGAGCGCCGGAAGGGTGGCGAGCACCATCAGCGCGGCAAGGGCGCCGAGCGCGATCATCGGCCCCATCGGTCCGAACATGTCTTTGAGGGCATCTGTGATGGCAGAGATGGACATGGGGCCTCCTCAGACCTTGATCGTCGTCATGATCTTCATGAACAGCATGTTGCAGCCCAGAAGCGTGAAGGCGACGATGGCCGCGGGCACAAAGGCGGGGGTTTCCTTGACCCCGTCGTAATACCCCGGCGAGATGATCAGAATTGCCAGCAGGACGGCGATCGGAAAGCCGGAGAGGAAGACGCCGGACCATTTCGGCTCGGCGGTGATGGCCCGCACCCGGCGAAACAGCCGGAACCGCGCCCGGATCACCTTGGCAAGCCCGTCGAGCACTTCGGCGAGGTTGCCGCCCGAGGTTTGCTGGATCGACACAGCCACGGCGAGAAAGCGCAGATCCTGCATGTCGAGCCGCTCGGCCAGATCGCGCAGGCAGTCGACCACGTTGCGCCCATAGGCGGCCTCATCGGCGATGATGCCGAATTCGGTGCCGAGCGGGTCGGGGATTTCCTTCGCCACCGCCTGAATGGCTGAAGAAAACGGATGGCCCACGCGCAACGAGCGCACCATAAGCTCGACCGCATCGGAAAGCTGTTCCTCGGCCATTTTCAGCCGCTTGTTGGCTTTGCCATTGACCCAGAAATAGACCCCGCCCACGCCCATCACGAGCGCCAGCACCACCCGCACGGGCGGCGAGGCTTGCGTGCCGAGCGTCAGCCCCAGAAAGGCAAAAACGCTCACGAGCCCCATCACCCCGATCAGCGCGGTGGGCGAGAAGGCGATATTGGCCTTTTGCGCCTTCGAGGCGAGCAGCGCATAAACCGGAATGCCCTGCGCCTTCATGTGCTGCGTGGCTTCCTTGCGGAGCTGTTCGAGCACCTGATCGCGCCGTTGGCCCTTGTCGAGCATCTCGAGGCGGCGGTTGACCTTGTTGTTGAGCGAGATCGACTTGCCGAAGACCAGCAGATAGATGCCCTCGACCAGCAAAAGCACCGCGACGAAGATCAGCGCATAGATGATGGGGGTCGGAGAGATGGGCATGGGTCTCAGTCCTGCACGGGTTCATAGATCGCGGCGGGCAGGTCATAGCCCCATTGCCGGAACCGGTCCGAGTAATGGCTGCGCACGCCCGTCGCGGTGAAACGGCCGATGATCTTGCCATCGGGGGCGAGGCCAAGCCTCTCGTAGCGGAAAATCTCCTGCATCGAGATCACCTCGCCCTCCATGCCGGTGATCTCGGTGATCGAGACCATCCGCCGCGAGCCGTCCTGCAGGCGCGAGGCCTGCACGATCAGGTTCACAGCCGAGGCGATCTGGCTGCGCACCGCCTTGAGCGGCATCTCGATCCCGGCCATGGCGACCATGTTCTCAAGGCGCGAGATGCCGTCGCGCGCGTTGTTGGCGTGGATCGTGGTCATCGAGCCGTCGTGGCCGGTGTTCATCGCCTGCAGCATGTCGATGACCTCTTCGCCGCGGGTCTCGCCGACGATGATCCGGTCGGGGCGCATCCGCAGGGCGTTGCGCAAGCAGTCGCGCTGAGTGACGGCGCCCTTGCCCTCGACGTTGGGCGGGCGGCTTTCCATCCGGCCCACATGGGTCTGCTGGAGCTGGAGTTCGGCCGTGTCTTCGATCGTCAAAATGCGTTCGGAGTTGTCGATGAAGCTTGAGAGCGCGTTCAGCGTCGTCGTCTTGCCGGAACCCGTCCCGCCCGAGACGATCACATTGAGGCGGGTGGCAACGGCGGCCTGCAGATAGGCCGCCATCTCCTCGGTGAAGGCGCCGAATTTGACGAGATCGTCGATCGCAAGCTTGTCTTTTTTGAATTTCCGGATCGAGACGAGTGAGCCATCCACCGCAATCGGCGGCACCATCGCGTTGAACCGCGAACCGTCGCGCAGCCGCGCGTCGACATAGGGGTTTGATTCATCGACGCGCCGGCCCACGGCGGAGACGATCTTGTCGATGATCCGCAACAGGTGGCGTTCGTCTTTGAAGGTCACATCGGAAAGTTCGAGCTTGCCGAACCGCTCGATGAAGATCTGGTTGGGCCCGTTGACGAGAATATCGGAGACGGTGTCGTCTTTCAGGAGCGGCTCAAGCGGCCCGAGCCCCATCACCTCGTCATAGAGTTCCTGATGCAGGCTCTGCCGTTCGGCCCCGTTGAGCGCGACCGACATCTCGCTCATCGCCTCGCCCGAGATCGCTGCGATCTCGGCTTTCAGATCGGCTTCAGAGGCGTGTTCGAGCGCGGCGAGGTTGAGGTTTTCCAAAAGCCGCTTGTGCAGCTCCACCTTCAGCTCGCTCATCCGCTCCTTGCGCTTGCGCTCCTTGTCAACCTGGCCGGGCTGGGCGGAGACAGGGGCGCCCGCGGGCATGGCGCGGCGCTGCACCTGCGCCTTGGCGGGGACGGAGCCTCCGGCAGCAAGCGGCACCGGCGGCGGCGCGGCGACGGTGGGGCTCGCCGGGCGGGGGGCGGCGGGGGGGGAAGCCGCGGGGGCGGCGGGTTTCTTGTAACGCGAGAACATGCGCCTTCCTCCGGAAAAAGCTTCAGGCCTTTGCGGCCTCGGTGGCACGGTTCAGCGCGGCAATAGAGTGCGCAAGCTTCTGGATCTCCCGGCGCAGCGGCGCCTTGGCGGCTGAAAGCGCGAGCGGCAGGCCGTGGTCATTGGCCTGGGTCACCACCCGGCCACAATCCGGAAGTTGCACCTCAAGCGCGATCTCGAGGCTCTCGGAGAGCCGCTTCACGCGCGACTTGCCAGTCAGATCGGTCAGCTTCGGGGCGCGGTTGAGCACGAAGCGCAGCTTCTCGGCAGGCAGGTTCTCGGCCTTTAGCGCGCGCAGCATCCGCAGCGTGTTTTGCGCCGAACGCATGTCGAGCTCGATCAGCGCGAAATAGAGATGCGCCTGGTTCAGCACCGTCTCGGTCCAGCTCACCACCGTCGTGGGCATGTCGATGACGACGAAATCGAACTGCGCCCGCGCCATCTCGAGCACCCGGCCGATATCCTCGCCGGTGACGATGTCGAGCGGCAGCATGTCGGCGGGCGCGGTGAGCACCTGCAGCCGGTCGTTGAAGCTCAAGAGCGCCTGTTGGAAGCTCTCGGCATCCATATGGGTCGTATCTTGCAGCATCTCGAAGACGATGTCGCGGCGCGGCAGGTCGAGATAGGTCGAGGCTGAGCCGAACTGGAAGTCGAAATCGAGCAGGCAGACGCGCGGCGGCGTTACCGGGTTCTTGCGCGACTGCTCGGGATTGGCCAGCTCCCAGGCGAGGTTGACGGCAAAAGTCGTCGCCCCTGTCCCCCCCGAAAGCCCGTGTACCGGCAACACCACGCCGTCGCGCCCGCCGCCCGGACGTTGGCCCGTGGTGGGGGGGGCAGCGATGGCGGGTTGCGGTTCGGGCAGCGCCACACCCTGGCCGAGCCGTTCGACCGCCTCGTGAAGCGCGCCCTCGGGCAGCGGGTAGGGAACAAAATCGTCGGCACCAAGGCGCAACAGTTGATGCAGCGCGATCGGGCTCACCTCCTCGGCGATCAGGATCACCCGGATCCCTTTTTCCTTCGCCGTGGTGATGATCCCGGAGATCCGTGTCAGATCGCCCTCATCGTCGCTGTCGACCGCGATGGCGACGAAATCGAGCATCTCGGCATCGGGCTGGTTGAGGAAGATCACGGCATCCTCGAAGGTCAAGTCCCCCCAGCTCTCGCCAAGCTCTGCCTCCATGTCCTCGATCAGCAAGTCGAAATTGGCGACGTCGCGCGAGACCGTGCAGGCGACGATCGGCGCCGGTTCGGGAGATAGAATGGGGGCTGCACTCATGGCCTCGGTCCTTTGTTATGGTACGTCGACCGGCCCGCAATGACCCGGGCACCGGCCGCGACCCGGCACGACTCGGAAGACGTGCCTTTCTCTTCCGCCAAAGTCGCGACCAATCTGGGCGACATTGGGGCCGGAATGTTCAAATTGTGGGGTAAGGTGAGACGATCGGGCCATGGCAGCCGGAATGGCATCCGGGCGACGACAACCAAAGATCGGCCAAAGATCGGCCCCGCTTGGGGCAGGCCAGAGCCGGGAAGAGGGCCTTTACTGGCCGCCGTTGCCGACAGTGGAGATGTCTGCGGCCTGGGTCGGGGCGGAATCGCGGATATATTGCCGGAAGATCAGATCGGCATATTTGCCGTTGAGATACTGCGGCTCGCGTTTGAGAAGCCCGGTGACCTCGGTCACGGTGCGGCGGTTTTGCGCATTCGGTTCGGGTGTGTAGACGAGCGGCTGCGTCTTGCCATAGGAAACAACCGCTTCAAGGCGGCTGCGCGAAATGCCCTCGCTGGTCAGGAACGCCACCACGGCTTTTGCCCGGCGCAGGCCGAGGGCCTTGTTATAGGCATCCGAGCCAACAAGGTCGGTATGGCCGTAGACGCGGAATTTCACTTCGGGGAATTGCCGAATCCAGTTTGCCTGCTGCACCAGTGCGGCCCGGGCCGTGCCGTCGAGCACATCCGAATTGAAAGCAAAGTTGACGGTATTGGGCACATCCGCGGCGAATTTGCGCGTCAGGCTGATGGCGAAATCGCCCCGCCCGGTCATCGCCAGCGTGTTGGTCATGGTCGCATTGCCGAAGCCGCCGGATTCGTATTCGCCGCCCACTTCGGAGCGAAACCGGTCATCGCTGCATCCCGCAAGGGCCGCCAGCGCCAAGAGCGCTCCGATCCAAGCGTAGCGTCGCGCGCTTTTGTGCATTCCCGCTCTATCAAGCCGCATCGCTCACTCCATCACATAGCCGTAAGAGCCGGAGAAATCCTGCCGGGCCACCTCGCCCGCGGCGCCCGAAACGGGCTTGGCCGAGGTTTTGCCGAGCAGGAAAAGCTCCGATTCTGTGGGCAGGCGCACCCGGTCGGTGGGCAGGGCCAGCGCCTCGCCACGGGTCGGCGTGACCAGATGCGGCGTGACGATGATGACGAGTTCCGATTGCTTGCGCTCGAATTCGGTTGAGCGGAACAGCGCGCCCAGCACCGGCACATCGCCGAGCCACGGGATCTGGCTGTTGAGATCGTTGAAATCGTCCTGCAGCAGGCCCGCGATCGCGAAGCTTTCGCCGTCGCGCATCTCGACGGTGGTTGAGGTCTCGCGGCGTTTGAAGGCGTTCACGCTGAAGCCGCCCGAGGACATCGTCACCGTGGTGTCGATCGCCGAGACCGCGGCGGCGATCTCGAGGTTGATCAGATTGCCGTCGACGACGC
The DNA here is from genome assembly GCF_900217815.1 of Rhodobacter maris. Lineage (GTDB taxonomy): Bacteria > Pseudomonadota > Alphaproteobacteria > Rhodobacterales > Rhodobacteraceae > Rhodobacter > Rhodobacter maris. Next base: position 42,981 of record NZ_OBMT01000014.1, read on the forward strand.
GTGGCGTGAAGGTCATCTCCACGCCGAAGGGCTTGTATTTGATCGAGACGGTCCCGTCGTCGACCACCGGGATCGGATATTCGCCGCCGGCGAGGAACTTCGCCTGCTGGCCGGAAAGGGCTGTCAGGTTCGGCTCGGCGAGGGTGCGCACCATGCCCTTGCTCTCGAGTGCCTCGAGCAGCACGCCGAATTCCATGTTGCCGACGGTGAAGCCGAGGTTGAGGTTGCCCGAAGAGCCCGAAACCGGGATCGTGCCGCTGTCAAACACGCCATCGACCGCGCCCGAAGCGGAATAGTTGCCGGTGCCGGAGGCAACGCCGGTCGCCCCCTTGCCGCTGCCCACCGTGCCGCGCATCGCCAAAGAGGAGGCGAGGTTTTTCGAGACCGAGCGCTGCATCTCCGCAAAGCGCACCTTCAGCATCACCTGTTGTGTGCCGCCCACCGTCATCAAGTTAGAAACGCGCTCGCCCGCATAGCGTTTGGCCAGATCGAGCGCGCGGTCGAGCCGGGCGGTGGAGGAAACGGTTCCCGAGAGCACGATCCCGTCATTGGCGGTGCGCACTTCGATGTTCTCGCCGGGCAGGATCTGTTTGAGCCGTTCCTTGAACTCGCCGATATCGGGGGTGACCTGCACCTCGACGTTCGACAAAAGCGTGCCATCGGCGCCAAGGATCGTCATCGTGGTGCGCCCGGGCAGTTTGCCGAGCACATAGATCGTCTTGTCCGAGAGCGTCGTGACATCGGCGATGCCGGGGTTGGCGATCGAGAGTTCAGAGAAGGGCTGGTCGCTTTCCACCACAACGGCGCGGTTCATCGGCACGTTGAGCGGCGTGCTCGCACTGCCTGACACGACCCGCAGCGTCTCGGCATGCACCGGCGCAACGCCAAACGTTCCGAGCGCGCAGCCCAGCACGCAGGCCCGAAGAAAGCTTTTCATTTTCATTGTGATCCTGCCTCTCCGATCACGCTCTGCCGTCCGGATCTTGCGCCCGGTCCGATGGGCTGTTCGCCCGTTCTGGGTCCACATTGCCCGAAACCGCGAAATTATGCAAGAATCAACCGTTTGGCGTGAAAATTGCCCCGGAGCGTGTCAAGCTGCACCGGGGGCAGGGGAAAAGCGGGCCGGTGTTCAGTTCTTGCAGGGGATCGGCGTCTCGACGACCTCGGTGCCGCGGCGGGTCTTGATCGTGCAGACTTTTTCCGCCTCGACCTGCACCGCCTCCTGCACCGAAATGCCCAGAAGCTTGTTGCGGTCGATCTCGATCTGGCCGACGTCGAGCGTGTCACGCATGCCGACGAGCGCGAGCGTCAGCCGCCCCGTCGATTGCGCGAGCGTCAGCGCCGCCACCTGTTCGGGTGTCACCTCGGCGGTGACCGTACGCGCCACCTTGGTTTCGGCGGTGCGGTCGGCATCGGAGCTTTGGTCGATGGCGATCAGCTTGAGATTGGTATCGATCAGCTTCGTCACCGGCTGGGGGCCCACTGTGCCCGACCAGTAGACATCGACGCGGTCGCCCGGGCGCAGGAAGCCCGAGACGCCGGAGGAAACGTTCACCTCGATGGTGAAAGCGCGCATGTTCGGCGCGAGCGCGGCGGTGATGCCGGCATCGACACCGGGCGCGGTGACTTTCTGCGCGAGCAGCGGTTCATTGGCGACATAGGCGCGCAAGGCGGCCCGCGGGCGCGTCTCGCCCTCGACAAAGGCGGCGCGCTCGGCCTTGGGCGTGCCCTCCGGCGCAGACAGGAACAAGAATGCCCCTTCGGGAAGCTTGTCGGCCTGCATCTTGGTGATGTCGAGATCCTCGCGCGTGAAACGTTCGCCGTATTTCAAAGCGCGCTTCACCACCACCACATCTGCGAGCCGGGGCATCTCGTTGCGCTTCGCGGCCAGATAGTCGCGCTCGGCCTGGTATTGCGCGATCTGTTGCTGCGCCATGTAGATTGCCGCCCCGCCGAGCGCCACGCCCAGAACGAGAAACAGTGCAAAAAGCATCCGCATCGGTCCACCCGATCCTTTCCGGGCCCGGCCGGGCCCCGTTTACGCGCCGCGCGACACCGGATCGCGCGGTCTTCGGGTCAGGACCCGGCCTCGGCGAAGGTGGAAATGACCTCCTGCTCGCCAATATAGGACGAGATGACCCCGGCGATCGAACCAGACTGCCCCCAGATCACCGTGCCCACGATCATTCCGAGCGAGACGATCGAGGCCGTCAGCACGACCCAGTCAACCGTCACGGCGCCCTCGTCCTCGCGCAGTCGCCCCCCCAAATCTGTGGCGAAATCGAGCTTTGTCACGGCGATTGTCCCTGATCTGACTGCTGTTGCCCGATGCTCGCCCGTGAAGGCGGCGCAATTGCGGCGGAATGGGGTTATATTCTCGATAACCGGCGCGGCCTGGCGCCAAAAGCAACAGGCCGCCCGGGAGGGGCGGCCTGGGCAATGGATGATCGCGGCAATTATTCCGCGGCGGTTTCGGTCGCGTCGAAGGTGCT
>NZ_OBMT01000014.1:45570-94904 GCF_900217815.1 Rhodobacter maris
TGGCGCCAAAAGCAACAGGCCGCCCGGGAGGGGCGGCCTGGGCAATGGATGATCGCGGCAATTATTCCGCGGCGGTTTCGGTCGCGTCGAAGGTGCTCTTGACCGAGGCGCTGGAAATGTAGGTGTCGATCTTGCCGGTCAGCTGGCCGGTGCTCGAGCGCACGAGGGTGAGCGCGGCGGCGCCGAGGCCGACGACGGCGGCGGTCAGCACGACCCAGTCGACGGTGACGGCGCCGTCTTCTTCGGTGCGGAGTTTGCGGGCGATCTTGAAGAACTTCATCTGGTCTCTCCTGAGTTCTGGGCGTTTGAATTCCGGGGCTCCGCGGTGCTGCCAGCTCTGACCTTGGCGCCGTGCCTCGCGGGATGCCCTTGTTATCGCTGCGAATCGTGGCTCGAATGGGGCGGTTTCGGTGTTTCTTCTGGGCATCTCCGAGCGCCGGAAAGCCCCGTGTGGGCGCCAAAAGCAACAGGCCGCCCGGGAGGGGCGGCCTGGGCAATGGATGATCGCGGCAATTATTCCGCGGCGGTTTCGGTCGCGTCGAAGGTGCTCTTGACCGAGGCGCTGGAGACATAGGTGTCGATCTTGCCGGTCAGCTGGCCGGTGCTCGAGCGCACGAGGGTGAGCGCGGCGGCGCCGAGGCCGACGACGGCGGCGGTCAGCACGACCCAGTCAACGGTGACGGCGCCGTCTTCTTCGGTGCGGAGTTTGCGGGCGATCTTGAAGAATTTCATCTGGTCTCTCCTGGTTCCGGGGCTCCGCGGTGCTGCCAGCTCTGACCTTGGCTCCGTGCCTCGCGGGATGCCTTCAATCTCTTGTTCAAACGTGGCGGGATTGGGGCGCGCAGGCGGAAATTTCAGGATTTGTTAAGCGGCCTCGAAAGCGTGATGGCTTTTGAATTAAAACGGTTTTGTCGGGCCATCTCCGCGGGTGACCGCTGTTTCGGCCTCCCGCTGCGGTGGCAAGGCCCCGTGCGGGGCCGACTTTCGCGCCACAGTGACGCGCCGATCTTCCCGTCGTGGGCGCGTTTTCCTTTTGAGTCCGCGTGATTTTGACCGATAACGGAGAAAACGGGCGCAGACCCGCACAGAGCAGTGATCAACCAGAACGGACAGGGCGCCGATGCGTCGGATACGGGCATTCATTCTCGCGATCTGCGCGGCCATTCTGGCCGTGCCGGGGGCGGTCTTCGCCGAGACCGGGCCGACGGTGCATCATTTCACGCCGAAGCGGGTCTTGCCGCCGAAACAGGGCCAGACCCGGTTTCTGACGATCCAGATCGATCCGGAAGAGCAGATGCGCGCGCTCGCGGCGCAGGCCGCCAAACCTTTCGCACCACTCACCGCCACGCCGCCTCCTGCATCCGTTGCGGCTGGCGGCGGCGGGGCGCGGGCCCAGGATGGCGCGTCGGCTTCCTATGCCTGGTATTGGAGCGCGGTCTCTCCGGCGCTCGGTGACCGGGCCGGACGGTTCCAGAAAGCCATCGATGCGCTGGCCTCGGGGCCGGGGGGGCAGAGCGTGCGTGCGCCGCGGCTCGACCGTCTTCAGGCCATCGCGATGAACCATGGTCGCGAGATCCTGACCGCAACGATCGGCACCGAGGTCTCTCCCGCACTAGTGCTCGCGGTGATCTCGACCGAGTCGGGCGGGCGCGCCGATGCCGTTTCGCATTCCGGCGCAGTGGGGCTGATGCAGCTCATTCCGGCCACGGCAGCCCGCTTTTCTGTCGATGACAGCACCGATCCGGGCCAGAACATCCAGGGTGGGGTGGCCTATCTGGACTGGTTGATGAAGGAATTCGACCGCGATCCGCTGATGGTGATCGCCGCCTACAATGCCGGGGAAAACGCGGTGAAGGGCGCGGGCGGCGTGCCGCCCTATGCCGAGACACGCGATTACGTGCCCAAGGTGCTCGCCGCCTGGCAGGTGGCGCGCGGGCTCTGCCTGAGCCCCCCCGAGCTTGTCACCGATGGCTGTGTCTTCGCGGTGAAAGGGTAGGAATGCGCGACGCAAAACCGCTGGTGCTCGATGTCGATGGCACCTTCCTGCGCACCGATCTGCTCTACGAGGGCTTCTGGGCGGGGCTCGGGCGGACTCCGCTGACCACGTTGCGCATCGTCGCGGCGCATGTCTCGGATCCGGCCCGGCTGAAAGCGGCGCTCGCCCGGGCGGTGCCGCTGCGCACCGATCTGATGCCGGTGAACCCGGCGCTCGCCGAAGTGGCCGCAGAGGCCCAGGCCGAGGGGCGCGAGGTCTGCCTCGCCTCCGCCTCCGATCGCGCCCTCGTGGCGCCGCTTGCCGCGCAACACGGGCTTTCGCCGCGTGTCTTCGCCAGTGACGGAAGGGTGAACCTGAAAGGCGCCGCGAAGGCCGGGGCGCTCGTTGCGGCCTTTGGCCCGCGAGGATTTCTCTATGCAGGCAACGAGGCGGCCGACATGGCCGTCTGGGCGCATGCCGAAACCGCCATCGTCATGGGCAGGGTGCCTGCAACCTCGGCTTTGCCGGCGCGTGGCATCGGTGTGGTCAATCTGCCCGGCGGATGGGAGATCAAGGCGCTCTGGAAGGCAGTTCGTCCACATCAATGGGTCAAGAACGTGCTCCTGATCCTGCCGCTGATCGCTGCGCATCGGTTCGACCTTGCAACGCTGGTGCCGATTTTGGTTGGCATGATCGCGTTCTCCTTCGCCGCTTCGGCGATCTATATCGTCAATGATCTGCTCGACCTTGAGGCGGATCGGCTGCATCCGACGAAATGCCGCCGTCCTTTTGCCTCCGGCGCGGTGCCGATCAGGGTGGGGATGCTGGCTTTTGCGGTGCTAGCGTGCACCGCGCTTGGTCTCGCCGTGACGCTCAACGGGGCATTCCTTGGCGTCATCGCGCTCTATATGCTCACTTCGCTGGCCTATTCGCTCAGGCTCAAGCGGATGCGCTGGGTCGATATCGCCACGCTGGCGAGCCTCTACACGATCCGCGTTGTCGCGGGGGCGGCGGCGGGGGCTGTCGATGTTTCGGTCTACATGCTGATCTTCATCTTCCCGATCTTCATCAGCCTGGGGTGTGTCAAACGCCTCACCGAACTCACATTGGCCACCAATGACGAGCGCCTGCCCGGGCGCGGCTATGGCCGGCCCGACCGGGGTGATCTGCTCAATGTCGCTGGGCTTGGCGTGTTCGGCGCGCTCGCGATCTTCTTTCTTTATTCCGTTTCCGATCAGGGCCGCGCGCTCTACCCCGACACCTGGCTTTTGTGGCTGGCGATGGTGCCGATGGGGGGATGGCTCATCCGCATGGTGGCGCTCGGCTGGTACGGCAAGCAGGATTACGACCCGATCGTTTTCGCGCTGAAGGACAAGTTCGGCCTCGGCATCCTGATGCTGACCCTGAGCCTGATGTTCTGGGGGGCAGGGCTCTGGGCGCAATGGTTCGGGGGCTGAGGGCGCGGGCCCGCCGCAAGATCCGTCATATTCGCGTCGGGCGCATCGTGCTAGGATGATCCCCTGTCCGAGGAGCATAGCCATGTCTGATCACGGTCTTCCCTGCTGGTTCGAGCTTTCCGTTCCCGATCTGGACGCCGCGCAGGAATTCTACGCGCCGCTGATGGGCTGGGACTGGTCGAGCGCGGGAATGGAGGGGCTCGATTATCGCCTCGCCAGCGCCGGCAAGGACATGGTGGCCGGGGGCTTTCCACTCTCCGAATGCCCGCCCGGCACGCCGCCGAACTGGATGATCTATATCGCGGTCGACGATGTCGACGCGACGGCGAAGCTCGCCGAAGAGCTGAGTGGCAAGGTCTGGAAAGCGCCTGCCGATATTCCCGGCACCGGCCGATTCGCAGTTTTGGGAGATCCGCAAGGCGCGGTCTTCGGCATTCTGAAGACCCTGCCGATGGACCCGCCGCCCGAAGGCGGCGCCTGGAACCAGCGCGCCACCGGCCATGGTACCTGGCTTGAGTTGATGTCGTCTGATCCTCGCGCCAGCCTGGAATTCTACCGCAAGCTCTTTGACTGGCGCCGCGATGCGGATTTCGACATCGGGCCTCTGGGGCAATATTACGTCTTCGCCCATCGCGGTGTGCAGATCGGCGGCATGATGGGGCTCGGCCCTGCGCCGGTCTCCAACTGGCTCGCCTATTTCGGTGTGAACGCGCTCGATGCGGCCATTGCGCAGGTGAAGGCCGCAGGCGGTGTGCTCCTCAACGGCCCGGTGGAAGTGCCCGGCCCCGCCTTTGTCGCCACGCTGCGCGACCCGCAGGGCGCGCATTTCGCGCTTGTCGCGCCCAAACGCTAGGGCAAACCGTCTCGGAGGCTTTTCCTTGCAGGGCGCGCGCGCTAAAGAGCGTCAAGCCCCGAAAGGACACGACCGATGACGATGGAAAAGACCTTTGACGCGCGCGAGGCCGAGCCGCGGCTCTATGCGAAATGGGAACAGGCGGGCGCCTTCAAGGCGGGCGCCAATGCCTCGCGCCCGGAAACCTTCTGCATCATGATCCCGCCGCCGAACGTAACGGGCGCGCTCCATGTCGGCCATGCTTTCAACAACACGGTGCAAGACATCCTCGTGCGCTGGCACCGGATGCGCGGCTTTGACACGCTGTGGCAGCCGGGGCAGGACCATGCGGGCATCGCCACCCAGCTGATGGTGGAAAAGGAACTGGCCAAGACCCAACAGCCGAGCCGCGCCGAACTGGGCCGCGAGGCGTTTTTGGAAAAGGTCTGGGAGTGGAAGGGCAAATACGGCTCGACCATCATCAACCAGCTCAAACGCCTTGGTTCGTCCTGCGACTGGTCGCGCAACGCCTTCACCATGTCGGGCGCGCCGGGGGCTCCCGAGGGCGAGGAAGGCAACTTCCATGACGCGGTGATCAAGGTCTTTGTCGAGATGTACAACAAGGGGCTCATCTACCGCGGCAAGCGGCTGGTGAACTGGGACCCCCATTTCGAGACCGCGATCTCTGACCTCGAAGTCGAGAATATCGAGGTGTCGGGCCATATGTGGCACTTCAAATACCCGCTCGCCGGGGGCGCGACTTACGAATACGTCGAGAAGGACGAAGACGGCACCATCACCTTCCGCGAGACGCGCGACTATATCTCCATCGCCACCACCCGCCCCGAGACGATGCTGGGGGATGGCGCGGTGGCGGTGCATCCGTCTGATGAACGCTATGCGCCGATTGTCGGCATGCTCTGCGAGATCCCTGTCGGGCCTAAAGAGCATCGCCGCCTGATTCCGATCATCACCGATGAATATCCCGACCCGACCTTTGGCTCGGGCGCAGTGAAGATCACCGGCGCGCATGATTTCAACGACTATCAGGTCGCCAAACGCGGCGGTCTTCCGATGTATCGGCTGATGGATACCAAGGGTGCGATGCGCGCCGATGGCGCGCGCTACGAGGACTGCGCGCAGCGCGCGATGGACATCTCCAAGGGGGCAAGTTTCACCGAAGCCGAGATCGACACGCTGAACCTGATCCCCGAAGAGCTGCGCGGGCTTGACCGGCTGGAGGCGCGCAAGGCGGTGGTCGCCCAGATCAACGCCGAGGGGCTCGCGGTGATGACCAAGGCCACGGTCAAGGACGCGGAGGGCAACGAGGTCGAGACGCTGGTTCCCTATGTCGAGAACAAGCCGATCATGCAGCCCTTTGGCGACCGTTCCAAGGTCGTGATCGAGCCGATGCTGACCGACCAATGGTATGTCGACGCCGAAAAGGTCGTTGGCCCGGCACTTGAGGCCGTGCGCGAAGGCCGCACCAAGATCATGCCCGAAGCGGGCGAGAAGACCTATTACCATTGGCTGGAAAACATCGAGCCCTGGTGCATCTCCCGCCAGCTCTGGTGGGGGCATCAGATTCCGGTGTGGTATGATGAAGAGGGCAATCACTACTGTGCCCCCTCCGAGGCGGAAGCGCAGGCGATGGTGCCCGGCAAAGCGCTCACCCGCGACCCGGATGTGCTCGACACCTGGTTCTCCTCGGGGCTCTGGCCGATCGGCACGCTCGGCTGGCCGAACTGGGACGAGACGACCTCGAAATATTTCCCCACCGATGTGCTGGTGACGGGCTTCGACATCCTGTTCTTCTGGGTTGCGCGGATGATGATGATGCAGCTGGCGGTGACGGGCAAAATCCCGTTCCACACCGTTTACCTGCATCAGCTCGTGCGCGACGAGAAGGGCAAGAAAATGTCGAAAACGGCGGGCAATGTGATCGACCCGCTGGAAATCATTGATGAATACGGCGCCGATGCGCTGCGCTTCACCAATGCCTCGATGGCGGCGATTGGCGGCGTGCTGAAGCTCTCGAAAGACCGCATCGCGGGCTATCGCAACTTCGGCACCAAGATCTGGAACGCCACCCGCTTTGCCGAGATGAATGGCGTGTTCGAGGGCCCCGCCGCCGCGGGCGTGCCCGTGGCCAGCCACACCGTGAACAAATGGATCATCGGTGAGACCGCAAAAGTGCGCGAAACCGTGGATGCGGCGTTTGAAAGCTACCGCTTCAACGATGCGGCAAACGCGCTTTACGCCTTTGTCTGGGGCAAGGTTTGCGATTGGTATGTCGAATTCGCCAAGCCGCTCTTTGACACCGAACACGCCGCGGAAACCCGCGCCACGATGCGCTGGGTGCTCGATCAGGCCTATATCCTGCTCCATCCAATCATGCCCTTCATCACCGAGGAACTCTGGGGGCTGACCGGAGATCGCGCCAAGATGCTCGTCCATGCCGACTGGCCGGGCTATGGCGCGGAGCTTGTCGATACGGACGCCGACCGCGAGATGAACTGGGTGATCGGGCTGATCGAGGAGATCCGCTCAAGCCGGGCGCAGATGGGCGTGCCGGTGGCGGCAAAGCTGCCGATGACGCTGGCCGAGGCCGACGCGGCCGCGCGCACAGCGCTTGCGCAAAACGAGGCGCTGATCTTGCGGCTTGCGCGGATCGAGGCAATCACCGAGGGCGCCGTTGCCAAGGGCTCGATCTCGATCCCGGCGCCGGGCGCGCTGTTCGGGCTGCCGCTCGAAGGGGTGATTGACGTGGCCGCCGAGAAGGCGCGGCTTTCGAAATCCCTCGCCAAGGTGGAGAAGGAAGCCGCTGGGCTGAAAGCGCGGTTCGCGAACCCGAAATTCGTGGCCAATGCCGCGGAAGAGGTGATCGAGGAGGCACGCGCCAACCTCGCCGCGCGCGCGGAAGAGGCCGAAAAGATCGGCGCGGCACTCAAGCGGCTCGCGGAACTGGGCTGACGGGGAAGGGGGGCGCTGCCCCCCTTGCCCGCTCCGGGCACTTCACTCCCCGGGGATATTTGCGCAAAGTCGAAGGGGCCTTGCCTTCGGGGTGGCGCCGTGCGGCTCAGACCGCGCGGTCGAGCTTCGTGCTCAGGTGAATGAGGCTCTCGGAGCTTTTCACCCCCTGCATCTCGCCGATCTGATCGAGCACGCCGTCAAGCTGCGCAGTGGAGTTCGAGGCGACCTGTAACAGCAGGTCGATTCGCCCCGATGTCGTGGAGATCCGTTCCACCTCCGGAATGCCCTTCAGCCGGCTCAGGATTGCGGCCTGTGCGCGCGGCTCGACCATCAGCAAAACCGTGGCCCTGAGCCGGCCCGCCCGCGCTGCCTCCCCCAGTTTCACCGTGTAACCCGCGATCACCCCGCTCACTTCCAGCCGCTCGAGTCGTGCCTGAATCGTCGAGCGCGCGACCTTGAGTTTGCGCGCCAAAGTGGCCAGCGAAATCCGCGCATCGCCCGAGAGCAGGCCGAGGATTGCCTTGTCGAGGTCGTCCATTTTACAGCACCGTCAGATTGACCGAATTTTTCGGCATTATAACGACGTTTCGACGTATTTCTACTCTTTAGATCGGTGAAAATGTGCCCCATATCGCGCATCCTGAGAAGACAGGAAAAGGGCGGCTCATACGCACCTGGCCTGGTTGGTTGAAACGCTGTAAGCGTCTCCCGACCCGTAAAGCCGGGGCAAGAGGTGGCTGCAATTCTGTTGGCGAGGAGAAGCCGATGGGACTGTCGAAGACTATATGGGCGAATCCGTCCGAAATCATCCGCACGAAACAGCCCGATCACCCGGTGCTCGTGTTTTCCCCCGAGATCCTGCAGACGACCGCGCGGCGGTTCCTGCGCGGATTCCCGGGGCTCGTCACCTATGCGGTGAAATCGAACCCCGACGAGATGGTGATCGAGAACCTCGTAGCCGCCGGGATCCGCGGCTTCGATGTCGCCTCCCCCGCCGAGATCGACATGATCCGCCGCATCGCGCCCGGTGCGGCGCTGCATTACCACAACCCGGTGCGCGGCCGCGACGAGATCGCTCATGCCGTGCGCGCCGAGGTGAAGACCTGGTCGGTCGATTCGCGCTCCGAGCTCGAAAAACTGATCGAGATGGTGCCGACCGATGGCTGCGAGATTTCGGTGCGCTTCAAGCTGCCGGTGCAGGGGGCGGCCTATAACTTCGGCGCGAAATTCGGCGCGACGGCCGAGCTTGCGGCCGAGCTGCTGGCGCGTGCGGCGGAAGCTGGCTTCATTCCCTCGCTGACCTTCCATCCGGGCACCCAATGCACCGATCCGATGGCCTGGGATGCCTATATTCGCACCGCGGCGGAGATCTGCCGCGCCGCGGGCGTGCAGGCGCGCCGGCTCAACGTGGGCGGCGGCTTCCCGAACCACCGTACCATCGGCCCGGCGCCGGTGCTTGAGGAGATCTTCGACCTGATCGATCGGGTGACGGGCGAAGCCTTCGGCGATGTCCGTCCGCTGCTCGTCTGCGAGCCGGGCCGCGGCCTTGTGGGGGATGCCTTCACCCATATCACCCGTGTCAAGGCGCTGCGTGACGATACCCATGTGTTCCTCAACGACGGCGTCTATGGCGGGCTCGCCGAACTGCCGCTTGTCGGCAATATCGAGCGCCTCGAAGTGATGGCGCCTTGCGGTGCGCCCCGCACCGGCGCGGCGGTGAACCGTATCGTCTTCGGCCCGACCTGCGATTCGGTCGACCGGCTGCCGGGCGAAGTGGCGCTTCCGGGCACGCTCGCGGAAGGCGATTTTCTCGTGTTCCACGGCATGGGCGCCTATTCCTCTGCCACCAACACCCGGTTCAACGGGTTTGGCCAGATGGAGATTGTCACCGCGCTGGCGCTGCGCGGCTGATCTTCTGCCGGAGCGCTTGGCGAAAACGCAACATTCTTTCGTGAGCTGCGACAATCTGGCGCAAATGTAATTGAGAGTTAACGGCCTTGCCCTATCGTTTCAAGGGTGAGGCCGTTTTCAGTTACGGGTGCGCCATGATCGGAATGCTCCATCGCCTGATCGGACGCTTGCGGCAGGAAGATGCCGACGGCAGCGTCGTGACCCCCTCGATCCGCCGCCGCGCGCGGGGGCCAGTCGACCATATGGTGCTGCTCGACGGCACGCTCGGTTCGCTCAACCCGATCCGGCGCACCTCGATTGGTCTGCTCTACCTCTACCTGCGCCGCAATGTGCCGCGCGCCTCGCTCTATTACGGCAAGGGGCTGAAATATCGCGAATGGCGCGACGTCAAGGATATCTGGCTCGGCTGGGGCGTGGAGATGCAGATCATGCGCGCCTATGGCTGGCTTGCGATGCGCTACCGCCCCGGCGACCGGATCTTCCTGCTGGGCTATTCGCGCGGCGCCTTTGCGGCGCGCTCGCTTGCCGGGCTGATTGACCGGGTGGGCCTTTTGCGCGCACCCGAGGCGACGGAGCGCAATGTGCTGCAGGCCTGGCGGCATTACGAATCGGAGGCCTCGCCGCAGCTCTTTCGTCAAAATTATTGCCATGCGGAGACTCGGATCGAGATGGTCGGCGTGTTCGATACGGTGGCGGCGCTAGGGCCGCGCTTCCCGTTTCGCTCCGCGCGCAGTGCCCTCCGGGTGCGGTTTCATGATCATACGCTCGGTCGCTCGGTGCGGCACGGGTTTCAGGCACTGGCGCTCCACGAGACCCGCAAGGTGCTCTCGCCGCTGATCTGGGACCAGAACGCCACCGGCGCGCACCGGATCGAGCAGGTCTGGTTCCGCGGCTGCCATGCCGATATTGGCGGGCAGCTGGCGGGCGATGAGAGCTCCCGTCCGCTCGCCAATATTCCGCTCGTCTGGATGATGGGGCGCGCCGAGAGCCTCGGCTTCGAGCTGCCCTTCAACTGGCGCGCCGATTTCCCCTGCGATGCCGCCGCGCCCTCGGTCGGAAGCTGGTCGGGCTGGGGCAAGACCTCGCTTCTGCGTGCGCCGCGGGTGGCGCATCGCTGCCTTTCGGAGCGGATCCATGAGACCGCGCTGGCGGCGCGGCGCGAATGGTGGCTGAAGATCCGCCCCGAGCCCGGTGAAGGTCTTCAGCCGGGTGCGGCCATCACCAGACAGGTAGCCGTGCCGAGAGCGTAAACCTTGCCGTCGGCGCCGCGGATCTCGCCGCGGGCAACGCCGGTGGAGCGCCCGATATGCTCAAGCCTTCCCACGGCGATCACTTCGAGGCCGAGCGGGATCGCCCGCAGCATATTGATTTTCAACTCCAGCGTGGTCTGGATCTGGCCGGGTTTGAGCCCGGTGATCACCGCGCAGGTCAGGCAGGTGTCGAGCAGCACCCCATACCAGCCGCCATGCACGCCGCCAAAGGCGTTGGTGTGGGCATGGTCCGGAACGCCGGTGAGCTCCACAAGCCCCGGCTCCACCGTGCTGATCCAGTAATTGCACCCCTGCGCGAAGGTGGTGGAGGGCACGTCCCCCGCCATCATCTTGCGCATGTACTCAAGCCCCGACATCTTTCCGACCTCGGCAAGCGGCAGGAAGTCCTCGGCCGTTTCGGCAAATTTCTGCATGGTCATCTCTCCCTCGCCTCAGCCTGACGCGGGAAAGGGGATACGCAAAGGGGGGCCGAAGCCCCCCGAAAAGTTCCGTTACGTCAGAGGCTTTCAAGCGACGTTTTCAAGCACCACATCGGGGGTGACGCCAAGCGCATGGCACACGTCGCGCGTCATTTGCGGGCGGTTGAGCGTGTAGAAATGCAGATCTTCCACCCCGCCCGCGATCAGATTGTCGCAAAGCTCGGTGCAGAGCGCGGTGGCGAGCAGGCTTTCCCGGTCATCGCGCAGCGCATGATCGAAAGCGTCTTCCACCCAGGCGGGGATCGAGGTGCCGCAGCGCTGGGCAAAGCTCTTCGCCCCTTTCCAGGACTGGATCGGCAGGATGCCGGGGATGATTTTCGCTTCGATGCCTTCCTTCACGCAGGCATCGCGGAAGCGGAAGAAAGTTTCCGCCTCGAAGAAGAACTGGGTGATCGCCGAGGTGGCGCCCGCCTCGACCTTGCGTTTGAGCCAGCGCACATCGGCGAGTGTGTCGGCCGCCTCGGGATGGGCTTCCGGATAGGCGCCGCAATGGAGCTTGAAGCGGCCATCGGCGGCGAGAAACTCGATCAACTCGACCGAGGAGGCAAAGCCCTCGGGATGGGGCGTGAACTTGTTCTCGCCCTTCGGCGGGTCGCCGCGGAGCGCGACGATCTCGGTCACGCCGGCCTCGGCATAGGCGTCGATGATCTCCTGTGTCTCCGCGCGGGTCGCGTTGACGCAGGTCAGATGCGCGGCGACATTGAGGCCGTAATTCTTGTGGATTGTCTCCACCGCATCATGGGTGAGCTTGCGGGTGGTGCCGCCCGCGCCATAGGTGACCGAAACGAAATTCGGTTTCAGCGGTGCCAGAACCTGCGCCGTTTCCCAGAGCCGGAACGAGGCGTCGAGCGTCTGCGGCGGGAAGAATTCGAAGCTGATCTTGGGCGTGGGCATGACGATGTCCTTTCGTTGCCCTCTTGTCTCACGAATCTGGATGTGAGACAAACTCATAATGTTCAAGAAGGTGATGAGGATCGCTCATAATGCATCTGGAGTTCCGGCATCTGCGCACGATCAAGGCGATCCATGATGCGGGCGGCCTCGCCAAGGCAGCCGATATTCTGCACATCACCCAAAGCGCGCTTTCGCATCAGGTGAAGGGGCTTGAGGATCAGGTGGGGCTTGAGCTTTTTGCACGCCGTTCCAAGCCCTTGCGGCTTTCGGCGGCGGGAATGAAGCTGTTGCGACTTGCCGAGCGGATCCTGCCAGAGATCGCCGCGACCGAGGCGGAATTTGCCGCGATCCAGCAAGGCCGCGCCGGGCGGCTCCATATTGCGATCGAATGCCATGCCTGTTTCGAATGGCTCTTTCCGGTGCTCGAAGCCTTCCGCCATGCCTGGCCAGAGATCGACATCGACATCCGCCCCGGCCTCGCCTTCACCGCGCTCGCCGCGCTCGCGCGCGAGGAGGTGGACCTTGTGATCTCCTCCGATCCGGAAAAGATCGAGGACATCACCTTCAACCCGCTCTTCGACTATTCGCCTACCTTCATTGCCGCGGCGTCGAACCCGCTGGCCGCCAAACCCTTCGTCATGGCCGAGGATTTTGCCGATCAGACGCTGATCACCTATCCGATCGACCGCGCCCGCTCGGATGTGTTCTCGCTCCTGCTCACCCCCGCGCGGGTCGAGCCGAAGGGGCATCGGCAAGTGGAACTGACGGCCGTGATCCTGATGCTCGTGGCCTCCGGGCGCGGCGTGGCGGTGCTGCCCGACTGGGTGCTGCGCGAGGTGAAATACCAGCCCGATTACGTCACCCGCCCGGTGACCGAAGAGGGCCTGACGAAGCGGCTCTATGCCGCCACGCGCTCGGAGGATGTGCGCGCGCCCTATATCGCGCATTTCCTGCGGCTTGCGCGCACCGAGCCGGTAAAGCTGCAACGCGCCTGAGCCGGGCGAAGTGTATCCGTAACAATCTGGCGCGTGACCGGTTGCTCGCGCGGCGCTATGGCTGGGCTTTAGCCTCCGGACCCGCCATGACCGCTACCATGCCCTCGCGCGCCGCTTCGGCGACCGTTTTCCCGATTCTTTTCGCGATTTCCGCCTGCCACATGCTCAATGATGTGATGCAGTCGATGCTGTCGTCGATCTACCCGATCCTGAAAGCCGATTTTGCGCTCGATTACTGGCAGATCGGGATGCTGACGCTGGCGTTTCAGGGCACGGCCTCGCTGTTGCAGCCGGTGATCGGCATCTATACCGATGCGCGCCCGCAACCCTGGTCGCTGCCCATCGCTTCGGTCTCCACCTTCGTCGGGCTGATGGGGCTCGCCTTCGCGCCCTCCTATGCGGCGCTGATCCTCGGCGCGATGTTCGTGGGCTTCGGCTCGGCGATCTTCCATCCCGAATCGAGCCGCGTGGCCCGTATCGCTTCGGGCGGGCGCTTCGGGCTTGCGCAATCGGTGTTTCAGGTGGGCGGCAATTTCGGCACGGCCATAGGGCCCCTTCTCGCCGCCTTCATCGTGCTGCCGTTCGGGCGCCCTTCGGTCGCACTTTTCGGCGCGCTCGCGCTCATCGCCGGGATCATCCTCGTGCGGGTGAGCCGCTGGTATGGCGCGCATCTGAAGGACCGCGCCCGCAAGGTGATCGACAAGACGCTGCCGCTCTCGCGCAACCGCACGATCTGGGCCATTACCGTGCTGGTGATCCTCGTCTTTTCGAAAAACGTCTACATGGCCTCGCTCGGCTCCTATTACACCTTCTATCTGATCGAGAGCTTTGGCGTGGATACGCGCACCGCGCAGCTCATGCTCTTCCTCTTCCTCGGGGCGGTCGCTGCAGGCACCGTGCTCGGCGGCCCGGTCGCCGACCGCTGGGGGCCGATGACAGTGATCTGGATTTCGATCCTTGGTGTTCTGCCCTTTACGCTGGCCCTGCCGCATGTGGGGCTCTGGGGCTCGGGCGTGCTGACGGTCATCATCGGCCTTATCCTCGCCTCCGCCTTCTCGGCCATCGTCGTCTTCGCGCAGGAGCTTCTGCCGGGCCGGGTCGGCATGGTGGCGGGGATCTTTTTCGGGCTCAGTTTTGGCATGGGCGGCATTGCCGCGGCGGCACTCGGGCTTCTGGCGGACCATCACGGTATCCGCACCGTCTATCTGATCTGCTCGGTCCTGCCCGCGCTTGGCATCCTGACGATCTTCCTGCCGCGGCGGGCCGAGTTTCTGGCCCGCTGACCCTCTTGGATTCTTTACCTCCGCCGTGTAAGGCAGGCGCTTGAACCGAAGGAGCCCCCGATGCAAGGCAGTGCCAACCTCAACCTGATGATCAAGGCCGCGCGCAAGGCGGGGCGGTCGCTTGTCAAGGATTTCCGCGAGGTCGAAAACCTGCAGGTCTCGGCCAAGGGCCCGGGCGATTTCGTCTCCAAGGCGGACCGCGAGGCGGAGCGGATCATCAAGGAAGAGCTGCGCGGCGCGCGGCCCACCTATGGCTGGCTCGGAGAGGAAACTGGCGAAGAGGCGGGCGAAGACCCGACCCGGCGCTGGATCGTCGACCCGCTCGACGGCACCACCAACTTCCTGCACGGCCTGCCGCATTGGGCGGTGTCGATCGCGCTCGAACACAAGGGCGAAGTGGTCGCCGGCGTGGTCTTCGACGCGGCAAAGGACGAACTTTACTACGCCGAGAAGGGCCTGGGCGCCTATATGAACGAGAGCCGTCTGCGCGTCTCGGGGCGTCGCCACATGATCGAGGCGATCTTTGCCACCGGCGTGCCCTTCGGCGGCCGCTCGACCCTGCCCGCGACGCTGCAAGACCTCGCCCGGCTGATGCCGGTGTGTGCGGGGGTGCGGCGCTGGGGCGCGGCGGCGCTCGATCTCGCCTATGTCGCCTCGGGCCGCTACGACGGCTATTGGGAGCGCGGCATCAACGCCTGGGACATGGCGGCGGGGCTGATTCTGGTGAAAGAGGCGGGCGGCTTTGTCGGCCCCGTGCGTGAGGGCCGCGAGATCTTCGAATCCGGTGCCGTGATCGCCGGAAATGCCGAACTTTATGACCCCCTTTGCAAGATCCTGCGCGAAGCGGCGTGAACTTTTACTAGTCAAAGGGTGAACATGGCGCGAACATTCGCTGCAATCGTTCACCACTTGTTCACCTCGTTGTGACAGGGTGTCGGCATCACCAGAAGGGGATGCACGATGTGGAACACCGCCGCGAGATCGCAAACCGAAATCCGTGAAGCCGAGTCCGGGGAGGCGCCGTTCCCGCTCCAGGCGGCCTTGGAGGAGATCGGCCGGGCGGCGCGCGATATTGCCTTTGCCGAAACCGCCGATGTGATCGCACTGGGCCGGATCCGGCTTCTGCGGGACATGATCAATGCCTGTCATGATGAAGCCGAGCGCGCCGAGGACCTCCATGTCACGCTGGAGCTCGTTGCGGCGATTGACGGGCTCAGCGCCGAGCTCGCGTCCTTTGAAGATACGCTGCCGCTGGAGCGCGCTTTTCGCGCCGATCAGCGCGATCAGGCGCTGGAGCGGATCGCGGCGGCGCAAGCCGGTCTGCGCGCCTTCATCGCCAATGCCTCGCAGCGGGCGGATCTGTTCGAGCCGATGTTGAGCCGCGCAGAGGCGGTCGAGCTTGCCGTCACCGCGCTTGCTCGCAGCCCCGAAGATATTGCCACCGCCGCGCGTGCAGAGGCGGAGGCCCGCTTTGCCGAAAACCCGCTGCCACTCGCCAAGGCAAGCGGCTATACCCTGTCACAGCCCGAGGGCTGGACCGCCTGGCTGGCCGCGCGAATCGCCGAACGTGCGGGCCGCGCTTTCCCCGAGATCTGACCTCCGTCAGTCCCGTTTCGGGTTGACAAGGCCCCGTTGCACCGCCGGGCGGGCGAGGAAACGCTCAAGATATGCGGGCAGGTTCTCAAGCGCGTTCCAGCCCACCAGATCGGCGGCCTTGTAGCCGTCGCGCAGGCTGCGCAGCCAGGGCGCGATGGCGATGTCGGCGATCGAATACGAACCGCAGATCCAGTCCTTGCCGCTGAGGGCACCGTCAAGCACGTTCAAAAGCCGCTCAGTCTCGGCGCGGTAACGCTCCTTCGGGCGCGGATCTTCGATCTCCTTGCCAGCATAGACGTGAAAGAAGCCGAGCTGGCCCAGCATCGGCCCCAGCCCCCCCATCTGCCACATCAGCCATTGCAGCACCTCGTAGCGCTGCGCTTCGGGAAGGAATTTCCCGGTTTTTTCCGCGAGATAAATCAGGATCGCGCCGCTTTCGAAGAGCGCGAGCGGTTTGCCCGCGGGGCCGTCCGGGTCGAGGATCGCGGGGATCTTGTTGTTGGGGTTGAGCGAGAGGAATTCAGGCGTGAGCTGATCCTTGCGGTCGAAACTCACCAGATGCGGCTCATAGGGAAGGCCGCATTCCTCAAGCATGATCGAGACCTTCACCCCATTCGGAGTGGTCAGCGAGTAAAGCTGGATTACTTCTGGCCGGGTGGCAGGCCAGCGTTTGGTGATAGGAAATTGGCTCAGATCGGTCATGGGCGCCTCCGTTTCGTCAACCCTGCCCGAAAATCCCGCGTGGCGAAAGCCGCCCGCGCGAACACCCGATGTCCAACAACGCACGGAACCCAGGAGGAACGGATGCTCAAGGAATTCAGAAATTTCATCGCCCGCGGCAATGTGGTCGACATGGCGGTCGGCATCATCATCGGCGCGGCTTTCACCGCGATCGTCAATTCGATGGTGAGCGACCTGATCAACCCGATCATCGGCGTGATCACCGGGGGGATCGACTTCTCGAACCTGTTCATCAATCTGGGCGCGGGCGACTATGCCTCGCTCGCCGCCGCGCGCGAGGCGGGCGCGCCGGTCTTTGCCTATGGCGCCTTCCTCACCGCGGTGATCAATTTCCTGATCATCGCCTTCGTGGTGTTCCTGCTCGTGAAGCTCGTAAACCGGGTAAAAGACGCCGCGCACAAGGAAGAGGCGAAAGCGGCAGAAGCGCCGAAAGGGCCGAGCGAGGTCGATCTGCTCACCGAGATCCGCGACGCATTGAACGCGGCCCGTTGACGTTCCGGGCCCGGGTTGCGCCGGGCCCTTCCTCTGTTGGGTGTCAGGCCGAGAGGGCCTCCTCGGCAGGCAGATAGGGCAGGCCGAGCGCCTCGGCCACAGGTGCGCAGGTGATCTCTCCGGCATGGACATTGAGTCCGGCGCGCAGATGCGCATCGTCCCGGCAGGCCTGCCGCCAGCCCTTGTCGGCGAGCGCAAGGACGAAGGGCAGGGTCGCATTGCCGAGCGCCTGGGTTGCGGTACGCGCCACCGCGCCGGGCATGTTCGCCACGCAGTAATGCACGATGCCGTCGACCTCGTAGATGGGGTCGTGATGCGTGGTGGCGCGCGAGGTCTCGAAACAGCCGCCCTGGTCGATGGCCACGTCGACGAGTACCGCGCCCGGCTTCATCGTCGCGAGCATCGCCCGGGTCACGAGCCTGGGTGCCGCGGCCTCGGGCACGAGCACCGCGCCGATCACCAGATCCGCTTCCGCGAGCCGTTCGGCCAGCGCCGCGCGGTTTGAATATTGCGTTGTCAGCCGCCCCATGAAGATGTCGTCAAGGTAGCTCAGCCGCGGGATCGAGCGGTCGAGCACAGTGACATTGGCGCCCATGCCGGTGGCCACCCGCGCCGCTGCGGTGCCGACGACGCCGCCGCCGATGATCACCACATTGGCCGGCCGCACGCCGGGCACGCCGCCCATCAGCACGCCGCGCCCGCCATTGGCCTTTTGCAGCGCCCAGGCGCCGACCTGCGGCGCGAGCCGACCCGCCACCTCCGACATCGGCGCGAGCAGCGGCAGCCCGCCCACGCGGTCGGTCACGGTTTCATAGGCGATGCAGGTGGCGCCCGACGTGCGCAGATCCGCCGTCTGCGCCGGATCGGGGGCGAGGTGCAGATAGGTGAAGAGAAGCTGTCCCCTGCGCAACAGCGCGCGCTCGGAGGCCTGTGGCTCCTTCACCTTCACCACCATCTCCGCCTCCGCCCAGACCGTGGCGGCATCCGGCGCGAGCACCGCGCCCGCGGTGGTGTAATCGGCGTCGGTGAAGCCCGCGCCAAGCCCGGCCCCCGCCTCGATCAGCACCGCATGGCCATGCGCCACCGCCTCCTGAACCGCCTGCGGCGTCATGCCGACGCGGAATTCCTGCGGTTTGATTTCCCTGACACACCCGATCCTCATGGCATCCTCCCTATGCAGATCCTGTGCCGAGCTTGCGCCTGCTGCGCTGGAATTGGCTTCAAATCCTCTTGCCAAATATGCCTTTTCACGCCCATATCTTCGTTGAATTCTTATCCTTTTCGAAGAACCTTCCGCCCTCATGAGCCTTGACGCAACAGATCGTCGAATCCTCACCGTGCTGCAAAAGCAGGGGAGGATCTCCAATGCCGACCTTTCGGAACGGGTGAACCTCTCCGCCTCCGCCTGTCACCGCCGGGTGCAGCGGCTCGAGGAGGAGGGCTATATCAAGGATTATGTCGCGCTGCTCGATACCCGCAAGATGGGCTGCCCGACCACGGTCTTTGTGGAGATCACGCTTTCGGGGCAGGCCGACGAGGTGCTTGAAGCCTTCGAGCGCGAGGTGAAGAAGATCCCCGATGTGCTCGAATGCCATCTGATGGCGGGCTCGGCCGATTACCTGCTGAAAGTGGTGGCGGAAGATACCGAGGATTTCGCGCGCATCCACCGCTCGAAGCTCGCGCGGTTGCCGGGCGTGCAGGGGATGCAGAGTTCTTTTGCGCTACGCACCGTGTTCAAGACCACGGCGCTGCCGGTCTGAACCTCAGTCGCGCCAGAACCGCGGCAGCACCAACACGAGAATGGCGAGCAGCCCGAGCCGGCCGAGCAGCATCGACAGGCTCATCAGCCAGGTGGAGAGGTCGTTGTAATCGATCATCGTGCCGGTAGGGGCGACGGTTGGTCCAACACCGAAGCCGATATTCCCGATCGCCCCCCAGCTTGCAAAGAGCGCCGAGGAGAAATCCACCCCGGTCATCGAGATCAGCACCGCGACGATGCCCTGAGTGAGGATATAGCCTGTCACATGCAGGATCAGCGGCCCCATCGTCGCCTCGTCGAGCGGCTTGCCGTCATAACGTGGCACCACCACGCGGTTGGGTGAGTGGAGCTGGCGGATCGCGGTATAGATCGCCGAGAGCACCACTTGCACTCGGAACACCGAAAGCGAGCCGGAGCTGGACCCCGTGCAGCCGCCCGACATGCCGACAAGGAACACCAGCACCATTACGAAGCCGCCCCAGGGTTCCACTCCGGAGACGCCGAAGCCGGTGCCGGTGAGGATCGAGGAAAAGTTGAAGGCGGTTTCGCGCAGCACCTGCTCGAAGGGCAGCTCCTCATGCGTATAGCGCCAGATCGTGGCGACGGCCGTGTAATAGAGAAACCAGCGCAGGAAGGCGCGGATCTGCGAGTCGCGCCAGATCGGCGTGATCTGGCCCTGCATGACCTGTACGAAGCGGATGAAGGGCATCCCCGCGAGCAGCATGAAGAGGACACCCGCATATTGCGCTGCGGGCGAATACTGCGCGAAGCTTGAATCGGTGGTCGCAAAGCCGCCGGTCGACAGCGTCGCCATCGCGTTGCAGATCGCATCGAAGGGGGCCATGCCACAGGCGATATAGCTCACCGCGCAGGCGATGGTGACGATGGTGTAGACCTGCAGCAGCGCCACGGCGATATCGGTGGCGCGCGGCAGAACCTTGCCGAAAGTGTCGAATCCCTCGGTCTGGAAGAACCGCATGCCGCCGATCCGCATCACCGGCAAAAAGATCATCGCGACAAAGGCGATGCCGAGCCCGCCCGCCCATTGCAGCATGGCGCGCCAGATGATCACCGAGCGCGGGAGCTCGTCGAGATGCTGGAACACCGTGTAACCGGTGGTCGTGACGCCCGAGACCGCCTCGAAATAAGCATCGGCAAAGCTCACATCGGGCTTGCCGTGGATGAAGGGCAAGGCGCCGAACGCCGGCAAAAAGAGCCAGATCGCCGCGGTGAGCATATAGGCCTGTCGCAGCGTGAGTGGCCGCGGCTCGTCGGGGCGCGCGGCGAGCGACAGGAGCGCGCCGAACAGCAGCGTCTCGATGGCCGCCTTGAGAACCTGAAGGCCGTTCGCGTCGGACAGCAGCATGTCATAGCCGGCCGGCAGCAGCATCGCCGCCCCGAGTGCCAGCAGGATGTGGCCGAAAATATAAAAGACGGGTCCGAAGTCGGTCATCGTATCCGAGCGATGCAAAGGGGGGGCGGAGGACGCAACTCACGAAATCGTGAGTAGGTACCCCGGGCGGCAGCGCGGAGGCACGCAAACGCTTCTTAAACTTGCTTGACGTAGGGTCCGCGCAGGAGAGAACGATGCGACTCGAACTTGCGGTAATGGCCCTGTCTCTGGTTGCCGGCCCTGTGGCCGCGGTTCTTGGCGCTCCGGCGACCGGTACCGGCCCCTGGGTCGTCGTGGTGCCGCCGTGGCAAGACGCCGAGGGTGTTGCCGAACAAGCCATGGCGCGTCTGATCGGCCCCGTTCAGGCGCCGCTCGGTCATCTGGTCACCTCGGCCGACGGGGGCGCTCCGGCGCGCCTGTTGGCAGCCGGGGCCTGGGCCGTGGTCGACGCCGACTCGATATTGCAATTGTGTGGAGTAGACCAAGATGAGTGAAGAGGTGGCCCGGGTCGAGGGTCGGCAATCGCCGCGGTTGAAATGGTTTCTGATCGCAATCCTGAGCTGCGCCGTTCTGGTGAGCGGGGTGGCGGTTGCCGTGGGCAGCGCGACCGTGCCGGCGATCGTGCTCGCCTGGGTCTTCGCGGGGGTCGCGGTGCTTGGCTATGCGCGCGGCGACACGACGAGCGGGCGCACGCTGGTGGCGCAGGGGCTCGTGGGCCAGGCGATCGCTTTCACCGCGGCGCTCGCCGGTCATCCCTGGCAGCTCGACAGCCACATGGTCTATTTTGCGGTGGTCGCGACGCTCGTCTCGCTGGTGGATATCCGCCCGCTGATCTTTGCCGCGGCGACCATTGCGCTCCATCACCTCTCGCTCTCGGTCTTCGTGCCGCGCCTCGTTTACCCGAGCGTCGAACTCTGGACCGATATCCTGCGCACCGCCTTCCACGGTGTCGTCGTGGTGGTGGAAACCTCGGTTCTGGTGGCGGCCGTGCTGCACCGCCAGAAAATGGAGCGCTCGATTTCGGCGCAGATGGAAGATCTCAAGTCGCTTTCGGCGCAGGCCGAGGCATCGCAACGCGCGGCCGAACGTGCGGCTCAGGAGGCCGAGCTGCGCCAGCACGAGGCCGAGGAAGCGCTGCGCGAAGCCGAAGCGATGCGGCTGCAATCGGAAGAGACCACGCGCACCGCCGCCGAGGCGAACGGTCGCGCGCTCGAAGCCTCGGAGCGGCTTGCCGCCGAGCGCAGCGAACATGCACATAAATCCGAGGAAGTCGTGGCGCAGCTGCGCAAGGCGCTCCGCATGCTCTCTGAGGGCGATCTTTCGGCCCGTCTCGCGCGGATCGAAAATGGGGAATACGGCACGCTGAGCGAGGATTTCAACGCGGCCGTGTCGCAGCTCTCGGGTGCCATCGGTGTGGCGCTCGGCTGTGCCGACGAGATCTCGGGCCAGATCGCGGAAATCAACAGCGCATCGGAAAGCCTCTCGGCGCGCACCGAGCGGCAGGCGCATGCGCTTGCCAAGACCGCGAGTTCGATGAACGAGTTGTCGAGCGCCGTTGGCTCGGCCGCGCAAATGGCCAATGCCGCCGCTCAGGCCGCGCAGGGGGCCGAGAAGCTCGCCCGCGACAGCACCCAGGTCGGCAGCGCCTCGCTGCAGGCGATGGGCGAGATCGAACAGAGCTCGCATCAGATCGCCTCGATCACCAGCGTGATCGACGATATCGCTTTCCAGACCAACCTTCTGGCGCTGAACGCCGGGGTCGAGGCGGCGCGGGCTGGCGAGGCGGGACGCGGCTTTGCCGTCGTCGCCTCCGAGGTGCGCGATCTGGCACAAAGATCTTCGGCCTCGGCGCGCGAGATCTCGACGCTGATCCAGTCTTCCGAGCGTCAGGTGAAGACCGGGGTCGAACTGGTCAACCAGATGGTGACCACGCTCGACGACATCAGCCGCGCGGTGGAGAACATTTCGAACCGCGTGGCGGAGATCGCGCGCTCGGCCGCGGAACAATCGCGCGCGCTGGCCGACATCAACGGTTCGGTCGATCAGCTCGATCAGGTGACACAGCAGAACGTGGCGATGTTCGAGGAGACCGCGGCGGCGAGCGGTGCGCTCAACGGCATGGCGGCGCAGCTGCGCGAGGCGATGGTGCGCTTCCGCACCGAGGGCGCGCAGCCCGGCCGCCGCGCCGCCTGAGCACTGCCTGCCCGGGAGGCCCGGCCTCCCGGCCCGCACCAGCCCGAAAAGACAAAACCCCCGATGGCCGAGCCACGGGGGTTTTCACTTGCGGGCGAACCCGCCAGCGTATCCAAGCGCCTAGAGCGCGCCTTCGCGTTGGGCCTTCTTGCGCGCCAGTTTACGAGCGCGGCGGATGGCTTCAGCTTTCTCGCGCGCTTTCTTCACGGACGGCTTCTCGAAATGTTGCTTGAGCTTCATTTCACGGAAAACCCCCTCGCGCTGAAGTTTTTTCTTCAGGGCACGAAGCGCTTGTTCGACGTTGTTGTCGCGAACGCTGACCTGCATGTGGTGTCACCACCTTCCTAAGTTTGAGTTGCATCGCTGTGCAGGAAGCGGCCATATAGCAAAGGCCAAGGCATTTGTCCACTCTTGCCGCACAAGGGAAAAGCGATGAAAAACGACCATTTGAACGTGTCGCGTTTGCGCGCGGACCTGCTTGAGGCGATTGCGCCGCATGTGCCTTTCGATGGCTGGTCGGAGCCTGCCTTCCGCGAGGCTGTCCACGCGCTCGGGATCGATCCGGCGATTGCGCGGCTTGTTTGCCCGCGCGGTGCCGTGGATCTGGCCGCCGAATATCACCGCAAGGCCGACCGGGAGCTTGCGAAGGCACTCGCCGAGGCGGATTTCAGCGAGATGCGGTTTCGCGACAAGGTGGCGACAGCGCTCCGGATGCGCTTCGAGCTCGTCGACCGGGATCTGGTGAGCCGCGGCGCCTCGGTCTTCGCTTTGCCGCAAAATGCCGCGATGGGGGCCAAGCTTGTCTGGGAAACAGCCGATCTGATCTGGCGCGCGCTGGGCGACACGAGCGTGGATTACAACTGGTATTCCAAGCGCCTCACGCTCTCGGGGGTGATCTCGGCCACCACGCTGTTCTGGATCGGGGATGACAGCGAGGGCCATGCCGAGAGCTGGGCCTTCCTCGATCATCGGATCGAGAATGTGCTGCAATTCGACAAGGTGAAAACGAAGCTTCTGAAAGTGCCGGGGCTGAAGGGCTTTCTGGAAAACCTGCGCGCGCCCGCGCCCATGGCCGCGCCCGGTCATGTCGCCGGTGAGGAGGTCGCATGAGCCTGCCCGAGCAGATGCGCTGCATCGAGATTGCGGCCCCCGGTGGCGCCGACATGCTCAAGCCCGCAAGCCGCGCCGTGCCGGTGCCGGGGCCGGGCGAGATCCTGATCGAAGTGGCCTGGGCGGGGGTGAACCGCCCCGATGTGCTGCAACGCATGGGGGCCTACAAGGCCCCCTCGGGCGCCTCGGATCTGCCGGGGCTTGAGGTCTCGGGCATCATCGCCGCGATCGGTCCCGAGGTTGCGGGCTGGCAGGTGGGGGATGCGGTCTGTGCGCTCACACCGGGCGGCGGCTATGCCGAATATGCGCTTTGCCCCGCTGCCCATGCTTTGCCGGTGCCGCAAGGCGTGAGCCTGCGCGATGCCGCCTGCCTGCCCGAGACCTGCTTCACCGTCTGGTCGAATGTGGTGATGCGCGGCGGGCTCGCCGCGGGGGAGCGCTTCCTTGTGCATGGCGGCACCTCCGGCATTGGCACGACGGCGATCCAGATCGCGCGGGCGCTGGGGGCACGGGTTTGGGCAACGGCGGGGAACGCCGAGAAATGCACCGTCTGCGAGAGCCTTGGCGCCACCGCAATCAACTATCGCGAAGCCGATTTTGCCGAAGTGATGCGCGCGGAGGGGGGCGCCGATGTTATCCTCGACATGGTGGGCGGCAGCTATATTTCGCGCAACATAAAGGCGCTCGCCGATGACGGGCGGCTTGTCTTCATCGCCTTTCTCGAAAGCCCGAAGGCGGAGATCAACTTCGCGCAGGTGATGATGCGCCGCCTCACCCTCACCGGCTCGACGCTGCGCCCGCAATCGGATGCCGCCAAGGCCAAAATTGCCCGCGCGCTCGAAGCCGAGGTCTGGCCGATGATCGCCGCGTGCAAGCTCAAAGTGGTGCAAGACAGCGTTTTTCCGCTCGCGGAGGCGGACGCCGCCCATGCGCGGATGGAAACCAATGCCCATATCGGCAAGATCGTTCTGAAGGTTCGCTGAAC
The DNA here is from genome assembly GCF_900217815.1 of Rhodobacter maris. Taxonomy (GTDB): domain Bacteria; phylum Pseudomonadota; class Alphaproteobacteria; order Rhodobacterales; family Rhodobacteraceae; genus Rhodobacter; species Rhodobacter maris. Next base: position 69,910 of record NZ_OBMT01000014.1, read on the forward strand.
TTTCGCCAACCGAAGGAGGACAGGATGACGAAGGGACGCTTCACCCTCATGGAGGGCTTTCCCGCCGATGTGCTGGCGGTGGAGGCCCATGGCAAGATTGACCACGACGCCTATGTGACTGACCTGATCCCGGCGCTTGAGGCGCGGCTGAGGGCGGAAGGGCGGCTGAAGCTGCTTTATGCGCTGGGCGAAGATTTCGAGGGCTTCACCGCCGGGGCGATGTTTGAGGATGGCAAGGTGGGGCTTTTGCATCTGGGCGATTTCGCCCGGATCGCGGTGGTGAGCGATGTTGCCTGGATCAACGCCGGGCTGCGGCTTTTCGCGCCGCTCATCCGCTGTCCGGTGCGCACCTTTCCGCGCGCCGAAATGACCGCGGCGCGAGACTGGATCTGCGCCGATCCGGAGCGCGAGGGCGGGCCGGAAGTGGCGGCGGAGCGCAAGCTGCCGATGCTGGAGGATCGTGAGCCGCCGGCCAGTTGACGGTGGGGCGCCGGGCGCTCTTTTCGCTTTCCTTGACGCGGTTTCTTGCCTATACAGGCCCGCAATTCCCCACCAGAAATGGACCGCGGCCGGGGGGAAGCCCAGGCCGCAGCCGGTTTCACGGCCCGGGAGAGATTTGTAAAGGATGTCGCCGATGACGAACAAGCCCCTGATGGCAAAGGCCACGGCCGTTTGGCTGGTGGACAATACCACGCTCACCTTCAAGCAGATTGCTGATTTCTGCGGCATGCACGAGCTTGAGGTTCAGGGCATTGCCGATGGCGACGTTGCCACGGGGGTTAAGGGCTTCGACCCGGTCGCCTCGAACCAGCTCGACCAGAAAGAGATCGACAAGGGCGAGAAGGATCCGCTTTACAAGCTGCGGCTCAAGTTCAACGCCGCCGCGGTGGGCGAGGACAAGCGTCGGGGCCCGCGTTACACGCCTCTTTCCAAACGGCAGGACCGCCCGAACGCGATCCTGTGGCTGGTGAAATTCCACCCCGAACTGGCGGACGCGCAAATCGCGCGGCTGGTGGGCACGACGAAGCCGACGATCGCCTCGATCCGCGAGCGCACGCATTGGAACATTGCCAGCATGACCGCGATCGATCCGGTGGCGCTGGGCCTGTGCCGGCAATCCGAACTCGACAGCGAAGTGCAGAAAGCGGCGAAGAAACGCGCGGCCGAAGGCGTGATGAGCGATGACGAGCGGCGCAAGCTGGTGTCGACCGAGCAGAGCCTCGGCATGGGGACCGAGCCGCGGCTTCCGGGCGGCATTGCCGAGCTCGAAGGGTTTACGCTCGGCAGTGGCATGGAGGAGGAGCGCGAGAATCCGAAGGATTTCTCGGATGCCGACAGCTTCTTCAACCTGCCGCATGACGATGAGGACGACGAGGACGAGGAAGACAGCGGCCCGATCCGCTGAGCCGATCCCGTTTCGTGAGACGAAAAGGCCCCTGCCGTATCGGCGGGGGTTTTTCTTTCGTTTCGGCAGGGCCGAAACGACCCGGGCGGGGGCTTCGCCCCCGCACCCCCAGGATATTTTTGGCAAGATGAAAGCCCCACCGGCGCGGTGGGGCGCCCGGGGAAGGGCTGCAAGATCGCGGGGCCGGACCGCCGCAGATTTCGTGCTGCGGCGGTGTCGTTTATTTGGCTCAGATCGACAGGCAGATGTATTTCAGTTCGAGATAATCCTCGACGCCGTGATGGCTGCCCTCGCGGCCGAGCCCGGATTGCTTGACCCCGCCAAAGGGGGCCACCTCGGTCGAGATGATGCCGGTGTTCACGCCGACGATGCCGTATTCGAGCCCTTCCTGCACCCGGGTGATGCGGCCGATGTCGCGGGCGTAGAAATAGGAGGCCAGCCCGAAGATCGTGGCATTGGCCTTCTCGATCACCTCTTCCTCGGTCTCGAATTTGAAGAGCGGCGCGACCGGGCCAAAGGTCTCTTCGGTCGCGACCTTCATCTCCTGCGTGACGCCGGTGACGACGGTGGGTTGGAAGAAGGTGCCGCCAAGCGCGTGGCGCGCGCCGCCGGTGACGATCTTGCCGCCGCCTGCCACCACATCGGCGATATGTTCCTCGACCTTCTCGACCGCATCTTCCGAGATCAGGGGGCCGGTGGTGATGCCCGCCTCGAGCCCGTCGCCCACGGTGAGCTTGGCCACGGCGGCAGCGAGCTTTTCGGCAAAAGCGTCATAAACGCCTGCCTGCACATAGAGCCGGTTCGCGCAAACGCAGGTTTGCCCGTTGTTGCGGAACTTCGACATCATCGCGCCTTCGACCGCGGCATCGAGATCGGCATCGTCAAAGACGATGAAGGGGGCGTTGCCGCCAAGTTCCATCGAGCATTTCATCACCTGATCGGCGGCCTGACGCAGCAAGATCCGCCCCACCTCGGTCGAGCCGGTGAAGGTGAGTTTGCGCACGGTGTGGTTTTCGCAGAATTCCTTGCCGATGTCGGAGGCGCGCGACGAGGTGATCACCGAGAGGATGCCCTTGGGCAGCCCCGCGCGCTCACCCAAAAGCCCCATCGCGAGCGCGGAGAGCGGCGTTTCCGAGGCCGGGCGGCAGACAAAGCCGCAGCCCACCGCAAGCGCGGGGCCGGCCTTGCGCGCGATCATCGCATTGGGGAAGTTCCAGGGCGTGATCGAACCCACGACGCCGATCGGCTGCTTCAGAACGGTGATGCGCTTGTCACGCATGTGGCCGGGGATCGTTTCGCCATAGATGCGCTTGGCTTCCTCGCCGAACCATTCGATGAAGCTCGCACCATAGGCGATTTCGCCCTTCGCCTCGGCCAAGGGCTTGCCCATCTCGGCGGTGAGGATCAGGCCCAGATCGTCCTGGTTCGCCATCATCAGCTCGAACCATTTGCGCATCACCGCGGCGCGCTCCTTGCCGGTGCGCGCGGCCCAGTCTTTCATCGCGGCTTGCGCGGCGGCAATGGCGCGGGCGGCATCGGCGCGGGTCAGGTCCGGCACGGTGCAGATCACATCGCCGCGGGCGGGGTTTTTCACCGCGAAGGTCTTGCCGTCCTCCGCATCCACCCAATCCCCCGCGACGAGGGCCTTGGTGCACAGAAGGCTCGGATCCTTGAGCAGGGTTTTCAGGTCGGTGGCGGTATCGAGCATGGCATCTCTCATCGTTTGCGGGATATGCAAGGGAAGCACGCGGCCGCGCCGATGTAAATCGCGCGCCGTGGCAAGAAAGGGTGAGGAAATGACCGATCTGGACGATGACTATGCCAATATGCCTTACATCCCCGGCGGTGCGGCCTATCCGGCGCGCTGGGCACAAGCCGCCGCGGCTTATCGCGACGCGGCGATGATGCTGGAGATCGGCTATGGTCCGGGCGCGCAGCGGCAGGTCGACATTTTCCTGCCGACGGGCACACCGAAAGGCGTGATGATCTTCGTGCATGGCGGCTACTGGATGAAGTTCTCGCGCCGCGATTTCTCGCATCTCGCGGCGGGAGCGATGGCGGCGGGCTGGGCGGTGGCGCTGCCGGGCTATGACCTTGCGCCCGCGGTGCGGATCGCACAGATCACCGGGCTCGTCGCGATGGCGGTGGCGGAGGTGGCGCGGCGCTTTTCCGGGCCAATCCGGCTCTGCGGCCATTCCGCGGGCGGGCATCTGGTGGCGCGGCTGGCGAGTTCCGATCTTTTGCCCGCCGAGGTGCTGGCCCGGGTGGAGAAGGTTGTGCCGATCTCGCCGGTCTCGGATCTCGAGCCACTCCTGCGCACCTCGATGAACGCGACTTTCGGGCTTGATGCCGAGGAGGCGCGGGCAGAAAGCCCGGTGCATGCGCCACGACCCAAAATGCCGGTCGAGGTCTGGGTGGGGGAGGCCGAGCGGCCCGCCTTCCGCGATCAGGCGCGCTGTCTCGCCGAGGCTTGGGGGGCAAAGCTTACCGTCGATCCGGGGCGGCACCATTTCGATGTGATCGAGGGGCTCGAGACCGAAAGCCCGTTGCTCCGGGCCGTGATCGGGTAGGGAGGCCCCCGCGCTGGCGCGATTTGCGCCGAGGGACAGCAGGGTCAGGTCAGGTCTCGCCAGCAAGGTTGCAAATCGCCTGCCTGCGGGGTGGCCGCGTGGACGGCGCGGGCAATGGCGCGGGCAAGGCAGGCGGCCGCCGCATGGCCGAGGCGGAACGGATCGGCGATGGCGTCGGTGAGGGCGCGCGCGCCGGTGGCGGCGGCAAAGACGAGATCGCCATCAAGCGGGGTGTGGCTGGGCACCAAGGCGCGGGCCATGCCGTCATGGGCGGCGGTGGCCATGCGTTGCGCCTGCGCCTGATTAAGGGCCGCGTCAGTGGCGACAATGGCGATGGTGGTGGCCTCGCCCATGCGTTTCATCGGTTGCGGCTCGGCCTCGGGCATGTAGCGGGGCGCGGCGCCCAAGGCGCCAAACTCATCGCCCATTTCCAAGGGCGCGGCCCAGAAATTGCGGCCTGTGCCCACGGTCGCTTGCCCGAGCGCATTTACGGCCACGAGTGCGCCCACGGTGAAGCCGCCCGCGAGCACCGCCGAGGCCGAGCCGAGACCGCCCTTGAGCGTGCCGGTCAGCGCGCCATAGCCCGCCCCTGCCGTGCCAATGGCGAAGCGTTCTGCCGCGGCCTCAAGTGCTGCGCGGCCAAGCGCCGGATAGGGGTTTTCGGCCCAGTCCTTGGCGCCGCCATTCAGAAGATCGAAAAGGATCGCGCCGGGCACGATCGGCACGCGCATGTCGCCCACGGCAAAGCCGCGGCCCTTGGCGCGCAGCCCCGCCATCACGCCCGAGGCGGCATCAAGCCCGAAGGCAGAGCCCCCCGACAGCACCAGCGCATCCACCTCCTGCACCAGTTTGTCGGGGGCGAGAAGGTCGGTCTCGCGGGTGCCGGGCGCGCCGCCCATCACCGACACCGCGGCGGTGAAGGGGCGGGCGCCGGTGAGCACCGTCACCCCTGAGCGCAGCGCCGGGTCATGCGCATTGCCGACAAGAAGGCCGGGCACATCGGTGATCAGGTTCAGGCGGCCCGGTTTCATGCTTTCGCATCCTCCAAGATCATGCGCGCGGCTTTTTCGGCGATCATCATCACCGGCGCGTTGGTGTTGCCCGAGGTGATGCGCGGCATCACCGAGGCATCGGCGATGCGCAGACCTTTCAGCGCGTTCAGCCGCAACCGCGGATCGACCACGGCGCCCGCATCCGCGCCCATCCGGCAGGTGCCGACGGGGTGGAAGATCGTGGTGCCGATATCGCCCGCAGCCTGTTGCAGGGCTTCCTCGCTCGCCACTTCGGCGCCGGGCTTGTATTCCTCTGGCCGGAATCGCGCGAAGGCGGGTTTCGCCGCGATCTCGCGCGTGATGCGAATGCCCTGAGCCGCTACCCGCTTGTCCGCCTCTGCGGCGAGGTAATTCGGCGCAATCACCGGGGCGGCGCGAAAATCCGGCCCCTGCACATGGCTGGTGCCGCGGCTTTCCGGGCGCAGGTTGCACACGCTGGCCGTCATCGCCTCGAACGGGTGGAGCGGATCGCCGAATTTGTCGAGGCTCACCGGTTGCAGATGCCATTCGAGATCGGGGGTTTCCTTCTCCGGGAAAGACCGCGCAAAGATCCCGGCCTGAGAGGGCGCCATCGACATCGGCCCGCTGCGGAAGGCGGCATATTGCGCCGCGATTTTCGCCTTGCCGAGGAGGGTCGAGGCCATGGTGTTGAGCGTGCGCGTGCCCGAAACCTTGAAGACGAGGCGCAATTGCAGATGGTCTTGCAGGTTCTTGCCCACCTCGGGCACGGCCACTTGGGGCGCGATCCCGTTCGCGCAGAGCACCTCAGGGTCGCCGATGCCAGAAAGCTCGAGGATCTGCGGCGTGCCGATCGCGCCCGCGGCGAGCACCACCTCGCCGGAAGCCACCTCGTGGCGTCCGGCCTTGTCGTGGAACACGAGCCCGGTCACGCGCCCCTCGGAGAGTGTCAGCCGTTCCACCTGCGCGCCGGTCATGACCCGCAGGTTCGGTCGCGCCAGCACCGGTTTGAGAAAGGCCGAGGCGGCGGACCAGCGCCAGCCATTTTTCTGCGTGACATGGAAATAGCCCGCACCTTCGTTGGTGCCGGTATTGAAATCGGCACTGCGGGGCAGGCCCGCCTGTTCGGCCGCGGCAAGGAATGCGTCGAGCACCTCCCAACGCACCCGCGCCTGCTCGACCCGGAGCGACCCGCCCGCGCCATGAGTTTCTGATGCCCCAAGGAAGAAATCTTCCTGATCGCGAAAGAGCGGCAGCACGTCGCTCCAGCCCCAGCCGGTGCAGCCCTCCTGCGCCCAGAGGTCATAATCGCGCGCCTGACCGCGCATGTAGATCATGCCGTTGATCGCCGAGCAGCCGCCCAGAATCCGTCCGCGCGGGTAAAGCAGCGCACGCCCGTTCAGCCCCGGTTCGGGCCGCGTGGAATACCCCCAGTCGGTGCGCGGATTGCCGATACAGTAAAGATACCCCACCGGAATATGCACCCAGTGATAATTGTCCCTCCCGCCCGCCTCGAGCAGCAACACCCGGTTTTTCGGATCGGCGCTGAGCCGGTTCGCCAGAACACAGCCGGCGCTCCCCGCGCCGACCACGATGTAGTCGTAACTCTCCATGATCTCCCTCCTCCTCCGCGGTTGATCTTCTCAGTGCATTGGCGGGGGCGCAAGGCGCTTGCGGCAGGGCTTTTCAGTGCCGTTCCTCTCCAGCCCCCCTTGCATTTCGGCCGCCGCCCCTGTCTGATGGTTCTGTCTCACAAGTTCGCGCCCATGATCCGTTACAGCCTCAAATGTGAAAACGGCCACAGCTTCGAAAGCTGGTTTGCCTCGGCCGAGGCCTTCGAAAAAGTGCACGGCGCGGGCATGGTGGCCTGTATGGTCTGCGGCGCGACGAAAGTGGAAAAGGCGCTGATGACCCCGGCGCTGCGCTCGGCGCGCAAGATGGCTCCTGAGGCGGCTGCGCCCGAAGAGCCTGCCGCTGCGGCCGCCTCGCCCGCGTCGCATCCGCTCACCGAACCGCAGGATGCCGCCGAAGCACTTTTTGATGCGATGCGGCGCAAGGTCGAGGAAAGCTCCGATTACGTCGGGGCGGATTTCACCGCCGAGGCGCGGGCAATGCATGCCGGGCTCAAGCCCGAGCGCTCGATCCATGGCGAGGCGAAGATCGAGGATGCCAAGGCGCTTCTCGAAGAGGGGATCCCGGTCACGCCCCTGCCGATCGTGCCAAAGCGCAACCGCAACTGAGCCGCGACGGCGCGCCCCGCATCCATCCCCCCTTGCCCCTGCCGATGAGCGCGCCATGATGGGCAAAAAGGAGGTTCGGATGACCATTCTCATCACCGGGGCAAATCGGGGCATCGGCGCGGCACTGCTCGCACATTACCGGCATGGCGGAACGGCGGCTTTTGGCACCGCGCGGCGGCCGGAGGGCGATCTCTTGCCGCTCGATGTGACCCAGCCCGACAGTGCGAAGGAGCTGGCGCGGCGTCTCAATGGGTTGCCGCTCGATCTGCTGGTGTGCAATGCCGGGGTCTATGCCGACAAGGGGCAGGAGCTTGAGGCGGGCTATGCCGCGCCGCTCTGGGCCAAGAGCTTTGCGGTCAACGTGACCGGCGTGTTCCTCTCGATTCAAGCGCTTTTGCCAAACTTGCTGGCGGCAAAGGGGAAGGTGGCGATCATTTCCTCCGGCATGGCCTCGGATGCGCGCGCGCCGGGCGGCAGCTATATCTACCGGGCCTCGAAGGCGGCGGCGCTCAACCTTGGTCGCAACCTTGCGGTGGACCTCAAACCGGAGGGGATCGCCGTCGGCATCTATCATCCGGGCTGGGTGAAAACCGACATGGGCGGGCCTCAGGCGGAGATTTCCACGCGCGAGGCGGTGACCGGGCTCGCGGCGCGCTTCAACGCGCTGTCGCTCGACACCACCGGTTGTTTCGAGAGTTACGACGGCAGCACGCTGCCGTTCTGATAACGCTTGCGGCGGGGGCGCATGAGGGGCACGCCGCCCGCCGCAAAGGCATTCGGATCGACTGTCAGGGCCGCCCGCCCTCGCGCCGGGAGGAGGAGGCGCAAGAGCGGAGGGCCTTGCTGTCTGGGCCCGGTGGGCCAATCGGAACATTCCCTTTCCGATACCTTCAGAGTTGGGCTCCTGCGCCGTCCGGTCAAGAGCAACAGCCGCCCCGGAGGCGCCAATCCGGTCACTCTCGCGCGATTGCCCGAAAACGGACCGCCGGCGCGACGGGCGCCTAATTTTTGCGCAAATGCAAAAAGGATGGGCTCAGAGATCGTGCCAGAGGCCGAGTGCGCCGAGCCGGGGCGATTTCTTGTTGGTGTGGCGGTCCATGCGCATCAGCACATCGCGCAGGAATGCCACCGCTTCCACCAGATGCGGCCCCTTGTTGAGCATCACGCATTCGGCGCGCTGGCTCATCGCGGCATCGGTCATCTCTGCCCGGCTCGCCTGACCATCCTTCACCATGCCTTCGAGCACTTGCGTTGCCCAGACCACCGGCACCTCGGCGGCCTCGCACAGCCACAAAACCTCTTCCTGAATCTCGCTGAGCCGCTCGAAGCCGATCTCGACGGCCAGATCGCCGCGCGCGATCATCACCCCCATCGGCACGCGGCCACCCGCCTCGACGATCAGCGCGGGCAGGTTGCGCAGCGCCATCGGCGTTTCGATCTTCAGCATCAGCGCCGGCCAGTCGCGGCTTGTTCCGCCATCCGAGCGGCGGTCGAGTTCGGTGAAAAGCGCGCGCAGATCGGCGCCGGTCTGCACGAAGGAAAAGCCCAGAATATCGGCATGACCGAGGATGAAATCGAGGTTTTCGAGATCTGCTCCGGTCAGCGCCGGCACCCGCAGATCGACCCCGGGCAGGTTCACGCCTTTCTCGAGCTTGATCCGCGCCCCTTTCGACGGGGTGGACACCACCTCGGCCAGCACCCGCCCCTGCGGGACACCGATGATCTTCGCGCGCAGCTTGCCATCATTGATCCAGAGCGCGCCCCCCTCCGCCATCGCCTCGATCAACGCCGGATGGCTCAGGCGGATCTGCAGAAGCCCGGGATCCTTGGTGAATTTCTCCACCACCTCGAACCGGTCGCCCTCGAACAGCCGCGGCGACTCGTCCTTGCCGGTGGACAGCGCCTCGACGCGCAGCTTCGGCCCTTCGAGGTCCATCTGCACCGGCACCCGACGCCCCATCCGCACCGCGGCATGACGCACATGCCCGATCATCGCGGCCCAGGCGTCGGGGCTGTCATGAGCGCAGTTGATGCGAATGCAATCGGCGCCCGAAGCGAGAAGCTTGCTCACGAGCGCGGGATCGGTCGCGGCTTCCGAGGGCAGCGTGACCATCACCCGCGAGCGCGGCGCATCGCGGCGTGCGCCAAAGAGCGTGTCGCGCCGCGCGGCGAGCCGGGCGGGACCGGCAGCGAACATCTCGACGGTGGGATACTCCGCCGTGCCCTCGCCGCCGATCATCGCGAGCGAGGCCAGAACCGCATCGAGCGAGGGGCGGACATGGCTCTCGGCGCGGCCGAGAGAACTGAGCCCGAGCGAGGCCAGCGGCGCCTGAAACGGCACGAGATCGCCCCGGCGCAACGCCAGGTAATCGGCCAGATTGCGTGCGGAGGGCAGGAATTCGGGGCGGATGATCAACCCGTCCCAGCCCTCGAGCGTGGCCTCGGAACGGCGCACCAGATCGGCGCGCAACGCCTCCAGCGCCCGTTGAAGCCCGCGCGCCTGCGCTCGCCGTTCGCGAATTTCAACCTCGACGAGACTCATGACACCTCCTCCTCCGTCACTGGTCAGGAGCTACCCGCTGCACATGACGCCCCGGTGACAGATCCGCGACACAGTGACCGCCGGGTTCTGGTGAAACCCTTGCATGCGCCGCCCCCTTCCGCTAGCAGATGCGCGATACCGGACACAGGGTCCGGCGCAGGATCGGAGGGGAAGATGCCGCTTCTCGTGATGAAATTCGGCGGCACCTCGGTGGCCGACCTCGACCGCATCGCCAATGCGGCCGCGAAGGTCAAGCGCGAGGTCGAGCGCGGCTATGATGTGATCGTGATCGTCTCGGCGATGTCGGGCAAGACGAACGAGCTTGTCGGCTGGGTCGAGGGCACATCGCCCCTTTACGATGCGCGCGAATATGATGCAGTCGTCGCCTCGGGCGAAAATGTCACCGCCGGGCTGATGGCGCTGCGGCTGCAGGAAATGGGCATTTCGGCGCGCAGCTGGCAGGGCTGGCAAGTGCCGATCAACACCACCTCGGCGCATGGCTCGGCGCGGTTCGTCTCGATCCCGCGCACCAATCTCGATGCGAAATTCGCCGAAGGGTTCAAGGTCGCGGTGGTGGCGGGCTTCCAGGGGATCTCGGCCGAGGGTCGGATCACCACGCTTGGCCGTGGCGGCTCGGATACGACCGCGGTGGCCTTTGCCGCCGCTTTCGGCGCGGAGCGCTGCGATATCTACACCGATGTGGACGGCGTCTATACCACCGACCCGCGCATCAGCTCGAAGGCGCGCAAGCTCGACAAGATCGCCTTCGAGGAAATGCTCGAACTGGCCTCGCTTGGCGCCAAGGTGCTGCAGACCCGCTCGGTGGAGCTGGCGATGCGCTACAATGTGCGGCTCAGGGTGCTTTCCTCCTTCGAGGACACCGACGGAAACTCTGGAACCCTTGTCTGCGGGGAGGATGAAATCATGGAATCGAAAGTCGTCTCGGGGGTCGCCTATTCGCGCGACGAGGCCAAGATCACCCTCTTCACCATCGAAGACCGGCCGGGCGTGGCGCAGGCGATCTTCGGGCCGCTCTCCGAAGCGGGCGTGAACGTCGACATGATTGTCCAGAACATCTCCGAAAAGGATTATGACGAGGCGCACCCCGGCGCGGTGACCGACATGACCTTCTCCTGCCCGATCAATCAGGTCGCCCGCGCGCAAAAAGCGCTCGAAGATGCGATGGCGGCGGGCAAGATCAAATATGACGATCTGATCATCGACACCGACGTTGCGAAGGTCTCCGTTGTCGGCATTGGCATGCGCTCGCAGGTGGGCGTTGCGGCGCGCACTTTCTCGGCGCTCGCCGCAGAAGGGATCAATATCAAGGTCATCTCAACCTCCGAGATCAAGATTTCCGTGCTGATCGACCGGAAATATATGGAACTGGCCGTGCAGGCCCTCCATGATGCGTTCGAGCTGGAGAAAACGGCCTGAGCTGAACGGGGTCGGGCCCGCGCCAGAAACTGCGGCAGAACACGGGGGCTGAGGAATGGTAGAGCGTCGCGAGAGTGACAGTCGCAGCCTGCTGCGCCGGTTGCGCGATACGCTGGCCACCCCGGGCGGCGGGCAGGACCGGCTCGACCACATCACCCATCTGATCGCGGATTCGCTGCGCGCGCATGTGTGCTCGATCTATCTGTTCCGCGACCCGGAAACGCTGGAACTCTGCGCCACCGAGGGGCTCAACCGCGAGGCCGTGCACCAGACCCGGATGCGGCTCGGCGAGGGGCTTGTGGGGCGGGTTGCCCGCACCGGCGTGCCGATCAACACCGGCGACGCCCCCTCCGAGCCCGGCTTCCGCTACATGCCCGAGACCGGTGAAGAGATCTATTCGAGCTTCCTTGGGGTGCCGATCCAGCGCGTGGGCGAAAAGCTCGGCGTGCTGGTCGTGCAGTCGCGCGAGGCGCGGGAGTTCCTCGAAGACGAGGTCTACGGGCTCGAAGTCGTCGCCATGGTGCTCGCCGAAATGACCGAGCTGGGCGCCTTCACCGGCGATCAGAACGGCATCGGCGCCACGCATCGGTTCCCGGTCATGTTCCGCGGCACTACCGGGCAGGAGGGCGCCGCCGAGGGCCGGGTGTGGCTGCACGAGCCGCGCGTCGTCGTGACGAACCCGGTGGGCGACGACCCCGAGGCCGAGAAGGTGCGGCTTGAGGAAGCTGTCGCCACGCTGCAGGCGCAGATCGACGAGATGCTGATCGGCTCGGCCGCGATGGACAAGGAGCAGCGGCAGGTTCTCGAAGCCTACAAGATGCTTGCCCATTCGCGCGGCTGGGTGCGGCGGATGTGCGAGGATATTGCGCTGGGTCTTTCTGCAGAAGCGGCGGTGGAAAAAGAACAATCGACCGCCCGCGCAAGGCTTGAACAATCGACCGATGCCTATCTGCGCGAGCGGCTTCACGACCTTGATGACCTCTCGAACCGGCTGTTGCGGCTTTTGACCGGGCAGGGGCAGGACACGGGCGCCGATCTGCCGGAGACCCCGGTTCTGGTGGCGCGCAACATCGGCCCGGCGGAGCTTCTCGATTACGGGCGGCGGCTGAAGGGGGTTGTGCTTGAAGAGGGCTCGGTCGGCAGCCATGCGGCGATCGTGGCGCGGGCGCTGGCCATTCCGCTCGTGATCCATGCGCACCGCATCACCAACGAGGCATTGAACGGCGATCCGATCCTCGTCGACGGCGATCAGGGCATCGTCCATTTGCGCCCCGAGGAAACCGTCGCCCATGCCTTCCGCGACAAGATCGCGATGCAGGCCGAAGCGCAGAAACGCTATGCCGATTTGCGTACGGTGGCCGCCGAGGACCGCTCGGGCCAGACCGTGCGTCTTATGATGAATGCCGGGCTCATGGCCGATCTGCCCTCGCTGAAAAGTTCGGGCGCCGATGGGGTGGGCCTGTTCCGCACCGAATTGCAATTCCTGATCCGTTCGCGCGTGCCGCGGCGTGGCGAGCTTGCCGCGCTCTACAAACGGGTGATCGACGCCGCGCAAGGCGCGCCGGTGCAGTTCCGCACGCTCGATATCGGCTCGGACAAGGTGCTGCCCTACATGAAGCCGCAAGAAGAGCCGAACCCGGCGATGGGCTGGCGCGCGATCCGCGTGGGCCTCGACAAGCCGGGCGTGCTTCGGATGCAGCTTCAGGCGTTGATCCGCGCCTCCGAAGGGCGTGAGCTGTCGATCATGTTCCCCTTCATCGCGGCGCCCGACGAGTTCCACACTGCCAAGGCGATGCTGCTGCGCGAGATCGACCGCGAGGCCGCGCTTGGTCACCGGGTTCCTTGCAGTCTGCGCGTGGGGGCGATGCTCGAGACGCCCTCGCTCGCCTTCGCCCCCGACAGCTTCTTTGCCGCCTGCGATTTCCTCTCGATCGGCGGCAATGATCTCAAGCAGTTCTTTTTCGCGGCCGACCGCGAGAACGAACGGGTACGGCGGCGCTACGACACGCTCGACGTGAGCTTCCTGAGTTTCATCGAGCTGATCGTGAAACGCTGCGCAGAAAATGACACGGCCCTGAGCTTCTGCGGCGAGGATGCGGGACGGCCGATCGAGGCGCTCACGTTCGCGGCCCTCGGTGTGCGCACGCTCTCGATGCGCCCGGCCTCGATCGGGCCGGTGAAGCATCTGATCCGCCGGTCTGATCTTGCCGCCTTGCGCGGGGTCATCGAAACGGCACGGGTGCGCGGGTCGCAATCGGTTCGCCATGCGGTGACGGCCTGCCTTGCCTGCCAATAACATCCAGCAATACCAGCCTATGGCCACCGCCCGTTCGGCGATGGCGTGGGCCGGCGTGAGCCGCGGACGCCAAAATCAGTGCTGCGCGCGCAGATTATGCAAGATGGCCCGGTTGGCGCACCAGTCGGGGGCAGAGCCCGCAGCCGGGTCATTGCCTGCCAGATAGGCCATGCAGCCATCGACCCCCTGGCATTCGCGGCACCGCGTGATCATGTCGGCGAAATCCGCCTGGGTCAGAAACCCGTCCCGCATCGCCTCGGAGAGATTCACTTCCATCCGGCGCGCCATTCCGCGCGTGATCCAGAAGTGCAGATCAACATTTCCCTGGATACCCATCACCTTCTCCTTCCGCGACATTCTCGGGCATGAGGTCTTCGGTCAGTTCTTCCTCGGTGATCTGACGGCGCAGCCGCGCCATCATCATCTTGTTGGTGCAATAGGAGGGCGCTTCGGCAACCGGGCGGGCATTCGGATCGGTGCCCGCCTCGGCATGCTCGGCGAGCCAGTGCATGCACTCGCCGGGGTCGGAACAATTGGTGCAGCGCACCACGGCCTCACGCCATTCCTCGCCGCTGATCTTGCCGCGGATCATCCGTTCCGTCAGGTTGATCCCCAGCACCTGCGCCATGCGGTTCATCAGGGCGGCGTGGCGATTGAGGGTTTTGCGTCCGTACATGGGCCATCCTTTGCCAAAGCTGCGCCATGCTGTAAATCAGGGCCGCCTTACGCCATGATTCAGATCAAGCCGACCCAGATCAGTGCCCTGCCGGGCGCTGGGGGGGGCGGTCGGGGCTCAACTCCCGCTTGCGCCTGCCGGAAGCGCAGGGGCGGCGGCGCGGGCGCGCAGTTCGGCTACGGTGCGCCGCACCAGGGCGATACGGTCGGCATTGGCGGGATGGCTGTCAAGAAAACCATGCCCCGGGTCGGGAATGCGCGTGAAGAACAGCGCGCCCCGCGCCGGATCATAGCCCGCATCCCAGGCGATGACCGCGCCGAGTTGGTCTGCCTCAAGCTCGTAATCCTGCGAGAAGCTGAGCGCGCCGACCTCTGCGCCGAAGCTTTCGGCGCGTGCGATCGTCGTTGCGTCGGCGCCCGAAGCGGCGGCCAGCGCCCCCATGATCCGCGCGCCGCGGTCTGCATCAGAGCTTTTCGCCTCCAGATGGCCGAGGATGTAATGCGCCGCCTCATGGCCCATCACGAAGGCGAGCTCGTCACGATTGCGGGCCTCGGCGATCAGCGCGAGATTGAAAGCGACAATGGGGCGGCCGCGGGCATCGATGGTTTGCAGCGCATTGGGCGTGGCATCGGCGCGGTCATCGACCATCACCTGATAGTCGCAATTGCGCCGCCCCCGGGTCCGGGCGCGGCATTCGGCCTCGATCCGCGGCTCCATGTCCTCCGCCACGGCTATGAAATTCGCCGCCGCCTCGCGCGCGTCGGGGCCCGGTTCGGTGGTGACGACGGGGGCGACCGAGGCGGGCATCGGCGTGCGCACGACAGCGCCGGGCGCGGTTCCGGGTACAGCGTCGCAGGCCGCGAGGCCGAGCGGCACGATCAGGCACATAAGCAGGTGGTGACGCAGCATTTTCAGCCTCGGGGAGATGGCGCGAGTGTAGCTGCCCGCCCGGCGGGTGCAACGGGCAAACGGGGGCCGCCAGAAATCTTTGCCCTTGCGCGACCGTTTTGCTGCGCTAGCATTGTGCCATGTTCACCATCGAGCACGAATTCGACGCCACTGTGATCACCCTCGTCGACGAGGGGGCCGATCCGCGCGACTATCTTCAGGAAGATATCACCATCCAGTCCTTCGAGGATTGTGTGGTGGTCGAGCAACTCGACGAGAATACCGAGATCGTGATGCGGGTCGTGTTCTCGCATGCGCAACTGCGTGAGCTCGCCGCGGCGCTCGATTTGCCCGAGGGGGTCTACCGGCTGCAGAGCCGCAAGTCGAAGGGCTGAGAATTCAAACGGGGCGAGAGGGGCGTGAGCCCCGGCAGATTTGGCCAGCCCGAAGGGGTCAGACCGCAATATTGTCGATCAGCCGCACCTCGCCGAGCCCCACTGCGGCAAGCATCCTTGCCGGTTCGGAAAGGCCGTCGAGCGGTTGCAGGGTCTCGGCATTGCGCAATTCGAGATAATCCCAGGGACCGAAGCCCGCGGCGCTGAGCGCCGCCTTTGCGGTGGCGAGGGCCTCGGCGACCGGCGTGCCCGCGCGAATCGCCGCGGCGGCGATCTGCATTTCGGCATGAAGCCGGGGCGCAGAGGCGCGTTCCTCCGTGCTCAGGCGCACATTGCGCGAAGACATCGCAAGCCCGTCATCCTCGCGGATCGTCGGGCAGCCGATGATGCGGATGGGGATATTGAGATCCTCGACCATCCGGCGCACCACCTGCAATTGCTGCCAGTCCTTCTCGCCGAAGAAGGCGCGCCCGGCCTGGGTCATGCCGAACAGCTTCGTCACCACGGTGGCCACACCATCGAAATGGCCCGGCCGGAACGCGCCTTCGAGCGGTTCCGAGATGCCCGAGACCGAGACCTTCGTGGCGAAACCTGCGGGATAGACCTCGGCCACGCCCGGGGCAAAGAGCACATCCACCCCTTCCTCGTCGAGCAGCGCCAGATCATGCGTCTCGTCGCGGGGGTATTTTTCCAGATCCTCGGGGTTGTTGAACTGCATCGGGTTGACGAAGATCGTCACGATCACCCGGTCAGACTGCTTGCGGGCGGCGCGCACAAGGCTCATGTGCCCGTCGTGCAGCGCGCCCATGGTCGGGACCACGCCCACCAGCATGCCCGAGCGCTTCCATGTTGCCACCTTCTCGCGCAATTCGGCGGAAGAGCGGATCACCTGGGTCATTTTTTCGCCTCATCGAAGAAGGAATGCTCGTCCGCCGGGAAGCTTTTCGCACGCACCTCGGCAGCATAGGCCGCGACCGCCTCGGCCGCGGTCGTGCCAAGTTCCGCATAGCGTTTGACGAATTTCGGTTTGAAATCGGAAAACAGGCCGAGCATGTCGTCGATCACCAGAACCTGGCCATCGCAGTCGACCCCGGCGCCGATGCCGATCGTCGGGATCTCGATGGCGCGCGAGATCTCGCCCGCGAGCCGCGCCGGGATCTTTTCGATCACCACCGAGAAGGCGCCCGCCCCGGCGACGGCCTGCGCATCGGCCATCAGCCGTGCCGCATCCGCGCCCTTGCCCTGCACCTTGTAGCCGCCGAGCGTGTTGACCGATTGTGGCGTGAGCCCGATATGCGCCATCACCGGGATGCCGCGGGCCACCAGAAACGCGATGGTCGCCGCCATATGTACGCCGCCCTCGAGCTTCACCGCGCCGGCGCCGGTTTCCGCGAGGATCCGGGCGGCATTGCGGAACGCCTGCGCCGGGCTTTCCTCGTAGCTGCCAAAGGGCATGTCGATCACCACAAGCGCGCGGTCCGAGCCGCGCATCACCGCCTGACCGTGCAGGATCATCATGTCCATCGTCACGCTCAGCGTCGAGGACAGGCCGTGCAGTACCATGCCGACCGAATCGCCCACCAGAAGCACATCGCAGGCCGGATCGGCGAGTTTCGCGATGGGCGTGGTATAGGCGGTCAGCACCACCACCGGCGCCGCGCCTTTCTGGGCACGAATATCCGACGGCATCAGCCGTTTCAGGCTTGCGGTTGCGCTCATGGAACCCTCCCTTTCCTTGCCGCAGCCATAGCCCTTCTGGGGGGCGAATGCAAAGCGCGAACGCTGCGGCGCAGCGCAAGGGCGCCTCGCCGCCCGGGCAGGGCGGAGCGACAAGATGGGCTCAGTTGCTGCCGCGGGCCTCGGCGGAGGCGACGGCGGCAGCATGTTGCTGCGCCTCGAGAATTGCGGGATCGGTGATCTGACCGGCTTGCCAGGCGGCCTCGTCGGCGGCGATCAGCTCCACCGCCGCCTCGGGCACCACATAGCCCGTGTGCAGCTCATGCACCGGTCCCTCAAGCTCAAGGCTCTCGGCGCGCGAGCGCACCTTGACCCGGGTGCCGAGCGGTGCCTCGTCGAACATGTCGATGATGTCCTGGTTGAAAAGCCGGATGCAGCCGGCCGAGGTGGCCTTGCCGATCGAGGAGGGATCCATTGTGCCGTGGATGCGGTAATAGGTGTCGTGCCCGTTGCGATAGAGATAGAGCGCGCGCGCGCCGAGCGGATTGTCGAGCCCGCCCTTGAGCCCGCCTGCGAGCGGGCCGTAAAGCGCGGGATCGTGGCGCACCATATTCGCGGTGGGCTGCCAGTAGGGATAGTCTTCCTTGCGGCCAACGATGGCATTGCCCGAGAAACCCTTGCCCGCCTTGCCCACGGCGATGCCGAAGCGCATTGCCCGGCCCGGCTCGACGACGTGATAAAGGAGCCGCGCATAGGGATCGATGACGATCGTGTCCTTGCCCTCGGGGCCGGTGTAATCCACCCAGCGGCGCCGGTTGCGCTCGTTCAGATAGGCCGGGTTCACCGGAGGCACGACGCGGTCACCGTCGGGCCGGGCCTGATATTCCGGCGGGACGGCGGAAGAGGAGGATTGTCCGGCGGGAGTCATGGGGGCGGGGGCGCAGCCGGCGAGCAGCGCGGCGACAACCAGCCCGGCAAGGGGCGCGCGGAAATGGATCGAGGAACGGAACAAGGGCAGCACCTGTAGACTTGAGCGAATCCCCTCGCAGCGGGGCGATTGCCCCTAGCTCGCCGGGGCAGTGGTGCAAGGTCAACCCCCGGCCCCCCCGAAACCGCGAAAACCGCTCAGAAAATCCGCAGGCGCCGGGTTTTGGCGCGCCCTGGCGGCACCCGAGCGGCGGGGGCGCATGTGGCGCCCCCGTGCAGGGTCAGCCGACCACGTTGAAGCCAGGGCCATAGGGATATTGGGTGATGTTCTCGGCGCCCTCCTCGCCAATCACCAGAATGTCGTGCTCGCGGTAGCCGCCCGCGCCGGGCAGGCCCATGGGCAGCGTCAACATCGGCTCCATCGAGATCACCATGCCCGGTTCGAGCACCGTCTCGATATCCTCGCGCAGCTCCAGCCCCGCCTCGCGGCCATAATAATGCGAGAGCACGCCGAAACTGTGGCCATAGCCGAAGGTGCGGTATTGCAAGAGATCGCGCTCGGCGAAGAAGGCGTTGATCTGTTGGGTAATCTCATCGCAGCGCGCGCCGGGCACAAGCAGGCTCATGCCATATTCATGCGCGGCCACGTTCGACTCCCAGATCTTCAGGCTCGCGGCGTCCACCTCGCCCACAAAGAGGGTGCGCTCAAGCGCGGTGTAATAGCCCGAGATCATCGGGAAGCAGTTCAGGCTGAGAATATCGCCGCGTTTGAGCACCCGCCCCGTGACCGGGTTATGCGCGCCATCGGTGTTGAGCCCGGACTGGAACCAGACCCAGGTGTCGCGATACTCCGCCTCGGGGAAGCGCTTGGCGATCTCCGCTTCCATCGCATCGCGCCCGGCCATCGCCACGTCGATCTCGCGCAGGCCCTCCTTGATCGTGTCGCGGATCGCATGGCCGCCGATATCGGCGACGGCCGCGCCATGGCAGATCAGCGCGATCTCGGCGGGGGATTTGACCATGCGCTGCGCCATTGTGGCGGGCGCGACGTCGAGCCCGCGCTTGGGCTTGAGGAAATGGGAGAATTTGTCGGCATTGACCATGGTGAGGTGGTCCGCCTCGCAGCCCACCGCTTTGCCGGTGCCAATCACATGGGCCACCGCGCGCCAGAAATTGTCGCGCGCCCAATCCGTATAAGTGAGCGCCTCGCCGTGGCAGCGCCGCCAGGGCTGGCCCGCGTCGATCCCCGCCGAGATCACCACCGAGCGGTCTTTGGTGACCACAAGCCCATAGGGGCGACCGAAGGAGCAATAGAGAAACCCGGAGTAATAGGCGATGTTGTGCATCGAGGTGAGCAGCACCGCATCGAGGCTGTGCATCTCGATGATGTCGCGCAGCCCCGCAAGGCGCGCCTCATATTCCTCTGGGGCGAAGGGCAGGGGGGCCTTGAGGCCGTTTTCGCAGGTGTAGAATTCGGGTCTTTGCATGGTCTGTCCTCTGGGCCCGCGGGCCCGGATAGGCCCCGGCGTTCAGGACGAAGCGCGGGGGCCTTCCTCGCGCAAGCATCGGACGGAACTCCGTCCTGCGGCGACGCCATCGCCACGGCTCGGGGGAGAGAATGGCAAAAGGGTAGAGAGCTGGCAAGGGGCGGAACGTCGGCCTTGCGGAAAAGGAGAGGGCAATCGCATGGCCACGGCGCGGGCCGTGGCCATGAGACCTTTATCCAGCCGCGCGCCGTTTTGCCTCGGCGGCCTTCATCGCTTCGTCCGAGGGCGCGATGAGCGTGTAGAACATCGGCACCACGAAGAGCGTGAACATCGTCCCGATCAGGAGGCCCGAGAACATCACGATCCCCATCGCCTCGCGCGCCGCCGCCCCCGCGCCCTTGGCAAGCACGAGCGGCACCACCGCGAGCGCCATCGCCGCCGTGGTCATCAGGATCGGGCGGAGCCGGGTTTTGGCCGCCGCCACAATCGCCTCGCGCCGCCCGAGTCCGTGGCTCTCGCGGCTCTGGTTGGCAAATTCCACCATCAGGATGCCATGCTTGGTGATCAGCCCGATCAGCGTGATCAGCCCCACCTGACTGTAGATGTTGAGCGTGCCGAGCCCGAGGTTAAGCGGCAGCACCGCGCCAAAGATCGTCAGCGGCACCGCCATCAGGATGATGAACGGGTCGCGGAAGCTTTCGAATTGCGCCGCGAGCACGAGGTAGATCACCAGCACCGCCGCGCCAAAGGCGATCATCAGCGTGTTGCCCTGCGTCTGCTCAAGCCGCGACTGGCCCGAGAAATCGAGGAAGAAGCCTTCCGGCATCACCTCGTTGGCGATGCGGATGATCTCTGCCAGCCCGTCGCCCGAGGATTGACCGGGGATCGGCAGCGCCGACACGGTCGCGGAGTTGAGCTGGTTGAACTGCTCGATCGAGGCCGCCATCGAGCTCGATTGCATCGTAACCACCGAGGAGAGCGGCACCATCTCGCCACTTGTCGCGCGCACGAAATAGCGCCCCAGATCCTCGGACGTGCCGCGGGTGTCGCGCGGCACCTGCAAGATGATGTCATAGCTGTTTGAATCGCGGTCGAACTGCGCCACCGAGGCGCCACCGACCATCAGCCCGAGCGTGGTGGCAATGTCCGATACCGGCACGCCGAGGGCCGCGGCGCGGTCGCGGTCGATCGTCACCACCACTTCGGGCGCGTCGAAGGTCAGCGAGTTCTGCACGAAGATGAACTTGTGCGTCGCCGTCGCGCGGCGGCGGATCTCTTCGGAGACTTCGGCCACCCGGTCTGCACCATGGATCGACTGCACCACGACCGAGATCGGCAGCCCGCCACCGGCCCCCGGCAGGGTGGGGGGGGCGAAGGCGAAGCCCTGCACCCCGGTCGAGGCGTCGATGCCTTTCTGGATGTCGGTCTGAACCTCTTTCTGGCTGCGGTCGCGGTCGGCCCAGTCCTTGAGCGCCCAGATATAGATCCCCATGCTGTCCGATCCGCCGAACCCGGCGATCGAGAACGAGGTTTTCACCTCCGGGATCTCGGCGGTCTGCTGCCCGAGCGCATCAACGTAATGTGCGGTATAATCCGAGGTCGCATAGCGCGGCCCTTGCAGCATGGCGATCACCGCGCCCTGATCCTCTTCGGGGGCGAGCTCGGTCTGGGTGTGCCGGAACATGAAGCCCATCGTGCCGATCAGCACCACGACGATCAGGAGCGTCACCGGGCGATAGTCGAGCGAGCTTGACACGCGCCGTTCATACCAGCCCGCGAAGCGCTCGAAGCTGCGGTCCACAAAGGCGGCAAAGCCGGTCGCATGCCCCGATTTGAGCACCCGCCCCGCCATCGTCGGGGTGATGGTGAGCGCAATGATCCCCGAGAGGATCACCGAGCCCGCCAGCGTGAAGGCAAATTCGGTAAAAAGCGCTCCGGTGAGACCTGCGGTGAAGGCAAGGGGCGCCAGCACCGCGGCGAGCGTGATCGTCATCGCCACCACGGCGCCGGTGATCTCTTTCATCCCCTGCACCGCGGCCGGAAGCGGTTTCATCCCGTCTTCGATGTGGCGGTGGATGTTTTCCACCACCACGATCGCATCGTCGACGACGAGCCCGATCGCCAGCACCATGGCCAGAAGCGTGAGCAGGTTGATCGAATAGCCAAGCGCCATCAGCACCGCCATCACGCCGATCAGCGACAGCGGAATGGTGACGATGGGCATCACCACCGAGCGGAGCGAGCCGAGGAACAGCAAGATCACCACCACCACGATGGCGACGGCCTCGGCGATGGTCTTGAACACCTCGTCGATGGAGGCCGAGATCTGCTCGGTCGTGTCATAGACAAGGTCGATCGACATGCCCTCGGGCAGGGTCGCGGCGATGGCGGGGAGCTCCTTGCGCACGGCGGCGGCAGTGGAGAGCGGGTTCGCCGAGGGCGTGGGCGAGAGGCCGATGAAGGTGCCGCGCGCGCCGTCGAAAGTGACGATCTCGCCCGCCTCGTCGGAGGCGAGTTCGACCCGCGCGAGATCGCGCAGCCGCACCACCTGATCCCCCTCGGCTCGGATCGGCAGGGCGCCGAAGGCCTCGGGCGTCTGCAGCGTCGATTTGAGCGTGATCGCGCGGGTGACATATTCGTTCTCGGTCTTGCCCGGCGCGGCAAGGAAGTTCGAGGCGTTGATCGCGGCGAGCACCTCGGCGGCGGTGACATTGCGCGCCGCCATCTTCAGCGGATCGAGCCAGACCCGCATCGCATAGGTCGAGGCGCCGATCAGCTGCACCTCGGCAATGCCCGGAATCGTCGACATCCGCGGCTTGATCACCCGCTCAAGATATTCGGTGAGCTGCTCGGCGGTCATGTTGGGGTTCTGCACCGCCAGATACATGAGCGCGAAGGTCATCCCGGTGCCCTTGACGATCACTGGATCTTCCGCGTCGGAGGGCAGCTCGCCGCGCACCTGCTGCACCTTGGAGAGCACCTCGGTCAGCGCCGTGTCCGGGTTTGAGCCGAGCCGCATGTTGACGGAGACCGTCGAGACCGAAGGCATCGAGGAGGAGGTGACATAGTCGATCCCCTCGGTGGTGGCGACGGCGGCGGCGATGGGCGCGGTGATGAAGCCCTGAATGAGATCCGGCGCGGCGCCCGCATAGGTGGTGGTGATCGTCACCACCGTCTCGTCAACCTTGGGATATTCGCGCACCGGCAGGTTGAAATAGGCCTGGATGCCCAAGAGCAGCATGAAGGCGCCAAGAACGGTGGAAAGCACCGGGCGGCGGATGAAAAGCTCGGAGAAATGCATCCCGGTCCCCTCAGTTCGCCGCCGCGGCGGCAGGATCGAGGCTGAGGCTGTTGTCGATCGTCACCGGGGCGCCCGAGGTCAGCTTGTTCTGCCCCGCATTCACCACCCGGTCGCCGACCGCGAGCCCTTCGCGGATCTCCAGCCTGTCTCCGGCGCTGCGCCCGATCTTGACGAAGACCTGCTTGACCTGAAGCTCCGGTTCCTGCGCCCCCTCGGGCGTCGTCTCGCGCACGACAAAGACGCTGTCGCCATAAAGGCTCGCCTGCACCACCGTTTGCGGCAGGGCGATCACGTTCTCCTCGGCTGGCAGCGCCACTTTTACATGCAGGAACTGCCCGGGGGTGAGCTGCCCCTCGGCATCGGGCACCGTGGCGCGCATGGTCACGAGGCGCGAATTGGGGTCGATTTTCGGCTCGATGCCGGTGATCGTGCCGCTGAGCGCGACATCTTCCGCCTCGGAGGCAAGCGTGACAGCCATCTGCGGATGCACCTGCGCCGCCTGTTGCTCGGTCAGCGCGAAATCGACCCGCATATGGGCGCGGTCCTGAAGCGTGGCGAAGGTCGTGCCAGCCGCCACATAGGCGCCGGTCTCGATCTGCGGAATGCCGATCACCCCGTCGAAGGGCGCGGTGAGCACCTTGGTCGAGAGGCTCGCCTCGATCTTCGCCACGCTCGCGCGCGCCTCGGCCTCGGCGGCTTGCGCCTCGTCGAGCGTCGAGGTGGCCGAGACGCCGCGGGCGCGCAGCTCGCGCGCGCGCTTGAGCGTCACTTCGGCCAGATCGAGCGCCGCCTTGGCCGAGGCGAGATCGGCGCGTTCCTCGCGGTCGTCGATCTGTACCAGAACCTGTCCCTTGCGGACCGTGTCATTCGCCTTGAAGCGGATCTCGCGCACGATCCCTGAAGCTTCCACCGCAAGGTCTGTGCCGCGCATCGCGGCGGCAGTGCCGATCGCCTCGATCTCGGGCGTCCATGTGCTTGCCGCGACCGTACTCACTGAAACCGGCACCGCCGGGGCTTTCATGTTGGCGAAGATCGTCTTCATCAACTGGCCGATGAAGAGATTGTAGCCGATGATACCACCGGCCACGATGACGAGGGCGACGATGGCGATGAGCAGGCGTTTGATCATGGAGTGCTCCGATACATTTCCGGTCGGGCCGCGGCGCAGCCCTCCCCGCCCGGGAGAGGCCCCCGGGACGATGCTTGCCGCAACATGTGGGTGCAGGGCCGGAAACACAAGGTCGCGCGCCATGTCCTTTGCGCAGCGTTGCACATAAACCCCGCCGCCAACTCCCCGTAAACCCTGTTGCCGGGGCGGCCCCGGCGACGGGAGGGCGCATCTTAACGCTTTGTTAACCAGGGCGCCGGACACTTGGGGCCTCTACCGCGGCGAGATGCCCCGAGATGCCCGAGGGAGGCCCCGATGCGGTTTGCCGTTCTTATGCCCCTGACGGTTGCGCTTCTGTGCGGCTGCGCCGCCTCGCCCGCACCGGTGTTTTTCGGCGCCGCACGGCAGGAGGTCATGCTCGAGGGCTATCGCTTCGCGGTCTATCTCAAGGAGGGTCGTGCCGAGGTGGTGCGGCTGGGCTACCTGCCTCGCGCGGCGCGCGACCGGGTGCCCGCGCTGATGGTGCGCGCTGCCGAAACGGCCTCGGGCTGCAGGGTTCGCGGCCCGGCGCGCGGGATCTGGCGCTCCCCCTCCTTGCCCGGCGACACCGGCGAGGCGCGTTTCGAGCTGGAGTGCCGGGCGGCCGGATGACGGCATGCGGCATTGCGCCGCGCCTAGGCAAAGGGTCGCAAGGCGTGCGACATGACCCAGATCAATTTTCCGCCCCGCAAAAGATGCTTGAAATTTGCATGAAACGCGTTGCACCGGAGGCTCTCATGACTCGTCTTTTCGGCATCATCTATGCCCTCGCCGGCCCCACTCTCGCCGGTATCCTGATCACTGCGGCGCTGACCATGAACATGTTCAATACGAAAGCGATGATGATCGCTGCGGCGATCGGCTTCGTCGTCGCGCTCCCGATCGCCTGGGTGGTCGCGAGACATATGTGGACACCCCCTTCGTCAAGTCTTTCCTCAAAGCGCGTCGAATCCGGTTGGGTGCTTGCATATGTCCGGCCTCGTAGTGCGGCCGGTTG
>NZ_OBMT01000009.1 GCF_900217815.1 Rhodobacter maris
CTCGTCCGTGCCCCGCATCATGATCCCCTCTCGCCGTGAGAAGGGGTGAATCATGTTCTGCATCCAAGGTCGAGGCCGACTATTTCAGCGACCTGCTAAGCGGCCGCTTGAGTGTGGCGCGGCGTAAGGCGTACGCAGCCTCATCGCGGCCACTCAAACCAATGTACCTTTCGTGACGCATCTAACTGTGGTTTCTCATGCCTTACATCACCTGTAGAGTTCGCAGAAATCCTTCCTGATATGGTCTTTCTGCCTCAAGGTGGTACAAGAAGGTGGCTGCAGCACATTGGAATATTCCTCATGCCTATCTATCTCAGCGCGATAGCACTACAATTTTACAGGGGGATCGGCCCTGAAACGCAGTTTGTTGCACCGTTCTCCGAGATGAATTTTTTCATCGGAGCGAACAACGCTGGCAAGTCCATTGTTCTCAATTTCCTCAACGAGCGTCTTCCCTTTCGCAAAGGCAATATAGCGTCGAGACCGTTGAACTTTAACGTAGATGGCTATCGAGGGTCGACCAGTGGTGAATTTATGGCGGCCGTCGGTTTTCCTGCTGCCTTCGCAGTGTCTCATTTCCATGAGAAACTGTCGAAAATCCCTATTCGCAACACCAATCTCGCGGCCACTGTCAAAGAGATCATACATCATATGAGCTTCAAAGACCATCTGTGGATCAAACCGACAGGCAACGCCGAGACAGGTAGTTTACTGAAATATCCAGATGAGAAATCTGCAGTCAGTTGGGTGAGTGAGGACGCCTGGTATGAATTGTGGAACGCCCTTACTGGGAGCAGCGGCGGTGGCTTAATGCGACATTGGGTTCCGGAAACATTGGCCCAAATCGCTAAGTTTTCGCAAGTGAGCCTTCCGGAAAGCATGTTGATACCAGCGAAGCGACAGCTTGGCCCGAAAAATGAGACCTTTGATGACCTTACTGGGAAGGGGCTCATTGACCATCTCGCAGAGCTGCAGAACCCTGACCATCATGAAAGAGAGAGGAAAAAGACCTTCGATCAGATCAACGAATTCTTGCGTGTGGTCACGGGCAAGACGGATGCTGAACTGGAGGTGCCAAGCGGGAGGCAGCACCTCTTGGTCCACATGGATGACAAAGTGCTTCCCCTTTCCTCACTAGGAACGGGCATTCATGAGGTTATCTTGATCGCGGCATTTTGCACGATCCACCAGAACAGGATCATGTGCATCGAGGAGCCGGAGATACATCTTCACCCAGTCCTGCAGCGCAAGCTGATCAGGTATCTTCAAAAACACACGACCAACCAATACTTCATTGCGACGCATTCTGCGGCCTTTATTGACACACTAGGAGCGTCGGTGTTTCACGTACGCAACGATGGTAGCCAGACCTATATCAAAAGCGCCGTCCTTAAATCAGATCAGCGTCGCGTAGTTGATGAACTTGGATACCGCGCATCGGACATCGTACAGGCCAACGCTGTCGTTTGGGTAGAGGGGCCATCAGATCGCATTTATATCCGCCATTGGCTGCAAGACATGGCTCCGGAAATGATCGAAGGCATCCACTACAGCATTTTGTTTTACGGAGGCAGTTTGATCAGGCACCTCAGCGCAGATGACAATGCGCTGGAGGAGTTTATCAGGCTGCGGCAACTGAACCGAAACCTCGCCATTGTGATCGATAGCGATAAGAGCAGCCCGCGAGCTCCGCTTAAGCCTGCTGCCCAGCGACTTCGCGAGGAAATGAAAGACAGCGAATGTGTTGTTTGGATAACCAAAGGGCGGGAGATCGAAAACTACGTAGACGCCACTGTGCTGCAGGAAGCCCTTAAAGCCTGTCATCCGACCATCTATCAGAGACCGGACAAGGTCGGCCAGTTTGATCACGCATTTTACTTTGTCAGAAGGAAAACGACATCGGCTGGGGATGTGCTTTACACTAAGGGAGACAAAGTCGGTGCAGCTATGCACGTATGTGGGCAACCCGCTGACTTAGGAATTCTCGATTTGAGGACTCGTATCGGAGAGTTGGCAGCCATGATCCGCCGCGCGAACGGCGTTACCTGAATGAATTGCCCCACCTAGTTGAGCGAACCGCCGCGTTGCGCGCGTAGCATCCGCCTCGAGGTGGTTACGAACGGCAGCTATCGCCGATTGCTGCGCCCGCGATGCCGCGACATCACCGTCGGCAGACCGCCCTCTGTGACTGCGCCATGACTCGCGGTGCGCCCCGCACAAGGGGCCGGAATGGGCTGCTCGGCCCTATCGTTGCGATTCGTCGGAGCGGCAGCTTTGGCGACCATGCTCGGCGGTGCGATCGGTGGCAGTGACCAGCTCAATTGATTGCCGACCGTGATCAACTGGGCGAAGCGGCACTGAGCGGCTGGTGTCCTTCAGAAGCCATTCGGACGCGCCGCAGCGTGGGGATCTAGCAGCCCATCCCGGCCCCTCGTGCGGGACGCAGAGCGAATCATGGAGCCTTCGCAACGGGCGGAGAGCCGACGGTGAGGTTGCGGCATTGCACCCGCAGCAATCCGGGAATGCGGTCGTTCACGTCTCGCGCAGAGCGCGACGCGCAGATTGCGGACAGTGAGTATCCGTCTTGGTCAAGCGGGTTTCGGGGGCCAAAGGCGATCGGCCTTGAGGAGGGCGTTGGCAGTCAGGAGGAGCTTTCTCATAAGCGCGACGATGGCAACCATTGGCCGCCTTTCGCGCCACTGCCGCGCGGCTCGACCGCGCGCTCGCGGCGCAGATCGGGTAACGCAAGCGCCCTCCCCTCAGCCCTTACCCCTCGCGGCGCGGACAGGCATCGTTCACCGAGGGCGCGCCGGGGTCCAGGCCGATCCAGGCCGCCACCTGCGCGGTTTCGAACCCGGCGCGGCGGTCTTCGCCCACCTGCATCAGCGGGCGCCGGATCAGCAGCGGATCGTCGAGCATCAAGGCCAGCGCCTCGGCCTCGGTGAGGCTGTCGGGGCGCAACTCGCTCGACCGGACCCGCGGCGCGGCGGCGTTGAACCATTCCGCCACCGGCCGGGCGCCGAAGAAGGGCCGCAGGCTTTGCGCGGTCCAAGGCGCGCGCAACAGATCGCGCACCTCGAGCCGGTGCCCCGCGGCTTCAAGCACCGCCTTTTGCCGCGCATTCCCGACACAACCGGGTTTTTCCCAAAAGATCACATCCATCCTGTCACCCTTCCTGACGCCTTCGCCATCGCCTCGCTACCGCGCAGCAAGAACCATGCCGAGACCTGATGCCGCTTGGGGCGCGCGCCAAAACAAGCCCAAAACGCGAACGTTTTCTCTTTCGCCCCGTTTTCAGGCCGCAGTTTCCGTCCTAAGCTGTTCCTCGCCCGAGCGAGTCAACCTGAAGGAGATTTGCCCGCCATGCTCGACGATGGCCGCCACAACCTTTGCCAGATCGGCGCGGGCGAGGTGCCGCTGATGCTGGCGCATGGCTATGGCTGCGACCAGTCGGTGTGGCGCGCGGTGGCGCCGCTGCTCGCGCCGCACTACCGCGTGGTGCTGTTCGATCATGCCGGCTGCGGTCAGGCGGCGGGCGATCTGTACGACCGCCGGCGCCACGCCACCCTGCGCGGCTATGTCGAGGATCTGCTGGCGCTCCTCGACCGGCTCAGGCTCGGCCCGGTGCGCTTCGTCGGCCATTCGGTCTCTTCGATGATCGGCGCCCTCGCCGCGATCGAGCGGCCCGATCTTTTCGCCGCGCTGGTGATGATCGGCCCCTCGGCGCGCTACATCGACACCGAGGGTTATACCGGCGGCTTCAGCCGCGACACCGTCGAGGACCTGCTCGACCTGCTCGACAGCAATTTCGCCGATTGGGTCAAGGGCTTCGCGCCGATCGCCACCGGCAACCCCGACCGCCCCGAACTGGCGAGCGATTTCGCGCAACGGCTGCGCCGCAACGACCCCGAGATCGCCTCGGCCTTCGCCCGCGCCACCTTCTTCGTCGATGCCCGTGCCGCGCTGCCGAAGCTGCAGGTGCCGACGCTGATCCTGCAATCGCAAGACGACCCGATCGCCCCCGATCCGGCGGTCGAGTTCGTGCATCGCGCGATCCCCGGCAGCCGCCTGATGCGGCTCGAAAGCCACGGCCATTGCCCGCATCTGAGCCATCCCGACATCGTCGCCGAGGCGATCCTCGCTGGGCTTGCGCCCGCGCCCGAGGGGGTGGAACCGGGGGGCACGAAAACGGGGGGCGCGGACCGGTGAGTCCGGCCTCGGGGCAAAGCGGGCCCCCGTTTGGCGCCGCGGCCGACCGCGCGCCCTGTGGCCTCGTCGAGATCGACGCCGCGGGCCGCGTTCGCGCCGCCAATGCCGAATTCCTGCGCTGGGTCGGGCGCGCGCCCGAGGCGGTGCTCGGGCGCGATCTGGCGCAGGTTCTGTCGCCGGCGGGGCGGGTGTTTTGGCTCACCCATCTGGCGCCGCAGCTGCGCCTGACCGGGCGGCTCGACGAAATCTCGCTGCCCCTGCCCGATGCCGCGGGGGGCGTGCGGCGCTGCCTTCTGAGCGCGCGGCGGCTGGGGGGCGCGGAGACGGAGGGCGATACGGGCGCCACGCTGGTGCTGGTCGATGCCGCGCGGCGGCACAGCGACGCGGACGGGCAGGCCCGGCTCGAGGCGCTGGCGCGGATGCGGGCGCATTGGCTGGGGCAGATCGAGCGCATGGCCGAGGTCGGCGCCTGGTCCTTCGATCCGGCGCTGCGGGTGTTCGACGCCTCCGATCAGGTGCTGCGGATTTTGGGGCTTTTGCCCGCGGCGGCGCCCGGGCTGGCCGATGTGCTCGACCGGCTCGCCTCGGAGCCGTTGCGGGCGCGGCTCGCGCGGCTGTTCGAGGCGCCCGAGACCCTGCGCGCGCCGCTCGATGTCGAGGCGGCGATCGTGACCCCGGCGGGCCAGCGCCGGCAGATCCGCATCTATGGCGAGGCTTTGTGGGAGAAGGGCAAGGTGGCGCGGGTGCAGGGCGTGCTCGCCGATATCAGCCGCGCGCAGGAGGATCGTCAGCGGCTCTGGCATCTGGCGCATGTCGACGAGGTGACGGGGCTGGCGAACCGGCAATGGTGTCGCGCGCGGCTGGCCGAGGCCTGCGCCGAGGATCGGGGGCTGGCGCTCCTCCTGGTCGATCTGCCCGATTTCGCCGTGCGGGTGCAGGATTATGGCGAGGCGCGCGCCGATGCGATGCTGCGCGAAATCGGCGGGCGGCTCGCCGCGCTGATGCCCGCCGAGGGGCTTGCGGCGCGGCTGTCGGGCGAGGAATTCGCGCTCGTGGTGCCCGCGCCGCCCGGCACCGACCCCGATGCGCTGGCCGAGCGGCTTGCCGGGGCGGTGCAGGCGGCACTGCGGGTGCCGCTGGCCAGCTCGGGCGCGGCGGTGCAGTTGCGCGTGGCGCTTGGCATGGCGACGCGGCCCGCCGATGCGCGCACCGCCGAGGCGCTCTGGGCCCGTGCCAAGGCGGCGCTGAGCGAGGTCAGGCGCGCCGGGCACAGCGGTGCGGCCTTTCTGCGCGGCGCCACGCTGGCCACCGCCGAGGCCCGGCGCGCCGCGCTGGCCGCGGCCCTCTCCACCGTGCGCGAGGCCGCGCGCGAGGATCGGATCGAGGCCTGGTATCAGCCGAAGATCCGGCTGGCCGACGGAGGTGTCACCGGCCACGAGGCGCTTGCGCGGATCCGCCTTGCCGATGGCACGATCAGCGCGCCGGGCGCCTGGTGGGTGGCGTTCGACGACCCCGATTGCGCCGCGCTGATCGACGCGGCGGTGCTGCGCCGGGTGCTTGCCGATCTGGCCGGGCAGGGCGCGGCGCTGGGCCGGGTGGCGGTGAATTTCTCCGATCACAGCCTGCGCCGGGCCGATTTCGCCGCCGATCTGCTGGCCCGGATCGCGGCGGCAGGGCTGACGCCGGCGCAGCTCGAGCTCGAGATCGTCGAGACCGCGCTGCTGGGCCAGAGCACCGAGGATCTGATCGCCGGGTTCGAGCGGCTGCGCGCGGCCGGGGCGACGATCGCGCTTGACGATTTCGGCACCGGCTTCGCCTCGCTCACGCATCTGCGCGACCTGCCGGTGGACCGCATCAAGATCGACAAATCCTTCGTGCTGGGGCTGGCGGCGCAGGGGCGCAACCTGCCGATCCTGCGCGCGATCACGGATCTGGCGCGGGGGCTGGGGTTGGCGACCGTGGCCGAGGGGGTGGAGACCGAAGAGGCGACCGATCTGTTGCGGGGCCTTGGCTGCGACGAGGCGCAGGGGTTCCGCTTTGGCCGGCCGCAGCCACTGGCGCAGATTTGCGCTTCGGGCGGGGCGGCGGCGGCGCGAGGGTGAGCCAAGCGCCGGAAAGGCGGGCACGGCCCGCCCACGATGACCGTCCGCCTTGTCTCTCGTGCAAACGCCAGACCTTGCGCCGCGCCTCGCATGACCGGGCGCTTTGGGTTGCTCGTTTCCTCGCTGCAGCACGATCAACCGGCCGCTCTGGCGACATGCGCCAGAAGGGCAGACCGGCGGCAATGAGCCGAGCACGCGGATCCGCGCCGCACGGCACCTGAGCTCTGCTCCGTCCGCGTCCTTCGCTTTGCATCGCTCTCTTGGGGGCGCGCGGCGGCTTTCGGGCGGCGAGATCTGCGCCGTGGAGTAACTGTTACGCGTAACAGATTGACGCAAAACAGTACATTCTGAAGGTGAACAAAACGCGGTGAGAAAGGTGAACACGAGGGGAACGGAGAGGCCAAAACAGTCCTCCGAAGGCAGGGGTCACAGGTTCGAATCCTGTCGGGTGCGCCATTAACCTCAAAATTCCAAAACATTTGCGTGGTCTGTTCCCGCGATTGAGCCCATGCGCGCCGTGGCCTAAAGTAGGTGGGCATCACTAAAGGTTGGCGGCAAAGCTCAGAGGTGCGGTTCGGAAGGCTCTCGGTATCGTCGAACAATGCGGGTCGAGACGGAGGAGGGGATTTGTTCCCACATCGGATCAAGGGCCGGAGCGAGAGCCTCTGATACCTATCGCTGAAGCGCCTCCGTTCGCCAAGAGCACCGTGGTACGCATCAGCAGTATCTGACTCTCAATTCTGGCTCACGGGTGACCGCCAATGCCGAGGAGGTGGTTATCGAGGCGTTGCGCGATCTGGCCCGCCGGCTCTACCGCCAGTTCAAGCGCGAATACGACTATCTGCCTCGGATGAGGTCGTCGATGAGGCCATCATCGCCAACGGTTACACCTTCACCGAAGCCGGCCAACGGTTTGGGTGAGGAGGTTCGGCCTCAGAACTCCTCCCGCAACTCCGCATAGATGGCTTCGATCCGGTCGGCCTCCACGTCGGTCAGAGCGGCGAACTCTTTCGCTCTGGCGCGTCCGGAGAGTCTGCCGCCGTTCTGGTGCAGGAAACGAAACAGCAGGTCGAGCACGCGGTCCGGCATGTCGATCAGGCCCGAGACGCGGGACTTGAACCCGTCGTAGGCACGCAGGAACCGGGTCTCTGCTGGCAGGTCATGGTCGATTGTCTGGGCCACGCAGGCGAAGAGGAATTCGGCATGGGGCGTGGCATCGAAGAAGCGATAGAAATCGCCGGTGTCGTTCAGCACCTCGACGTTACCGCGATCGGTTGGGCGCCAGCTGACATGGGGCAGCAGTCGACGCGAATAGCTCTCGAGCACCTGCCGGTAAGCCTCGATCCGTTCGAGGATCACCGCCGACACCGGGAAGACCAGCCCGGGCGGATTGAAACCGCGTGCAGCAAGCACGTGGTGGATCAGGTAGCGATGGAGGCGCCCGTTGCCGTCCTCAAACGGGTGGATATAGACGAAACCAAAGGCGAGGCCGGCAGCCGCCAGAACAGGGTCGAGGCCCGGGGCAATGTCGCGGTCGAACGCTTCGAGCCCTGCGATCAGCGCAGGCAGGTCTTCATGCCGGGCGCTGACGTGATCGGGCAAGGGGGCGCCGGTCGTGCGGTCGTGCTCGCCAATGAAGCCGCCGTCCTGCCGCAGGCCCAGATGGACGAAGCGGGCATCGCCGATGACGATACGTTGCAGACGTTCGAGTTCTGCCCGGTCGATCCGATGCCGTCCGGCTTCACCGATGATCTGGCCCCAGCGCCGGATACGATCCTGGGGCGGGTTCTCGCCTTCGATCTGGAAACTGGACCGTGAATCCTTGAGCAGCAGGAAGGCCGCCGTGCGCGCGAGCAGATCGGAGGGCACCTCGGCCAGCACCGCGCGGGCCTCGGCTGCCAGATCGCGGGCGATAAAGGCTTCGATGGCCGCTGTGCGGAAGATCATCGGGCAGAAATCCGGGGTGCCGGGCAGGTTGTTGCGGACCCGGTGGCGCGGCGAGGGAGTGCCCTCTGCGTCCCATTGGAGCTTGGCATCGACCACGGGCGCGTAATTGCCGCGCGTGGCGTGGGGCAGATCCAATTCCGCGCCGAGGAGCCATTCGTAGAGGAACCAGATCCTGCGCGCGTAGCTGCCTGTCGGGGCAGCCTCGACAATGGCCTGGATCGGCTCCGGCCCGGTTGCCTTGAACAGCCGCTTGAGAACCGCCAGATCCAGCCCCTCGTAGCGCAGCGCGAAGGTCAGATGACCGATGAGGCTCGCTTCGGGTGCATGGCGGGGCGTGTAGAGCCGCCAGCCTTCGGCCTCGTAGACTTTGTGACGTGGGCCGATCGCGGAAATTATGCGGGGCAGGGGTGTTGCGAGCGCATAGGCATCGATCAGAGCAGCATAGCCCGCAGGTGCAGCCTCCTCAGGGAGCCAGCGCTCGTGAAAAACGGTTACGGCGCCTGAAAATGGATTCTTTTGCGACCGTCCCATGAAATTCAGTTCTTGGCTCCGATGATTGATCTTAAGTCGGTGTATCTCATGAATATCGATTACAATCAATGAAGCCTTGCGAAAGTTGATGGCGGAGCGCTGCCGCCCTCGGGTCTGCGAGGTGATGGGGCATGAGGTGCCGAGTCAGAGAGGGGCCGGGACGGGTTGAGACCGGGTGGTCGAGCGAGAGCGCTGTCCGGGCTTGTCCCTCCCGCTTTCCGAGGATCCCCGACATGAACATCTCGTCTCCCGTGACCGATCCGGTCACGCCGTTCGGCGCCGCACCCGCGATCCTGGCCACTGCCAATCTCCTCCTTCCCCATCTCGAACGCGGCCAGCGCGTCTATACTGCGATCCTGCGCGATGCGATGGAAACCGCTTTCGGCGCGTCCGACGCCATTGGCGCCTGGGACTGGAAGCTCGCCTATGAGGCCGACGAAGGCGCTACGGTTCTCTTCCTGCGCAAATACGGAAAGGCGCTTTTCCGCAAAGCCGGCTCTCCGGTTTCCCGGCTCGCGCTGCTGGAGAAGATCGCGGGGTTGCTGCCCACGTAGATCCGGGTGCAGATCGCCCCCGAGGACGTCAGCCGCTTCATGGCGCTTGCGTCATAGACAGAGAGGGCCGTGGTCGGGGAAACCGATCCCGCGATGGGCAAGGGGTTGCGGCACCTCACTGCAGTTTCAGCTTCGCCGGAGGTCGGGGCAGGCCACGCGTGATCGGAGGCATGTCGATCTCGTATTGAACCCACTCGTGTTCGTGCATCCGGGTACGATCCAGCCTGTTGTGTGGTTCGATAATTATGACCTGGCAGTGCTTTGCGCATTCATCGATCGGGCCTGCCACCTGCCTGAAGACCTCTTTCGCGAACCCCCAGCCAGCAGCCTCGATTAGCAGCAGGGTTGGCAGAGATCGGCTCTTGAACTTCGCAAGTTCGATGGCCATCGAAAGCAGCACCTCCGTATGGACGCTGCCGCTGAAGTTCGAGAGCGGGTAGCGCTCGGCCGGCGAATACGTTTCGACGATGAGCTGCATCTTCGGCGCCCCGTCTTCGTGAATGACGCTTTCCGGCGGCTCTCCCTCATCTAGGGGGACCGGCTCGAATCCCATGTGGCGAAAGCGCTTGTTCCCGCTCGCGCCTACCTCCTCGGCGACGAGGCGGATCGTGTCGGCGTCGACCGAGAAGAACTTCGCGAGGCCGCGGAGGTCGTCCTCGGCGTCGGGCGGGAGGTAGCGTTCCCTTAGGAACACCGTGTCGATGGCCAGCGGCGGAGCCAGCTGCGGCGCCCCGTCGAGCGTGAACCGAGCCGTCCCGCCAACTGGTATGCCCATGCCGAGCACGTGCTCCTTGTCGGAGGTGAAAGAGATCTCGAGGTTGATGGCGTGCAACGCGAGACTCCCGGTCCAGCGATCGAGCAATCCCTTGTCGCGCACGGCTCCCACCCACTCGCAGATCGCAGTCTTGCCGGCACCATTGGTCCCGCCGATGACTGTCACCTTGCCGAGATAGAGGACGCTGTCCGGCTCGAACAGCGGCGTCCTCATGAACCGGACGCGTTCGACCCAGCGCTCCGCTGGAGCGCCCGTGCTCATTCGCTTGACCCGCGCCTCATGCAGTTCCTTCCAGCTTCGTAGGAGGCCGGCGGGGAAGGCGTCGCCCTTGTTATTGTCCACGTCCTTGCCGTGCAACTCGCAGGTCCAGATGCCGTTGCTTGGGTCGGCGAGCTGGTCATCGGACAATCCGCCCCGGCCGCGCGGCCCATTCAATCCAGCGCTGTAAATGTGCGAGGCCTGCCCGACCTTGGCGGTCTGGGTCGCGGCAGCACCCGGACCGACGGTCCGGACCCGGCAATATGGCATGCTGCACTCGTGTCCGGCGCGATCCGCCAGGAGCTTCTTGATCGTCTCGGTAAAGTCGCCTGGCCTCGCGCTCAATGCTCGTTCCTCTCTATCACCTGCAGGCGCTTGGTTAATCGCCAGGTGCATCGCGAACCAGCTGGGGCTCACGTCCGGATTTTGTTGTCAAAGCTATCCCTTCCGCGCTGGCGGCGGCAACAGCCGTTTGAACCAATCCGCTAGTCACAGCCCAGCGCGCTAACCCCCGAGCGCCCTTCCGCCAGCCCATCTACGTCTATTTTTCGCCTCGAGCGGCGCGGCGAACCAAATGAACGAACGAATTTGAGGAGCCGGTAAGGCGCTCCGAATGGTGCTTGTGTGCTCCGCGTTAGGGCGAGCAGCCTGAACGAATGGCCGCTTCTAGCTACACCAGTTTTGAAGCCGACAGTCGCCTGGCGGCCCCAAAGCGGCCGTCCGTCGACTCCGTAGCGAGCGACCGGAATCCGCCCCCTGTGACTGTGCCATGATTCGCGCTGCGTCGCGCACGAGGGGCCGGGATGGGCTGTGACCGGCCATCCGCAGCGACACCCACGAATGTCCGCAAAGGGGCGGGCACGTGGATCTGCGCCGTTCGGCACCGGAGCCCCGCAAGGGCAGCTCCCTGCGCTCTTCGGACATTCAAGCCTAACATAGGTCATTGCCAGACTCAGCCCAAGCCGTCGGTCGACTGCCAACAGTGAAGACCGGAAGGCGCGAGGACCGGGCATGAGCAGATACCTCGAACGGGAAAGCTCAGAATCGCGAATTGAGCCTGACTGTCGCTAAGGGGCGGGTGCCGCTTTCAAGCGAGACCCCGGCCTCAAGCTCGCCCTTGAGAGCCTCGATCCTGCGCGTGTAGGTCAGCTCTAGCGCAATCGTCCGTCGCGTCTGCGTCGCACTCGCGTCGATCTCGGCCGACCACCGGCTTTCCTGATCCGGATCCTGGCTGAAAAGCCCGAGGCCGAGGCCGAAACCGCAGTCGCTGCCCTGTTCGATCCC
Organism: Rhodobacter maris; assembly: GCF_900217815.1. GTDB lineage: Bacteria > Pseudomonadota > Alphaproteobacteria > Rhodobacterales > Rhodobacteraceae > Rhodobacter > Rhodobacter maris. The sequence goes on from NZ_OBMT01000009.1 coordinate 11,661, forward strand.
GCCTTCGCACAGAAGCGCGGGGATCAGGGAGAGCTGATAAGGGAGGCTTTCGGCTTCCGACAGGGCGTTGCTGAATTCGGTCTCGAAAAATATCCGCCAGTTGCCGACCGCGCCAAGCCCTAAGCCCCCGGTTTCCGAATAGCCGCCCTGTCGCGCCGTCACTGAGACATTCGCGCTCGGCGCATAGGCCAGATCGAGGCCGAGCCGCGGCGTCACCAGCCAGCGCTCGGTGCGATACTGGCGCGACACAGCCCCGCCCGCGAGAACCGCGAAATAGGTGTAATCGCCCTTGGCGGTGATCGTGGTCGTGCGCGCGAAATCGAAGCTGAAGCTGTGCCGGCCCGCTGCCGCGCCAAGATAATAATCAAACATCCCCTCGCCCGCGAACCGGCGCGCGCCGTAAAGCCCGCCAAAGACACCGAGCCCGTTGATCGCGCCATCCGCGGTGGCGGCAGAAACTGCCGAATGGCTGCCATAGACCCCGAAGAACCGCCCGTTCAGCCGCATTTCATCGGGCATACGTGGCGAATTACAACAGACGGTGCGTGCGCTAGATGCACTGCGTCGCCTCTTCAAACGCGGGCTGGACGAGGGCAGCATCCGGCATTGTCAGTGCGGTCAACCTGACTGTCCGACCTTCATGGTGGAACCTAGTGCCGCCGCCGAATTGGATCGTGAGCGAACCCAAATGCTCGGACGGCTCAGTAGAATCATCCCACACTTCGACGTGCGAATCGACTGAGTAAGTTATGAAGAAAAACGGGCTTCGGATTGATGCGAATTACACTGAGGATGTCGTGGGCTTTGCTTTAGAGTCCTTTCTGACGCTGCTCGGATTTCCACGTCAACGCTTTACAATTGAACCCTTCTCATGGGCGGCGGAGCGATGGCTGGGTGCGGATGCGCGATTGCATAGCGCTATTCGCGGGTTTCGCCCCTTTTATATGCAGTTCAAGCGGCCCGCTGCTTACCCAGACTTTAGCACCTCGAAAATCATCCGCGATCGCCGCAAGGCAGAACTGAGTATCGCACCCCGCGCACTCTATTTTCCCCTGCGCCAGAAACAGGAAAGCCATCGAGACTTTCAGCACAATGTGCTGCTTCGCCTGCGCGAGAAGCTTCTTCACCGTGATTTGGGCGATGCCGCCTATGTATGTCCGTTATTCCTTGACCGTTCGGCCTATCGATTGAGCCTGCACTGGTCCGGCTTAACACGCTGGCCGCGCTTCTGGCGCCATCATCCGTGGGAGTGGGAAGACATCCTGTTGGAGGACGGTGGGCGCACCGCGCGCTTTGAGCGTATTCCGGTGTTGGCCGAGCATGTCACGGTGCCTCCGCACAAACGCATCACATCGGCGGCGCACAGCTACAGCTTCACTGAGCAGGGAACGGAACTTTGTTTCCACTCGCCGCAGGCTTTGCCGGAGGGGTCGATGAGCCTTGCCGACTTTCTCGGGAAGCTCGTGAACGGCTTCCTTCGCGGTGAAAAGCTTTCTCCTGACCAATCAAATGATACACTGACCGAGTTGATTGGTGCAGTTTATGGCGACAGTGGTGAAGATATGACGCGATACCTGTTGGAAGGTGACGGCCCACTTCGCCACTGGTTTGCTTGGGGCGATCATCTGCGCGCCCACTATGCCATCGAGCAATATGCCTTGGTCAGGTGGGAAGCAGGTCTGCCCGAGCTTTTTTAGGCGAATGGACAAATCAGGATGGGGCTGCATAGTGACCGCAATCAGCGGTCAAGGCGGGAGATACTCCGTCAAACATCCGGAATGGCCGCCGTCATTTGATCAAGATGGTATCGCCCGTTATTTAAGAGTGCTTACCTTAGCTCATTCCCTATTTAAGCCAAGCGGCCATTGCTTAAATAACGACGCGCGCCCATAATGGGGCATGTCCGAATCAGCTCCCAACCTCCGTCTAGGCCGTTTTGTCGAGACCCCGGTCGCGGGTGAGATCGTGCGCGCTTTCGTGCCGCCCCCATTGCCGCCGGAGCCATCGATCGACGTGCTGGCCCTGTTGGAGAAACTGAGCCTCGCAGAACGGGCGTTGGGGCGGCTGGACGGCATCACCATGCTGCTGCCACGCCAGGAGCTGTTCCTCTATATGTATGTGCGGAAGGAAGCCGTCCTTTCATCCCAGATCGAGGGCACGCAATCGACTCTCTCGGACCTGCTCCGCTTCGAAACTGAGGCACAGGCGGGCCAGCCGATCGACGACATCCGCGAAGTGTCGAACTACGTCGATGCGTTGATGTACGGGCTGGACCGGCTGGAAGACCTGCCGCTGTCGCTGCGTCTCATCCGCGAGATGCACCAGCGCCTGCTGCAAAGCGGGCGCGGCGGCACGAAAAATCCCGGCGAGTTTCGGCGCTCGCAGAACTGGATCGGCGGCTCACGTCCAGGCAACGCGCTGTTCGTGCCACCGCCGCCGACCGAGATGGATGCTTGTCTCGACGCACTTGAGCGCTTCATGCACGAGGACGGTTCGCGTCTGCCCGCCCTCATCAAGGCCGGGCTGCTGCATGTCCAGTTCGAGACCATCCACCCGTTTCTGGACGGCAATGGCAGGATCGGCCGCTTGCTGGTCACGCTGTATCTCTGCGTCAACGGCGTGCTGCGCAAGCCGCTTCTCTATTTGAGCCTGTACCTGAAATCGCATCGCGCGGACTATTATCGCCTACTCCAGGAGGTGCGCGAGCACGGGGCATGGGAAGCGTGGCTCGATTTCTTCCTCACCGGCGTTGCGGATACCGCAAATCAAGCTTTCGACGCCGCAACCCGGATCGTCGATCTGTTCAAGGAAGATCGCGAGCGGATCACGGCGGAGAGTGACCGTGCCGGCTCTGCGCTGCGTATCCACGATTTGTTTCAGCAGAACCCCTATCTGACGGCCAACCAACTCGTCCAACAAACTGGGCTTTCGGCTCCTACGGTCAATGCTGCGCTCGCCGATCTGGAGCGGTTCGGCATCGTCGAGGAAATCACCGGGCGGAAACGGGGCCGCGTGTTCAGTTACCGGCGATATCTCGCCATCTTGAGCGAGGGAACCGACCCGCTCCCCACGACGGCCTGAAGGCGACCCGATATCTATCGAGAGAAGAGGTATGACAGACAAGCTCGAAGTTTTCCAAGACATGGCCATCCACGGCCCGATCGCAAAGCGGCCTGAATTGCGCGAAGCACTAATCGCAGCGGCGATCGATCCCTGGCGAGTGGACCTGGAAAGGTCGGCTGAGGTCGCGCGTAATGCGGTGACCTCGGAGGATGTCGTTCTTTTTCGTCGAGATGCCGGCCAAAACCATCCGGCGGTTGGGCTGACCCTATGGGGAACCGGTGATGGCTACTATGTCCCGAATATTGTTCCCTTAGAGACGGGAAACCTTACCTTTGCCCAATATAATGCCGTGCTCGCGGACTTCATCACGCGTATCGCCGCGCCGGTCACGGCTCAATTCGGCTTCACCGTTACGACGACGGAGCCACGGCAAACAATTGATGACTGGTTGTCAGCGGATGCCGCGCTAAAGCTAAGGCGCTTTTCCGGCGCGGCGAACAAATCGACCGGTGCAAGCCACCCAATGGATCGACGTCGTTGGTTCGATTTTCTCGTCGCCGTGCATCGCAGCCGTGACCAGCCCGGCACCGACAGATTGGCGCGCTGGCTGCATGAAGTGGACGGCTGGGACGAGGAGTCCGCCCACAATCTTGCAGGCGATTTTGAGACAGGGATCGCTCTTCTTGCCTATTACGATGAGCACTGAGCCGGATGGACGCACAGGCGATTGCATCAGCGGGCGTTCCGGTGCTGTGCATCGATACATGCTCTATTTTGGACATCATGCGTGATCCGACACGCGAGACGGCGAAACCGCATGATCGGCAAGCAGCCATCGATCTCGTGGTGGCGACGGAATCCGACCGTCTCATATGCCTCATGGCAGAACAGGTGGCGATCGAGTTTGCCGATCACGACCAACCTGTCCAGGATGAGGCTGAACGCAATCTCAAGAAAGTCCGGGAACAGGTCGAGCGCATCAACAACCTTTCCGCCGTTTATGGCGCTCCGGGCACGATTGACCTCACTCATCTCGACGATCATGTCGGTCGCGCAAGAGCGGTTGTCGGGCGTTGGCTTGCCAAACTCGACAAGGTCGTACCCAGCCCTCAGACGCCTGCCAAAGCATTTGCGCGGGTCAACGCCGGCATCGCCCCAGCGAGACGCGGCAAGGAGTCCTCCAAGGATTGCCTGGTCTACGAAACCTATCTTGAGGCGGTATCGGCTTTGAGAGGTGCAGGGCTGGCGACGCCGATCGTTTTCTTGTCGTCGAATACCAATGAGTATTTGACCGAGGGCAGGGTCTTGAAGCCCGAAATCGCGGTGGAGTTCAGTGCGATCAACCTTGATTATGCGCCCAATATGAGTGCGGCCAAGTACGCGCTCGGCCTTTAGGGAAAGCAGCATGAGCGTCGCGGCATCGAAACACAATCTTGTTCTCGAACTCTTTGTCCGCACGGCCGACGAAAACTACATCACTGCCCGCTGGTGTGCGATCAATCAGCTCAACACAGATTTTCTTTGGCTATCGCTTCATGCGCTTGAGAAATATCTCAAGGCTGTGCTTTTGCTCAACGGCGGCTCGTCCAGACGGAGCGCTTCCGATCAGAAAGCATACAGCCACGACATCGTTCGGCTTTACGCGGATGTGAAAACACTGGCTGGCGAGTTGCTGCCAGACAATCTTGCCAAGCCCGCCGATCTCGACATCTATCACTGGTCCGACCGAACGCCCGAGCAGTTCATGGAACACCTGCTTCGCAACGGGAATGCTGACAATCGCTACCTGATCTATGGCTACGTCACCCGCAGTCAGGATCTGCACATGCTGGACGCGATGGTATTTGCCATTCGGCGTCTCATTTGCACTTTGGATGAGCGTTGGCTGCCGAGTAGAGAGCCGGACGCGCCGACGTTTACGAACCGCGAACTGCTCGTCCGTCAGCCAGAATACTATGGACGCCTTTTCATGCCGCTGGACGATTTGATTGGCGCCAAGGAGGAATCGGCGAAGCGCGCGGCGGCGTTAAATCTCAATATGGCGTTTGCGCCGGATGACTATCCGCACGAACCACTTCGGTCCGGCAGTTCGTCACGCAATCCGGTCATCATACGCCGCATTCTCGACCCATTGGAGAATGCCGACCCCCGGCGGGTAGCGGAAGGCGTCGAAATTGCGCGCTGGTTCCTTGCCAACGTGCAGGTGCCGAAAGGTAAGCCTGACGATCCCAGCGTGACAGAACAGATTGTGGCCGCCATACAGGCGGCTCAGGCTAAACACGGAATCCCTTGAAGTGACGTTGGCCGCTCATGCTCAGGTGAGCGAGCGCAAACGGCGCCGCACCTCGTCCGCATGAGGCGTGAGCTGCTCAATGCAAAGCCGGTAGATAAACCAGCAAGCGTAGATCGCATCCCGTCCGCCAAATACCCACTGATGCAGCAGCCCGTGCGCCATTCTGTGACGGAGCGTCGGCCCAGCCTGGTGGTCGAACAGGTTTTCGATCTCGAACATGACAGCATCGCCGATAAGGTCTTCCAGCGGTTTGCGCCATTCACCCGACGGATTGAGCAGTGTGGAAAGCGTTGCGCTCGATTGTGTCAGATCGGATTTCAAACGCGTCGTGTCCACGTCCGCGGCGTTCAACACGTAGCGCAGGGAGTTTTCGAGTTGCGGCACAAGAAGGTGTGCCGCCTCGATAAAATCACCGTTGAAGAAGTGGGCGAAGCCGCGCCCGAAGAGTGCTTCGTGGTGCGGCGGCACGAACGGGCTCATTGCCGCGAGCGTCGTCAGTACCAGCTCATCTGGGGCATGATCGAACACGATTTGGTAGCGGCCTGGCTCGATCTGCCCTGCTACAACCAAACCACGCCTCATCTGCTCGTGCTGGATGATCTGGACCCGAATGTTCGCCTCATTGGGAGGACTCGCGAAATCGCCGGCGGGTGGCGTCCGCGAGGTCGGCTTGAAGGTCTCATCATAGATGACCGAGGCGAACAGGCTGCCAAAGGGAGATCGTCCAATGGATTCCTCCGCCTCGCGACGCAGGTCGGCGACGGCGGGTGAGCGACTTTGGACAGCGTAGATGAGGAGAGCATCCGCCAGTTCCTTGCCGCCCAATTGTGCCTTGGTCCCCTCGACAATCTCGGAGATGTCGGTCGAGGACGAAATTGGCGCCATGAAATCGGCGATATCACCCTGCTTGCGCACCAAACGCGCTTGCAGATCAGCGCGTCTTGCATTCGTGCCTCGAACTCGTCGCAACGTCGCAATCGCCTGTTCAAGCCAGTGGGTCTCGTGCATAGGGCTTTTCGCCATGCGATCGGCAGTTTCGACGAGCCGCTCCGCGACCTGAACTAGCGCCCGGTCGGCATCGACTTTTCGATCGGCACGCGAATAAGCGCGAGCGGTCAGACGCCAAAGCTGCTCCGATCCGTCTTCGTCGCCAGCCGCCGCCCTGGAGACGGCAAACGCTTCTGCCGCTTTTGCAAGAATTGCGGCCCTTGTCGTCTGGAAGTCCAGTTCCAGATCGCTCGCCCGCACGAAACCGAACACATCTTCTCGCTTCATCGCCCGCTGCCGGACCTTCTTGGCAAGTGAAACGAGATCATCGGTTCGCCCGCCGCCCCAGCCGATCTGCCGTTGCAGGACGCTAGCGCGGCGCAGCAGGTCAAGCGCACGAGGGCCGCTTGCCTCATTGCGGTGGCTTCGCATCTCGGCCTTGCCCGCCAAAAGTCGGCGGACGCATTCGATATAGCTCTCGATCGCCAGTCGAGCGGCTTCGTGCTGCTTGGTGTTCACCCATGCGAGATCAGCCAGCCGCGCTTTGAGGGCGGGGTGGGCAACCTCAGCCGCCAGCTCGCCGAATACCAGTGACTGTTTGCCTCTATATGTGAGGGGCGTTGGACTTGATCCGGTCGCCCACGCCATCAGCGGGGTGAACGGTTTCAATGGCTCGCCTGCCTGTAGACCCATCGTACAAACACCGCCCAGAAGATTGTAGACGGCAGCCTTCTCTCCATCGCCAGCCAACTCGGCCGCGTCGCGCGCCGTCGAATAGTGTCGCCACAGCACCGAGCAGTCGACTGAACGCTCGCCAGAGATCGGCATCTCTGGGTCGGCCGATAGAATAGCCGCGAGCACGATCAAGGAGGGTTCGGATTTCTGTTCAGTCTGCGGCGCGTCGGACATGAATGTAAGACTCGGTGGAGGTTCCGCTGATCCTCGCACAGTAAAGGCCTGTGACGCGATGGTCGCAGTGACAGGCATGAGATATATTGCGGCATTAGAGGGCTATAGCGTAGACATAGTTCTCATCTTCACCCCGGCGCGGCGCGCCAAATCCCATACTAACGCACTTTTTAAAAACTGTTGGCGCGGCGTTTTGTCGGCCATTGTTCTTCGTGTTTCATCCCACGGTTTGTTGCTGCGATCCTTTCGCAGGAATGGAAGGAAGCCCTATGGGACAGATAGGTCACGGCGGCGCCCCGCCCCCCACGCCATCCGAGCCGGGCAGTTTCATCCTAGATCCGATCCACCAGAGGCGGGGACTGAACAGCCAGAGGGGCCAGTTTCCACAGGAGGCCCGGGCGGCGGCGTAAACGGCTCGCCTGAAAGGCGGTAACCGCGCACCGCCTTTCGAAAGCGCCGACACCTTCTCAGCATGCGTTGGGCCGCGCGGGTCCGGCTTTTTCGGAATTCCCGATCTTCCGCGCCGCCCAGGCGCTTACGCTCTGCCGGGGTCGTTGAGAATGATGTAGCCCCGGCCTGTCATGCAGCGGTCCACGACGCGGCGCGGACCATAGGTGACAAGATCGTGGTCATAATCGCCCGAAGTCGCGCCAATCGCGGCGCCCGCGGCGGCGCCCTGCGCAATATAGCTGCCCTGATAATGAGAGTGCGAGCCGGCTGCCGCACCAACGAGCGCGCCAACAATCAGGCCCGCGACCATCTGCTGGCCGATTTCCTTCTGCTGGCGCTCCTTGTACTCGGCCTCGACCTGCGTCGCGATCGCGCGGCATTGCGCGAGGTCGGCTTCATATTTGGCGGGCCGAATTTTGGCGGTATCGACGACAGGGCGATAGTCCTGCAGCGTTTGCACGGGCTCGCAAGCTGTGAGCCCGAGGGTCGCGGCGAGAAAAATCGTGACAGGTATCCGTTTCATGAAAGCGCTCCGAATGGCAATGCGCGAAGGATTGATGACGGGCGCCCTGATTCGCAAAGGGTTTCAGTGTGACCCGGGCGCGCAGGCGGATACCCGTGGCGCCTCCGCTGCAAGCGGGCCGGTGCCGGGGCGGCAGGTCGCCGGAAGCAGCCCTCGGCGCGGAGCCTGCCAACAGGAAAGTTGATGCGGGAAAGGCGCCATTAACGAAGCTCGGCTAGCGTCGCGCCATGAGCATCGCACCGCCTCCCCGCCTGCAGGAAGAATTCGCCATCGGAAACGCGCCGATGACGACGCTCCGCGCGTTGTTCCTGTTGTGCCTCCATCACGGGGTCACGCTGCCGGTTCAGGAATTTCCCGCGCTGCGGGAGGGAGATTTTGCGCCGATGATCGAGGCGACGCTGCGCCGCACGGGCTTTCGCGTGCGTTCGCTGCGCGGTGCCGGCTGGCGCCTGGCCTCGCGACTCGGCGGCGCCTATCCGGCCCTGTGCGAGGGGCGTGACGGCGGCTGGTTCATTCTGGTGCATGTGGTCGACCTGCCGGGCGGAGCGCAGGCGGCGATTCTGGATCCGGCGCAGGAAGCCAAAGGGATCCAGCTTCTGCCGCAAGCAGAATTCGAGGCGCGCTGGAGCGGCAAGATCCTGCTTGCGCAACTGAAAAAGACCGCAACCACGGCGCGGCGTCCGTTCGGGCTTGCCTGGTTCCTGCCCGCGCTCTGGAGGCAACGGGGCGCACTTGCCGGCGTGGCCACCGCGGTGATCGTGGGCAACCTGATCTCTTATTGCCTGCCGTTCCTGACCCAGGTGATGATCGACAAGGTGATCGGGCATCACACCTGGAACACGCTCTTTTCAATCGTCGGGGTCTATGTCTTCCTCGCGGTTTTCGATGCCTCCTTCACCTATGTCCGCTCCCGGCTGATGCTCATTGCGGGCGGGCGGATCGATGCCGGAATCGGCGCGGCGGTGCATGCGCATCTGCTCTCGCTGCCGCTTTCCGTGTTCGAGACGACGCCGTCCGGGGTGCTCGCACGCAACATGCAACTGACGGAGAAGGTGCGCCATTTCCTTTCGGGTCGGTTGTTCCAGACACTGCTGGATGCCGCTCTTCTGCCGCTGCTGCTGACGCTGATGGCGCTGCTCTCGGGGATGATGACGCTCACGGTTCTGGGCTTTGCGCTCACTATTGCCGGATTGCTGGCCGCCTTTCTGCCCGCGCTGCAACGCCGTCTGAGCGCGCTTTACGATGCCGAGGCGAACCGGCAGGCGCATCTGGTTGAAACGCTGCACAACATGCGAACCGTCAAGGCGCTGGTGCTCGAAGGGACGCGCCGCAGCCTGTGGGAAAATGCGCTCTCGCGCTCGATCCGCAGCCAGTGGGCGGTGGGCGAGCTTTCGGCCTCGGTGGGCGCGCTCACCGGGCTCATGGAAAAGCTGATGCAGGTCACCCTTCTCGGGCTCGGCACCGGGCTGGTGTTGCAGGGCGAGATTTCTGTCGGCACGCTCGTGGCCTTCATGATGCTCTCGGGGCGGGTTACCGGGCCTTTGGTGCAGATCGTCGGGCTGATCAACGAATGGCAGGAGGCGGCGCTGGCCGTGCGCACCATTCGCGGCATGATGGACCATCCGCCCGAACGCGGCCCGGAGGTGCGCCCGATCAAGCCGCAGTTGACCGGCGCAATCCGGATCGAGGATCTGCGGTTTTGCTACCCCGGCTCCTCCGCCCCCGCACTCGACGGCCTCAGCCTCGAGATTGCCGCCGGTCAGGTGATTGGCGTTGTCGGCCGGTCCGGGTCGGGCAAAACGACCTTGACGCGCCTTTTGCAAGGCATCGGCAGCCCGCAATCGGGGCGCATTCTCTATAACGGTGAAGACATCCGTCATATCGACCTCGATCACCTGCGCCGCTCGGTGGGCATCGTGCTGCAGGAAAATGTGTTATTCCGCGGTAGCTTGCGCGAGAACATCTCGATGGCGCGCCCCGATGCGGGTCATGAGGCCGTGTTGCGCGCAGCCGAGCTGGCGGGCGCCACGGAATTCATCGACCGTCTGCCCCGCGGCCTCGATACGGTTGTCGAGGAGGGCGGGGCCAACCTGTCGGGGGGGCAACGGCAGCGCATCGCTCTTGCGCGCGCGCTTCTGGCCGACCCGCCGATCCTGATCCTTGACGAGGCGACCAGCGCGCTCGATCCGGAATCCGAAGCGCTGGTGAACCGCAATATCGCGGCCATCGCGCAGGGGCGGACGGTGATCGTGGTGTCGCACCGGATCTCCTCGCTCTCTCGCTCGGATGCCATTCTTGTGCTGGATCGCGGCCGGATCGAGGATTTCGCGCCGCATGCCGTGCTGCTCCAGCGCTCGGAAACCTATCGCCACCTCTGGCAGCAGCAAGCAGGGCACAGCGCATGACCGCCCCCCGTGCCGTTGACCGTCACGCAGTCGAATTTCAAAGCGATATCGAGCGGTTGCAACTCGAACCTGCACCGCTTCTGCTGCGGCTCTGGCCCGGCCTTGCGGCGGCGCTCATCGCGGGAGTGTTGCTGCTTGCCGCGTTTCTGCCGGTCGATGTGGTGGTGGTCGCCCCCGGCCAGCTGGCCGCGGCGGAACCGCCGCTCCTGTTGCGCTCGGGCGCAACGGCCCGGCTTGACATGGTTACCGTCCATCCTGGCGACATCGTTCAGCCCGGCCAGATTCTGGCCCATCTTGACCCGACCCTGCCCGAGGCCGATCTCGCCGCGCTGTTGACGGAACGGGAATCCCTGCGCGCGCGGATTGCCCGTTTCGAGGCGGAACGCGACGGCAGCAACCTCGATACGCACACGCCCGCATTCGTCAGCGAAGCCTTGGCCCTTGCAGAAAGCCGGCGCGAGGCGCAGAGCCGTCGCGCCGCCTTGCAGACCGAAATCGCTGCCGCCGAAAAGCTGATTGCCGCCGCGACGGCCGATGGGGCGGGCTTGGCCGAACAGCTCGGCATAGCGCGCGACGTCGAGGCGATGCGGGAGACCCTGGTCGAACGTCAGAGCGGCTCTCAGCTTGCCGTGCTCGAGGCGCGGATGACGCGGCTGCGTGCCGAGGCCGATCTGCGCGATCACGACTCCCGGCTGCAGCAATTGCACGAACAGCGCGCGCGGGCGCTTTCCGAGCTTGAGGTGTTCGAGGCGAGCCAGACCCGCACGGCCACCGAGGCGCTTGCCGACGCCCGGCCGCGGCTGGCGATCATCGACGAAGAGATCGCGAAAGCCCGCCTGCTGCGGCAGATGTCCGATCTGGTCGCGCCGCGGCCGGGTGTCGTGCTGAGTGTGGCGGAAGGCGGGGCGGGCAGTCTGATCACCTCGGGCGAGCCCGTCGTGGTGCTCGTGCCGACCGATGTGCCGCTGATCGCCGAAGTCGGGCTGCGCTCGGTCGATGTCGGGCGCGCGGTGGCCGGTGATCCGGTCCATATCAAGATCGATGCCTTTCCCTGGCGCCAATATGGGCAGATGACCGGGGTTCTCTCCGAGGTTGGTCATGCGAGCTTCAGCCAGGAAGGCAGTGCGGAGGCTCGGCACCGGGCCCGGGTCAACTTCGACGCCGACAGTCATCTCGACGCGCTGCCGCCCGGGGCGGCGCTTCTGCCGGGGATGACGCTTTCCGCTGAAATCCATGTCGGCAATCGCACGCTTCTGGCCACGTTCTTCGAACCGGTGCTGCGCGGCCTTTCCGAAGCCCTGCGCGAACCCTGAGCCTGACGGCGCAAAGGTGACGGGTCGGCCGACCCGCGGCGCATCAGCACCCCTTCGGGACGCCAGTGGCCCCGGCAGGAAAGCTGATTTTGGTATCCCGCTAACAGCGGAACGCGCGTGGCCGTTTCCCGTCACCCGATGGCGCGGGACCGAGCACGGAGGAGGGGGCGATGCCATAGCGGCGCCGAAATGCGGTGGCGAAGCTTTCCACCGAGACAAAGCCCGCCACCTCGGCCGCCTGCGCCACAGCTACGCCCTCGCGCAGGGCCGTGGCCGCACGCTCCATGCGCAGGCTGCGCAGCCGCTCCTTGGCCGAGACGCCATAGGCGCGCTGAAAAAGCCGTTGCAGCGAAGAGAGGCTGAGCCCCGCCGTCGCGGCAATCTGCGCCAGATCAGGCACCGGGCCCGGGCGCAACGCGGCGGCCTCGATCCGCGAAAGCCGGTCGCGCTCGCTCGGACGGAGCGCGCCGGGCGCGCTCAGGAGCCGCTCCGCGAGCCCCGCCACCAGCGTGAGCGCCAGCGCCTCGCGCGCCAGCGCCGCCTGCGGGCCCGGCTCGGCGCGGTCGAGCGCGAGCAATCGCTCTGCCATGCCGATCTCGGCGGCGGTGGCGGGCCAGTCTTCATGGCGGAAGGCGGCGCCATCGAGCACGGTTTCGACGTGGACGCCGCGGGCCGCGAGCCAGTCCCAGCTCAGGTCGATGCTGACCTTGCGCAGCAGGCTCCCCGCCCGCGCACGGCGGCGAAACGGCGCGGGGGCGGCGAGCGCGTAAAAGGCGATCCGCACCGGTGCATCACCCTGCCGGGTCAGCCGCAAGGGGTGCGGACCGATGAAGGCCTCCACCTCGCCCGCGAGCACCAGATGCAGCACCAGCCCCGCTGTGCGCATCAGCCGCGTCTCGAAATCGGTCGCGGCGACGGCATCGAGCGTATGCAGCCTGAGCCCCGAGGCAATCTCCCCCGCGCGGCGACGTCCCTCGAGCGCCACCCGCTCGGGCCGAATCGTGGCGCCGAAATCCACCCCCGAGTGGTGCGCCCCGGCGGCAATGTCCCCAAGCAGGATCGGTTTCGTCATCAAGGCCCCGCTTTGACAGTTTCGGCAAGCATTCTGAGCGTTTTCGCAAGCCCGGCCGATGGCGGCGCGGCGCGTCCCGGGTAATATATTACAAAAATAATCGGAAATGAAGGAGCCTCTCGATGACATATGAAGGAAGGATCCGCCGCGCTCTGGTTCTGGGCACGGCGCTGGTGGCGCCGATGCTGGCGGGGGGGGCGCGGGCCGAGGAGCCCATGGTGCTTGACGCGATCACCGTCGAGGGCGCGAGCTACGAGACCGAGGGCACGAAAAGCTACAAGAGCGGGTTGATCTCGGTGGGCGAGAAGGCGGCGATGAGCCCGCGCGAAGTGCCGCAATCGACCTCGGTGGTGACACGCCAGCAGATCGAGGACGGCGGTTATACCGCGCTCGAAACCGCGGTGGCCAATGTGCCCGGGCTTTTGGTACTGCAAAACGATGTGGGCCGCTCCTCGCTCTTCTCGCGCGGTTTCGAGTTCGACTACCTCTATTACGACGGGCTGCCCGCACCGGTCAGCTCGATCTATGGCACCCAGCCGGATCTCTCGATCATGGATCATATCGAGGTGCTCAAGGGCCCCTCGGGGCTCTTCATCGGTCAGGGCTCGCCCGCCGGGGCCGTCAACATGCGCCTCAAGCAGGCCAGCCGCACCGAGCCGGGCGGCTATGTGACCGCGACAGTGGACTCGGATGGCCAGAAGCGGCTCGAGGTCGACTACGGCGGGGCGCTCAATGAAAGCGGCAGCCTGCGCGGCCGGCTGGTCGCCGCCCATGCCGAAGGCGACGGTTTCGTCGACAAGCAGGAAAACGGCGTCGATCAGCTTTATGGTGCGCTCGCCTGGGACATTTCGGCCAATACCACGCTGACCTTCTCCGCCTCGAAGATGAGCCGCGATATCGCGCCCTATAACGGCCTTCCGAGCTATGCCGATGGCTCGCTGATCTGGCTCGATGCGGGCACCACGACCGCAGCGGACTGGAACCGCTTCGACAATGAGGTGACCGATGCAGTGGTCGCGCTCGAGCATCATTTCGACAATGGCGCGCGGGTGAAAACGAGCCTGCGCCGCTCGCATCAGACCGGCGATTTCCTCTATGCCTATACCGGCTCGGTGGCAGCAGCAGACAATACCGTCTCGCGGCTTTCCTGGCTCTCGCGCGATTTCACCAATGATTCCATCGCCTTCGATGCCCATGCCGAGCTGCCCTTCATGCTGGGCGGTTGGGAGGGCCTTGCGATCCTCGGGGCAGATGCGCAGCGCGCCAAGACCACGCTCTACGCCACTTCGGGGGCAATCACCGGCAGCTGGGATCTCGACGACTGGGATGTTTCGGGCGTGGCCGAGCCCACGGTGAGCTATGGCGCCCCGACCACCACCGAGACCAAATCCGAGGGACTTTACGCGCAGTTCCGCCTCAAGCCGGTCGAGAAGCTGACGCTTCTGGGCGGCGCGCGGCTGAGCTGGGTCGACGTCGATTCCGTCTCTTCGGCGGGCGTCAGTTCCGAGGTGAAGGAAGACGGCCATCTTACCCCCTTCGCTGGCGTGACCTGGGACATCTCGCCCGCCACCACGCTTTATGCGAGCTATACCGAAATCTTCCAGACCCAGACCGCACTCGACGCGGCGGGCAATGTGCTCAAGCCGCTGGAGGGCCAGCAGGTCGAGCTTGGCGCGAAGGCGAGCCTCGCGAACGGGCTCGATGTCTCGGCCGCGCTGTTCCGGCTGGAACAGGTCAACCGCGCCCAGAGCGTGACCGGCGAGACCTGGTCGGAAGCCTCCGGCAAAGTGCGGGTGCAGGGGGTCGAGATCGAGGCCGCGGGCGAGATCGGCGCGCATCTGCATCTGGCAGGCGGCTACACCTGGAGCGAATCCGAATACCTCAACGGCACAACTTCGGGGAATACCTTCTCGACCTACACGCCCAAGCATATGGTCAAGCTCTCGCTCGCCTATGATGTCACCGAAGGAATGTTCCATGACTGGAGCTTTGGCGGGCAACTAATTGCGATGTCGGGATTTTCATCGGTTTCTGGCGGAACGACGATCCGTGCGCCGGGCTATGGCGTGCTCGATCTGACGGCAAAACGCGCGCTCGACGAAAACACCGATCTGCGGCTCACCGTCTCCAACGTCTTTGACAAGGAGTATTACACCCGCGTCGGCGGCACCACGGTGTTCAACTTCCGCGGCGCGCCGCGGGCGCTGACCGTCTCGCTCACGCGGCGGTTCTGATGCGGTTCGGGGCGGTCCTGATGATCGGGCTGATGCTGATGGGCGCTGGCCCGGCCGGGGCAGGGGCGCAGGGTGGGGCACAGGGGCTCGGCCCCGCGCTTGACCTCGCCCGCACCGCCAGGTTCGAGGTCGAGGGGCCGAACGGCCCGCTCGCCGTCGTGGTGAGCTGGCCCGAGGGGCCGCCGCCCGCGGCGGGCTACGGCATCATCTATGCGATCGACGCGGGCTGGACTTTCGGCACGTTGCGCGAGGCGGCGCGGCTGCAGGGCGGGGCGCAGGCGGCGGGTGCGGTCGGGCCGACGGTGATCGTCGGCATCGGCTGGCCCGGCCCCGATCTGATCGACCTTGAGCGCCGCGGCCCCGACCTGATCGACCCTGCCGGGGCTGCGGCCACGCGCGATCTGATCGCACAAGCGATCCTGCCGCGCGTCGAGGCGGTGCTGCCGGTCGATCCGGCGCACCGGATGCTGCTCGGCCATTCCTATGGCGGTGCCTTCGCGCTTACCGCGGGTTTCGCCCGGCCCGATCTCTTCAGCCATGTGGCCGCGGGCAGCCCCTCGCTCTGGACCGATCCCAGCGCCTTCGCGGCGCTCCGGCCAGAGACCGGGCCGCGGGTTTTTCTGGGCATCGGCGCGCTTGAGCGCCCCGAAGCGGCGGCCGTCGCGGGCGAGGCGCCCGAGCGGGTGGCGCGGCTTGCCGCGCGCGACATGGCCGGGCGCGCCGAGGCGCTGGCCCGCCAGCTTGGCGTCGCTCTTCACGAATTCCCCGGTCAGGGGCATGGCGGTTCCGTCGCTCCCTTCCTTGCCGCAGCGCTGACGTTCCTCTGGCAGGGATCGTGGTAAAATGACTTTTTCACTCGGGAATGACTGGTCGCGCCCCGCGCCCCGGTTTATGTCAGGGCGGTGCGGAGCCAGTTTCAGCCACGCAAGACCCGGAGAAAGAGAATGAAACGCTTCGCCCCTGCCTCTGCTCTTGTGATGGCAGCCGTCCTGATGGCCGCCCCCCTTCAGGCCGATCCGGTCGAGATCGCCACCGCGCGCGGCCCGGTCACGCTCGCCGCTCCGCCCGCAAAAGTGGCCGTCTTCGACATTGCCGCCGCCGATACGCTGGAGGCGCTCGGCGTCGCGCCGGTGGGCCTGCCCACGCAGCTTTACGTCGATTATCTCGACCGCGGCGCAGCGGCGCCCATCGGCACGCTCTTCGAGCCCGATCTGGAGGCGCTTTCCACGCTCGAGCCCGATCTGATCGTGATCGGCTCCCGCTCGGCGGCGCAATTCGAGGCCGTGGCGCAGGTGGCGCCGACAATCGACATGACGATCTCCCCCGATGTGCTGGGCGATGCCCGCGCCCGGCTTGAGACCTATGGTACGCTCTTTCACCGCGAGGCGAAGGCGGCCGCGCTCGAAGCCACGCTCGACGCCCGTCTGGCCGAGGTGCAAGGGGCTGCGAAGGGGCGGGGCGATGCGCTCATCGTGTTGACGAACGGGCCGAAAATTTCGGCCTATGGCCGCGGCTCGCGCTTTGGCTGGCTGCATGATGCGGTGGGCCTGCCCGAGGCCTGGCCGGCGCTCAAGCCCGAGGTGCATGGCGATGCGATCTCGTTTGAATTCATCGCCGAGGTGGACCCGGACTGGCTCATTGTCGTCGATCGTGGCGCTGCCACCGGTGCCGCGGGCGTCTCGGCGCGCGAAACGCTCGACAACCCGCTCGTGGCGGGCACGAAAGCGGCGAAGGCCGGGCAGGTGGTCTATCTGAACGCGGCCAATCTCTATATTGCCGGGGGCGGTTATCAGGCGCTGATGGCAAACTTGGCCGAGCTTCTTGCGGCTCTGAAGGGCTGAGCCGGTGGCGCCGCGCCCTCTGTGGCTTCTTGCGCTGGCGCTTCTGTGCGCGCTGAGCGTGGCGAGCCTGTTGACCGGCGCGGCCAGTCTCACCCCCGGCGCGCCGGATGCGGCGCTGCTGCTCTGGGTCTCGCGCATCCCCCGCACGCTTGCCGCGATCCTCACCGGCGCGGCGCTCGCCGTGGCAGGCGTGGTGATGCAGCAGATCGTGCGCAACCGCTTTGTCGAACCCGCCACCGCGGGCACGCCCGAGGCGGCGGCGGCGGGGCTGCTCGCCATTACCCTGATTGCCCCCGATGCGCCGATCTGGGGGAAGATGGCGGTGGCGGCCATTTCGGCGCTTGGCGGTGCGGCGCTCTTTGCGGCGCTGATCCGGCGGCTTCCGGCGCGCGAGATCTTCCTCGTGCCCTTGGCTGGGCTGATCCTTTCGGGGGTGATCGGCGCGGGCGTCACCTTCCTCGCCTGGGAGACGGATCTGTTGCAATATATCTCGATCTGGCTTCTGTCGGGCGAGTTTTCGGGCGTGATTGCCGGGCGTTACGAGCTCTTGTGGCTCGCGGGCGCCGCCACGCTTCTGGCCTTTTTCGCGGCCGACCGCTTTGCCATCCTCGGCCTTGGCCCCGAGGCCGCCACCATGCTCGGCCTCAACCCGCGCGCGGTCTTGCGGCTTGGTCTGCTGGTCGTCGCACTCGTCACCGCGATGGTGGTGGTGACGGTGGGTATGGTGCCTTTCGTGGGGCTCATCGTGCCCAATCTCGTCACGCGTATCATGGGGGACAATCTGCGCGCGGCACTCCCCGTCGTGGCGCTGGGCGGCGCGATCCTGGTGCTTGGTTCGGATCTCGTCGGCCGGCTCCTGATCCATCCCTACGAGATCCCGGCGGGCACGATTCTGGGTGTTGTCGGTGCGCTTGCCTTCCTGTGGCTCCTTTGGCGGGGAGATCGTGATGCGCACTAGCTTCTGGGGCGCGCTCGGGGCGCTTCTCGCAACCGTGATCGCGCTCTGGCTCTTTCAGGGGCTGACCGGCAACACCGGCTTCGTGCTGAGCCTGCGCGCGAAAAAACTCGCCGCGCTGATGCTCGTGGCCGCCTCGGTTGGCATGGCGACGGTGCTCTTCCAAAGCGTCGCGCAAAACCGCATCCTCACCCCCTCGATCATGGGGTTTGATGCGCTTTACCTGCTGGTGCAGAGCCTTGCGCTGGCCACGCTTGGCATCACCGGCTTCGTCACGCTCCCCGCAGGGCCGAAATTCCTGATCGAAACCGCGGTGATGGCCGCACTCGCCGTGGCGCTCTTCGGCACGCTTCTGGGGCGTGGCGGCGGGCGCGACATCGGCCGTACGATCCTCAGCGGGGTGATCCTCGGCATCCTCTTCCGCGCCGGCGCCACGCTTGTTGCGCGGCTGCTCGACCCGAACGCCAATGCCGTGGTGCAATCGGTGAGCTTTGCCAATTTCTCTCGCCCCTCGGCCGAAGCGCTGGGTTGGGCGGCACTCGTGGCGCTGCCCGCGATGGCTGCCGCGCTCTGGCTCGGGCCGCGGCTCGATGTGATGGCGCTCGGCCGGGACCGCGCCGTTTCGCTTGGGCTGCGCTACCGCGCGATGGTGCTGGCCGCGCTCTTCCTCGTCGCGCTGCTCACCGTGGCGGCGACGGCGCTCGTGGGCCCCGTGGCCTTTCTTGGCCTGATCGTGGCGGGGCTCGCACATGGGCTGGCGCCGGGCGCGCGCCACCGCACGCTCCTCACCCTCGCCGCACTTCTGGCGGCGCTGATGCTGGTGGGCGGCCAATGGGCCTTCGAGCGCCTCTTCGGGCTCAAGGCCACGCTCAGCGTGGTGATCGAATTTGCGGGCGGGCTTTTGTTCCTCACCCTCCTGATGCGGGGAAAAATCCGATGAAGACCAGGTCCGCCATCGAGATCACCGGCCTCTCCCATGCGGTACAGCGCACCGAGATCCTGGCCCCCACCACACTCACCTTGCCGGGCGGCAAGATCACCGCGCTCATCGGCCCCAATGGCGCGGGCAAGTCCACGCTTTCGCGGCTCATCGCCCGGATCGAGCCGCCGCCCGAGGGGACCGTGTTAGTGAACGGGCTCGATGTGGCGCAAACACCCGGCGCACGGCTCGCGCGCGAGCTCGCCTTCATGGGCCAGCACACCGGCCTTGCCTCGCGGCTCCGGGTGCGCGAGCTCGTGGCTTTTGGACGCTGGCCGCATTGCGCGGGCCGCCCCGGGCCCGCCGACAGCGCCGCTATCGCGCGCGCGCTCCATGATTTCGAGCTTGAGCCGCTTGCGGGGCGGTTTCTCGACACGCTCTCGGGCGGGCAGGCGCAACGCGCCCATCTCGCCATGGCGGCGGCACAGCAGACGCCCTGGCTCATCCTTGATGAACCGCTCAACAATCTTGACCTTGCCCATGCCCGCGCGCTGATGGCACATCTGGCGCGGCTGCGTGAGGCCGGCGGCTCGGTGCTGATCGTGCTCCATGATCTCAACTTCGCCGCCGGCTGGGCCGATCATGTGGTGGCGATGAAGGCGGGGGCTGTGGTGGCCGAGGGCCCGCCCGCCGAGGTGCTTACCGCGCCGGGCCTGAGCGCGCTTTATGAAACCGAAATTGCCGTGACCGAGCACTGCGGCCGCCCGCTCGTGCTGCATCATCTCGGCGGAGTTGCCGAAAGGCGGCAGGAAGCGTGAGCGCCCCGTTCGCCTTCGGCTGCAGCCTCTTGCGCGAGGACCATCCCGGCGCAGCGAAACGCATGGGCAGGTGCGGCGGGGAGCCTCCCCCCCCGGCGTAAAACCCGGTCCACCAAAGCCGGATCGCAAGCCGCCTCGGCGAGCGAAATGCTTACGTCCGCTCACCAGCTTCACGGCCTCGATCCTGAACTCCCGGCCACGCTTCCGTCTCTTCATCCTGTCTCCCCCGGTTCCTGCCTGACACAAGCGTGATCGGCTTTTGCGCGAGGCGTGATTGCCTTGCCAAGGTCCGGAGCCGCGGCTAGGGTGCGCGCCGACAACCGGGGTGCCTTTCGCGCCCCTGCACAAGGCCAGAAGAACACGGCCCCAAAGAGAGGACCAAGCAATGTTCATTACCCCCGCCTATGCCCAGGCTGCCGGTGCCGCCGGCGCCCCCGGTGGTTTCGCCGCTTTCGGCCAGTTTCTGCCGCTGATCCTGATCTTCGTCATCATGTATTTCCTGCTGATCCGTCCGCAGCAGAAAAAAGCCAAAGAACACAAGCAGATGGTTGAAACGCTCCGGCGCGGTGACATGGTGCTGACGCAGGGCGGCATCATCGGCAAAGTGACCCATGTGCGCGAAGATGGCGAGCTTGACGTCGAGATCGCGGCGAATGTGAAGGTGCGCGTGCTCAAACAGACGATCATCCAGGTGCTCTCGAAGACCGAACCGGCTTCGAACGACAACTGATCCCGAAAAGGCCGCGCCGCCATGCTGCAGATCTCGCTTTGGAAGCGTGCCGTCATCCTTGCGCTCTGTCTTGCAGCGCTGGTGCTGGCGGCGCCCAACCTTTTTTACTCCCGCGTCGAGAGCCATAATGACGCCGTCTCCGCTTTCGAGAAAAGTGGCGCGATGACGGAGGCTCAAGCCGCGGCCAAGGCGGCTTGGCCCGATTGGCTGCCCTCCGGGCTCGTCAATCTCGGGCTCGACCTGCGGGGCGGCGCCCATCTGCTTGCCGAGGTGCATCTGAGCGAGGTCTACAAGGCGCGGTTGGATGCGCTTTGGCCCGAGGCCCGCAAGGTATTGGCCGCCGAACGTGCGACGATCGGTTCGATCCGCCGCGTTGCCGCGCCCGAGGGCGAACTGCGCATCCAGATCGGCAAGCCTGACCAGATCGCCAGAGCGGTCGAGGTTGCCAAAACCCTCACCGCCCCGGTGGTCAGCCTCACCGGCGTCGGTCAGTCCGACTATGAGGTGACCGGGGTCGGAGACACCATCACTTTCCGCCTCTCCGAGGCCGAGAAAACCGCCACCGACGACCGCACGATGGAGCAATCGCTTGAAATCGTGCGCCGCCGCGTCGATGCCGCGGGCACGCGCGAGCCCACGATCATGCGTCAGGGCACCGACCGGATCCTGATCGAGGTGCCCGGCATCGGTTCGGCACAGGAACTGAAGGATCTGATCGGCACCACGGCGAAACTGACCTTCAATCAGGTCTACGGGCCGCCGGGCTCGAACCCGAACGCCAACCCCGGCATGGGCCGCGAACTTCTGCCTTCGGCCGACCGCGAGGGGATCTATTACGTTCTAGACGATGTGCCGGTGGTGACGGGCGACGACCTCACCGACGCGCGCCCCGATACTGACCAGAACGGCTATCCGGCCGTGGCCTTCCGCTTCAACCCGACCGGCGCGCGCGCCTTTGGCGATTACACCGCAAGCCATATCGGCGAGCCCTTCGCCATCGTGCTCGACGGCAAGGTGATCTCGGCGCCGACGATCCAGGCGCATATCGCGGGCGGCTCGGGCATCATCACCGGGAATTTCACCGTTGAGGAAGCCACAAACCTCGCACTCCTGTTGCGCGCCGGGGCGCTGCCTGCCGGCATGACCTTCCTGGAGGAACGCACGATCGGCCCGGAACTCGGCGCCGACTCGATTGCGGCGGGCCAAAAGGCGGCGGCGGTGGGCTTTGGCCTCGTCGTGGTCTGGATGATCGCTTCTTACGGGCTCTTTGGCACCTTTGCCGCGGTGGCACTCATTCTCAACGTGGTGATGATCTTCGGCTTCATGTCCGCGGTGGGCGCCACGCTCACGATGCCCGGCATTGCGGGGATCGTGCTCACCATGGGCACCGCTGTTGACGCGAACGTGCTTGTCTACGAGCGGATCCGCGAGGAATTGCGCAACACCAAAAGCCCCGCCCGCGCGATCGAGCTGGGCTATGAGAAGGCGATGTCGGCGATCATCGACGCCAACGTGACAACCTTCCTCACCGGCGTGATCCTCTTCGTGCTCGGCGCCGGTCCGGTGCGCGGCTTCGCCGTCACCCTTATCGTCGGCATCGCCACTTCGGTCTTCACCGCGATCTTCGTCACCCGCCTGATGGTGGTGACATGGTTCGCGTGGAAACGCCCGAAAACCATCATCGTGTGAGGAACGACCATGGCCTTCCGTCTCAAACTCGTTCCCGACCATACCGAAATCGACTTTTTCCGCTGGCAATGGCTGACCTTCGGGCTCTCCTCGGTCGCCACGATTGCCGCGCTGGTGTTGACGCTGGTGATGGGGCTCAACTTCGGCATCGACTTCAAGGGCGGCACGACGATCCGCACGGAATCGACGCAAACGCTCGACATCGGCGCTTACCGCAAGGCGCTGAGCCCGCTCGGGCTGGGCGATGTGGCGATCACTGAAGTGTTCGACCCGAATTTCCGGGAAGACCAGCATGTCGCCTCGATCCGCATTCAGGCGCAGGAGGGGCAGGACGCAATTGCCCCCGAGCAGATGACGCAGATTGAGAACGCCCTGCAAGAAGTTGATCCGTCGGTGAAATTCGTCTCGACGGAATCCGTCGGCCCGAAGGTTTCGGGCGAGCTGATCTGGACCGCTGTCTGGTCTGTGCTGGCGGGCGTTGCGGCGATTGTCGTCTATGTCTGGCTGCGGTTTGAGTGGCAATATTCGGTGGGCGCGCTCGCTGCGCTCGTCCATGACGTCGGCCTCACCATCGGCCTTTTCTCGCTCTTCCAGATCAAGTTTGACCTCGCGATCATCGCCGCGCTGCTCACGATTTTGGGTTATTCGATCAACGACACCGTCGTCGTGTTCGACCGGCTGCGCGAGAACCTCGTCAAATACAAAACGATGCCGCTCAAGGAGGTGATGAACCTCTCGGTCAACGAAACGCTGAGCCGCACCGTGATGACCTCGGGCACCACGCTGATTGCGCTGATCTCGCTTCTGGTGCTGGGGGGCGACGTGATCCGCGGCTTCGTGTTTGCGATGACCTGGGGCGTTGTCGTCGGCACCTATTCCTCGGTCTATGTGGCGAAGAACATCGTGCTGTTCCTCGGGCTCGACCGTAACAAGCAACCCAAGGATCCGGCGGCGAAATTCTTCACCGAAGGCGCGCAAGATGCAAATCCGTGAGGCCTCTTTCGGCGGGGCGCTGCCGGTCGATGGCTACGGGCCGGGGTTCTTTCGCGTCGCCGGGGCGGTGCATGAGGGGGGCCTTCTGATCCGCGCCGAAGAGGCTTTGAGCTGGGCCGGGCTCGAGGACCGCGCGGGCCTTCTGGCGCTTTCGGGCAAGGTCGATGTGCTCTTTGTCGGCATGGGTGCGGAAATCGCGCACCTGCCGCGCGACTTCGTGGCGGAGCTTGAGGCCGTGGGCGTCTTTTGCGAGGCGATGGCCACGCCCTCGGCCGCGCGCAGCTACAATGTGCTTCTCTCCGAGGGCCGCCGGGTCGCCGCAGCGCTTTTGCCCATGCCGGGCGAGGTGCCGCGCGGATGACGCTGCTTTCGGTCGAAACCCTCACCGTCAGCCGCGGCGGCCTCGCCGTGCTGGAGGGGGTGGGGTTTTCGCTCGAAGCGGGCAGGGCGCTCGTGTTGCGGGGGCCCAACGGCATCGGCAAGACCACGCTTTTGCGCACCTTGGCCGGGCTGCAACCGCCGCTTGCGGGCACGATTTCGATGCCACCCGAAGCGATGGCCTATGCCGCTCATGCGGATGGGCTGAAGGCCACGCTCTCGGTGCGCGAGAACCTCGCTTTTTGGGCAGCGATCTACGAGACCGACACGGTTGAAGCTGCGCTCGATCAGATGAACCTGCGCGCGCTCGAACACCGCGCCGCGATGAGCCTTTCGGCGGGACAAAAGCGCCGTCTGGGCCTTGCGCGGCTTCTGGTGACCGGGCGCCCGGTCTGGGTGCTCGACGAACCCACCGTTTCGCTCGATGCGGCCTCGGTCGCGCTTTTCGCCGCTGCGGTGCGCGCGCATCTGGCCTCCGGTGGGGCAGCGCTCATGGCCACCCATATCGATCTTGGCCTTGAGGAGGCCGAAATTCTCGATCTCGCGCCTTTCAAGGCGCGGCCACCGGAAGAGGGCGGGCACCGCGGCGCCTTTGATCATGATTTCGACGGAGCCTTCCTGTGATCGCGCTTCTGACACGCGATCTGCGGCTCGCGATCCGCGCGGGCGGGGGCTTCGGGCTCGGGCTTGCCTTCTTCCTCATTGTCGTGACGCTCGTGCCCTTCGGCGTCGGTCCGCAGGGCGATATTCTTGCCCGCATCGCCTCAGGTATCCTCTGGCTCGGTGCGCTCCTGGCCTGCCTTCTGTCGCTCGACCGCATTTTTGCCCTCGATTACGAGGATGGCTCGCTCGATCTGCTGGCCACCGCGCCGATCCCGCTTGAGGCCGTGGTCACGGTGAAGGCGCTCGCGCATTGGATCACCACCGGCCTGCCCTTGGTGCTGGCCGCGCCGCTTTTTGCCGTGCTTCTGCACCTGCCGGGGCCTGCCTATCTCTGGCTTGAGGTCTCGTTGCTCCTTGGCACGCCAGCGCTTTCGGTGCTCGGCACCTTTGGCGCCGCGCTCACGGTGGGGCTCAAACGCGGCGGGCTCCTGCTCTCGCTCCTGGTGCTGCCGCTCTATGTGCCGACCCTGATCTTTGGTGCCGAGCTTGTGCGCCGCGGCGCCGAGGGCATGGCGATCGAAGTGCCATTGACCATGCTCGCGGGCATCACCGCCGCCACCATCGCCCTTGTCCCCTTTGCCTCCGCCGCGGCGATCCGGGTCAATTTGCGGTGAGAAACGTTCTAAGTTGATGCGTGTCAAACCGGCACGGTGCAAATCGTGGCAAGCGGGGCGAGAAGACGAGAGGGAGGAGAGCGACCGATGTCGATCTGGGAATATGCAAACCCGGTCAAGTTCATGCAGACCTCGGGATGGCTTCTGCCCTGGGTTTTCGGGGCAACCGTGCTCACCCTCGTGCCGGGGCTCGTCTGGGGCTTTTTCTTCACCCCCCTCGCCGAGGAATTCGGCGCCACGGTGAAGGTGATCTATGTGCATGTGCCCGCGGCGACGCTCGCAATCAATATCTGGGTGATGATGCTTGTCACTTCGCTGATCTGGCTCATTCGCCGCCACCATGTGAGCGCGCTGGCCGCCAAGGCCGCGGCACCGATCGGCATGGTGATGACGCTGATCGCGCTCATCACCGGTGCGCTCTGGGGCCAGCCGATGTGGGGCACCTGGTGGGAATGGGATCCGCGGCTGACCTCCTTCCTGATCCTTTTTCTCTTTTATCTCGGCTATATGGCGCTTTGGGAGGCGATCGAAAACCCTGATACCGCGGCGGATCTGACGGGCGTTCTTTGCCTCGTCGGCTCGGTCTTTGCGGTGCTGTCGCGCTATGCCGCGATCTTCTGGAACCAGGGGTTGCACCAAGGCTCGACCTTGAGCCTCGACAGTGAGGAGCATATCTCGGATGTCTATTGGCAACCGCTCGTGCTCTCCATCGTGGGCTTCGGGCTTTTGTTCGTGACCCTGCTTTTGTTGCGCACACGCACCGAGATCCGCAGCCGTCGCCTCAAGGCCCTCGAACAGCGGGAGCGCATGGCATGATCCCTGATCTCGGCAAATATACCGTCACGATCCTCGGTTCCTGGGGAGCGACGCTGGCCCTGCTGGCGGCGCTGATCGTGCTCACCCTGATCCGGGGTGCACAGGTGAAACGGGCGCTGGAAGCGCAGGAAAAACGGATGAAGAAAAATGGCTAAGCCTTTGATGTTCGTTCCGCTTGTGGTGATCGTCGGCTTTGTGGCCGCGGCCTTTGTGGCGATGGAAACCAAAGACCCCAACGATATGCCCACGGCCCTTGCGGGCAAGGAGGCGCCGCCGGTGCGGCTCGAGTCTCTGGGGCCGGAGGCGCCCTTCACGGATGCCGATCTGCGCGATGGCACGATCAAGCTCGTGAACTTCTGGGCGTCCTGGTGCGCGCCCTGCCGGGTTGAGCATCCGAACCTGATCGGGCTGAAGCAAGAGGGGGTCGAGATCCTCGGCGTGAACTGGAAGGATACGCCCGAGAAGGCGCAGGCTTTCCTGGCCGAGATGGGCAGCCCCTTTGCCAAGCTCGGCGCCGATCCGAAGAACCAGATGGGGCTTGACTGGGGCGTGGCCGGCGTGCCCGAGACCTTCGTGGTCGATGGCGAGGGGCATATCATCACCCGCATTGCCGGCCCGCTCACCGACAAGGTGATCGAGGATCAGGTCGAGCCGCTGCTTGCGGGCGAGGGCGAGTAACTCAGAGCCGTGGAACGCGCGGGGCGCGTTCCACCCGCGCCCAGTCCGGCCAGAAGCCGAAATGATCAAGCCCCCAGATCAGCGCAACGAGGGCAATCACCACCGCAGCAATCTGCACCTGCCGCAGCGAGGGCGGATGGCGCACCCATTTTGCCATCCGCATCAGCCAGAGCGGGTTCATTTTTCACGGCCGGTGAAGCGCACCGTGCCGATGAAGGGCAGGTTGCGGTGGTTTTGCGCATAGTCGAGCCCGTAGCCGACGACGAATTCGTCGGGGATCTCGAAGCCGGTCCAGCGCGCCTTCACATCCACTTCGCGGCGCGAGGGCTTGTCGAGCATGGCGCAGCATTCGATCCGGCGCGGCGAACGGGCGCGCAGCATCTCCATCACCTTGGAGATCGTGTGGCCAGTATCGACGATGTCTTCCACCACGAGCACGTCGCGCCCGCCGATATTGCCGCGCAGGTCTTTCAGCACCCGAACCTCGCGGGTGGAGGTGGTTTCGTTGCCATAGCTAGAGGCTTCGAGGAAATCGACTTCACAGGGCACGCCGATCTCGCGGATGAGGTCCGCAATGAACACGAAGGAGCCGCGCAGAAGCCCGACCACCACGAGCCGGTCGGTATCCTTGAAGGCTTCGGTGATCTCGGCGCCGAGCGCCTCGACCCGCGCCGCGATGGCCTTTGCGGAAATCATCTGGTCGATCACATATCCGGGCTCTGCCATGCTCTCTCCTGCCTCTGGTGCGGCCATCCGGCCCTTGCAATTCCCGTGCTTTATCGCAAGAACGGGGCCGGTAAAAGGGAGACCGGCCGATGCCGCAGCATTCGGAAAAACGCACGATGCCCTATTCGGCGGCGCAGATGTATGCGCTCGTGGCCGATGTGGCGCGCTACCCCGAATTCCTGCCCTGGAACTCCGCCGCCCGCATCCGCACCCGCAAGCCCGGCCCCGAACCCGGCACCGAGGTGATGGAGGCGGATCTGGTGATCTCCTTCAAGGTGTTTCGCGAGCGCTTCGGCTCGCGCGTGGTGCTCGACCCGGGGCAAAAGCGCGTCGATACCCGCTATCTCGACGGCCCGTTCAAATACATGCACAGCTGGTGGCAGTTCGAAGACCGGCCCGAGGGCGGGTGCAAGGTCGACTTCTTCGTCGATTTCGAATTCAAGAACGCGCTCCTGCAGGGCGTGATCGGCATCGTCTTCGATCAGGCGATGCGGATGATCGTGCAGGCGTTCGAGGACCGGGCGAAGGCGCTTTACGGTTGAAGCCCGAGCGCGGCGCCCAGAAGGGCAAGCGCATGATCGCGCGCGGCGGCGCGGACATTGCCCCGGCCAAGCGCACCGAACTCCTGTGTTTGCGTGCGGGTCGCGGCGCCTTTGAGGGCAAGGCCAAAGCAAACCCGCCCCTCGGGCTTGAACTCCGATCCGCCGGGCCCGGCGATGCCGGTGATCGAAACAGCAAGGTCAGCGTGGCTCTGTGCCAGCGCCCCCTCGGCCATTTCGCGCGCCACCTCCTCGGAGACCGCGCCAAAAGCACTGAGCGTGGCCTCGGCCACGCCCAGCATCTCGACTTTCGCCGCGTTGGAATAGGTGACAAAGCCGCACTCCACCACCGCCGAGGAGCCCGGCACGTCTGTCAGCGCCACCACCACCATGCCGCCTGTGCAGCTTTCGGCGGTGGCGATGCGCCAGCCTCTGTCCCGCGCGCAGGCGAGAAGCTCTTCTACGCTCATGCCTGACCGGTGAAGGGCAGGGGCGGCAGCCAGTCGATGATCTGCGCACCAAGCACCGGCCAGTAATCCTGACCCAGATGATAGGCCACAGCGGTGATCAGCGTGAACACACCGGCAAAGACGCCGGCCC
Source organism: Rhodobacter maris (assembly GCF_900217815.1). Classification (GTDB taxonomy): domain Bacteria; phylum Pseudomonadota; class Alphaproteobacteria; order Rhodobacterales; family Rhodobacteraceae; genus Rhodobacter; species Rhodobacter maris. The sequence goes on from NZ_OBMT01000009.1 coordinate 39,869, forward strand.
AGATGTCATCCATCATCACGCCCATCGCGCCGCCCTGCTTGTCGGCCCGGCCGATCACGCCCGGTTTGAAGATGTCAAAGAAGCGGAACCAGATGAAGGCGGCGAGCGGGCCCGGCCAGACCATCTCGATGTTGAAATAAGCAAAGGCCGAGGCGGGGAAGGCAAGCGCCACCCACATGCCGGCCACCTCGTCGATGATCACCTCTTTCGGGTCTTGATCCTCGCGGTGCTTCAGTTCTTGCTCCAGCGCCCAGAGCCCGATGATGAAGGCGAGGATCGCGGCGAGGTAGAGGTAGGAAAGGCCGCCGAATTTCACCAGCCCCCAGCCGGCGACAGCGGCGACCATCGAGCCCCAGGTGCCGGGCGCGGGGACGAGCTTGCCGACGAAGGCAAAGGTGGTGATGGCTTGCAGAACGTGGAGCGGCAATTCACGGGTCGGAAGTTCACGGGGAGGCATTTCAGACTCCTATCAGAGTGACGGTGGCAATAGCGGCAATGCCCTCTTCGCGGCCGGTGAAGCCGAGCCGTTCCGAGGTGGTGGCCTTGACCGAGACACGGTCGGCCGGGACGTTGATGATGCGCGCAAGTTCGGCCGCCATTTCAATGGCATGCGGGCCGATCTTCGGGCGTTCGCAAATCAGGGTGACATCGGCATTGCCGATCTTGAAGCCTTTGGAGACCGCGAGTTTCGCGGCGTGCTCGAGGAAGATCCAGCTTGCCGCGCCCTTCCATTGCGGATCGGAGGGCGGAAAGTGGCGGCCAATGTCGCCTTCGGCCATGGCGCCATAGATCGCATCGGTGAGCGCATGCATGCCGACATCGGCATCCGAATGGCCGAGCAGCGCCTTGGTATGGGGTACTTTGACCCCGCACAGGATCACATGATCGCCTTCGGTAAACGCATGCACATCATAGCCGTTGCCAAGCCGCACATCCATCTTCAAGCCTTTCCTTTCGCGCAAGATCGCCTCGGCGCGGGCAAAATCTTCCGCGTAGGTGATCTTCAGATTGTCTTCATGCCCGGGCACGATGGCGACCGCCATGCCGGCCGCGCGGGCCACTTCCACATCGTCGGCCGCGCCGCCCGGATGGGCGCGATGGGCGTCGAGGATCTCGGGAAACCGGAAGCCTTGCGGCGTTTGCGCCCGGAAAAGCCCCTCCCGGTCCTGCGTGCCCGCCACGAGCCCCGCTTCCCCGCGCCAGAGCGCATCGGTGACGGCAAGTGCAGGCGCCGCACCCGGGTGGGTTTCAAGCGCGACGAGCACCGCTTGCAGCACCGCTTGCGGCACCAGCGGCCGGGCGCCATCGTGAATGAGAACGCGTGTGATTTCAGAGCCCTCAAGCGTAACGAGCGCATTGAGCACGCTCTCGGAGCGGCTCGCGCCGCCCGCCACCAGAGTCACGGATCCGCCAAAGAGGGTGAGGCCGCGCGCCATGTCGTCTAGATGAAGCACCACGATCACCCGGCCGAGCGTGCGGAACGCCTCGACCGTCTGCGCCAGCACCGGGCGGCCCGCCAAATCGCGCCATTGCTTTGGCAGCCCCTCGCCCGCGCGCGTGCCACGGCCCGCCGCCACGATGATCACTGCAACGCTCATCCGCCCTCGCTCTTCCGGCTTTTTACCTGACAAAGGCTTAGGCCAGTCTGCGCGCGGGCGCAATGTGCACAGCGCCGCATGCTGAAAGCGCAATATTTAAGCAGGTGCCGAATTTTGACGCCCTTGTGAGTGGCGACGCTCTCCTTGCAATTGTGATTCCCAAATCAAGCCGCTACTTCCTTGGGCAAATGCTACAGGAACAACCGTGACGATTACGCTCGACAGCTTTCGCCTTGATCCGCCGGTGCTGCTGGCGCCCATGGCGGGCATTACCGATCTGCCGTTTCGCCGGATCGTGGCGCGCTTTGGCGCGGGTCTCGTGGTGTCCGAGATGGTGGCGAGCGGCGAGATGCTGACGGCCAAGCCCTCGGTGCGGGCGAAGGCGCGCAGCGAACTCGGTCTCGATCTGCCGTCCTCGGTGCAATTGGCCGGGCGCGAGGCGCGGCCGATGGCCGAGGCGGCGAAGGTCGTGGCGGACATGGGCGCAAAAATCATCGACATCAACATGGGCTGCCCGGCGAAGAAGGTGACGGGCGGCGCCTCGGGGGCGGCGCTGATGCGCGACCCGGACCATGCGCTGCGATTGATCGAAGCGGTGGTGGGGGCAGTCGATCTGCCCGTGACGCTGAAGATGCGGCTCGGCTGGGACGAGGGGCAGATCAACGCGCCCGAGATCGCGCGGCGCGCCGAATCTGCGGGCGTGCGGATGATCGTCGTGCATGGCCGCACGCGGATGCAGTTTTACGAGGGCCGGGCCGACTGGGGCGCGATTGCCGCTGTCTCCGAGGCCGTCTCGGTGCCAGTGGTGGCGAATGGCGACATCGTCGATGCGCCCTCGGCGCGGATGGCGCTGGCGCGGGCGGGCGCGGCGGGCGTGATGGTGGGACGCGGGGCGCAGGGGGCACCCTGGCGGCTTGCGCAGATCGCTGCGGCGCTTTACGGCGCGGCCCCGCCCAAGCTGCCGAAGGGGGCGGGGCTCGTTGATCTGGTCTCTGAGCATTATGAAGCGATTCTGGGCTTTTACGGAGAGCAGGTGGGGCTGCGCCTCGCGCGCAAGCATCTGCGCTGGTATGCGGAGGTCGCAGGAGCGGCATTGGTCCCCGAGATGATGCGCGCCCAGACCCCCGAGGCGGCATTGGCGCTCATCCGCGCCGCGTTCAGCGAAAGGGCTGCGGCATGACCCTTCCGGCCCCCGGCATCATCTGGGCTTCGTTGCCGCTTCCGGCGTTGATGATCGACGGCACGGACCGGGTAATCGAGATCAATCCGGCGGCGGAATTGTTCCTCAATCTTTCGGCCCGTGCGTTGAAGGGACAGGTGCTGGGCGAACGGCTCGCCATTGCCGCGCCGCTTGAGGAAATTTTTGCCCGGGTGCGCAAGAACCGCTCTGCGCTTTTCGTCAATGATGTGGATCTGACCACGGGCGAGCGCGCCCCGGTGCAATGCAATCTTCAGGCCGCGCCTCTGGGCGATGACCCGCAAACGGTGCTGCTGCTGATCTCGCCGCGCGAGATCGCCGACCGGCTCGGCCGCGCGAGCCAGGTGAAATCGGCAGCGCGCTCGGCCATTGGCATGGCAGAGATGCTGGCGCATGAGATCAAGAACCCGCTCGCGGGCATTGCGGGGGCGGCGCAGCTTTTGTCGATGAACCTCTCGGGCGATGATCTGGAACTCACCGATCTGATCGTCGACGAGACCCGCCGCGTGGTGAAGCTGCTCGAACAGGTTGAGCAGTTCGGTAATGTGCGCCCGCCCGAGATGAAGCCAGTGAATATCCACGATGTGCTTGACCGCGCACGAAAATCTGCCGCTGTTGGCTTTGGCGCGCATATGCTGATCGTTGAGGATTACGACCCTTCGCTGCCGCCCACGCTCGGCGATGCCGACCAGTTGACGCAGGTATTTTTGAACCTTCTCAAGAATGCGGCCGAGGCGGCGAAGGGGCAGGGCACGATCCGCCTGCGCAGCTTTTATGATTATTCGTTGCGCCTGCGCGGCCCCGATGGCCATGGCCAGCGTCTGCCGCTTCAGATCGAGGTGATCGACGATGGCCCCGGCATCCCGCCCGATATTGCGGGGGCGCTTTTCGAGCCCTTCGTCTCCGGCCGCGAGAACGGTACCGGGCTTGGCCTCGCGCTCGTTTCGAAAATCATCTCCGAGCATAATGGCTGGATCAACGTTGATAGCGTTCCCGGCCGCACCGTTTTTCGCGTTTCCCTGCCTGTCGCCCCTAAGGAGGTCTGATCCATGGATGGCACCGTTCTCGTCGCCGATGACGATCGCACGATCCGCACCGTTCTGACCCAGGCGCTGACGCGTGCGGGCTGCAAAGTCCATGCCACCGCCTCGCTGATGACGCTGATGCGCTGGGTCGAGGAAGGCAAGGGGGATCTGGTGATCTCCGATGTGATCATGCCTGATGGCAACGGGCTCGAAGCGCTGCCGCGGATCGCGCGCGAGCGGCCGGGCCTGCCGGTGATCGTGATCTCTGCGCAGAACACGATCATGACGGCGATTCAGGCCGCCGAGGCGGATGCTTATGATTATCTGCCCAAGCCCTTCGACCTGCCCGATCTGATGAAACGCGCCGCCCGCGCGCTTGAACTCAAGCGCCGCGCGCAAGTGGTGCCGAAGGCGGTGGAGCCGGTGCGTCCCGAAACCTCGGATCTGCCGCTGGTGGGCCGCACCGCGGCGATGCAGGCGCTTTACCGGCTCGTTGCCCGAGTGATGAACGCCGATCTGCCGGTGATGATAATGGGCGAATCTGGAACTGGTAAGTCTTTGATTGCGAGGGCAATTCATGACTTTTCGGACCGCCGGACGCTGCCCTTCGTGGTGGCGCAGGCGGCAGATCTTGCCGGGGCCGATGGCCCCTCGAGCCTTGTCGCCCGCGTCAAGGGCGGCTCGCTCGTTTTCGACGAGGTGGGCGATTACGATGATGACACTCAGGGCCGGATCGTGCGGATGCTCGATGCTTTGCCTGACCCCGCCCCGCGGATCATGGCGACCACGCAGGTGGATCTTGCCGCGTTGATGGAGGCGGGGAAATTCCGGCAAGACCTGTTCTACCGGCTGGGCGGTGTCACGCTCGCCGTTCCTGCGCTGCGCGAACGGGTCGAGGATATTCCGCTGCTGACCGAACATTTCCTGACCCGCTGCGAGCGCGACGGGCTCGGGCTGCGGCGTTTTTCCAATGAGGCGATGGCGCTCGTGCGCGCCTATGCCTGGCCCGGAAACGTGCGCCAGCTCGAAAACACCGTGCGCCGCCTTGTGGTGACGGCAACCGAGGAAGAGATCACCCGTGCCGAGGTCGAATTCGTGCTCGGCAACCAGCCTGCGATCGAACCCCTGCGTGCGGGCGGCGAGGGCGAGAAGCTCTCCGCCTCGATCGCGCGGCATCTGCGGCGGTACTTTGACCTCCACGGCGGCAACCTGCCACCGCCCGGCCTTTATGACCGGATTCTCGCGGAAATGGAGGCGCCGCTGATCGAAATCGCGCTTGATGCCACCGGTGGCAATCAGGCCAGATGTGCGGATCTGCTTGGGATAAACCGCAATACCTTGCGCAAAAAGATCACCGATCTGGATATTCAGGTGACACGCCGCCGCAAACTGATGTAAAAGCGCCACAGGTATTTGTGGCAAATCCGTCGCGCGGATTCGCCCGAGCGACGGACCGAGGGCATCGTGCAGAGCGCGTTGAACAGCACCGCTTGGGAGCGGCTGGCGCGGTTTCGCCGCCAGCGCCGGATTCAGAACGGTTTTGTTCTGGGCCTTGCCGTGCTCGGCCCGGCGCTTGCGCTGACCACTTTCGTGGTGCTGGGCCCTCTGGGGCAGGGGGCAGATTCGACCGCCCTGCGCCTCACGCTGCTGGCCGACTTCGTCTATTTCCTCACGCTGGGCGGGCTCATCGTGCTGCGCCTCGCGCAGATTCTCGCTGCACGCCGCGCCCGCGCCACCGGCTCACGCCTCACCCTGCGGCTCACCGGGGTGTTTGCGGGCATCGCGCTTGTGCCCACCGTGCTCGTGGCGCTTTTTGCTGGGCTCACGGTGAATATCGGGCTCGAGGGCTGGTTCTCCGACCGGGTGCGGATGGTCGTCGGCACCTCGCTTTCCGCGGCCGAGGCCTATCAGGACGAGCACCGCCGCGACCTCGTGCAGGATGCGACGGCGCTCGCGGCATTCCTCAACCTGCGCCGTCAGGCGGCCACGTTCGCCACCGATGGCGATCTGCGCGAATGGCTGGTGGCGGGGCAGCAGGGCATTCAGCGCGGTCTGAAGGAAGCCTATGTGATCGATGGCACGGGGCAGATCGTCGCCCGCGGCGATCGCTCCTATCTCTTTGATTATGAACAGCCTGCACCCGAAAAGATCGTGGCTTCCGCGCGCGGCGAGACGGTGCTGTTCGAGGATTGGCCAAATTCGGAATTCCGCGCGCTGATCAAGCTCGATGCCTTTGTCGACCGCTATCTTTACGTCTCGCGCACGGTCGATGGCAAAATCCTCTCGCTTTTGGATGACACGCGCGAAACGGTGCATCTTTACGAGCAGCTTGAGGCCTCGCGCGGGCGGCTGCTGTTCGAGTTCGGTCTGGTCTACATCGGCTTTGCGCTGATCCTGATCCTCGCTGCCGTCTGGGCCGGGCTCTGGTTCGCCGAGCGGCTCTCGCGCCCGATCGGGCGGCTTGCGGCGGCGGCGGAGCGGGTTGGCAAGGGCGATCTCGACGCGCGGGTGATCGAGGAACAGGGCGATGACGAAATCGCCACGCTCGGGCAGGTGTTCAACCGGATGATGGCGCAGCTCAAGACCCAACGCACCGAATTGATCGCCTCGCATCACGAGACCGATGAACAGCGCCGGATGTTCGATTCCGTGCTCTCCTCGGTCACTTCCGGTGTGATCGGGCTTGATGCCGAGGGACGAATCGACTTTCTAAATCCCTCCGCGACCCAGCTCTTGATGCTGGACACCACACGCGACACGGACCGCCCCCTGGCCGAAGCCGTTCCAGAGTTCGAATATCTTTTCAATCGCTTGCGGGACGGCTTTCTGACGGTCGTGCAGGAGGAGGTGCGGGTTTCACGCGGTGGGCGGCTTGAGAGCCTGCTGGTGCGGATGGCGGAGCGCCGCCGCGCCTCGGGCGCGCGCGAGGGGTTCGTGGTGGCCTTTGACGATGTGACCGACCTCGTCTCGGCGCAGCGCATGGCCGCCTGGGGCGATGTTGCCCGCCGCATCGCGCATGAGATCAAGAACCCGCTCACGCCGATCCAGCTTTCGGCCGAGCGGATCCAGCGCAAGTTCACGCGCCAGCTTGCCCCCGATCAGGTCGAGGTGCTCGGCAGCCTCACTGGCGTGATCGTGCGGCAAACCGATGACCTGCGCCGCATCGTTGACGAATTTTCGCGCTTTGCCCGCATGCCCGAACCCGACCGGCGCGACCATGATATCGTCCAGCTTGCCCGTGATGCCGTGCTGCTGCAGGAAGGCGCGCTGCATGGCGCAAAGCTCAGTGCCGATCTGCCCGAGGGGCCCGAGGTGGTCGAACTCGATGCGACGATGATCTCGCAGGCGCTCGTGAACCTGATCAAGAATGCGGGCGAAGCGATCGAGAGCCTTGCCGACAAGGGCGCGCCCGAGGGCTGGGTGCCGGAAGTGAAGGTGAGCCTGCGCGCCCATGACGAGTTGATCGTGATCGACATCGCCGACAACGGCATCGGCTTGCCGCCCGACCGTGCGAGACTCTTTGAGCCCTATGTGACGACCCGCGCCAAGGGCACCGGGCTTGGCCTCTCCATCGTGAAAAAGATCATCGAAGAACACGGCGGCACGCTGATGCTGACCGACGCCCCCGCCTTCGCGCCGGGTGCCCATTTGGGCGCGCTGGCCGAAATCCGGCTGCCACGCGCCCGCTCCGGCCTGCGCGCCATCAAGGACAGTGAAACATGAGCGATATTCTCGTTGTCGACGACGAAAAGGACATTCGCGAGCTGATCGCCGATATCCTCGGCGACGAAGGCTATGCGACCCGCACCGCCGCCAATTCCGACGAATGCATGGAGGCAATCAATACGGAGCCACCCGCGCTCGTGATCCTCGACATCTGGCTGAAAGACAGCCGGATGGACGGGATCGACATTCTGAAAACGGTCAAGCGCGACAACCCCGATATTCCGATCATCATCATTTCGGGGCATGGCAATATCGAGATCGCCGTCGCCGCGATCAAGCAGGGCGCCTACGATTACATCGCCAAGCCTTTCAACATCGATCAGCTGATGGTGGTGATCTCGCGCGCGATGGAAACCTCGCGGCTGCGGCGCGAAAACTCGAGCCTGCGGCGGCGCGATCTGCATGTGGGCGAGATGCTCGGCAATTCGGTCGCCTTCAAACGGCTGAAGGACCAGCTCGACAAGGTGACGAAATCGAACGGGCGGGTGATGCTGACGGGCGAGCCGGGCTCGGGCAAGGAATCGGCGGCGCGCTACATCCACCAGCATTCGACCCGCACTGCCGCGCCCTTTGTGACGGTGACCTCCGCCACGATTGCGCCAGACCGCATGGAGGACGTGCTCTTTGGCCGCGAGACGCCAGAGCGCGGGGTTGAAAAAGGCCTTTTGGAACAAGCGCATGGCGGGGTGATATACTTCGACGAAGTGGCCGAGATGCCGGCGGGAACACAGGCCAAGATCCTGCGGGTGCTCACCGAGCAGCAATTCACCCGCGTGGGCGGCACGGACAAGGTGCGCGTCGATCTGCGGGTGATTTCGTCCACCACGCGCAATCTCGCCGCCGAGATCGCCGCCGGACGGTTCCGCCAAGAGCTTTATGACCGCCTCAACGTGGTGCCGATTGCGGTGCCGCCGCTTTCCGAGCGGCGCGAGGATGTGCCGCTGCTGGCGCGCCATTTCATCGAGGTGTTCAACAGCACACAGGGTCTGCCCGCTCGCGCGCTTTCGGAAGAGGCGGAAGCGAGCCTTCAGACGATGGACTGGCCCGGCAACATTCGCGAGCTGCGCAATGTGATCGAGCGGGTGCTGATTTTGGGCGAAGGCTCCGGGCCGATCGAGGCGCGCGAATTTGCCAGCAACGCGGCGGCGCCCGAGGAGGGGCGGATCGTGCTCGGCGGTCAGCTTGCGGCGCTCCCTTTGCGCGAGGCGCGCGAACTCTTCGAGCGCGAATATCTGCTCTCCCAGATCAACCGCTTTGGCGGCAATATCTCGCGCACGGCGGCCTTTGTCGGCATGGAACGCTCGGCGCTGCATCGCAAGCTGAAATCACTTGGCGTTGTGACTGCGGGCAAGGCGGGCGGGCGGATGGCGCAATTCGACGAGGGCGAGGAGGAAGCCGAGGAGGCGTGAGCCCGGAGGGCCTGCGGGGCGGTCGATTGACCCCGCCGCGGCCGCAGCATAAAACGGGGGGCATGGTAACGGAGGACGGTCGATGAAGGTGATCATCTGCGGCGCGGGGCAGGTGGGCTGGCAGATCGCCCGCCATCTGGCCGGGGAACGCAATGATGTGACCGTACTCGACACCAACCCGGAACTGGTGCGCCGCGCCTCGGACCTGCTCGACGTGCAAGGCGTGGTCGGCTTTGCCTCGCATCCCGATGTGCTCGACCGTGCAGGCGCGCGCGACTGCGACCTGATCATTGCCGCAACCCATTCCGACGAGGTGAACATGGTCACCTGTCAGGTCGCGCAATCGGTGTTCGGCATCACCCGCAAGATCGCCCGGCTGCGCGCGCAAACCTATATGGCGCCGCAATATGCCGACCTCTACCGGCGCGATCATTTGCCGATCGATGTGATCATCTCGCCCGAACGCGAGGTGGCCGAAGCCGCGCTGCAACGCCTTCTGGCGCCGGCAACCTTCGACACTGAGAGCTTTCTGAGTGGCGCGGTGCAGCTTCTGGGCATCGCGCTTGACGAGGATTGCCCGGTGCTTGATACGCCGCTCCGGCAATTGAACGACCTTTTCCCGACGCTCGGCGCGATGGTCGTTGGGGTACGCCGCGAGGGGCGGCTGTTTGCCCCCGAGCCGGGCGATCAGCTTTTCACCGGCGATCAGATCTATGTGCTCACGCTGTCCAAAGATATCAACAGAACGCTCGAAATCTTTGGAAAAGCAACAAAAAAGCAAGAACGCATCACCATCATCGGCGGCGGCATCGTTGGCCTTGGCGTGGCGCGCGCGCTTGAGGCGCGCTCGGACCGGGTGCGGGTGAAGATCATCGAGCGCGACCGGCGCACGGCGGAATCTGCGGCCGATGCGCTGGAGCGCACCATCGTGCTGCATGGCGACGGGATGAGTACCGAAATGCTTGAGGAAGCCAATGTGGCGCGCGCCGACGCCGTGCTCGCTGTCACTGATGACGACAAGACGAACCTTCTTGTTTCGGTGCGCGCCAAGCAGGTGGGGTGCAAGATGGCGATCTCGCTCGTCAATGATCCGACGCTGGTGCCGCTGATGGGGCCTTTGGACATCGACGCCTATATCAACCCGCGCGCGATCACCGTTTCCTCGATCCTGCGCCATATCCGGCATGGCAAGGTGCGTGGCGTCTATTCGATCGGCGATGCCGAGGCGGAGGTGATCGAAGCGGTGGTGCTTTCCACCTCGCCCATCGCCGGGCGTGCGGTGCGCGAGATCGAATTTCCCGAAGGTGTGCTTCTGGGCGCGATCCGCAAGGGCGACAAGGTGATGAAACCGGCGGGCGATACCAAGGTGGAAGAGAACGACGTGATCGTGCTCTTCGCGCTCGCGCATGACATTCCGGAGGTGGAGCGGCTGTTGCAGGTCTCCATCGACTTCTTCTGAGCCCGCACATGCTGCGCCGCTTCGGTCAGCTTCCCCTTCTGGTGCAGCTCATGTTGCTTGCCGCGCTGGCGATGCTGGCGCCCGCGGCCTCGGCGGCGATCGACGGGCAGGCACGGGTGGCGCGGGTGTTTTTCCAATCCGCGCTCCTCTTCACCATGCTCTCGCTGATCGTCGCGCTCGCGGCGGCCGCGAACCCGAAGCAAAACCGCGAGCGCTCGCTTTTGCTCACGCTTTTCGCCGCCTTCCTCGCGCTGCCGCTGATGCTGGCCGTGCCGTTTGACGAGGCCGTGCGCGATACCGGGCTGCTCAATGCCTGGTGGGAGATGGTGTCGAGCTTCACCACCACCGGTGCCACGCTTTATACCCCCGAACGGCTGCCGCCGAGCCTGCATCTGTGGCGTGCAATGGTGGGCTGGATGGGCGGCTTTTTCATCCTCGTGATGGCGATTGCCGTGCTTGCGCCGTTGCGCATCGGCGGCTTCGAGATCTTCTTTGCGGGCGGTTTCGGCCAGCAAAGTGGCGTTGCACCCTCGTTTCTGCGCGACGGAGTTTCCGAGCCGGGCGAGCGGATCGCCCATTATCTGAGGGTGCTGGGCCCGGCTTACGGCGGGCTCACCGTGATCCTCTGGGGCGCGCTGATCCTTGCGGGCGATCCGGCGCAGGTGGCGTTGATCCATGCCTTCTCGACGCTCTCCACCTCCGGCATCACCAGCCTCGTCCGGCCCGGCGATGCGCCTTCCGGGCTGATCGGCGAGGTGCTGATTTTCCTGTTCCTGATCCCGGCGCTGTCACGGCGGCTCTGGCCGGGCGGGGGGGAGCTGCGCGCAACCGAGCGGCTGCGCGACGATCCGGAGATCTTGCTGGCCGCGGCGCTGGTGACACTCGTCACAATGTTCCTCTTTGCCCGGCACTGGATTGCAGCGCTCGATCTCGAGACCTCGAAACAGGCGTTGCCAGCGATCCTGCGCTCGCTCTGGGGGAGCCTCTTCACCGCGCTTTCCTTTCTTACCACCACCGGGTTCGAGAGCACGAGCTGGAACGATGCCCGTTCCTGGTCCGGTCTGGGCACCCCGGGGGTGATCCTGGCCGGGCTCACCATCACCGGGGGGGGCATCGCCACCACGGCGGGCGGGGTGCGGCTGTTGCGGGTTTATGCGCTCTTTCGGTTGGGCCAGCGCGAACTGGAGAAGCTCGTCCATCCGCAATCGGTGGCGGGCGGCGGGTCGGTGGCGCGCCGGCTGCGGCGCGAGGGCGCCTATATCGCCTGGATCTTCTTCATGCTCTTCGCGCTTTCGATCGCGGGGGTGATGCTTGCCGTCACCGCCTTCGGCATCGACTTCGAACCCGCGCTGATCCTCTCGATCGCGGCCCTCTCGAACACCGGCCAGCTCGCCTCGGTCGCGGTGGACACACCGATCGACTGGGCGGTGCTGGGCGATGCGCCCAAGGTGATGCTGGCGCTCGCGATGGTGCTCGGACGGCTCGAGACGCTCGCGATCATCGCGCTTTTCAACCCCGATTTCTGGCGCAACTGAGCCAAAGCTGCCGCAGAGATGAGTAATTTTCTTGCGTTTGCACGCCCCCGCCCGCATTAGGGCTGGAAACTGCCGCGCGCTTGCGCATACTGGCCTACGGGGACCAAGAGGCCCTGCGACAGGACATACAAGACTAGAAAAAGGCATAATAAAAATGGCTGCCGACAAACAGAACCTTCAGGACGCCTTCCTCAATCACGTTCGCAAGACCAAGGTTCCGGTCACGATTTTCCTCATCAACGGGGTGAAGCTGCAAGGCGTCATCACCTGGTTTGACAACTTTTGCGTGCTGCTGCGCCGCGATGGCCAGTCGCAGCTTGTTTACAAACATGCGATTTCCACCATCATGCCCGGCGCGCCGATCTCTCTGTACGAGGGCGAAGACTGAGCGATCCCGTCATCTCGAAAGAGCGCCCGACCCGGGTCTGGGTTCTGCACCCGGATCTAAAGGCGCTTGATACCCGGCGTGAACCGGAACTGCGGTTGGCTGAGGCAATCTCGCTGGCGGCAGCGCTGCCTGATCTCGAGATCATGGGGCATGAGGTGGTGCGCCTGCCCAAACCGCATGCGGGGCATCTCTTCGGCACCGGCAAACTGGCCGAACTGAAGGAGCGCCTCTCAGCGGCCGAGGTCGATCTCGTGCTGGTGGATGGCCCCGTTTCGCCGATCCAGCAACGCAACCTCGAAAAGGCCTGGGGCGTGAAGCTTCTGGACCGCACCGGGCTCATTCTCGAAATCTTTGCCGACCGCGCGCGTACCCGCGAGGGGGTGTTGCAGGTGGAGCTGGCGGCGCTGAGCTATCAGCGCACGCGGCTGGTGCGCGCCTGGACCCACCTTGAGCGGCAACGCGGAGGCTTCGGCTTTGTGGGCGGCCCCGGCGAGACGCAGATCGAGGCGGACCGGCGCGCGATCGACGAGCAGGTGATCCGCATCAAGCGGCAGCTCTCCAAAGTGGTGAAAACGCGCGAGCTGCACCGCGCGGCGCGGCGCAAGGTGCCGTTTCCCGTCATCGCGCTCGTGGGCTATACGAACGCCGGAAAATCCACGCTTTTCAACCGCATGACCGGCGCTGACGTGATGGCCAAAGACATGCTCTTTGCCACGCTCGACCCGACGATGCGCGGCCTCGTGCTGCCCTCTGGCCGGCGTGTGATCCTCTCGGATACGGTGGGGTTCATCTCCGATCTGCCCCATGAGCTGGTCGCCGCCTTTCGCGCCACGCTCGAAGAGGTGCTTGAGGCGGATCTGATCTTGCACGTTCGCGACATCTCGCATCCCGAGACCGAGGAGCAGGCCGAGGATGTCGGCGAGATCCTCGAAAGCCTCGGCGTCGCGGAAGATGTCGCGCTGATCGAGGTCTGGAACAAGATCGACGCGCTCTCCGAGCAGACCCGCGCGGCGCTTCTAGTGCAAGATGCGCGACGCGCCGATGTGCAGGCGGTTTCCGCGCTGTCGGGAGAAGGGCTTGCCGCGCTTCTGGCGACGATCGAGGCGCGGCTCGGCGAAGAACGGATCGATGAGGAGCTGACGCTTCCTTTCACCGATGGCCGGGCCCATGCCTGGTTGCATGCGCAGGGCGTCGTGCGCGATGAGCGGCAAGGCAAGGAGGGATGGACGCTCTCGGTCAGCTGGACAGAGGCGCAGAAAGCCCAGTTTCAAAAGGTTTGAAACCCTTTAATATCAAAGCCAAGGGCGAAAAAGTTCAGATGACGCTCTTGGCGGTCAGGGCTCCGGCTCGGCGGGGGTGAGCCGTGTGATGCCCGAGGCGGCAGCGCGCGCCAGCTCCGGGTCGAGCGACATCGGCACATATTCGCCCCGCCGCCACAGATCGGCCAGATCGTCGTAATGACCCGAGAGCGGATGGCCCGATTGACCGGTCGAGATCACGAAAACCGAGCTGTCCGGATCGGCAAAATCGTATACGCCGCGGTAGCCCGCGCCGTTCACATTGGCGAAGGGTTCGGGGCCGTCGCCTTCTGTCACGCCACGGTTGAGGGTGAAATCGCCCCCCGAGGTCGACTGGCGAATGTTCATGATCCAGCCCAGCAGCCGGTTGTGACCGAGCACCGTATGATCGTGATGCGCCTCATGCGCGTCGCCCCAGCGCCAGCTCTCGATCTTGGGGCCGTATTTTTCCTTCAGGCTCAGGAGCGCCGCATCGAGCGAAACCCGCGCGATATCGGTGCAGCTCTCTTGCGGGGCGGATTGCAGCACGTCGCACCAGCGCGCTGCGCCATTGGTGTTGCGCAGCACCCGCTCGAGAAAAAGCGGCTGGAGATGGATGAATTTCGCGGCCAGCTCCGGGCCAAGCTCGTCGCGCAGGAGCCGGTTCTGAAACTCGCGCATCCAGGCCGCATAAATGAGCGGTTCGGGCAGATGCTCGTTCATGTCTCCGTCCCAGGCCGCCAGAAGCTCCAGCGCGCGCTGGCGGAAGCGTTCGGGCGTGCCCTCGGGCGCGGGTGCGCCGGTGAACCACAGATCGGCCCCCACCAGCGGCAGCAGCCCCCGCGCGGCGGGCGAAACAGTGTCGAGCTGGGCGGCGATGAAGCTCTCGCGCGAATGCACCTCACGCTCCCCCATCAGCCGGGTGAGCCGGGTCACCCGCTCGGTATCGCCCCAGTCGTAGCTCACATGCGCGGGGAAGGGGCGGTCGATCATCTTGTTATTCGTCGTGATGACAATGCCGCCCTCGGGGTTCTCGACCCGCGGGTTCTCGGCATAGGGCAGCCGCCCCTGCCAGCGGTTTGCGGCGATCCAGCCCGGTGCGGGCATCCGTCCGCGTGTGGCATGGGCCGCATCGCGTTTGGGCAAGGCGCCGAGGGTCACCATGCCGACGGTTTTCTGATCGGCGAGGGTGAGCGTGACCGAGGGGGCGATGAAACCCGCGCCCGCATTCACTGCCGCGTCAACGCTTTGCGCCTTCATGATCGCAAGCGCGGCGCTCATCGAAGTATCGGCGGGCGAAAGCGCCGACCAGGCCAGGCTCATCACATGCCCCGGGGGGGTGACGGTGGCGAGGTCAAAATGGCCCGTGGGCAGAACCGGGCCATTCTCGCTCCAGCGCAGGGTGAGGGTGACGGGCGTGGCATCCTTGACCGCGACGATCACCTTGCGGGTGCGGAACTCGGCCCAGCCCGTGGGCGTGCGGTAACGCTCGGGGTTTTGCGGATCCAGTTCTTCGACGAAGAGATCCTCGTCATCGGCATAAGACGCGGCGATGCCCCAGCCGAGCTTCGCGCTGCGTCCTGAAAGGATCAGCGGCACACCGGGGATCGTGGCCCCGATCACACCGCCCGAGGCCAGCTCGAGCCGGGCGAGATACCAAAGCGAGGGCGCCGTGAGGGGAGAATGCGGGTCGTTGGCCAAAAGCGCGCCGCCCGCGGCAGAGCGGGCGGGGGCCGCGGCATAGGCATTCGAGGCGGCGGCAAAAGCCGGTTCGACGAAGGGTGAGAGCGCGCCTTCGGCATCTGCGTTCGCGCCGCGGCTGTCGCGCGGAGCAGAAGGGAAAAGCGCCGCGTAATCGGGCAGCGCCATCACGCCCGCGCCCGGCACGTCGGGCATCAGGTCTTCGACCCAGCCCTGACCCAGCAGCGAGAGCCGGGCCCGCAGCACCTCGGTGTCGATCTGGGTTGCGCTCTGCGCGGCCATCAGCTTCAGGATGGCGATCGAATCCGCGGGGGTCCAATAGGCGATCTGCGCGTCGAACAGGAAGAATTCCGGCGCGCCGCGGCCGAGAGCGTCCTGGTTCACCGTCTCGATCCAGGCGTTCACGCCGCGGGCATAGGCATCGAGCGCAGCCGTGGTGGCGGGATCCTGCGCGGGGACCGAGGCGACGGCGGCGCCATAAAGATCAAGCCTGCGCATCAGCTCGTCGGTTTTCAGCGTTCTGGCCCCGAAGATTTCGCTCAACCGCCCCTGCACGGTGCGGCGCAGCATCATCATTTGCCAGAGCCGGTCCTGCGCATGGGCGAGGCCGAGGGCAAAAAACACATCCGTATCGGTTGCGCCGAAAATATGGGGAACGTTTTCAGTCGTGCGCACGATCTCGACCGGCGCGCTGAGCCCGGGCAGGCTGTAGCTTGCGTTGTAATCGGGCAGCGAGCGGGCGGCGAAATACCAAAGGCCACCAAGCCCGATTCCCAGCGCGGCGAGGGCAAACGAGACGAGGCGGACGATCCAGCGAAACAGGCGATACATCGAAACCCTCGCGAGGCCGGGCGTTGACGGGGCAGGCGAGGGCGTTACTAGATCGGGGGAACAGAAGTTTCAACGCGCAAACCGCGCGAGGAGGGGCAATGGCAAGGCTGGCATTTCTGGGGCTCGGCGTGATGGGGTTTCCAATGGCGGGGCATCTGGCGGCGAAGGGCCACACGGTCAAGGTCTATAATCGCACCCCTGCCAAGGCCGAAGCTTGGGTGGCGCGTCACGGGGGGACAATGGCCGCGAGCCCGGCCGAGGCCGCCGCGGGGGCGGACTTCGTGATGGCCTGTGTGGGCAATGACGATGATCTGCGCGCCGTCTGCCTTGGCGAAACCGGGGCTTTTGCGGGGATGCGACCCGGCGCGATCTTCGTGGATCACACCACGGTTTCGGCCAAAGTGACGCGCGAACTTGCCGCCGAGGCCGCGGCGCGGGGACTGGGCTTTGTCGACGCGCCGGTCTCGGGGGGGCAGGCGGGGGCGGAGAATGGCGCTCTTTCGGTGATGTGCGGTGGCGATGCGGCCTGTTATGCCGCGGCGGAACCGGTCATCGCGGCTTACGCGAAAATCTGCCGACGGCTGGGCGAGAGCGGCGCGGGGCAAATGGCGAAGATGTGCAACCAGATCGCGATTGCCGGTCTCGTGCAGGGGCTCGCGGAATCGCTGCATTTCGCGCAGAAGGCGGGGCTTTCGATCCCGGAGCTGGTCGAGGTGATCAGCCAGGGCGCGGCGGGAAGCTGGCAGATGGCGAACCGGGCAGGCACGATGGAACAGGGCAAGTTCGATTTCGGCTTCGCCGTCGACTGGATGCGCAAGGATCTCGGCATCTGTCTCGCCACGGCGAACGAGACCGGCGCGAGCCTGCCCGTCACGGCGCTTGTCGATCAGTTCTACAAGGATGTTCAGAAGATGGGCGGCGGGCGCTGGGACACTTCAAGCCTGATCGCGCGGCTGCGAGCGGGCGGCTGAAGCGCACGGCACGCGTTACGGCAAAGACCAAGGGGGCCTGTCAGGCCCCCTTTTCGTCAAAACGGGATGTCGTCGTCGAAATCCGACCGGCCGCCCCCTGCCGGGGCCGCGCCCCCGCCCGAGGGGCCGCCATAGCCCGGGCCGTCATCATAGCCGCCGCCGTAACCGCCGCCCTGGTTGCTGCCGCCGTAGTTGCCGCCACCGCCCGAGCCACCGCCTTCGCCGCGCCCGCCCAGAAGGGTCATGTTGCCGCTGAAGGGGCGCAGCACCACTTCGGTGGTATAGCGTTCCTGGCCGCTCTGATCGGTCCATTTGCGGGTTTCGAGCTGGCCCTCGATATAGACCTGTGAGCCCTTGCGCAGATATTGCTCCGCGATCCGCGCCAGCGGCTCGTTGAAGATCGCCACCGAATGCCATTCGGTGCGTTCCTTGCGCTCGCCCGATTGCTTGTCGCGCCAGGTCTCGGTGGTGGCGATGCGCAGGTTGCAGACCTTGCCGCCGTTGGAAAAGCTGCGCACTTCCGGGTCGCGCCCGAGGTTGCCCACCAGAATGACCTTGTTCACCGATCCCGCCATCTCGCTCTCCCATGTGCAGGGGTCGGGGCCGACCCGCGCGATTCCGAATTGGGCGACACCCTACAGAACCGGGGCGGCGACGGAAAGAGGCGGCAAAAGCTTGCCGGGTTATGCGCGAGAGTTCCCCAAGGCTCTGGGCAAACGGCGGATTTTTGCTATAGTGCCGCCGATTGCACCAGGATGGATGATCGCATGATCAGATTTGTCGTGACGCTCGGGATCGGGATCGGCCTTGCGCTTGGCCCAGTGGCCGCCCCGATGGCGGGAGCGGAAGGGCTCGTTATCGGGCGCAAATCGACGAAATCGCAAACTTTCCTGCGCGCGAGCCAGTTTGCCCTGCTCGACGGGCGGCTCGCGGGGCAATATGCGAACTCGACCCGGCTGCGCCCCGATGCGCCGAAGGCGGGCGAAACCGCCGCGGCGACGCCGCGCTATTCCGGCAGGTATCGTGGCCAATATCTGCATCACGCCAAGGCCGCGGCGGCCAAGCATGGCGTGCCCGAAGACCTGTTTTTGCGCCTTGTCCAGCAGGAAAGCGGCTGGAACCCGGGCGCGGTCTCGCCCAAGGGGGCGACCGGGCTTGCCCAGCTCATGCCGGGCACCGCGGCGCGGCTTGGCGTCGATCCGAACGATCCGCTCCAAAACCTCGAGGGGGGGGCGCGCTATCTGCGCATGATGTACGACCGCTTCGGCAACTGGCGGCTGGCGCTTGCCGCCTATAACGCCGGGCCCGAGGCGGTGGACAAGGCGGGAGGGGTGCCGAATTACGCGGAAACGGTGAATTATGTGCGCGTGATCTACGGCAGTTAACACTCGAAGATCGCCGCGCAACATAAAGAAAAGGCGTGGGAAATCCCGCGCCTTTTCTGTTTGCGCCGAACGGATCAGGGCAGGATGCGGGTGTATTTCGTGCCCGCCAGCGACGCGCCGACGATGAGCCCGGATTGCCCGAACACCTGCACCACCACGGGGGCGAGGGTCGTTGTCGTATCGGTGCCGATTGCGGCGCCATGATCGGGGAGCGCATAGCGCGCATCGGCGCCAAGCTCCCAGCCGTCGGCATGGCGAAAATCTGCGAGCGCCTTTTCGGTCATGAAGAACAGTGCATGGGCATATTGCTGTGCACCGATCTGGAAGCCGAAGCTTGCCGAGGCAGCGGAATAGTAATCCACCGTCACATTGTTGATGCGCAGCGCGCCGCGCCCGAAGGCACCGCCGACACCGAAGCCCGCCTCGGTCATCAGGGGCATGTAGAGCACGCCCACCGATTTATCGAGCAATTGCTGCGTCGAGGGGAAATTGCGGATCATGTAGTCGCGCGTGGCATCGACCCGTGCGTCGATCTTGGCGGCGCCGTTCGAGCCCACGCCATTGCCGCAGGCGGCAAGGCCCAAAGTCGCGCCGCCGGCCACCAGAAGGCCGCGTCTGGAAAGAAGTGTCATCTGCTCGCTCCGTTCTGTCCCGGGATTGAGGCTCCGGGTCTGTTGTCGGGGTGAGGAATTCTACCCCAGGCGGGCCCGCTTGTCATGCGCGATGGACGGGCCCGGCGGGAATCGGCGTTCAGGCGCCGATCAGTTCGGCCGCCTTGGGCGCGAAATAGGTCAGCACGCCATCGCAGCCGGCACGGCGGAAAGCGAGCAGGCTTTCGAGCATGGCCTTGTCATGGTCGAGCCAGCCATTGCGGATCGCCGCCATCAGCATCGCATATTCGCCCGAAACCTGATAGGCATAGGTCGGCATCTGGAACTCGTCCTTCACGCGCCGTACGATGTCGAGATAGGGCATGCCGGGCTTCACCATCACCATATCAGCGCCTTCGGCAATGTCGCGCGCGACATTGCGCAGCGCTTCGTCGCTGTTGCCGGGGTTCATCTGATAGGTCTTCTTGTCGCCCTTGAGCGCGCCCGAGGCGCCGACCGCATCGCGGAACGGACCATAGAAGGCAGAGGCATATTTGGCGGCATAGGAGAGGATCGCGATATCCTTGTGGCCCGCCGCTTCCATCGCTTCGCGCAAGGCGCCGATGCGCCCGTCCATCATATCGGAGGGCCCGAGAATATCGGCCCCGGCCTCGGCCTGGGCAAGCGCCATTTTCACCAGCGCCTCAACGGTTTCATCGTTGAGGATGATGCCGTCGCGCACCAGGCCATCGTGCCCGTTCGCATTGTAGGGATCGAGCGCGATATCGGTCATGATCGCGACATCGGGCACGGCGGCTTTCATCGCGGCAATCACCTTGTTGGTGAAATTGCCCTCGGCCCAGGCCTGCTCACAGGTCTCGGTTTTCACCGCCGGATCGGTATAGGGGAAAAGGCAGATCGCCGGAATGCCGAGCTTTGCCGCGAGTTCGGCGGCCTCGATCGCCCCCTTCATCGTGCGCCGCACCACGCCCGGCATCGAGGAGATCTCGACATCCGCGCCCGGCACATCGGTGATGAAGATCGGCCAGATCAAGTCTTTCACCGAAAGGCGGTGTTCCTGGGCGAGATCGCGCAGGCCGGCGCTGCGGCGCATCCGGCGCAGGCGGTTGGTGGGGAAAGGGGGGGTGATCAGGGTCATGGTAACATTCTCCTTTGTCGCTTCGGTGCCACGGATCGGCGGGAGGCTCAAGCCCCGCAATGTCGCGCCCGGCTTGCAACGCGCGCCTGAATGGGCCACACCGGGGCAGGCGAAAGAGGCGAGCATCCCGTTGAGCATCCTGCAATTGATCTTCGATTTGATCGATATGCGATCGTTTTCGAACCTGTGGTACTGGATCGCTCTGGCGGTAACCTGGTCGACGGCCTCGCATTGGGTGCTGGGCGTGCCTTTTGACATGGTGCAGCAGGCGCGGCGGCGCGGCGGACAGGCCGCCGAGGACATGATGACCCTGACCGGCGTGAATGTGCGCAGGCTCGTGATGATCGGGCGGGAGGCGGGGGCGATGGTCGCGCTGGGGGCAGCTTTCGTGCTTTCGAGCCTTGTCGTGCTGGGATTCGGCTACGGGATCGAATTTGCGCAGGCGGTCGCTTTGCTCGCGTTGCCGCTCGCGGTGGTGGCGGGGTTGAGCCTGCGGATGGCGGCCCGGATCGCGCCGGTGCTGGCGCGAGATCCTTCTCCCGAGGAGGTTGCGCGGCTTTTGATGCGGCACCGGCTTCGGGTGCAAGTCGTGGGGATTGTCGCGATCACGATCACCGCGCTCTGGGGCATGTTCCAGAATCTGCGCATTTCCATTCTGCATTAAACCATCTGTCGAACGGCCCTTGATCTGGTTTGAGGTTAAACCGGTTTGGCGCAGTTCGGCACGATGCGGCTTGGCCTTGACAGCGGGGGGGATCCCGTTAGGTCTCGGCCATGGAGCACTTTCTTCTTTCCGGCGCCCCCGAGGGCTATGATGCAAAACTGCTGGCGCGCGAGATTGCGCGCGGGCAAAGTGTGGTGCATGTGGCGCGCGATGACCGCCGCATGGAGGCGATGCGCGCGGCGCTCGCCTTCTTCGCCCCCGCAGTGCCGGTGCTCAGCTTCCCGGGGTGGGATTGCCTGCCCTATGACCGGGTCTCGCCCAATCCCGATATCTCGGCGGCGCGGATGGCGACGCTGGCCGCGCTCGCCGCCGGGAGCCTGCCTGGCCCCTTCGTGCTGCTCACCACGCTGTCAGCCGCCACGCAACGCATTCCGGCGCGCGATCTTGTGGCAGGGGCCAGCTTCTCCGCGCGCGTGGGGCAGCGCATAGATGAAAAGAACCTACGGCAATTCCTTGTAAGAATGGGGTTTTCGCCTGCATCTACTGTTTCCGAACCGGGCGATTATGCGGTACGCGGCGGCATCATCGACATTTTTCCGCCCGGGGAATCCGGACCGGTCCGTCTCGACCTTTTCGGCGACCAGCTCGATGGCGCGCGCCGCTTCGACCCGGTCAGCCAGCGCACCACCGAGAAGCTCACGGTGATCGATCTCGCCCCGGTGAGCGAAGTGATCCTCGACGAGGCCTCGATCACCCGGTTCCGGCAGAACTACCGCGTCGAGTTTGGTGCGGGCGGCGCCGATGATCCGCTTTACGAAGCGGTGAGCGCCGGGCGCAAACACGCGGGGATGGAGCACTGGCTCGGCTTCTTTCACGAAAGGCTCGAGACGCTGTTCGACTATCTGCCGGGCGTGACGGTGATGCTCGACGATCAGATCGAGCCGCAGCGGATCGCGCGCTGGGAGGGAATTGCCGATCAATATGACACCCGGCGCGAGGCCATGACGCGCCGCGACCGGCTCGATACCGTGTACAAACCCGCCCCTCCGGGGCTTCTCTATCTTGATGGCAAGGCTTGGGAGAACGAGCTCATAAACCATCGAGTGCTGAAGCTGCAAGTGCTTGCGGCGCCACCCGGACCCGGTATCCTCAATGCCGGGGCAAAGATCGGGCGCAATTTCGCTCCCGAACGACAGCTTGAAAATATCAGCCTTTTCGGGTCTTTGAAAACTCATATTGAGATCTGCCTGAAACGCGGCCCGGTGGTTGTGGCGAGTTGGTCCGAGGGCGCGCGCGAACGGTTGAAGGGGCTTCTGGAGGATGAGGGGCTCATTGGCGCTCATCTCATAAGTGATGCGCGCAGCATTGCCGGGCTCAGCCTCGCGGTCTGGCCGCTTGATGCGGGATTTGAGGCTGAGGGGCTGACGATCATCTCGGAGCAGGATGTGCTCGGCGACCGTCTGGTGGCAAAACCGCGCCGCAAACGCAAAGCCGAGAACTTTCTGACTGAGGCGCAGAGCCTTTCGCCGGGCGATCTCGTCGTCCATGTCGATCACGGGGTCGGCCGCTACAGGGGGCTTGAGACGATCTCGGCGCTTGGCGCACCGCATGACTGCGTGCTCCTTGAGTATGCTGGCGGAGACCGGCTCTATCTTCCTGTTGAAAACATTGAGCTTCTGAGTCGATACGGGCATGAAGACGGACTTCTCGACAAGCTCGGCGGCGGCGCTTGGCAGGCCAAAAAGGCGAAGCTAAAGGAGCGGATCCGGCAAATTGCCGACCGGCTGATGCGGATTGCGGCAGAGCGGCTTTTGCGCGCCGCGCCGATTCTGGAGGTGCCGCATCATGAATGGGAGGCTTTCGCCGCACGTTTCCCCTATAGTGAAACCGAGGACCAGCTCAGCGCGATCGAGGATGTTGTGACTGACCTTGGCTCGGGCCGGCCGATGGATCGGCTCGTTGTGGGCGATGTCGGCTTTGGCAAGACCGAGGTGGCGATGCGCGCGGCCTTCATCGCGGCGAATTCCGGCATGCAAGTCGCGGTTATTGCGCCCACGACGCTGCTCGCGCGGCAGCATTATAAGACCTTTGCCGAGCGCTTCCGCGGCACGCCGCTCACAGTAAAACCGCTGTCCCGCTTCGTCTCCGCCAAGGCCGCCACGCAAACCCGCGAGGGGCTGGCTGAGGGCACGGTTGATATTGTTATCGGCACGCATGCGGTTTTGGCGAAGGGGGTAAAATTCCGCAACCTTGGGCTTTTAATTATTGATGAAGAACAACATTTTGGCGTTCAGCACAAAGAGCGCCTGAAGGAGATGCGCTCCGAGATCCATGTTCTGACGCTCACCGCCACGCCGATTCCGCGGACGTTGCAACTGAGCCTCACGGGCGTGCGCGATCTCTCGATTATTGGCACACCACCGGTCGATCGGCTCGCGATCCGAACTTATGTGAGCGAATTTGATGCGGTCACGATCCGCGAGGCGCTGTTACGGGAACATTATCGGGGCGGGCAGAGCTTTTATGTGGTGCCGAGAATCTCGGACCTCGCCGAAGTCGAGGACTTCCTGCGCAGCCATGTGCCTGAAGTCAGCTTCATCGTGGCGCATGGTCAGATGGCGGCGGGCGAGCTTGATGACAGGATGAACGCGTTCTACGACGGTAAATATGACGTTCTGCTTGCGACAACGATCGTTGAATCGGGGCTCGATATCCCGACCGCGAATACGATGGTGGTGCATCGCGCGGATATGTTCGGCCTGTCGCAACTCTACCAGATCCGGGGCCGGGTGGGGCGCTCCAAGTTGCGCGCCTATTGCTATTTGACCACGAAGCCGCGCCTGCCCCTCACGCCACAGGCGACCAAGCGGCTGCGCCTTCTGGGAAGCCTCGACAGCCTTGGCGCCGGGTTCAATCTCGCCAGCCAGGATCTCGATCTGCGCGGCGCGGGCAACCTTCTGGGCGAAGAGCAATCGGGCCATATCAAGGAAGTGGGTTATGAACTCTACCAGGCGATGCTTGAAGAGACGATCTCCAAACTCAAATCGGGAGAGTTGACCGAGACAGGCGGCGAGGGCGATTGGTCGCCACAGATCAACCTTGGCGTTCCCGTCATGATTCCAGAAGGTTACATACCCGATCTTGATGTGCGACTTGGGCTCTACCGGCGCCTGTCCAGCCTCACCACCAAGGTTGAGCTTGAGGGCTTTGCGGCGGAACTCATCGACCGGTTTGGCACGTTGCCGAAAGAGGTCAATACGCTTTTGCTCATCGTGCGGATCAAGGCGATGTGCAAGCGCGCGATGATTGCGCGCATGGATGCCGGGCCGAAGGGGGCAACGGTGCAATTCCACCTCGACAAGTTCCCGAACCCGGCCGGGCTCGTTGAATTCCTGAACGATCAGCGCGGCCTCGCCAAGATCAATGGCAACAAGGTCGTCGTGCGGCGCGACTGGAAAAGCGATGGCGAGCGGATCAAAGGTGCTTTTGCCATCGCCCGGGATCTGGCCGAAAAAGTGGTGGTGGCCAAAACGGCCAGAAACTCATAAGTTATTGATATTTAATTTTTTAAATCTGCCGTGAACGGGTTCTGCCCTGGAAGGGTTGCACCCGGATCACGTTTCATTTACGACATAGGTGTCGGTTTCGACCGACCGAGCGTTTTGCGCTCCTCGTCGATCGGCCGCGTTCGTGGCCGGTTGCCAGCGGCCCCGCGCCCTTCGGTGCTTTCCCTGCGGGCCCAGATATTCAAACGGGTTTTCGATGGCAGCGGCGCGTCGGAGATCGTCACGAGAGTGCCGCAGACAGGAGAAAGCCCATGACGAAGCATCTCGCTTCCGCCTGGCTTGCCGTGCCCTTTGCTGTCCTGGCCCTGCCGGCCTGGGCCGCGGAAGACTGCGGCCGGATCAGTATTGCGGAAATGAACTGGGCCTCGGCGGGAGTCGCGGCTCAGGTGGACAAGATCATCCTCGAGAAGGGGTATGGTTGCGAAGTCGAGTTGGTGGCGGGCGATACGATGCCGACCTTCACCTCGATGAACGAGAAGGGCGAGCCGGATATGGCGCCCGAGCTTTGGGTGAATGCCGTGCGCACGCCGCTCGATGCCGCCGTGGCCGAGGGGCGGATGGTGATTGCCGCGCAGATCCTCGAAGATGGCGGGGTCGAGGGCTGGTGGATCCCGAAGTATCTCGCCGAGGCGCATCCGGAGATCGACACGGTGCAAAAAGCGCTCGAGCAACCCGAACTGTTCCCGGCCCCTGAAGACCCGTCGATGGGAGCGGTCTATAATTGCCCGTCGGGCTGGAACTGCCAGATCTCGACGGCGAACCTGTTCCGCGCGCTCGATGCCGATAAGAAGGGCTTTGTGCTCGTCGATACCGGCTCGGCCGCCGGGCTCGATGGCTCGATTGCCAATGCTTATGAGCGTAAGGCGGGCTGGCTCGGCTATTACTGGGCGCCGACCGCCATCCTCGGCAAATATGACATGGTGCGTCTCTCGTTCGGGGTGCCGAACGACAAGGCGGACTGGGATGCCTGCACCGCCGTGCCGGATTGTCCCGCACCGAAGGTGAATTCTTATCCGGTCTCCGATGTTTATACGGTCGTGACCAAGGAATTCTCCGAAAAAGCAAATGTAGCAATGGATTACATCGCAAAGCGGAAATGGTCCAACGCGACGGTGGGCAAGATTCTCGCCTGGATGGACGAGAACCAGGGCACGAATGAGGATGCTGCGTATCATTTCTTCGAAACGATGCCCGAGCTCTGGCACGCTTGGGTGCCCGAGGATGTGGCAAAACGCATCGAAGACGCGCTCTGACAAGATTATCGGTCGGGCCTGAGGGCCCGGCCCCTCCCGACCCTGAGCAGAAAGGAACGGCATGGCCGCCAGCTGCTGGAGCTTGCCCGATGCCCTGTGCCACTTCCCGGCGCTGGACAGCGGCACCCTGCGCGTAATGCGCAAAACTGTGGACGGGGGCTTCCGGAACCTTGTTCGCACCTATTCCGACGCCATCGACACAGCCACCGCGCCCCTGCAGATCGCGCTGAACGCACTTGAGCGCGCCTTTACGGATACGCCCTGGGTCATCGTGCTGATCGTGCTCCTTGCGTTGGTGTGGGGGTCGTCACGCAACGCGCGCATCGTCACCGGCGCCGCGTTCGCGATGTTGCTGATCGGATGGATGGGGCTTTGGGATGATACGATGGTGACGCTGGCCATGGTTTCCGTCTGCACGCTGATTGCGGTCGCGATCGGCCTGCCGATCGGCATTCTGGCCGCCCGCTCAGAGCGGATGCAACGTCTCGTCAACCCGGTGCTCGACGTGATGCAGACGCTGCCGAGCTTTGTCTATCTCATTCCCGTTGTTGTGATTTTTGGCATCGGGAAAGTGCCTGGCATGATCGCCGTAGTGATCTATGCGGTGCCACCGATGATCCGGCTGACCAACCTCGGCATCCGCATGGTCGATGCCGATGTGCTTGAGGCGGCCGAGGCCTTCGGCTCCTCGCCGCGCCAAAAGCTCTGGAACGTGCAATTGCCGCTCGCACTGCCTGCGCTGATGACCGGGGTGAACCAGACGATCATGATGTCCCTCTCGATGGTCGTCGTGGCCTCGATGGTGGGCGTGGGAGGCTTGGGCAAAAACGTGCTGCAGGCGATCAACAACCAGTTCTTCACCATGGGCTTTCTGAACGGCTTCGCGCTTGTTGCCATTGCCATCGTTTTTGACCGCGCGTCGCAGGCCTTCGGGCACCGGTTGCAAAAACACCGCGAGGTCCATCATGACTGACACAAGCGTTCTTATAAACGATGAAGACGAAGCGGCGCCCGCAGGCCCCGGAATCGAAATAAAAAGCCTTTACAAGATCTTCGGGCCAAACCCTCAGAAGTGGATCGACTGCGTCAAGGCTGGGATGAGCAAAGAAGAGCTCAACCGCAAGCACGGCCATGTGCTCGGGTTGACCGACATCTCGCTCGAAATCCCGCCGGGCAAGATCTCCGTGATCATGGGGCTTTCGGGCTCGGGCAAATCGACGCTCATTCGCCATATCAACGGGCTGATCGCCCCCACCGTGGGCGAGATCGTCTGCGACGGGGCCGATATCTGTCAGATGTCGGCCAAAACCCTGCGCCAGTTCCGCCGTTCCCGTACCGCAATGGTGTTCCAGAAATTCGCGCTTCTGCCGCATCGCACCGTACTCGAAAACACCTGCTACGGGCTCGACATTCAGGGTGTGCCACGCGCGACCTCCGAGCCCGTGGCGCGGCGCTGGATCACGCGAGTCGGGCTGAAGGGCTTCGAGGAGAGCTATCCCTCGCAGCTTTCGGGCGGCATGCAGCAACGCGTGGGGCTGGCGCGCGCGCTTGCCACCGATGCCGACATCCTTTTGATGGACGAGGCTTTTTCGGCGCTCGATCCGCTCATTCGGCTGGACATGCAGGCGGTTTTGCTGGAGCTTCAACAGGAGTTGCAAAAGACCATCGTCTTCATCACCCATGATCTCGACGAGGCCTTGCGGCTGGGCGACCGGATCGCGATCTTGCGTGATGGCAAGCTTGAACAGGTGGGAACGGGGCAACAGATCGTGCAACATCCGGCCAATGATTATGTTTCTGCCTTCGTGCGCGAGGTGAACCGGGGCAGGGTGCTGCAAGCTGCCACAGTGGCAGGACCGCTTCCCGAGGGGAAGCTGCCAGCCATGACCTTGCCCGGAAAACTCGTGCTCGAAGAGGCAGCGCGGCGGATGCTCGACGCGGGAGTTTTGCGGGCAACTGTCGTGAGCGCGCGCAACCGGCCGCGTGGCGTGCTGGAGATGGCTGATCTGCTGTCGGCTATGGTGCAACGCACCGAAACTTCCCCTCAGTAAAGGAGAGGCGCATGGACGCGGAAGACCCCGATCACTGGTTCGACGAGGCGGTGGCAACCTTCGGAGACCGGCTTGCAGCGGCGCGCGAGGCGGCCGGGCTGAGCCGCAGCGACCTTGCCGAGAAGCTTGGCGCATTGCCGGAGATCTATTGCAGCTGGGAGGATGATGCGGCGATGCCGCGCGCCAACCAGATCCAGATGCTCTCGGGCATGCTGGGTGTCTCGCTCTCCTGGCTGTTGACAGGCGAGGGCCCCGGCATTCCGGCCCCGCATGAAGCCGCCGCGGCGACGGCCGAAGCCGAGGCGGAGCTGGAACGGCTCACCGAGGATCTGGCTGCGACACAGGCGCGGATGGAACTTCTGGAGGAGCGCGTGCGGCAGATGATGCTGCGGCTGGAATAATAATATAGATCAATAGTTTGCGGCGCGCCCCTTTCAGGGGCGCGCCGTTTTATGCCGGGTCGTCGGTGAAGCTCATGATCACGAAAGCGAGCCCCGAACAGCTCAATGTGGCCAGCACAACGGGCAGCGGTGTGCCGTTGAACATCTGACCCACCGGCGCCGCGATCAGCACGGCGCCCACGGTCGAGAGCGCCGAAACGACCGAGGCTGTCATCCCCGCCAGATGCCCCATGCTCTGCATCGCAAGCGCGTTGAGATTGCCAAAGGTGATCCCCGCCATCATGAAGACCGTAACCGCCCAGCAGAAGAGGAATACGAAGCCCGCTGGCGGCGCCACCGCTCCGGTCAGCACGAGGACGAGCATCACGCTTGAGGAAATGATCTGCATCAGATAGGTGCCGCGCACGATCCGCCGCATGCCAAGCCGCATCACGAACGCCGCGTTGAAGCCGGTGCCGGTGCCCGCAAGGATGGCGATCAGCGCAAACCAGCGCGGAAAACTCTCGGTCACGCCGAAGACGGCAAATAGTTGCTGCGAGCAGGAGAGCATCGTGAACATCTGTGCAAAGCCGAGCGTCATCACCAATGTGTAGAGCCGCACTTCGCGGCTGCCGAGCACTTCCTTCGCGCCGGCAAGAAGCAGGCTCGGGTGCAACGGGCGGCGCTTTTCGGGGGCGAGCGTTTCGGGCTGGCGAAGGCTCAGCCACAATAGCCCCACCACCGCAAAGAGAATGAACGCATAGAACACGCCACGCCAGCCGGAAAAGCCGATGATCACTTGCCCGAGCGAGGGTGCGAGCGCGGGCACAAGGATGAAAACCATCATGATGAAGGCGGTGACCTTCGCCATTTCTCGCCCGGCAAAGAGGTCGCGCACCAGCGCCATCGGCACGATCCGTGGTGCGGCGGCGCCAAAGCCTTGAAGCGCGCGCGCGGCCAGCAGCATCTCGAGGCTCTGTGCCTGCGCCCCGAGAAAGGCACCGATGACAAAGATCACCACGCCGATCAGGATCGTGTATTTCCGTCCGATCGCATCGGAAAGCGGCCCGGCGAGAAAGGTGCCGAGCCCCATACCCGCCATGAAGACAGTGAGCACAAGCTGCGCGCGGTTTACCGCCTCTGGGCTGAGCGTTTCGGCGATTTCGGGCAATGCGGGCAGCATCGCGTCGATGGAAAAGGCGACAGTAGCGGCCAGAAGCGCCATCATCGCAGTGAATTCAAAGGCGGGCAGGCGCCGCGGCACGGCGCTCTTGGTTTCGGGGTGAGTCATCTCAAAGCCTTTCGGGGTCGGCCGGACCATAGCGGAAGTGACGCCAAAGGCCAGAGCCCGCAACTGCCTTGGCTGTGCGCTGATGCGCAGGTCAGAGGGCGGAGATTTCGTCAATCAGGGTGCACCAGAACGGCGTATCCTGCGCCCCGGTGATCACATGTTCATCGCCAAGGATGAAGGTGGGCACTGCGGTGATCCCGCGCGCGCGGGCATGGGCTTCGCGCGCGGCGATCGTATCGCCATCGGCGTCGGAGCCAAGCAGCCGTCTGATGAGCCGCGCATCGAGCCCGGTTTCGGCGGCAATCGCTTCGAGCACGGCGGGGGCGCCGATGTCGCGCCCCTCGCGCCAGTAGGCTCGCATCAGCGCCGCCATCACCGGGCTTTGCCGCCCCTCGATCCCCGCCCAATACAGGAGCCGCAAGGCATCACGGCTGTTTGGCATTCTGGCGATCGCGGGAAGGTTCAACGCCACCCCCGCCGCTTGCGCCGCCTCGATTATCGGAAGCTCGGCGCGGGCGGCCTCGGCGCCGTAGCGCGCCTTCAGGAAGGCCGCGCGCTCCATGCCTTCGGACGGGAGTTGCGGATAGAGCCGGAACGGATACCACGCCAGCGCGAAAGGATGATCGGGCCGTGCCTCCAGCGCGCGGTCGAGTGCGGCCTTTGCGAGATAGCACCATGGGCAGGTCGGATCTGCGAAGATATCAAGCGCTATCATTGCATTGCACCTCTTTTTTCAATCGACGGCCAAGTCGCCCGCAAACTCTTGCGGTCGATCTTGCCGTTGCGGTTGTGGGGCAGGCTGCTGAAATGCTGGCAGATCCGGGGCTGTTTGTAGCGCGCGAGATGCGCCGCGGCATGGGCCATCATCGCGTCGGGTGCGGCCGGTCCGGTAAAGGCGAGTGCGATGATCGAGGCTTCCTCGGAAACTCTTATTTCCACCGCCGCCACCTCGCCCGCGCCCGGACAGCAGGCCATCGTCGCCTCCACCTCAAGCGGGCTGACGCGGAAGCCGCCCGCATTCATCATATCGTCGCCCCGGCCCAGATAGGCGATCGCCCCGGCTTCGGTCATACAGACCGTATCGCCGGTGCGGAACCATTCGCCATCCGTTGTGAACTTTGCGCGGGCTTCCTGCTCGGCCCGATAATATGTGAGGAACAGGCCCGGGTCGGAGTGATGCACGGCAAGCTCACCGGGCGTTCCGCGCGGCACTGGCGCGCCGTCAGTACCCAGAACAGCGATAGAACGGCCCGGTTGCGGCCACCCCATCGCCCCCGCAGGCGCCGGATTCGCGGGGCAGGAAGAGATGAATGTGGAGCATTCGGACATGCCGAGCGCCTCGTAGATGTCCGCGCCGGTGGCGTCCCGCCAATGCTGGCGCGTCAGCGTGGAAAGCGCTTCTCCGGCGCTCAGGCCATGCCGCAACTTCGGCAGATCAAGCTTCGGGTTCTGCTTCAACATCTGGCGGTAAACACCTGGCACTCCTGCAAAGATTGTCGCATCAAAGCGCTTGAGCAAAAGCGGCAGCGCCCCCGGCTCAACCCCGGCCGCAGGGATCAGCGCTGTCGCCCCCACCGACCAGGGATCCATTAATCCGGTGCCGAGCGTATAGGTCCAGTTGAAAGCACCGGCATGAAGCAACCGGTCTTCCGGCTCAAGCCCATACCAACCCTCATGCATCATCTGCCGCGCCCAGATCGCACGATGCGCATGAGCCACCGCACGCGCCTGACCTGAGGTCCCAGACGTGAAGACGATATAGGCGAGCCGGTCGGGTACTCCCATCTGATAATCACAAGGCTGCAGGGTCTCGAAGCCGCGCAGATCCGCTTCGGAGAGGATTGTGGAGCTGCCGTCAGGCAGTGCGATGCCTTCGCCCGCCACCACGGCGGCGGGGTCGATCTGCGCCGCCATTTTCGTGATTTCTTCGCCTGTCAGCTGTGCCGAAGTCGGCACTGGCACCAACCCGACCGCGATCGCGCCAAGAAAGGCGACGGGAAATTCGGGTGTATTGCCGAGCCGCAGGAGGACGCGGTCTCCGGGGGCGAGCCCCGCGCGCAAAAATCCGGTGCCCGCGCCGCGCACCGCCGCGGCCAGCCGGCCGTAAGACCAGCGCTCCGCACCCGTCGCGCGCAGGACTTGCAGCGCGGACTTTTCGGACAGGCGTTCGGCATGCGCCAACACATGGGCCGCCATGTTGAAGGCAGCCGGCGGGGCGGGGGGTGAGGAGGCATGGACAGAGAGCATGCCCCCTGCTACGCCGCAAGGAAGAGTGTTGCAAGCGGGGGCCGGATGGGCGAGATCGACGAAACCGGGTTGATCCGGATTGCGCGCGAAAACGGACGCGAAGAGGCGCCCGAGCCAGTCGATCTGGCGCGCCGGGTGCGCGATTTACGCCATGCGCGCGGCTGGACGCTTGAGCAGGCGGCCGCGGCGATCGGGCTGGCGCGCTCGACGCTTTCGAAGATCGAGAACGGGCAGATGTCCCCCACCTACGAAGCGTTGAAAAAGCTTGCCGACGGGCTGGAAATCTCGGTGCCGCAACTGTTTATGCCCCCCTCGAAAGCGCAGGTCATGGGCCGGATGGCGGTGACGAAAGGCGGCGAGGGGGTCGCGCATCCAACCACCACCTATGAGCATGAGCTGCTCGCAAGTGGTTTGAGCCAGAAGAAAATGCTGCCCTATCGTGCCCGGATCCGCGCGCGCGCATTCGAAGAATTCGAGGGTTGGGTGCGCCACGACGGCGAGGAATTTCTGCTCGTGCTGACCGGGATCGTGCGGTTGTTCACCGAATTTTACGCGCCCGTCGAACTGCGCCGTGGCGACAGCGCTTATTACGATGCGACGATGGGCCACAATCTGGTCTCAGTCAGCACAGAAGATGCGACGGTCCTTTGGGTAACCTCGCTCGGTTAGATAATTGACATCGAAAATAACGCCTTGCGCGTTATTGTTCAGTTGCCATCATCGCCAAAACGAGAATCGTCGTCGTATTCGTCCTCACCATCAGGGACATATTTCTGGCTCAGCGCGATCGACCGATTGTCGTGACGCGGGTCCATCACCACGTCGGAAGGCAATTCGCCCGAGAGCCATTCGCGGATCTCGGCGCGGGTTTCCTCTACTTCCTGGCCGCTCAACTCGCTCAGGTAGAGGATGAAAGCGCGTTGATCCCCGTCGATCTCGTCGAGTTCCGCTTCCTCGGCCGCGGGCCAGCGGTCGAGGATCGCCTCGTAGAACGCAGACCAGTTTTCCTGAACGTGATGCCATTTCATCGCGGTCTCCTCTCGCCCCGGCCGATCCGGTCCGGCAATCTTGCGCTGCATTGCGTGGTGTGAAAAGCGGAAAACGTCGCCCGCATCAGAGCCAGCTTTGCACCCGTCGTGCGCCTCCTGAGACATCGTCGCCGATACCCGCCACCGTGTTGCAGCTCGCAAGTGCCGCGCCCAGCGCGACCAGAAGGATCAGATTTCTCATTGTTCTGCCTCATTCCACCAGGCATCGGGCGTGACACCCGGCCAATCCCCATATAGCGGGATTTCCGGAGGAATGTGAAGATTGGCACTGTGTGCGACCCGGGCAACCGGTGAGAACCAGACCGGTATGACATATCGACCGGCGGTGAGAATACGGTCAAGGGCTTGTACTGCATGAGTAAAATCATCGCTATCCCGAGCCTCGAGAAGCTTTGCGATCATCGCGTCAGCGGCAGGAGACGCCATGCCCATGAGGTTGCGAGAGCCCGGCTCGCGCGCCCCTTGCGAGCCCCAGTAAAGATATTGCTCGTTGCCCGGCGAAGGCGAGGTCGCCACCCAGAACCAGGTCATATCGAAATCGTATTGTGTCTTGCGGGCCTGATATTGTGCATCGTCGACGATTGTGACCGTGGGAAAGATGCCGAGCTGGCGCAAGGCTTCTGCATAGATATCGACCACAGATTGCGCCTCGCTCATGCCTTGTTGCAGCACGATCTCGAACCGGAAGGCGGTACCTTCCCCATTTCGGAGCACACCTTGATCATCGGCGTTCCAACCGGCCTCGGAAAGCAGGCTCAACGCCTTTCGCATATTGCGTCGATTTGATAGTGAACCATCTGACGTGGGAAACGTATACCCCTCAATCGTTCCCGGAAGTAGTTCAGCCTTAAACGGTTTCAGGAGCGCCGCGACGTCACCCTCCGCCACGCCGGGCTGCATCGCCAGCGCGGAATGGCCGAAATAGGAGGTGATGCGCGGCTCAAGGCCGCCGGTGAGCGTGGCATTGATGAATTCGAAGTTGAACGCCTCGATCAGCGCCTCGCGCACGCGCCAGTCGGAAAATTGCGACCGGCGCGTATTCATGACCAACCCCTTGATGCCCGAAGGTGTGGCGCGCGGGATTTCACTTTTCACCACGCGGCCCGCGTTCAGCAGTGGAAAATCGTAGTCTTGCGCCCATTTCACCGGGTTGTCTTCGCGATAGAGATCGATCTCCCCGGCCTTGAAGGCTTCGAAGATCCCCCCCGGATCACTGAAATAATCCCAGCGCATCGTATCGAAATTCTGCAAGCCTCTGGCAATCGGCAGATCTTTCGCCCACCAATCCGGGTTGCGCTTGAGCGTGATCTCCCGGCCCATCTCCACCCGATCCACCAGATAGGGCCCCGAACCGACCGGAACGATCTGTGTTTCAGTTTCGAAATCAAGGCCTTGCCACTGCGCTTTTTCGAGCACCGGACGCATTCCCATCAGCAGAGCAAGCTCCCGGTTCGGCTCCGTGAAAGTGATGCGCAGGCTGCGCGGCCCGGTCCGGGCAATGCTGGCCACCTTACTCCAGGCGTTGCGATAGCGCGGCGCGCCTTTGGTCCCGAGGGTCTCGTAAGACCAGATCACATCGTCGACCGTGACCGGTGCGCCATCAGAAAAACGAGCTTCCGGGCGGAGCGTAAACGCAACCCAATTGCGTTCGGGATCGGTCTCCACACTTTCAGCCAGGAGCCCGTAGAGCGTGAAGGGCTCGTCATAGCTGCGGCTCATCAGCGACTCCGCAACATAGGCGCCGATGCCCTGTGCCGGACGGCCCTGCAGGATCCAGGGGTTGAGCGAGTCGAAGCTGCCTGATTCGGAAAGCCGAATCGTTCCCCCCTTGGGGGCAGCAGGATTGGCATAAGGCAGGTGGGCAAAACCCGGCGCGAGCGCGGGCGCCCCATACATGGCGAGGGCCAGTTGCGGCCCCGAGTCGATTCCCTGCGCCGGTCCGGCCATAACGATGCCCGCCTCCAAAACCGGCGCAAAGGCCAGTGACATTAGGGTGATGGCGCGGAAAATGACCGGTCCGGGCATCGCAACAATCCTTGTTTTCCTGCGTTTTCAGGTGGGAAGCTACCGCGGTGCGGAGCGGGAGGCAAACTTTTCCCTTGGAAGCGGAGCCGAGCAGGCATATAAAGATTTCACTGCTCGATAGGTTTCTTGCCTGTATGAAACCTGCCTCATGACTTGACGCCCGCCTTGTGCGGGCGTCTTTTTCTTTTCGCCGGTCGGGTGCACTCACGAAATTTCGATCAGTCGCGCGGTTCCAGTTGCGGAACCGCAGCGCGCCGGTGCTTGTTAGGGACAAGATATTTCAAAGGAGGATATCATGAGCCTGAAGGGCAAGATCGCCATCATCACCGGATCGAATTCGGGCATCGGCCTTGGCGTAGCGCGCGAACTGGCGCGTGCTGGCGCCGATGTGGTGCTCAATTCCTTTACCGATCGCGACGAGGATCATGCGCTTGCCGCCGCTCTGGGGAAGGAATTCAGCGTCAACGCGCGCTACATCAAGGCCGATATGTCGAAGGGGGCAGAGTGCCGCGCGCTTGTTGAGCAGGCCG
This sequence comes from Rhodobacter maris, assembly GCF_900217815.1. Lineage (GTDB taxonomy): Bacteria > Pseudomonadota > Alphaproteobacteria > Rhodobacterales > Rhodobacteraceae > Rhodobacter > Rhodobacter maris. Next base: position 75,177 of record NZ_OBMT01000009.1, read on the forward strand.
GGCGCTGCGATATTCTCGTCAACAACGCCGGCATTCAGCATGTGGCCGCGGTTGATGAATTCCCGCCGGAAAAATGGGATGCGATCCTCGCGATCAACCTTTCTTCCGCCTTTCACACCACCGCTGCGGCGCTGCCGATGATGCGCAAAGCGGGTTGGGGGCGTGTGGTGAACGTTGCCTCGGCGCATGGGTTGACCGCCTCGCCGTTCAAATCCGCCTATGTTGCGGCGAAGCACGGCGTGGTTGGTTTGACGAAGACAGTCGCGCTCGAAACCGCCGAGGAGCCGATCACCTGCAATGCGATCTGCCCGGGCTATGTACTCACGCCGCTCGTGGAGGCGCAGATCCCCGACCAGATGAAAGTGCATGACATGGACCGCGAGACGGTGATCCGCGAGGTGATGCTGACGCGTCAGCCCTCGAAAGAATTCGCGACCGTGGAGCAAATCGGCGGCACGGCGGTGTTTCTGTGCTCGGATGCTGCGGCGCAAATCACCGGCACCACGATCTCGGTCGATGGCGGCTGGACGGCCCTTTGAGCCAGCTCAGGAGGCGGCTCAGGCCGCCTCCGGGTCTTTTTCCGGCGCTTTAACGATTTTCTTTTCTGTTTTCCAGCCAGTGCGTTGCTCGACGATCTTCTTATCGTTCGGATAGACGAGCCCGGCCGAGATGATCAGCTTCGCCGCATCTTCCACCGTCATGTCAAGATAACTGATTTCGCTTTCCGGCACGAACAGCAGAAAGCCCGAGGTCGGGTTCGGCGTGGTGGGCAGGAAGACCGAAACGAGCGGGTCATCTGCTGCGCCGTTCGCCGCCACTTCACCCTTGGCGCGCGAGGAGACGAAGGCGATCGCTTTGAGGCCCTTGCGCGGATATTCGATGATGCAGGCCCGGTCGAACTTCGTGTCACCCGTGCTCAGCACGGTTTCGGCGATCTGTTTTACGCCATTGTAGACCGAGCGCACGATCGGCGTGCGGTCCACGAGCCCCTCGCCAAAACGAATGATGGCGCGGCCAATGAAGTTGCGCGCCAATGCGCCCACGACGATGGTGAAGATCAGGAAGATCACCACGCCCACGCCGCGCAGATTGGTGCCGACATAGGTTTCGGGCTGCAGATGGGTGGGGATGAAGGGCAGCACCCAACCATCCACCATCCCGGCCACGCTCCACATCAGCCAGAGCGTCAGCGCAACCGGTGAAATCACCACCAGCCCGGTCAGGAAGGAGGCCCGGAGCCCCGCCAGCAGGCCGCGTTTATGCGGGTGCTGGTTGTCGGCGTCGTGGGGCGGCGGGGCATTTTCGGGTTGGGTCATGAAGGGGCCGGATCTGAGGGACTTTCGGATCAGGTAAGCACGCCCCCGGCCGAAAGCAATCCACCAGACCCTAAGCTTTCGCGATTTCTGCGGCAATCGCGCTGGCAAGGCGCGCGTTGTTCAGAACGAGGGCAATATTGGCGACAAGCGAGCGCCCTTCGGTCAACTCGAAAATGCGCGACAGCAGGAACGGCGTGACCTCTTTTGCCGCGATCCCCTGCGCCGCGGCCTCGGCGAGGGCCGCCTCGATGGCGGGCACGATCTCTTCGCGCGGGATCTCGGCCGCTTCGGGGATCGGGTTCGCAATGAGCTGGCCGCCCGCAAGGCCGAGCCGCGCGCGCAGCAGATGTGCCTGCGCGATCTGGGCCGGGCTGTCGGCGCGCAGGGGCGCCTTGAGGCCGGAGGCGCGCGACCAAAAGGCGGGCAGCTCGTCCTGACCATAGGCGATCACCGGCACGCCATGCGTTTCCAGCACTTCGAGCGTTTTCGGCAGATCGAGAATGGCTTTCGCGCCCGCCGCCACCACGGTGACCGGGGTCAGGCCAAGCTCGGCAAGATCGGCGGAAATGTCGAAGCTCTCTTCCGCACCGCGGTGCACGCCGCCGATGCCGCCGGTGGCAAAGACCCCAATGCCCGCCAGATGGGCGCAGATCATCGTCGCCGCAACGGTGGTGGCGCCGGTGCGCCCGGCCGCGAGGCAAAACGCCAGATCGGCCCGCGAGAGCTTCATCGCATCTGGCGTTTGCGCGAGCTTTTCAAGCTCTTCCGGGGTAAGGCCAATGTGGATCTGCCCGCCCGAAACCGCGATGGTCGCGGGGGTTGCCCCGGCGGCGCGTACCTCCGCCTCGACCGCGCGCGCGGTCTCGAGGTTTTGCGGATAGGGCATGCCATGAGTGATGATCGTGCTCTCAAGCGCAACGACGGGGCGACCGGCATCAAGGGCTGTGCGGACTTCGGGGGCGAAAGAAAGGGGCAGGGTCACAGGCTCTGATCTCCGGAAACATAACGGGCGGCGGCGGTGAGGGCGCGCGCAAGCGCTTCGGCGCGAGAGGCGCCCTCGCACTCGGCCACGAGATGGGCCGCCATGAACGTGTCGCCCGCGCCGGTGACGCGGGTGACGAGAACCTCGGGGGGCGCGGCCGAGATCACGCCCTTCTCGCCACAACCATCGGCCGCGGCACGCCCGCCATCGGTGACAAGGACGCGCCGCGCGCCGCGTGCGATCACGCCGGCGGCGGCCGTCTCGGCGCTTTCGAAGTTGCGCTGGCACAGAATGCCCGCCTCTTCGCGGTTGAGATAGAGCGTGGCCCCCGAATGGGTGAGAAGCGGGGCGAGCCGCTCGGCCTTGCCCGGGCTTGCCGGCGCCACGCGCAGATCGGCGCGGGCAAAGAGCGGGTCGCGCGCGATCTGCGCCAGAAGCTGTTGCGTCAGGTTGCCGTCGAGCGCGATCGGCCCCTCCCAGGGCGCCTCCGGACTGCCTAGACGGCCATCCGCCAGCGCGCGCAGGATCTTGTCGCCCGCCGCCTCAAGGCTGTGGGCATCGGCCACCGCTGCAATCAGCCCGTTCGCCCCCTCGATCGCCATATAGCGATCGGTCGGCAGGTCGTCGGAACGGTAGATATAGTGACAGTCGATCCCCATCGCCTCGGCCGCGCGCATGAGTTCCGCCCCCTGTGCATCGCGCCCGATTGCGGTGAGTACCGCGGGGGTGAGGCCGAAGCGGGTGAGCGTCATGGCAATATTCATCGCCACTCCGCCCGGCAGGCGCGAGATCCGCCCCGCCACATCGGCGCCCGCGCGCATGTGAAAGGGCGTGCGGCCAATGATGTCCCACAGAACGGAGCCGATGCAGAGAATGTCGGGGGGCGGGGTCTCGGGCACGGACGCCTCGGGGTTATGGGTCATGCCCCTTGGTGCTATGGCTGTTCGCCGGACGCAAGGGGGGCTCTGCCCCCCACGGCGCTTTCGCGCCTCCCCCCGGGATATTTGGGGCAAGATGAAAGGGCCAAAACAGCGAACGCCGCTTTCATCTTGCGCCAAATATCCCCGCCGGAGGCTCCCGCAGCTGCGATTTGCGGGCCTTGGGGCAGGGAGAAGGGCAGGGGGCTTGCCATATCCGTCGGAATCCCCTAAAGGGCGCACACTTCACAGGCGGAGGCGGGCCGGCGGCGGGAGACATCCCCGTTTGGTCCACCGGTTGGGGGCAACCCTGAAATCCTCCGCTCAGGCGCAAACCGGAAAGGAATGGAACATGGCGCTTCCCGATTTCTCGATGCGTCAGCTCTTGGAAGCTGGCGTTCACTATGGCCACCAGACGCAACGCTGGAACCCGCGCATGGCGGAGTTCATCTATGGCGAGCGCAACGGTATCCACATCCTCGATCTGACCCAGACCGTGCCGATGCTCGACGCCGCGCTCAACGTGGTGCGCGAGACCGTCGCCAAGGGCGGCCGTGTGCTCTTTGTCGGCACCAAGCGTCAGGCCTCCAAAGCCGTCGCCGAAGCCGCTGAAAAATGCGCGCAATACTACATGAACCACCGCTGGCTCGGTGGCACGCTGACGAACTGGAAAACCGTTTCCCAGTCGATCGCGCGGCTCAAGCACATCGACGAGATCATGGCCTCGGGCGCCGAAGGCCTGACCAAGAAAGAGCGTCTGGGCATGGAACGCGAGCAGGCCAAACTGCAAGCCTCGCTTGGTGGCATCCGCGAAATGGGCGGTCTGCCGGACCTGCTCTTCGTGATCGACGTGTCGAAAGAAGACCTCGCAATTCTCGAAGCGCAGAAGCTCGGCATCCCGGTTGTGGCCGTGGTCGACACGAACTGCTCGCCCAAGGGCGTTGACTACATCATTCCCGGCAACGATGACGCCGCCCGCGCCATCGCGCTTTATTGCGATCTGGTGAGCCGCGCCGCGCTCGACGGCATGAGCGCCCAGATGGGCGCCGCCGGTGTGGACCTCGGCGCTCTGGAAGAGGCGCCGGCCGAAGAGGCCGCGGAGGCCTGATTTTGCGGCGCCCCGGACGTTTCGGGGCGTCACGCGAATGACATCGGGCGGGGGTAACCCCGCCCTCACCCAATTCAGAGGAGAAATCCCATGGCGATCACCGCTGCAATGGTGAAAGAGCTGCGCGACACCACTGGCGCCGGCATGATGGATGCGAAAAAAGCGCTGACCGAGACCGACGGCAACATGGAAGCCGCGATCGACTGGCTGCGCACCAAAGGCCTCGCGAAAGCCGCCAAGAAAGCCGACCGCGTGGCCGCCGAAGGTCTCGTGGGCGTGGCGGTCACCACTGGTCGCGGCGTGGCGATCGAGATCAACTCGGAAACCGATTTCGTCGCCAAGAACGAGGATTTCCAGGCGCTGGTGCGCGATGTCGCGAAAGTGGCGCTCGACGTGGGCGAATCGGTCGAAGTGGTGAAAGCCTCCGCGCTGAACGGCAAGACTGTCGACGAAGTGCTCGGCGAAGCCATTGCCCGGATCGGCGAGAACATGACCTTCCGTCGTCTGCATGTGCTCGAAGGTGACACCATCGTCTCCTATGTCCACAATGCCGCCGCGCCCGAGATGGGCAAGATCGGCGTGCTGGTGGCGCTGAAGGGCGATGCCGCCAAGGCGCAGGAGATCGGCAAGCAGATCGCCATGCACATCGCCGCCACCGCGCCGATGTCGCTTGATGAATCGAACCTCGATCCGGAAGTGGTTGCGCGCGAGCTGAAAGTGCAGACCGAAAAGGCGCTGGAAGAGAACGCGACCGCCGCGAAACCGAAGCCCGAGCAGGTGATCCACAATAACATCATCCCGGGCCGGATGAAGAAGTTCCTCGAGGAAGTGACCCTCGTGAACCAGAAATTCGTGATCAACCCCGATATCACCGTGGCCCAGGCCGCGACCGAGGCGGGCGTGGAAATCACCGGTTTCGCACGTCTCGCCGTGGGCGAGGGCGTTGAGAAGAAGGAAGAGGATTTCGCCGCCGAAGTGGCGAAGATCGCCGGCGCATAAACCTCGCCGGATCGGCATCTAACTAAAGTCATACGCCGCCCTTAGGGGCGGCGTTTTGCTTGCTTTGCGCTTTCTCGGTCGTGTAGCTACGGAATCGTTTGAGGCGCCACGCAGATGACCTGTGGTGCCCGGCCCGGAAGAGAAGCAAACCGGGGCCCGGAATAAAAACGACCCGGAACGGCGAATATAAGCCGTCCGGGCCGTTCCGGAAAACCGGTTTGGGCCTCGCCGGATCAATACTCGGCTGCGCCCACGTTCCTGGCCGAAGCCACCACTCACGGAACGTCACCAACTTAAGGCGAGAGACGGGCATCTGGCGAGTAGGGGATTCCATACCTTAGCAAAAATGTCGCAGCGCCGGCCTAGAGCGCGGTAAGGAAGAGTTGCTTCTGCAGTGTCGCCTTGAGCACTGCCTGCGCTGTTGTCTCGACTTCCAGCACCTCGCGCGCGAGCCGCAGATGCTTTTCTACCGTCGCGCAGGTCAGCCCCATGATCTGCGCGATATCTGCGATGGTCTTGCCATCGCCGACCCATTCGAGCACTTCGCGCTGCCGCGGGGTGAGCGCGCGCCGCGTTGTCGGGAAGGGGAGCGAGCTGATCTTCAGATGCATTGCAGTATTGAGCACCCAGATCGTGCGGCCATGCTCGGCCCAGATCTCTTCGACATCCTCCTGGCTCAACCCGGCCCGGGCGCACAGCCCGATTGCGCCCTTGGCGCGAGTCGAAGGATCGGAAAAGGAAATCGAATAGCCCGCCACGATGCCGAAGCGACGATTGAGGTCGAACACGCGCTGCAACCCCGGGGTGACGGCTTTGCGGGCATAATACTCCTGCACGCGGCTCCAGGATTGCGCACCCACCGAATCGGCGGCCCATCGCACCATCGGCGCCTCGACAAAAAGCCGTTCGCCGAGAAACACATCCAGATATTCGGGCGCGTGATTGGACAGGATCAGCGTATCATCGATACTGCCCTCAAGCTGCGGCGCAAGAAAGCGGGTGAACCCGTAAAGAAGGCGATCGAACCCGAATTTTGCCATCCGGGCACAGTGAAGCGACCAGATCGTGCCTATGTCTTCAGCGAGGAAGACGGTTTCCAGATGCTCGAGCATCGCGCATTTTTGCTTTTCTGAACTTTGTATTGGCCCGAATGTGACACAGGAGCGTGAGCCGGCGCAATCGAAAGCCACCGCGCGATGTGTCGAAAATCACTTCGTCGCAGCCCGGAACGCGGATGAAAGGCGCATTTGCGAAACGAAATTTCCCTTTATGACCGAATAGTGGCGGGTTGCGAAACTCAGCCGCGTCCGGTGGCACGGGCGCGCATCAGCAACTCCAGTGCGGAGAGGTCGTAGCCCGCCCGAATCGTTGCACGCAGGATATCCTCGATCGGTCGGTTGGGCGCTTCGGACAAGGCCCAGAGATGCGAGCAGCGCGTACCCGAGCGGCACCAGGCCAATACCGGCGAGGGGGCCGTGTGACGCGCCGCCTCGAAGCCAGCGATCAGATCCGGCGTGAGCTCGCCGGGCTCATAGGGCAGGAAGTGATAGTGCAGTCCCGCCGTTTCGGCCGACGCACGAAAAGCCTCATGCTGCAATCCGGGCGGCACTTCCGCATCGGGGCGGTTGTTGATCAGGGTGCGAAACCCGAGCCGCGCCGCCTCGGCCACATCGGCCAGATCGATCTGGGGCGCCACGGCGAAATCGGGCGCGAGAAAGCGCAAGTCCAGCATCTTATCTCCTCTTCCTTCCGCGGCAAAATGGCGCGGAAGGCCGGCAGATGCAAGGGCTCAGGGCAGTTCGGGAATGCGCGCTGTTGCGGCAGCGGTGAGATCGGCGCAGAGAAAGTCTGCCGTGCAGAAATCGTCACCCGCCGTATAGGCGGAGGGGGTGAGCACAACCCGCAAGCCCGCCGCCTGCGCCGAAGCGAGCCCGGCGCGGCTGTCCTCGAAAGCGAGGCACTCCCCGGGCGGCAGGCTGAGGCCATCAAGCGCGCGCAAATAGACATCGGGGGCGGGTTTCTTTTTTGCCACCTCGTCGCCTGCGGCGATCACCTCGAAGATCTCTTCCATCGGGTGGCCGAAGCTCGCCCTGATGAGCGCCGCGACATTGGCGCGCGTTGTCGTCGTGGCGATGGCGAGCCGCAGACCCGCGGCCTGGGCCCGTGCGATGAGATCGGCGACGCCGGGCTGGAGCGGCGCTGCGCCGGAGGCAACAAGCGCCACATAGCGCGCGGTCTTCGCCTTGTGCAGCGCGGCGATTCCCGCGTCGCTCGGGCCGGCGCCGATCGTTTCGCGATGCCGCGCCATCCGCTCCTTGCCGCCGGTGGTGCGCAGAAGGTCGCGGTAATCCTCGACGCTCCAGTGCCAGTCGAGCCCATGCGCCGCGAAGGTCTCGTTGAAGGCCTGCCGGTGCAGCTCCTCAGTCTCGGCAAGCGTGCCGTCGACATCGAAAATGAGCGCCTTCAAGGCCATTGAAACCCCTCAACAATGCCAGGCAACATATCATAATCATTGAAGCTTATGGCGTGATGAAGCTCGTGCACAGGCACCTTGCGATACCCCTCGGTGTAAAGAAGAAAGGGCATTGAGGCATTTTGCGCACTCTCTGCGTCGATCTCGCTGTCGCCCAGATACAGCGCCCGCGGACGGCCCAGAAGGCGCTGCGCCTCGTGCAGCATTTCGGGGTCGGGCTTGCGGGTCTTCAGGCTGTCGCCGCCCAGAACCACGGTAAAGAGATCGTCGAGTCCGACATGGCGCATCGCCGCCACGGCCGGCGCGCGCGGTTTGTTGGTGGTGATCGCGAGCGCGCAGCCCATCGCCGCGAGCCGCTCCAGCGCCGCGCGCACGCCGGGGTAAAGCGTGTTGCCCGCGACATCGGTTTCGTAGCGCGCCACGAGTTCGTTGTAGAGCGGCTGGAACAGCGCGCCCTCCGGGTCTTCGCCCGCGGTGCTCAGCAGGCAGCGCACCAGATGCGGCGCGCCTTTGCCGACGTATCCGCGGATCTCTTCAAGGCTGAGCGCACTGTAGCCGCGCGCGGTCAGCACGGCATTGGACACAGCATGGATCGCGGGGGCAGAATCGATCAGCGTGCCATCGAGATCGAAGATGAGGGCAGTATGCTGCATCAGTCCTTCCACTTGATCGAGCAGCCCATCGCCGCAACCTGTTCGCGCGGGCCCTGGCCGGTTTGAGCGATTATCAGCATGGCGTCATAGAGTTCGCGCTTGGCATCGGGCGGGGCGGGGTTGCGGCCGGAGGCATCAAGCCGGCCCCGGTATTGGAGCTCATAATCCGCATTGAATCCAAAGAAATCCGGTGTGCAAATCGCATCGTAAGCCTTTGCAACAGATTGGCTTTCGTCGTGCAGATAGGGGAATTTGAAGGCCCGCGCACGGGCCATTTCTGCCATCTTCTCGAAACTGTCCTCCGGGTAGGTCGCGGCATCGTTCGCGCAGATCGCAGCCACGCCGATCCCTTGAGCCATCAGCGCCTCCGCCTCTGCCTGCAGCCGGTCAAGCACGGCGAGTACATAGGGGCAATGGTTGCAGATGAACATGATCAGCGTGCCTTTCGGCCCGCTGACCTGATCGAGCGTCCAGATCTTGCCCTCGGTATCAGGGAGGGCAAAATCCGGGGCTTTCCAGCCAAAATCGCAAACGGGGGCGTGAACAGCCATCGCCCCGGCCCTTAAAGCGCGGCCTGCGCCGCGGCGCGGATTGCGGCGATGTTCTTGCCGTAGACCTCCGGCGTGGAGACCGAGCCGCCCTTGAAGACGGCTGAGCCCGCCACGAAGACATCGGCGCCCGCCGCGGCCATCAGGGGCGCGGTTGTCGGGTCCATGCCGCCGTCGATCTCGATATGCACCGGGCGATCCCCGATCAGCGCGCGGAGTTTGCGCACCTTCGCGGTCATGTCGATGTATTTCTGCCCGCCAAAGCCGGGGTTCACCGTCATGATGCAGACGAGATCGGTGATGTCGAGAATATGCTCGATCGCCTCGATCGGCGTGCCGGGGTTGACCGCGACGCCCGCCTTCATGCCCGCGGCGCGGATCGCCTGCATGGTGCGGTGGATATGCGGCCCGGCCTCGACATGGGCGGTCAACACATCGGCGCCCGCCTGAGCGTAAGCGTCGATATAGCTGTCGACCGGGGAAATCATCAGGTGCACGTCCATCACCGTCTTGACGTGCTTGCGGAAGGCCGCCACGGCGGGCGGGCCGAAGGTGAGGTTCGGCACGAAATGGCCGTCCATCACATCGACATGGACCCAGTCGGCGCCCTGCGCCTCGATGGCCTGAATTTCACGCCCGAAATCGGCGAAGTCGGCAGAAAGGATCGAGGGGGCAATCTTGATCGAACGGTCGAAGCTCATGTCGTCTCTCCAGAGGATGGGGGCGGGGATGTCCCCCGCCCGATTAGATGCCACTCAGTTCACGCCCAGAGCAACGCGCCAGCCCGGATAAAGCTTGTCGGCATCGCCCTGGAAGCTTTCGAAGGCGCGCGCCAGTTCGCGGTGGTCCTTGGCATAAGTGACAAGATCCACGCCCGCTTTCCAGGCATCACAGCTCTGGCGGAGCGAGATCGCACCCGCGGTGCCGCCGTCGAGATGGCCGAAGGCGCCGCCGCCCGAGGTCTGGATCACGTTCGAATGGCCGAGGTTGTCAAAGAAGCCCGGCAGGCGCAGCGCGTTCATGCCGCCCGAGATGATCGGCGTGGTCGGCTTCATGCCGAGCCAGTCCTGATGGTAATAGGGGCCCTGCGCGGCCTCGTCGGTCAGCATATAGGCCATGATCTTGTCGGAGGCATCGCCCTCCATCTTGCCATAGCCCATGGTGCCGGTGTGGATGCCCGAGGCCCCTTGCAGACGCGACATTTTCGAGAGCACGAAGGCGGTGTAGCCGCGCATCGATTGCGGCGAGGTGACGGCCCCGTGACCCGCCCGGTGATAGTGCAGGAACTGATGCGGGAAGCAGCGCCGCGCCGTCGTGATGGCGGCGGGGCCGGTGACGTAGCCATCCACGAGGAAGGCAACGTGGTCGGCGTTTTCGCCAAAGGTTTCAAGGATGTATTCGCCGCGGGCAACCATTTCAAAGTGGTCGTCGGCGGTGATGTTGGCCGAGAAAAGCTTCGCCTCGCCGGTTTCGTCTTGCGCGCGCTTCATTGCATCCGCCACAAGGCGGATCGTTTCGCGCAGCGGCGCGAAGGTCTGGTTACCCTGCGGCTCGTCGTTCTTGATGAAATCACCGCCGAGCCAGAACTCGTAGCAGGCATCCGCAAAGGGTTTCGGACGCAGGCCGAGCTTCGGCTTGATGATCGTGCCGACGACCATGCCGCCGTTCTTCACATCGCGGCCAAGCACCCGCCACATGTCCGAGATGTTCATCGACGGGCCATCGAAGAGCCGCAGGTAGCAGGGCGGCACGTAGAAATCGTGCATCTTGGCGTATTCAACGTCGCCCATGCCCTGGTTGTTGCCGATCGTCAGCGTCAGGAACGAGCACAGCATCGCGCGCCCGTCGATGATGTTGCGATCAAACAGCTCGACCGGATAGGCGATCTTCATCAGCTCTTTTTCCGGGTCGATCTCGTAAACCAGCGCATCGACGCCACGGGTGAAATCGTCGGTGGTCGAGACTTCGACGTTGGTGCCGGTGGAGCTTTCGGCGGCAAAGTGCGCGGCGGTTTCAAGGTAGCCGTAGCCGGCCTTCGGCTTCATGATATAGGCGCAAAGAACGTGGCGCCCACCAGCAATGAGATCGGCTTCCTTCAGGTCGAGCCGGGCGTAACGGTTGGACTGATCCATGATGAGGGTCCTTTCGATCAGTTGGTTTTGGGCGCAAGCGAACCGCTGGCATAGCGTTTCGCCATGTCATCCATCGGGATGACCTTGATTTTGGAAGCATGGCCTGCGGTGCCAAAAGCTTCAAGCCGGGCTTTGCAAAGGTCGCGCATCGCATCCATCGCGGGCTTGAGGAATTTGCGCGGGTCGAACTCGGCCTTGTTCTGCTCGGCGATGCGGCGGAACTGCCCGGTCATGGCCATGCGGCAATCGGTGTCGATATTGACCTTGCGCACGCCCATCTTGATGCCGCGGACAATCTCTTCCACCGGCACGCCAAAGGTTTGCGGCATGGCGCCGCCGAATTCGTTGATGATGTCTTGCAGATCCTGCGGCACCGAGGAGGAGCCGTGCATCACAAGGTGGGTGTCGGGCAATTTCTTGTGGATCGCCTCGATCACGCTCATGGCGAGGATCTCGCCATCGGGCTTGCGCGAGAATTTATAGGCGCCATGCGAGGTGCCACAGGCGATCGCCAGCGCGTCGACTTGCGTTTTCTTCACAAAATCAACGGCCTGATCGGGGTCGGTCAGCAGCTGGGAATGATCGAGCTTGCCCACGGCGCCATGCCCGTCCTCGGCCTCGCCCTCGCCGGTCTCGAGCGAGCCCAGAACGCCAAGTTCCCCCTCGACCGAGGCGCCGACCCAATGCGCCATCCGGCTCACATGTTCGGTGATCGCGACGTTGTACTCGTAGCTCGCCGGCGTCTTCGCATCGCCCTCGAGCGAGCCATCCATCATCACCGAGGTGAAGCCGTGGCGGATCGCGGTCATGCAGGTGGCCTCGTTGTTGCCGTGGTCCTGGTGCATGCAAAGCGGAATGTCGGGGTAGATCGCGGCGAGCGCCTCGATCATCTTGGCGAGCATGATGTCGTTGGCATAGGAGCGCGCGCCGCGGCTCGCCTGGATGATCACGGGCGCGTCGCAGGCCTTGGCGGCCTCCATGATCGCAAGCCCCTGTTCCATGTTGTTGATGTTGAAAGCAGGCACGCCGTAGGAATATTCCGCAGCGTGGTCAAGCAGTTGGCGAAGGGTAATCAGGGCCATCTTGGCTTTCCTCTTGTCACGGAGCAGCTTTCATCTTGCTCCAAATATCCCGGGGGTCCGGGGGCAGCGCCCCCGGCTTGGTTCAGATCAGCTTGCCCATCGCCACGGCGGTATCGGCCATGCGGTTGGAAAAGCCCCATTCATTGTCATACCAGCTCAGAATACGGACCATCTTGCCGTCCATGACCTTGGTCTGATCCATGTGGAAGATCGAGGAATGCGGGTCATGGTTGAAGTCCGACGAGACATTGGGCAGGTCGGTGTAGCCAAGCACGCCTTTGAGCGGGCCGTCAGCCGCCGCGCGGACGGCGGCGTTGACCTCGTCCACGGTGGTGGCGCGTTTCGCTTCGAAGACAAGGTCCACCACCGAGACATTCGGCGTCGGCACCCGGATCGCGACGCCATCGAGCTTGCCCTTAAGTTCCGGCAGCACGAGGCCCACCGCTTTCGCCGCCCCGGTCGAGGTCGGGATCATCGAAAGCGCCGCCGCGCGGGCGCGATAGAGATCTTTGTGCATCGTATCAAGCGTCGGCTGGTCGCCGGTGTAGCTGTGGATCGTCGTCATGAAGCCTTTTTCGATGCCGATCGCATCGTTGAGCGCTTTGGCAACGGGCGACAGGCAGTTGGTGGTGCAAGAGGCGTTGGAAACGACCATGTCCTCGGCGGTGAGCGTGCCGTGGTTCACACCAAAGACGATGGTTTTATCCGCCCCGTCGCAAGGGGCCGAGACCAGCACCCGTTTCGAGCCGTTTTGCAGATGCGCCGCGGCCTTTTCCTTGCTGGTGAAAATGCCGGTGCATTCCATCGCGATGTCGACATTGGCCCAGGGCAGCTCCGCCGGGTTGCGGATGGCCGTCACCTTGATCTTGCCCCGGCCCACGTCGATCCAGTCTTCGCCCGTCGTCACGGTCGCGGGGAAGCGGCCATGCACGCTATCAAAGCGCAACAGATGCGCGTTGGTCTCCACCGGGCCGAGATCGTTGATCGCGACGACTTCAATATCGGTACGGCCCGATTCCACGATCGCGCGCAGCACATTGCGGCCAATGCGGCCAAATCCGTTGATGGCAACTTTAACAGTCATTCTCTTCCCTCAGATCAAGTTCTTTACTTCCGAAACAATCGCTTCGGGCGTGATATTGAAGTGCTTGTAAAGCTGGGGCGCGGGGGCCGAGGCGCCAAAACCGGTCATGCCGACAAAGGCATCCTCGGGCCCGAGGAACAGATCCCAGCCTTGGCGCAGCGCGGCCTCACAGCCCACGCGCGGCGCGGTGCCCAGCACCTTGCGGGCATAATCGCAGGGCTGCGCGGCAAAGAGCTCAAAGCTCGGCGCGGAGACAACGGCGGCGCGGATCCCCTCGGCTGCGAGTTGGTCCGCAGCGGCAAGCGCGATCTCCACCTCCGAGCCGGTGGCGATCAGCGTCACCTGACGGTCCTCCGGGTCGCGCAGCAAATAGGCGCCGCGCGCGGTGAGGTTTTCCGCCGTATGCTCAGTGCGCACCGTCGGCAGGTTCTGGCGCGACAGCACCAGAAGCGTCGGCGTCGCCTTCGAAGTCATGGCGATCTCCCAGGCCTCGGCGGTTTCCACCGCATCGGCGGGGCGGATCACCGTCAGGTTCGGGATCGCGCGCAGGCTCGCCAGATGCTCGACCGGCTGGTGAGTGGGCCCGTCTTCGCCAAGGCCAATCGAGTCATGCGTCATGACGTAAGTGACCGGCACGCCCATCAGCGCCGAAAGCCGGATCGCCGGGCGGCAGTAATCGGCAAAGGCCATGAAGGTGCCGCCATAGGGGCGCAGGCCGCCATGGAGCGCGATGCCGTTCATCGCCGCGCCCATCTCATGCTCGCGGATGCCGTAGTGGATATAGTCGCCCGCGTAATCGCCCGGGGTGATGGATTTCATCCCCTTCGAGCGGGTGAGGTTCGAGCCGGTAAGATCGGCCGAACCGCCGACCGAGAAGGGCAGGGTGGCGTTCACCACGCCAAGCGCCATTTCGGAGGCCTTGCGGGTCGCGACCTTCGGCTTTTCGGTCGAGAGCTTCGCCTTCCAGGCGTTGATCGCCGCGGGCAGGGCCGAAGTGTCATCCGCCTCCGCCTTGTTGAAATCGGCACGCGCGGGGCAGGCGGCAAGCCGCGCTTCCCACTCCGCCCGTGCTGCGGCGCCTCGGGCGGCCACGCGGCCCCAGGCGGCGTAAAGCTCCGCCGGGATCTCGAACGGCGCATGCTCCCAGCCAAGGCAGGCGCGCGCGGCCGCGATTTCCTCGGCCCCGAGCGGTGCGCCATGCACGTCATGCCCGCCCTGCTTGTTGGGCGCGCCAAAGCCGATCACCGTGCGGCAGGCGATCATCGAGGGGCGCGGATCTTTTCGCGCGGCTTCGATTGCGGTGGCAATTTCGTCGGGATCGTGGCCGTCGCATTTCTGCACATGCCAGCCCGAGGCGGCAAAGCGCGCGCCCTGATCGGTGGAGGTGGAAATTGTCGTGTCGCCGTCGATGGTGATGCCATTGTCATCCCAAAGCACGATCAGCCGGCCCAGCTTCAGATGTCCGGCAAAGTCGATCGCCTCATGGCTGATGCCCTCCATCAGGCAGCCGTCTCCCGCGATGACATAGGTGTAATGATCTACAATATCATCACCATAGCGCGCATTCTTCATGCGTTCAGCCAGCGCCATGCCAACCGCGGTGGCAATGCCTTGGCCGAGCGGGCCGGTGGTCATTTCGATGCCGTCGGCATGGCCGTATTCGGGGTGACCTGCGGTGCGCGCGCCAAGCTGGCGGAAATTCTTGAGCTGCTCTATATCCATATCGGCATAGCCGAGCAGATGGTGGATCGCGTAAAGCAGCATCGAGCCATGCCCGGCCGAAAGCACGAACCGGTCCCGATCGGGCCATTTCGGCGCTTGCGGATCAAGCGTCATGAAGCGGTTGAAGAGCACGGTCGCCACATCGGCCATGCCCATCGGCATGCCGGGGTGGCCCGATTTTGCCTTTTCCACCGCATCCATGGCAAGCGCGCGCAGCGCATTGGCCATCTGCCGTTCTTCGGTCATCACGATATCCTTCATGGCACTCCTCCCTGATGTGCCGTTCCCTTCGGGGCCCAGCGTGCCGGGCCCCGTCCGATCTGTTTGGGGGGCGCTCGTTCAGGCGCGCGCGCGACGGCCTTCGCGCACCAGCCGCTCGATCAGCGGCGTCAGGATCAGCTGCATCGCCAGATCCTGCTTGTTGCCCGGAATGACGATCGAGTTGGCCCGGCTCATCCAGGAACCATGGATCATCGAGGTCAGATAGGGGAAGTCGATCCCGCGCGGGTTGCGGAAACGGATCACGATCAGGCTCTCGTCCGGCGTCGGGATCCAGCGGGTGATGAACGGGTTCGAGGTATCGACCACTGGCACGCGCTGGAAGTTGATGTCGGTTTGCGAGAATTGCGGCACGATGCAATGCACATAGGCATGCATGCGGCGCAAGATCACATCGGTCACCGCCTCGGTGGTGTAGCCGCGTTGCGCCCGGTCGCGGTGGATCTTCTGGATCCATTCGAGGTTGATCACCGGCACGACGCCGATTTTCAGATCGGCATGGGCGGCGATATTCACCTGATCATTGGAGACGCAGCCGTGCAGCCCTTCGTAAAAGAGCAGATCGGTATCGTCTTCGAACGGCGCCCAATCAGTGAAATGACCCGGCTCCACGCCATATTTTGCGCTCTCATTGGCGTCATGCACATAATGACGGGTGCGGCCCTTGCCAGTTTCGCCATATTCGCGGAACACCCGCTCCAGATCCTCGAGCGCATTCGCCTCAAACGAGAAATGCGAGAAAGTGGCGTCGCCCGCGGCATAGCGCCGGTCCAGCTCGGCCTTCATGTCGGCGCGGTTGTAGCGGTGGAAGGCATCGCCCTCGATTGAGACCGCCTTCACGCCCTCACGGCGGAAGATCTGGTCGAAGGTGGCCTTGACGGTCGAGGTGCCAGCGCCCGAGGAGCCGACGACGGAGATGATGGGGAATTGTTTCGACATGGGGCTTCAGCTCCGGAACAGGCCGCGGTTGTTGAAGAGGGCCGAGGTCTCTTCGCCGGGCAGGTCATGATAGGCGGCGACGCGGGCAACCTTGGCGGCGCAGCCGAAAACGAAGGGGGTGCGGGCATGGAGTTTGCCGGGCAGCGCGGTAAGGATTTCCTCGCAACCATCGGTGGCGCCGCCGCCCACTTGCGTGATCAGAAACGCGATCGGCGCACATTCATAGACATGGCGCAACCGGCCATGCTCGTAGCCCTTGCGCTCGTCGCCCGGATAGAGGAAGACGCCGCCGCGCATCAGGATCCGGTGCGTTTCCGCCACCAGCGAGGCGATCCAGCGCATGTTGAAATTGCGCCCGCGCGGGCCTTCGGCTCCGGCTACGAGGTCATCGACAAAGGCGCGGATCGGCGCCGGCCAGTGGCGATAGTTCGAGGCGTTGATCGCATATTCCGAGGTGTCCTGCGGCAGCGGCTTGATGTCGGCCACGCGGCGGAAGCTGTTGGTGTCGAGATCGAGCACCCAGTGCTGCACGCCCCGCCCGAAGCTGCACACAAGCGCGCATTGCGGGCCGTAGATGATGTAGCCGCCCGCAAGCTGTTCGGTTCCCTGCCGCAAAAAGCTCTCATCGGGGCCTTCGGCGGCCGGGAAGATCGAGAAGATCGTGCCGATTGAGACGTTCACGTCAATGTTGGAGGAGCCATCGAGCGGGTCGATCGCCAGCGCGAGCGTGCCCGCGCCAAGGCTCACCACCTCGTCTTGTTCCTCGGAGGCATAATAGGCCACCGCGGAGTCCTCAAGCGCGGTGCGGAACAGGTCATCGGCGATCACATCGAGCGCCTTTTGACCGTCACCGCCGGCATTGGTGCCAACGCCCGCCGCAAGATCGCGTTCAACGCCGTTGCGAGAGATGATGCGGGCGACCTGGGCCCCCACCGCGGCCAGACGTTGCATCACGTCTGCCAGTTCCGGGCTGAGCCCGAGGTCTTCCAGCTCGATCGCCATAGCTCCTCCTGCCATCTGCTGGCCGGACGTTGCGCCGAATGCGCTTTCATGCAAATTTGAAATTCAGCAATTCGCTTTAAGGAAAATCTAAAATGATCCGCCTCGACAGCATCACGCTCAAACAGCTGCGCGCGCTTCAGGCCGTCGCAAAAGGTGGATCCCTGACCGCGGCAGGTCAGATTATTGGCCTGACAACGCCAGCAATTCACACCCAAATCAAGAGCTTGGAGGATGCCGTTCAGGTCAGGCTCCTGCAGCGGGCCTCGGATGGCGGCGGATCGGAACTCACCGAGGCGGGGCGGACGCTGCTGGAGACCGCGCGGCGGATCGAAGACGCTTTGTCGCAGGGCGGGGCCAATCTGGCGGCGCTCGCGCGCGGTCAGGCAGGGCGGGTGACGCTGGGGGTCGTCTCTACCGCGAAATATTTCGCGCCAAGACTCGTCAAGGCCCTGAGCCTCTCGAACCCCGATATCGAAGTGGCGCTGCGGGTCGGCAACCGTGCCGCCACCATCGAGGGGCTCGAACGCGGGGCCTTCGACATCGCCATCATGGGGCGGCCGCCGCGCCGCCCTCCCGTTCAGGCCGAGCCATTGGGGCCGCATCCGCACGGGCTCCTGGCCGCACCCGATCATCCGCTGGCGGGGCAGGGGGTGGCGGTGGACGCGCTCTTTGCCCAGATCTTCCTTGCGCGTGAGAAAGGCTCGGGCACGCGGATCCTGATGGAGCGCTGGCTCGACAGGGTGGGCGACGGCCAAGCTTATGAGACGCTTGAGATGGATAGCAACGAGACGATCAAACAGGCCGTGATGGCGGGGCTCGGCATCGCCTTTCTGAGCCTTCATACGGTGACCGAGGAACTCGCCTCGGGGCGGATCGTGCCATTGCAGGCCCCGGGCCTGCCGATCCTGCGGCACTGGTTCATGGTGCGCCGCGAGGACGAGGCGCCACGGCCGGTCGCGGCACAGCTCTGGCAAGCGATCCTCGGGCTCGCCGGCAGCTATCTGCCGGGCGCTCCGGCACATGGTTTCGAGGTCCGGGGGGCGATTGACGCGGCTGCCCGGCCGGGTCATCCTGACCCGAACCTGCCGATCTGAGGAGATCCGAGATGAGCTATGCGATGGTGGTGAGCAGCCCCGGTGGGGTCGAGAATTTTCGCCGTGTCGCGCGCGACATCCCGCAGCCGGGCGCCGGCGAGGTTACCTTAAGACATACGGCCATCGGCCTGAATTACATTGATGTTTATATGCGCACAGGGCTCTATCCTTGGCCGGTGACACAGGATCTCGTGACCGGCTCCGAGGGGGCCGGCGTGATTGAGATGGCCGGCCCCGGGGTTGATCTCGCCCCCGGAACGCGTGTCGCCTATACTCAGCCGAACGGTGCCTATGCAAGCCACCGGGTGATCTCCGCTGACCAGCTCGTGCCGATCCCCGAGGGGATCTCGGACGAGATCGCCGCCTCGGTGATGCTCAAGGGGCTCACCGTGCATTACCTGATCCATCATTCCTACGCCGCGCAGCCGGGCGATTGTGTGCTCGTCCATGCCGCGGCGGGCGGCGTTGGGTTGCTCGCCGGGCAATGGCTGAAAGCGAAAGGCGTGCGCGCGCTTGGCACCGCGGGAGGGGCGGCCAAATGCGCGCTCGCCGCCGCGCATGGCTATGACGCGGTGATCGATTATCATGCACGGGATTTTGTTGCCGAGGTGCGCGCGCTTACCGATGGCAAGGGTGTTCAAGCCGTCTACGATTCTGTCGGCGCGGTTACGCTGCAGAAATCGCTCGATGTGCTGGAGCGTTTCGGGACATTAGTGAGTTTTGGCCAAAGCTCCGGTCCGGCACTCGATTTTCGAGTCAATGACCTTGCACGTGGCTCGCTGCGGCTGACACGACCCACGCTTTTTCATCACACGGCGCGGCCGGGCTGGCTGCAATCGGCAAGCGGCGAACTTTTCGAGATGATCCTGAGCGGCGCGATCCACGTCGAGATTGGTCAGCGCTTCGCTTTGGAGGATGTCGCCACCGCCCACAAGGCGCTCGAAGCGCGCAAGACCACCGGCTGCACGATCCTGACAACGTAGAAAAGCAACCATGAAACACACGCGCTGCGGAATAAGGGTTTTGCACGAAAAAGCAGCTAATATGGACGCCGTGGCGGCTAATTATTTTACATAATACTGATTATCGGATTATCGGACTTTCCCTGGTCGCGTCCAACAACTTCGCTCGGGCTCATGGCGTTCTGCGATGATTATCAGTTCCCCGTAAGATGAATCGCGCGCGATGCCCCGCGCAACGCGCAAGCGCAGCGCGGGGCCTAATTGCCGCTGGTCAGGTAATCACATCCGGGCCAGTGCGGCCGGTGCGCGCCCTGATGCCCACGATCTCTTCTGTCGCCGCGATGATCGGCGCAAGCGCCGCCTGTGGCTCTTCTGTCAGTCCCTCGGGCCCCGGTGCATATCGCTCGAGATAGACGCGCAGCGTTGCCCCCTCGGTGCCGGTTCCCGAGAGCCGCAGCACCACGCGCGAGCCGCCGGTGAACAGGATCCGGAACCCCTGGGCGGCAGAGACCGAGCCATCGACCGGATCGGTGTAGCTGAACTCATCCGCGCTTTCGACGACAAGCCCTTGGAATTCTTTTCCTTTCAGGCTCTCCAACTGATCACGCAAATCGCCCAGCATGGCGTTGGCGACATCATTGGGAAGCACCTCATAATCATGACGGGAATAGTAGTTGCGGCCATATTCTTCCCAGTGATCCGCCATGATCTCGGCCACACCCAACCCCCGCACCGCGATGATGTTGAGCCACATCAGAACCGCCCAGAGCCCGTCTTTCTCGCGGACATGGTCGGAACCAGTTCCGAAGCTTTCTTCGCCACAAAGGCTCACCCGGCCCGCATCCATGAGATTGCCGAAAAACTTCCAGCCAGTCGGCGTCTCATAGCTGTCGAGCCCGAGCTTTTGCGCCACCCGGTCCACGGCCGCCGAAGTGGGCATCGAGCGCGCGACCCCCTTCAGCCCCGATGCATAGCCCGGCACCAGATCTGCATTGGCGGCGATCACTGCGAGGCTGTCGGAGGGCGATACATAGATGCCGCGGCCGAGGATCATGTTGCGGTCGCCATCGCCATCAGAGGCGGCGCCGAAATCGGGTGCGCCCGGCCCCATCATCTCGTCCATCAGCTCATGCGCCCAGGTCGGGTTGGGATCGGGGTGCATGCCACCGAAATCCGGTAAGGGGTGCTCATGCACCACCGTCCCCCTGACCGCCCCGAGCCGGTTCTCGAATATCTCCACAGCATAAGGCCCGGTAATGGCGCACATGCTGTCCATCCGAACCGTAAAGCCCTCATGAAAAATACTGCGCAATGCTTTGAAATCGAATATCTCTTCCATCATGTCGGCATAGGCGGCCACGGGGTCCACCACTTCGACCACAAGGCCGCCCAGCACCGTTTCTCCGACCATGTCGAGGTTCACATCGGGGGCATCGAGCTTCCGATAAGACTCGATTTCCCGGGTACGGGCGAAGATCGCCTCGGTCACCGCCTCCGGCGCGGGCCCGCCATTCGCCATGTTGTATTTGACCCCGAAATCGGCCTCTGGCCCCCCGGGGTTATGGCTCGCCGAGAGGATCAGCCCGCCATCGGCCCCGCGCTTGCGGATCAAGTTCGAGGCCGCGGGCGTTGAAAGCCAGGCGCCCTGCCCGACAATGACCCGCGCGACGCCATTTGCCGCCGCCATCTTCAGGATGCATTGCGCCGCCTCGCGGCCGAAATAGCGCCCGTCCCCCCCCAGAACGAGCACTTTGCCCGCAACGCCCCCCAGAGCATCGAAGGTGCTTTGCACGAAATTCTCCAGATAGCCGGGTTGCATGAAGACCGCGGTCTTCTTGCGCAGCCCCGAAGTGCCGGGTTTCTGGCCTTCAAAGGGCCGGGTCGAATGGCTCGTCATGGCAAGCTCCTATCGCGCTGTCGATCGGATAAACAATTGAACGGATTGGGCGAAAACACAAGTCACGGGCTCAGTATGTGCGCTCTCCGGGGCCTCGGGGCGGGTCGTGTCGAGCATCAGTCGCCAACATCCCTCGGGCAGATGTACCCTCGTTGTGGGACCGGCATTGAAGATCGCGAAAAAGGCCTCGTAAGCGACCTGCCCCGCCGGGCCTTCGGCGGCGCCCCGGATCTCGGCGCAAAGACAGCGCGCGTTGGCATCGTGCCAGTCTTGTGCGGTGGGTTCGGCACCCGAGGGCATGCGCCAGATCAGATCCCGCATGCCATCTTGCCCCCGGGTTTTCGCATGGAGGAACCGGTTCTGCCGCAGTACGGGATGGTCATGACGCAGTTTGGCGAGCCGGGCCACAAAGGCGCAAAGCGCCCAATCGGCGTTTGGCCAGTCGACCCAGCCGATCGGATTGTCTTGCGCATAAGCATTGTTGTTTCCGCCCTGCCCGTTGCCGATCTCGTCACCGGAAAGCAGCATCGGCACCCCTTGCGAAAGCATCAGGCTGGCCAAGAGCGCGCGTTTGCGCCCCTGCCGTGCTGCGGGCTCGGAAAGCGCTTCAGCATAGTTGGCATTATGGCCGTCGCGGTTTTGCTCACCATTGGCCTCGTTCCGCTTTTCATTATACGAAACAAGATCCTGCAAGGTAAAACCATCATGCGCCGTGAGAAAGTTCAGCGAGGTTGTGGCGGGGCGTCCATGACGATCGAAGATCTCGGCTGAGCCGGCGATGCGGCGGGCGAGTTCGGCGATCTGCGCTGCGTCGCCACGCCAGAACTGCCGCAACCCGTCGCGGAACCGATCGTTCCATTCGATGAAGGGAAAGGGAAAATCGCCAAGCCGATAACCACCGGGGCCGATGTCCCACGGCTCGGCAATCAGCTTCACTGCGCCAAGCACCGGATCTTGCCGGATCGCGCTTAAAAACGGCGCCCAGGACTTGAACTGCCCGGTCGAGGTGCGCCCGAGCGTGGCGGCAAGATCGAATCGGAAGCCATCGACCCCCATTTCCTCGACCCAGTGACGCAAGGCATCCATCACGAGCCGCAGCACCATCGGATTGGCGAGGTTGAGCGTATTGCCGGTGCCGGTGTCGTTGACATAGCTGCGCCCGCCCTCCGCCAGCCGGTAGCAGGCGGCATTGTCGATCCCACGCAGGCTGAGCGTCGGGCCAGAGCCGTCCCCCTCGCCCGAATGGTTGAAGACGACATCCAGAATGACCTCGATCCCCGCCGCATGGAAGGCGCGCACCATGGCGCGGAACCCGTCGCGCGTGCCGTAGCGCGGCTCGGGGGCGAAAAAGGCGATCGGCTGGTAGCCCCAGTAATTGCGCAGCCCCTTTTCGACCAGAAACCGATCATCGAGAAAGGCCGCGACGGGTAACAGCTCAATCGCGGTAACGCCAAGGCGTTTGAGATGCGCAAGGATCGGCGGGCTTGCCATCCCTTCGTAAGTGCCGCGCAGCGCTTCGGGCACATCGGGGTGAAGCATCGTTAGCCCGCGCAGATGCGCCTCATAGATAAATGTATGAGACCAAGATCTTGCAGGCCTTTCCCAATGTGGCTTCAGGATCTCGCAAACGATCGAACGCGGCGTGGCGAGGGCGGAATCGCGCCGGTCCGGGCGGGCGCTGCCGCCCTGCATCAGCGGATGCCAGACGAGCGGCGCGCTCAGCGCCCGTGCATAGGGGTCGATCAGAAGCTTGGCGGAGTTGAAGCGATGGCCGATCTCGGGCGCCCAAGGGCCGTGCACCCGGTAGCCATATTGCGTCCCCGGCCCGACCCCCGCCACGAAGCCGTGCCAGATCTCGCCGGCGCGTTCGGGAAGCGGAAGGCGGATCTCCCGCTCCCCCTCGAACAGGCAAAGCTCGACCTTTTCGGCATGGGCGGAATAGAGGGCGAAATTGGTTCCGCCCCCGACGGGCACCGCTCCAAGCACCTCGGCCCTGCCCGGCCGGATCTTCATGCGGCGAGCAACCGGTCGTAAAGCGCGGCATAGCGCGCCGCCGAAGCGCCCCAGCCAAGGTCGGCTTTCATGCCGCGCCGCACCATCGCGCCCCAGGTCTTGCGGTCGGCATAAAGGCTGCAGAGCTGACGCACCGACTGGCGCAGCGCGAGCGCATCAACCGGATGGAACACCACGCCGGTCGCGGCATTGGCGGCCAGCGTTGCCGGGCTCGCCCCGATCACCGTGTCGGCGAGCCCGCCGACCGCGGCAACGAGCGGCACGCAGCCATAGCGCAGCCCGTAAAGCTGCGTGAGACCGCAGGGCTCGAAGCGCGACGGCACAAGCACCGCATCGCCGCCCGCGAACATGCGGTGGCTCAGCCCTTCATCATAACCGATTTTTACACTCACCCGACCGGGGAACCGGGTCGCAAGCCCGCGCACCATATCCTCGGCCCAGAGATCGCCCGACCCCAGAATGGCCAGCCCGCCGCCCGCCTCGACAAGCGCCTCGGCCGCGGCCGGCAGAAGGTCGATCCCCTTTTGCGGCGTGAGCCGCGAGACCAGCACCATCAGCGGGCCGGAAAGCTCCGGGTCCATCTGAAACTCTTCGAGCAACGCCTTACGGTTTTTTGCTTTTCCGGCTTGCTTCGTGGCGCTGAACGGCGCGCATTCCGGGTCGGCCTCAGGGTTCCAGACGGTATCATCAATGCCGTTGAGAATGCCCGTGAGCGCACTTGCGCGCGCCACCATCACCCCCTCGAGCCCCTGCCCGTACTCGGCCCGCATCAGCTCCTCGGCATAGCGCGGGCTCACGGTCGTGATCGCATCCGCCGTGGTCAGCCCCGCCTTCAGCATCGAGACATCTCCCCAGAATTCATAACCGCCCGGGTGGCAGGCCTCGTAGGGCAGCCGCAGCGCGCCGATCTTGTCGGTCCCCACACGGCCTTGAAAGGCGACGTTGTGGATCGTCAGCACGGTCGGCACATTGGTGCCCCAATAGCGCAGATAGGCCGGCGCGAGCGCGCCCTGCCAGTCATGCGCATGCAGCACATCCGGACGCCAGTCGCCCGCACCGTCACGCGCGACCGCCGCCGCCGCCCAGCACAGCGCCGCGAACCGCTCGGCATTGTCCCAGTAATCGCCATGCGGGCCGGCATAGGGGCCGCCCTCGCGCTCATAAAGATGTGCCGCCTCGAGCGCGAGCACGTCAACCCCGCCGTGCCTGCCCAGATGCAGCGCCGCCGGCCCGCCGAAAAGCGCCTCGTCGCGCCAGACCACCTCGGTCTCGCCAAGCTTGCCAAGAAGACCCGGATAGGCGGGCAGCATCATCCGCATCTGCCAGCCCTGCCCTGCGAGAGCCGCGGGCAGCGCGCCAACCACATCGGCGAGCCCGCCCGTTTTGATCAGAGGCACCGCTTCCGATGCGACAGACAGAACTTGCTTCATCTTCTTCCCCTTCTTCATGCCGCCGGCCCCGGCGGCCCCGGCCGGGGCTCCGGGGTCCGGCGCTCCCGTTCAGCCCAGTTTTGCGGCGCGCCGGTCGAGCATCGGCTGGGTGATCAGCACCACCCCGCCCTCGGTCCGGCGGAACCACTTTGCATCTTCCTCGGGATCCTCGCCAACCACGAGCCCCTCGGGGATCTTCACGCCGCGGTCGACCACGCAGCGACTGAGCTGCGCCTTGCGGCCCACTTCGACGTAAGGCAGTGCCACGACGTAATCGAGTGAGGAATAGGAATGCGCCCGCCCGCCGGTGAACAGGAGCGAATTGCGCACCTCAGAGCCCGAAACGATGCAATCGCCGGAGACGAGCGAGCTCACCGCCGAGCCGCGCCTGTTGTCTTCGTCATGGATGAATTTGGCTGGCGGCACGATCTCGGCATAGGTCCAGATCGGCCAGGCATTGTCGTAAAGGTCAAGCTTGGGCGTGAAATCGGTCAGGTCGATATTGGCCTGCCAGAAAGCGTCGATGGTGCCGACATCGCGCCAGTAGGGTTCGGTCTCGAGCCCGGAGGTGACGCAGCTCTCGGCGAAGCGATGCGCCATCGCCTTGCCGTTCTTGACGATGTCGGGGATCAGGTCATGGCCGAAATCATGGCCCGAATTCGGGTCTTCGGCATCGCGGATCAAAAGTTCGCGCAAAAGCTTCCAGTCGAAGACGTAGATCCCCATCGACACCAGCGTATGCGTCGGGTCGTCGGGCAGGCCCGGCGGATCGGCCGGCTTCTCGATGAAGCCAGTGATGCGCAGGCTCTTGTCGACCGCCATGCAGCCAAAGGCCGTGGCCTCTTCGCGCGGCACGGTGAGACAGCCGATCGTCACATCCGCACCGGTCTCGACATGCTGGCGCAGCATCACCTCGTAATCCATTTTATAGATATGATCGCCCGCCAGGATGATGACGTATTTGACGTCGTAATCCTCGATGATGTCGATGTTCTGCGCCACGGCATCGGCGGTGCCGAGATACCATTTGCTCTCATCGATGCGCTGGCTCGCGGGGAGAATATCAAGGTATTCGTTGCGCTCGGCGCGGAAGAAGTTCCAGCCGCGCTGCATGTGGCGAATGAGGCTATGCGCCTTGTATTGCGTGGCAATCGCCATCTTGCGGATGCCGGAATTGAGCGCATTCGACAGTGCGAAGTCGATAATCCGCGTCTTGCCGCCAAAATAGACCGCGGGCTTCGCGCGCCGGTCGGTGAGTTCCTTGAGGCGGCTGCCGCGGCCCCCCGCCAGAACGAAGGCCATCGCCTGCGACGAGAGCCTCTGGTTCGGTTGCGGTTTCATATCTCCCTCTCCCTTCTTGTCTCCCCGTTCACGCGCCCCTGTCAGGCTGGCGTGAACATCACCACCGCGAGCGGTGGCAGATAAACTTCGGCGCTGAGCCCGCGGCGCGCCGTTGCGATCTCCTCGGCCTCGATGGCCCCGAGGTTGCCCCAGTTTGCGCCGCCGTAATAACCGCTGTCCGAGTTGAAGATCTCGCACCAGGTGCCGCCCTGCGGCAGGCCAATGCGGTAGGTGCGATCCACCGGTGTGAGGTTGGCCGCGACAACGACCGGAGCGGCACCGGGCGCGCGGCGCTCGAACACATAGACCGAGGCCTCGGTATCGTCAGGCTCGATCCAGTCGAAGCCAGCGGGGTCGCAATCTCCCCAATGCAGCGCCGGCATCTCACGGTAGAGCTTGTTCAGATCGCGGATCATCGCCTGAATGCCGCGGTGGAGCGGTTCATCGAGCAGATGCCAGTCGAGCGCACCGGCATGGGCCCATTCGCGGCCCTGTGCGAATTCCTGCCCCATGAACAAAAGCTTCTTGCCCGGATGCGCCCATTGGAATGCATAGAAGGCGCGCAGGTTGGCAAATTTGCTCAAGCCATCGCCCGGCATCTTGCCCAGCATCGATCCCTTGCCGTGCACAACCTCATCATGGCTGATCGGCAAGATGAAGTTTTCGCTGTAAGTATATGACGAGGCGAAGGTAAGTTCGTTGTGATGCCAGCGGCGATGGATCGGGTCGCGGGAGAAATAGCGCAAGCTGTCATTCATCCAGCCCATGTTCCACTTGAAGCCGAAGCCCAGCCCACCAGTATGCACGGGTTGGGTCACGGCCGGGAAGGCGGTGCTTTCCTCGGCCACGGTCATGATGCCGGGGGCGCCACCATAGGCCTGCGCATTCATCGCCTTGAGAAATTCGATCGCCTCGAGGTTCTCGCGCCCGCCAAACTGGTTGGGCACCCATTCGCCGTCGCGGCGCGAGTAATCGCGGTAGAGCATCGAGGCCACGGCATCGACCCGCAGCCCGTCGAGATGATATTCCTCCAGCCAGAACAAGGCGTTGGCCAGAAGGTAGTTCTTCACCTCGCGCCGCCCGTAATTGTAGATCAGGGTGTTCCAGTCCTGATGGAACCCCTCTTTCGGGTCCATGTGCTCGTAAAGGGCTGTGCCATCAAAGCGGCGCAGCCCATGATCATCGGTCGGGAAATGGCCCGGCACCCAGTCGAGAATGACGCCGATGCCGCGTTGATGCGCCGCGTCGACGAAAGCTGCGAATTCTTCGGGGCGGCCATGGCGGATGGTGGGCGCGTAAAGCCCCACCGGCTGATAGCCCCAGGAGCCGTCAAACGGATGCTCGGTGATCGGCAGCAGCTCGATATGGGTAAAGCCCATCTCGACCACGTAATCGACAAGCTGCGTGGCGAGTTCATGATAGCTGAGCGCGCGCCCGCCTTCTTCCCACACCCGCCGCCAGGAGCCCAGATGCACCTCGTAAATGCTGACCGGCGCATGGATATTGTTCGCGCTCTCGCGCCCGGCGATCCAGGCGCCGTCGCCCCAGATATGCAGCCCAAGCTCGCGCACGAGCGAGGCCGTCTGCGGCGGATGTTCGGCGCCAAAGCCCACCGGATCGGCCTTGAGCGGAAGGATCTGGCCATCAGCGCCAAGGATCTCGTATTTATAGACCTCGCCCGCCATCAGCCCGGGAATGAAGATCTCCCAGACGCCGGTCGACCCGCGTCGCCGCATCTGATGCCGCCGTCCGTCCCAGGTGTTGAAATTGCCCACCACCGAGACGCGTCTGGCCGCTGGCGCCCAAACTGCAAAATGCACGCCGCGCAGCCCTTCATGGGTGATCACATGCGCGCCCAGAACCTGCCACAGATGCCGGTGCGTGCCTTCGCCGATCAGATATTCGTCGATCGCACCCAGCACCGGGCCAAAGCTGTAGGGATCGTCGAAATCCCAGGTCGCGAGCGCATTCTTGGCCCTGAGCCGATATTTGCCGCCCTTCCAGGGCCCGACAAAGAGCCCGTGCGTCAGATGCGGAAGTTCGGTTGCCTTGCCGTCCACCGCAATCGCCCAGAGCTTGTCGGCGCCGGGCACCAGCGCCGCGATCCGCCCGCCCTTCCCCGCCTTCTGCCAACCGAGAACGGCAAAGGGGTCTTCATGCCGGCCCTCGGCCAGCGCAATCGCCTCGTCGAGCTTGATCATCGGCATTCATCCCTCACAGCGCGGAGTCTGTTCCCCAGATCTCCGCCATGTATCCCCGGATCGCGCGGTCGGACGAAAAGAATCCCATCCGCGCGGTGTTCAGCACGGCCATGCGCCACCAGCGGTCAGGCGCGGCGAAAGCACGATCAACCTCCGCCTGCGCCGCACGGTAAGCCTCGAAATCCGACGCGACGAGGAAATAATCACTGTGCCACATGTTGTGTACAAGCCCGTGATAGCGCCCCGGTTCCTCAGGCGAGAACCGCCCCTCGGCGACCATCTGCAGCACGTCTTGCAAAACCTGGCTTTGCAAGATCGCATGGCGGGCGTGTTCGGGATCCTTGCGCCGCTCCATCACCTCTTCCGCGGTGAGCCCGAACAGGAAGAAGTTATCCGCCCCCACCTCTTCGCGGATCTCCACATTGGCGCCATCGAGCGTGCCAATAGTAAGCGCGCCGTTGAGCGCAAATTTCATGTTGCCCGTGCCCGAGGCTTCCTTGCCCGCGGTCGAGATCTGCTCGCTCAGATCGGCCGCCGGAATGAGCCGTTCCGCCATCGAGACATTGTAGTTCGCCGGATACACGATCTTGAGCCGGTCGCCGACATAGGGGTCGTTGTTGACCACTTTCGCCACATCGTTGATGAGCCGGATCACCTCTTTGGCCGCCTGATAGCCCGGCGCCGCCTTGCCGCCGAAAATCTTGACCCGCGGCACCACCTCCATCGTCGGATTGGAGCGGATCGCGTGCCATTCGGCGATCGTCTGCAGGATGTTCAGAAGCTGGCGCTTGTATTCGTGGATCCGCTTCACCTGCACGTCAAAGAGCGCATCTGGGCTGACTTGCACCTCCTGCGTCTCGGCGATCCAGTTCGCCAGAGCCACTTTGTTGACCCGCTTCGCTTTCGCAAAGTCATCGCGGAAATCTTTGTCTTCGCTGAACTTCTCAAGCTCACGCAGCTTGTCCAGATCAGCCTCCCAGCCGGCACCAATATTCGCGGTGACCAGTTTCGAGAGCGCCGGGTTCGCCATCCGCATCCAGCGCCGCGGCGTGACACCATTGGTCTGATTGACGATCCGGTCCGGGTGCAGCTTGTGCAGCTCCGGAAACAGGTTCTTCTTCACCAACTCGGTATGGAGTGCCGAGACCCCGTTCACCTTATGCGCGGTGATGAAGGCAAGCTCGCCCATCCGCACCTCGTGATGCTTGACGATGCCCACATAATGTGGGCGCGAGGGATTGGCGCGCAGATGCCAGGCGTCGATCGCCTCAATGATCTGCATATGCCGCGGCAGCACCGAGCCCATCAGATAGGTCGCCCAGCGTTCGAGCGCCTCGGGGAGCAGGGTGTGGTTCGTGTACCCCAGACATTGCGTTGCAATATCAATGGCCTGTTCAAATTCCATCCCGTGCACGTCGGTGAGCAGCCGGATCAGTTCCGGCCCCGCGATCGCCGGATGGGTGTCATTCATCTGGATCGCGACATGCTTGGGCAGCTCGGTCAGCTTGTAGCCACCCGCGAGATGGCGCCGCAAAATGTCATGCAGCGCCGCGGCGGTCAGGAAATATTCCTGCTTGAGGCGCAGCTCCTTGCCCTGGAAGGTCGTATCGTCGGGGTAAAGCACGCGCGAGAGCGTACGTGCCAGCGCTTCGGGCTCGGCGGCGGCGGCAAAATCGCCGTGGTTGAAGCGCGCAAGGTCAAAAAGCGTCGTGGGCTTGGCAGACCAGAGCCGCAGCGTGTTCGCCCAGCGGCCCTGCCAGCCGATCACCGGCATGTCGCAGGCCTCGGCCAGCACCGTTTCCGCAGGCACCCAAGTCGCCTTGCCGCCGGTCATCTCGACCGCGCCCTTGAAGCCGATCTCGTAGCTTACCTCGGGGCGCTCGAACTCCCAGGGGTGGCGCTGCTTGAGCCAGTCTTCCGGGGTCTCGACTTGCCGCCCGCCCTCGAAGCGCTGCCGAAAGAGGCCGTGTTCATATCGGATGCCGTAGCCGTAGCCCGCGCAGCCAAGCGTTGCCATGCTTTCCATGTAGCAGGCCGCCAGCCGGCCAAGGCCACCATTGCCGAGCGCGGCATCGGGCTCGTCTTCCACCACGGCATGCCAATCCTGCCCGAGCGCCTCGATCGCCTCGCGCGCCACCGAACGCATTCCAAGGTTAATCGCCGCATCCTCGAGCATCCGCCCGATCAGAAATTCCATCGACAGGTAATAAACGCGCTTGCGGCCCTGATCCCAAGTTTGCTTCGTCGCGGCAAACCAGGGCTCGACAATATGGTCGCGCAGGGCAAGGCTCAGCGCCATCCGCCAGTCATAGACCGAGGCATGATCGGCATCTTTCCCCATCGAATAAGTCAGATGGCGCAGAATTTCCGCCTTGAAGGCCTCGATACCGGGGGCGCTTACATCTTTCACGTCAAACCTTCCCTTGGCCAAATCCCTGCCTTCTCCCTTGATGGGGCGCCGCCCTGCCGCCGTCAAGCCGAACCCGCGCGATCGCAGCCCCCGGGATTGCCGCGGCGCAGAATGGACTTATGCTTGCCTCATATGTTGGCAGGGAGATGACAATGGGAAGAAATTGGTGGCGCGGCGCGGTGATCTACCAGATTTATCCGCGCAGCTTTCAGGACAGCACCGGGGACGGGCTGGGTGACCTGAAAGGGATCACCGCGCGGCTTGATCATGTGGCCAGTCTCGGCGTCGATTCGATCTGGCTCAGCCCGATCTTCCGCTCACCGATGGCGGACATGGGCTATGACGTTTCCGATTACCGCGATATCGACCCCGCCTTCGGCACGCTCGCCGATTTCGACGCGCTGGTGGCGCGGGCGCATGAGCTCGGTCTGAAAGTGATCATCGATCAGGTGCTCAGCCATTCCTCCGATCGTCACCCCTGGTTTGCTGATTCGAAGGCGGGAGGCGCGAAGAAGGACTGGTATGTCTGGGCCGATGCCAAGGCCGACGGATCGCCGCCGACGAATTGGCAATCGGTCTTCGGCGGCTCGTCCTGGGAATGGTCGCCCGAGCGCGGGCAGTATTATCTGCACAATTTCCTGATCTCGCAGCCCGATCTCAACCTGCGCAACCCGGAGGTGCAGGCCGAGATGCTCGATGTACTCAGGTTTTGGCTAGAGCGCGGGGTCGACGGCTTCCGCCTCGACACGGTCAATTATTATGTGCACGATGCACAACTGCGCGATAACCCCCCTGCGGCCCCCGAGCCCGAGCGCTGGCCGCCGGTTTCCACCTATGACATGCAGGACCATCTCTACGACAAGACGCAACCCGAAAACCTTGTTTTCCTTTCTAAAATGCGCGCACTTCTGGATCAGTACGAGGGCCGCTGCCTGGTGGGTGAGGTTGGGGATGTGCCGCATCGCGCAGTGCAGATCATGGCGGATTATACGTCGGGCACAGCGCATCTGCACATGGCCTACAGTTTCGACATGCTGGGGCCAAAATTCACGCCGGAGCATTACCGCGACGTGATTATGAGCTTTTTCGAGGGGGCACCGGACGGCTGGCCGTCCTGGTCCTTCTCCAATCACGACGTCAATCGCCATGTTACGCGCTGGGCAAAGCACGGCACGCCGGAGGCGGTGGCAAAACTCGCCATCGCGATGCTTGCGTCGTTCCGGGGCACGATCGGGGTCTATCAGGGCGAAGAACTCGGGCAGACCGAAACAGAGCTGCTTTACGAAGAGCTCACCGATCCGCCCGGACTGCGGTTCTGGCCCGAGAACAAGGGGCGCGACGGGTGCCGCACGCCGATGGTCTGGGATGGCTCGGAAAACGCGGGGTTCTCGACCGCAAAGCCCTGGCTTCCGATAAAACCGCCGCAGGCCGCGCGCAACGTGGCCGCGCAAGAGGCCGACCCGGCCTCCGTCCTGCATCATTACCGCGCCGTTCTCGCCTTCCGCCGCGGTTCCGAGGCCCTGCGCGCAGGTGACATGACCTTCCTCGATGTGCCTGAACCGGTGCTAGGCTTCACCCGCTCGACAGCGGACGAAACGCTCACTTGCCTGTTCAATCTCGGCCCCGATCCGATCACGCTGCCGGGCATCACGGGCACGCCCTGCGGCCCGGCGCTCGCGGCGGAGGTAACCGATAAGAACGTGACCCTCGGCCCGAACGGCGCGATCTGGTTACGATGAGAAAGGGGGCACCAGCCCCCTCAACGTCACCCATCCAGAGAAATTCATAGCATCATGAAGGAGATCAAGGGCATTCCTTACCCTTCTTGGCGCGATAAAGCGGCTGTGTCGAGGCCGCGCGCTTGGTCAGGCAAGGGGCAAAATAACGATGAAGCGGCTGCCTTCGCCTTTTTCGCTTTCCACTTTCATCCGGCCGCGGTGCCGTGAGATGATGTGCTTGACGATCGCCAACCCGAGCCCCGTGCCGCCCTGTTCGCGGGAGCGGTGGCTGTCGATGCGGTAGAACCGTTCGGTCAGCCGCGGCAGGTGAATCGCTTCGATCCCCTCGCCTTTGTCGGCCACCACCACTTTCAGCGCCGCCCCACGCAAAACCGGCTCATAATCGATCCGCTCGACACCAAGCCGCACCTCGCCGCCCGTGCCGCCATATTTGATCGCATTCTCGATCAGGTTGGTGAACACCTGCGTGAGCTGATCCGGGTCTCCCGGGAGTTTCAGCCCCTCCGTCAGCCCCTCGCGCATCAGGGCCACTTGTCGCGCCTCGGCCAGGGGCGCGAGTGCCTGCATCGCGCCGCGCAAGACCGTGCCAAGGTCGACTTCGGCGGTGGGACGGCGACGCTCTTCCGATTCGACGCGGCTGAGCGAGAGGAGATCGCCCACCAGCCGGTTCATCCGCCCCGCCTCGCGTTCCATGATCGCCAGAAACCGGTCGCGCGCCACCGGGTCATCTTTCGCGGCTCCGCGCAGCGTTTCGACAAAGCCCATCAGAGCGGTGAGTGGCGTGCGCAGCTCATGGCTCACATTGGCCACGAAATCGCGCCGCATCGCCTCGGCATTCTCGAGCGCGGTGACATCTTCAAATCCAAGCACGACCACGCCCTCAGCCCCGCCACCCGGCTCGAGCGGCGCCACCGTCACCTGCACCAGCCCTTCGCGCCCGACCGCGCCGAGCCGGAGCCGCACCTGCTGGCGCTGCCCGCCGGCAATCACTGTTTCCACCGCATCAATGAGCGCGGGTTGACGCAACACCGTCACCAGCGCGCGCCCCGCAAGCCCCTCGCCCAGCATCGCCTCGGCCCCCGCATTCGCATGAACCACACGCTGCAGGCGAGAGACGACCATGATGGGAAACGGGAGCGCCTCGGAGAAGGAGATTGTTGACGAATCCGGCAATTTTCTGTTCCTTCCACGCGAGCTGAAGCTTGACCCGGGTCAACTTCGGGGAAACCATAGGACTAATCAAGACCGTGTGTATCGACGAGGGGGCTAGTCGATACATTGGTGCGGATCGATCATGTACTGGTGGAGAGCCACCAGCCGAAACGGATGGAGCAATGCCCCCACCAGTCGATGAATTCGAACGCCGTTTGAAGCAACCGGAGGTTGCGTCTCTCTCGCTGGCGGGCCGCCGGATTCTGGTCGTGGATCCGTCGCAGGCACTGCCGCGGGCGTTGCGTGGTGTGACGGGCGCCTCGATCACCATCGCCCGCATCAACATGCTCGACGCGGAGCTTCTGGCGCGGGTTGCGCCCGATGTGGTGCTCGCGCCCCTGTTCAGCCCCGATCACGATATTCTTGATCTGGCCCGCCGGCTTGACCGGATCGGCTATCAGGGGCCGTTGCGCGCTTATTCGGCGCCGCTGCCCAACACCGCGATCGTCTGCGCCGAGGTGCGCCAGATCTGGGGCGCCCGCGATTTTGCAATTCTCGAAGTGCCCGCGAGCGTGAACTGAGGTCAGCCGAGCGCTGTGAGCCCGGCGCGGAACCGCGCCGCATTGGCGCGGTAGTGCTCGGCGGATTTCAAGAGCCGTGCCTGTGCAGCCTCATCGAGCATCCGCACCACCTTGCCCGGCGCCCCGATCACGAGACTGCCATCCGCGATCTCCTTGCCCTCGGTGATCAGCGCCCCCGCACCAATCAGGCACCCCCGGCCAATTTTCGCGCCGTTGAGCACCGTGGCCCCCATGCCGATCAGTGTGCCGTCACCAATCGTGCAACCATGCAGCATCGCCTTATGGCCAATGGTGCAATTGGCGCCGATCACGAGCGGAAAACCCATATCGGTGTGGCAGATCACGTTTTCCTGCACGTTCGATCCGCGGCCGACGCGAATCTCTTCATTGTCGCCGCGCAGCGTGCAGCCAAACCAGACCGAGGCCTCCTCTTCCAGCACGACGTTGCCGATCAGATTGGCATCGGGCGCCACCCAGGCGCCCTGCCCCAGCACCGGCGCCACGCCGTCGAGCGCATAGATCATCGGTTCTCGAACTCCCTGTTCAGCCCGCGCACAAATTCGGTCAACCCCGGCTGGCGCACCGCCCGCGCGCGCTCGGCTTGCAAAATCACCCGCAGCTCAGCTTCGGAGATCTCCAGATCGCGGTTGACCACCACATAATCATATTCGCCCCAATGGCTGATCTCGTCACGGCTTTTTGCCATTCGTCCGGCGATCACCTCGTCTGAGTCTTGCGCGCGCATGCGCAGCCGCGCCTCAAGGTCGGCAATCGTCGGCGGCAGGATGAAGATACTGACCACATCCTGCGCCAGAACCGAGCGGCGCACTTGTTGGCCGCCCTGCCAGTCAATATCGAGGATCACGTCATGCCCCTCGGCGAGTCGCGCCTCCACCGGCGCACGCGGCGTACCGTAAAGATTGCCGAACACCTCGGCATGCTCGAGCATCTCGCCCGCCGCGACCATCTCCTCAAACCCCTCTCGGCTCTTGAAGTAATAGTCGCGCCCGTCCACCTCACCGGACCGCGGCGCGCGCGTTGTGGCCGAGACGGAAAACCGCATCGTCGCGTCCCAAGCCATCAAGCGCTTGGCAAGGCTCGATTTTCCTGCGCCAGAGGGTGAGGAAAGGATGATCAGCAGCCCCCGGCGGCGCATTTCGGGCATGTCTTACTCCACATTCTGGATCTGCTCGCGCATCTGGTCGATGACATGCTTCAGGTCAAGCCCGATTGCGGTCAAGGCGGTCGCCCCCGATTTTGAGCAGAGAGTATTCGCCTCGCGCACGAATTCCTGGGTCAGGAACTCGAACTTGCGCCCCACGGGGCCTGATTCTGCCAAAAGCGCGCGCGCTGCGGCGAGATGCGCGCGCAACCGGTCAATCTCCTCGGTGACATCGGCCTTAACGGCCAGAAGGGCGAGTTCCTGCGCCACGCGCGGGGCATCGGCGGCGGGGGCATTTTCCATCACGCGGGCCAATGCTGCGGCCAGCGCTGCCGCCGTTTCGGGGCGGCGCGCCTCCGCCACTTCGGCCGCCTGCTCGGTCAGATCGCTGATTCTCTCGATTTGCGCCGCAATCACGCCACAAAGCTGCCCCCCTTCCGCCGCACGCATTGCCACGAAATCGCCCAGAAGATTGTCGAGCCCGGCCAGAAGCACCGCTTTCAGCGCGGCTGGATCGCTCGTCTCTCCCGCGCTCTGGGTGACCACGCCACGCAGGCCCAGAAGATCGGTGGCGCGGCAGGGGGCGAGCGTGAGCCCATGCGCCCGCGCCGTTTCCTCCACTTCGCGCAGCGCGGTGAGCGCCGCGCCGAGCGCAGACATGGAAAGGTCCAGCCGCTCGCTTCCACTTTTGGGCGCAACTTTCAGGGAAAGCTGAATATTCCCCCGCGCGGCCGCGCGCGTGACCGCCGCGCGCACCTCCGCCTCAAGCCCCTCGATCTCGGGCAGGCGCAGCCGCAAATCGAGCCCCTTGCCATTGACGGCGCGGATCTCCCAGGCCCAGTCATGCCCCTCCGTCGCCCCCGAAGCGGCGGCAAAAGCGGTCATCGAGCGCAGCCCCGGCGCGGGGGCGGACGGCGAGCGGGATCTATCTGCAAGTTTAACCATTTAAGACTTTAGTTCTCCGTGTGGCCGAAAAAGGGCGTATTAAGAGTTCAGTAAGGATTTCGCTCCCGGGGTCAACAGAAAG
Source organism: Rhodobacter maris (assembly GCF_900217815.1). Lineage (GTDB taxonomy): Bacteria > Pseudomonadota > Alphaproteobacteria > Rhodobacterales > Rhodobacteraceae > Rhodobacter > Rhodobacter maris. The sequence continues at coordinate 111,422 of NZ_OBMT01000009.1, forward strand.
ACCCGCCTCGCCAAAGGCCGGAGCATCAGGACGCCAGAGCCCAGATCAGGGCCGGAAACGGGATGGACAATATGGACCACGACCACGACATGAAAGACCAACTGGCGCGTCTCGGAGACACTGGCGTGGGTCGTCGGGTCGTCTCGCAGATGCGGGCCTATTGGGAAGGGTTGCGCCAGGGACGCGATGTGCCGGCGCGCGCCGAGATTGACCCGCGCGGGCTGCAGAACACGCTCGAATATGCTTTCATTCTTGAGCGCGTCGCCCCCGGCATGGGCCGTTTTCGCCTTGCGGGCATGCATCTCAATGATCTGATGGGCATGGAAGTGCGCGGCATGCCGCTCACCGCTCTCTTCACCCCCGAGGGCCGCAAACGCGTGGCCGATGCGACCGAGGCAGTGTTCTCCGGCCCGTCGATTGCCGAGCTTGTGCTGACCGCCGAGGCGGGGATTGGCAAACCGCCGATGACGGCGCGGATGATCCTGTTGCCGATGAAATCCGACATGGGCGATGTGACGCGCATCCTCGGCTGCCTCGTCGCGGAAGGTCAGGGCATTGGCCGCACGCCGCGCCGCTTCCTGGTTGAGGCCTCGCATGTCGAGCCGGTGAAAGTGGGCGTGCCGACCCCGGCCAAAACGCCTGCGCCTGTCCGCCCCGAAGCCTTCGGCCTTGGCGAGCGCCTGCCGCATTTCGGCAAGCCGGCGGCGCCGGTCGCGCAGGTGCCGCGCGTGGCGCAACCGCCCAAACCCGCCTTCACCGCCCGCACGCCCGAAGAGCGCCGCGCGATGTTCCGTGTTGTCAGCAACGACTGACCAATTGCCGCGACAGGCAGGAAGAAAAGGCCCGGGAATTCCCCGGGCCTTTCTATTTAATCTCAAAGGATTGTGTGGCGCTCTTAAAGCCCTGCGGCTTTCTTCATCATGCGCCGGTCTTGCAGCTCCTCAGCCACGAGGAAGGCCAGTTCCAGCGACTGGCTGGCGTTGAGCCGCGGGTCACAGGCGGTATGATAGCGGCTCGAGAGGTCTTCGTCCGAGACCGCGCGCACGCCGCCGGTGCATTCGGTCACGTCCTTGCCGGTCATCTCGAAATGCACCCCCCCCGGGATCGTGCCCTCGGCCTTGTGCACGGCAAAGAACTCGCGCACCTCGCGCAGCACCGAGTCAAACGGCCGGGTCTTGAAGCCCGAGGCCGATTTTATCGTGTTGCCGTGCATCGGGTCGCAGGACCAGACCACCTCGGCGCCCTCCGCCTGCACAGTGCGGATCAGGCGCGGCAGATGCTCGCCCACCTTGCCCGCGCCAAACCGCGCGATCAGCGTGAGGCGGCCCGGCTCATTTTGCGGATTGAGCTTTGCCATCAAGACCTTGAGGTCTTCCTCCGTGGTCGAGGGGCCGCATTTGAGACCGATTGGGTTTTGCACGCCACGGCAGAATTCGACATGGGCCCCATCCACCTGCCGGGTGCGGTCGCCTATCCAGAGCATATGGCCCGAGCCCGCCACCGGCAGACCGGTGGTGCTGTCGATCCGGCAGAGCGCCTCTTCATATTCGAGGAGCAGCGCCTCGTGCGAGGTATAGAAATCAACTGCCGCCAACTCATGCGCGGTTTCCGAGGTCACCCCCGCGGCGGCCATGAAATCCATCGCATCCGAGATCCGCTCCGCCACTTCGCGGTAGCGCGCCGCTTCATCTTCGTCGGTAAAGCCGGAAATCCAGCTTTGCACGCGGTGAATATCGGCATAGCCGCCAGTCGAGAAGGCGCGAAGCAGGTTCAGCGAGGCCGCCGCCTGGGTATAGGCGGTCAGCATCCGCGCCGGATCGGGCGTGCGGGCGGCCTCGGTCGCTTCGAACCCGTTGATGATATCGCCGCGGTAGGACGGATATTCGACCCCGCCGATCATCTCGGTGGGCGCGGAGCGCGGCTTGGCGAATTGCCCGGCCATCCGGCCCACTTTGATCACCGGCACTTTCGCGCCCCAGGTGAGCACGATCGCCATCTGCAACAGCACCTTGAACGTGTCGCGCAGATTGTCGGCGGAGAATTCGGTGAAGCTCTCGGCACAGTCGCCGCCTTGCAAAAGGAAGGCTTCGCCCTTCGCCGCCTTGGCGAGATCGGCCTTGAGCCGGCGCGCCTCGCCCGCAAAGACGAGCGGCGGCAGATGCCCGAGCTGCGCCTCGACCGAGGCCAGCGCCTGTGCATCAGGATAATCGGGCATCTGCACCCGCGGTTTCGCGCGCCAGTCCGATTTCGTCCATGCCTTGGCCATCTTGCCCTCCGAGCTCTTGATCGCCCGGCTTATAAAGCCCGCGCGGCGCAAGGCAAACCCGTTTTTCACCCCGCGGGCGCCCGAAATCCGGGCGGCGCAGCCGCAGAGCGGCTGAATTTCACCGTTCTGTCACAGGGGGCTTGCGTGCGCGCAGAAAGCCTGTATCTGTGCAAAAAACGACGAACCCGAGGTCGCAAATGCGGCTGCCCTCCACTACTCCCCGCACCCACTCCCGCCCCGCGCCCTCTCAGGGCACGATCCGGCTCGATACGCCCGAGCGCCGGCGTCGTTTCATCTTCCTGTTGCTCGATCGCTTCACGATGATGGCCTTCGCCTCTGCGATCGAACCCTTGCGGCTCGCCAACCAGGTTTCTGGCCAGAAGATCTACGACTGGAAGCTCGCGTCCGAAGACGGGCAGGATGTCACCTGTTCGAACGGCACGGTTTTACGCGTCGACATGGGCCTTGATGAAGTGACCCGCGACGATACGGTGCTTGTCTGTGGGGGCATTGACGTGTCCGAGGCAACGACGAAGCCGATCCTGAACTGGCTCCGGCGCGAGGCGCGGCGCGGCGCCACCATGGGGGGGCTTTGCACCGGCGCCTGGGCGGTGGCGAAGGCGGGGCTCCTCGAAGGCAAGCGCGCCACCATCCACTGGGAAAACCAGGACAGCTTTTTTGAAGATTTCGAAGGGGTTAAACTCGCCAAATCGGTCTTCGTGATCGATGGCAACCGGCTCACCTCGGCGGGCGGCACCGCCTCGATCGACCTGATGCTGAAGCTGATTGCGCGCGACTATGGCGAGAGCCTCGCCAATACCGTCGCCGACCAGCTCATCTACAACTCGATCCGCACCGACCAGGACAGCCAACGCCTTTCGATCCCGACCCGGATCGGCGTGCGGCACCCCAAGCTTGCGCAGGTGATCGGCCGGATGGAGGCCAATATCGAGGAGCCGATCAGCCCCTCGAAACTCGCCGAAGAGGTTGGCATGTCGACGCGGCAGCTCGAACGGCTGTTCCGCCGCTACCTGAACCGCTCACCCAAGCGCTACTACATGGAAATCCGCCTGCAGAAGGCGCGCAACCTGCTGATGCAAACGGAAATGAGCGTGATCAACGTCGCGCTCGCCTGCGGCTTTGCCAGCCCCTCGCATTTTTCCAAATGCTACCGCGCGCATTACCGCACCACGCCCTATCGCGAGCGCGGCACGTCGGGCGCGCCGGGAGAGCCCGGCACTCTGGACCCGACCCTGATCGCGGCACTCGATTTCGACCCGGAGACGGATTTCGACCCGGAGTTCGATGATGACTTGCCGGAATGAGCGGCCCCTGAATGGCCCGGGGCGCGACGAAAACGCGCTGCGAACGGGCCCTTCAGGGCAAAACCTGACCAACTGGCCTATTTTCTTTTCCAGTCTCCGGTTTTAACCTGCGCGGCCAGGACAATGTTCCAACATGGGAGTGAACATATGAAGAAGCTTCTCCTGGCCAGCGCTGCTCTTGCCCTGACGGCCGGCGGCGCTTTTGCCGATGACGTCAAGCTCGGGATCTCGCTCGGCTTCACCGGCCCGCTCGAATCGATGTCGCCGGCCATGGCCGATGGCGCCGAACTGGCGATGAAGGAAGTGAGCGACTCCGGCAAGTTCATGGGCGGCGCCACCGTCACCGGCGTGCGCGGCGACAGCACCTGCATCGATTCCGCCGCGGCCTCCGCCACCGTTGAAAAACTGATCACTGCGGATGGCGTCAAAGGCATCGTCGGCGGCATGTGCTCGGGCGAAACCACCGCCTCGCTGCAAAACGTGGCCATGCCGAAGGGCATGGTGATGATTTCGCCCTCGGCCACCTCGCCCGCGCTCTCGACGCTCGACGACAACGGCCTGTTCTTCCGCACCTCGCCCTCCGACGCGCGCCAGTCAGACGTGATGACCGACATCATCATGGAGCACGGCATCAAATCGGTGGCGCTGACCTATACCAACAACGACTATGGCAAGGGCCTCGCCGACAGCTTCGCTGCGGCGTTCGAGGCCAAGGGCGGCAAGATCACCATCAACGCCGCGCATGACGACGGCAAGCCGGACTATTCGGCCGAAGTGGCCGCGCTCGCGGCGGCGGGCGGCGACGCACTGGTGATTGCGGGTTATGTGGACCAAGGCGGCTCGGGCATCCTGCGCGGCGCCCTCGATACCGGCGCGTTTGAAACCTTCGTCTTCCCGGATGGCATGGTTGGTTCCGCGCTCGAAACCAATTTCGGTGCCGAGGTGAACGGCTCCTTCGGGCAGATGCCGTCCTCCGAGGGCGAAGGCAAGGAGAAGTTCCTCGAGCTGGCCAAGGCCGCGGGCTTTGACGGGTCGGGCGTCTATTCTGCCGAAGCTTATGACGCCGCCGCGCTGATCATGCTGGCGATGGCCGCCGCGAATTCCACCGATCCCTCCGTGTACAAGGAGAAGGTCATGGATGTCGCCAATGCTCCGGGCGAAAAAATCCTGCCCGGCGAGCTTGGCAAGGCGCTTGAGCTGATCGCCGAAGGCAAGGACGTCGACTATCAGGGCGCGTCCTCGGTGGAACTCATCGGGGCGGGCGAATCTGCTGGCACCTTCCGCGAAATCGAGGTGAAGGACGGCAAGATCGAAACCGTCCGCTATCGCTGAGGCGGAAACCAAGACCGAGACAGCCCGGAGAAATCCGGGCTGTTTCCTTTGAAAACAAGGCCGAAAACGGCGAATACCGGCCCGAACCGGGCCACCAAGGGGAAACATGATCCGGGTCGAGAACCTGCACAAGCACTTTGGCGGCTTTCATGCCGTCGATGGTGCCTCGCTCGAAATCGCCACCGGCTCGATCACCGGGTTGATCGGACCGAACGGCGCGGGCAAATCGACGCTCTTCAATGTCATCGCCGGGGTGCACAAGCCCACATCGGGCCGGGTGACGATGGATGGCGAGGATATCACCGGCCTCGCGCCGCATGAGCTCTTTCACAAGGGGCTGTTGCGCACCTTCCAGATTGCGCATGAATTCCCCACCATGACGGTGCGCGAGAATCTGATGATGGTGCCGGGCGGGCAGTCGGGCGAGCATCTGTGGAATGCCTGGTTCGGCCGCGGACGGATTGCCGAGGAGGAAGCGGAGCTTCTGAAGAAGGCCGATGAAGTTCTTGACTTCCTGACGATTTCGCACCTCAAGACCGAGCGCGCCGGGAACCTCTCGGGCGGCCAGAAAAAGCTTCTGGAGCTGGGCCGCACGATGATGGTCGAGGCGAAGATCGTGTTTCTCGACGAGGTTGGCGCCGGGGTGAACCGGACGCTTCTGAACACCATCGGCGATGCGATCGTACGGCTCAACAAGGAACGCGGCTACACCTTCTGCGTGATCGAGCATGACATGGATTTCATCGGTCGGCTCTGCGATCCGGTGATCGTCATGGCCGAGGGCAAGGTGCTCGCCAAGGGCAGCCCGGAAACGATCATGCAAAACGAAGCGGTGATCGAGGCCTATCTCGGGCGGGGCTTGAAGAACAAGATCAAGGCGGGGGCGTCGGCATGACAGGCTTTTTCCTCATCAAACAGAGCGTCATGGGCTCCCGCGGGGGCGCGCAATGAGCTTTCTCGATGCCTCTGAAATGACGGGCGGCTACGGCGCCGCCGATATTCTGCACGGCTGCACGCTCAAGGTCGAAAAAGGTCAGATCGCGGTCATCGTCGGCCCCAACGGTGCGGGCAAATCCACCGCGATGAAGGCGGTGTTTGGCATGCTCAAGCTGCGCGCGGGCCGTGTCACGCTGGACGGCAAGGACATCACCGCGCTTTCGCCGCAGGAGCGGGTGAAAAAGGGCATGGGCTTCGTGCCGCAGGTGAACAACGTGTTCCCGACGATGACGGTCGAGGAAAACCTCGAAATGGGCGCCTTCATCCGCGAGGATGATTTTTCCGAGACGATGGAGCAGGTCTATGAGCTGTTCCCGATCCTGCGCGAAAAGCGTCACCAGAACGCGGGCGAGCTCAGCGGCGGGCAGCGCCAGCAGGTGGCCGTGGGCCGCGCGCTGATGACAAAGCCAAAACTCCTGATGCTGGACGAGCCCACTGCGGGCGTCTCCCCCATCGTGATGGACGAGCTTTTCGACCGTATCATCGAGGTGGCGCGCACCGGCATCTCGATCCTGATGGTGGAGCAAAACGCCCGGCAGGCGCTCGAGATCGCTGATCAGGGCTATGTGCTCGTGCAGGGCGCGAACAAATACACCGACACCGGCGCGGCCCTGATGGCCGATCCCGAGGTCCGGCGCACTTTCCTCGGGGGCTGAGATGGATCTTCTCAACGCATTCATCGCGGTGCTGAACTATGTCATCGTGCCCGCCACCGCTTACGGCGCGCAACTTGCGCTTGGCGCGCTCGGTGTCACGCTGATCTACGGCATCTTGCGCTTTTCCAACTTCGCCCATGGCGACACGATGGCCTTTGGCACGGCGCTGACGATCCTTGTGACATGGGCCTTTCAGGCGCTTGGCATCAGCTTTGGCCCGCTGCCCACCGCGCTCCTCGCCCTGCCCTTCGGCATCCTTGGCACTGCGCTTTTCGTCCTTGGCACAGACCGCGTGGTCTATCGCTACTACCGCACCATCCGCGCCGCCCCGATCTATATCACCATGGTCTCGGTGGGCGTGATGTTCGTGATGACCGGGCTCACCCGCTTCATCATCGGCGTGGGCGAGATCAAGTTTGACGATGGCGCGCGCTTCCTGATCACCGCGCGTGAGTTCAAGACCCTGACGGGCCTTGCCGAACCGCTCGCGATCCGCTCGACGCAGGCGATCACCCTGGTTGCCGCGGGGCTCGTGGTCTGGGCGCTGTTCTGGTTCCTCGCCAAGACCCGCACCGGCAAATCGATGCGCGCCTATGCTGATAACGAAGATCTGGCACTTCTCTCCGGCATCGACCCGAACCGGGTGGTGATGGTGACATGGATCATCGCCGCAGCGCTCGCCACAATCGCTGGGACGCTCTACGGCCTTGATAAATCGTTCAAGGCTTTCAACTACTTCCAGATGCTTCTTCCGATCTTTGCGGCGGCGATCGTGGGCGGGCTCGGCAACCCGCTCGGCGCCATCGCCGGGGGCTTCGTGATCGCCTATTCCGAGGTTGCCGTCACCTATGCCTGGAAGAAGGTCGCGATGTATCTGATCCCGGGCTGGGAGCCAGAGAGCCTGCTGCAACTGCTGTCGACCGAATACAAATTCGCCGTCAGCTTTGCGATCCTGATCATCGTTTTGCTGTTCAAGCCCACCGGGCTCTTCAAGGGGAAATCGGTATGAGCACGCATCAACCGAAAGCCGCGAAGGGCGGCAAATGGCGCGCGCCGGCGATGTTTGGGGCGCTCGCGGTGCTTTTCATCCTCGAGGGCACGGTCTCCAATACGATGTTTTCGGGCCATTGGGACAATGCGCTCGGCATCCTGCGCGTGGGGCTGATCTCGGCCATCCTCGCGCTGGGCGTCAATATCCAGTGGGGCTATGCCGGGCTTTTCAACACCGGCGTCGTCGGCTTTCTGGCCCTTGGGGGCCTCGCCCCCGTGCTCGTCGCCATGCCGCCGACCGAGGGCGCCTTCGCGGCGGGGGGCTGGGGGATCCTGTTTGCCTTCGCCGTCGCCATCGTCACGCTGATCATTGCCGTCACCCTCTATAACCGGATACGGGGCAAGCTGCGCGGCTGGGTCGTGGCCGCGGTGTTGGTTCTGGGCTTTGTGGCCTATCGCACGCTTTTCGACCCGGCGGTGGAAGCCATTCAGGCGATCAACCCGGCCGCCACTGGTTACCTCGGCGGGCTTGGTCTGCCCACACTGCTCTCCTGGCCCTTGGGCATGGCGCTCGCCGCGGGCGCGGGCTGGATCGTCGGCAAGACCGCACTTGGCCTGCGCTCGGATTACCTCGCCATCGCCACGCTCGGCATCGGCGAGATCATCGTCGCGATCTTGCGAAACGAAGAATGGCTCGCACGTGGTGTGCTCAATGTGAACGGCATTCCCCGCCCCTGGCCCGTGCCCTACGAGACCGACCTGCAACAAGATCCGGGCTTTGTCGCGCGTGTTGCGGACTTCGGCTTCGATCCGATGGTCGGCTCGACGCTTCTCGTCAAGCTGCTTTATATCGGACTTTTCGTCGGGGTTCTGGCAGTGCTGATGTGGGCGGCGCAGTTGGCGCTAAACTCCCCCTGGGGGCGGATGATGCGCGCGATCCGCGACAACGAGGTGGCCGCGAGCGCCATGGGCAAGAACGTCACCGGACGGCATTTGCAGATCTTCATTCTCGGCTGCACCGTGCTGGGGCTGGCGGGCGCGATGATGATCTCGCTCGACGGGCAAATGACGCCCTCAAGCTACAACCCGCTGCGCTACACTTTCCTGATCTGGGTGATGGTGATCGTGGGCGGATCGGGCAACAACTGGGGGGCGGTGCTCGGCGGGCTCCTGATCTGGTTCGTCTGGATCAAGGCCGGTGAATGGGGGCCGCTTTTGATGGGCATCGTGGCGACCGGGCTCTCCGAGGGCAGCGTCAAGGATCACCTTCTCGATGCCGCCCCGCAGATGCGGCTGGTGATCATGGGGGCGATCTTGCTTCTCGTGCTGCGCTTCAGCCCGCGCGGGTTGCTGCCCGAGAAATGAGCAAGAGGGGGGCGCGCCCCCCCTCGGCCTGCGGCCTCACCCCCGGAATATTTGGAGAAAGTCGAAAGCAAGCCGCTTTCGCGCACCCGCTTTAGTCGCATGCGCAGCCCGGCACCTTGCGACAGGTTTTCGTGCGGCTGATGCAACTGTCGCCGCAGGCCTTGCCTTTCGAGCAATGTTTGCAGCAGGCATAACTCTGCAAGGGCGCTGCCCCCGCAGGAACCAGACCAAGCAGAGGCGCGATGTCACGCATCGGCGCGTCAAGCGCCCCTTGATCCTGCGCGAAAGCCGGGGAGAAAAGACAAGCCACCGCTAGCGCGGCTGATACCAAAGCTCTGAAATGCATCGTGCCCTCAAACGGCGCGGCGGGCGCGTCAACAAAGGTTAAATTAGCCGGGCGCGGGCCGCACGCAAGCGCCGCCGCGTGCTGCCCTAGCGTCACGAGACAATCGGACACAGAGCCCCATCCCCTTCGGCTTTGTGAAAATATCCCCGGGGGTGCGGGGGCAGCGCCCCTCGCCTCTTGCTTTCATTCAGATCCCCGCCTATTGCCGAGCCATGACCCAGCATCAGCGCCTTCTCATCATCGACTTCGGCTCTCAGGTGACGCAGCTCATTGCGCGGCGTCTGCGCGAGCTGAATGTTTATTGCGAAATCCACCCCTATCAGAACGTCACCGATGCGTTTCTGGCCGATTTCGCGCCCCAAGCCATCATCTTCTCGGGCGGCCCGGATTCGGTCACCCGGGAGGGCTCGCCCCGTCCGCCCCAATCCGCTTACACGCTCGGCGTGCCGATCCTCGGGATCTGCTATGGCCAGCAGGTGATGATGCAGGATCTTGGTGGCCGCGTTGAGGCGGGCCAGAGCCACACCGCCGAATTTGGCCGCGCCTATGTGACGCCCGCGGGGCACTTGCCGCTGCTGGAAGGCTGGTTTGACGAGGGTCGCGAACAGGTCTGGATGAGCCACGGCGATCACGTCAGCAAGATCGCGCCCGGCTTTGAGGTCTATGGCACCTCGCCCGGCGCGCCTTTCGCGATCACCGCCGACGTGTCGCGCAATTTCTATGCCGTGCAGTTCCACCCCGAGGTGCACCACACCCCGCGCGGCGCGAAGCTTTACGAGAATTTCGTCCGCCTTGCCGGCTTCACCGGCGACTGGACGATGGCGGGCTACCGCCAGCAGGCGATCGAACAGATCCGCGCGCAGGTTGGCGATGCCCATGTCATCTGCGGCCTCTCGGGCGGCGTGGACAGCTCGGTGACCGCGATCCTGCTCCATGAGGCGATTGGCGAGCAGCTCACCTGCGTTTTTGTCGACCACGGCCTTTTGCGCCTTGGCGAGGCCGAGCAAGTGGTCTCGATGTTCCGCGACAATTACAACATCAAGCTGATCGCGGCGGATGAGAGCGACCTCTTCCTCGGCGCGCTTGAGGGCGTGTCCGACCCCGAGGTGAAGCGCAAGACAATCGGCAAGCTCTTCATCGACGTGTTCCAGAAATACGCCAATGAAATCGAGAATGCCGAGTTCCTCGCCCAGGGCACGCTCTACCCGGATGTGATTGAATCGGTGAGCTTTTCGGGCGGACCTTCGGTCACGATCAAATCGCACCACAATGTCGGTGGCCTGCCCGAAAAAATGGGCCTCAAGCTTGTCGAGCCGCTGCGCGAACTCTTCAAGGATGAGGTCCGCGCGCTGGGGCGCGAGCTTGGCCTGCCGCAAAGCTTCATCGGTCGCCACCCTTTCCCGGGGCCGGGCCTCGCGATCCGCTGCCCGGGCGAGATCACCCGCGAGAAGCTCGAGATCCTGCGCAAGGCGGATACGGTCTATATCGACCAGATCCGCAAACACGGGCTTTACGACGACATCTGGCAGGCCTTCGTGGCAATTCTGCCGGTGCGCACAGTGGGCGTGATGGGCGACGGGCGCACCTATGATTACGCCTGCGCTTTGCGTGCGGTGACGAGCGTGGACGGGATGACGGCGGATTACTACCCCTTCAGCCATGACTTCCTTGGCGAGACCGCGACGCGGATCATCAATGAGGTCAAGGGCATCAACCGGGTGACCTATGACATCACCTCAAAACCGCCGGGCACGATCGAATGGGAGTGAGCCCTTGCTGAACGCCCAGCCGATCGACGTTCATCTGCCAGAAGCCCTTCGGCCCCGCCCCTCGGCGCATCTGCGCCGGCTCGGGCGCGATTTCGACGGCGGCTATCTGGTCGATATGCGCGATCTGGCGCGTTCCGAGGGGCTGCTCGCCATGGGCATCGCCAGCGATTGGAGCTTCGAGGAAGACTTCCTCCGCTTGCGTCCGGTCCCGCTCCGGGCTTATGACGCCTCGATGGGGGAGCGCCATTTCCGCAACAAGATGCTGCGCTCCCTGTTTCACCTGCACCGGCCGGGCCGGTTTCGGCAGCGCCGCGCGGTATGGAAGACCTACAAGACCTTCTTCACCGGAAACCGCGTGCATATCCGGAAATTCGTCGGGCATGGTGCGGCCGATCTCTACATGCCGCTCGACTCCATCCTTTCCGAGGCCCGCAGCCTTGGCGGGAAGGTCTTCCTCAAGATGGATATTGAAGGGTTCGAATACGAGTGTCTGGACGCGCTTGTCACCCATGCGGACCAGATTTCGGGGCTTGTTGTCGAGTTTCACGATCTGGAAACGCGCTGCGCAACGCTGGTGGATTTTGTCTGCCGCTTTCCGTTGCGCCTTGTGCATCTGCACCCGCAAAACGGCGCCCATATCTCCGCCGACGGCGTGCCGGATCTGGTCGAGTTGACCTTTTCAAGCTCTGCCGCCGCGGATGCGCCTCACGAGGGGCCGGCGCTGCAACTGCCCCACCCGCTCGATCGTCCCGGCAATCCGCATCAGCCGGATCTGCGGCTGCAGTTTCGCTGACGCTCCAACCGCCTTGTTGCGCTCTGGCCAGGCGAGAGGCATGGCCCCCGCCGGCTCTCTTTCGCGCCAGTTATCTTTGCGCGAGCGCGTCGGAGAGGACGCGATGCAGCAACTCACGCGGCACTTCCGAGGTCACGAAAGCTGCGCCGATGCCGCGCGCGAGAATGAACCTCAGCTTGCCGTCGAGCACCTTCTTGTCTTGCCCCATCAGCGCGATCAGCCCGTCTGCATCGGGAAGATCACCTTCTATATCAGCAAGATCGACCTTCATCTTCATGTGACGCAGATGCGCGCGCACGCGCGAGGGCGCCTCCTGGCTGCACAGGCCAAGCCGTTGCGACAGCTCGAAGGCCAAGGCGCAGCCGATCGCCACGCCCTCTCCGTGCAGCAGCCGGTCGCCATAGCCCGTCGCCGCCTCAAGCGCATGGCAGAAGGTGTGGCCGAGGTTCAGTAGCGCGCGGTCGCCCTCTTCGGTCTCGTCGCGCGCGACGATTTCGGCCTTCATCTCGACCGACCGCTTCACCGCATGGAGCTGCGCCGCCGTATCGCCGGCCGCAAGCGCGGGGCCATTCACCTCAAGCCAGCCAAAGAAATCGACATCGCCCAGAAGCCCGTATTTCACCACCTCGCCATAACCCGCCAGAAAATCGCGCTTCGTCAGCGTGCCCAGCAGGTCGATATCGGCAAGCACAAGGCTCGGCTGATGGAAGGCGCCAATCAGGTTCTTGCCCTGTGGCGCGTTGATCCCGGTCTTGCCGCCGACCGAACTGTCGACCTGCGCCAGAAGCGAGGTCGGGATCTGCACGAACCGCACCCCGCGGCGCAGCACCGACGCCGCAAACCCCACCAGATCGCCAATCACCCCGCCGCCAAAGGCGATCACGACGTCCTTGCGCTCGACGTTTTGCTCAAGCAGCCATTCCACGGTGCGCTCAAAATGCGTCCAGCATTTCGTGCCTTCCCCCGGCGGCAGCCGCAGCGCCACCATCTCGATAGCGCCAAGCCCGGCGCGGAGCGCATCAAGGTGCAGACCGGCCACCGTCTCGTCGGCCACCACAGCAACGCGCGGGCGGCGCAGCAAAGGCGCGATCTCGGCCCCCGACTGTGCCAGAAGCCCGGTGCCAATGCGCACCTCATAGGCGCGCGCGCCGAGTTCAACCTTCACCACCTCTTTCATGCTTCCTCCGCAAAGAGCCCCGGTCGGGGTTTGAGCGCCGCGATCACCTTTTGCGCCATCGCCTCGATGCTCAGCCCCGGCTCGGCCGTCACCGTCACCTGCGCCAGCCCATAGACCGGATAGCGCTTCTCGATCAGCCCGGCGAGGGTCGCGCGCGGGTCGGCAGTGCGCAGAAGCGGCCTTGTGTTCTTGCCTTTCACCCGACTCCACAACAGCTCAAGATCGGCCTTGAGCCAGCATGACACACCGAGCCGCGCGATCATCTCCCGGTTCGCTTCCGACATGAAGGCCCCGCCCCCCGTCGAAACCACCGAAGGATGCCCCGTGAGCAACCGCTCGATCACCTCCGATTCGCGAGCCCGAAAAAACGGCTCGCCGTCGCGTTCGAAAATCTCCGCGACCGACATCTGCGCCGCGCGCACAATCTCTTCGTCGCTGTCCTGAAACGGTACGGCGAGCGCACGCGCAAGCGCGGTGCCGACAGCGGTCTTGCCCGCGCCCATCATGCCCACGAGCACGACCGTCTTGCGCAGCCGCTGTGTCGTGCCTTGCTCGCCCTCCACGCGATCCTCCCTCGCCCCGCCGCCGCGCGGCAGGCCCTTGCGCAATCGTGATCTTCGCGCCCCTCAATGGCGTGAAGTTTCCCGAAAAGCCATATATAATCTTGCACGCGCGACGTTTCGGCTTCAGGAAACAGCCTCGGCAGGGGCGGTTCTGGAGCCTCTTAGCGCACGAAGACTCGAGCAAAAAGAGACCAACAAGCAGAAAGCGAGACTATGGGGCGTATCCTTCAGGCTGTCATCGTTCTTGTGGCGCTCGCGGCGCTGGGCGTGCTGGGCTATGCCTATTTTGGCGATATGGAAGCCGATCCGGTCCAGACCCGCGCGCCCGTCACCCTGCCCGGGCTGGTGCCCGAGGCGCCGGCCGCGGCGCTCCCCGCCGCGCCTGCGGCCCCTTCGGTACCCGAAAGCGCACCGGTCTTTGGCGGCACGCCTGCCGCCCCTGCGGAGGCCGCGGGTGGCAATTGATCGCGCCCTTGCGGCGGCTCTGCTTGCCGGCGGCATCGCAGCCGGTCCCGCGCGGGCAGAGGCGCCGATGTCGGCGATCGACTGGCTTTCTTCCTCGGTCTCGGTGGGCTATCAACGCGGCTCGGATGCCGTGCTCCCGCCCGTGCCCGGCGAGACCCCCGCAACCGGCACCGGCCCGGTCGAACAAGTGGCGATCGACTCGCTCGACCGCCCCACCGCCGATGCTTTGGGGCTGATCCCCGCAGCCCGGCTTGGCCTGCCACCTGCGCTCTGGGGGGCGACGCCCGAGCTTGTGCTGGCCGCGGCGCTGCGCAAGGAGCGGCTCGACACTTTGCCCTCGGTGCAGGGCTTCCTGCTCGAACTCATGCTCGCCGAACTGGACCCGCCGCAAAACCGGGCGCCGGGGGGGAACGAGATGCTGTTTCTGGCGCGGATCGACCGGTTGCTCGATCTTGGCGCGCTCGAACAGGCGATGGCCCTTCTCGAGGAGGCCGATGCCGATGATGCGGAGATCTTCCGACGCCGCTTCGACGTGGCGCTGCTTCTGGGGCAGGAAGACCACGCCTGCGAGATCATGGAAAAAAGCCCTACGGTTGCGCCCTCCTTTCCGGCGCGGATCTTTTGCCTTGCGCGGCGCGGCGACTGGGAGGCGGCGGCGCTCGCGCTCTCGACCGGGCGCGCGCTCGGCCAGATCGAGCCCGACAAGGCCGATCTGCTCGAGCGCTTCCTCGATCCGGCTCTGGCCGAAGATGTGCCCGACCTGCCGCTGCCCAGCCGCCCCTCGCCACTCACTTTCCGGCTGATGGAAGCAATCGGCCAGCCGATGGCCACCACGACCCTGCCCGTCGCCTTCGCCCAGGCCGATCTGCGTTCCAATTCCGGCTGGAAGGCGCAGCTCGAGGCGGCCGAGCGGCTGGCGAAAATGGGTGTGCTCGATCCGAACCAGCTGTTCGGCCTTTATACACAGGAGCGCGCCTCCGCCTCGGGCGGGGTGTGGGACCGCGTGTCGCTGATCTCGGATCTGGATGCGGCGCTCACCTCGGGGCGCAGCGCGCGCGTTGCCCAACTTCTCCCGCAGGCCTGGGAGGCGATGCAGGCGCAGGAACTCGAGGCCCCGTTCGCGGCCCTGGCCGCACCGCGGCTTGCCGGCCTCGATCTGGGCAGCGCGGCACCGCTCGCTTTCCGCCTCGCTCTGCTGACCTCCGACTTTGAGACTGCCGCCCTCACCCCCCCCGACCGCGCGCCCGAGACGCTGTTTCTGGCAGCGCTCGCGCGGGGAAATACCGCTGCGGCAGCCTCCTCGGACGCGCAGGGGATGATGCTCAAGCGCGTTTTTGACACGCCCCCAGCCGATCAGCCCGTTCCCGAGGCCTATGCCGCCCTGTTGCCCGATCGGCTGGGCGAGGCGATCCTGAGCGCGATCGACGATATTTCCGAGGGCGCGAAGGGCGATCCGCGCCGGGTCGAGGCGGGGCTGAGCTTGCTGCGCAAGGTGGGGATGGAGAGCCTCGCACGGCGCACCGCGCTTGAGCTGATGATCCTGGAGCGGCGAGGATGATCCGGCTTTCCCTCAAAGAGCGGATTGCCGTCTTTCTTGAAGCCGAAGCTGCCGAGGCCGGTGCCGCCAGAAACACCATCGCCGCTTATGAGCGTGATCTGAATGACTTCGCCGGCTTTCTTCAAGCAAAGGCACTCGATGTCCTCAGCCTCACGCGGGACGATATTGAAAGCTTCCTGATCCGGCTCGAGGCTGAGGGGCTCGCCAAATCGACCCGCGCGCGTCGGCTCTCGGCGATCCGGCAGTTCTTCCGTTTCGCCTATGAGGAGGGCTGGCGGGCAGACAATCCGGCGCTGCAGATCTCCGGGCCGGGCAAGGCCAAACGTCTGCCGAAAACGCTCACCATCGAAGAGGTCGAGGCGCTTTTGGAGGCCGGGCGGGACCAGGGCCGCACGGCGGCCGAGCAGATCCGCAATCGCGCCCTGATGGAGCTGATCTATGCCACCGGCATGCGGGTGAGCGAACTCGTCGGCCTTCCCGTCGCCGCTGCCCGCGGCAATCCGGCAATGCTTCTGGTGCGCGGCAAGGGCGGCAAGGAGCGCATGGTGCCGCTTTCTCCGCCCGCGCGCGAAGCACTCGCGCTCTGGCTCAAGACCCGCGATGCGGCCGAGGAGGCGGCGCGGATCGAACGCCGCACGCCCCCGTCGCGCTACCTCTTTCCGTCCTGCGCCAAAGAAGGCCACCTCACCCGCCAGGGCTTTCATGCGCTTTTAAAAGACATCGCGATTGCGGCCGGGATCTCGCCTGCCCGCGTCACGCCGCACGTTTTGCGCCATGCCTTTGCGACCCATCTGCTGCAACGCGGCGCCGATCTGCGGGTGATCCAGACGCTTCTGGGCCATGCCGACCTTTCCACCACCGAGATCTATACCCATGTGCTCGACATCCGGCTCAAGGAGCTGGTGCTGGGCCATCACCCGCTTGCCCACAAGCCTTGAAGCCTGCCCGGCAACAGCCCATTATCTGACATCATGAGCGACATCACAGCCCTTCTCGATACTGCCTTCTGGCTCAACGCCGCGGCCATCATCATCCTGCTTATGCTCTCGGCCTTCTTCTCGGGGTCGGAGACCGCGCTCACCGCCGCGTCGCGCCCGAAACTGCGTGCCCGCGCCGACAAGGGCGAAACGGGCGCCGAACGCGCGCTCGACATCACCGAGGATACCGAACGGCTGATCGGCGCTCTGCTCTTGGGCAACAATGTCGTCAACATTCTCTCCGCCTCGCTCGCCACGGCCCTGCTGACCCGGCTTTTCGGGCAATCCGGCGTGGCGCTCGCGACCCTGGTGATGACTGCCCTTGTCCTGATTTTTTCGGAAGTCTTGCCAAAGACTTATGCCATCACCAACGCCGAGAGCTTTGCAGCGCGCGTGGCGCGGCCGGTCGGGATTTTGACCAAGATCCTTGCGCCGATCGTCACTGTGGTGCGCGTGATCGTGCGCGCGATCCTTTGGGTCTTCGGGCTGCGCACCGATGCCAGCCAGAACATGTTCTCCTTTCAGGACGAGATTGCGGGCGCGATCGCGCTCGGGGCCTCGGAAGGGACGGTCGACAAGGATGATCGCGACCGGCTTCTGGGCGCGCTCGATCTGGGCAACCGCACGGTCGAGGAGATCATGCGCCACCGCAGCCAGATCGAGATGATCGACGCCGACGAGAACCCGAACGAATTGCTCGCGCAGGTGCTGGCCTCGTCCCACACCCGGCTGCCGCTCTACAGGGGCGAGCGGGAGAATGTGGTGGGGATCCTGCATTCCAAAGATCTTTTGCGCGCGGTCGAGCGGTTTTTGCGCACCGGTGACGGGACGCTTGATTCCGTCTCCGATCTCGACATCATGAAAGTGGCGATGAAGCCCTATTTCATCCCCGAAACCACGCCGCTCGACGAGCAGATGCGCGAGTTTCTCAAGCGCCGCACGCATTTTGCGCTCGTGGTCGATGAATATGGCGATCTGAAGGGGCTGCTCACGCTCGAAGATATTCTCGAAGAGATCGTCGGCGAGATCACCGATGAATTCGATCCGAAGGGCGAGCGGCAACTGAAGCCCACCGGCAACGGCGATTATCTGGTGGAAGGTGCGATGACAATCCGTGACCTCAACCGCGAAACCGACTGGGCGTTGCCGGATGATGAGGCCAATACCGTCGCGGGGCTGGTGATCCATGAGGCGCAGACGATCCCCGAGGTGGGGCAGGTCTTTGCCTTCCACGGCTTTCGCTTCGAGGTCGCGGGCCGCAAGGACAACCGCATCACCCAGCTTAAAATTCGCCCGCTTCTGGCACAGGAGTAGGGGGGCGCGGCCCCCCTTGCACGCTCAGAGAAACGCGTCCGGCACGGAGGCTTTCTTTTTCGCGATATAGTCGGCGAGCGCCTCATTGATACCGGGGTCAAGCGCGGGGGCCTGATACTCGCCCAGCATCTTCTCGACCCGGCGCGCCGCGAGTTGCGAGGTGTCGCGCGCGCCCTCTTCGTCCCAGGTCTCGAAGGGCTTGTAATCGAAGAGATCGGTTTTCCAGAACGCGCTCTTGAAGTTCGCCTGCGTGTGATCGCAGCCGAGAAAATGCCCGCCCGGCCCCACTTCGCGCAAGGCCTCCATCCCCTGCCCGTTCGCGCTCATGTCGACGCCGGCAGCAAGGCGGTGCAACACGCCGAGCTGATCGGCATCCATCACATATTTCTCGTAGGAGGACACGAGCCCGCCTTCGAGCCAGCCGCAGGCGTGGAGCATGAAGTTCACGCCCGACAGAAGCCCGATGTTGAGCGTGTTCGCGGTCTCGTAAGCCGCTTGCGCATCAGGAAGCTTCGAGCCGCAGAAGGCGCCAGCCGAACGGTAGGGCAGCCCAAGCCGCCGGGCGAGTTGCCCCGCGCCAAGCGTGATCTGCGCGGCTTCCGGCGTCCCGAAGGTGGGCGCGCCCGAATTCATGTCGATCGAGGTGACGAAGGCGCCAAAGATCACCGGCGCGCCGGGGCGGATGAGCTGACTGTAGGCCACGCCCACCAGCACCTCGGCCAGAACCTGCGTGAGCGTGCCCGCCACGGTGACGGGCGCCATCGCGCCGCCGACGATGAAGGGCGAGATGATGCAGGCCTGGTTCGCCGCCGCATAAACCTCGAGCGCATCCATCATGATCGGGTCGAAGGTCAGCGGCGAGTTGATGTTGACAAGCGAGGTCATCACCGTGTTCTGGTCGACGAACGCGTCGCCAAACAGGATCTTCGACATCTCGATCGAATCGACGCAGCGCGAGCGTTCGGTGACCGAGCCCATATAGGGCTTGTCGGAAAGCGTCATATGGGCGTGGAGCATGTCGAGATGGCGCTTGTTCACCGCCACATCGGTCGGCTCGCAGACGGTGCCGCCCGAATGGTGCAGCCATTTCGACATCTGCCCGAGTTTGACGAAATTGCGGAAGTCGGCAATCGTCGCATAGCGCCGCCCGCCATGGATGTCGCGCACGAAGGGCGGGCCATAAACCGGTGCAAGAACAAGACTTTTTCCGCCAATCGTCACATTGCGCTCAGGGTTGCGGGCATGTTGCACGAAGCTGGAAGGAGCAGTCGCACAAAGCTTCCGCGCCAGCCCCTTGGGCAGGCGCACCCGCTCACCCTGCACATCGGCGCCCGCCTCGCGCCAGCGCGCCAGCGCTGCCGGGTTGTCGACGAAGTTCACGCCGATCTCTTCGAGCACCGTCTCGGCATTGGCCTCGATGATCGACAGCGCTTCCTCGTTCAGGATCTCGAGGTTGGGAATGTTGCGCTCGATGTATTTGGCAAATTCGACCCGCACCGCGGTGCGTTCGGCGCGCCGCGCCGCGCCGCCACCACCCCGTGCGCGACGCCCGCTGCTCGCCTGTTCCACTGTCTCGTTCATCGCGGCCTCCGACTGGACCTAACTCTGGCTTTCCCCGCTTCTAGCCCATGGCAAGCCCCGCGCGTGCGCGGATTGCGACATCAGCGATAAAGAAGCGACTGTCCGGCATGAAAGAGATGCACCTTTTCGGGTGCTGTCGTCAGGGTCACACGGGCGTGGCGCAGATCGGCATGGCCCCCCGGGAGTTTCGCGATGATCTGACCAGCCCCCGGCGCGCGACCGAAATAGAGCAACGTCACTTCACCGAGCGCCTCAACGATCTCCACCGTGCCAGTAAAGAGGCCCGGCCCCTCCGTGAGGGTCAGATCCTCGGGCCGCACGCCGATATTGACGGCAAGGCCGAGATCGGCCGGGGCCGTGGGCACGGTCGAGCAGGCGGTGCCGCCCGCTTCGAGCTGCACCCGCGTCCGTGCGCCGGTCTCCACCACCTTGCCTGCCAGCAGGTTCATCTGCGGCGAGCCGATGAACTGCGCGACGAATTCGCTCTCGGGTCGTTCATAAAGCGCGAGCGGCGTGCCAACCTGGGCAATGCCGCCGTTTGCGAGCACGACGATGCGGCTTGCCAGCGTCATCGCCTCGACCTGATCATGGGTGACATAGATCATCGTCCGCCCCGGCATCGCTTCCTTGAGTTGGGCAATCTCGATCCGGGTGGCCACACGCAAAGCCGCATCGAGATTGGAAAGGGGCTCGTCGAAGAGATAGACTTTCGGGTCGCGCACGATCGCCCGGCCGATCGCCACGCGCTGGCGCTGCCCGCCCGAGAGCGCTTTGGGCAGCCGGTCGAGATAGGGGGTGAGCTGCAGGATCCGCGCCGCCTTTTCGACCGCGGCAGTGATCTCGGCGCGTGGCTTTTTGGCGATTTTCAGTGCGAATTCCATGTTCTGGCGCACCGTCATATGCGGATAGAGCGCGTAGCTCTGAAACACCATCGCGATGCCGCGCTGCGCGGGCGGCATGTCGTTCACCCTGAGCCCGTCAATGATCAGATCGCCCGAACTGATCCGCTCAAGCCCCGCGATCATGCGCAGAAGCGTCGATTTCCCGCAGCCCGACGGGCCGACGAAAACGATCAGCTCGCCTGCCCTGATCTCAAGGTCGATGCCCGAGAGCACGGTGACCTCGCCGTAGCGTTTCGTCAGCCCGGCGAGGGTCAGGTCAGCCATTGCGGCCCCCGCGGTTCAGAAGCAGAAGCGAGGGCTGCCAGGGGCCGAGATGGAGCGTGTGGTCGGGCTGCGGCCGGATCGAACCCAGCTCTCCGCCGATCGTTACCCAGTCGCCCGCGGGCACGGTCGTGTCGACCGGATGGTCGGAGAGGTTGAAAATGCACAGGAGTTCCTCCGCCTCATTGATCCGGTGGAAACTCAGCACATCGTCCTGCGCCAGCACCTGGGTCATTGCGCCCGCCTTGAGCGCGCCGTGGTGATGGCGAAAGGCGATGGCACGGCGGTAATGATGGATCAGCGCTGCCGGATCGGCCTCGGCCGCATCCGGGGCGAGGTTGTAATGGCCGGGCGGAACCGGCAGCCAGGGTTTCGAAGAGGTGAAGCCGCCATAGGCGGCATCCTTGCGCCAGACCATCGGCGTGCGGCAGCCGTCGCGGCCCTTGAACTCTGGCCAGAATTCCTTGCCATAGGGGTCTTGCAGATCTTCATAGGCAAGATCCGCCTCGGGCAGGCCGAGTTCCTCGCCCTGATACAGGCAGATCGAGCCCTTGAGGCACATCAAAAGCGTCGCATAGAGCCTTGAAGACGCTGGGTTAAGACCCCAGCGCGTGATGTGACGGACAACATCGTGGTTGGAATAGGCCCAGCAGGCCCAACCCTCGGCGGCAACGCGCTCCAGATGGTCAAAGGTCTCCTTGATGAAGCTTGCCTTCAGTGGCGCATGGCCCGACAGAAGCTCGAAGGCATAGGACATCTGCATCTTGTCCTCGCCCGAGGTATATTCGCCAAGGATTTCGAGCCCGCGCTGGCTGTCGCCCACCTCGCCCACGGCGGCGGCATTGTAGCCGTTCATCAGCGTGCGCAGCTTGCGCAGGAATTCCACATTGCGCGGGTGGTTCTTGTCGTGGATGTGGCGCTGGTGGTTGTAGGGGTTCACCTTCGGCGCGGTCTGGTCGTTGCGCTCGGCGGGCGGCAGCGCCGGATTGTCGCGCAACTCGTCGTCATGCATGTAGAAATTGATCGTATCGAGGCGGAAGCCATCCACCCCGCGGTCGAGCCAGAACTTGGCCACTCCGAGCAATTCCCGCTGCACCTCCATCGAATGGAAATTGAGGTCGGGCTGCGCGGTGAGGAAATTGTGCAGGTAATATTGCTCGCGGCGCGAATCCCATTGCCAGGCAGGCCCGCCGAAGATCGAGAGCCAGTTGTTGGGGGGCGTGCCATCGGGTTTGGGGTCAGCCCAGACATACCAGTCGGCCTTCGCATTCTCCCGGCCTGAACGGCTTTCCTTGAACCAGGAATGCTGGTCGGAGGTGTGGCTCAGCACAAGGTCGATCAGCACCTTCAGCCCCAGAGCATGGGCAGTGGCGATCACCTGATCGAAATCGGCCAAGGAGCCAAACATCGGATCGACATCGCAGTAATCCGAGACGTCATAGCCGAAATCCTTCATCGGCGAGGTGAAGAAGGGCGAGATCCAGACCGCATCGGCGCCAAGCGAGGCCACATGCGGCAGGCGCTGCACGATGCCCAGAAGGTCGCCCACCCCGTCGCCGTTGGTGTCCTGAAAGCTGCGCGGATAGATCTGGTAGATCACCGCACCGCGCCACCAGTCCGGCGCCTTGTTGAGCAGGTTCATCGGTCAGCCTCCTTTCACCGAGCCGGCCAGAAGGCCGCGCACGAGGTATTTTTGCAGCGCGAAGAAGACGAGAAGCGGCACGGCGATCGAGATGAAAGCCGAGGCCGCGAGGATCTCCCAGTCGCCTCCGCGCGAGCCCAGAAGTTCGCGCAAGACCCCGGTCATCACCAGCTGATCGGGGCGGTTGCCCAGAAAAACGGTGGCGACAAGCAGATCGTTCCATACCCAGAGAAACTGGAAGATCGCAAAGCTCGCCAGTGCCGGGAAGGAGAGCGGCAGGATGATGCGGATGAAGATCTGGAACTCGGTGGCGCCATCGACGCGGGCGCTCTCGATGATTTCTTTTGGCAAGCCTGCCATGTAGTTGCGCAGCAAATAGATGGCGAGCGGCAGGCCAAAGCCGGTATGCGCAAGCCAGATGCCAAGATACCCCTTGCCGAGCCCGATCTCGTTATGAAGGCGCAAAAGCGGGATCAGCGCGAGTTGCAGCGGCACGACCAGAAGGCCGACCA
This sequence comes from Rhodobacter maris, assembly GCF_900217815.1. Taxonomy (GTDB): domain Bacteria; phylum Pseudomonadota; class Alphaproteobacteria; order Rhodobacterales; family Rhodobacteraceae; genus Rhodobacter; species Rhodobacter maris. The sequence continues at coordinate 134,212 of NZ_OBMT01000009.1, forward strand.
CGGCGGCAAGAAGGAGCGCGCGGCCGGCAAACTGCATCCAGGCCAACGCATAGGCAGCGAAGGCGGCGATCAGGATGGGAATGACGGTGGCCGGAATCGTCACCGTCATCGTGTTCAGAAATGCCCGCCCCAGCCCCTCGGCGCCAATCACCCGCGCGTAGTTTTCAAATGTGGCACGCGGCGGCGCAATGGTGGTTACAAAGATCCGCAGCCCGCGTTTTTCGGTGAAGGGGGTCGGCGATGTCAGCTGGTAGCGGCCATCGGCGGCCACTGTGAGCGCCGCGCCCGCCTTCAGATCCGCCACGTCCCCCGGCGCATAAGCCTCTGGCGCGCGCGCGGAAGTGCCCCATGCCTGCAACCCCTGCCCCGGCGCAAGAACAGAGCCGGCAATCACCCAGAGACCGTTCATCTCGACCTGATCGGCGGCGGTGCCCGCGCGTACGAAGCTGGACGCCGTCGCCGGAAAAGCCGCACGCCACCAGCCCGAGGCGGCGATCTGGTCGCGGTCACGGAAGGACGAGACGAGCAGCCCCAGCGTCGGCACCACCCAGAGCACCACGAGCAAGGCTGCCGCGAGATTGACGGCCCAGGTGAGCCGTGCGCTCCTGCCCGCCATCCCCTCCATCAGCCCGTCTCCCGGCGTGCCGCGCGGATATTCCAGATCATCATCGGCGTCACGAGTGCCATGATCACCAGCGCGATCGCAGACCCCCGGCCATAATCGGGCGCGCCGCGAAACATCCAGTTATACATCATGTTGGCGAGTACTTGCGTGCCCCATTCGCCGTTGGTCATGACAAAGACGATGTCGAAAACCTTGAGAACGGTGATGGTGATCGTGGTCCAGACCACTGCGATCGTGCCCCAGATCTGCGGCACCTTGATGCGAAAGAAGAGCTGCCACGGGTTTGCCCCGTCGAGGATCGCCGCCTCCACCGTCTCTTCCGGGATGCCGCGGAGCGCCGCCGAGAGGATCACCATCGCAAAGCCGGTCTGGATCCAGATCAGCACCGCCATCAGCAGAAAATTGTTCCAGAAGGGCAGCGTGAGCCAGGTCTGGGGGCTGTGTCCGAGCCAGACCCAGAAAGCGTTGAGAAGCCCGATCTGCGCGAGCCCTTCGGCACGGAAATCATAGATGAATTTCCAGATCACCCCGGCACCCACAAAGGAGATCGCCATCGGCATGAAAATCATCGATTTCGCGAACTTCCCCCAGCGGATGCGGTCGGTGATCTGGGCGGCGACAAGGCCGATGAAAGTCGCGGTCGCGGGCACGACGAGAAGCCAAAGGAAGTTGTTGAGGATCGCCTCGCGGAATTTGGCATCGCCCGCGAGCCAGCGATAATTCGCAAGGCCGACAAAACGCGCGCCGCTCGCGTCCTGAAAACTCATCAGCGTGGATTTGAGCACCGGGTAAACCAGATAGAGGCCCAGAAACAGCACGGCGGGGCCAATGAAGAGCCAGGGGCGGACCATGTTCGCGCGCAAGATGTTGCGCCCCGCCTGGGGGCCACGGGCCGGGCAGATCAGGTCAAGCGCGAGGTTTGCGCCCCAGAACCAGGCGGTGCAGGCAAAGACCCCGGCAAGGATCGTGCCCCCGGCTAGGATCAACGCCTCCATCCTGTCCCCCCGCGGCGGCTCACTTCAGCGTGTCCCAAGTGGTCTGGATCTGATGCGCGACCGCCTCGGCCGGTTTGCCGCCCACGTAATCGACCATGCCGGTCCAGAAAGCGCCCGCACCGATCGCCCCCGGCATCAGGTCGGATCCATCAAACCGGAAGGTCGTGGCATTGAGCAGAATATCCCCCATTTTATGAAGGGTTTCATCGCCATAGAGATCGGTATTGACAGATTTGAAGGGCGTAACAAAGCCCGTTTGCGCCATCCAGACCTCATGCGCGATCGGGCTTTCGAGGAATTTCAGAAACGCATCGGCGGCAGGGTTCCGGGTGAGCTTGGCAAACATTGTGCCCGCACCGAGTACGGGCTGGCCAAGATCCTTGTCTGCATAGGCCGGAAAATAGAAGAAATCGGCATCCTGCCCAACTACCACGCCCTCGGGGAAGAAGGAGGGAATGAAGCTCGCCTGCCGGTGCAGGTAGCATTGCGGCGGGGCGCTGAAGAGGCCTTTCGGGCTGTCGCGGAAATCGGTGGTGGCGACGGCCCCCGCCCCCCCTGCAACGAAGGCGTCATCGCGGGCGAACCAGCCGAAATCCTCGATTGCCGCGATCACTTTCGGGTCGTCGAACCGGAGCCGGTTTGCGACCCAGGCGTCATAATCCCCGGGCGGGTTCAGCCGCAGCATGAAGTCCTCGACCCAATCGGTCGCGGGCCAGCCGGTTGCCCCCCCCGAGCCGAGCCCGATGCACCAGGGTGTGCCGCCATCCGCCACGATCTGTTCGGTGAGCGCTTTCAGCTCCTCCATCGTCTGCGGCACATCATAGCCTGCGTCCTCAAAGTTTTCAGGCACATACCAGACAAGCGATTTCACATCGGCCTTGAAGGGGAAGGCATATTGATGCCGGGCGCCCTCCGGCCCCTCATAATTGCCATAGGCGGCCCAGCTTTCTCCGGCCGCGTAATGCGCTTTGATCCAGTCGCGTGTGCCCTCCGGCAAGGGCACGAGCCGCCCCTTTTTCGCCAGATCGGCAGCCAGGCCGGGCTGGGGAAAGATCGCAATATCGGGGGGTGAGCCTCCCTCTGCATCGATCACGATCTGCTGCTCGAAACTGTCGGAGCCGGAATAGACCACTTCCGCGCCGGTCGCGGCTTCGAAATAGGCGAGCACGCTTTCCACCAGCGCCTTGTCCGGGCCGAGCCAGGGGCCAAGAAGCGTGAGGCGCTGTCCCCTCAGATCGATCTGTTTGAGCGCGTCGTAAGAGGCCCAGTCGAAACGGTCATCCACGCCCGGCGGAAATTTCAGATCCTGCGCGAGCGCTCCGGAGGCGGCACAGATCCCCCCCATCAGCGCACAAAGAATATTGTTTTTCATGCCGTCCTCCCGAGTCAGGGGCCGGGGTCGGATCGCCTGCGCAGCGGTTCTGCCCCAAAGCGCTTTGACACGCGAAGCCTCCTCCAGCCCCGGTTCAATGTCAACCAGCCCCGAGGCAAGCCACCAGATTTCCCTGAAAATGCTGCATCCGCAGCAATTCTGGCGAAGACCGCACGGGAATTGACGCTTCCGGGACGCGAGAGTAGCCTCTGTTTTGTCAAAGCGCTTTGAAACGACTGCCGGACCGGCCTCATGACTCTGAAGGATCTCGCCCAGCTCCTTGGCCTTTCGCCGACGACCGTGAGCCGGGCGCTCAACGGCTTTCCCGAAGTGGCCGAGGCGACGCGGCGGCGGGTCGAGGCCGCGGCCGCCGCGCAAGGCTACCGGCCCAACAGCCAGGCCCGGCGGCTGGCCACCGGGCGGGCGATGGCGATCGGCCATGTGATCCCGCTCTCGACCCAGCACGAGATGGTGAACCCGGTCTTTGCCGATTTCATCGCCGGGGCGAGCGCGGTTTATGCCCGGGCGGGCTATGACATGGTGCTGATCGCTGTCGCCGATGCCGACCAGACGCGCGCCTATCGGGCCCTGCGCGCGCAGGGCAATGTTGACGGGGTGATCGTGCACGGGCCACGTGCGGGCGACCCGCGCATCGCGCTGCTCACCGATCTCGGCCTGCCCTTTGTCGTGCACGGGCGCGCCTCGGGGGTGGATCTGCCTTATGCCCATGTCGATGTGAACAGTGCCCGTGCCTTCGAGCGGGCGACGCGGTTCCTGCTCGACCTCGGGCACCGGCGGATCGCACTTGTCAACGGGCTAGAGGAGATGGATTTCGCCTTGCGCAGGCGGCGCGGCTATGAGCGCGCATTGGTGGAGCGCGCAATCGTGCCCGATCCGCGGCTCCTGATTTCCGGGGAGATGACCGAAGCACAGGGCTATGATGCCGCGCGCCGCCTGCTGGCGCGCGCTGATCCCCCCTCCGCCTTCCTGACAAGCTCGCTTCTGTCGGCAATGGGTGTGCGGCGCGCACTCTGGGATCTCGGGCTCGAGATGGGGCGCGATGTCTCGATCCTCACCCATGACGACGAGCTGGGCTATTTCCGCAACGGGGCCGAGGAACCGATTTTCACCGCCACCCGCGCCTCCGTCCGCATTGCGGGGCGGCGTTGCGCCGAATTGTTGCTCGCGCAGATCGCAACCCCGGGCGCGCCACCGGTGGCCGAGCTGATCGAGGCGGTGCTGGTTGTCGGCGCCTCGACGGGCCCCGCCCCGGGCGCCCCCCCGTGAGCGCCCTGCCCGCAAGATCCGCCTTCCCGCCCGGCTTTCTGTTCGGGCTTGCGACCTCGGCCTATCAGATCGAGGGGCACGGGCTCGGCGCCGCCGGGCCGACGCATTGGGACACATTCGCCGCCACGCCCGGCAATGTGCTGCACGCGGAAAACGGCGCGCGCGCCTGCGAACATTATCATCTCTGGGCGCAGGATCTCGATCTCGTCGCCGCGGCAGGCTTTGATATCTATCGTTTTTCTACCTCCTGGGCCCGGGTGATGCCGGAGGGGCGCGGCGCAGTTAACGCGCAGGGGCTAGATTTTTACGACCGGCTGGTGGATGGCATGCTGGCCCGCGGGCTGAAGCCGGCGTTGACCCTCTACCATTGGGAACTGCCCGCCGCGCTTGCCGACCTTGGCGGCTGGTGCAACCGCGACATTGCGGGTTGGCTCGCCGATTTCGCGCAGGTGATCGCGCGCCGGCTCGGTGACCGGATCTGGTCGGCTGCACCGATCAACGAGCCGTGGTGCGTGAGCTGGCTGAGCCATTTTCTCGGCCTGCATGCACCGGGTCTGCGCGACATCCGCGCCGCCGCGCGGGCCATGCATCACACCGGGCTCGCCCATGGCCACGCGATTGCGTCCTGGCGCGCGGAAGGGATGACCAACCTTGGCGCCGTGTGCAATTTCGAACCTGCCATCCCGGCCGATCCTGCGCCATCTTCCCTTTTTGCAGCAAAGCGTTACGATGCGATCTTCAACCGTTTCTTTATCGAGGGGATGCTGAAGGGACGCTACCCCGAAGATGCGCTTGAGCGACTCGAAGCCCATCTGCCGCGCGGCTGGGCCGAGGACATGAACGGAATTGCCGCGCCGCTCGACTGGCTCGGCGTGAATTACTACACCTGCAAGCGCATCGCCGCCGCAACCGGCCCCTGGCCCGCATGGCAGGAGATCGCCGGGCCGGGCGAGAAAACCGCGATGGGCTGGGAGATCCGCCCCGAAGGATTGCGCGATCTGCTGATCGGGCTTGCGCGCGACTATACCGGTGCGCTGCCCTTGCTGATCACCGAAAACGGCATTGCTACTGCGGATGTGACGCGCGAGGGCGCCTGTGACGACAGCCCCCGCATCGCCTATCATGCCGCGCATCTCGAGGCCTGCCGCGCCGCAATCGCGGCGGGCGTGCCGCTGGCGGGCTACATCGCCTGGTCGGCGCTCGACAATTTCGAATGGGCCGAGGGCTACTCAAAACGTTTCGGGCTGGTCCATGTCGATTTCGAAAGCTTGCAGCGGACCCCGAAGGCATCCTATCACGCCTTCAGGCAAGCTCTGGAGCGCTAGATGATCTCGTCCACCCCCGACCGCTACACGCTTCTGGCCGATATCGGCGGCACCAATACCCGTGTGGCGCTGGCCGAGGCGGGGCGGCTGCTGCCGGAAACGATCCGCCGTTATGCCAATGCAGGGCGCCCGGCGCTGGAACCGATCCTCGTCGATTACATGCAGACCGAGGGCGTGAGCGATCTCGCGGGCGCCTGTGTTGCGGCGGCCGGGCCGGTACGCGACGGGGTGGCGCATATGACGAACCTCTCCTGGGTGATCGAGGATCACGCGATTGCCAATGTAACGAAGGCCGAGACGGTGGCGGTGCTCAACGATCTGCAGGCGCAGGGTCATGCGCTGGGGTATCTCGCCCCCGATGCCGTGCGCGGGCTTCTGCCCGGCGCCGAAGCCCGTCCCGGATCGAGCCAGCTTGTGATCGGCGTCGGCACGGGCTTCAACGCGGCGCCCGTGCACGAAGGCCCCGGGGGTCGGATCGTCGCCGCCTCCGAATGTGGCCACATCACCTTGCCAACTGTAAGCGACGAGGACATCGCCCTGATGCGGTTTGTCGAAGAGGTGCACGGGTTCGCCGCGGTCGAGGATGTGCTCTCGGGGCGTGGGCTTGAACGGGTGCATGCCTTTGTCACCACGCGCGCAGGCGCTCCCGAGCGGCGCGCCGCCGCGGATGTGATGGCAGAGATCACGGCGCGCACGGCGGCGGGGCGCGAGACCGCGCGGATCTTCGTGCGCCATCTGGGCGCGGTGGCGGGAGATCTCGCGCTCACCCACCTGCCCTTCGGCGGCATCCATCTGTGCGGCGGCGTGGCGCGCGCCTTCACGCCGCTGTTTGCCGAATTCGGCTTTGCCGAGGCCTTTTGCGCCAAGGGGCGCTTTGGTGATTTCCTGCGCGCCTTTCCGGTTTCGGTGATCGAGGACGATTACGCGGCGCTCGTCGGCTGCGCCGCTTATATCCACGCCCGCGCGCCACAATTGTAAGCCCGCGCCCGGCCCCTGCCCCAAGCCCGAAAGCCCCGTTTCCCCCGGTTTCGGGCGGTTTTGCATGGCTGTGCCCCGGCCGCGAAATTCGGTTTCCTGTCAAGTCAATCTTAACCCGCACAGGCTAAGTCTTTTGCATGCAGGAATGAAAGGGGAACGCGTGATCCTTCTTCACAACCAACTTTTTGCGAGGCCGTGATGCAGTCCATTGCCCTTGCCCCCCGCCTCGATCTTTCGCAGGCCTCCCCGCTCGCCACCGCGCTGCGGCAGGCCGGAGGGACCGATCTCGTTCTCGATGCCTCCGCGGTCACTCATCTCGGTGGGCTCGCGTTGCAAGTACTCGCCTCGGCCGCGCAGGGCGCGCGCACCGCAGGCACCTCCTTCACCATCACTCCGCGGTCCGAAGCCTTCGACGAGGCGCTCGAAACCTTCGGCCTCGTGCCCGCGGATTTGCAAACCGGAGAGGCCGAATGAGCCTGACTGTCCTGGCCGTCGACGACAGCCGCACGATTCGCGACATGCTGAAACTCGCCCTGACTGAAGCGGGCATCACCCTCCATCTGGCCGAAGACGGCGTGCACGGGCTTGAAGTGCTCGAAGGGATCGCCCCGGATGCGATCATCTCCGACATCAACATGCCGCGCCTCGACGGGTTCGGCTTCATCGAGGCTGTGCGCCAGCAAGACAAGCACCGCGGCACCCCGATTCTGGTGCTCACCACCGAATCCGCCCCCGAGCTGAAGGCGCGCGCCCGTGCCGCCGGCGCCACGGGCTGGATCGTGAAGCCTTTCGACCCGCCGAAGCTGGTCAAGGCTTTGCAGATGGTTGCGGGCTGAGGAGGCAGGAATGGCAACGGACCCGATGGCGGAAATCCGGGCAAGTTTCTTCATCGAATGTGAAGAACTGCTCGAAAGTCTGCAAGATGCGCTCTCCGACATGGACGAGGGCAACCAAGACAATGAGACGATCAACGTCGTCTTCCGTGCGGTCCATTCCATCAAGGGTGGCGCCGGGGCGTTCGGTCTGAACGCGCTGGTGGGATTTGCGCACCGCTACGAGACCGTGCTTGACGAACTCCGCTCGGGTCGGCTGTCGATCACCCCCGATGCGATGAAGCTGTTCTTCCAGGCCGCCGACCTGCTGCAAGACCAGGTGCGCGCCGCCCGCGACGGCGCGCCGCCGCCCGACGGCTCGGAGCCTTGCCTTGTCGCGCTTGAGGCGCTGATGGGCGGCGCCCCCAAGGCGGCGGAAGAAGAAGAGGATGTTTCAGATTTCCAGCCGATGGGGCTCGCTTTCGATTTCGGCCCGGTTGATGATGAAGCGCCTCCGGCCCGCCCGGCCTGGACCGTGCGCTTCAAGCCTTCCGCCGCGCTTTACGCCTCGGGCAACGAACCGCTGCATTTGTTGCGCGCCCTCGGCAAGCTCGGCGAGTGCAAGACCCGCTGCGAGATGGGCGCCCTGCCCGATCTCGACACGCTTGAACCTGAAGCGTCTTATTTTGAATGGATCAGCGAAATCAGCGGCGATGTGACCGATTTCGACATCCGCGAAGTGTTCGACTTCGTCGAGGATGTCTGCGAAATCGAGATCACCAGCGCCAACACCGCGCAGGCGACGCTCGACATGTCCGGGCTGGCGGCGCTGGAAGGGGCAGATAGCTCCCCTTTCCCGGAAGCGCCGCAGGTCGTGATGCCGATGGCCGAGGCGGCGCCGATGACGCGAGTGGATGAGCCTGCGCCGGTCGAACAGGCCCCGCTGCCTGCGCCGAGCGCGCTCGCACCGACGCCCGAACCTGCGGCTCCGGTCGCAGCGGCTGCGACAGGCGGCGGTGGGCGCGAAGCCCGCGAAAGTGGGGGCGGCGCCGAACCGCAGGCGACCGTGCGCGTCGATCTCGACCGTATCGACCGGCTCGTCAACCTTGTGGGCGAGCTGGTGATCAACCAGGCGATGCTTGCACAAAGCGTGGCCGAAGCCGGGCTGCCGCCGAATTCTGCAGTTATGACCGGGCTCGAAGCCTTCATGATGTTGACCCGCGACATCCAGGACTCGGTGATGATGATCCGTGCCCAGCCGGTCAAGCCGCTGTTCCAGCGCATGGCCCGGATCGTGCGCGAAGCCTCGGCCGCGGTCGGCAAGGAAGTGCGACTGAAAACCGAGGGCGAAGCGACCGAAGTCGACAAGACGGTGATCGAACGGCTTGCCGATCCGCTCACCCACATGATCCGCAACTCGGTTGACCATGGTCTTGAGACTCCGGAAAAACGGGTGGCCGCGGGCAAGTCGCCCGAAGGTGTGATCACCCTCTCGGCACAGCATCGCTCGGGTCGCGTGGTGATCGAGATCACCGACGACGGCGCCGGCATCAACCGCCCGAAGGTCCGTGCGAAAGCGATCGAGAAGGGGCTGATTGCCCCCGACGCCCAGCTTTCCGACGGCGAGATCGACAACCTGCTGTTCCTGCCCGGTTTCTCGACCGCGGATCAGGTCTCCGCCCTCTCCGGCCGCGGTGTCGGCATGGATGTGGTGCGGCAGGCGATCCAGGGCCTTGGCGGCCGGATCACGATCCACTCGGAGCCCGGCAAGGGCACGCGCTTCTCGATCTCGCTGCCGCTCACGCTCGCCGTGCTCGATGGCATGGTGGTGAATGTGGCCAACGAAACCCTCGTGGTGCCGCTCTCCTCGATCCTCGAGACCGCGACATTGACCGACGAGGACATCCGCGCGCTTGGTCCCAATACCAACGTGATCCATGTCCGAGGTGCCTTCGTGCCGCTCTATGACCTGGGCGCCGAACTGGGCTACCGGGCACCGAAATCGAGCTATGCGGGCGGCATCGTGCTGCTCACGGCACAGGAGAACGGCACCCGCTCCGCGCTTGTCGTCGACTCGATCCTCGAACAGCGTCAGGTCGTCATCAAGGGGCTGCAACGCAGCTACGGCCATATCCCCGGCGTTGCCGCCGCCACCATCCTCGGCGATGGTCAGATCGCCCTGATCCTCGACCCCGCCGATCTTGTCTCAAACGCCTCCGGTCGCACCCGGAGCCAAAGCTTCGCTCTTGCAGGATAACCGCCATGGCACTGGAAAAAAGCTCGCAAAACTCGTCCGAACTCGAACTCCTGTCGTTCCGGCTTGCGGAAGAAGAATACAGCGTCGACATCATGTCAGTGCGCGAGATCCGCGGCTGGACCCGCGCGACACCGCTGCCCCATGCGCCTCATCATGTGCGCGGCGTGATCAACCTGCGCGGCACCGTGCTGCCGGTGGTCGACCTTTCGGTGCGGCTCGGCATGGAGCCGGTCGAAGGCGATGCGCGCAACGTCATCATCGTTGTGCAGGTCGGCACCCAGACAGCTGGTCTGCTCGTCAACGCCGTCTCCGACATTCTTGCGCTGCCGCGCACCGAGCTGCAACCGCCGCCGGAGCTGGCCGCTGATTGCGCCCACAGCTTCATCGAGGCGCTCACCATCGTCGACGGGCGGATGATCCGCGTGCTCGATCTGGCGGCCGTCCTCCCCGATGACAATGCCGAGGCCGCATGAACAGTCCGCTTCCCATCAGCGGGGCCATGGCCCCGACGGCGAACGAGCTCTCGACGATCGCGCGGGTTCTTTATGAACACGCCGGGATCGTGCTCGCGCCGGGCAAGGCCTCGATGGTGCAATCGCGGCTTGGCAAACGGCTGCGCGCGCTTGGCCTGAAGGACTATGAAAGCTACATCCGGCTCGTCACCTCGGACGCCGGGCTCGACGAACGGCGCGAGATGATCTCGGCGCTCACCACCAACGTGACGCAGTTCTTTCGCGAGAATCATCACTTCGAGACCCTGCGCAAGGACGCGCTGCCGCCTTTGCTGGCAAAGGCGCGGGCGGGCGGCAAGGTGCGGATCTGGTCGGCGGGCAGCTCGAACGGGCAGGAAGCCTTTACCATCGCCATGGTGCTCGCTGACATGGCGCAGGATCTGGCGCGGCTCGACATCAAGATCCTCGCCACCGATATCGACCCGCGGATGGTTGAGCGTGGCCGTGAGGCGCTGTATGATGCGGCCACGCTGAACACGATCCCGCAGCCGATGCAGCGGTTCATTTCGGTGGAGGCGGGCGGGGTGCGCATCGCGCCCGCGCTGCGTGGGATCGTCAGCTTCAACGAACTGAACCTGCACGAGAAATGGCCGATGAAAGGCCGTTTCGACATCATCTTCTGCCGTAACGTCGTGATCTATTTCAGCCCGGAAGACCAGCTCAAGCTCTGGCGGCGTTTCGAATCCGTGCTTGCCCCTGGGGGCTGGCTGTTCGTCGGCCATTCCGAACGGGTGCCACTCGATGGCGGCACCGCACTCGGGACAGCCGGCATCACAACCTATCGGCTGCCCGAAACGGTCAGCCCGAACGGAGGCCCGAAATGGCACTGAGAGACCAATTGCGAATCATGGTGGTGGACGACATGTCCACCTCGCGCGGCCTGATCACCCAGGCGCTTGACGCGATGGGGATCCGTCAGGTCGGCTATGCCACCGACGGCCCCGGCGCGCTGCAAATCCTGGACAAAACGCCGGTGCATCTTGTGATCTCGGATTACAACATGCCGGGCATGGACGGGTTGCAACTGCTGCATGCGCTGCGCACCAACGCCAAGACCAAGGGGCTGGGCTTCATCCTGATCACCGGCCGCGCTGATCGCGAGATCATCGAAAACGGTAAGCGTCTGGGGATGAACAACTTCCTCAAGAAACCCTTCACGCCGCAGGAGCTCAAGGCCTGTATCGAAGCGGTGGTGGGACGGCTGTGATGAACCTCTCCCCCGAGATGATGTCCCATGCGCTCGAGCATCGCGATCTGCCGCTCGATGCGCTGGCCGGGCGGATCGGCGACGAGCTCGACACGCTGGCGCGGCTCTCGGCCGAGGTGCAGCGCGCGCTTTCGATGTGCCATTTCGCCGAGCACACCGATATCGAGGCGATCCGCGGCCTGCAGGGGATCGACCGGATCACCCAGGCGCTCGAGGATCTGGGCCGGTTGATGGCGGCCGTGTCCACAGAGATGCCCCAGGATGTAAAACTGCATGCGGTGCCGATCCTGTCGCGGCTGCGGTTGCACGAGCTGGCCCAGAACCTTGACCCCGATGCTCAGCGCGTCGTGATCGAGGAAGAGGACACCGGAGAGATCCAATGGTTCTGAGCGCTCCCGGCTGAGCTTGCGCCGCCGATCGGGTGATCGGCGGCGGCTCGCCTGCGCCAAAGATTCGAACACTCCGGGCCTGGCCCGGTTTTTTTGTGCCTGCTCTTCACTCTGTTGCGGCAAACTGCCTCGCCGTTAAGACTGTGTTTACCCTGACGCTGGTTAATGACGCAAAACGAGCAGCAGGAGTGAAGAATGATCCCCCCGGTCCCACAAGCCGCGCAGGCCTGTGTCGCGTCTCCCCGTTTTGCCGCATCCGGTTTCGCGCCGCCCCGGTTTGCGCAAACCTCGGTGGTTCAAACCTCGGCGGTGCACACGCATTTTACCGCATCAGAGCCAAATCGACGGCTCTGGGCCTGGGGGCTCGCAGGGATCGGGGTTGCAATCGTGCTGGCCGGGTTCGGGCTCACCGCTTTCGCGATCTGGGGCTGGATGCGGCTTCTCGGTCTCGGTTAAACGCGGTGCGACTCACCCTTCCCCTGCCCGTTTACGGCACTGTCAACCCGCCCCGAGACGGGGTATCGGGCCGCCGTCGGCGCATATTACCTAAACCAAACCGTTGAGTTTGCTTGCGTTCGTGACCTTTGCGCAACATTCTTACAACCCGGCGCTCACGCGGACGTGACGTAAGGCCGCGGCATGAATTGATTCACCTTTGCGTCATGCTAGGGTGATCACGGGAGAGAGAGTTCCGTACACTCGAGGGAAGAGACACACATGAAAAAGTTTATGCTGACGGCGAGCGCCCTTGTGCTCGGCGCCACCGCCGCAACCGCAGGCGGGATCGAACGCTCCAGCCAGTCGGTGGGGATCCTGTTTGAACAGGGCAATTACGCCGAATTCAGTATCGGCGGATTCCGCCCCGATGTTTCAGGCTCCGGACTGAACAGCACGATGACGGGCACCACCGCCTCGGGCGACATGGCGGGTGATTACGGCGCGCCGAGCATCGCGGTGAAAATGGCCATCAACGAAAAGCTCGATTTCGCCCTCGTGCTCGACAGCGCGATCGGCGCCAATATCCACTACCCCTCCGGCAGTGGCTATTTCCTGCAAGGCTCCAATGCGACGATCTCCAACACTGAACTCACCGCGATGCTGCGCTACAAGCTGCCGCAGAATTTCTCGGTGATCGGCGGCGTGCGCGGGCTGCGCACTTCGGGCAAGGTCAGCCTGCCGAGCGTGGGAAGCTATTCGATGAATTCCACGACAGAGACCGATTACGGCTATCTCGTCGGCGTTGCCTGGGAAAAGCCGGAAATCGCCGCCCGCGTGGCGCTGACCTATAACTCAAAGATCGACCACGATTTCACCTATCATGAATCGAGCCTCTTTACCGGCGGCGCGGTGCTCAACACGGTCGAAACGGTGACGATTCCGGAATCCGTGAACCTCGAATTCCAGACCGGCGTCGCCAAGGACACGCTGGTGTTCGGCTCGGTGCGCTGGGTGCACTGGACGCAGTTCGACATCACCCCGGATCACTATGCGAATACGATGGGTCAGGGGGCGCTGGTGGATTACACCGAGAACACCACCACCTATTCGCTCGGCCTTGGCCGCAAGTTCAGCGAAAAATGGTCTGGGGCCGCGATCGTCGGCTACGAGAAGCACACCGGCACCCGCACCGGCAACCTCGGCCCGACCGACGGCTTCCGCTCCATCGCGCTCGCGGCGACCTACAAGGTCAGCGACAATGTCAAGGTCACCGGCGCGGTGCGCTATGTCGATATCGGCGATGCGCGGACCAACCTGCCGATCAACGGCGATTTCACCGGCAACTCGGGCTGGGGTGCGGGCGTGCGCGTCGGCATCAACTTCTGAACCGGTCAAACATCACGAAGGCCCCGCTCCGCGGGGCCTTTTGCTGCACGCCATTGGCGGATTGTGCTTGGCACAAGATCCGGGTGGCGGGGCAGGCGCGGCATCGCTAGCCTCGCGCCATCATGACAGCCTCCTCTCCGCGCATCACCCCCTTCGTCTGGATACTCCTTGCCGCGCTTGCGCTCGTCTGGGGGACCTCGTTCCTGTCGAACCGCGCCGCGCTTTCCGGCGCGGGTTTTCTCACCGTGGTCACTTTCCGCGTCAGCTTCGGGGCGTTGGCGCTCTGGCTCTGGGTCTGGGCCCGGCGCCTGCCCCTCCCCGCAAACCCCCGCTATCTCTGGACATTCCTTGTCATGGGGGCGCTCAACAACGCGATCCCCTTCTCGCTCATCGTCTGGGGCCAGACCCAGATCGACTCCGGCCTCGCCGCGATCCTGAATGCCGCAACCGCGCTTTTCGGCGTGCTCGTCGCCGCCGCCGCCTTCGCCGACGAGCGGCTCAGCGCGACGCGGCTCGGCGGCGTGCTGATCGGGCTTGCGGGGGTGGCGCTCGCAATCGGGCCCGAGGCGCTCTCCACTTTCACCCTCGCTTCGGCGGGCCAATGGGCGGTGGTGGGCGCCTCGCTCTCCTATGGCTTCGCGGGCGCCTATGCGCGCCGCGCGATCCACGGCCTCGCCCCCGAAGTTGCCGCCGCCGGAATGCTCACCGGCGCGATGGTCTGGCTCATTCCGGCGATGCTCCTGGTCGAGGGCGTTCCAAACTTCGACTGGGGGCTAGAGGCCTGGGCGGGCATGCTCTGGCTTGCGCTTGGCTGCTCGGCACTGGCCTATCTGATCTATTACCGCATCCTCGCGCGCGCCGGTGCGGGCAATCTCTCGCTTGTCACGCTGCTCATCCCGCCCGTCGCCATCCTCGCCGGCTGGGCCGTCTATGGCGAGCGGCTGGGCCTGCGCGAATGGGCGGGCTTTGCCGTGCTCGCCGCAGGCCTCGCGCTGCTCAACGCTGCGCCAAAGCCCCGCGCCAAAACCGCGTGACGGGGCCGCCCCCCCGCGCTAGAACCGGCGCGACGTGGCAAGGGGGTATCGATGATCTACGCCAATCGCGCGGACTGGCTGGCGGCAAGCCGCAAGCGGCTTTTGTTCTTCGGCATGTCGGGGCTGGGCAAGACCCATGTCTCCTCGATGCTGCGCGCCGCCCCCTCGGGCTGGTTCCATTACTCGGTCGATTACCGCATCGGCACGCGCTACATGGGCGAATATATCGCCGACAATTTCAAGCGCGAGGCGATGAAAAACCCGTTCCTTGCCGCGCTGCTGCTCTCGGATTCCGTCTATATCGCCTCCAACATCACCTTCGACAATCTCGCGCCCCTTTCAACCTATCTCGGCAAGCCCGGCGCCGAGCCGAAAGGCGGCCTGCCGTTTGACGAATACATGCGCCGGCAAAACCAGCACCGCGCCGCCGAGCAAGCCTCGCTGATGGACACCACCCATTTCATCGAGCGCTCGCGTGACATTTACGGGCTGCCGCATTTCGTCTGCGACTCGGGCGGCTCGATCTGCGAGGTGGTGGAGCCGGACGACCCGCGCGACCCGATCCTGCGTGAGCTCTCGTCGCATCTCCTGATGGTCTGGATCGAGGGCAGTGACGCGCATACGGGCGAGCTTGTGCGCCGCTTCGACCGGGCACCGAAGCCGATGTATTACCAGCCGCAATTCCTCGAAAAGAAATGGCTGCAATATCGCGTCGAACGCGGGCTGAAAGAAGACGAGGTCAACCCCGACGATTTCATCCGCTGGACCTATGCCCAGGCGCTCGACCATCGCCAGCCGCGTTATGCCGCGATGGCGCGCAACTGGGGGATAAAGGTCACCGCCTCCGACATCGCCCTTGTGCGCGACGAGAAAGATCTTACATCGCTGATAGCCGCGGCCCTGCCCGGCTGAGGCCGCAACCTCAAGACCGTCTCGCAAGTATCGGAAATAAAATGCCCATCACGCTCCCGGAATCCCTCCCCGCCTTCGAAATCCTGTCGAAGGAAGGCGTGATGGTGATGAGCCCCGAGCGCGCGGCGCGCCAGGAGATCCGGCCCTTGCGGATCGGCCTGCTCAACCTGATGCCGAAGAAGATCCAGACCGAAAACCAGTTCGCGCGGCTGATCGGCGCAACGCCGATCCAGATCGATTTCCAGCTGATCCGGATGACCGAGCATCAGACGAAAAACACCGCCGCCGAACATATGGAGACCTTCTACCGCCCCTTTGCCGAGGTCGAGGCCTCGGGCGAGAAATTCGACGGGCTGATCGTGACGGGCGCGCCGATCGAGCATCTCGCCTTCGAGGAGGTCACCTATTGGGACGAGCTACAGCGCGTTTTTGACTGGACCCAGACGCATGTGTTTTCCACCTTCGGCGTGTGCTGGGGCGGCATGGCGATGGCCTATCATTTCCACAATGTTGCCAAGCACATGCTGGCCGAAAAGGCGTTCGGCTGCTTTCGGCAGCGCAACCTCGCCCCGACCTCGCCCTTCCTGCGCGGCTTTTCCGACGAGGTGCTGGTGCCGGTGAGCCGCTGGACCGAGATGCGGCAGGACGAGCTTGACGCTGCGGGGCTGAAAACGCTGATCGCCTCGCGCCGCACCGGGCCCTGCCTCGTCGAAGACCCCTGCCACCGCGCGCTCTATGTGTTCAACCATTTCGAATATGACAGCACCACGCTGAAGGACGAATACGACCGCGATGTGGCCGCGGGCAAGGCGATCGAAGTGCCGGCAAATTACTATCCCGAGGACGACCCGACCCGCGCGCCGAAAAACCGCTGGCGCAGCCACGCGCATCTTCTTTACGGCAACTGGATCAACGCGATCTATCAGGACACGCCCTACGATCTGGCGCAGATCGGACGGTAAGAGCCCCCGCCCGCTTGCCGCCCGCACGCCTCCGGCTATAGTAAAGCCCCATCACATCGACCCGGAGGGCACGCATGAGCAAGGACAAGGCCGAAGCGAAGAATCCGGACGTGCTCGACATTCCCTATCTCGGTGCGATCTCCGCATATCTGCGCGACGCGGCCCCCGAGGCGGTCCGCAAGGCGATCGAAGGGGCGAAGAAGGACGAAATCCTCTCTCCCTCCTATCCCTATCGTGCGGAGATGAAGAAGAAGGATTACGAGGCGGCGATGGAAAAGCTGCAGGTCGAGCTCGTGAAAATGAGCTGGGGGCTGCAAAAGACCGGGCAGCGGCTCGTTGTGTT
Source organism: Rhodobacter maris (assembly GCF_900217815.1). GTDB lineage: Bacteria > Pseudomonadota > Alphaproteobacteria > Rhodobacterales > Rhodobacteraceae > Rhodobacter > Rhodobacter maris. The sequence goes on from NZ_OBMT01000009.1 coordinate 151,046, forward strand.
GTTCGAGGGGCGCGACGCGGCCGGCAAGGGCGGCACGATCGAGCGGCTGCGCGAGAACCTCAACCCGCGGCAATGTTCCATCGTCGCGCTGCCCAAACCCACCGAGCGGCAGGCGACGCAATGGTATTTCCAGCGCTATGTCGAGCGTCTCCCCGCCGCGGGCGAGATCACGCTGTTCGACCGCTCCTGGTATAACCGCGGCGTGGTGGAACATGTGTTCGGCTTTTGCACACCCGAGCAGCGCGGCCATTTTTTCAACCAGCTCCCGGGCTTCGAAAAAATGCTCGTCGACGAGGGGATCGTGCTTATCAAACTCTGGCTTTCGGTCGACCGGGCCGAGCAGCTCAAACGCTTTCTTGACCGCGAAAAGGATCCGCTCAAGCAATGGAAGCTGAGCTGGATCGATGTCGAGGGGCTGAAGAAATGGGACGAATACACGATGGCGATCGCGGAAACGCTCGAGCGCTCCGACACGGTGCATGCTCCCTGGACGGTGGTGCGCTCCGATGACAAGGACCGCGCGCGCCTCGCCGCGATCCGCACCGTGCTGCTCCGGGTCGACTACCCGGGCAAGGATGCGGCTGCGATCGGCGATGTGGATCCCGAGATCTGCGGCGGGATCAACCTCGTCGATGGCTAAACAGGGCTATCACCACGGCAACCTGCGGCAGGCGCTGGTTTCGGCTGCGCTTGAGCTCATCGCCGCGCGCGGGCCGCAGGGGTTCACGCTCTCGGAGGCGGCAAAGGAGGCGGGCGTGACCCCCGCCGCTGTCTATCGCCATTTTGCCGGCCGCGAAGACCTGATCGCGGAATGCGCGCGCCAGGGCTATGCGATCTATGCCGATCTGATGGAGCATGCCTGGAACGGAGGCCAACCCTCGGCGCTCGCAGCCTTTGGCGCCATCGGTCGTGCCTATCTTGCCTTTGCGAAAAAATTTCCCGGCCATTACATGGCGATGTTTGAAAGCGGCCTCTCGCCCAACCGCTCGCCCGAGCTTGCAAGCGGAGCCGCGCGCGCCGAGGCGGTGGTGCTGCGCGCCACCCAGGCGCTCTCCGCCCATATCGCCGAGGCGCGTCGCCCGCCGCCCTCGATGGTGGCCGCGCATATCCGCGCGCTCTCCCATGGCGTGGTCGAGCTTTACGCCCGCGGCACGCCCGGTGGCCAGTCCCCCTTCTCGCCCGAAGACCTTCTGGAAAGCGGCATCGGCGTCTATCTGCGCGGGCTCGGGCTGATCGCGCCCGATTAAAGGAGCGCCGTGGCAAAAGCCCAGAGCCCGAAGCCTGCCATCGTCAGGCTCGAGACCCGCGCGGTCCAGAGCGCGAAGGCGGGCGGCAGGCGGTGATGGAGCGCCGCCACGAGGCCCGAGAGGAAGGCCCACCAGCCCATCGAACCCAGAAAAACGCCGACTACCAGCGCCGCGGTGGCAAGGGGGGCCGAGCCTTCGGCCAGACCGAGCCCGGCGAAGATCGCGGCAAAGAGCAGGATCGTCGGCGGGTTGGTGATGGTGAGCCCGTAGGTGACGAGCGTGGTGCGCCAGAGGCTGCGCACCTCGGGTGCCGTTGCCGCGCGCGGGGACGCGGCAGGGCCACGCGGCCAGCCCGTCACCGCGAGATAGATCAGGAAGGCACCCCCGATCAGCCCGAGCGGCAGCGCGATCCGCGCCACCAGATCCCGAAACACCGCAAAGCCCGCCGCCGCCGCCGTGGCGAAGGTGAGATCGGCCAGCGCCGTGCCGAGCCCGCCCGCGAGCCCGGCCCAGAAACCGCGCGCCAGGGTGCGCTGGATGCACAGCACGCCGATCGGCCCGACCGGCGCGGCAATCGCAAGACCGATCGCCATCCCTTTGAAAAACAGTATCACCCCCAGCATCTGTCACTCCCGCAGCTGAAACGACGGTTCGACCACGGTCGAAAGCGCCAGCATGGTTTCGGACCGCGCAATCCAGCCTGCCGCTTTCAGCCAGCCCAGAAACGCCTCGACGGCGGCCAGCGAGCCCATCCGCACCTGCACGAGGTAAGACCAAGGGCCGGTGACATGATGGCAGGCGGTCACCTCGGGGCGCGCGGCGATGGCGGCGCGAAACCCTGCCTCGTCTGCCGCATCGGCGAGCGCGACCCAGACGAAGGCGGTGACCGGCAGCCCGAGCGCCGCCGCATCGAGATCGGCGCGCATCCGGCGCAGGATGCCGCGCTCCGAGAGCCGCCTGAGCCGGTCGTTCACCGCGGAGGTGGAGAGCCCCACCTGCGCACCGATCTGCGCCATCGACTGGCGCGCATCGGCGCTCAGAAGGGCACAAATCTTTCTGTCTATATCGTCGATCATCGATTTCAAGCCGGCTAATTGTGTCACTGGCCGGATCATGTCCGCCACCAGCGGGCATTCAAGGGGAATTTTTGCAGCACCGGACAGATCGCGGAACTCGGGCCGTTCAGGGGATCAAAACCGGAAATATTCCGTGTCGCCCCCCGAAAGGCCCTCCTGCCGCAGGCTTTGCTGCGACTTCCGGACGGGCTGTCGCAAAATGTTGAAAAAAGCGGTTGCAAGCCCCGAAGCAGCACGATAAATCCCCGCCTCACGAAGACCCCTGACGCGGAGAGGTGGCAGAGTGGTCGAATGCGGCGGTCTCGAAAACCGTTGTCGGTGTGAGCCGACCCAGGGTTCGAATCCCTGTCTCTCCGCCACTCCCCTCGCCACATAGATTTTTTCTTAAAATCAATGACTTAGGGGAATCGTGCTCGCCCTTCCCACACATGTTTTCCATACATGTCTCCCACACATGTTTGTGCCCCATCTCTTTGCCGTGAGAACGCTTGAAGACTTCAACAGATGCCTTCGTTTCGGGATGCCCTGAGCTACAGCACCTCACTGACGTTCTCGAAAGCAGGCTAAGAGCTGTAGGAGACCTTGGCCGCACTGCCACGGGCTGAAAGACGCACCTGATGCCGTGACATTGCGCCCGATGAAACGGAGCATTGCGGACCTTCGTGAGCCGTACGGAAGCCACTGCAATGCGCAGTTTGCTGCCCTTGCGGAGCTCCGGTGACGAGCAGCGCAAATCCACATCCCCGGCCCTTCACTGTCCGTCGGCGTTGATGATGCGCTGCAGCGCAGCTTCCCCGAAACAGACGCAGGACACGGGTGCAGCATCACGGCCCGTCAAGCCGTCCACTATTGCTGCCATAAGGACGTTGACACCTCCCATTTTCTGCGTCTCACGAAAGTCATGTGTTGCAGTTGACGTCCTAATTGGCACTATGGGTGCATTCAGAACTGAGGAGTGCTTGTATTAGCAGGTCGCTGAAATAGTCGGCCTCGACCTTGGATGCAGAACATGATTCACCCCTTCTCACGGCGAGAGGGGATCATGATGCGGGGCACGGACGAG
>NZ_OBMT01000056.1 GCF_900217815.1 Rhodobacter maris
TCCTCCATCGCCGAGGAGGCTTCCTCGGTCGAAGAGGCCTGTTCGGTCGAGCCCTGGCTCAGCTGTTCGGCCGCGGCCGAAAGCTCCTGGCTGCCAGTATCGACATTGCGCACGGCGCCAGTGACCTCGGTGATCACTTCGCTGAGCTTCGCCACCATGTCGCGGGCTGCGGCCAGCAGGCTTTCTTCGTCACCCTTGCGGGTCGCCACCTGGATCTCGAGATTGCCACCAGCGATCTCGCGGATGATGTCACGGGCATAATCGGGCTCGCCGCCGAGCGAACGCATGATGCCGCGGATCAGCACAACCGCAGTGGCGATACCGACGATCAGCGCGACAGTGATCACGGCCAGAATGATCTTCTGGGCGGCCGCATAGGCCACATCGCCTTCCGCACTGGCGTCATCCGCTCCCTTGACGTTGATTTCGACAAGTTTCGTCAGTGCGGCTGCGAGCGCGTTGAACTCGTCGAGAGTTTCCGTTTGCTGTGACGAGGCCAGCTCGTTCTGATTGCTCCGCGACAGGGTCAGGATACGTTTGGATTGCTGGAAATATGCATCCAGCTGAGCGCTGAATTCATTATACAGCTTCTGTTCTTCCGGCGAGGAGATCAGCGCTTCATAAGCGGCGCGAGTCGTCTTGAGTTCGTCCAGCACGCCTTGCAGATAGGTGTCGATCCGTTCCATCCCGGCATTGTCGGTTTGCAGGATATGCGCGTATTCCCCGACACGATATTTTGCCACGATCGTATTGAGCGCGCGCACCTGGCTCACGCTCGGCAGCCAGTTTTGAACGATGGCCGTAGACTGGTCGTTGATCCGGCTCATCTGCAGGATCGCGATGCCGCCGAGGCTGGCGATCATCAACAGCAAGATGCCGAAAGCACCGATCAGCTTTGCCTTGAGGGAGAGGTTCATTTCAGTGTCCTTTCGTCCGTCGAGAAGGCCGCATCCCGGTCCCCCTTCGCGCCAAAGATTCGTTCCATGTCAGGAAGTATGATGAAGTCTTCGCCATGCTTGCCGATGCCGCGGACGAATTCCGCGGGCCAGCGCATGCCCACTTTCGGAGCCCCCTCGACCGAGGCCTCCGC
>NZ_OBMT01000020.1 GCF_900217815.1 Rhodobacter maris
CGAGGCCCGCGCGGCATCGTCCAGCCTGCGCCCCTGCACCGCGGCATCGGTGAGCGTCAGGCTGTAACGCGCCCCGTCAAAGGCGCTCAGGTTTTCTTCCACCGTGGTCAGGCGGCTCTCTGCGTCATCAAATTCCGATCGCGTCACCACGGTTTCCAGCGTGGCGAGCGCTCCATCGAGTGTGCTCGTCACCGTGCTCAGCGTGGCGGCGATCCCGTCGAGCTCGACCTGAGTGGCCGAAAGCGCCACCCTCGCCGCGAGGCTGTCGAGCGTCAGCTGCACATCGGCGATCGTCGCCGTCAGATCGTCAATCACCGGGATCTGCGTCGGATCGAGCAGCGCCTCGGAGACCGCGGAGCTCACATCGGCATAAGTTGCCCTGAGCGCGATCTGCCCGGCCAGCGCATCAAGGCTCAGGCTCACCGCCGAGAGCGCCTCATCGATCCGCCCGACCGCCTCGATCCGCGCCGTGCCGGTGGCGGGATCGAGATAGATCCCGGCATCCGCCATGCGGCTCTGCGCGACCGAGACCGCGAGGAGCGCCGAGGTGAGCGCGCCCGAGAGCGCATCGACCCGCGCGGCCACAGCGCGGTGATCGGGGCGCATCGCCTCCAGCTCGGCCTGCGCCGCGTCGATATCGACCCGCAGCGGCGCCACGGCCGCGTCCAGATTGCCCTGCACCTCGTCGGCCGCCGCGGCAGCCTCATCTGCCCGCGCCTGCGCCGCATCGATGGCCGCCTGCACTTCGTCGGCAAGGTCGATCGCCCCAACTCTCACATCGTCGGTGGTTACGGCGATCCATCCACTCCATTCGGTGGGCCAGCCGGTGATCAGGCGCGCGCGCACTTCATAATCTGTCGCGGGCAGCACGCCGTCGATCACATAGGTGCCAGCGCTGACATCCTGCGTCGAGCCCCGCAACGCGACCTCCGTCGCGCCTTGGAGGCGCGCCTCCCAGCGGATGCCATTGGCCAGGATGTCAGACGCCCAGCTCAGACGGATCGCCGGGCGCCGGGGGCGCCCATCAGCATCGCCAAGCGTGATGGCATCGACCTCGAAGCCATCGACCATTTCTGGCGCGGGCGGTGTCGAGGGGATGCGCGGCGGCGTTGGGAGTTCATAGCCGGGCACCCAGGCATAATCTGACGGGTCGCGCTCGCGCAGCGAGACCTTGCGGATGCAGGTGCGGAGATCTTCGGTGATCGCATAGACCCCGAACTCCTTGCCGTCATAGCCGTTGCGTGCCGAGCCATAATCGACGGTATCCAGCAGTTCGACCCCCGCAGCCGCGGGCGTCAGGCTGAAGATGTGGCGGATCATCCGCCGTTGATCCTCTGCATTCTCCCGTTGCAGGCGCTGGACTTGCAGGGGATAGGGGCATGCCGGCAGTTGCAGCTCGGCTGTACGGCGGCCGAACGCATCGGCCACTTCCCAGTCGGCATTGGTGCGCAAGGGCGCATCCTTGGTTTCCCAAAGGCTTTCCGGATCGGGATATTGCGCGGAAACGGCGTTGTAAGTGTCGTCGATCGTCGGGAACGGGTCGAGCTCCTGTTCCTTGGTGCGCAGGATGTCGTCATCGCTGAAGGCGAAGACGGGCAATGCCGACTCACCGCACAGGATCCGCCAGTATCCCCCCATATCGGCCACCTGGGCGCTGGCCGCTTTCAGGATCTCGTCCACAATGGCCGCGGGCTGGCTCGTGAGCGCGGCCTCGATCCCGGCGCGGTAGCGTGGCTCGCGCGTGCCGTCAGCCAGATCGATTTCCACGCTGGCGCGGTTCATCATCGCGACCCAGTTCGCCCGCGGCAGCCCCGCCAGATCGATGCTGCCGCCCCAGATGTCGCCGCCCGGCAATTCGATCCCGCGGAAGATGTTCCAGGCGATGACAATGGCGTTTTCGGTCTGCTCCCAGGTGGCAGGATCCCCCCAGCGCTGTGGCCCGTCGCCGCCCGCCGTGCTGTCCTTGCGGGGGTCGTAAAGGGGGATGCCCCCCATCTCGAAGCGGTATTTGGGCACCTGTTGCAGATCATGCGGGCCGCCGCGCAGGAATGTCAGGATCGCGTAGCAGATGCCGGATCCGATCATCTCCGTGCCCCAGGGGCGATCCGGATGATCGCCATATTTGGCGACCAGCATCGGGTCGGCCGCGCTCTGACTGCCGTCGTAATATTTGATCCAGATGTTCCCCTCGTAATCGCCCAGCACGGGGAAACCGTAGCCGTCTGGATGAGGCGTCGAGCCGATCTCGACGTAATCGTCCCCGACGATCACGCGTTCGAGCGTGGCTCCGGGGGCCGAGCAGAGTTCGATGACATGGGTGAGATAGGCGTTGCTCTTGCCATGGCTGTAAGGCGGGCAGATCGCCTGCCCGGCGGTGGCGTAGCGGCCGAGGATGATCGTCTCGGGATTGGCCTCGCCGCGCAGGGTCGTCGAGATCGTGATGCCGCCACCCTGAGAGGGTTTGCGCGCCACCGCTTGCTGCAGGGCTGTGATCGCAACCGTGGTGAGCAGCTTCGAGAGCAGGCCCCCGACCACGGTCGACCCGAACGCCGCACCCGCGACCCAGCCGCCAAATGCCGCCGATCCAAGTGCAGGCGCACTGAACCCCACAAACCCCGCAAAGAACCCGGCAACCTGCGGCATCAGGCGCCCCCGACCTTGAAGCCCCGCAACACGGCGTCGATCGGCGCGAGCGTCAGGGAACCGCCCGCCCAAAGCACATAGACGGCCTCGCCCTGGATGACGCCTGTGGCGATCCCGTCCTCTCCGGGCAGCACCGCGATATCGCCTTCAGCGCAACGGCTCGGACTGGTTTCGGGCAGATGGGCGGCAATCAGCGCCACATGATCGGCATATCCCGCGGCGCGCAGGACGCGATATCCGCCGCGGATCGTGGTGTAGCGCCCGCGCCAGCCCGCTGCGAGATCGACCCCGGTCTGGGCCGCGACAGCCCCGGCCGCGAAGAGGCAGCAATCGTGTTGGCCCGGCGTCAAAGGCCGGTGACGCGCGGCTCTGAGATAGAGGCGCAGGCGTGATTGCCAGTCCGGAACACGGGTCAGCGGCGTCATTTGGTGCCCCATTTCGTGTCGACCGGGTCCGTGATCGAGGCGTATTTGCGGAACTGATCTCCAGCGGCACGCGCCTTCAGGCTTTCGTCGGAGCGCTTGCGGCTCAACGCCTTGGTCAGGGCCTTGGCGGCCGTCGCGATGGAGACCTCGATCGATCCCTCGCCGCCCTCAGCCGGGGTTTTGACGTTCAGCCGGTCGATATAGCCGCGCAGCTTGAGATGTGGGGGGGCGAGCAGCAGGCCACTGACCGGATCGAAGAGCGCGCGATGGATCTCGATCGGCGCATGCCGCGAGTCGTAGCCGCGAATCGCCATCTGCACCTCGGGCGAGACCTGGCTGAGGGCGGCGCGTTGCGTGCGCACGGACAGCCCGGTCTGCAGGACGATCGGGTCGATCGAGAGCGTGGCGCCGGCGCCGTAATAGATGCGCTCCTCTCCATCGATGTCGAAGCGGGCGTGATCCTCCCCGGTCCAGAAGCCGATCGTCTCGGTCGCTCCCGTCGTGCGATTGCGCGCACTGACCCAGATCAGCACATGGGCACGGGTCGGGCCGCGAGAGGCGAAGTGGGCTGCGGTGGTGGCGTCGAAGGTATACATCGCTCACCGCAGCGTCTGCATCCAGCGAAACGACATGCCGCTGGTGATGGTGGATTTGCGCGTGCCCGGGCTGAGCGAGTTCGGCACGATGATCGCCTTGCAGCTCGCTTTGACAAGCGACACGGCCGCGCCAAGGGTGAAACCACTGCGGATCGGTGGGTTGATCACAAGGCCAGCCGCCTTGCCCGCCGCGCTGGCGCTCACATCCCCCGCGATACGGTGCAAGGCGTAGCGCGTCGGGTCCACCCCATACGAAAACGACAGCATATCGCCGAACCGTAGCCGATATCCGCTCGGCAGACCGGAGAGCTCGACCTTGCACATGTCGGCCGAGACCGCGGACAGAACCGGCGTCGCTGCGCCGAGGCCCGTTCCGGACAGATCGGCGCGTGGGAAACGACGCTTGGCGGAATAGCAAAAGAACGAGCCCCCGCGGCGCACCACGTCGAGCATCGCGATCACCCGCTCGGCCTCGTCATCCTGCATGATGTCAAGCTTGATCTCGCCTTGCCAGAGCCAGGCCCCGAGATCGGCCTGCAAGACATCTCCGCCCACGGTGATCGAGGTCTCGACAACCTCAGGCAGATCGCAAGTCATCGCCTCGATCGGCAAGATGTCCATGAAGTCGGCGGTCGAAAGGGGGAAGCTGTAGGCCATGGCTCACGTCGCATAGGGGTCATTGGAGATCTGACGCACGCGAGAGGCGAGCACGTCGCGGTCATAGGCGTTGAGCGCCTCGCGCATCGCCACCTCCGCCACCTGTCGGATCTCGGAGTTCCCGGTGCCGGAGACGTGCATCTCGAACACCGCCCGGGTTTCGCGGGCGGGCATCGCGGCGGCCATGGTGGATTGGGCGGCCGTGTTCGGCACCGGACGCGGCCCGGCGACATAGCCGCCCGAGGCATAGCCCGGCATGCGGCCCTGGCGGATCGTCTCCAGATTGCCCACGCCGATCCGATTCACCGCGGCAGCGTCGAAGACGTACTCCCCTTCGTGCACCAGCCCCGCGACCCGCGTCGGATCGGTACCCCCGGTGGGACCGCCGACGGCGAAACCGGGAAGCCCGATCAACCCGCCGATCCCGGTGAGCAGCGTGCCGGCGATCGCGCCGCCAATGCCGTGTTGCGCGCCGATCGACTGGATCGTCGAGGCGATCGAGGCCCCGAAATTCTGCAGTCCGGCCCCGACCTGCTGGGCGCCGCTGGCGAAGGTGCTCACGCCCTGACCGGCGCCGAGCGTGCTCGTTTCGAATTTGGCGAGAGCCGCTTCGGCGGATGCGAGGCGCTGATCCCAGTGCATTGCGGCGGTGGGATTGGCTGCGGTATAGCCGCTCGGGCGCTCAAACCCGACGAAAGCTTTCGTCGCGTCATAGACGTTGGTGCTGCTCATCAACCGCTGCATCGAAGCGGCTTCCGACGTCATCATCTCATGCCAGGCGAATTCGAGCTGCTTTTTCACATCGCCCAGGTTCTGCTTGCCGCCGATGAAATCAAACAGCGCGTTTTTGCGATCGTTCCACTGGAACAGGCCAAAAGCGGTGCCGTTGTCACCGACATCGAGCGGATTGAAGCGGCTCTCGACCTGCGCGTTGCCCATGATCGCCGCGATCTGGTGGGATTTGAGGCCCTTCGCGGCGAAGAACGACCACACCTGCTCCTGCACCGCTGGCGCGCCGGAGAGCGTTCCCGCGCCCGCAGCCCCCGTCAGAACGCCCCCAACGCTTCCCGCCAGTGTGCCATTGAGGATCACCTGCGTGGCGGTGACCGACATCGAGCCCACCGATTTGGAGCTCACGCCCGCCACGGTCAGCGCATCGGTTTGCCCGGTGAGCCGCCCCCAGATGCCCTGCAGACCGCCCACATCCGCCATCGTCGCGTAATCGGTGCCGAGGATCGCGTTTTTCAACGGGTTTTTGAGGGCCAGATCTTCCCACATCGAGGCGATCTCATCGACGACGCTTTCGAACGCGCCACCGATATCCCCCTGCTTGAGGGCGTCGAAAACCCCGTCGATCGCGCCTTCGCCAGCGTCCCGCACTTTGTCCCAGGCGTCCTGGACGCGTTTGACGCGTGTCTCAAGCTCCTCGATCGCTGCGGCGTTTCCGCGGATCAGGGCAGCCTCCGCGCCAGTCGGATCGATACCGCGGGTGCGGATCTCGGTTTCAGCATCGTAGAGAGCGAGGATTCGGCGCCGCGTGGCCTCAGTCTGACCTGTCAGGCTCAGCTCAAGCTGGAGTTTGCCCAGAGACTCGGTCTGCGTTCGCAACATTTCCCGAGCCGTCGCGATTGACCCGAACGGATCCGCACTCTTGAGCCCCTTGGTGATGTCCCATTGATCGAGCAGCACCTGCTTGAGGTTTTCCGAGACCTTGAGGTTGTCGAGTTGCGCTTCAAAATCAGCACGTTCTTCCGCAATCTTGAGGCGCTTCACCTGCAGGCTTTCATTGCCGTACTGGACGATCGCCTGACTGATTTGCGCCTCGCGTTGCAGGTCCGCGAGCAACTTGCCGGCATCCCCGCCGAAAAGCTGCTCGCGCCCGCCCATGTCCATCTGGTCTGTCTGACGCCGCCGCCATTCCGCCATGCCATCGCCGCGACCGCTGGCCTGCCCGCCAAGCGCTTGCGCCCGGTTCAAGGCGTTCTGCGCCTCCACCGCGCTTGCCAGTGTCCCGACCAGCAGCATCGCTTGCTTGTTGGCCTGCCTGAACGGAGCGTCGATGCCGGATTTCGCGATCTCTTTCATCAAGGCGTCAATCTGCTCGTTCTCGCCCTTGATGACTTTTGCGCCCAAGGCGACCCGGGCAATCGCAGTGCCGAAGTCGGTTGCTTTTTCGTTTGCGCCTTCGGTGTTGTACTCGGCGCTTTCCATCGCCTCGGCGATGGCTTTCGCGGCCTCGACCTTGTCTTCGAAGGTGCTCGCGAACTGGAATTGCTGGATCGCGGCGCTGACTTCCTGCGCCCCGCGGGCCGTCAGGTTGAACTGCTTTTCAAGCGTGCGGGAATCGACCACCCCGAAATTGAGGTAAGACTGCATGTCCTCGATCGCTTCCGAGACCGACTTCATCGACTTCTTCAGCTCTTGAGCGGCTTCCATCTTGGCAAGCCCAAGAATTGCAAGGTTCAGCTCGCGTGCAGCGCGCGCGCCATCGCCGAAGTTTGCTCGCAGGTCAAAGGTGCCCCGGCTTGCTTCTTTGAGTGCCTTTTCGACAGCATTCGTCGATTTCTCCAGATCTGCGAGCGTCTCCTCGAAGGTTTTCGCCTTCTCACCTGCCGCCACGAACCATTGCACGGCCGCCGCGCCGAGCCCGATCACAGCCATGGTGGCGATATTCGTCGGACTCACCATGCCCATCAGCGTCGTGCGCAGCGCGGTGCCGAGGTTCATCCCCGAGGCGCGCATCTGCCCGAAGACCTGCGTCACCTGCGTGCCTTGCTGCATCATCAGCATGAACGGGTTTTGCCCGGCGGCCACCATCATCCCGATGTCGTTGAACTGATAGCCGAGGTTCGCCACATGGGCCGCAGATGCCGAGGAGGACACACCAACGGCCTGAATCTGGCTGGGCAGAGGCGCGAGGATCTGTGCCGCCCGGGTCCGTGCCGCATTCGCCTCGGCCGTGCTGAGCGCGCCCAGATGCTCGGCCTCGGCAATCTCGCGCAGTTGCGCTTCGTATTGCTGCGAGGCCGCAAACAGCGGGTTGAACCGGGCACGCAACTGATCGAGCTCGGATTGCCAGGCTGCGGCTTCGCGCTGCGCTGCCAGCATCTCATTCACCTGGGCGGCGATGCTTGCGGTGGTGCCATTCACGGCATTCTGCAGCCCGGCGATGGCCGTTGCATTCCGCCCCGCCGCTGCGACCATGTTCGACATCGCGTTCGAGGCGTCTGTTGCGCCGATGCTCGCAGCACCAAGGCTCTGCCCCGCGCCCGCAGCCCCCGCCGCAAGAACCGCGAGACCATCGCGGCTCTTCGTCGATTGCGCCCCGAGATCGCGCGCGGCTCCGGTCAGCCCCTGCACATCGCCCTTTGTGCCCGCGAGTTCGCGCCGTGCCTGTTCGGCGACGACGCGGAGCATGATTTCGAGCTGGGTCTGTGCCGCAGACATGTCCTATTCCCGGTTGAGTTCCTCTGCCGCCCCCGCCTCGATCGTGCGGAAATCGGCCCATTCAGAGGGGGTCAGCGCGATGCCGGCGAGATCGAATCCGTGCCCGACCGCGCCGTAATCGAGGCCAAGGTACCGGACGCCAGCCAGGCCCATCGGCGCCACCCGCCATTGACCGCTGACCGCGAGGAACGCGTCGAGCGGCCTGGCATGATCTTCCCAGAGTTCGAACGACGGTTGCGCCAGAGCGTCTTCCGGCAGGTCGATCCCGAAACGCGCGGCATCTTCGAGAGCTTCATTGAGCGGCTGCCCATCGAGATCTCCGCGTGCCCACCGGCGCCCCGCCTCGATCAGTTTCCCCGTTTCGCGCCCATCATCGCGGCGTTGTAGGTGTCGAGCAGCGCCATGCGGACGTAGGGCGTGGAGATCAGGCTGTCGCGCTCGGCGTCGGAATAAGGCACCGGGGTCTTTCCCTCGTCGACATAATCCTCGCCCCAACCGACGAAGATCGCCTGCAGGTAGGATGTGGTGCCCGCGGCGGTCATCAGATCGAAGCGGCTCGCCTCGTCGATCGTGAGAACGCGAAAGCGGCCGGTGAAGGTGCTGTTGCGATGCCCGCCATCGACCGGCTCGGAGACCTTCACCGGGTGATTGAATTCGGGGGATTTGACGCGTGTGAACATGCTCTCTCCGTGAGGTCAGGTAAAAACGATGGTGCCCTGGTCGTTGCCCGAGATCGGCAGGGCGAGGCCCTTCAGGGGCCATTCGAGGATGTTTTGCTGGTTTTCGAGCGAGGTGAGACGCTGCAGTTGCAGCGCCGGCAGCGAGATCGTCATGATCTTGCCTGCGGTGGTGCCGTGCACGAGCGAGAGCGCCACCGGCGTCTGATCGATCGCCAGCTGATAGGGGTTGAGCGTCGTCACCGGCACCGCCACGACGGTTGCGTCAATCGCATCGGCGCGATCGGTGATCAGCACGCTTTCCTCACCGATCAGGAAACGGGTTTCGACCGCGTTCGCAAACCGCCAGGCGAAGGAGCGCAGCACCAGCGGCACGCCGTTGATCGTGAAAGTGGGCGTGGTCGTGCTTGTCGCCACCTTCGGCTTGTTCGCAAGTTGCGCGGCGAGATCGGGCGAGGCTTGGACCGTTTCGGTCGCCACCGTGAAGAGACCGGTGAACTCGAACTCGATATAGGGGATGTCCTGCTTGTCGACATGCGGCGTCGCCGTGCCGCGCGCGCCCTTGATCTTGTAGAGCGTGGCCCCGATCCAGAGATAGAACGTGCCCGACTCGTGACCGTTCGAGATCGGGTTGTAGGTCACCGAAGTCGTGGCAACGATCGTCTCAGCCATGCCGCAGGCCCGCAGAAGCGGGCCGAACACCGGTGCGGTGCCTTTGGTGCCAGAGCCTTTCGCCTCGACGCGAAACGCGAGCTTCATATGGAGCTCGGTCGGGATCGTCGCTTGGGCGCCGTGGTAGGGCAATTCGAGCTCGCGGCTCTTGTCCTGCCCTTCCATCGGCGAGAGCCGGATCTGCGTCGCGAGGATCGCGTTGAGCGTGCCCGTGGGCGTCGGATCGGTGGCGTAGGCTGTCTCGATCTTGAAGAGCAGCACCTTGGATTTCCAGTTGATGGCCATTTCAAGCCTCCTTCACGGCGGTTTTGGCGGCCTTCGGCGTGACCGCTTCAGCAGGCTTTTCGGGCGTCGCCTCGGGCTCGACCTGCCGTTCCAGGGAGCCATCGGGGTGGCGGATATAGCTGCCACCTTCGGTTGGCAGCGCGGGGGTGACAGGGTCCGTCATCGTGCGATCCTCATTTGGTCGGTCAGGGTGAAATCGATCTGGTAGACGACGAGACCGGCCTGCATGCTCACGAGCCGCCCCGAGCGCAGCACGAGCGCGCCGCTCTCGTCGCCCGGGGTCCAGCCGCCGAGCGTCTCGAAAACCTTCATCACCAAGGTGCGCAGCGGATCGATCGCGCGGGTGCCTGCCGCCTCGAATGACCGGATCGCCAGAATGATGCTCGCCGCCTCGTCGAAGGTCTGAATGAAAGCACCCGCCGCAGCCTCGGCGCTCCGTCCGATCAGACCGGCGGGCAGGACAAAGGCGCTGTAAGTGGTCTGCGGCATCTTCCCGCCCGCGACCAGCGCGCTGAAATCAACCGCGCCCTTCACCGGCCCCAGCTCAGGCGCCTCGGCCGCAAGCTTCTGGATGATCGCCTCGATCATCAGATGAAGCCCTTCATGTTCGCCTCGGTGAGCGGGCGCTCGCGGTCGGTGATGCGCGCGCCCGTGCCCGCATTGACGACAGGTGCCACGGTGGCGGCGTCGAGCTTTATCAGGCCTTTGGAGATGTCCTTCAGCGCTGCCAGCGCCCCCTGATAGTCGGTCTCGATCTTCTTGCCCGGCTCGAAAGTGTGCAGGTTCCAGATCGCAATGGCGCGCGAGATCGCGGAGATCTCCGGCGGTGGAGAAGCCATCGGCACCACATAACGCTCCCGCAGATAGCCATCGATCATGGCATCTGCGTCGGCGATGGCCCGGTCGACCGCTTCGGTATCGATCTCGCCGGAGGGCGGCAGGCCGATATCCGTCAAGCCGCGCAGCATCTCTTCGCCGTAGCGCGTGATCAGCTCGGCCTGCGTCGTGTAGCCCATGGCTCAGCCCACCGCGACCGTGAGCGCCGGATCGTCGCGCAGCGCGGCCAGTTCATCTTCCGAGAGATCGTCGAGTTCGATCACCACGGGCTCGGCCGAGAAATGGCGCCCCGCGCGCCAGCGGCCCTGTTTCGGGCCGGTGATCGTCACAGTGATCCCGCCCGGTGCAGATTGCACCTCGGCATTGTCTTCCGCCCGGGCGGTGTCGAGGCTGTCTTCGGTGCTCGGCGGCTGCGGGGTGTCCTGGGGGGCGGCGGAGGGATCCGGGGCGACGGTTTCCGCCGCCCCGGCAAGCCCCTCGGTCGAGGGGAGATCGGCCGCTTCTTGCGGCTTCTCGCTATCCGTCGAATTGGTCTTGCGCGCCATGTCTCTCTCCTGTCGGCTTATCGTCGGGGGCGGCGCACCGCCCCCTCGGGAAACCGACTGCCCTCAGGCAGTCCGGCCGTTATGCGAGCCAGGGCACCACGAGCACCTCGGCCGTGCCCTTCCACTCGTTGTCCGAACCGTTGATCTGCTCGTTCTTCATCAGCTTGTTCGCCGCCCCTTCGAGCGTGGGCGGAACGACGAGCAGGTTGGGCGTGATCCCCATCGGCCGGTCGTAATCGCCCTTCATGCCCATCAGTGCTGCCCGGGCAGAGGCATAGTTCGTCGCGTCGAGCGTCTGTTTCGAGCCGTAGGCCATCTGCCAGAAGCCGAAGCCGACGTTCGCGCGGGCATCGGCGCCGTAGAGGAATTCCTTGTTCATGAAGACGTGGTCATCGTCGGTCTTGGTCTTCGAGACGAATTCGAAGTCCCGGCGGCGCTGCAGGATGATCGGCTTCAACGCCCGCGTGGTGTCGAGCAGGAACCAGGGCGTGCTGGCACCGCCCCCCATGTTCGAAACCGTGATGGTGTTGCCGTCCGCATCCAGAACCGGGTGATCGGTGTCAAAGAAGAACTGCCCGTCGTAGCAGTTGGTGGTGAACCCGGCCTTGAGCTGGGCGAACACCAGTTGATCCCACTTCGCGCCGGTCGAGCGGCCGAATTCGGTGAAGAGCGGCGTGTAGATGCCGAGGTTGTCGGTCTCGATGTCATCGCGATCGACGCCGAGCGTGAGTTCCCAGGCCTTTTCCTTGATCGAATAGTCGGACTGCGACAGGTTCTGCACGGCCCGGGCGCCGATCCATTCGCGCACGTTCGGGATCTTGCCGAGCCAGCCGTATTTCACCTCCTTGGTCGAGGCGGGTACGATGGTGGCGATGCGTTCGTATTGGCTCGGCGCTTGGCCGAGCCCGTTCTGAAACGAGGTCTTGAAGCCGACGCGCAGCGCGTCGAGGGTGGCTGCATTGACGAGCATGGTCAGTCCTTTCAGGGTGTCACGAGAGCACGGCGCGGGTCAGCGCGGCGTCGAAGCGCACCCAAACGCCGTTGGCATCGACCGAATCGACGGTGCCAGCCGCGGAGCGCGTGTTGGTGGCGGAGGTCAGCGCGACGGTTTCGTCGTCGACGGCGTAACAAGCCTTGCCGATGTCGGCGGCGGTGATCTGGTCGGTGCTGGTCGAGTTCTTGAACCGATAGGTGCCCGGCTTGTAGCGCAGGGTGATCGCGCCGGCGGCGCCAGCGCTGTTGTCGGCACGATGTTCGGCGCGGCCGACGCCGATCAGGCCCGTGGCGGTCTGGCCCTTCACCAGGTAACCGGCGGCGTTCACCATCACCATGCCCCCGGCATAGATCAGCTGCGCGGCGGCCACCGGCCCCTCGCGAAGGTCGCCCGCATAAGCGGGCGTGTTGCGGTCAGCGGCAAGGGCCATCACAGGGTCTCCGTTTTCAGGGTGGCGGCGTAAGCCTTGGGATCGAGGCCGAGCGCCTTGGCGGCGTCGATCTGGGCGGATTGCAGGGCAATCTCGCCATTGGCGGGCTGCGGCGTGGACGGCACGACGACGCCACCGTTCAGCACCGGCATCGCGCCGATCTCTTTCTCGACCCGCGCCGGATCCTGCATGTGCATGGCGATGTAATGATCGCGCAGCGGCTTCACACCGACCCGACCATCCTTGATCGCCCCGTCAACGAAGGCCGTCGCCTTGCCGCGCGCGCCCTCGGTCTTCAGCGTGTTGAGCTCGGTGGTGACGGTAGCCAGCTCGGCCTGCAGCGCCACGACCGTCTGATCGGGCGCCTTGCCCGCTTTCGCCGCGGCCAGAATGTCCTCGGGCTTGGCCGAGGTCACGCCGAGCGCCACGCCGATCTCGGCCAAGCTCGATTGCAGCGCGGTCTCGGTCGCACTGGGTTTCTTGATTTCGCCGATCGCGCCGAGGATCTGATCCTCGCCCGCGTCGTCGGACAGGCCAAGCGCCTTGGCCACAGCCGCAAGGGACATGGGGGTCTCCTGGTGGAGCGCGGTCAGCCCGCGCAGGTTGGGTTTGTTGGTGAGCGAGGCCCGCGCGATGCCGATGATCCGTTTCGCGCCGTCATGCACGACCGCCGGGCTGATCCCGAGATAAGCCCGGTCGGCCATCAACGCCCGACCGGCCTCGGTCCAGTCGACGCGGCCCCAGATGCCATCGGCCCGCGCCTGCAGCTCGGTGATGTAGCCCCGCGCGGGCGAAGGCTCGCCCCGCGGACCGGCGAGGTCGATCGCATGGTTTTCGTCGATCGGGAGTTTCGTGCCCTGGGCGAGCGATGTCACAACGCTTTGCGTATCAAGCCGATAGGGCCCGCGCCGGTCCTGCGTCATGATCTCGGCCCCGGCCGGGATCAGGTGGATCCAGTCCGGCACCTCGCCCTGATGGGGCAGAGGCTGGGCCTGCATGAGGGAAATATGGGGGTTCGAGGTGCTCATGCCTGCGACAATCGCAAGTCACAGAGCAGGATTTCAGCCACAACGGTGTGGGGAGACGCAGCCTATGGCATCAAAATCATCCTGCGCGAGATCGCTCGGGGCGGTCAAGAGAGTGTTGCATTGATGAATCACTCTGGGTCATCCACCGTAGTTTTTTCGGCGGCAAGTCCCGTTCCGGTTGATTGAAATTCAATTGATGGCAAGCTTTCTCTCGCCTCCTGGGGGAGGGAGGACGCGCGATGAGCAACGCATTTTACTTCGGCGATAATCTTTACATTTTGCGGGAGTATATTCCCGACAGCAGTGTAGACCTGATCTATCTGGATCCGCCGTTCAACTCCAATGCCAGTTACAATCTCTTGTTCAAGAGCCCGGACAAGACCCGTTGGGCCGACGCGCAGATCGCCACTTTCGACGACACATGGTCCTGGGGCGATGCTGCCGAAGAAACCTTTGAGGATGTGACCGCGATTCCCGGCAAGGCGGCGGATGTTCTGACATCGCTGCGGTTGATCCTTGGGACCAACGACATGCTGGCTTATCTGTCGATGATGACGGCTAGGCTGATCGAGTTGCATCGTGTTCTGAAACCCACCGGCAGCCTTTATCTTCACTGTGATCCCACGGCGAGCCATTACCTCAAGATTGTCTTGGACGCGATATTCGGGGTCGAAGGGTTTCGAAGCGAAATTACCTGGAAACGAACATATGCCCATGGCAATGCAAGCCGGACTTTCGGCTGTATAACCGATACGATCCTTTTTTACGTAGCAAGCAGCGATTACACATGGAACACTTCCTATCGCCAGGTCGAGGGCGCGGAGCTTCTTAGAAAATACCCGAATGTCGATGCCGACAACCGCCGTTGGCAATCTGTAACCTTGCGCAATCCCAGCGACCGGCCAAATCTGAAATACCCGTATACTGCCAACAATGGCATCACATATCTTCCACATCGCAATGGTTGGTCGTGCAATGAGGATAGAATGCGGCGCTACGATGCTGAGGGGAGGCTGCATTATCCAGCTAAACCGAATGGTGCATTGCGACTGAAGATGTACGCCGATGAAAGTCCTGGCCAAGCCGTCCAGAATCTCTGGGACGACATCGGACCGCTCAGTTCCCAAGCCCGCGAACGTCTTGGCTATCCTACCCAAAAACCAGTCGCCTTGCTTGAACGCATCATCACAGCATCTTCCAAACCGGGCGACGTGGTTCTTGATCCCTTCTGCGGCTGTGGCACCACGCTGCATGCGGCACAGAACCTCGACCGAAATTGGATAGGCATCGATGTGGCCGTGCAGTCCATGCATGTCGTTCAGGACCGCCTGAAGCACCACTTCCCGCACGTCAGCTATGATGTGTTCGGGATACCAAGAAGTGTCGATGCCGCGCTATGGCTGGCGGAGAATCACCCGTTCAAGTTCGAGGAGTGGGCGGTCAGCGCCTTGGGCGCGATGCACTCTGGCAAATTTCGGGGTGATCGCGGAATCGACGGCACATTCTATTATATGACCGGCAGTGACGAGCGTAGTCGCGGTATCGTTTCCGTAAAGGGTGGCAGGAGCCTGAACCCGGGCATGGTCCGCGATCTTGGGGGTGCCGTGCAAACACAACGGCGGTTGACCAAAGATGAAAAAGCAATCGGAGTGCTTCTGACCGCGCACGAGCCGACCAAGGGCATGCGGGACGCAGCCCGCGAGTTCGGCAAAGTTGATACTCTTATCGGCCCCATACCGACCGTGCAGATCATCACTGTTGCGGAGATGTTCGCTGGTAGCACGATCCGTGTTCCCATGATGCTCGATACGGTAGCGGCTGCGGCTCATGGTCGAAAAGGGAACGCACGCTCGGCGTTCAAAGCCCCGCGCGACATTTCGCAGCGTGAATTCCTTCTGCCCATCGCTGGAGGCAAAGGCGAACCGAGCGATGAAAGCGTCCCGGTCATGCCTTCGTTCAGGCGATACCGCAGGGCAGGTTGAGTTCTGCGGTGATCGTGCTTCAGGTGGGGGATAGTACCAGATCACTGACGTCAGTGGTCATCAGGATATTGCACTCAAACCGCAGTAGCCAAGGTGGCCACCGCGGTTTTTCTTGTCAGCTTCATCTCCCAGGGCGGAGCTGAAAAACATTGGCCTTCGAAGGCGAGAGCGAACGACCAAAGAGCGCAACGGCTTCAGTCCGAGGCAGTTGCAGAGAAGCATCCAGCCGTGAAAGCAGCAGTTCGCTGCCATCCTCGATCGCATCAATAGCGCGTCGGAGCATCCGTGGGCGCTCCAGTTCATGTGCGTTATCAAACGGCTCGCCGAATGGACGACGAAAGCCTCTTTTGCTTGCTTGCTGGAAAAGCCCTTGCGCCCAGTCTGCTGTACACAACCCCAACTGCTTCGCTCGGGTTATTTGCGCCATGATCGAGATCCCACGCTCCTGCTTCAGTGCAGAAAAGGTCTCAAGGTTCACATATCCAACCTCTTTAACAAAGGCGTCGCGCGGAAAAAGAAGAGCACCAGCGAAACGATGTGCCTGATCCTCAATCTGCTTATAGATCGCAGGACTTCTAAGCTCGGCAGGACTCGCGCTTTTAACGTGCATGAGAACGTGCCCGAACTCATGCGCGAGATTAAACCGCTGCCGTGCCCAGCTGCACTCAAACGAGTTCACCCCGACAATTGGCCTGCCAATTTCAGGAATCCAGTCCGTGTAGCCGTACTGCTTCGTACTCTCGATGTCGAAGCAGAGCACCGGAATGCCAATGTTCTCTAGTGCCAGTGTCATGTCGGGGATCGGATGCATACCCAGCCCCCACTCGTCACGACATTGTTCGGCCAATCGCTCGATCTGTTCGTCGCTGATCGCAGACCAGTGGTGCGGCAACCACGATCGATCCGGCAAATTCAGGGGGCCGAAGGACACCATTTCCTCAAGAACAGAAAAAGCCTCCGCCGCCCAACGGATACGCTGCTCAGTTCTTGACTGAGAGCGGAGCGCTTCAGCAGCCTGCTTGCGCCAAAACACCGGCCCCACCGATAATTTCGGAGCGGGCCTGACGAAGAAGCCGCGTGGGAACGCGAGAACCTCGACGAAGCGCGCCAGCGTGTCTTCGCGCGGGAGGTGTTTACCATTCTCAAGATCAGCCAGCGCGGTGGTCGATATCTCGACGGAGTCGCTAAGCGACTTCTTGGTATGCCCTCGCGCCTCCCGAGCCTGCGTCAGACGCTCACCCGAGAAACCAGCAACGCCTTTCATTGTCCATCTTCCATTTTACGGAGGAGGTTCGACTTAAGCATCGGTTGCACCTTGTCTTCTTGCGTGAACCGACCGCTACTCCGTACAGGCTTCCAATCCATGAGGAGAGAAAGCTCGTCATTCATCGCATTTGCTCGCCAAGTCCATGAACTAAATGACCAGTCCGGCACAGCAACACGCAACATGGAAAGCTTCAGGTTTTTCTCATCAAACCGTTCGCCTCTCATTCCATGCTGCAGCACTACAAGCATCGTGTTCCTGCAATCGATCTGCGTCCGCCGGTACCGGTCGCCGAAGTCGAATTCCAGCTGTCGTTCCGCAAAATGCGACGCAGCGAGCTCCTGCTTGTAAGCAGCGGCGACGGGCTTTTCTTCAAGGTAATCCATCGGCTCAGGGAACAAGAGCAGTTCACCAACCTGAGCCAGAACAACAATCTGCCCATTGCTTTTGAGCGCACGGACCTCATGCGGAATCCCAAGCTGCCGACAGGTATGGAGCATTGCCCGCTTGCCATTCTCTCGGCGGCTCCTGCGTGCGGCAGCCACGTCAAGGAGTTCCATTTCGGTAAGCGCTTCCGCATCCACTGACGCGCGCTCAGGCGCAAGCCGACGGTACGCGGCATCATACTCGTGATGCAGCCGATTAGCGAATGCGGAAAACATCTCTTCCGGCAGGTCTCGAGCCAAGAGCTTAGTCACATAGTCTTCCATTCGCACCCCGCCGAGCCGCTACCGCAAGCAAGGTGGAGTAAACGCCAAAAAACCACAAGTGTAAAGCGCAAACGTGCCCCGGCCGACGAGTCTGATGCTTTGCAGCGCTTGAATGGCGGCCTAGGTCATGTTGACAATTGTCGGAGCTAGAGCCTGATGCATGCGACGTCGACGAAGCCGAGCAAACTGTCAGCGGTTTTGTCGAAACGAGTTTCCAGCCGACGGTTGTTCTTCAACTTGGAAAAATCCACTCCTTGATCGCCGCCATCACGCTCTCCTCATCCTCGGCCGAAATCCCGAGGAACGGCCTGGCTGGGATGTCGCCCCATGGGATCGAGTGGAAATGCCGCCGCCCGCGCTTGTCGATGCCCATGAAAGCCCCGAAGGCACCTTGCTGGGCGCCGAACTGCATCACGGCCGACTGGATGGCGCGCGAGCTGATCCGGGCCCAGTCGTCGCCCGAGGCGGTGGCGAAGTTGGTGATCGAGCTCAGGCTTTTCGTCGGCCCGATCAGCGGTTTTAGGGAGACCGGCTCTTTGCGCGCCTCGTAAGCGGCGATCGTGGTCGAGCTTTTCGGCGCCCAGGGCGTGCCGTCGGGCGCGGTGCCGGTCTGGAACCGCTCGACGGTGCTGTCGAGCAGCAGCTCGGCGATCTGCGCCATCAGATCGGCCTGGTTCGCGAGCTTGCCCTCGATCCCGTCCAGCGTGGCGGAGATCTGCTTGTCATTCACTTCTACGGAAATCACTGCTATACTCCTGTGGCTGGCGCGGGACATCGACCGCTGCGGATCGGCCGTGGGTACGCTCAGGGCGTAAAGGTCGGGGACGCGCCAGTCTTCACCCACATCGTGACGAGGGAGAGCCTGCGCCGCCCGGCCAGCAGCTCGAAGACCGCGACGAGTGTTTCTTCGCCGAAGCGTTTCGTCAGCAGGATCCGCGGCCCGCGCCCGGGTTTCTGATCGGCTGGCTCCAGCGTATCAGGCGCGTTCAAGAGCGCGCCGAGGCGGCCGAAATCATAGGCCGTCAAGGCGCGCTGACCCCGGGTCCGTTCCAGCTCGGGGGCGCCGTGCTCGGCGAGAGCGTGCCGGGCGGCGCCATGCTCTACTATATAGTCATAGAGCGCGGGCTTCAGCGGCCTCGCCAGAGCCTGTTCGATCGCTGCGGCGTCGTGCGTGGTGACGAGCCCGAGTGTCCGTTGCGGCTCGACCAGGACGTCAGGCGAGATCGGCGCCCCGCCACGTTCGCCCATCACACGTTCGACCCAGCGCCGCGTTGCATCGGCAGTGGACGGCGCATCACGATAACCCGTCGCAATCGCATCTCGAGTCGCAGTCGGCACCTCCTGCATGAAGTTCGTCGCCAGGCTGGTCGGCCATTTGCCGGCCTTTTCGGCGAGCGCCGTGATAGTGTTGGCGACGGTGGTGCCGGGCGCGTGATCCCAGCCGCGGTCGATCCCCTTCGGCGCCCCGGTGCGCGGATCCGGCATGGCCCAGTCCGAGGGCAGCTTCTTGGCCGGATCGCCGCCCAGACGGATCGCCATCGCCATGGACATCGCGCCGCGCACCGAACAGCCGCAGCCCCAGCCATTTGGCGGAAAATGTGTCCGCCAGAAAGGGTGCTCGATCGGCAGGATCAGCCCATCCCAGGCCAGATGCTGCAGGCGCGGGTGTTCGGCGTGGCTGTGCCGATAGACGAGGAACTTGAAGCCCTTGGCATTGAGCTGAGCCCAGCGGCCCGCGGCGTAAGAGGTAGAAAGGTTTGTTTTCCAGATCACCTTGGTGCGCCAGGCCTCGCCCTTGGCGGTGCCTTCGCCGGTCCAGCCGTGCCAGCCGTACTTTTCGACGATCGCCCGGAAATCGCGCCGGAACACCTCCAGCCCGGTGCCCTCGGTCAGCGAGCGATCGACGGCGCCCAGGATGTCGGCAATCAGATCCTGCTTGATTGCTCCCGCCACCATGCCGGCCCGGTCATGCGCGGGGCCCGAGATGTCGTCCCACCGCGCGGTGGGCACGAGATTGCGCAGGCGCAACCGAAACGCTGCCACCTGTTCGTCGAAGGGGCGGCGCAACAGGAGCGCAAGCGGATCCTCAGCCATCGAGCGCGTCCTCGCGCCCGGCGAACTCGGCCGAGAGCATGGCGGCCGCGAGACGGTTTGCCAGGCGCTGCGTCTCCGCCTGGCCGAAGCCTTCTTCGAGCATCGCCCGGAACTCTTCGAGCGATCCTGCCGCGCCAAGCATGGCCTCGATCTGCTCGATCATCGCGACGACAACCGGTTGTGCCTCGGCCCCCAGACGCTCGGCCAGAGCTCCGATCTGGTAACCCCCCGAAAAAATCGCCGTGGAGACCCCTTCTTGCTGCAGGGCCACGTCACCCCCAGACCGCCCCGCACCCCCTTTAATTTTTGCGGAGGATGCTTCAATGCCCCCTTTGCGCCCGGAGGGGTCGGTCGGGTCGGTAGTTGCCGGCTGGTTGCCGCTGGAAACCGGCCGGAGGAGGCGCGCACCGGGCTTCGGCTGCGCCCATCCGAACCGCGCCCTGGCCTCGGCCTCCTCGATCTCGACGCCGTTGCGCACGAGCACATCGAGCGAGTCGGCGATCAGCTTCAGATCCTCGGCCTTCGGGCGGGCGATCTTGAGGCGAGGATAGCGTTTCTGTGGTCCGTGTTCGAGCTGGATCCACGGCCGGATCAAATCGCGGTTCAGGATCGCCGCCAGCGCCATCGCGTCGGCGGTCTCGATGTCCTCCTGCACGAGGCGATGTTCTTGCCCAACGGCATGGCCGCCGGCGATGGCATCAGTGGTGGCGGTCTGGCCGAGCACGGCCTTCGAGATCTGCTGGTCAAGGTGGGCGATGCGCTTTTCGTAAAGGTCGATCGAGGCGCCCACAGATTTCGTCTCGACGAAGTCGATCGACATCGTGTCGGGGATGATCGCGGCGCAATCGCCCGCGATATTCGCCACGGCGCGGAACAGGGTCGCCTTGTCCTCCTCAGAAGCGCCGGGCGCCCATTTGCCGACCCGCAGCGGCTGGCCATAGGTCTGGGTGAAGATCGCCCAGTCCCGCGCCGTGAAGGCCTTGAACATCCAGCCCCAGGCCGCCACCCGGGAGAGGCCCGAGCGCAGCGGCAAGCCCGACTTCGCCGGGATGTCGGCGAAGATGAAGCGGAACGCGGGCAACGGCACTTCCTGACCGCCCTCCTCCAGCAGGCGCGGGGTGCTCAGATCCTGGCGCTCGAAGCGGAAATGCCGCGGGTCGCGCCAGATCAGCTTGCCCGGCATGTATTGGCTCTCGGAGGTGTCCCAGACGATTTCCGTCGCCGAATAGCCCTTCGAGATGCAGTCGAGGATGTGAAACACCTCCTGCTGCAGTTCCTCGCGCTTGAGCCAGTCGCGCACCATGTCGGCGATCTTAACATCCAGTGCCGCGTCCGAGGCGGGCTCGACCGTGATGTCGAGCTGGCTGATTGCCCGTTTGCGGGTGCCGATCACTCCCAGAAAATGTGGGTCGCGCTCCTCGATCGTCTCGGCAAGTTCGAGATACTCGACCGGGTCGCCCTGATCGGCGGCGCGCAGGATATTGGCGAGACGCACCGGGTTGAGCCCGTCGCCCGGATAGCCCGAGAGCGGCGAGCGCACGCCGCTGATCGTGGGCGCAGCGACCTCCTTCGTCAGGGTCTGGCGCTCGACCGGGTTGCCCCAGCGGTCGGTCAGGATCAGCTTTGCGGCCATGGTGGGCTCCTATCGGGTCGGATGCAGGCTTGCCGCCGCCGCGGCGAGGATCAGGTGGTCATTGGCCCGGGGCTGGGCGAGGATCGGTGCCACACGCCGTTTGAAAGCGGCCTTCAAAGCGACCTTGGCGGCAATTTTCATGGCCCGTTTCTTCGCGGCGGGCCGGGCGTTCTTTCGGGGCATCACACGTTCCCCCGGAATCGGACCCCGAGCGGGCCGTCCCACCAGCCGCGCCCCTCGGTCGACAGATCTTCCCAGTCGGCCTCGGCCGCGGTCATCTGCATCTGCCCGGGCTGGATTTCGTGGCGGTGCGCCACCGGCCGATAGCCATATTCGACCCAGCGCATCCGCGACGCGAAATGCGCCAGCGCCAGCGCGATGGCATAGTCACCGTGCCGCTTCTTGCCGGTCTCGCCCTCGCGCACCGGAGGCACCCGGGGGATGCCCCGGATCAGCTTGACCATGCGCAGGTCGGCCAAGTGCTCGGCGTCGGGGATCAGCGCGATCTGATCATCCTCGAAGGCGCCCTTCAGCGGCGGCATCTGCAGCCGATACCATTCCTCGGTGAACTTGATCGCCCAGACGAGGCCGGGGCTGTCCTCGGCTTCCTTGAGGCCATATTTCCGGCCCATGTCCTCGGCCACGGTCCATCCCATGCCGGTGGCGTCGAAGGCAGCGCCGACCAGCCGCCCCTTCACATGCTCCAGCACCGCGCCAACGATCAGCTTCTGTTCCTTGCCAGGAACGTTGCGCATCTCGATCGAGAGCGCTTCACGCCGTTTCAAGCGCTGTTCAATGGCCAGCAAAGACAGGGTCGAAAGGTCGGCAACGCGGCCGAAGTCGAAGCCGAGGGCATAATGCGGGCGCGGATCAAGCGTCCCCACCGCATCGGCCAGCTGCTTCATGAACGGGGCCAGCAGGATTGCCTGCTCCAGGTGGTTCATCTGCATGTAGTTTGCGGGCAGTTCGAGGCGCAGCACCGGCGCCTCGGCCGTCATGCGCGCCTCGATCAGCGGCGCGGGCAGCCATGCCCCTGTGCCCTGCGTCGGGATGCAGAAAAGTTCCTCGTCGGCACCGTCGCCGTAATCGCTGATGATCTTCTGCCGCCACTCCGCCTCGGCCTCGGGTGTCCAGGTCTCGCCCGTCACCAGGCAGATGCGCTGAAAGAGACCGTCGCGCAGCGCGGTGTCGAAATCGATCCGCAGATGCTGATAGCTCTTTCGCCCGGCCAGAATGTCCTGGATGGTCTGGTTGAACGGGTTGTCGGTGCCGTTGTGGGTCGAACAGACGACAACCTGACCGCCCCACATCAGGAAGGCGAGCGCAGACTTCAGCAGCTCGGGCAGGCTGTCGACGAAGGCCGCCTCGTCGATGATCACCGCGCCCTGCTTGCCGCGCAGTCCGCGCGGGGCCGAGCTGAGCGCGAGGATCTCGAAGCCCGAGGCGAAACGGATCCGGAACGCCTGGATGTGCTTGGTGTCGGTCGGATCGGCCGGGTTCGCGTCCTCGAAAAGGAGCTCGTCGGAATCCATCGCGGCGATCGAGAAGGCCTTGGCCCACATCGCGCAGGCGTCGATGAATTCGCGCGTCATCTCCTGACTGTAGGAGATGTACATCACGTCCATGCCCTTGGCCGCCCGCTCGCGCCCGGCGCGCAAGACGGCATAGGCCGCGAGCCCCCAGGTGAGGCCCACCCGGCGGGATTTCTCGACGAAGAGGACGTTGCGCGCGGCCGAGTCGAGCAGCCCCACCGCCTTCGCCTGATAAGGCAGCAACACCTTCGGCAGACCGACGGCATCGATCACCTGCGGCATTGCCTGGGTGGCGTCACGGCGCTGGCGTTCCCATTCGGCCTGGCTGATCGGGGCGGTCATCGTGAAAGTTCCCTGTATTTGATGGCCGCGCGCCTCGTGTTATCCTTTTTCGCGCGGTGCGGATGAAGACTGGTGATGGGTCCTGTAAGTTTGCCCGCTGGCCGATGCGATCACCCGCGTCGGCCTTGGTGTCAGGCCATTCCCAGCGCGGCTTTGTAGACGTCGAGGAGCGCGTCTTCTTCGGCGAGGTCATTCTTGTCACGTTTGCGCAGGGCGATGACCTTCTTCATCACTGAGGTGTCATAGCCGCGGGCCTTGGCCTCGCTCATCACGTCTTTCTGCTGCTCACTGATGTCCTTTTTCTCGGCTTCGAGATGCTCGTATTGTTCGATGAACTGACGCAGCTCATCGGCGGCCACGTTGTGAGCATTGTCAGGCATTTAGGTCTCCCAAAAATCGAGGCATCATGTGCCCCACATCGGCGGCACTGATCGGCCAGTGCGTAACGTGGCCGCTACGGACCAGGCGATTTCCGCTGCGTTTGCGGCCGTGTGCGGGCTATAACCGGCATCGATAAGCTGCACGGCAATCTGCGCCGGAGTGAGAATGTCGAGCGGATGCTCACGCACCCGGAGCCGCTTTCTGATTTCGGCGATTGAGTTGATTGCGGTCATGCCGCCACCGTCGCAGCTTTATCGACCTGGATCACAGCCGTGAGGACCGTCTGCGTTTCCGCCCCGATTGTCACTCTAACAGGTTGCTGAAATAGTCAGGCGACGAGAAGGATCTTCCGTGATCGGGAGTTTCTGCGGCTGCGTGTCCCTCCGGGCCGCCACGCTTCCGCGTCA
>NZ_OBMT01000010.1 GCF_900217815.1 Rhodobacter maris
TGACGCGGAAGCGTGGCGGCCCGGAGGGACACGCAGCCGCAGAAACTCCCGATCACGGAAGATCCTTCTCGTCGCCTGACTATTTCAGCAACCTGTTAACAGTCCTCCGAAGGTGGGGTCACAGGTTCAGAGTTTTTCTTGAGTACGGCATTTTTTGTTTGCATTTGTATCGTAACTTATTGATTTTATTTACTAGTGGTCGCCTGCGTTTACAGGCTTTTCCGCATTAAAATCATGGGAAACTGCGAGCCTCATAATCAAGGGGTCGTGCGGTCGATTCCCCCCTCGCCATCATTTTTGCATTACCTCAATATTTTATTGCAAATATATGTTTGGGTCGCGCTAGCTCTACCTGATTGGCGCCATTCCAACTAGCCATTCTAACGAGTTTGACGGCGTGACTGATCCAACCGGGACTAGGGCGTTTCTTGGACCTGAAAACTCCGGCAAAGTTTTCCGAGACCCTACCTCGACCGAAGTGATCAGGCGCGCATCCCCCCGTGCCGCCCCGCGCCCTCCACATGCCGGGCCGCCAAAAGGCGGCCACCCCACCCCCCTTCCGATCCAGCCGCGCGGGAGGGCTCGAAGGTCTTCGACGGCGGCCCTGTCACGCCCCTGCCTCGCGGAACACCCAGATGGCCGCTTCTACTATATAGGGGCAAGACGCGCCGCCTCTCCGGATCAATCTGGTACAAGTGCCGTTAGGAGGGGCTACTCAACCTATCATCAATGCCGGGCAGGTCTGAGAGCAAGCGGCAGGCCGCGAGCGGGCAGACCGTCTGCGCTTCAGTCGTAACGCTTCAGATCGGCCGGATAAGTGCCGAGCAGATGCAGATGCGAGGTGAAATAGCGCAGCTCCTCAAGCGCGAGCTTCACATTGGCATCCTCGGGATGACCTTCGATATCGGCATAAAACTGGGTGGCAGTGAAAGAGCCGTCGAGCATGTAGCTCTCAAGCTTGGTCATGTTCACGCCATTCGTCGCAAAGCCGCCCATCGCCTTGTAAAGCGCGGCGGGAATGTTGCGCACTT
This sequence comes from Rhodobacter maris, assembly GCF_900217815.1. Lineage (GTDB taxonomy): Bacteria > Pseudomonadota > Alphaproteobacteria > Rhodobacterales > Rhodobacteraceae > Rhodobacter > Rhodobacter maris. Next base: position 1,032 of record NZ_OBMT01000010.1, read on the forward strand.
CGAAGACGAAGGTCGTCATCATCCGTTCGGCGCGCCGGTTCAGATCGGGCGCGCGCCCCATCACCAGAAAGCGGGTGGTGTTGTGGCCGTAATCCTCGATATCTCGGGCGAGCACGTCGAGCCCGTGGATCCGGGCCGCGAGTTCGGAGGCCAGCACGCCTTCCCCCGGCATGCGATGCAGCGCGAGATCGGCCGCCGCCCCCGCGCTGTCGGCCGCGGCGATGCCGGTGATGCCATGGTTGCGCAGAAACCGCGCCGATTGCGGCAAGAGCACCAGATGGGCGCGCACCAGCTTCACCGCGTCAAGCGGCGTCCCGGGCAGGCTCATCAGCGCGATCCGCACCCGCAGGAAATGCTCGTCCAGGATATGCAGACCGGAGGAGGGCAGCAGACGGTGAATGTCAGCCACTCGCCCGTAGGTCGAGTTCTCGATCGGCAGCATCGCGAGTTCCGCCCGGCCTTCGCGCACCGCCTCGATCACATCCTCGAAGGTGTTGCAGGGCAGGGGCGCATGGCCCGGACGGGCCAGATTGGCCGCTTCATGCGAATAGGAACCCAGCGCGCCCTGAAAGGCGATCAGGCCCGGCTCTGCGTGTTCCATCCCATCCTCCAGCCACTTCGACCCCCTCTATGGCGCAAGCGACGCGGCAGGAAAAGCGCCGATTTTCCGCATAAAAGGGGCCGAGCGGTTCTATTTGACGCAGCCGATTCCGGCGCGAACCGTATATGATCCTTGAAATCCCGGCCGCGAAGCGCGTAGATGCGCGCAACGGCCAAATTGAGAATGCAAATCGCGGGGGAGCCATGCTCAAGACGCATATGATGAAGTTGGGGGCCGCGCTGTTCGGCGTGGTGCTGTTCTACGGATTTATCTCCATGACCTCGGCGGCGCTTTTTGCGACGCGTCCTGCGACGGCGGTGCCGGTCGGCGAAGACGGTCGCGCGATCGCCATGGATCCCAATGTCGTGCTGGCCGAAGCGGCCCCGGCAGCCTCTGCCGCCCCGGCGCCCGCCGCCGATGACGCGGCCCCGGCCGCCGAAGAACCCGCCGAAGCGCTGGCGCCCCGCACGGAGATCGACCCGGCCACCATCGTGGGCGACGCGACCGCGGGCGAAGCCGTGTTCCAGAAGAACTGCAAGACCTGCCACAAGGTCGATGGCAAGAACGCCGTTGGCCCGCATCTGGACGGCGTCGTGGGCCGCGCCACCGCCACCGTCGAAGGCTTCAAATATTCCAAGGGCATGCAAGCGCACACCGGCTACTGGACGGCGGAACGCATGACCGCCTACCTGACCGATCCGAAAGCCGAAGTGCCGAAAAACAAGATGGCTTTCGCCGGCTTCAAGGACGATACCACCTCGATCGAGAACGTGATCGCCTATCTCTACTCGCTGTCGAAATAATCGATCCTTCGAGCGATGTTCCAGGGCTGCCCCTCCGGGCAGCCCTTTGCTTTGGTCGCGCCCGTTTCACACCTTTGCAACTTGCCGACGGCGCGCAGAGGCCCTTTAGTGGAGCAAACGAGGAGAGATGCATGGGCAAGGCGAAAGCGTCACTGGGGATGATCGAACGGCGCGCGCGGCATTTGCCGCGGCTCGCCGGGGCGGGGCTTGCGGCATTGGCACTGGGGGCCGGGGGCATCCTCCCCGCCCGGGCCGAAGAAACGGTCACCGCTGCCGCCATCGCCACGCTCGGCGCGGTCAAATACCAGCCCGGCTTTGCGCATCTCGACTATGTCAACGCCCTGGCGCCGAAAGGCGGCGAGATCTCTGAATGGTTGCCGGGCGGGTTCGACAATTTCAACCCCTTCACCATTGAGGGGCGAGGGGCAGCACTGGCCTCAATCCCGCTGGAGACGATGCTGACAGGCACGGCCGACACCGTGGGCGAGGCCTATTGCCTTTTGTGCGAGAGCCTCGAATATCCGCCCTCGAAAGACTGGGTCATCTTCACCCTGCGCCCGGGGATCACCTTCTCCGATGGCAGTCCGCTCACCATCGACGACGTGCTCTTTTCCTTTGAGCAGATGCGCGACAAGGGCCTGTCGAGCTTCCGTGCCGTGGTGGCGCAGCAGATCAAAGGCGCCGAGGTGCTCGACGATCGCCGCATCAAGTTCACCTTCACCGCCGATGCTCCACGCCGCGACATCATCCAGCTCGCGGGCGGCTTCCCGGTGTTCTCGAAAGCGCAATTCGCGCGCGAGGGCATCGACCTCGAAAAGCCGAGCCAGATCCCGCTGATCGGCACGGGCCCCTATATGTTCGACAGCGCCAAGGACGGGCGCAGCGTGGTCTGGCGGCGCAACCCGGACTATTGGGGCAGAGCGCTGCCGATCAACATCGGGCGCAACAATTTCGACCGGTTGCGGGTCGAATATTACGGCGATTATCAGGCCGCTTTCGAAGGTTTCAAGGCGGGCAGCTACACCTTCCGCAACGAGTCGAGCTCGCTCATCTGGGCCACGCAATACGACTTTCCCGCCCTCACCAAAGGCCAGGTGGTGAAGGCCGAACTGCATGACGGCGATGTGGCCAGCGCCCAGGCCTTTGCCATCAACCTCCGGCGCGAAAAGTTCAGCGACATTCGCGTGCGCGAGGCGCTCGGGCTGATGTTCAATTTCGAATGGTCGAATGACTCACTGTTTTACGGCCTCTACACGCGGGTCAATTCGATCTGGGAGAACTCGGATCTCGCCGCCACAGGCACGCCCGGGCCCGACGAACTGGCGCTGCTTGAGCCGCTCAAGGCCGACCTGCCAGAGGGGGTGCTGACCGATCCCGCGGTGATGGCGCCCACCTCCGGCGCACGCCAGCTTGACCGTGCCAACATGCGCAAGGCGGCCGCGCTGCTAGATGCGGCGGGCTGGGAAGTGGGCGCGGACGGGATGCGGCGCAATGCGAAGGGCGAGCTTCTGAGCATCGATTTTCTCAATGACAGCCAGACTTTCGACCGGGTGATCAACCCCTTTGTCGAGAACCTGCGCGCGCTTGGTGTCGATGCGAAAATGTCGCGCGTGGATGACGCGCAATACGAGGCGCGCAAGCGCAATCACGATTTCGACCTGATCACCACCCATTTTGCGCAGGATCTGATCCCCGGCGCGGGGCTGCAGCAATATTTCGGCTCGGACTCGGTAGGAGATGTGTTCAACGCCGCTGGCATCGCCAATCCGGCCGTTGATGCGCTCATCCGCAAGGTCGAGGAGGCGCAGACCCATGAGGATCTTCTGCCCCGTGTCCATGCGCTTGACCGGGTGCTGCGCGCGCTGCGCTTCTGGGTGCCGCAATGGTACAAGGACAGCTACACCGTTGCCTATTACGACATGTATGAACACCCCGCCGAGATCCCGCCCTATAGTCTGGGCGAGATGGACTTCTGGTGGTATAACGCCGAAAAAGCCGCAAAACTGAAGGCTGAAGGGGCGTTCTGACCCTCTCGCACCGCGAAAATGTTGTAAAAGTGCAGGGCTAAAAAACACGATGGGCGCCTATATCCTGCGGCGGTTGATGCTGGTGCTGCCGACGCTCTTCGGCATCATGCTGATCAACTTCGCCTTGACGCAATTTGTCCCCGGCGGGCCGATCGAACAGATCATCGCCCGCGTGCAGGGCGAGGCGGATGCCACCCGCAACATCACCGGCGGCGCCGATGCGGGCCAGTCTCAGGGGCTGGACGAGGGCGGCTATCAGGGCGCACGCGGCATCTCGCCCGACCTCTTGGCGCAGCTCGAGGTGCAGATGGGCTTTGCCCGCGTCGTCTGCGCGGAGGGCTTCACTGGTACGCCGGATCTGAAGAACCCCGCCTGCGAAAAGGAAAAGATCTCCGCCACCGAGCGCTTTTTCACGATGATGGGGAATTACCTGCGCTTCGACTTTGGCACCTCGTTCTTCAAGAACAAATCGGTGGTGGATCTGGTGATCGAGAAGATGCCCGTTTCGATCTCGCTTGGCCTGTGGTCAACGCTTCTGGCCTATATGATCTCGATCCCGCTCGGCATCCGCAAGGCGGTGAAGGACGGCACCGCCTTTGACACATGGACCTCCGCCGCGATCATTGTCGCTTATGCGATCCCGACGCTGATCTTTGCCGTGCTCTTGATGGTGCTCTTTGCGGGCGGCAGTTACTGGAAGCTCTTCCCGCTGCGCGGCCTCACCTCGGATGATTGGGAGAGCCTGAGCCTTGTGGGCAAGGCGCTCGATTACCTCTGGCACATCACCCTGCCGACGATCGCGATCACGCTTTCAAGCTTTGTGACGTTGACGCTGCTGACCAAGAACTCCTTCCTCGACGAGATTAACAAGCAATATGTGATGACCGCCCGCGCCAAGGGGCTCACTGAGGGCCGCGTGCTTTATGGCCATGTGTTCCGCAATGCGATGCTGATCGTGATCGCGGGCTTTCCGGGGCTTTTTCTCTCCGTGCTCTTTTCCGGCTCGCTGATCATCGAAACCGTGTTCTCGCTCGATGGCCTCGGGCTTCTGGGCTATCAGGCCGCGGTCGAGCGCGACTATCCGCTCGTCTTCGGCACGCTTTACGCCTTCGGGCTGATTTCGCTGGTGATCGGTATCGTCTCCGACATCACTTACACGCTCGTCGATCCAAGGATCGACTTTGAGAAGAGGGCGGGCTGATGGCACTCTCTCCGCTCGCCCGGCGCCGGTGGCGCAACTTCCGCGCCAATCGCCGCGCCTTCTATGCGCTGATCGTGTTTTCGGTGCTCTTCATCGCGTCGCTCTTCGCGGAATTGATCGCCAACGATCACCCGATCGTGGTGAAATATCGCGGCGAATATTTTTTCCCGGTCTACACCTTCTACCCCGAAACCGCCTTTGGCGGCGATTTCCGCACCGAGGCGGTCTACCGCGACCCCGCCGTGCAATGCCTGATCATCGCAGGCGGGGCCGAGGCCTGCTGGGATGACCCCGAGGCGGTGATGGAGGAGGCCAGGACCAAGGGCACAGTCGAGGGGCAAAAGGTCGAGACCGGCTGGATCCTCTGGCCGCCGATCCCCTACCATTACCGCACCATCAACAACGTCGGCACCGCTCCCTCCGCCCCCGATGCCGATCACTGGCTCGGCACCGATGACACCACCCGCGACGTGGCAGCCCGCGTGATCTACGGCTTCAGGATCTCGGTTGCCTTCGCGTTGATCGTGGCGGCGGCCTCTTCGGTGCTGGGCGTGGCGGCGGGCGCGGTGCAGGGCTATTTTGGCGGCAAGGTCGATCTGATCTTCCAGCGGCTGCTGGAGATCTGGTCTTCCACCCCCTCGCTTTACGTGATCATCATCCTCTTCGCGATCCTCGGGCGCTCGTTCTGGCTTCTGGTCTTCGTCACCATCCTCTTTGGCTGGCCGGCGCTGACGGGCGTGGTGCGGGCCGAATTCCTGCGCGCGCGGAACTTCGAATATGTCCGCGCGGCCCGCGCGCTCGGTGTCTCTGACAGGGTGATCATGTTCCGCCACATCCTGCCCAATGCGATGGTGGCCACCATCACCATGCTGCCCTTCGTCATCACCGGCGCAATCTCGGGCCTCGCCACGCTCGATTACCTTGGCTACGGGCTGCCCTCCTCGGCGCCCAGCCTGGGGGAACTGGCGCTTCAGGCCAAGCAGCACCTGCAGGCGCCCTGGCTCGCCTTCACCGCCTTCGTCACCTTTGCCACTATGCTCTCGCTTCTGGTCTTCATCTTCGAGGGCCTGCGCGATGCCTTCGACCCGCGCAAGGTGTTCAAATGAGCCCCGCAAAAGATCCCGTCCTGTCTGTCGAGAATCTTCGCATCACCTTCACGCAGGAGGGCCGCGAGATCCCCGCCGTGAAGGGGGTGAGCTTCACCGTCGCCAAGGGAGAGACCGTGGCGCTGGTCGGCGAATCCGGGTCAGGCAAGTCGGTCACGGCGCTTTCCACCGTCGCGCTTCTGGGCGGCAATGCGCGCGTGGCGGGCTCGGTGCGCTATCTTGGGCGCGAGATGGTCGGCGCCTCCGAGCGCGATCTGCGCGCGGTGCGCGGCAATGACATCAGCTTCATCTTTCAGGAGCCGATGACCTCGCTCAATCCGCTCCATACGATTGAAAAGCAGATCCGCGAAAGCCTCGCGCTGCATCAGGGGCTGACGGGCGCACCGGCGCGGGCGCGCATCATCGAGCTTCTGACCCAGGTGGGCATCGCGGACCCCGAAAGCCGCTTGGCGGATTATCCGCACCAGCTTTCGGGCGGGCAGCGCCAGCGCGTGATGATCGCCATGGCGCTGGCAAACGGGCCGGAGCTGCTGATTGCCGACGAGCCCACCACCGCGCTCGATGTGACGATCCAGGCGCAGATCCTCGCGCTTCTTGCCGATCTCAAACGCGATCTTGGCATGAGCCTTCTCTTCATCTCGCACGATCTGGGCGTGGTGCGCCGCATCGCCGACCGGGTCTGCGTGATGCAGGCGGGCGAGATCGTCGAACAGGGGAGGGTGGCGGAGATCTTTGCCAATCCGCAGCATCCCTATACGAAAAAGCTCCTCGCCGCCGAGCCGCAGGGGCTTGCCGATCCGGTTCCGGCGGGGGCGGAGACGCTTTTGACGACCAAGGATCTCAAGGTCTGGTTCCCGGTCAAGCGCGGGTTCTTGCGCCGCACGGTCGGGCATATCAAGGCGGTGAACGGGGCGAGTCTTTCGGTGCGGGCGGGCGAGACGCTCGGGATCGTGGGCGAGAGCGGCTCGGGCAAAACCACGCTTGCGCTTGCGTTGATGCGGTTGATCGAAAGCGAGGGGCCCATCCTTTATACCGGGCAGGACATCTCGCGCTGGCAGGCGCGCCAGCTCCGGCCCCTGCGACGCGACATGCAGATCGTGTTTCAGGATCCGTTCGGCAGCCTTTCGCCCCGCATGACGATCGAGCAGATCATCGCCGAGGGGCTCACCGTGCACGGGGTGGAGCCCGGGCGCAACCGGCGCGAGATGGTGGCCGAGATCATGACCGAAGTGGGGCTCGATCCGGCCGCGATGAGCCGTTACCCACATGAGTTTTCGGGTGGGCAGCGCCAGCGCATCGCGATTGCGCGCGCGATGATCCTGCGCCCGAAAGTGGTGGTGCTCGACGAGCCCACCTCGGCGCTCGACATGACCGTGCAGGTGCAGATCGTGGCGCTCTTGCGCGAATTGCAGCGCCGCCACGGGCTTGCCTACCTGTTCATTTCGCACGACCTGCGCGTTGTGCGCGCGCTCTCTCACCAGATCCTCGTGATGAAATCGGGCGATGTGGTCGAAGCGGGCGCGGCACAGGATATTTTTACCAGACCAGTGACAGGATATACCCGCGCCTTGATTGCGGCCGCACTGGGAGAGGCTTCATGAAAATACTGTTCGTGCATCAGAATTTTCCGGGCCAGTTTCCGCATCTCGCGCCTGCGCTGCAAAAGCGCGGCCATCAGGTGCTGGCCTTGACGGTGGAGACGAACAAGCGGCCCTCGCCGGTGCAGGTGCTCAAGTATCGCAAGCCCGCCGAAGTGAAGCTTGAACCGCGGTTGACCCGGCTTTATGCCGAGGTTGCCGAGCGCGGTATGAGGGTGGCCTTTGCGGCGCGGCAGATGCGCGCTCAGCATAACTTTGTGCCGGATGTGATCTTCGGCCATCCCGCCTGGGGAGAGACGCTGTTTTTGCGCGAGGTCTGGCCGGAAGCGAAGCTCCTTGTCTATGCCGAGTTCATGTATAAAACGACCGGGCTCGACACCGATTTCGACCCCGAATTCGCCAAATACGCGCTCGAAAACCGCATCGCCACGGTGACGCGTTCGGCGCATCTGGTCCAATCCATCGTGCAGGCCGATGCGGCGCTTTCGCCCACCGTGTTTCAGGCCGGAACCTTCCCGCCCGAGCTGCGCCAGAAAATCACGATCTGCCATGACGGGGTGAATACGGCGCGGCTTGCGCCCACCCCCGAGGCGCGCTTCACCGTGCCGGGGACAACGCTCACCTTCCGCCCCGGCGACGAGGTGATCACCTTCATCAACCGCTCGCTTGAGCCGTACCGTGGCTATCATACTTTCATGCGGTCGCTCCCCGATGTGCTGGCGGCGCGGCCCCAGGCGCATGTGCTGATCATCGGCGAGGAGGGGCAGAGCTATGGCAGCCCGCCCCCCGAGGGGAGCTGGAAACAGAAATTTTTGGATGAGGTGAAGGACCGGCTCGATCTCTCCCGCGTGCATTTTCTGGGGCGTGTGGCCTATGCCGATTTTGTCGCGATCATGCAGATCGGCCGGGCCCATGCCTATCTGACCTATCCGTTCGTGTTGAGCTGGTCGGTGCTTGAGGCGATGGCGGCGGGGGCGATGGTGGTGGGCTCGGATACGGCCCCGCTGCGTGAGGTGATCGAGGACGGGGTGACGGGCAGGCTTGTCGACTTCTTCGACATCAAGGGGTGGTCGGAGGCGTTGACCGATGCGCTCGCCCATCCCGAGAAATATGACGCGATGCGGCGCGCAGCGCGCGCTTCAGTGGTCGCGAAATACGATCTGGAGACGATCTGCCTGCCGCGGCTGATCGAGTTCGTCGAGACCGCTGGCGGCACGCTGGCGTAAATTCCGCCGGGAGTGCGCCCTCCTCGGGCGGGCCCGGGGCCCGCACCTCGTCGGGCGCCCGGGGGCGCGGCCCGGGATATTTGGCCGAGTCGAAGGCAAGCCCTCTGCCCCCGAGACGACAGAAAAGAAAGGGCGCCTTTCGGCGCCCAGTCTGCCCTTCCCGGTATGCTCCGGGAAGTTCTCAGATCGCCGAGCTGTGCCCGGCTTTCGAGAGGTCATAGGCATCGAAATGCCGCGCGATCATCCGCGTCAGCGGACGACCCGGCTCGGGGATCGCGAGCCCGGTCTCGGTAATCTCGACCATCTCGCCGAATTTTGCCACGCAGGCGGCGAATTCGCTGTCGAGGACCGCCGGATCGGCGCCCCATTGCTCGACCAGTTCCTGTTTCGATACCGCAAAATCGCACATCAGCATCTCGATCAGCCGCGCCCGCATCAGGTCTTCGGGCGTGAAGACATGGCCGCGATGGGTCGAGAACCGGCCCTCGCGGATCGCGCCGGTATGCGCGCCGGTGGCAGATTCGTTTTGCGCATAGCCTTGGGGGAACCGCGAGATCGAGGACGCACCGATGCCTACCAGCGCCTCGGCCAGGTCGTCGGTATAGCCCTGGAAGTTGCGGCGCAGCAGGCCGGTGCGAAGCGCTTTCGAGAGCCCGTCACTCGGCAGCGCGAAATGGTCGATGCCGATGATGTCATAGCCCGCGTTCGAGAACAGCTCCTGCGAGCGCTCGAAGAGGCCAAGCCGCTGTTGCGGGGTCGGCAACTGGTCCGAGGGGATCAGCGTCTGCCGCCGCGCCATCCACGGCACATGGGCATAGCCGTAAAGCGCCACCCGGTCAGGCTTCAGCGTCAGCACCTTCTCGATGCTTTCGGTGATCTTCTCTTTGGTCTGATAGGGCAGGCCGTAGAGAATATCGGTGTTCAGGCTGTCGATGCCGCGCGACCGGATCATGTCGACCACTTTCGCGGTGACTTCGTAGCTTTGCTCGCGCCCGATCACCGACTGGATGAACGGGTCGAAATCCTGAATGCCGATCGAGGCGCGGTTCATCCCTGATTGCGCCAGCGCATCCATGCGCTCGTCGTCGATCTCGTTCGGGTCGATCTCGACCGAGAACTCGCCGTGCTCGCCCAGCTCCACCGCATTGAAGACGGCATCGGCCACCATGCGCATGGAATCAGCCGGCAGCAGCGTGGCGGTGCCGCCGCCCCAATGCAGCCGCGAGAGCTTCACGCCGCGGGCAAGGTGCTTTTTCAGCATGCCGAGCTCGGTGACGAGCGTCTCGGCATAGGCCTTCACCGGCGCATCGGTCTGCGTGCCCTGGGTGCGGCAGGCGCAGAACCAGCACAGCCGGCGGCAGAAGGGCACGTGGATATAAAGCGAAATCGCGGCGCCCTCGGGGATCGCTTCGATCCACTCCACGAATTTCGGAGCCCCGACGGCGGTCGAGAAGTGGGGTGCCGTCGGGTAACTGGTATAGCGGGGCACCCGGGCGTCGAACAGGCCGAGCCGGGCGAGTTGCGATTCATGTTTCATAGGCGTATTCTATCCTTCAAGACGCGCACCAGGATTTGACCCATATCAAGCAAGGCAATGTCTCACGACGACGTGTACCCAGCCTCGTTGCAATGCGGAGATTGCCCGATTCGACACCGGGCCGTCTGCGCGCGCTGCGAGGCCAACGAACTCGATGAACTCGAATCGGTCAAGTACTACCGAAGTTTCGAGGCGGGCCAGACGGTGATCTGGTCGGGCGACAAGATGGACTTTGTCGCCTCTGTCGTATCGGGCATCGCAACCCTTACCCAGACCCTCGAGGATGGCCGCACGCAGATGGTGGGGCTCCTGCTTCCCTCTGATTTTGTTGGCCGTCCGGGGCGGGACCGCGCCGCCTATAACATTACGGCGACGACAGATATCCTGATGTGCTGCTTCCGCCGCAGACCGTTCGAAGAGATGATGGAGCGCACGCCGCATATCGCGCAGCGTCTGTTGCAGATGACGCTCGACGAGCTCGATGCCGCGCGCGAGTGGATGCTTTTGCTCGGCCGCAAGACCGCGCGGGAGAAAATCGCCTCGCTTCTGTCGATCGTGGCGCGGCGGGATGCGTCGATACGTCACCGCCGGACAGACAACCGTCTGACCTTCGATCTGCCGCTGACGCGCGAGGCGATGGCCGATTATCTCGGGCTGACGCTCGAGACGGTGAGTCGGCAGATCTCCGCGCTCAAGCGCGAGGGCGTGATCGAACTCGAGGGCAAGCGGCATGTGACCGTACCCGACATGCAGCGCCTGTTGATCGAGGCGGGGGATGACAGCGACGGCGGGCTGATCGTCTGACGCGGGGTGCCCGGGCGGGAAACGCGCGGCTCAGAGCTGCGCGAGTTCCCGGGCAAGGTCGCCATAGCCGGTAAAGCGGCGCTCATAGGCAAGGCCGAGCCGCGTGGCAGATTCCTCGGCCTTCGCGTCCAGCGCCGGGTCTTCGGTCTGGGCGAGATAGACGAGCTTTTCGTAATTGCCGAACATCATCGCGATCAGTTCGGGATGGCGATCAAAGCCCATCGGGCGCCAGACGAAGGCCTCGAACTGGCGCACCAGGAAATCGGTGAGATAAAACGCTGTCGTTTCGCTCTCGGCATGGGCGGCGAAAGTGTCGTTCCCCTCGAAAAAGGCATAGCAATGCGGCCCCGGCACCATCTCGACACCCAGCTCGGCGCATTTTGCGGCGAGTCGCCCGCCTGTGCCGCAATCGGCGTAGACAACATAGATCGCGGCATGGTGGGGGCGGTGCTTTTCCACCGCGGCTGCCACGGCCTCGGTGATCCGCTCGGGGTAAAGGTGCAGGTTCGCGGGCAGGCAGGTCAGATCCAGATGATCCCAGCGATTGGCCGCTTTCAGCGCAAGGATCTCTGTGGCGAGGGCACCGCAGGCGATCAGCAGCACGCGCTCCGCCGCTGCGCCTTCGGCTGGGCTCATTCGACGCGTTCGAAGAGCCGCATCAGCGCGGCACCGATCAGCGCGGCAAGACCCAGCGCGGCCAGAGGTACCGCTGCATGCACCGCCACGACGATGGTGAGCGCGGCGGCAAGAATCACCACAAGCAGCATCAACAGGAAATGGGGCAGGGGCATGGGCTGGAACATGGGCACTCTCCTTGAACCGAATATGGAGCGCCTTTCGCCAAAGGAAAAGGCCCCAGTCGCAGCATGGGGCCTTTAAGGTTCACATTTCGTTGCCAGCGGTGCGATTGCGCGCGGCCCTGTGCCCGTGTTTCAGGCAGGGCCGGCACCGGCAGGCCTCAGGCGCCCATGCGGTTGTGCTTGCGCGCAACCATGTCTTTCGCGGTTTCCACCGCGACCGCGGCATCGCGGCAATAGGCATCGGCACCGATCGCCTTGCCGAACTCCTCGTTCAGCGGCGCGCCGCCGACGATCACCAGATAATCGTCGCGGATGCCCTTTTCCTTCATCGTGTCGATCACGACCTTCATATAGGGCATCGTCGTGGTGAGCAGCGCCGACATGCCGAGAATGTCGGCTCCCTCGCGGTCGAGCGCTTCGAGATAGCTTTCCACCGGGTTGTTGATGCCGATGTCGACCACTTCGAAGCCCGCGCCCTCCATCATCATCGCCACAAGGTTCTTGCCGATGTCATGGATGTCGCCCTTGACGGTGCCGATCACCATCTTGCCCATGCGCGGCGCGCCGGTCTCAACCAGCAGCGGTTTCAGGATCGCCATGCCGCCCTTCATCGCATTGGCGGCGAGCAGCACTTCCGGCACGAACAGGATGCCATCGCGGAAATCGTTGCCGACGATCGTCATACCCGCCACCAGCGCCTTGGTGAGGATGTCATAGGGCGTCCAGCCGCGGTCGATCAGGATATGAACGGCCTCTTCGATCTCTTCCTTGAGCCCGTCATAGAGATCGTCATGCATTTGCAGCACGAGCTCTTCGTCGTCGAGTTCCGAAAGAATGATGTCGTCTTCATCGGCCATGGGGGTTCTCCTGAGGGGACTGTTCCGGTGATGCGAAAATTGCGCCCCGGTTACTACTGTGTTTGCGACATGCGGCGCTCCGTCCCCGACGCGGGGGCAGGGCAGGGGCGAGACCCGCCGCGAAGCGACGAATCCCTTGCATGATGTTCTCTCTATGTTCTAGTTTTGTGGCATGAGTCTTGCGCCGAATCTGCCCTTTGATCTGCCGCCTTCCGATCCGCGCCAGCGGCTTCGGGCGCGGGGTGCCGCGGCCAATCCGGCGGGGCGGTTCGAGCCCTATGCGCGGCTTGTCGAGCCCGATGGCTGGGAGATCGCGGAGGAGGAAAAGCTCTTGCGCACCGAGGTGAGCCTTGAGCATCCGAAAACGATCATTACCCGCAATACCTCGCCCGATGTCGCCTTCGACCGGTCGGTGAACCCCTATCGGGGGTGCGAGCATGGCTGTGTTTATTGCTACGCGCGCCCGACACATGGCTATCTCGGCCTCTCGGCGGGGCTCGATTTCGAGACGCGGATCGTGGCGAAGCCCGAGGCGCCGGAGCTTCTGGCGCGGGAGCTTTCGAAGCGCGGCTATGCGGTGGCGCCGCTTGCCATCGGCACGGCAACCGACCCGTATCAGCCGATCGAGGCCGAGCGGGGCATCATGCGCGGGCTTCTGGAGGTGCTGAGCGCTTTCAACCATCCGCTCTGCCTCACCACCCGCGGCGCGGGGGTGTTGCGCGATCTTGACCTCTTGAGCAGCATGGCCAGGCGCGGGCTCGTGCATCTGGGCATCTCGCTCACCACGCTCGACGAGGAGCTTGCGCGTAAAATGGAGCCGCGCGCCCCCACGCCGCAGACCCGGCTCAGGATGATCCGGGAGGCGGCGCGGGCGGGCATTCCCGTCCGTGTCATGGCCGCGCCGGTCATCCCGGGGCTGACCGATCACGCCCTCGAGGCAATCCTGACCGAGGCGCGGCGCGCGGGGGCAAAGGCCGCCCACATGATCCCCTTGCGCCTGCCGCATGAGGTGGCGCCCCTTTTTGCCGACTGGCTCGCGCGGCATTACCCTTTGCGGGCCGAAAAGGTGCTCAATGCGGTCGCCGCCTTCCGCGGCGGCAAGCTCAACGACCCGCGCTTCGGCACGCGGATGGAGGGGGAGGGGACCGAGGCGGAGTTGCTCGCGCGCCGGTTCGAGGTCTCGTGCCGCCGTCTCAGCCTCGCGGCTGATCTGCCCGCGCTTGATTGCCACCGGTTCGGGGTGCCGCCGCGGCCGGGCGAGCAGCTCGAACTGTTCTGACCTTTCCGCCATCGTTTGCCCTCATCGGCTGGCAATAGACCATCGTTCCAGAAAGACGCTTTCGTCTTTCTGCCACGAATCCATGACTTTGCAACGGTTTCTTCAGCTGCGGCGGCGGCCGCGACGCTCCCGCCCCGGGCCGTCGTCGTCGCCCGTGCCATCGGAAGCGGAAGAGAAGGCGCCGAGTTTCGCGGTGATGTCCTCAAGGCTCGGACGGGGCCCGCGCGGGCGTGTCGTCAGCGCTTCATGCATCGCCTTCAGATGCTCGGGCATCGTGCCACAGCAGCCGCCGATAATCGTCGCCCCCGCATCGCGCGCAAGGCAGGCGTAATCGCCCATCAAGGCGGGCGTGCCGTCGTAATGGATGTGGCCGTCGTGATATTTCGGGATGCCCGCATTGCCCTTGGCGATGATCGGCCGCTCGGTGCCCGCCGAAGCAAAGCCCATCACCGTGCGCATCAGATCGGCCGCGCCGACGCCGCAATTGGCACCGAAGGCGAGCGGCGGGTTCGGCAGCTTTTCCACAAGCGCAGCGAGTTGCGCAGAGGTCACCCCCATCATCGTGCGCCCGGCGGTGTCAAAGCTCATCGTGCCGCACCAGTCCATGCCCGCAAGGCGTGCGGCCTCCGCGGCGGCCTTGAACTCCTCGGGCGCCGAGATCGTCTCGACCCAGAGCACATCGGCGCCGCCTTCCTTCAGACCCTCGGCCTGTTCGTGGAACATCTCGACCGCAAGCTCATGGGTCAGCGTGCCCATCGGCGCGAAGATCTCGCCCGTCGGCCCAATCGAGCCACAAACCGCGACCGGGCGGCCCGCCTTGTCGGCGACCTCGCGGCCGATCTCGGCGGCGATGCGGTTGAGTTCGCGCACGCGCGCTTGCGCATTGTGCAGCTTGAGCCGCGAGGCATTGCCGCCAAAGGAGTTGGTCAGGAACAGGTCCGAGCCCGCCTCGACGGCAAAGCTGTAGAGCTTCGCGATCCGGTCCGGATGCTCGACGTTCCAGAATTCCGGCGGCTCGCCCGAGGAGAGCCCCATGTTGAACAGGTTGGTGCCGGTGGCGCCGTCCGCCAGCAGCCAGTCGCGCGATTGCAGAAGGCGGGTGAGCGTGTTCGTCATGGGGCCTCTCCTGATCCGGTCGCGCTCTCCCTGCCACGGGCCGGGCGAAGTTGCAATTTCCTTTCGTTCAAGATGATCTTGAGGCTGGCATGAGCTCGGCAGTCCGGGCGCTGGCGCAGATGTTGGGAACCACCGTCACGAGCGCGGCGGGGCGATGGATCGCATGGGCGATCTCGGCCGCGGCCAGAGCGAGCGCAGCCCGCGAGGGGGCGGCAATGTAGCGGGTGGAGCTTTCGGGGGCGAAGCTCATCTTGAACTGGCGCAATCCCGCGGCGCCCGCGCCCTTCTCGGCACGGCGCCAGATATGTGCGGCCGGGCCCTCGACATCCTCGGCCCGGGGCGGCAAGGCGGCGAGCGAAAGCCGCGCCACGCCGGCCTCGGCGGCCGCGGAGATCGCGCCGGCGATCAGCGCCTGCATCGTGCCGTCGGGCGCGCCCTCGGCAGGGCGCATCAGGTCCAGCACCCATTCGGAGCGATTGGCATGGAAAGAGGCAAAGCCCACCAGCGTCTCGCCCAAATAGGCAAGCATCACCTGTTGATGGGCAACATATCCGGGCGCGAACCGGCCCATCGAGAAGCCGCGCTCGCCGCCACGGGCGCTTCGCCAGCCCTCGGCAATGGTCGCCATCGCGGCGAGCGGCAGCGGCCCTTCGGCGGCGCGCACGCTCAGGCCCGATTTCGCCGCCTTGCGCAGCTTGCGTCGCAGCCCGGCGCGGGAGGGGCAGTCAAGCGTGAAGTTCTGCGGGGCGAGCCAGACTTCGGTGGCAACCGGGGCGACGACCCAGCCAGCACGGCGCGCAACGGCTGCGGTGCGCGCAGAGATCTTGTAAAGGCTCGCGCGACGTCCCTCGGCCCGGGCCGCGGCCTTGAGGGCGGCGAGCATCTCGGGGCGGGCCTGTGTGCCCACCGGGTCGAGCACCGCGGCAAGCGTGCGCCCGGCGCGCCCGGCCATCCATCCGCCCGGCGCCCGGTCGCAGCGCAGAAGGCCAAGGTCTCCCTGCCGCATCAGGCCGAGTTCCGCCTGACGGTCCTGCGCGACCAGATGGGTGATCTGCGGGCAGTCGAGCGGCGCGGCGACGATGCGGGGATGATCGAGCGGGCGGCCCGGGCGCAGCGCGACGAGGGCGGCGGCGGCAAGCGCGGGGAGGCCGAAATAGACGATCCGCCAGGCGAGAATCGCGGCCAGGAGTTCGGGCTCGGGCGTGGCGGGGAGAAGCGCGACGAGGGTGATCTCGAACGGGCCGACGCCCCCCGGCGTGCCGGAGACGAAGCCTGCGCCGAGTGCCAGCAAAAAGGCGGGGTAGAGTGCGAGAAGGCTCAGCTCGCTGCCGGGCGGCAGCAATACCCAGAGCGCGAGCGCGGCAAAGGCCGTGTCGATCAGCGCCAGCACGAGGATCTTGCCAAGCATCGCCGGGGCGGGAAGGCGCAGCGTGAAGCGACCGATCTTCAGACCCGGCAGCTTCAGGGCTGCAAGCGCCAGCGCGCCGCCGAGCGCGAGGCCCAGAAGTGCGAGCCCCTGCACCGCCCAGACATCGAGATGCGGATGGGCGATCGGGGCCACGAGCAGCACCGCCGCAGTGAGCACCGCCCAGGCAGCAAGAAAGGTCGCAGCGACGGTTGCCGTGATCTTTGTGGCCTGCGCAAGCGTGGTTTCGGGAAGCATGCGCCAGCGCACCAGCGCCCCCGAGACAAGGCCAAAGCCGATCGTCTGCGACAGCGCGATCGAGGTCCAGCCCGCGCGGCGCGCGGCATCGGCGGGCGTGGGGCGGTGCAGCATCCGGTGGATCAGCGCGTCATAGCGCGCGAGCGCGGCGAAGCTCGCGCAGGTTGCGCCGAGCGCCAGCGCCCAGTCGAGCGGCTCAAGACGCGCAAGCGCGGCGAAGACGGCTTCAGTGTCGAGCGCGGCAAGTCGGTCGCGCAATGCCCAGAGAAAGGCTGCGACAAGGGCGATGCCCAGAACCTGTCGCCCGGCGGCGGCGCCCATGCGCAGCCCGCCCGACGGTCCTCCCTGCACCGTTTCCATCACGCGCGCGCGCGTGATCCCGTTGCGCTGCTCAGCCATGTGTCCCCCGTCACCTACAAACGTTACCGACAAACTCCCGGGTGAGGTTTGCGGCCGGAAGGCTAAAAAAGGCTGAAAATCGTTCTGGAAACGGGGGAATTGGTGAGCGCGCGTTAACGCTTTGGGCCGGAGCTCCGGCCGATTTGGCAAGCCGCCGCGGACAGGCATAAAAAAGCCGGCATTCGCATGCCGGCCTCAGGGCGATGTGGGCCTCGGGGCGGTGTTCAGCCGACTTCGGCGATTTGCTTGAGCGCGGCGCCCATCGCCTCGCGCACCCGTGCGCGGATCGCGCCCTCATCGGCCAGGCCTGCGAGGTCATTGATCAGCTTGCGGATCACATCCTCCTGCCCGGCTTCCTCGAAATCGGCAGCAATCAGGGCCGCGGTATAGGCTTCGGCCTCAGCGCCGGTCTTGCCGAGAAGCTCCGCCGCCCATTGCGCGAGGATCTTTACAGAGCGCGCCTCAACCTTGAAGCGCAGATCGGCGTCATGGGCGAACTTGGCTTCGAAAGCGTGTTCGCGATCGTCGAAAGTGGTCATCTGTCCCCCCAAAGTCGATTCCTTCTTCTGATATGGTTTCTTGGCCCCCCGCTGCAAGAGTTGATCGTGTCGCGGAGAAGTGATTGCGCTAGCAGGTCAAATCTCTGCCGCGCCGCCGCACGAATCATGCCGCGGGGCAGCGTTCCCTCCCCGCAGCGGGAACGGGGCGCGCCCGGCCGCCTCGCCGGCCTTGCGGCGCAGGCCTGCTTGGCCTATAGGGCGGCAAGGGGAGCCCCTCGGCAGCGGGTCCGTCGGACCCCAGAGTTATCGGAGAGCCCATGGCACCGCGTCGCAAGAAGATCTACGAAGGCAAGGCGAAGATCCTTTACGAAGGCCCCGAGCCCGGCACGCTGGTGCAGTATTTCAAGGATGACGCGACGGCCTTCAACGCGCAGAAGAAGGCGACGATCGAGGGCAAGGGCGTGCTCAACAACCGCCTGTGCGAGTTCTTCATGAACGGGCTGACGAATGTCGGCATCCCGAACCATTTCATCCGCCGTCTGAACATGCGCGAGCAGCTGATCCGGCAGGTGGAAATTGTGCCGCTCGAAGTGATCGTGCGCAATTTTGCGGCAGGCTCCATTGCCAAGCGCCTCGGCCTCGAGGAGGGCACGGCGCTGCCGCGCCCGATCGTCGAATACAGCTACAAGAACGATGAGCTTGGCGACCCGCTGGTGCCCGAAGAATACATCATCGCCTTCGGCTGGGCGAACCAGCAGGATCTCGACGATATCGTGAGCCTCGCGCTGCGCGTGAACGATTTCCTCTCGGGCGTGTTCTTCGGTGTCGGCATCAAGCTCGTCGATTTCAAGATCGAGATCGGCCGGGTTTGGGATGGCGACTACATGCGCCTGATCGTGGCTGACGAGATCAGCCCCGACAGCTGCCGGCTGTGGGATGTGAAAACCGGCCAGCACCTTGACAAGGATGTGTTCCGCCGCGATCTGGGCTCGCTCACCGATGCCTATACCGAGGTGGCGCGTCGGCTCGGCGTGCTGCCCGCCAATGCCACGCCGATGAAGCCGACGCTGATCAACTGATCGACGCCTAGGCAGAAGCGTTCGGAGGGGCGGCCGGGGGCCGCCCCTTTTGCCTTCGGGCGAGCCCGGTTGAGCTGCGCAACACGTCAACGGGCGGGGCCGTGCACGGCTTCGGCGCTTGCCCCGTGACGGGGCTTGCGCTATCAGGACGCCAACCGGCCGTGCACCCGAGCGGAGCGCACGGCAACGTCCGCCAAGCGAGGAGAGCTGCCATGAAAGCGCGCGTGCATGTGATGCTGAAGGACGGGGTGCTTGACCCGCAGGGCGAGGCGGTGCGGCATGCGCTTGGACATCTGGGGTTTTCGGGTGTGGAAGGCGTGCGGCAGGGCAAGGTGATCGAGCTTGATCTGGCCGCCACCGACAAGACCGCCGCCGAAGCCGAGGTGAAGGTGATGTGCGAGAAGCTGCTCGCCAATACCGTGATCGAAAAATATACCGTCGAGATTGCCTGATCTCGGCCATATCGGGGGCACCGCCCCCGGGGTATTTCGGGCAAGATGAAAGCAGGAGCCCTGTCGCGATGAAAGCCGCCGTCATCACTTTTCCGGGGTCGAATTGCGACCGTGACCTCTATGATGCCTTTGCCAAGAGCGGTGCCGAGGTGGTGCGGGTCTGGCACAAGGAAACCGCGATCCCGGAGGGCACCGATGTGGTGGGGGTGCCGGGGGGCTTTTCCTTCGGCGATTACCTGCGCTGCGGCGCGATCGCCTCGCGTTCGCCGATCGGCGAGGCGGTGGTGGATTTCGCGCGCCGCGGCGGCCATGTGATCGGCATCTGCAACGGTTTTCAGGTGCTGACCGAAATGGGGCTGTTGCCGGGCGCGCTGATGCGCAATGCCGGGCTGAAGTTCGTCTGCCGTCAGCAGCGGTTGACAGTGGCCACGAGCACGAGCCCCTTCACCGAGGGCTATGCGCGCGGCGCGGAGATCACCTTCCCGATCGCGCATCACGACGGGAACTATGTGATCGACGCCGAAGGGCTCAAACGCCTTGAGGGCGAGGATCGGGTAGCATTTCGCTATGTCGACAACCCGAACGGATCGGCGGCCGATATTGCCGGCGTGCTGAGCGAGAACCGCCGCGTGCTCGGCTTGATGCCGCACCCCGAGCGCGTGGTCGAGCCGGCGCAGGGTGGCACGGACGGGGCGGCGCTTTTCCGCGCGCTTACCGGGCTGCTCGCCAAGGCGTGATCGGCCGCGCTTGTTGGGGCGGGCGGCTTCGCCTAATCTGACGCCATGCCCGAGACCGCGCTCCGCTCCGATATCCCGACCCGCGCCGAGACCCGGCGACGCATCCGTCGTGCCGCCTACCGGCTGCTGGCGGTGCTGATGCTGGGGGCCACTGTCGCCGGGGTCTGGATGACGAACACCTGGCTCACCGAGCGGTTTACCGAGACCACGCGGATGCGCACCGAGCTGCGCCTCGCGCTCTATTCCGGCAATATCATTTCCGAATTGCAGCGCACCTCGGTGGTGCCGCTTTTGCTCGCGCGTGATCCGGAGCTGTCCAAGTCGCTCAATTCCGGCGATTTTTCTACCACTTCGGGGCTTCTGATCGCAGCGCGCGACGAGGTGGGCGTGGCCTCGATCCGGCTTTTGGACCTGCAGGGCCGGGTGGTGGCGGCGACCGATCGCAACGTGCTGAGCACCACGTTCAAGGATGCGCCGTTCTTCGTCGATGCGCAGCGCTCGCGCGACACGATCTTCACCGCGGTCAAGGGGGTCACCGGCGCCTCGGACTTCGTTTATTCGCGCGCGGTGCTCTCCGAAGGCAAGCTCATCGGCGTGATCGTCGTCGGCGCCGATCTCGCGCGCTATGAGCGCGCCTGGGCCGGGATTTCGGATGCGGTGGCGGTGCTCGACAGCTCTGGTCAGATCGTGCTGGCCACCGAGCCGCGCTGGCGGGGCGTGACGATGGAAGAGGCGCTTGCGGTGCGCTCCGCCCCCTCGGCAATCGAGCGCGCGTTGCAGGCGACGGCCGATTGGGCCAATGAGCCGCCCGATGCCTGGGTCTCGGGGCAGGCGGTGATGCGCACCGAGGCGCGGCTGCCGTTTCGCGGCTGGCGGATGGTGGCCTTTACCCCCTACACCTCGGTGCGCGACCGCGTGAACGCGGTGATTGCGCTTGAAATCATGGGCTTTGCAGTGCTGATGGCGCTGGGCTTCTACTTTGTGTCGCGTCGCGCCAAGGTGCAATCCGCCGTCTACCGGCGCGAGTCGGCCGAGCTGCGGGCGCTCAATGCCCGGCTCAAACGCGAGATCGCCGAGCGCGAACGGGTGCAAAAAGACCTGAGCCTTGCCGAACAAACGCTTGAGCAAAGCTCAAAGCTCGCCGTGCTGGGCGAGATGTCGGCGGCGGTGAGCCATGAGCTCAATCAGCCGCTCGCCGCGATGAAAACCTACCTTGCCGGGGCGCGGCTGTTGCTTCAGCGCGAGCGGGTGGCGGAGGCGCTCTCTTCCTTCCAGCGCATCGACGATCTGATCGAGCGGATGGGCGCGATCACGCGCCAGCTCAAATCCTATGCGCGCAAGGGCGGCGATGCGGTCGAGCCGGTCGATCTGCGCGCGGCGCTCTCCTCTGCGCTGGCGATGATGGAGCCGCAACTCAAGGCGCGCACGGTGCGGATCTTGCGCAACCTGCCGCGCGGGCAGGTGATGGTTCTGGCCGACCGGATCCGGCTCGAGCAGGTGATCATCAACCTGTTGCGCAATGCGCTTGATGCGACCAAGGCAGTGCGCTCGCCCGAGATCGAGATCAGCCTCACCGCGGACGAGATGGCGGTGCTGACGGTGGCCGACAACGGGCCCGGGATCTCCGATCTCGAGAAGCTGTTCGAGCCGTTCTGGACGACGAAAAAACCGGGCGAGGGGACGGGGCTGGGCCTCGCGATCTCTTCGTCCATCGTGAGCGATTTCGGCGGTCGGCTGACCGCGCAAAATGCCGAGACCGGGGGCGCCGTGTTCGAGTTGCGGCTGCCGCGGCTGACGGCGGGGATGAATGCGCCCGAGAGCGGGCGCCGTGCAGCGGAGTGACACGCGATGCGGATGATGAAAGTGGCGATCGTTGACGATGAGGAAGACATCCGCCAGTCGATCGGGCAATGGCTGGCGCTTTCGGGCTTCGACACCGAGACCTTCGCCTGCGCCGAGGAGGCGCTGAAAGTGATCGGCCCGGATTGGCCCGGCGTGGTGATTTCCGACATCCGCATGCCGGGCATGGACGGGATGGCCTTTCTCAAGCGGCTGATGGGGCTCGACAGCGGGTTGCCGGTGATCATGATCACGGGCCACGGCGATGTGCCGATGGCGGTCGAGGCGATGCGGCTCGGCGCCATGGATTTCATGGAAAAGCCCTTTAACCCCGACCGGATGACGGAACTCGCCAAACGCGCCACGCAGGCGCGGCGGATGACGCTTGATGCGCGCGCCCTGCGTCGCGATCTGGGCGAGGGGACGAAGGTGATGGGCAAGCTCATCGGCACGTCGGTGCAGATGGAACGGCTGCGCGAGGATCTGCTCGACATCGCGCAATCGGATGGCCATGTGCTGATCGATGGCGAGACCGGCACCGGCAAGACGCTGGTGGCGCATGCGCTCCATGCCGCGGGCACGCGTGCGGGCAAGAAATTCGTCACGCTTTCCTGTGCGGCTTTCACCGAGGAGGCGCTCGCCGAACGGCTCTTCGGCCCGGTCGCCGAGGGGGGCGGGCTGCCGCTGGTGGAAGAAGCGCGTGGCGGCACGCTGGTGCTCGAGGATATCGAGGCGCTCAGCTCCGGGCTGCAGGCGCGGCTGCTCACGCTGCTCAACGAGCAGGGCACACCGGCAGAGACCCGGATCGTGGCGATCTGCAATGCGCATGGCGAGGGGCGGATGCTCGAAGACCTGTTGCGGCCCGATCTCTACTTCCGGCTTGCCGCACACAAGCTCACCCTGCCCCCCCTGCGTGCGCGGGGTGAGGATGTGCTCACGCTCTTCAACCGGATGGCGGAGCAATTCGCCGATGATTACGGCTGCGAGCCGCCCGAGGTGAGCGCACAGGAGGCGGCACAGCTTCTTCAGGCGCCTTGGCCGGGCAATGTGCGTCAGCTCATCAACGTGGCCGAACGCGCGGTGCTGCAGGCGCGCCGCGGACAGGGCTCGATCGCCTCGCTCCTGATGGCGGAAAGCGACGATCTCGGCACGGCGATGACCACCGAGGGCAAGCCGCTCAAGGAATATGTCGAGAGCTTCGAGAAAATGCTGATCGACAACACGATGCGCCGCCACAAGGGATCGATCGCGGCGGTGATGGAAGAGCTCTGCCTGCCGCGCCGCACGCTCAACGAAAAGATGGCGAAATACGGGTTGAGCCGGGCCGATTATACCTGAGGCCGGGCGAAAGTGGCGGCGATCCGGGGCGGGGCGTTTCTCCGTTACAAGGCTCGCCCGCCGAGCATAATGTTATTTAGATCAATGTTTTGATCGTATCGGGGCGAGCCGGAGTAACACCGGTCCGAGTTCGTCTCGATCCCCGCAAAGGGAAGTGGTAGCGTCACCCACCTGATTGCCTTGAACGACCGAACGGACCCCGACATGACTTTCGACCTGCCCGCCGACGACCCGGTGCCGCCCTTGCCGGACCTCGATTTGCCCTTTCTGACCCCACCACCGCCGCGCCGCGGACGGGCGCTGATGATTCAGGGCACGAGTTCGGATGTGGGCAAGAGCCTGCTTGTCGCCGGACTCTGCCGCGCCTATGCGCGCCGTGGGCTGAAAGTGGCGCCCTTCAAGGCGCAGAACATGTCGAACAATGCCGCGGTAACGGTGGACAGCGATCTGCCGGTCGGCCCCGATGGGGCGGTGCATCGGGGCGAGATCGGCCGGGCGCAGGCGTTGCAGGCGCGCGCAGCGGGGCGTGCCGCCTCGATCCATATGAATCCCGTTTTGTTGAAGCCGCAGGCGCTGATCGGATCGCAGGTGGTGCTGCGCGGTCGCCCGCTCGGCAACTGGCCCGCGCGCCATTATCACCATCTGAAACCCTTCCTGATGCCCGCCGTGATCGACAGCTATCGCCGGATTGCCGCCGAGGCTGATCTGGTGCTTGTCGAAGGTGCGGGGGCGGCGACCGAAACCTGGATCAAGGAAAGCGACATCACCAATATGCGGTTGGCAGAAGAGGTCGATCTGCCTGTTGTGCTGCTCACCGACAATGACCGAGGTGGCGCGCTTGCCGCAGTCGTCGGCAGCTGGATGCTCCATGACGCGGCCGAGCGCGCGCGCGTGAAAGGTATTCTTGTCAACAAGTTCAGAGGGTATCTTTCGCTTTATGAGCCCGCCTGCCTGACCATGACCGAGTACACCGGCTGGCCCGTTCTCGGGGTCGCGCGCTGGTTCGAGGGGGCGGCGCAACTTCCTGCCGAGGATGCGCTCGCGCTCGCGCGGCCTGCCGAGGGGCAGGGCGCGGGGCTCGTCATCGCGGTCCCGCATCTCGACGGCGTGGCGAATTTCGACGATCTCGACCCGCTTGGCGCCGAGCCCGGGGTCGATTTGCGCTGGGTGCGCCCCGGCCAGCCGATCCCGGCCGACGCCGATGTCGTGCTGCTGCCGGGGTCAAAGACCACGCGCAAGGCGCTCGAAACACTTCGCGCAGAGGGATGGGATACCGATATCCGCGCGCATCTGCGCCGCGGCGGCCGCGTGGTCGGCATCTGTGCGGGCTTTCAGATGCTCGGCCGTCTGGTGCGCGACCCCGAAGGTATCGAAGGCGCGCCGGGCGAGACCGCGGGGCTCGGGCTTCTCGATCTGGAAACGGTGATCGGGGCCGAAAAGGCGCTCACCGAGATTACAGCCCTTGACCGGATCAGCGGCACGCGGATCCGCGGTTACGAGATGCATATGGGGCGCACCAGCGGAGAGGGGCTGTCGCAGCCGTGGTTCGACCTGGAGGGACGGCCGGAAGGGGCGATTTCCCCCGATGGCCGGGTGATGGGGGGCTATCTGCACGGGATCTTCGGGGCGGACGGGTTTCGCAATCACTGGATTGAGGCAATGGGGGGGCGTGCCGCGGGGCGCGATCACGAGGCGCAGATCGACGCGGCGCTTGATGCGCTCGCCGACCAGCTTGAAAGAGACCTCGATCTCGACGCACTTCTGGCGCTCGCGCAATGAGCGCGCGGCGGCTGATGGTGCTTGGCACCGGCTCGGACGTGGGCAAAAGCCTGTTCGTGGCGGGGCTTGCGCGCGCCTATGCCCGGCGCGGCCTGAGAGTCGCTCCGTTCAAGGCGCAGAACATGTCGAACAATGCCGCCGTCACCGCGGATGGCGGCGAGATCGGCCGGGCGCAGGCGTTGCAGGCGCGCGCGGCGGGAGTGGCGCTCTCGGTCGATATGAACCCGGTGCTTCTGAAGCCCGACACCGATATCGATGCGCAGGTTGTGGTGCAGGGCGAGGTGCTTGGCCGCTACTCCGCGGCCGGGTATCAGCGCCTCAAGCCGCAGCTCCGGCCGCGTGTGCTTGAGAGTCTGAACCGGCTTTCCAGCTCGCATGACCTCGTGCTGATCGAGGGGGCGGGAAGCGGAGCGGAGCGGTATCTGCGCGCGCAGGACATTTCCAACATGGGGCTTGCAGAGGCTGCCGATCTGCCGGTCCTGCTTCTGGGAGACGAGTCGCGCGGCGGCGTGACCGCGGCGACGATCGGTCATCATTATCTCTGGAGCGGTTCCGAACGCGCCCGGGTCGGCGGGGTGGTGGTGACAAAATTCCGGGGTGATCCGGCGATTTTCGCCCGCGCCGCGGCCGAAATTCGTGCCGAGACCGGCTGGCCGGTGCTCGGGCTGCTGCGCTGGTCGGAAGCGGCACGGCGTCTGCCGGAAGAAGACTCGCTCGGGCTTGGCCGCGCTGCGCGCCGCAAGGGCGCGCTCGTCATCGCCGTGCTCGACCTGCCCCGGGTCGCAAATTTCGACGATCTCGACCCGCTTGCGGCCGAACCCGGGGTTGATCTGCGCTGGGTGCATTCCGGCCAGCCGATCCCGGCCGAGGCTGCCGTGGTGATCCTGCCCGGCTCGAAAGCGACGCGCGCGGCGCTTGCAACGGTTTTTGCCGAGGGATGGGACATCGATCTGCGCGCCCATCTCCGCCGCGGCGGGCGGGTGGTGGGTATCTGTGCGGGCTTCCAGATGCTCGGCCGCAAGGTCTGCGACCCCGATGGCATCGAGGGCGCGCCGGGCGAGACCCCCGGTCTGGGCTTGCTCGAGATTGACACCGTGATCGGAAAAGCGAAGCGGCTGGCGGAGATCGACGCGTCCGATACCCTCTCCGGTGCCAGGGTGACGGGCTACGAGATGCATATGGGCGAGACCCGCGGTGCGGGTCTCGCTCGCCCCTGGCTTTGCCCCGGCGGTCGGCCCGAGGGGGCAGTTTCCGCCGATGGCCGGGTGGCAGGCACCTATCTGCACGGAATTTTCGCTGCCGCGGGCTTTCGGGCGCAGTGGCTCGCGGGGCTCGGCTGTGCCGCCCAGGCGCAGGACCATGGCGCGCAGCTCGAGGCGGCGCTTGATGCCTTTGCCGCGGAGATCGAGGCCGATCTCGATCTTGAGGCGTTGCTCACTCTGGCCCGCTGAATCGCTGCGCCGCAGGCGGCGGAGATCCCGCCGGAGGGCGCCCCTCGCGGGCGAGGGTGCGCCTCTCGGCGGCGTCGAGATATTCGCGCGCGGCCTGTGCGCACCCGCTCTCCGCCAGCGCCCGCGCCCAGAGCCGGGCCACCGAGGCGGCTGACCAGGGCAGCACCGCCTGCGCCAGCCAGGCCCGCGCGGGGGCGGGCAGGCGGTCATAGGCGGCCATCGGATCGCGGCGCATCCGCCGAGGCAGCGGGCTGGAGAGATTGCGCCTCATGCGGCGCGGCCCCAGCGTGGGAACGGGTCTTCCAGCCCTTCCCAAAGCCTGGGCAGAAAGGCGGTTTCCGGCACGAGACAGCGGTTGAGCATGCTCTCGATGCGGGCACGGTTCATCGCGTCCATCCGGCCGATGAATACCATCTCCTGCCGCCGGTCGCCAAACTCCTGCGCCAGCTTTGCCGCCATCCGTGCGCGCGCCTCTTCGGGCCAGTGTTGCTCCGGCACGGCAGCCCACCACAGGCCAAGCGCCTTCACCTCCAGCATCGGCCCGGCGACCGAGAATTCCCCTACCCAGTCGGGCCGCGTGGCGAGCCAGAAATGCCCCTTGGCGCGGATCACGCCGGGCAGCGGGGTTTGAAAGAACTCCGCCAGTTTCGCCGGCTCGAAGGGACGCTCGGCGCGGAAAACGAAGGAGGTGATGCCGTATTCGGCGTCTTCGGGCACATGGTCGGCAAAGCCGTAAAGCTCCTGCGCCCAGGTGGGGTGGCGATGCGCCGCCGCGAAGCTGAAGCGCCCGGTGCCAAGGATGTCTGAGGGCGCGACCTTACCGTGATCCGTTTCGATGATTCTGGCATCGGCATTCAGCGCCCGCAGGATCGCGCGGGCATTGGCCAAGTCTTCGGTGCTGGCCGAGGAGACCTTGTTGAGCACGATCACATCGGCAAATTCGATCTGTTCGGTCAGAAGCTGCACAAGGCTGCGTTCATCCTCGGGCCCCAGTTCCACGCCGCGATCGGCCAGAAACTCCGGTGCGGAAAAATCCCGGGTAAGGTTGGCCGCATCGACCACCGTCACCATCGTGTCAAGCCGCGCGATATCATCGAGGGCCGCCCCCTTGTCATCGCGGAACTCGAAGGTCGCCGCGACCGGCAGCGGTTCGGAAACCCCTGTTGATTCAATCAGCAGGTACTCGAACCGCCCTTCCTCGGCGAGGCGGCGCACCTCCACCAGCAGATCGTCGCGCAGGGTGCAGCAAATGCAGCCATTGGTCATCTCGACCAGTTTTTCCTCGCCGCGGCTGAGGCTGGCGCCGGCGCGCACCAGATCGGCGTCAATATTCACCTCCGACATGTCATTGACGATCACCGCCACCTTGAGCCCCGCGCGATTGGCGAGGATGTGGTTGAGAAGAGTGGTTTTTCCGGCACCGAGAAAGCCGGAGAGAACAGTGACGGGAAGGCGATCCGGGGTGGGGGCGGCCATGCAGAGCTCCTGTTACAAGATAACTATTGTTATAGTATAACAGTCATCGAAGGCAAGTGCCCGATCCTGCGCCATGTCTGGCGGCTGGGGCCGCCGTGCGACAAACCGCGCCCTTGAAGCGGGTTGCGCCCGGCTTGAGTGCCCAACCAATACCTGCGCGAGCTTCCGAGACACCGGGGCAGGCCCGCAGATACGCCTCCTCGTCTTTGATGCTCCAAGAGAGGCGCTCGACAAAACGGTCTCCCGCCAAGCTGCAAGCTGAGGCGCTTTGTTTCACGAGGGTGGGGAGAGCACGGCGCGGATGCTGCATTTTGACGCGGCCGGGGGCGCAGATCTGCGCCGGCTCGCTCTTCCTCGGCGCTTCGGCCTCGGCCGAAGGGCCTCTCGCCCGTGGCCAAAGCGCCGTACACACTTCGTTAATGTCCTGTCGGTTATGAAATACCGACAATTCTACTGATCTGCTTGAAGTCGCGATGCCAAATGGCGCGCGAGTTCGGGCGCAGGGTGCAGCGTGCCGAGGGTGACAAGTATGACGGAAGCGCCGGGGCATCCCGCCGCACAGGTGGAGCCAGCGGCACCGGCCGGAGCCTCTCCGCTTCCGGACAAGATCGAGCGCTGGCTTCTCAAAACGGCCTACAGCAACAATTTCGCGAATATCGGCGTCAACCTCGTGGCCGGGATTGCGATGACGGCGCTGCTTGCCCGCGCCTCGCAAAGCGCTGTTCCGGCGATTCTTCTCGGTATCGCGCTGTTTCTGCTTTCGGCCGGACGTTTCGCCCTGAGCTGTGGCGTCGGGCTCGGATGCGATGATATCCTCGCGACCCCGGCCCGCAGGCTCAGCCGGTTGCGCCTGCTCTATGGCACCGGGCTCTTTCTCGGCGCGCTGTGGTGGGTGGGAATGACCGCGCTTGCCTTCGAGAGCGGGGATGACAGGGTGCGCTATGCGGTGCTGATCGTGCTTTCCGCGCTGGCCGCCGGCGCCACCGGTATTCTTGCCGCGCAAGTGCAGATCGGGCGGTTCTACATCGCGCTGATGCTGATCCAGGGCTCGGCACAGCTCGCCCTTTCGAGCGACGGCGATATCGTGCTGGCGGGGCTCGGGCCGGTGTTTCTCGTGGTGATGCTGATCGTGCATCGCAACAACCATGCGATCCTCGTGCAATCGCTCGACCTGCGCTTTCGCAACGATGACCTTCTGGCCGATCTGAAGACCCAGAAAGGCGCGCTGACCGAGCTCAATACCACGCTCGAAGGGCGCGTCGCGCTGCGCACCGCGGATCTCAAACATGCCGCCGAACATGATTGCCTGACGCAGTGTCTCAACCGTCAGGGGATCCTCGAATGGGTCGACCAGCAGACCAGCCCGGGCCGCTTCTGCACCACGATCTTTCTTGATCTCGACCGCTTCAAACAGATCAACGACGGGCTCGGCCATACGGTGGGCGATTGTGTGCTGACCGAAGTGGCGCGCCGGCTTGAAGCGGCGATGCCCGAGGGCGCGGCGCTGTGCCGTTGGGGCGGCGATGAATTCGTGGCGATCGCGCCGAGCTGCGAGCCGGAGGCAATCGCCACGGGTGCGGCGCTTGCCGACCGGCTGCGCAGCGCGATCCGCGAGAAGATCAGCGTGAGCGGGTGCGAGATTCATGTCTCTCTGAGCGCCGGCGTCGCCGTTTGCGCGCTTGAGGCGGCCGCGGTGAGCGAGGCGATCCGCTTTGCCGATCTTGCGGCGAGCGAGGCGAAGGGGCGCGGCCGTGGCGCCACCGTGGTCTTTTCGGAAGATTTCGCCGCCCGGCAGGAGCGCAAGGCGATCCTCGGGCAGGCACTCAAGGGCGCGGTTGGCAATGGCGAGCTTTCGGTCGTGTTCCAGCCGATCGTCGATGCGGTGACGCAGGAGCCGGAGGCCTATGAAGTGCTTCTGCGCTGGACGAACCCGGTTCTGGGGCGGATCTCTGCCGAGGAATTCATCCCGATGGCGGAGGAAACGGGGCTGATCGTCGAGATCGGCGCTTTCGCGATCGACGCGGCGTTCAGCCGGTTCTCCCGCTGGCCGCAGCGCAAGGAAAGCTGCCGGATTGCCCTGAATGCCTCGATCCAGCAATTGATCGCGCCGGGGTATGTCGAGACACTGCGCGCGGCGGCGCGTCGATATGGCATCGCGCCAAAAGCCATCGTGATCGAGGTGACGGAATCGATTTTTGCCGATGCTTATATGGACCTGACGCAGAACGTGCTGTTCCGGCTTCAGGATCTGGGCATCGATATTCATATCGACGATTTCGGCACCGGATTTTCCTCGCTTTCGCGCCTTCATGAGATGCCGGTTCAGGCGATCAAGATCGACCAGTCCTTCGTGCGGCGGATGGATCCGCAGGCCGTCGCGATCATCGAGGGCAGCGTCAGCATCGCCGAGAAATTCGGCATTGCCACCGTTGCCGAGGGGGTGGAGACGCAGGCACAGGCCGCGCAGCTTCGGGCAATGCGGGTCACTTATATGCAGGGCTATCTGTTCGGTCGGCCCGAGATCGCCCCGACCCTGACCCCGGCCACCGAAACCGCTGCCGCGCCACGGGCTGCGCCCGGCGCGGAGGGGTTCGGCGGGGAACAAGCGCGCCGAAGCGCCTGACAGGCGAAGGCGCGCGGATGAACGCGCGCGGGTTCAGAAGCGGTTCGGAGCGAAAGGCGCAAGCGCGATCGGCGCGGCGCGGTGCGCGGCGAGCGCGGCCACGAGTTCCGCCGTGCCCGCCGATTGCGTGAGCCCGAGGTGCCCGTGCCCGAAGGCATAGATCACCCGCGCGCAGCCCGGTGCGCGGCCAATCACCGGCAGGCTGTCGGGGAGCGAGGGGCGGAAGCCCATCCATTGCACGCCCCCTTTCGGGTCGAAGCCGGGCAAAAAGGCCGCGGTCTTTTCCACGAGAATTTCGGCCCGGCGGTAATTCGGCGCGAGGTCAAGCCCGCCCAGTTCCACCGCCCCGCCGACGCGCAGCCCGCCTCCGATCTTGCTCACCACAAAGCCGTGGTTGGAAAATGTCACATGCGTGCGCAGATCGACGCTCGCGGTCGGGAAGGTGGTGTTGTAGCCGCGCTCGGTCTCAAGCGGGATCTTGTCGCCCAGCATCTGCGCGATCCGGTGCGACCAGGCCCCTGCGGCGACCACGATCCGCCCGGCGCGGCGCAGCCCCGCGGGCGTGACCACCTCGACCCCGCCGTCAAAGGGGCGCACCGATGTCACCTCGGTAATCTCGATCGTGCCGCCCTGCGCGCGGAAACGCTCGGCCAGATGTTCGGTCCAAAGTGCGGGATCGACGGTGTTCATCCAATCCGGCGTAAAGCCCGCATGGGTAAAGCGCGGGCTCAGCCCGGGCTGAATTTCTGCAATCGCCTCGGGGCTTTGCAACAGATCAAAGGCGATGCCATGGGCACGCCGCATCGCCCAGGCGGGGGCGGCGGCGTCGAATTCTCCGCGGCCCTCATAGAGCTGAAGCTGGCCCTCGCGCCGCATCAGCGCCTCGCCGTCGACAGCCGCGATCTGCCGCTCCAGCGCGGCGCGCGAGAGCGCCATCAGCCCCGCCTGTGCCTCGATTGCGGCGGCAAAGCGGGCCTTGGCCGTGGCGCGCCAGAAATGCACCATCCAGGGCAGGATCTTGAGCGCATAGGCCGGGCGCAGCGACAAGGGCCCGAGCGGATCGAGGAGCCATTTCGGCGCCTTGCGCATGATGCCGGGCGCGGCGAGCGGCTCGACATCGGTGAAGGCAAAGGCCCCGGCATTGCCGCGCGAGGCCTCTGCCGCCACGCCCTTGCGGTCAAGGATATAGACCCGATGCCCCTCTGCCTGAAGGGCGAGGGCGGTGCTGATGCCGATGATCCCGGCGCCGATGACGAGGATATCCGGTTCGGTCGATTGAGGCATGGCGAGGCTCGCGCGGTTGGATAAAAGGCGCCCCCGAGGCACCGGGTGCCGGGGGCGCAGGGGGTCAGAGGTGAATGCCCTGCCGGAACGGGTCATTCGGCAGGAAGAAGAGCTGGCTTTCGGCCATCACATGCGCCTGTCCGGTGATCGAGGGGATCACGCCGCCGCCCGGACCGGGTTGCCACGAGAGCCGATAGGAGCTGCCGATCACGCTTTCCTGCACGATCTCTTCGCCCTGGGGCAAACGCCCCTCGGCGGCGAGGCAAGCGAGGCGGGCCGAGCTGCCGGTGCCGCAGGGGGAGCGGTCATAAGCATCGTCGGGACAGAGCACGAAGTTGCGTGAATGCCCCTCGGGCGTGCGCGCGGGGCCATAGAAGATCACGTGATCGACGGGCATCCCGTTCTCGCCGCCAAGCCGGGCTTCATGGAGCGCCGTGCGCACGGCGATGGTCGCCTCGGTCAAGGCCTTGATGTTGCCGGGCTCGACCGGGATCGGGCTCGGATCGACGAGGAAGAAGCAATTGCCGCCATAAGCGATATCGCCCGTCACGGTGCCCAGCCCCGCCACCTCGACCGAGACGGCGCGGTGAATGCGCCGGCTCTCGATATTGGTCACGGTGACGGTGTTCGGGTCGCGCACATCAACCGTCACCACGCCCACCGGCGTCTCGATCCGGTGCTGGCCAAGCCCGATCCGGCCCATATGCACGAGCGTCACCGCAAGCCCGATGGTGCCGTGCCCGCACATGCCAAGCACGGCCTCGGCGTCGAAATAGATCACGCCTGTGACGCAGCTCGGATCGACGGGGGGCACCAGCAGCGCGCAGACCATCGCCGCCTGACCGCGCGGCTCAAGGATCACCGAGCGATAAAAATCGCGGTGGTCGGTGGCGAGGGCGGCCGCGCGTTCCGAAAGCGGCCCGGTGCCAAGGTCCGGCCCGCCATCGAGGATCACCCGCGTCGGCTCGCCGCCGGTGTGGCTGTCGATCACATGCATTCAGCGATCACCCCGCCCTGTTTCGACCAGTTCGCAAACCAGCGGTTGAACTGGTGGAACTGCGCCTCGCAGAACTTGGCTTGCGAGGGCGAGAGCGCATCGGTCTCGTTGAGGTTGATCGCATATTGGGTCTCGCCCTTCAGCACCATCAGATGCTTGAAGTAGAGCACGAGATCGACGCCTTCATCGAATTTTGCCAGCACCGAGAAAGCTTCGGCGAGTTCGCGCGCGCGCAGGTCCGCCTCCGGGCAGCCCTCGGCGGCGCGCTTCGACAGCGCGACCTGCAGGAGCGACTCTTTCGGGAAGATCGAGCCGATGCCGGTGATCGTGCCAACGGCCCCGCATTTGACGAAACCGTGGTAGACCTCGGTATCGACGCCGACCATCAAGATCACCTCGTCATCTTGCGAGGTGATGTGCTCGGCGGCGTAGCTCAGATCGGCCCGGCCCCCGAATTCCTTGAAACCGATGAGGTTCTTGTGCTCGGCGCGCAGCGCGAAGAACAGATCGGCCTTGGTCGAATAGCCGTAATAGGGGCTGTTGTAGATGATCGCGGGCACATCGGGCGCCGCTTCGAGGATCGCCTTGAAGTGGTTGCGTTGCGCGGGCACCGAGAGCGAGCGGGACAACAGCCGCGGGATCACCATCAGCCCCGCCGCGCCGATCTTTTGCGCATGGGCGGCATGGGCCACCGCCGATTTCGGGCTCACCGCGCCGGTGCCAACCACCACGGGCACGCCCGCCTTGGTGAGCCGTTCCACGCCCTCCATCCGCTCTGCGTCGGTCAAAAGCGGCCATTCCCCGCAGGAGCCGCAATAAACGACGCCCGACATCCCCGCCGCGATCAGCTCCTGCCCCTTCGCCACCAGCGCGTCAAAATCGGGGCGGCGGTCGGGCGTGCAGGGGGTCAGCAGCGCGGGGATCGTGCCGAGGAAAACATCTTTGTTCATGAGGGGCTCCGTTGGTTGTTCGTGTAGGGCGCTCAGGCCGTGATCCATTTGGGAGGCGCGGCGGGGGCAAGGCCGGTGCGCAAGGTGCGCGCGCAATCGGCAAGGCTGCCAAAGCGCACCGCGCGCTGGCTCAGCCCCGGCGCGTAATGGGCGTATTTACCCGAATTGGTCATCAGGACTTTCGTTTGCGGCGGGAACACCGGCTCGGAGATCGAGCACCAGCACAGGTCCGGGATGATCCGCACCCCGGCAGCCTCCAACGTCGCGCGCACGCCGTTTTGCGAGATCTCGGAGAGCGTGGCGCGCCCCAGCGTGACAATGGTGCTCAGTCCGGGGGCGGGCGTGGCCCCTTCGACGAGCCGCGCAAAGGCGGCGCATTCGGCCCCCGAGAAATGCGGGCTGCCAAGCGCGATCAGTTCGACCGTTCCGGCGCCGCGATTGAAGATGCCCCAGAGACGGGCGAAATCGGCGGAGGTGAGCGTGACATGGTCAGCGCCGGGGGCGGGTGGCAGGTCCGCCTCGGGCGTATGGCCCGCAATGTGCAGCATCGGCGCGGCCGAGGTGGTGCCAAAGGCGGCACAGAGCGCCTTGAGGTCATCTTCGGTGGGCTGTGCCGTCTCGAGCCCGCGCAGAAGCGGAATGCGGTCCGGCGCGGCTTGCCCCAAAAGCCAGCCAAGCATCGGCCAGAAGGCATCGTCCGCGCCTTCGGGCATGACCACATCCACGATCCGGCGCGGTGCGCGGTGGGCGGGAAGGTACACCCCCGCCTGCGCCGTGCGGCCGGTGAGCGCGATGCACAGATCCATGAAATCGGCGTGTTTCACGGTGCGCGCGCCCAGCACGCTGTTGGCATAGATCACCGCATTGCTCTCGGCCCAGGCGATGTCTTCGCCCTGCGCGGGGCGGTCGGCGAGCAGATAGGGCGCGCAGGTGAAACTCGGCTTCGCCCCCATCTCGACATAGGCATCGGCCAGGGCGGCGGCGGCGGCGCCATAGCGCTCCGCAACGCCCTGGCGGCGCCAGTTCGCATGATCGACCGAGATCGCATTCATCGTGGTGGGCACCCGAACCCGGCCCCCGCGCCCCGCCATCGCGCGGGCGAAGGTGAGAAAGGCGGGGCTTGCAAAGATGCAGCCGTCGATATGCACCCGGGTCACATCCATCAGGCGCGGCGCGCCCTGGGCGCGCGCCATCGTGGTGATGACCTCCATCGCGAGCCGTGCGGCCGAGCCGTGCGCCCCGTCCAGAAAGGCCCGATCCTCGGGGCTCAAGGCCAGCGCGCCTGCTACGGCATGGAGCGGAAGTTCGAGCGCCCCCGCCTTCAGATGCGAGGCCGTGATCTCGGCGGTGTTTTCGTGCGCGAGCGCGTCATATTCCGCAGCCTCGAGCCGCAATACT
The DNA here is from genome assembly GCF_900217815.1 of Rhodobacter maris. Classification (GTDB taxonomy): domain Bacteria; phylum Pseudomonadota; class Alphaproteobacteria; order Rhodobacterales; family Rhodobacteraceae; genus Rhodobacter; species Rhodobacter maris. The sequence continues at coordinate 35,952 of NZ_OBMT01000010.1, forward strand.
GCGATGTCATGACCAAAAAGCCGCCCCGCGACGAGGGCGCCGAGGGTGAGAATATCTTCCCCCTCGCGAAAGATCAGCGCGCGCGGCGCGGTGCCGGCAAAGGCGAGCCCCAGCAGCACGCCGCTGCCGGTGCACGAGCCCCGGCTTGTCGGCATCATCACCACATGCCCCGCGAGCGATGCGCCGTGTTGCGGGTGCAGCGCGTCGATGATTACCCCGGTTTCGGGGTCGACCCCGCCCCAGACGCTCAAGCCCTCGGTGCAGACCAGAACCGGGCCTTCAACGCTGGCGGGGACGATGACTTGTGCCATTGTGAACCTCGTTCGGTCGAAAAACGGTCGCTCCGCTGACCCAGCGGCATCCGCTCGCAACCGCCTTTGGGACTCTCTTTGCTGCGGCGCGCTTGCTAGTGTTGCAACGGCCATGGAAATGTGCTTAAACGATCACAAATGGTAAGAAAAGAAAAATATGACGCAAACGGAAAAATCTTCCCCCGATGAGGCGGAGCCCGCGTCCAGCGCCGAGGGCTGGGAGGCGGAGCGGCTGCAATTGCGCTCGGACCTGGGCAGCCGGATGAAGGCGGTGCGGCAGGCCTGCGGGCTCACGCTTGAGGCGGCGGCGCAGCGCACCGGGCTCGCGCTCTCGACCATCCACAAGATCGAGAACGGCCGCGTCTCGCCGAGCTATGAGAACCTCGTGCGGATCGCGCGCGCCTATGACATCGGCATGGAGCGGCTGTTTTCGGCCGATCATGAGGCGGTGCAGACGACACGGATGACGGTGACAAAGGCGGGGCAGGGGCGCAAGGTGCGCTCCAAGAACTTCGAATATGAGGTGCTTTGCAACGCGCTCGCGGAAAAGAAGATCATCCCGCTCGTGACCAGGGTGGAGCAGCGCGGCCCGCTCAAGCCCGAGGAGCTGGAGGCCCATACCGGCGAGGAAACGCTTTATGTGCTCTCCGGCCGGATCGAGCTGGTGGTCGAGCATTACCAGCCCGTCGTGCTGGAGCCCGGCGATTGCGCCTATTTCGACAGCACGATCCGGCACGGGCTGCGCGCGCTTGATGCCGAGGAGGCGCGGGTGTTCTGGGCCTGCACCTATGTCGACGTTGACAAATAGCGCCCCCGCGCTGCCGATCTGATCCCTTCTCAAGGAGTTTGCCCGACCATGGCCGAGCCGAACATGATTTCCTACGAAGCGCTTTTGGCGCGCGTCGAGACGATTTTCACCACTGTGGGCGTGCTGCCCGCCGCCGCGAAGGCGGTGGCGAAAGTGATCGTCGCGGGCGAGCGTGACCATTGCAAATCGCACGGGATCTACCGCCTCGAGGGCTGCTTGCGGGTGCTTGCGGCGGGCAAGGTCAACCCCGAAGCGTTGCCCGAAATCCATGATGCGGGCGCCTCGGTGATCGAGGTTGATGCCAAGGGCGGATTTTCCAACCCGGCCTTTTATGCCGCGCGGGAGGTGCTGGTGGCGCGGGCGCGCAAGCATGGCATCGCCGCGCTGGTGATCCGCGATTGTCTCCACTTTTCCGCGCTCTGGCACGATGTCGAGGCGCTGGCCGAAGACGGGCTCGCCGCGCTTTCCATGTGCCCGAGCTATGCCTTTGTGGCCCCGGCGGGCGGCAAGGAGCCGCTTTTGGGCACCAACCCCTTTGCCTTCGGCTGGCCGCGCCCGGGCGCCTTTCCCTATGTGTTCGACTTTGCCACGAGCGTTGCGGCGCGTGGCGAGATCGAACTCCATCGCCGCGCGGGCAAACCGATCCCGGAGGGCTGGGCCGTGGACGCGGACGGCCACCCCACCACCGACCCCGAGGCGGCGCTCGGCGGCGCGATGCTCACATTTGGCGGCCACAAGGGCTCGGCCATCTCGACGATGGTGGAGCTGCTCGCGGGCGCGATGCTTGGCGAGTTCATGAGCAAGGAAGCGCTTGATTTCATGGGCGGCACGGATCTTTTGCCGCGGCATGGCGCGCTGGTGCTGGCGCTCGATCCGCGGGTTTTTGCGGCCCGCAGCGGCCGCGACCCGATTGCAGAAGGGGAAAAGCTGCTCACCGCGATTGGCGCGCAAGGCGCGCGGCTGCCCTCCGAGCGCCGCTTTGCGGCGCGGGCAAAAGCGATGGCGGAGGGGATCGCGCTCAGCGAGGCGGAACTGGCGCAGCTTGACCGGTTCGAGCGGCTCGGCCTCGACGCGCTCAAGGCCTGACCCCACGCATATAAAAGGCGCGCGTCCCGGGCTGGGGCGCGCGCCTTTTATTTTATGTGCCGTCTCAGCGCACGCTGGCGAGAAACTTTTGCGTTTCCGGGTGTTGCGGGTCGTTGAAGATCTGCTCGGGCTTGCCGATCTCGGCCATGATGCCCTTGTGGAAATAGGCCACCCGGTCCGAGACATCGCGCGCAAACGCCATCTCGTGGGTCACGCAGATCATCGTCATGCCTTCCTCGGCGAGCATCTTCAGCGTTTCGAGCACCTCGCCCACAAGCTGCGGGTCAAGCGCCGAGGTCACCTCGTCAAAGAGCATGTAATCGGGCGACATGGCGAGCGCGCGGGCAATCGCCATGCGCTGCTGCTGCCCGCCCGAAAGCCGCGAAGGATAGGTGGAGAGCTTGTCGCCCAAGCCCACATGTTTGAGCTGCTTTTCCCCGATCGCCTCGGCCTCGGCCTTGCCCATGCCCAGCACCTTGCGCGGCGCCAGCGTGACGTTTTCGAGCACGGTCAGATGCGGGAAGGCGTTCCATTGCTGGAACACGATGCCGATCTTCTGACGCAGCTTGTTGAGGTTGGTGGATTTCGCATGCACCTCGGTGCCGTCCACCACGATCTTGCCGGTGTCGATCGGCTCAAGCCCGTTGATGCAGGTCAGAAGCGTCGACTTGCCCGAACCGGAGCCGCCGATCACCGTCACCACTTCGCCCTTCTCGACCGTCAGGTCGATGCCCTTGAGCACCTCGAGCTTGCCAAAGGACTTGTGGACGTTCTGGATCTCAATCATTGGACCACCTTTTTTCGAGATATCCGCCGAGCCTGGCAAGCGGGAAGCTGATGATGAAGTAGAAAGCGCCGCAGATCATCAGCAGGAACAGGGGCTCCTGCAGGCGCGTGATCAGGATCTGGGTGGATTTGAGAAGCTCGGTCACCTGCACCACATAGACGAGGGCGGAGTCCTTCATCACGCCGAGCGCGAGCCCGATCCAGGAGGGGAGCGCCACGCGGGTGGCAAGCGGCGCCACGATGTAGCGCATGTCCTGCCACCAGCTCATGCCGAGCGAGCGCGCCGCGCGCCGCGTGGTGGCGGGCACCGCACCGATGCCGCCGCGCACGATCTCGGCGCAGTAGGCCGCGGTGTAGAGCGAGAGCACCATGCAGGCGATGGTGAAGCCCGAGAACCGCAGATGCAGCACCATGCCCATGAAGGCATTGGCGAGCACAAGCTGGATCAGGAGCGGCACCGAGCGGAAGATGTCCAGAAAGAAAGTCAGCGGCGCGGCAAGCACGGCGCCAAGCTGCACCCGGATCACCCCGAAGAGGATGCCGAGCACGGTGCCAATCGCCACCGAGATCGCGGTGACGATGATCGTCATCCCCGCGCCCTTGGCGAGAAAGATCAGATCGGCGGCGGAGAGGGCGGTGTCGAACATGGGGCCCCCTCAGTACCGGAACAGCCGCCAGGCAATCGCCCGGGCGCCGAGGGTGATGATCTTGGTGATCAGATAGAAGATCACCGCGGCAATGGCGAAGAGCTCGAAGGTGCGGAACGTGAGTGCGTTGAGATCCTGCGTCACGCCATAAAGGTCGGTATTCATGCCGACGGTGACGCCGAGCGAGGTCATCAGCACCGCCCAGACCATCTGGTTGGTCATCGGCAAAAAGGAGATCCGCAGCATCTGCGGCAGGATGATGTAGCGAAACGCCTGCCCCTGCGACATGCCGAGCGAGCGGCCGGCGCGGGTCTGCGTTTCCGGGATGGCCTTCAGCGCGCCGCGGAAGTTTTCCGCCAGATAGCCCGCATTATTGAAGGTGATGCCGATCAGGAGCGACACGAAGGGGCTGAAATGGATGCCGAAGCTCGCAACGCCGAAATGGGCCATGTAGATCTGGAACAGCGCCGGGGTGTTGCGGGCCACTTCGACCCAGGTGGTGGCAATCGCCCCGAGCGGGCGGGAGCCGGAGAGGCGCAGCAGCGTCAGGAAAATGGCGAGCGCGATGCCGATCAGCATCGAGAGCACCGCCACTTCCATCGTCACCGCTGCCCCGTCCAGGATCTTCGGGAGCCGGGCGAGCGCCTGGTTCCACTGGAAGGTATATCCGAACATGGCTTTGTCCTGCAGAGGAAGGAAAAGGAACAGCGGCGCGGGGGGAGGCCGCGCCGCTCTCCACTCCGGTCCCCGATTAGCGGTAGGCGTTCGGGACCGTCAAGGCGGGCAGCTCGCCGCCGACCCATTTTTCATAGAGCTCGGCATAGCGGCCGGTACGGATCTGCTGGTTCACGAACAGGTTGAGGTAGTTGATCAGCCCGTATTCGTCGCGGTTGGTGAAGAGCGCGACGTAATCAGTGTCAAACGGCGCCTTGCCAACCACCGAGATGCCCGGGAAGTTGCCGGTCTTCACGTTGGCCTGCGCGACGGTCGAGGTGGAGACGGTGGCGTCGATCTGGCCCTGGCTCAGTGCGAGGAACACGTCGGCCTGGGTCTGATAGGGGCGGAACGTGCCGTCACCCCATTCATTGATCTGCTTTTCGAGCGCGATCGCCTCGAAGGTGCCTGCGGTGGCGCCGACGGTGTGGCCCTTCATGTCATCGAAGGATTTGATGCCCGAGGCGTCATTCGAGGTCACGGCCATCTCGAAGGCGAAATAGGGGATCGAGAAGCCCACGGTTTTGGCCCGCTCGAGCGTGTCCGAGGTCGAGGCAACGCCGACATCGACGCGGCCCGACATCAGCGCCGGGATGCGTTCGGGGAAGGGGGTCTCGACGATCTCGGATTTCACGCCGAGCGCGGCGGCGAGGTCGTTGCAGTAATCGACGTCAAAGCCGATCGGGTTGTTGTTCTCGTCGCGCATCCCCATCGGCGGGAAGTCGAGCACGACCGCGCAGCGCAGCGTGCCCGAGGCGATGATGTCGTCGAGCTTGTCGGCTTGCGCCGTGCCCGCAAGCGCCGTGGTGGCGATCAGGGCGGCGGCCATGGTGAGCGTTTTCATAGGGGAACCTCTCTGCTGATTCTCGGGCAACCCTGCCCGCGGTTTTTCTTTCTCGCGATAAATTTTCATATAAGAAAAAAGCTGGCGCAACAGGAAAATTTTGGATAGAGCAAAGTTGCGATCTAAACGGCTGAATTCGCGCCCTTAAAAAACGGGTTTGCAATGAGAGTTCCGGGCAATAGGTCACGTTGACGCAGATTTCGCGAGCCGGCTGCCCGGTTTGCGGGCACAGATGGAAGGACCTCCCATGAGTTTCACCCCCCGCGGCATGCATCTGATCGCCGGAACCTGGATCGATAGCGGCGAACGCTTCGCCTCGGCGCCGGTGGAGGGGCCGGTGCACAGCTTTGCCAAGGGCACGCCCGCGCTTGTCGATCAGGCCGCGCAGGCGGCTGAGGCGGCTTTCCCGGCCTACAGCGCGCTCACGCGCGCAGAGCGCGCGGCGTTTCTTGAGGCGATTGCCGATGAGATCGAGGCGCGCGGCGCCGATCTCACCGAGATTGCGATGCAGGAAAGCGGCCTTCCCAAGGGCCGGCTGGAGGGCGAGCGGGGGCGCACCACGGGTCAGCTGCGCCTCTTTGCGCGCCATATTCTGGCGGGCGATTATCTGGACCGGCGCCACGACCCGGCGCTGCCCGAGCGCGCGCCGCTGCCGCGCCCCGATCTGCGAATGATGCAACGCCCGATCGGCCCGGTCGCGGTGTTTGGCGCCTCGAACTTCCCGCTCGCCTTCTCGACGGCGGGCGGCGATACGGCGGCGGCGCTGGCCGCGGGCTGCCCGGTGGTGGTGAAGGGCCATGAGGCGCATCCCGGCACCGGCGAGATTGTCGCCGAGGCGATTGCCGCCGCCGCCGCGCGCACTGGCATGCCCGCGGGGGTCTTTTCGCTCGTGCAGGGCGGCGCGCGCGAGGTCGGCGCCGCGCTGGTGCAGCATCCGTTGATCTCTGCCGTGGGCTTTACCGGCTCCTACGCCGCGGGCCGTGCGCTTTATGACCTTTGCGCCGCGCGCCCCGAGCCGATCCCGTTCTTTGGCGAACTGGGCGCGGTGAACCCGATGTTCCTGCTCCCCGAAGCGGTGGCGGCGCGCGGCGCGGCCCTTGGCAGCGGCTGGGCGGGCTCGCTGACAATGGGGGCGGGGCAGTTCTGCACCAATCCGGGCATCGTCGTGGTGATCACGGGCGCCGAGGCGGAGGCTTTCGTGGCCGCGGCCCATGCCGCGCTCGCGGCAAGCGCCGCGCAGGTGATGCTGACCGAGGGGATCGCCAAGGCCTATGTGTCGGGGGCCGAAAAAATCGGCGCGCAGACCGGTGTGCAGGAGCTGCTCACCTCGATGTGCGAACCGCGCTCCGCGCGGCCCTTCCTTTACAAGGTGTCCGCGGCGGATTGGCTTGGCAATCATGCGCTCTCGGAAGAGGTGTTCGGCCCGCTCGGCCTTGTGATCGAAGTCGGCGATGCGGAAGAGATGGTGGCCGTGGCGCAAAGCTTCCGCGGCCAGCTCACCGCAACGCTGCATATGGATGCGGGCGACCGCGCGCTGGCGGGGCGGCTTTTGCCGATCCTTGAACGCAAGGCGGGCCGGGTGCTTGCCAACGGCTTTCCGACCGGTGTCGAAGTCTGTGACAGCATGGTTCATGGCGGGCCCTTCCCGGCCTCGACGAACTTTGGCGCCACCTCGGTGGGCACGCTTTCGATCCGCCGCTTCCTGCGCCCGGTCTGCTATCAGGACATCCCCGCCGATCTTCTGCCCGAAGACCTGCGCTGACAAAATGCCCGCCCTCGGCAAACCGGGGGCGGGCAAGGCTCTCGTTCGGCGCTGAAATCAGGCGGCGAACCAGCGCAGCGACATGCACGACAGCCCCGCATCGACCTTGCGGATTTCCTGCGTGGCGAGCGGCACCACCGCGTAGCCCGCTTGCATCAGCATCTCGATCGTGCGCGGGAAATCTGCGCCCACCAGCACCACATCGTTCACGCGCAGCGCGTTGGCGGCCTCTTCCTCGCCCTCGGGCACAAGCAGCGTGCGCAGATCGCCAAACACGCCCGAGGCGGCGAGCCGCGCGGTCGAGAGCACGGTGTCTTCCGCGAGCAGCGAGCAATCGCTCTTGAAATGCAGCACACCCTTCGGCGTGGTGACGATTTCAGAGGCATGTCCCAGCGCTTTCAGGCAGCCCTGCAACGCCTCGGCGCCCTCGGCGTTGGTGCGCGCGCTGAGCCCGATCATCACCTTGTCGGCGGTGCGCAGGATGTCGCCGCCATCGGCAAAGCCGGTGCCGGGCAGATGCAGCACCATCTCGAAATGCTCTGCCAGCACCGGGGCCATGAACCCCGCCTCATGGCGGCGGGTGGGGGCGCCGGGGCGCAGCACGATCGCGCCTTCGGTAAAGACGAGGGCGGGGTCTTCCACAAAAACGGAATCGGGGAAGTCCTCGAGCGCGGGCAGCACGGTGACGGTGCAGCCCGCCGCCTCAAGCGCCGTCACATAGGCGCGGTGCTCGGCGATCACGCCCTCATAGCTCGGATCGCCCATGTCGACGGCGCGCAGCCCCGCCGTGATCGAGCGGGAGGGCGTGCGCGCGAGAATGGAATTGAAACGGGTAACAGGGATCTTCTGGGTCATGGGGTGGGTCCGTTGAGGGGAGAAAGGGCAGGGCCGGGTTCGGGAAGAGGGGCGGGGCGGCGTTTGTCGCGGTTGACCGCATGCACACCAATCAGCCCGCTCGCCGCAATCAGCACCGCGCCGAGGATCAGCGCGAGATCGGGGCGCGTGCCCCAGATCAGCGCGCCAAGGAGGAAGGCCCAGATCAGGCCGGTATATTCAAAGGGCGCGAGCACCGCGGCGCTGGCGCGCTCGAAGCTCGCGAAAAGCGCATATTGCCCGGCCCCGCCGATCAGCCCGACCGCGGCCATCAGCGCAATCTCCGAAAGCCCCGGCATCGGCCCTTGAAAGGGCAGCATCCCGCCGGTGACGAGACAAAAGACGATGTTGGTGACAAGCACTTGCGCGCCCACCGTCATGCGCCCGTTGATGCGGCGCAGCAAGATGTAGCCAAAGGCCCAAAGGAGCGCCGAGAGCAGCACGAGCGCGGTTGCCGTGGGCGCGGGCGCATGGGTCGGGTGCACCGCCACGATCACGCCCGCAAACCCAACCGCGACCGAGGCCCATTGCAAGGGCCCGACCCGCTCTTTCAGGACCAGCACGGCAAGCACCACCACCATCACCGGGGCGGAGAAATAGATCACCGTCATCTCGGCGAGCGAGAGGTCACGCGCGCCGGTATAATAAAGGATCCAGGCCACGATCGAGATCGTGGCGCGCAAGATCACCATCGCCTGCGCCGAGGAGGCGAGCGCGCCCCGAACCATCGGCCCGCGCCCGAAGAGGAGGCAGGCCGCCGTCACCGCGAGCGAGCGGAAGAACAGCGACACCGGCACCGATTGATCGGCGACGAGCCATTTCATCGCCGCATCCTGCAGCCCGAGAAGCCCATAGGCGAGCACGCACAAAAGCACGCCCGTCAAAGCGGGATCGAGACGTTTCATTCAAGCCTCGCGCGCGGGCCGGGTCATGACCGGCCACGTTCCAAAAACCGCTCCGCCAGTCCGACAAAGAAGGCCGCGCCCGGTGCGATGGCCGCGTCGTTGAAGTCGAACTTCGGATGGTGATGGGCCGGGTCGTTCGGGCCTTTTGCGGTGCCAAGGAAGAAATAGGTGCCCGGGCATTCGTTCAGGAAATAGGCGAAATCCTCGCTCCCCATCATCGGGCGGGGAAAGTCCTTGGCCTTCTCTGCGCCAAACATCTCGGCGGCGAGATCGCGCGCGAAGGCGGTTTCTGCTGCGTGGTTGATGGTGGGGTCGTAGCTGCGGACATAATCGATGTGCGCCGCGCAGCCGAAGCTTTGCGCCTGCGCAAGGGCAATCGCCTTGATCCGCGCCTCGATCACGTCGCGCACACCGGCATCGAAGGTGCGGATGCCCACGACAATCTCGGCCCGCTCGGGCACGATATTGCTCGCCGTGCCCGAATGGATTGCCGCCACCGTCACCACGGCATTGTCGAGTGCCGAGACATTGCGCGCCACGATGGTTTGCAGCGCCATCACGATGGAAGCGGCCGCCACCACCGGGTCACGGCAGAGTTCGGGCGTGGCGCCATGGCCGCCAAGGCCGGTCACGGTGATCGTGCATTCATCGACCGCGGCCATGATCGCCCCGTCCCGAAAGGTGAATTGGCCAAAGGGCAGCGCGGGGTCGTTGTGCATGCCAAAGACCGCATCGCAGGGGAAGGCGCGAAAGAACCCCTCTTCGACCATCATCTGCGCACCGCCAAAGTTCTCTTCGGCGGGCTGGAAGATCAGATGCACGGTGCCATCGAAATTTTGCCGCTCCGCGAGGGTTTTGGCGGCAGCGAGCAAGGTCGCGGTATGGCCGTCATGGCCGCAGGCATGCATCTTGCCCGGGGTCTGGCTCGCGTAGGGGGCGCCGGTTTCCTCAAGGATCGGCAGCGCATCCATATCGGCGCGCAGGCCGATCGCGCGATTGCCCGCGCCGTAGCTGAGCGTGCCCACCACGCCCGTGCGCGCAAGCCCGCGCGAGACGGAATAGCCATAGCTCTCCAGTTCTTGCGCGACGATATCGGCGGTGCGCAGCTCCTCCAGCCCGATTTCGGGATGGCGGTGCAGGTCTTTGCGCAGCGCGATGAAATGGTCGAGGTCGGTGATCTGGTGCGAAGAGATCGGGGTCACGTCAGGCTCCCCTTGTGGGCAGGCGGTTTTCGAAGAAGCGGAAGATCGCGACCATCAGCGCGGTCAGGATCAGGTAGATCAGCGCGAGCAGCAACAGCGGCTCATAGGTGAGCAGCGTCGCCGAGCGCACGCGCGAGATCACGCCGTAAAGGTCCACCACGGTGATGGTGGCGACGAGCGGCGTGGATTTGAGCTGCAGCACCATCTCGCCATTGAGCGTTGGCAGCGCGCGGTAAAGCGCGCGCGGCAGCCAGATCCGCCAAAAGAGCTTGAGCGGGCTCATCCCGAAGGCGCGCCCCGCCTGCAATTCGCCCCGCGGCACACCGGCAAAGGCGCCACGCATCACCTCGCCCTCATAGGCGGCAAAGGAAATGGTGAGCGCGGCCAGCCCGTAGGGCCAGGCCTCGCGCAGGTAAGGCCAGAGGAAGCTGCCGCGGATGCCGGGGATCATCGGGAAAAGCGAGCCGATGCCGTAATAGAGGAGCCACAGTTGCAGCAGAAGCGGCGTGCCGCGGATCACCGTGCAAAAGAGCTGCGCCGGGGCCGAGAGCCAGCGCGGCCCGGTCACCTGCACAAGCCCGATCGGCAGCGCCACCGCCGCGCCGAGGATCACCGATTCGGCGAGGATGGCAAGCGTGGTGCCAAGGCCCTTGAGCAAGAGCGGCGTGTATTTCGGCAGCCACGCCCAGTCACCCGCGAGCACCGCCCAAAGAACGATGCCGAGCGCAAGCGCGAGCATCACGAGCCGGTGCGGGCGGAGCCAGCCGCGCAGAGGGGAGGGGGCGCTCATGCGTGCACCTGTGGCATGCCGCGCCGGGCCCATTTCTCGATCCGGGCGATGGCGATGTTGGAAACGAGCGTCAGCGCCAGATAAAGTGCGCCCGCAGCCAGGAAAAAGAGCATGTAATGCTTGGTTGCGCCCGCCGCTTGCCGGGTGACGAGGGTGAGTTCGCTGAAGCCCACGACGGCAAGGAGCGCGGTATCCTTGGTGGCGATGAGCCAGAGGTTTGCCAGCCCCGGGAGCGCATGGGGCAGCATTGCGGGCAGCGTGACGCGGCGCAAAAGCAGCCCGCCCGGCATGCCGTAGGCGCGCCCCGCCTCGATCTCGCCCGCGGGAATGGCCTTGATCGCGCCGCGGATCACCTCGGTCGCATAGGCGCCCTGCACCACGCCGATCACGAAGATGCCTGCGGCGAGCCCCGAAATATCGACCGGGCTACGGCCCAGGGCCGCCATCAGCCGGTTGAGCGCATCGGTGCCCGCATAATAGAGAAGCAGGATCAGCACGAGTTCGGGCACGGCGCGCACGACGATGGTGTAAGTCTCCATCAGGTCGCGCACGATCTCATTGCCGTAAAGCTTGCCGACCGCGCCGCCGACGCCGAGGATCAGCCCGAGCAGATAGCCGCCCACGGCAATTTCAAGCGAATGCGCAAGCCCCGTCAGAAGCACGCCGCCCCAGCCGGGGGGGGCGAGCGCAAGAAGCTGCCAGAAGGTCTGATCCATGCTGTCGGGGCCTTGTCAGGAAAGGGGCGGGCCAGCGCTGGCCCGCCCGGAGCATCTCAGTAGATGTCGAAGTCGAAGTATTTCGCGTTGAAGGCGGCATAGGTGCCGTTTTCGCGGATCGCCTTGATCGCGGCGTTGAGCTTGTCTTTCAGTTCCGTATCTTCCTTGCGCAGGCCGATGCCCGCATCCTCGGCCATGATCTCCGGGTCGCTCTCGACCACGCCTTTCAGGTCACAGCAGGCTTGGCCCGCTTCCGAGGCGAGGAAGTCGCGCAGGGTGATCTCGTCGGCCTGCACCGCATCGACGCGGCCCGCGGCGAGGTCGGCATTCGCCTCGTCCTGGGTCTGGTATTCGCGCAAAGTCGTGCCTTCCGGGGCAAAGTGCTTTTGCGCATAGGCCTGGTGGATCGTGCCGACCTGCACGCCAAGGATCTTGTCGGCGAGAGCGGCGGGGGTGGCGTCAAAGGTCATGTCCTTGAGCCCGATCACCACCGCTTTCGAGCGGTAATAGCCATCGGTGAAGTCGATCACCTGTTTGCGCTCGGGCGTGACCGACATCGAGGCGATGATCATGTCGATCTTGCCGCTCGTCAGCGCCGGGATGATGCCGTCCCAGGCCACCGGGGTGAGCACGCAGTCAAGCTTTGCCTGCGCGCAAACGGCGTTCATGAAGTCGATCTCCCAGCCGCTCCAGTTGCCGGCCGCATCGGGCACGGTGAAGGGCGGGTAGGGCTCGGCGGCGATGCCGACCTTGACCGGATCGGCCGCCGCCACAGTGGCGCCCGAAACCGCGGCAAGCCCGGCCACGAGCAGCGTAACGATTTGCTTTTTCATGATTTCCCTGTCGGTTGTGGTGGTTGGTGGATCCCGGCGCGTTCACTGAGCCGGGTTGAGGAAGCGTTGCAGCCGCTCGGAACGGGGGGCGCCAAAGATCTGTTCTGGCGGGCCCTCCTCCTCGATCAGGCCGTTGCAGAAATAGGCGACACGGGTGGCGACGTTGCGGGCGAAGGCCATCTCATGGGTGACAAGGATCATCGTGCGCCCCTCGCGGGCGAGATCGCCGATCACGGTGAGCACCTCGCCCACAAGCTCGGGGTCGAGCGCGGAGGTGGGCTCGTCAAACAGGATCACCTCCGGGTCGACGGCCAGCGCGCGCGCAATCGCGGCGCGTTGCTGCTGGCCGCCCGAGAGATGCACGGGGTAGCTGTTGCGCTTTTCATAAAGGCCAACGCGCTTGAGCACCGCCTCGGCGGTGGCAATCGCCTGATCCTTCGGCACGCCCATCACATGCACCGGCGCCTCGATCACGTTTTGCAGCACCGTCATGTGCTGCCAGAGACAGAAGTTCTGGAACACCATCGAGAGGCGCGTGCGGATGCGTTGCACCTGCCGCGGATCGACCGGGTGCAAGTCGCCATGCCGGTCCGGCCGCATCTCGATTTCCTCGCCATGAATGCGGATCGAGCCCGCCGAGGGCGTTTCGAGAAAATTGATGCAGCGCAGGAAGGTCGACTTGCCCGAGCCCGAGCCGCCGATGATGGCGATCACCTCGCCCTTCTTGGCCGCGAGCGAGACGCCTTTGAGAACATCGAGCGTGCCAAAGCGCTTGTGCAGCTCTCTCACTTCGATCGCTCGGGCCGGTTGTGCCACGCATTCCTCCTGCCGGTCTGGCGCCGCTGTGGCGCTTCGTCGCTCAGGCTTGACGGGGCTTTGCGCCCTTGTCTGCCCCGCGGCGCGCGGAATGCGGGCAAAAATGACGCCGGGATGAAATTTTGGCTGTTTTCGGCGCGCAGTGCTCAAAGACTATACAAACGTGCAATAACTATACGGTCGTATTCTTTCAGGCGCCGAATCTCGCTTGCGCTGGCGGCGGGGGCACCGGATGGGAGGAAGAGGCCAGAGCCGGAGGGAGGCGAGAATGTCGGACACATTCCGGCGCATGCAAGAGTTCGACCGGCGCGCGGAACTGGTGCGCGCCACGCTTGACTGCATCGCCGACAAGGGCATTCAGGGGGCGACCGTGCGGGCCGTTGCGGCTGCGGCGGGGGTCAGCATCGGGCTGATCCGGCACCATTTCGAGACCAAGGAAAACATGGTGCTCGAGGCCTACCGCGAGACCATCCGCATGCTCACCGCGCCGTGTGACCGGGTGCTGGCGGCCGAGATCGAAAGCCCGCATGAGCGGCTTGCCCGCTTCATCCGCGCGAGCATCGGCGGGGAGATCTCGGATCTGCGCATTCTCTCGCTCTGGGCGGCCTTCATGAGCCAGCTCAATGCCGACCCGGAGATGAAGCGAATCCATGATGAGGCGCATCTGCCTTACCGCTCAAGCTTTGAGCCCCTGATCCGTGCGGTGATGGCGGCGGAGGGGCGCCACCTCGCCCCCGGAGAGGTCGCCCGGCTCGCGATTGCCATGACCGCGGTGATCGACGGGCTCTGGCTTGAGGGCTGCCTGCCAAAACAGGCTGAAACCTCAGAGGATTACGTCGCCATCGGCCTCGAGGCCGCCGAGGCGCTTTTGCGCGTGGCCTTGCCGCGCCCGACCAACACGAAGGACTGACCATGCATTACGCACCGATGACGGATCGGCTCAAAAACCTCGGCTCGGACAAGTGGGATCTGCATTTCCGCGGCCGTCAGATGGTGGCGGCGGGAGAGCCGGTGATCGAATTGACGATTGGCGAGCCGGACATTCCGCCCGATACCGCGCTTTACGATGCCTGTGATCAGGCGATGCGGGCGGGGCGGGTGCGCTACTCCAACGGCCGCGGCGAGCCCGCGATGCTTGAGGCGCTTTCGGCCAAATACAGCCGCCGCACCGGGCGGACCTTCACGCCGGAAAACTTCCTGTGCTTTCCGGGCACGCAGACCGCGCTTGCCATCGTCATGCTGGGGCTGGTGAGCACGGGCGACAAGGTGCTGCTGCCCGATCCCTATTACGCGACCTATGAAGGCGTGATCCGCGCCACCGGCGCCGAAATCGTGCCGGTGCGCCTGCGCAAGGAAAACCGCTTCCACCTGCGCGCCGAGGATCTGGAGGCGGCCATCACGCCCGGCTGCCGGGTGCTTTTGCTCAACACGCCGCACAACCCGACCGGCGCGGTGCTGAGCGCCGCGGAAGTGGCGGCGATTGGCGAGGTGTGCCGGCGCCATGACCTCTGGATCATCGCCGACGAGGTTTATGAAGAGCTTGTGTTCGAGGGCAGCTTCGCCTCGCCGCTTGATATTGCCGCGCTCGAAGAGCGGGTGATCGTCACCGCCTCGATCTCCAAATCCCATGCCGCGCCGGGGTTCCGCTCCGGTTGGGCGGTGGGCACGCCCGAGCTGTGCGAGCGGATCCTGCCGCTCTCGGAATCGATGCTGTTCGGCGGCCAGCCCTTCATTTCTGACATGACGGCCTATGCCCTCACCCATGACCTGCCCACCTCGGCAGTGATGCGCACGCAATATGCGCGCCGGGCAAAGCTTGTGACGGAGCTTTTGCAAGATGTGCCGGGCATCGAGCCGCTGCCGCCCGAGGCGGGGATGTTCATTCTGCTCGATGTCGGCGCGCTTGGCATTTCGGGCCATGATTTTGCCGAGGCGCTGCTTGCCGGGCATCGGGTCTCGGTGATGCCGGGCTCGTCTTTTGGCGCGCAGGCGGAGCGGCTGGTGCGACTGAGCCTGACCGTTCCCGATCCCCTTCTCACCGAGGCCTGTGGCCGGATTGCGGCTTGTGCGCAAGGCTTTGCCGGGCGCGACGCGCACGCCGCCTCGGCCTGAGCGCTCAGGGCTGTGCCGCGCGGCGGGCGGTTTCGGCCGCCTCCGCCGCCTGCGCCACCGCGCCGAGCCAAGTGCGGAACGCCTCGACCGGGCCGGTCTGGCCGCGCGCGTGCGGGGTGCAGAGGTAATAGGCCTCGTCCGAGCGCATGCGCGCATCAAGCGGCACCACCAGCCGCCCCGAGCCGATTTCCTCCTCGATCAGGAATTCGGGCAAAAGCGCCACGCCAAGCCCGACCATCGCCGCCTGTGCCGCGGTGGCAAACTGGTCAAACAGCATCCCGTGCAGCCGTTGCGGCGCGAGCCCGTTGCGCTCAAAGAACTTTTCCCAGGCATCCGGGCGCGAGGTCAGATGCAGGAGCGGCGCTGCGCGCAGATCAGAAAGCGCGGTGATGCCGTATTTCTCCACCAGACCGGGCGCGCAGGCGGGCACCACATGTTCCCCGCGCAAATAGCTGCACTCTGCCCCCGGCCAGTCCGGCGCGCCAAAATGGATCGCGGCATCCACCGCCTCGGTGGCGAAATCGAACTGGGTGAGCCGCGTGACTAAATTGATGGTGATGCCGGGGTGACGGGCGAGGAACTCGGGCAGGCGCGGGGCGAGCCAGCGGGTGCCAAAGGTGGGCAGGATCGCCAGCGAAAGCGTGCCCCCGCCCGGATTGGCGCGCAGCGTGAGCGAGGCGCTGGAAATCTTGTGCAGGGCCGCGCGGATCTCGACCGCATAGGCCGCGCCCCCCGGCGTGAGCCGGATGGTCTGCTTTTCGCGGTGAAAAAGCGCGCTGCCGAGTTGCTCTTCCAGCGCGCGGATCTGCCGGGAAACGGCGCTTTGCGTGAGCGACAGCTCCCGCGCCGCGGCGGTGATGCTTTGCGTGCGCGCCGCCGTCTCGAAAGCTTGCAGAAGCGAGAGCGAAGGCAGGAAGCGGCGCGGCGTTTTCATCGGCATCTCTCCGGGGCGGGATGGATCGTTCCTGCCGCCTTGCGCGCGCGACGGCAAGCGGTTTTGCTCCGAGGTCATTCCATAATGGAATGATCTAGGTCTTACAGAGCACTGGCGCCCGGGCGCGGAACCGGGCAGGAAAGGGCAGGCGCCTTGCCTGATTGCCGTTCCGGGTTTCTCATGAAAAACACCTCATCCACGCATGGTCTGTGGGCGCTTTCCGCCCCCGCCGCCCCCGCAACCACGCCGCTTTCGGGCCCCGTCGAGGCCGATGTCGTGGTGATTGGCGCGGGCTTTACCGGGCTCTCGGCGGCGCTGCATCTGGCAGAGGCAGGCAAATCCGTGGTGGTGCTCGAGGCCGGGATGATCGGCTTTGGCGCTTCGGGGCGCAATGTCGGGCTCGTCAACGCCGGCATGTGGGTGATGCCCGAGGAGATGCCGAAGGCGCTGGGCCCGGTCCATGGCCCGCGGCTTTTAGAGTTTCTGGGCAATGCTCCGGCAGAGGTGTTTGCGCTCGTGCGGCGCCATGGCATCGCCTGCGAGGCGGTGGCCAATGGCACGCTGCATTGTGCCGTTGGCGGCGCCGGTCTGACCGAAATCGGCGTGCGGGCGCGCCAATGGGCGGCGCGCGGCGCGCCGGTCGAACTTCTTGACGCGGGGGAGACCGCGCTGCGGCTCGGCGGCGGGCGCTACATGGGCGCGCTTCTTGATCTGCGTGCGGGCACGATCCAGCCCCTGGCCTATGTGCGCGGCCTTGCACGCGCTGCTCTTGCCTGCGGGGCGCAGATCCATACCGAAAGCCCTGCCACCGCCGTGGCGGAGCAGGGGCTGGGCTGGGAGGTCACGACCCCGTCTGGGCGGGTGCGCGCGCGCTGGCTTGTGGCCGCGACCGATACCTATACGCAGGGCCCGAATGAAAATCTCCGCCGTGAGCAGGTCGGGCTGCCCTATTTCAACATGGCGACGCCGCCCTTGCCGGAGGCGCTGCGCGCCACGATCCTGCCCGGGAGTGAGGGCTGCTGGGATACGCGCGAGGTGCTCTCCTCGTTCCGCACCGATGCGGCGGGCCGGCTCGTGTTCGGCTCGGTGGGGCGGCTCGGGGTGGCCGACCGCGCGCTCCACCGTGCCTGGGCCGAGCGGGCGATGGTGCGGATCTTCCCGCAGCTGGAGGGGATCGGTTTTGAAAGCGCGTGGTTCGGCTGGATCGGAATGACCTCCGACAACCTGCCGCGGCTGCATCTGCCCGGGCGCAATGCCATTGCGGTGAGCGGTTACAATGGCCGTGGCATCGCGCCGGGCACGGTGTTCGGGAAGGCGATTGCCCGCTATATCTGTGGCGATTGCCCGCTCGCGGCAATGCCGCTGCCGGTGAGCACGATCACCCCCGCGCCCTGGCGGCGGATGCGGGAAGCCTACTATACCGGCGGTGCGGCGGCGCTGCATCTTGTTGCCGACCGGATCTGAGGAGCAGGATGACAGTGAGCCTCCCCCCCCGTATCGCACGCCTTTGGGCGCCGCAAACCTCGCTGGCGGCGGGAGGTGTGCTGTCGCTTGTGATGCTCGCCGCACTGGTGCTGGGCAAGATCGGGGAGGGCCGGATGCCCGGCGCGGGGGCGCTGCTCGCGCTTGCCGCCAGCGCCGCAGTGGTGCTCGCGCTCCTGCGCATTGGCCGGGTCTCGCGCATCGCGCAGGTGTTTCTGGCCGGGGCTGTGGTCTCGACACTCGCGGTGGCCGTGCTCTTGCCCAGCGCACTTCCGGCGATGCAACAGGCGCTGATGCAGGGCACGGCTTTTGCGGCCTTTTTGACCGCGCTCGGCCTCATTCGCGCGCCGGTGCGCCGCTCAAAGCTGATTGCCCGCGCCGCCGAAGGGCTCTTTGCCCATTCCGCCCGCGCCCGTGTGCTGGCCGTCAGCCTTGGCGCGCAAGGCATTTCGGTGCTCTTCAATATCGGCACCATCGGCATGATCTCGGATATCGCGCGCAACCACGACGGGGCGCGGAAGGCCGCGGGCAAGCGCGGCATCGACACCCGCGCGATGACCCTTTCGGCGCTGCGCGGCACGCTTTTGATGACGGTCTGGTCGCCGATCGGGCTGGGCTTTGCCATCGTTACAAGCGCGATCCCGGGGCTTGATCCGGTGGCAATCCTCGCGCTCGCCTTTGGCCTTGTCGCGCTGCTCTCGGTGGCTGCGGCGCTGCTGCAGGCCGCGGCCACGCCCCTGCCCGAAGGGGTGCCCGTGCATGATCCGGCGCCTGCGGGTGCGGGCCGGGCGCTGGGCGCGGTGATCGCCGCGATCCTCGGGCTGATCGTTCTGACGCTCGCCGCGCATCGGCTGCTGGAGGTGAGCTTTCTGATTGCCGCCTGCCTCGTGCTGCCGCTCCTTGCAGCGCTCTGGCCGCGCATCGAGCCGGGCTTGCGCGCGGCCCCGGGCGAGCCGGGCGGGCTTGCGCGGCTCTCCGCTGCCTCCGAGGGCATGGCGACGGAAAGCACGATCTTTCTTGCCGCCGCGGTGATTGGGGCCGCCGTTGCCGCCGCCGCCAAGGCCGCGGGCATCGACGCGCTGATCGCGGGCGGCCAGCTTCCGCCCCTTGCGGTGATCCTCGCCTGCCTCGTGCTGATCCCGGCGGTGGGGGCGATGATGATCCCGCATACGATCGTGATGATCATGGCCGCGCAGCTCTTTGGCGCCGGGCCGGTGGGGGCAGAGCATCCCTATGCGCTTGGCATCGCGCTTCTTTTCGCCTGGGCGCTGGCCATTGCCGCCTCGCCGATCTCGGCCATGGCGATCATCACCGGGCGCGAGCTTGGCGTGGCGCCAACGCGCGTCACCTTTGCGCTCAACCTGCGCTTCACGCTCGGGCTGATGGCGGCGGCGGCGGTGCTCGTCTCCCTTCTTTATCTCTTCGAATGACCGACCAAAGCCGAACGAAAGGACTTCCGATGACGCTTCGTGACGAGACCAAGAGCCTGCTCCTGCGCCTCGGGGTCGCGCCCGACCGGTTTGAGGGCGGCGCGATGGCGAGCTTTTCGCCGGTGAGCGGCGCGCAAGTGGGCGCGCTCACGCCCGACACGGCAGAGGGCGCGGCGGCGGCGGTGGAACGCGCGGCCACCGCCTTCCGCGCCTGGCGGATGGTGCCTGCGCCGCGGCGCGGGGAGCTGGTGCGGCTGCTGGGCGAGGAGCTGCGCGCGGCCAAGGCCGATCTGGGCCGGCTTGTGTCGATCGAGGCGGGCAAGAGCCCGTCCGAGGGCCTGGGCGAGGTGCAGGAGATGATCGACATCTGCGATTTCGCCGTTGGCCTCTCGCGTCAGCTTTACGGGCTCACCATCGCCACCGAGCGCCCGGGCCACCGGATGATGGAAACCTGGCACCCGCTCGGCCCGGTGGGGGTGATCACCGCCTTCAACTTCCCCGTCGCGGTCTGGGCCTGGAACGCGGCGCTTGCGCTTGTCTGCGGCGATCCGGTGCTCTGGAAACCCTCGGAAAAGACCCCGCTCACCGCGCTCGCCTCAATGGCGGTGTTCGCGCGCGCCGCGGCCCGCTTCGGTGCGCTGCCGGAGGGCCTTGCGCAGGTGCTGATCGGCGGGCCGGAGCTGGGCGAAGTGCTGGTCGAGAGCCCGAAAGTGGCGCTCATTTCCGCCACCGGCTCGACCCGGATGGGCCGGATCGTCGGCCCCAGGGTGGCGGCGCGCTTTGGCCGGTCGATCCTTGAGCTTGGCGGCAACAATGCGGGCGTGGTCTGCGCCTCGGCCGATCTCGACATGGCGCTGCGCGCGGTGGCCTTTGGCGCCATGGGCACGGCGGGCCAGCGCTGCACGACGATGCGCCGCCTGTTCGTGCATGAGAGCGTATACGATGCGCTGGTGCCGCGGCTGGTGCGTGCCTATGCCTCCGTTTCAATCGGCAACCCCTTGGAAACGAACGCCCTTGTCGGCCCGCTCATCGACCGCGCGGCCTATGAGGCGATGCAGGCGGCGCTCACGGCGGCGCGCGCGGCGGGGGGCACCGTGCATGGCGGCAGCCGCGTCGAGATTGGCGGCGAGGACGCCTATTACGTCCGCCCCGCGCTGGTCGAGATGCCCGCACAAACCGGCCCGGTGCTTGAGGAAACCTTTGCCCCGATCCTTTATGTGATGCGCTGGTCCGCGTTCGATGCGGTGATCGAAGATCACAACGCCGTCGGGGCGGGGCTCTCGTCGTCGATCTTCACGCTCGATCTGCGCGAGATGGAGCAGTTCCTCTCTGCGGCGGGGTCGGATTGCGGCATCGCCAATGTCAATATCGGCACCTCGGGCGCCGAGATCGGCGGCGCCTTTGGCGGCGAAAAAGAGACCGGCGGCGGGCGCGAAAGCGGCTCGGATGCCTGGAAAGGCTACATGCGCCGCGCCACCAACACGATCAACTTCTCGCGCGAGCTGCCGCTGGCGCAGGGCGTCGTTTTCGATATCGATTGAGGTTTGACATGACGATCCAGGATCAGACCGGCGCGGCCTTCCGCCCTGCCGACCGTATCGCCACGCTTGGCGTATCTGAAATCGTGCAGATCGGCGCGACGGCGGCAGCGATGAAGCGCGCCGGGCGGCCCACCATCATCCTTGGTGCGGGCGAGCCCGATTTTGACACGCCCGAGCCGATCAAGGCCGCTGCAGCGGCGGCGATGGCGCGGGGGGAGACGAAATACACCGCGCTCGACGGCACGCCGGGGTTGAAAGCGGCGATTGTCGAAAAGTTCCGCCGCGAGAACGGGGTGGCATATAAAGCTTCGGAGATCACCGTGGGCACCGGCGCCAAGCAGGTGCTTTACAATGCGATGATGGCGAGCCTGAACCCCGGCGACGAGGTGATCATCCCGACGCCCTGCTGGACCTCGTATTTCGACATCGTGCGCATCGCAGGCGGGGTGCCGGTGGCCGTGCCCTGCGCGGGGGCGCGCGGCTTCCGGCTGCAACCGGAAGATCTTGCCGCGGCAATCACGCCGCGCACGCGTTGGCTCATGCTCAACTCGCCCTCAAACCCGACGGGCGCCGCCTATACCGAAGCCGATTACCGCCCGATTCTCGATGTGCTCCTTGCCCATCCCCAGCTCTGGCTGGTGGCGGACGACATGTATGAGCATATCTGCTACGACGGCTTCCGCTTCACCACCCCCGCCGCGCTGGAGCCGCGGCTGAAAGACCGGATCCTCACCGTCAACGGCGTCTCCAAGGCCTATGCGATGACCGGCTGGCGGATCGGCTATGCGGGCGGGCCGGAGGCGCTGATCAAGGCGATGGCGGTGGTGCAGAGCCAATCCACCTCTTGCCCGTCGTCGATCTCGCAGGCTGCCGCCGAGGCGGCGCTCACCGGCCCGCAAGACCTGCTGGCCGAACGCGCCGCCGATTTTCAGCGTCGGCGTGACCTCGTGGTGGCGGGGCTCAACGCTATTCCCGGCATTTCCTGCCGCGTGCCGGAGGGGGCGTTTTACACCTTTGCAAGCTGCGCGGGCCTGATCGGCGCGCGCACGCCCGAGGGCGGCACGATCACCTCGGACCGTGATTTTTGCGCCTGGCTGCTCGAAACCGCAGATGTGGCCATGGTGCCCGGCGCGGCCTTCGGCCTCTCGCCCTATTTCCGCATTTCCTATGCCACGGCAGAGGCGGAGCTGCGCGAGGCGCTGGCCCGCATTGCCGCCGCCTGCGCACGGCTGAGCCGCGCCTGAGGCGGCGTTTGCCCGCCGGGCGGGGTAAAAACCTGCCCGACGCGGCAAACTCGGGCTTGTCTCCCCCCGCCTTCGCGCGGCAGACTTCTCTTCGGCCCAAGGGAGGGCCCAATCCGGCCTGCGGGAGGCGGGCCGGCTGAAGGGAGGAACCATGTTTCAACGCGTCTCTTTCGCGGCCCTGATCGGCTGCGCGCTCGCGCTCTCGGCCCCCGCGGCCCGGGCCGAGCAATTCATCAACGTTCTGACCGGCGGCACGTCCGGGGTCTATTATCCGCTCGGCGTTGCGCTTTCGGATATTTACGCCAAAGGCATCGAGGGGGCGCGCACGCAGGTGCAGGCGACCAAGGCCTCGGTCGAAAACCTCAATCTGTTGCAGCAGGGCCGGGGCGAGCTGGGCTTTGCCCTGGGCGATTCGGTGATGGCGGCGGTGACCGGCAATGCCGAGGCGGGCTTCAAGGCGCCGCTCGACAAGCTGCGCGTGCTCGCCGCGATTTACCCCAACCATGTGCAGATCGCCGCGCTGTCCGAGGCGGGGATCACCACGATCACCGATCTCAAGGGCAAGACGCTCTCGGTCGGCGCGCCGAAATCGGGCACCGAACTCAATGCCCGCGCGATTTTGGGCGCGGCGGGGATGAGCTATGACGATCTCGGCAAGGTCGAATATCTGCCCTTTGCGGAATCGGTCGAGCTGATGAAAAACCGCCAGCTTGAGGCGACGCTGCAATCCTCTGGCCTCGGCAATGCCGCGATCAAAGATCTCGCCTCCTCGCAGGCGATCACCATGGTCGCGATTCCGGCAGATGTGGTGGCCTCGATCGGCCAGCCCTATGTGGCGAGCGTGATCCCGGCGGGCACCTATCAGGGGCAGGAGGCGGATGTCCCCACGGCCTCCGTGATCAACTATCTCGTCACCTCGGCGGATGTGCCCGAAGAGACCGTCTATCAGATGACCAAGCTCCTCTTTGAGCATCTGGATACCCTCAAGGCCGCCCATGCCGCGGCGGGCGCGATCTCGCTTGAAGAGGCGGCCAAACCCGGCCCGGCGCCGCTGCACCCCGGTGCCGAGCGCTATTACCGCGAGCAGGGCCTGCTCTGAGGGGGAGGCTGCGGCTGAGCTGGAGGCGGGTGGCCTGCCGGGCCGCCCGCGCGTGAGGGGAGACATGCAATGACCGAGACCAAAGCCCCGGCCCAGGCCGGGCATGACCCGCTGGGCGACGGCTTTCCGAAGAGTGCGGCCGGGCGGGCGCTGTTCTGGCTGGCGATCCTCTTTTCCAGCTACCAGATCGCCCTCGCCGCGCATCTGATCGACCTGCCAAGCCAGATCGCGCGCGCGGTTCATGTCGGCTTTTTGATGGCGCTGGGCTTCCCCTTCCTGATCCTTGCCCAGCATCGCGGCGCGCTCGCGCGCGCGCTCGGCATGGGCTGTGCCGCGCTGGCCATTGCCGTCGCCGCCTATCAGGCCGTTGAGTACACAGACCTTCTGTTGCGCGCGGGCGACCCGCTCCCGCGCGACATCTGGTTTGGCATCGCCGCGCTGATCACCACTTTCGTGGCCGCCTGGATGATGATGGGCCCGGCTTTGCCGATCATTGCCGGGCTCTTTCTCGCCTATGCGCTCTTTGGGGAGCATCTGCCCGCGCCGCTCAATCATCGCGGCTATGACCTGTCGCAGGTGGTCGAGCATCTCGCCTATGGCACGGAGGGGATCTACGGCATCCCCACCTATGTCTCCTCCACCTATATCTTCCTTTTTATCCTGTTCGGCGCCTTTCTGGAAAAGGCGGGGATGATCAAGCTTTTCACCGATGTGGCCATGGGGCTGGTGGGCCACCGCACCGGCGGGCCGGCGAAGGTGGCGGTGCTCTCTTCGGGCCTCATGGGCACGATTTCGGGCTCGGGCGTGGCAAATGTGGTCACCACCGGGCAGTTCACCATCCCGTTGATGAAGCGCTTTGGCTACCGCGCGGCCTTTGCGGGCGGCGTCGAGGCCACCGCCTCGATGGGCGGGCAGATCATGCCGCCGGTGATGGGGGCGGTGGCCTTCATCATGGCCGAAACGCTCGGCGTCGACTATGTCGAGATCGTGCGCGCGGCGCTGATCCCGGCCATTCTCTATTTCGTCGGCGTGTTCTGGATGGTGCATCTGGAGGCGGGGCGCTGCGGCTTGCGTGGCCTTGCGCGCGAGGCCCTGCCCTCGGCGCGCGCTGCGCTCAAAGAGGGCTGGCATCTGCTTTTGCCGCTCGCGGTGCTCGTCTGGCTGCTGTTTTCGGGCTACACGCCGCTTTATGCGGGCACGGTCGGGCTTGGGCTCACGGTGCTCCTGATCCTTGGCGGCTCTGCCGCGCTCGGCCTGCCCGCGGGGGTGATCCGCATGATCTTCTGGATCGGGCTCGGCCTTGTGGCCGCGGCCTTTTTCGAGTTTGGCATCACCGTAGTTCTCGCCGCGGTCGCGGTGCTTGCCCTCGTTGCGCTGGCCTCGCAAGGCGGGCGCGAGACATTGCGGATCTGCCGCGACAGCCTCGCCGATGGCGCCCGCACCGCGCTTCCCGTCGGCATCGCCTGCGCGCTCGTGGGCGTGATCATCGGCGTGATGACGCTGACCGGCGCCGCCAACAGCTTTGGTCAGTTCATTGTGGGGGTGGGGCAAAGCTCGCTGCTTTTGTCGCTCATCCTCACCATGATCACCTGCCTGATCCTCGGCATGGGGATCCCGACGATCCCGAATTACATCATCACCGCCTCGATTGCGGGCCCGGCGCTTCTTGCGCTTGGGGTGCCGCTGATCGTGAGCCATATGTTCGTGTTCTATTTCGGCATTCTGGCGGATCTCACCCCGCCCGTGGCGCTCGCCTGTTTCGCCGCCGCGCCGATCGCGCGTGAAAGCGGGCTGAAAATCAGCCTGCAGGCGGTGATGATCGCCGCGGCCGGTTTTGTCGTGCCTTTCATGGCGGTCTATACGCCCGCGTTGATGCTGCAAGACGGCGGCCCGCTCGCGCAAGCGATCGGCTACGTCCCGGCGGTCGCTTATGTGGTGCTGAAAGCGCTGATCGCGCTCGGGCTCTGGGGCGTGACGGTGATCGGCTGGGCGGGGCGCGCGCTTGCGCTGTGGGAGCGGGGGCTTGCTGGCGCGGGCGCGCTCACGCTGATTGCGGCGCTGCCACTCACCGACGAGATTGGCTTTGCCCTCGCCGCCGGGTTCGGCGCCTTGCTCTGGCTGCGCCGCGCGCGGGCGCTTGCATGAGCGCCTGCCTTCTGGCCGGAGCTTTGACGCTGGCTCTGGGGGCCGATGCGGCTTTCAGCCTCGAATGGACCCATTCGGTCGAACAGACCCGCTGGCACGAGGAGTGGCGGGTCGTGGCGGGCGCGCTGGTGCTCACCCGCGCTGCGGTCAAGGGCTCGGGCGCGGGGATGGAGCCGGGAGAGGGCGCCCGGTTGGAAAACGGTTGGTGGGTCTGGGAGCCCACCGCCGCGCCCGTGGATGAACTCATCCTTGCCGCCTCCGGCCTCACGCCCTCCGCCTGGCGCCTTTGCACCCCTGCAGGCTGCGTCGCGCTAGGGGCCAGATCCTCGGATCCGCTGCTCTTGCGCCCCTGCCCGGAGTAGGGGGGCCCGGAGCAGGGGGGGCGGGGGGGCCTCGCCCCCCGTGAAAAGCGGGGGGTGCGGGGGGCAAGGCCCCCCGCCGGGTCGCCTCGGCCCTGCCGAGGCGAAATCTCAGGCCGGCAGGATCGCCATCGGGGTCGCTTTCATCGCTGCCGCGAGCGAGGAAAACCGCGCCTCCGCCACTTCGCCAAACAGCCCGGCGCCGCGCTTTGTCAGCGTCAATTCGATCGTGTTGGTGTTCTCGTTATAGGCGAGCCGCCCGGCATCCGCCGGATCATGGATCGCGAACATCGCGCCAAAGCGCATGGCCTTGCCGAGGATCTCCGCCTCGCGCAATTGTTCGGGCCCGAGCAGCGAAAAGAGCGGCTCGAACCGGCTTCCCGAGCGCGAATTCTTGTAGCGGTGCAACAGCGCCACCCCGAGAAACACCCGCTCCGGGTGGCTCAGCGCCGCCATATTCGCCCGTGTCACATTGTCGAAACAGGCCTCGAACCGGTAATCGGGATGGGTGCGCCAGGTCGTGTCATGCAGCAGGCAGGCCGCCCGCATCAGCCGGTAGCG
This sequence comes from Rhodobacter maris, assembly GCF_900217815.1. Lineage (GTDB taxonomy): Bacteria > Pseudomonadota > Alphaproteobacteria > Rhodobacterales > Rhodobacteraceae > Rhodobacter > Rhodobacter maris. Next base: position 61,952 of record NZ_OBMT01000010.1, read on the forward strand.
TGCCGGCGTCACCTCGCCAAAAAGCGGCTCGATGAAGGCATGGAGCTTCTTGCCAAAGCCCGGCAGGCGCGATTGCGTGCGCTCGGCATGGCGGCAGGCTTCGATCAGCGGATCGCGCGCGCGCAGTTTCTCGGGCATCTGCTCATAGAGCAGTCCCTCGCGGATCCCGTAGGACGAGACGTCGATCTCCCTCGGCCCGAAGGTCTCGACAAGCTCGCGCAGCACCATCGCGGCAAGCGGTACCAGTTCGAGCCGCGCCGCTGAAGTACCCGTTTTCGCCCGCAAATCAGAGATGTCCTGCTTGCCGATCCAGTCAAGTGTCCGCAGCAGGCCATCGGGCTCCATCCGGTATTCGTGCAGCACCAGAAGCGGATAATTCTGCCGCTCCATGTCGAGCCGGGCGATCGCGCGCCAGGAGCCGCCCACAAGGTAGAGCTTCTCATGGCCTGTACCCACGACCTTCGCAAGCCGCGCCATATGCTTGCGGATATGGGCGAGCTGTTCCTTCTTGCCGCCCTCAACCTGTTGCAGCCGGAACGGCCCGAGGGGCGAGGTGTCGCGCGCGCCGACGCTGCGCCCGCCCAGAACCGCAAGCTCCATCGAATTGCCACCGATGTCGCAAATGAGCCCCTGTGCATCGGGCCAGCCCACAAGCACGCCCTGCGCCGAAAGCCGCGCCTCCTCGGCGCCGTCGATCACATGCAGCCGGAGCCCGGTTTCCGCCTCGACGAGGCGCTGAAACTCCGGCCCGTCGGCGGCATCGCGCACCGCCGCGGTCGCCACGCAGGTGAGCGGGCCGATGTCCATTCCCTTCGCCAGAAGCGCGAACCGGCGCAGCGCCGAGAGCGCGCGCTCGCGCCCGCGCGGGTTCAGCCGCCCGGTCTCCGCAAGCCCCTGACCGAGCCCCGCCATCACCTTTTCATTGTAGAAATAGGCGGGAGAGCGGGCGGCGCCGTCAAACACCACCATCCGCACCGAGTTCGAGCCGACATCGACCACGCCGACGCGCGAGACCGCACGGGCTGAAGGGTCGTCGAAAAGCGGTTTGCCGAAAGCGTCCCAGTCCTCGCCATCTTCGAGGGGCGAAACGGTCTTTGGGGTCATCGGGCAGCCTTCCGAGTCGGTCCGTGCGTGAGCGGTATCAGGCTATCCTCTCTTCGGGGCCGTGGGCAAGCACCGGCACATCTTTTGCGCCCGCCGAGCCGCGCCCCGAGAGCGAGGGGTTTTCCATGAAGAAGCGATGGCAGGAGAACAGATCCTTGCCCTCGGGCAGCGAGCGCAGGAAGCGTCCGTCCGGCCCGAGCACCCAGCTTTGCGCCGTGTCGGCCATGTTCGCCGCCATGATCTGGCTGACGATCTGCGCTTTCACGGTCGGGTTTTTTGCCTCCACGAGCGTTTCCACCCGCCGCGTCAGGTTGCGCCCCATCCAGTCGGCCGACGAAAAGAACACCCGTGCCGAATCCGAAGGCAGGCCTGCGCCATTGCCAAAGCAGACGATGCGGGAATGCTCAAGGAACCGCCCGACGATGGATTTGACGCGGATATTCGCGCTCAGCCCCTTGATGCCGGGGCGCACGCCGCAGATGCCGCGCACGACGAGCGAGATTTTTACACCCGCGTTCGAGGCGGCATAAAGCGCGTCGATCACCTCGGGGTCAATGAGCGAGTTCATCTTCGCCCAGATTTCGGCGGGGCGGCCCGCGCGGGCGTGTTCGGCCTCCGCCGCGATCAGATCGAGGAGCCGCGGCTTGAGCGTGATCGGCGAGATCGCAAGGTTTTCAAGCCCTTCGGGCTGCACATAGCCCGAGAGATAGTTGAAAACCTTCGTCGCATCCCGACCCAGCGGCGCGTTGCAGGTGAAAAAGCTCAGGTCGGTATAGATCCGCGCGGTGATCGGGTGATAGTTGCCGGTGCCGTAATGGGTATAGGTCACCAGCGCATCGCCCTCGCGCCGCACCACGGTCGAGATTTTCGCATGCGTTTTCAGGTGCATGAAGCCATAAACGACATGCACCCCCGCGCGTTCGAGCCGGCGCGACTGGCGGATGTTCGCGGCCTCGTCAAAGCGCGCCTTGAGTTCCACCAGCGCGGTGACGGATTTGCCGTTCTCCGCCGCCTCGCAGAGCGCGTCCACCACGGGGCTGTCTTTCGAGGTGCGGTAGAGCGTTTGCTTGATTGCCAGCACATTCGGGTCATTCGCCGCCTGGGTGAGGAAGCGGATCACCATGTCGAAGGTTTCATAGGGGTGATGGAGCAACATGTCCTTTTGCCGGATCGCGGCGAACATGTCGCCGTCGTGATCCTGCACCCGCTCGGGCACGCGCGGCACGAAGGGCGGCCAGAGCAGGTCGGGGCGGCTGTCGAGCACCAGCTCCTTCAGATCGGCGACGCCAAGGAGGCCCTTCACCTCGACGACCTCGTCGGGGGCGACCTGCAGCTCTTCCATGATCAGCCGCCGCAGCGCCTTGGGGGCGCCGGTAGTAATCTTCAGCCGGATCACCTGGCCACGGCGGCGGCGCTTGAGCGCGGTCTCGAACTCGCGCACGAGGTCTTCGGCCTCATCCTCGACCTCGAGATCGCTGTCGCGCAGCACCCGGAAGGCGCAATGCCCGGTCTCTGTATAGCGCGGAAACAGCATGTCGAGATGAAGGAGCAGCAGCTCCTCAAGCGGCAGGAACCGCGGCGCCTCGCCCGGCAGGGTGACGAACCGGTCGATCTGCTGCGGGATCGGCAAAAGCGCCTGCATTCGCCGCTTGTCACCCTCCCGTTCGAGTTCAAGCGCAAGGCAGAAGCCGGTGTTGGGAATGAAAGGGAAGGGGTGCGCCGGGTCGATCGCGAGCGGCGAGAGCACCGGGAAGACATTGGCGAGGAAGTGATTTGCGAGGAACTTGCGATCTTCGGCGGTGATCTTCGAGCGGGTCAGAAGCTGGATGCCGGCCTCTTCCATCTCGCGGTTGAGCCGGTTCCAGGTCGATTGCTGTGTTTCCATCAGCGCGCGGGCATCGGCATTGATCAGCACGAGCTGTTCGGAGGGGGTGAGCCCATCGTCGGAAGGCAGCGCATTGCGCTCGCGCACCAGTTCCATCAGCCCCGCGACGCGCACGGTATAGAATTCATCGAGGTTGGTGGCCGAGATCGAGAGGAACCGCAGCCGCTCCAGCAGCGGCACCCGCGGGTTCGCCGCCTCTTCCAGCACGCGCCAGTTGAAGGCGAGCCAGCTCAGTTCGCGGTTGAAGAAGCGCTTCGGTCCGGTGAGATCCTCTGCGGGGAGCTCATGCGGCACGGGGAACGGGGCGGTGAGGAAATCTGCCTGTGTCATGGAGGGCTTATGCGCGGCCTTTGTGTGGGTTGCGTGACAATAGGCGCGCTCATCGCAAAGTGTCCAGCACCTCGGCGGCCATCGTGCGGCTGACCGGGCGGCGCTCCTCCAGCGCACGGGCATCGAGTGCGGCCACCAGCGCGCGCGCGGCGCCGAGCGAGCGCTCCATCCGCGGCACGAGCCAGCTCACCAGTGTCTGCGGCACGGCGAGCTGCCGGTCGGTGAAAAGCTTCACCAGCACCGCCCCCAGAAGGGCATCATCGGGCGGTGCAATATGCACGGCCGTGGTGGCATCGAGGCGGCTTTTCAGATCGGGCAGGCGCAGTCCCCAATCACGTGGCGGCGCATCGGCGGTGAAGAGAAGCCGCCCGCCCTCGGCCGCGATCAGGTTGATCAGATGGAAGGCGGCTTCTTCGGCCTCGGGGGCGCCGCGCAAGTGCTGGGCATCCTCCACCACCACCGCGCCCTGTGCCGCGAGCCGTTCCGCCTCGGCGTTGCCCAGATCCGCAACCGCGACCACCTCCGCTCCCCGCTCCTCCGCCCAGATCGCGGCCAGATGGGTTTTGCCCGCGCCCTCGGGGCCGATGAGCAGCATCCGTCCGGCGGGCCAGGCCTCGGGCGCGTCGAGCGCCGCCAGCGCCAGCGCATTGGCCGGGGCGACGAAGAAATCCTCCCGGCCCCGGGCTTGGCGCACAGGCAGATCGAAAGCCATCTGCCGGATCATCTCAGCTCTCTTTCCCGCGGGGGCCGTTTTCGAGCGCGTCGGAGAGCGTGGTGGGGCTCTCGGCCTTCTGCCATTCGAGCCCCTGATAAAGCCTTCCCTCGCGGTAATGCTCGATCGCGAAGCGCACCAGAACGCCGATCATGGCCGCGAGCGGCACCGCGACCAGCATGCCGACGAAGCCGAAGAGCGTGCCGAAGGCGGAGAGCGCAAAGATCAGCCACAGAGGATGCAGCCCGACCGAGCTGCCCACGAGCCGCGGCGTGATCACATTGCCCTCAAGAAACTGGCCCAGAGCGAAGATGCCCGCGATCACGCCGATCGAGAGCCAGTCCCCCCAGAACTGGAACAGCGCCAAGCCGATGGCCAGCACACCGCCAACGAGTGCGCCGACATAGGGAATGAAGGTCAGCATCCCGGCGATGGCGCCTGCGAGCAGGCCGAAATTCAGCCCCGCTGCCATCAACGCCACGGCATAGAAGGTGGCAAGGATCAGGCAGACCGAGATCTGTCCGCGCACGAAGCCCGAGAGAACGCGGTCGATCTCGGCGGCAAGGCGGCGCACGGTGGGCGCATGATCAAGCGGCAAAAGCCCGTTCACCTTGGCGACCATATTGTCCCAGTCGAGCAGCATGTAGAATGCGACGACCGGCACGACAACGATGAACACGAGCGCATTGACCACGCTCATCGCCGAAGAAAGGAGCGTCTGTGCCAGTTCTGCCCCGCGTGCCTTGATCGCCGCACCGACCCCGGCCAGTGTCTCGTTGATCACCGAGCCCGGTTCCATCAGCGAAGGGAAGGTGGAGGTGAGGAAGGCCTGCAGCCGTGCCGCGATCTCGGGCGCGGTCTCGACGAGGCCGGAGAGCTGGCGCACGAGCGTGGGCACGATGGCGAGGCCGAGAATAACGAAGCCGAGCGTGGCAATGAGGGCGATGGTTGCGGTGGCGAGCGCGCGGCTTGCCCCCGCGCGTTCGAGCCGGTCGGCCAGCGGGTCGAGGAAATAGGCGATTGCGCCGCCGACGAGGAAGGGCAGGATCACATCGCCGAGTTTCCACAGCACGAGCCCGAGCCCCGCCGCCGCGACACTCCAGTAAGTCACCTGTTGCCGCACCGGCAAAGCCATGAAGATCCCCCTGCAATCCGTTGGCAGGATCGCGTTTTTATGGCCCGGTTTCAAGCGTTCTCGCATCTGCAGCGAAGAGGTGACGTTGATGTGACGCAACCGCGAGGCGGGGCGCCCGGGTGCGATCGCATCCCCGCGGCAGGCCCGGCCCGGTGTGGTCCGCTAGCCGACCACTTCGGGGGCGATGGTCATCTCGGCCTGTTTCGGCCCCGGATAACGGAACACGATGCGGCACAAGGGCGGCGGCGACATCCGCTCGACCAGACGGAATTTGACCGCGAAGCCGGAGGCTTCGAGATAGGCGAGTACTTCCGCCCCGGCCTCGGGCGGCCCGCCGATCTGGCGCAGCTCGACAATCCGCACGCCGCGCAGATGATGGCGCATCAGCGCATGGTCGACCTCGGTCAGGAAACCGGCCGAGAGGGAGGGGGCCGGTGGAAGAGGCGTGGAAGAGGGGCTGAACGCATCGGTCATGGGCTCACAATGACAAGAGCCGTGCCCGGTTCCAACCGGAAAATTCGGCGCAGCCCTGCGTCATGGGCGGCACCTTGCCGAAACGGCCGGGTCTTGGCGCGCGCTTGCCGGTCGCACCGGGGGGAGGTGCGACCGGCGGCCCATCGCGCCCGCGCGGTTGTCCGGGCCGGGCGGGCAGGATCCGGCGCAGCCGGCACCGCGGGGGCGATGCCGCTCGCGGCTGCGCCAAGCGCGGCCCGCAGCCAGGGGCTGCGGGCTTGGCCGTCAATCGGCCATCTCGAGAGCGCGAATCCGCGTCACCCGGCATTCATAGCTCTGATCGGCGATGCGAAACTCGCCGGTCCCGTTCCAGTTCGCATCGACGCTGAACTGTGCCGAAAGCGGGGCCAGATAGGCGCTCGCCCCGCCGCCTTCGGTGGTGACGATCACTTGCCCCTGCAACGCGCCGACCAGAATCTGGGTGCCGAGCCCGGTGGCATGGGTGACGCCGGTGATGCGGCCGGAGAATTTCTTCGGATGCTGGGTGCCTTCGAGCATCGTGCCCGAGGCGGTGCCGTCGATCGTCTGCAATTCGCCCTGAACGGCCAGTTGCAGTTGCATCGAGCCCGCGCCGACGCGACCGGTTTCGAACTGAAGTTTCACGAGCTGGAGATCTTGCGACATGGGGTCGACCTTTCTTTGAACGATGTCGGGTGAAGATATCGAAGCGTTTCGTCGACCGGGGGCGCCGGTCGCACGACAGGTCATCTCGCGTCAGGCCGGGGGCGCCGTCTGGGAGCAAGCGGGCCGTCCGTACAGGATCGCAACACAACCATAAGGCGAGTCGCGGTTTTCGCACAGGACTTTTTGCAGCCTGCCTCCCCGCGGCAGAGGGCGTTCAGTCGAGTTCGAGCCAGAGCCTGCCATTCCGGTAGCCCCCGCGGATCAACCGACCGGGCAGGCGCAATTCGGGGTGGTCCGTTTCCCAGTCGCGGAACCGGTCGTTGGTGATGATCCGCGCGTCGAATTCCCGTGCGGCGGCAAGGAGCGTCGGATCGGCCGGTTGCCCTTTCGGGACCACCAGGACCTGTGCCTCGGGCAGGCCGATCCGGCGCGCGAGAACGGCGTCGTCGCGGTAGCGGCCCTCAAGCTTGTAGCCTGCATTCGCATCGAAGACGACTCCGGGGCGGAACCCCGCCGCCTGCAGCGGCGCCACGATTTCTATCACCGGTTCGAGCGAGGGTGTGTTGTCGCGCCAATGCATCACATTGGAGCCGTCGATCAGGATTGCGGGCCGGGCGCGACCGATGCGCCATCTGCGCAGGACCAGAAGCAGATAGACGAGGGCGAGGAGGATCAGAAGCGGCAGGCTGTCGAAAAAGAGATCCATGGAAGACCTTTGCGGGAAATGGGCGCAACATGGCAGGATTGCGGGCGGCGGAAAAGCGGCCGATTGCCCCGCCCTGCGCGATGCAGCGCGATCTTGCTCCGGGCGGCCGTTTCCTCTACCCAGCCATGAACCCTAACCCGCTCCAGAGGCTTGCCATGCGCCTGTCCCGCTACTTCCTGCCCGTTCTCAAGGAAAACCCCGCCGAGGCGCAGATCGTCTCGCACCGGCTGATGCTGCGCGCCGGCATGATCAAGCAGCAGGCGGCGGGGATCTATTCCTGGCTGCCGCTCGGTTTCAAGGTGCTCAAGCGCATCGAACAGATCGTGCATGAAGAGCAGATCCGCGCCGGGCACATTCCGCTGCTGATGCCGACGCTGCAATCGGCGGATCTGTGGCGCGAGTCGGGCCGTTACGATGCCTATGGCCCCGAGATGCTGCGCTTCAAGGACCGCCACGACCGCGAGATGCTTTACGGGCCGACGAACGAGGAGATGATCACCGACATCTTCCGCGCCCATGTCAGCTCGTATAAAGAACTGCCGCTCACGCTTTACCATGTGCAATGGAAGTTCCGCGACGAGGTCCGCCCCCGCTTTGGCGTGATGCGCGGCCGCGAATTCTACATGAAGGACGGCTATTCCTTCGACTTGACGAAGGAAGATGCGCTCCACGCCTACAACCGCCATATGGTGAGCTATCTGCGCACCTATGAACGGATGGGGCTCACCGCCATTCCGATGCGCGCCGATTCCGGCCCGATCGGCGGCGACAACACGCATGAATTCCTCGTGCTCGCGCAAACCGGCGAGAGCGAAGTGTTCTACGATGCGAAGGTGCCCGAGCTGAAACTGGGCGACCGCGAGGTGGATTACGACGACCGCGCCGCGGTGGCCGCGATCTGCGAAGAGTTCACCACGCTTTACGCCCGCACCGACGAAACGCATGACGAGGCGGTGTTCAACCAGATCCCGGAAGAGCGCCGTTGCGTGGGCCGCGGCATCGAAGTGGGGCAGATCTTCTATTTCGGCACCAAATATTCCGAGGCGATGGGCGCGACCGTCTCCACCCCCGATGGCACCCGTGTGCCGGTCGAGATGGGCTCGCACGGGATCGGCGTCTCGCGCCTTCTGGGCGCGTTGATCGAAGCGAACCACGACGACAAGGGCATCATCTGGCCGGAGGGCGTGACGCCCTTCCACTGCGGTATCGTCAACCTCAAGCAGGGCGATGCGGCGACCGATCTGGCCTGCGAGGGGCTTTACAAGGCGCTTGTCGCCAAGGGGCTCGAGCCGCTTTACGATGACCGTGAAGAGCGCGCCGGGGCGAAATTTGCCACCATGGACCTGATCGGCCTGCCGTGGCGGATCACCGTGGGCCCGCGTGGGCTTGCCAATGGCGTGGTCGAGCTGACCTCGCGCCGCACCGGCGAAAGCGAGGAGCTTTCGGCCGAGATCGCGGTGGCCCGCATTACGGAGATCTATGCCGGAAAGTGAGCCGTCCCCGGCTTGAAAACGGCTTTGAAATCGGGCCCGCGCAGGACATGTGCGGGCCCTTTTCTTCACGGCGCAGGCACGGGTTCTTGAAGGATCGTGTTCTGAGTTTCCCTTTTGAAACATTGAATTAGGTGGTCGCGAGGGGCATCTTCGGAGCCAGATAAACGTCTCTGAAGGACCACGACCATGAAAAAACTGGGTATTGCCATCGCTGCGTTGGCCGGCCTCGCAGCCCCCGCCTTCGCCGGTGGGATGAACGCGCCCGTGATGGAAAGCACGCCGATCGCGGCTATGCCCGCTCCGGCGGCGGTGAACTGGCAAGGCTTCTACGCCGGTGCCACGGCCGGGGCTGCAACGGGTGGTCGCAGCACTTACAAATTCGCCGGCACTGAGTCCTCTGACTCGTTTGGCAGCGGCAGCTACGGGGTCTTCGGTGGCTACAACTATCAGCTCGACCGCATGGTCTACGGCGGCGAGCTTGCGCTGCAGGCGACTGACTACGACCTCGACAACGGCGGCGGCCACTTCAACAACATGCTCGACCTGAAAGCCCGCGTGGGCCGGACCTACGGCGCGCGGGGCGAGTTCCTGCCCTATGCCTTCGTCGGCTATTCGAAAGGCCAGTGGAAAAACGTGAGCGGCCTGAGCAATGACGACCCCGATGGGGTGAACTACGGTCTCGGCGTCGATTACGCGCTCACCGATAAATGGGTTGTCGGCGCGGAATTCATCCGCCGCGAACTCGATGCCGATTACGACGGCGGCAACGGTAAAGTTGAGAACAATTTCAACTCCGTTGCCGTGCGCGCTGCCTACCGTTTCTGAGCGGGCGCAAGATCTGAACCGGAAGTGGGGGGCTCTTGCCCCCCTTTTCATGCGTGCTGCGCGAGGCAGCTTTGTCACACCGCGCGCTGGTCTTGCGGGCGTTGACACGCCTGCCTGATAGGCGCATATCCGCCACATCATAACCCGCAACCGGGCGTTCCGTGGGCGCCAAACCGACGAGGAGGACATATGTCCCAGGTCACTCTTTCCTTTCCCGATGGCGCGAAACGCGAATTCCCCGCAGGGGTGACGGCGGCCGAAGTGGCGGCCTCGATCTCGAATTCGCTCGCCAAGGCGGCGATTTCGGCGCAGCTCGACGGCGCGCATTGGGATCTGCAATGGCCGATCACGCAAGATGCGCGGATCTCCCTCAACACGATGAAAGACCCGGTCCCGGCGCTCGAACTCATCCGCCACGACCTTGCGCACATCATGGCGCGCGCGGTGCAGGAGATCTGGCCCGATGTGAAGGTGACGATCGGGCCGGTGCGCGATGCGGGCTGGTTTTACGACTTTGACCGCGCCGAGCCCTTTACCCCCGAGGATCTGGGGCAGATCGAAGCGCGGATGAAGCAGATCATCAACGCCCGTGAGCCGGTGAAAACCGAGGTCTGGTCGCGCGCGGCGGCGCTGAAGCACTATGAGGAGACGAACGAGCCCTACAAGGTCGAGCTCGTCAACCGCATCCCCGAAGATCAGGCGATCCGCATGTATTGGCATGGGAACTGGCAGGATCTCTGCCGCGGCCCGCATTTGCAGCACACCGGGCAAGTGCCCGCCGATGCCTTCAAGCTCACCCATGTTGCGGGCGCCTATTGGCTGGGCGACAGCACGCGGCCGATGCTGCAGCGCATCTACGGCATCGCCTTCCGTTCGCGCGACGAACTGAAAGCGCATATGACGATGCTGGAGGAGGCCGCCAAACGCGACCACCGCAAGCTCGGCAAGGAGATGGACCTCTTCCACATGCAGGAAGAGGCCCCCGGCCAGGTGTTCTGGCACCCGAACGGCTGGACGATCTACACGCAGCTTCAAGACTACATGCGCCGCCGCCAGCGCGCCGATGGCTATGTCGAGGTGAACACGCCGCAGGTCGTGAACCGCAAGCTCTGGGAGGCCTCGGGCCACTGGGAGAACTACCGCGAGAACATGTTCATCGTCGAGGTGGACGAGGAGGGCGCGCGGGAAAAGGTGATCAATGCGCTCAAGCCGATGAACTGCCCCTGCCATGTGCAGATCTTCAACCACGGGCTGAAATCCTACCGCGACCTGCCGCTGCGGATGGCGGAATTTGGCTCCTGCGCGCGCTATGAACCCTCGGGGGCGCTGCATGGCATCATGCGGGTGCGCGGCTTCACGCAGGACGATGCCCACATTTTCTGCATGGAAAGCCAGATCGAGGCGGAAACGAAGAAATTCATCGAGTTCCTCTCGGCGGTCTATGCCGACCTCGGCTTTGACAAATGGCGCATCAAGCTCTCCACCCGGCCCGAAAAGCGGATCGGCACCGAGGAAAGCTGGGATCATGCCGAAGCGGCTCTGGCGAACGCCGTCACCGCGGCGGGCTATGAATACGAGATTTTTGAGGGCGAGGGCGCGTTTTACGGGCCGAAGCTCGAATTCGTGCTCACCGATGCGATCGGGCGGGACTGGCAATGCGGCACGCTGCAGGTCGACCCGAACCTGCCCGAGCGGCTCGATGCCAGCTATATCGGCCAGGACGGCGCCAAGCACCGCCCCGTCATGCTGCACCGCGCCTGCCTTGGCTCGTTTGAACGCTTCATCGGCATGCTGATCGAGAACTTCGCGGGCAAGATGCCGCTCTGGCTCGCGCCGCGACAGGTTGTCGTCGCCTCGATTGTCTCCGAGGCTGATGATTACGTCGAGGAAGTGGCGGCCAAACTGATCGCGGCGGGGCTGCGTGCCGAATGCGACACCCGCAACGAGAAGATCAATTACAAGGTGCGCGAGCACAGCCTCGGCAAGGTGCCCTATATCTTTGCAATCGGCCTCAAGGAGGTCGAAAACCGCACGGTTTCGGTCCGCCGTCTCGGCGACACGCGCACGGAGACCGTGGCGCTCGACGCAATTGTGGCCGCTCTTGCGGCCGAGGCGACCCCGCCCGATATGCGCTGAAAAGGCCGGTGATGCCCCCCGGTTCCGTGCCCTCTGAACGGGGGGCGCAACCGGGGCGTGCGCGGTTGCCGCTACGGCAGCCTTTGCCCGCCTGCGGCGCTTTGACCGTTGCTTTTTGATGTGCCTGTGTCAGGCTTTCCCTGCGTGAGCAAAAGACTTTCTATCCGCTCCCTCTGGGGCAGCCGGGGATTTGGAAGGCGTGGCTGCACGTCTTGCGGCAATGATGCCGCGGGATAACTGCGAGGAGAGAACTATGGCTACCGGAACCGTGAAATGGTTCAACACCACCAAGGGCTACGGCTTCATCGCCCCCGATGGCGGCGGCAAAGACGTGTTCGTGCATATCTCGGCGGTGGAACGCGCCGGGCTGAAAGCACTCAGCGACAACCAGAAGATCAGCTACGAACTGATCTCGGGCCGCGATGGCCGCTCGTCGGCCGGAGAGCTCAAACTGCTCTGACCGGTCGACGGTGTCGTCGGAGGCCCGCGGCGCCCGCGCGGGCTTTTCTTTTTCGGATTGGTTTGGTGGTTTCCTTCGGCCGCGCGGGCTTGGTTTCGCGCGGCCGTTTCCCTGCGGCAATTACCGCCGCGGGACGGCCTTTTCAGTCGTCGAGATCTCCCGGGCTCAGGCCAAGCGCCCGCGCAAGCCGTGCGCGTTCCGTGACGCTCGGGCGGGCATGGCGCGACTCGAATGCCGCGATCAGTGGCGCGGGAATGCCCGATAGTTCGGCAAGGTCGGCGATGCTGAAGCCTGCGGCACGTCGCCACGCCAAAAGGGGAACGGCCCCGGCGCTGAGCCAGGCAAGCTGGGTCCAGTAATCGGGCCGGTCCTCAAGCTCATCCGCCAACTCTAGGCGATGGTTCACAGCGATCATCTGCGTGCCTCCTGCACGTCCCGACCGCGTTCGTCGGGGTATCATGCAGTAATGCGCCCGTTTCGGGCGGATTGCACGTTTTGGCATGGTTAAGAGAAATCCGAAATGCGCGGCATTCGAGCAATCGGGCGGGGCTCAGAGCTGCGCCTGTTGCGCCGCCCAGTCCCAGCCGAGGGTAAGCCCGTTGCCGCGGATCACCGGGCGCTTCATCAGCGTCGGATGGGCGGCAAGGAGCGCCGCGATCGGTTGCGCGCGCGCCTCCTCGGAGAGGCCGCGCCAGGTGGTCGAGGACCGGTTGATCAGTTCTTCCCCGAAGGCCGCCTCGAATTCGGCGATTTCCGCGGGCGAAAGTGGCTCCTTGCGTATGTCGCGCAGCACCGGCGCCTTGCCGGCCGCGGTCAATGCCGTGAGCGCCTTTTGCACCGTGCCGCAGGTCTTGATGCCATAAACAATCATTTCGCCTCCACCAGTTGGCCGCCCTCGAGCCGCAGCACCCGGTCCATCCGGGCGGCCAGCTCGAGGTTATGGGTTGCAATGAGCGCCGAAAGCCCCGTTGCGCGCACCAGTTCCATCAGCGCGGCAAAGACGGTTTCCGACGTCGTCGGGTCCAGGTTGCCGGTGGGCTCGTCGGCCAGCAGCAGCGCTGGCGCATTGGCGAGCGCGCGGCAAAAGGCAACGCGCTGCTGCTCGCCGCCCGACAGCTCGGAGGGGCGGTGGCTCTCGCGGGCGCTGAGCCCGACGCGGGCCAAAAGCTCGCGCGCCCGCGCCTCGGCTGCCTTGCGGGGGGTGGCATTGGCAAGCTGCGGCAGCACGATGTTTTCGAGCGCGGTGAACTCGGGGAGCAGGTGGTGGAACTGGTAGACAAAGCCCAGAGCCTCGCGCCGCGCCGCGGTGCGCGCGCCGTCCTTCGCCCCGGTCATGTCCATGCCGTTGATCATCACGCGTCCGGCATCGGGCGTGTCGAGAAGCCCCGCGATATGCAGGAGCGTCGATTTTCCCGCGCCCGAGGGGGCGATCAGCCCCACCACCTGCCCGCGGGGAATGACCAGCGCGGCCCCCTTGAGGACAAGGATTTCATTGGGGAGCCCACGGTGATAGCCCTTTTCGAGCGCGTCGAGCCGCAAAACCTCATTCATAGCGCAGCGCCTCCACCGGGTTGAGCCTTGCGGCGCGGCGCGCCGGGAAGATCGTCACCACGAAACTGAGCCCGAGCGCGAGGCCCACAGATTTGAGCACGTCATAGGCCTGCAGCTTTGCGGGCAGCTCGTAAATGCCGCGGATCGACGGATCCCAGGCGCCACCGCCCGAGAGCCAGTTCACCCCCGCCATCACATGCGCGATGTTGAGCGCAAGCACCACGCCCACGGCCACGCCCATCGCCGTGCCGATCACGCCGGTGAAAGCGCCGCACAAAAAGAACACCCGCATCACCGAGCCCTCGGTCAGCCCCATCGTGCGCAAGATCCCGATGTCGCGGCCCTTGTTCTTCACCAGCATGATCAGCCCGGAGGTGATGTTCATCGTCGCGATCAACACCAGCACCGAGAGGATCACGAACATCACGTTATCCTCCATCGTCAGCGCGCGCAGGAAGCTGCCTGAAGCGTCGCGCCAGCTCCAGAGCATCGTGCCCGCGCCGCCCGCTTGCAAAAGCGCCGGGGTGAGGTCGTCGACCTGTTCAGGGTCTTCGACCATCACCTCGATCTCGTCGGCGCCGCCCTCGCGGTTGAAGAAGCTCTGGGCCTCGGCGAAGGGCATGTAGATCCGGGTCCGGTCGATGTCCCAGCGCCCGGCGGTGAAGATATAGACGACGCGGTAGGCGTTGACGCGGGGCGAGACGCCGAACGGGGTTTTTACACCGTTGGGTGAGATGAGTTTGACCATGTCGCCCACGGTCACGCCCAGTTCGCGCGCAAGCTCCGAGCCCATGGCGATGCCCTGATCGAGGCTTTTGATATCCCCTTGCGCCGGATCCGAATGGGCGATGCGCGGCACGGTGAGCAGGTCGTCAAGCGCGATGCCATAGACCTCTGCCACGTTCGAGCGTTCGCCCCAGTTCGCCATCACCTGGCCGCGAATGAGCGGCGCGGCGCGGGTGACGCCGGGGATGGCGGCGATGGCCTGGGCGCGCTTTGCGTAATCGGCCATCAGGTTCGAATAGATACCGGTGCCGGGTTCCACTTCCATCTGTGCCGAATAGACCGTGACATGGGCGTTGGAGCCGAGGATCGTGTCGACGAATTCGGCGCGGAAGCCCGCGCGCACCGCGAGTGTCAGGATCAGCGCGGCCACGCCCAGCATGATGCCGATGAGCGAGATCCAGGTCATCACGGAAACGCCGCCCTCGGCGCGGCGCGCGCGCAGGTAGCGCCAGGCGATCAGGAATTCGAAGCCGGAAAACGGCGCAGTGCTCTTGGCCATGAAGGGCGCTCCCAAAGGTCGGCGCAAGCTGGCGTGGCGGTGCCAAAAGGTCAAGGGCGCGGGGATAAAACCCCCGCGAGCAATGGCGGGCCCCGGCGCCGGCCCCCGCGGCGGATCGGTTGATCGTCCTGCTGCGCCGCTCCCGCCTGTCCGATACCTGTCACGGCCCGCGGCGCCCCCTTGCTCCCTTGGGCAGGCCGCGTTAGGGCAGGGGGATGGAGAGCCTCGCCTATACCCCCCGCGGCGCGCTGACGCCGAACCGTCCGCTTGCCGATCTCACCTGGCTGCGCGTGGGCGGCCCGGCCGACTGGTTGTTCCAGCCCGCCGACGAGGCCGATCTGGCCGAGTTTCTGCGCGCGGCTCCCCCCGAGGTCGCGGTCTTCCCGATGGGGGTGGGCTCCAACCTGATCGTGCGCGACGGCGGGATCCGCGCCGTCGTGATCCGGCTCGGGCGCGGCTTCAACACGATCGAGGTGGCGGGCGAAACGGTCACCGCCGGCGCTGCGGCGCTCGATGCCCATGTGGCGCGCCGCGCGGCGGAAGCCGGGCGTGATCTGACCTTTTTGCGCACGATCCCCGGCTCGATTGGCGGCGCGGTGCGGATGAATGCGGGCTGTTACGGCGCTTATGTGGCGGATCACCTCGTCTCTGTGCGGCTGATCACCCGGGCCGGCGCGGCGCTCACCCTCCCGGCCGCCGACCTGCATCTTGGCTATCGTTCCTCCGAGATTCCGGAGGGGGCGGTGATCGTTTCGGCCACGTTCCGCGCCCCGCCCGGCGATCCGGCGGCACTCGCGGCAAAGATGGAGGAACAGATCGCGAGGCGCGACGCCTCTCAGCCCACGAAAGAGCGCTCGGCGGGCTCCACCTTCCGCAACCCTTCCGGGGCCTCGTCCACGGGCCGTGCCGATGACACGCATGAGTTGAAAGCCTGGGCGGTGATTGACCGGGCGGGGATGCGCGGCGCGCGGCTTGGCGGCGCGCAGATGAGCGAAAAACACTCGAACTTCCTGATCAATGCCGGGGGCGCCACGGCGCGCGATCTTGAGCAACTGGGCGAAGACGTGCGCAAAAAGGTTTTGCAGACCCAGGGAATTTCGTTACAATGGGAAATCATGCGCATCGGCGAATATTGAGGCCTGAGGCGCAACTATAACAAGATCATGAGGCCCCGGAGCAATCGGGGCGCAAACGGACCGGGGCAAACCCGGCAGAGGCGAAAGTGGCGGGTATGTCGAGCAGGGCAACCCCCCTTGTGGCGGTATTGATGGGCGGGCCTTCGTCTGAGCGCGAGGTGTCTTTGTCTTCGGGGCGTGAATGCGCCCAAGCGCTGCGGGTGGCGGGGTTTGACGTTCTGGAGATCGACGCGGGGGCGGACCTCGCGGAACGGCTCAAGGCGGCCGCACCTGATGTCGTGTTCAATGCGCTTCATGGCCGGTGGGGCGAGGATGGCTGCGTGCAGGGGCTGCTGGAATGGTTGCGCCTGCCCTATACCCATTCGGGCGTGCTGGCCTCCGCGCTGGCGATGGACAAGGCACGCTCCAAGGAAGCCTATGTCGCGGCGGGCCTGCCGGTGGCCGAGAGCCGCCTTGCGCGCAAGGACGAAGTTGCCGCGGCGCATGTGCTGCCCGTCCCCTATGTCGTCAAACCCTATAACGAAGGCTCCTCGGTCGGCGTTTATCTGGTGCTTGAGGGTGCGAACCGCCCGCCGGTTCTGTCTGCGGCCATGCCCGAGGTGGTGATGGTGGAGGCCTATGTGCCCGGGCGTGAGCTGACCTGCACGGTGATGGGCGATCACGCGCTTTCGGTCACTGAGATCCTCACCACCGGCTGGTATGATTACACGGCGAAATATGCCGCCGGCGGCTCACGCCATGTCTGCCCGGCCGAACTGCCCGGGGAAATTGCCGCCGCCTGCCGCGACTATGCCTTGCGCGCCCATCGTGCGCTCGGGTGCCGCGGCGTGAGCCGCACCGATTTTCGCTGGAACGCGGCGGAAGGGCTTGCGGGGCTGATCCTGCTTGAAACCAACACCCAGCCCGGCATGACCCCTACCTCGCTCGCGCCGGAACAGGCGGCGGCGGAGGGGATCGATTTTCCCGCGCTTTGCCGCTGGATTGTGGAGGATGCCTCATGCGACCGCTGAGCGCTGATCCGCGGTATCCCGCCGCGCCGCCCGCCCGCGGCCCCGCCGCCGCGCCGCGCGCTTTTGGTCCCGCCAAGTTGCAAAAGCCGATGCGCCGCAGCGCGCCGCCCTCGCGCCTTGCCTTCCGCCTCGAGCGGCTCTGGTTGACCCCCTTCGTGCGGCTGGTCACCCGGGTCGGTGTGCCGGTCTTCTGCGTCACGCTCGGTCTCGGGCTCTGGCTTGGCAACCCTGACCGGCGCGCCGAACTCGTCGAGCAATATCAGATCCTGCGCACCGAGATCCAGAACCGCCCCGAATTCCGCCTTTCCACCCTGAGCGTCGAGGGCGCTTCGGCCGAGGTGGAAGGCGCGGTGCGTGCGCTTTTGCCGGTGGGGCTGCCCGCCTCGCGCTTCGCCATCGACCTCGACAGTTACCGCGCCGCGATCCGCCGCCTCGATGCCGTGGAATCGGTGATCATCGTGGTACAATCGGGCGGCACGCTCGATGTGCGGGTGACCGAGCGTGTGCCGGTGATCCTGTGGCGCACCGCGCGCGGCATCGAGATGCTCGATGCGACCGGGCACCGTACCGCCGCGCTCACCCGCCGCGATGCCCGTCCCGACCTGCCCTTGATCGCGGGTGAGGGGGCGGATCGCGCCGTCCCCGAAGCGCTTGCCATTCTCGCCGCGGCGCGCCCGATCCTGCCGCGCGCGCGCGGCCTTGTGCGGGTGGGAGAGCGGCGCTGGGATCTGGTGCTGGACCGTGGCCAGCGCATCCTGCTGCCAGAGGAGAACCCGGTGCGCGCGGTCGAACGCACGCTTGCGCTTGATAGCGCCGAAGACCTGCTCGCGCGCGATTTCACCCGCCTCGATCTGCGCTCCGAAGCGCGCCCGACGATCCGCCTGAGCGCGGCGGCGCTCACCGCGCTGCAAGACGCCCGGGCTCTTTCCACTTCAGCAAAGGCCTCCCCATGACCGAGTTCCACAAGACTCAGCGCGCCATGCGGTCGATGCGCACCGCCGCGATGAGCCGCGGCGTGATCGCGCTTCTCGACATCGGCACGTCGAAGGTTTCCTGCCTCGTGCTGCGCTTCGACCCGCCCGAACCGGCGAATGACGTGGTCAGCCCGCTCTACCGGCAATCGGCGATGCGGGTGGTCGGCGCCAAAACGATAGCCGCGCAGGGCGTGCGCTATGGCGAGATCGACGCGATGGTGGAGACCGAGCGCGCGATCCGCACCGTGGTGCAGGCAGCGCAGAAGATGGCGAATACGCGGGTGGATCACGTCATCGCCTGTTTCTCGGGGGGCGATCCGCGCTCTTACGGGCTGGCGGGCGAGGTCGAGGTGGCGGGGAGCCATGTCGACGAGCAGGATGTGGCGCGCGTGCTCGCCGCCTGCGATTTGCCGCATATCGGGCCGGGCCGTGAGGTGCTCCATGCCCATCCGGTCAATTTCGCGCTCGATCACCGCTCCGGTCTCGGCGATCCGCGCGGGCATGTGGGGGCAAGGCTCGCGACCGACATGCATATGCTCACCGTTGATGGCGCGGCGGTGCAAAATATCATCCACTGCATCCGCCGCTGCGATCTCGAGCTTGCGGGCATCGCAAGTTCTGCCTATGTCGCCGGGCTTTCGGCGCTGGTGGAAGACGAGCAGGAGCTGGGCGCGGCCTGCATCGACATGGGCGGCGGGGCGACCGGGATTTCGATCTTTTTGAAAAAACACATGATCTTTGCCGATGCCGTGCGCATGGGGGGCGATACCGTGACGCGCGACATCGCCGCGGGGCTCCAGGTGCCGATGGCGATGGCCGAGCGCATCAAGACCTTCCATGGCGGCGTTTATGCCACCGGCATGGACGACCGCGAGATGATCGAGCTGGCGGCGAATTCCGGGGACTGGGAAAAGGACCGCCGCCGGGTGAGCCGCACCGAGCTGATCGGCATCATGCGGCCTCGCGTCGAGGAGATCCTTGAGGAGGTGCGGGCACGGCTCGATGTGGCCGGCTTCGACCTGCTCCCGAGCCAGCAAATCGTGCTGACTGGCGGCGCGAGCCAGATCCCGGGGCTTGACATGCTGGCGGCGAAGATCCTTGGGCAGAACGTGCGGCTTGGCCGCCCGATGCGGGTGCAGGGCATGCCCGAGGCCGCACGCGGTCCCGGGTTCTCGGCAATGGTCGGGCTCGCGCTCTTTGCGGCCTGCCCGCAAGACGAGTGGTGGGATTTCGAGATTCCCGTGGAGCGTGTGTCGGGGCGCTCTTTCAAGCGCGCGATCCGCTGGTTCCGCGACAACTGGTAAGTCAATAAAAAGGGGAATCCCGATTCGATTCCCCCAAATGCTGAAGCATGCGCGAAATACCGCCAAAAGCGGCATTTGCCCCTCCATATTTTGTGGAAACCCTGTGTTTTTTGGGTGACGCGCAGGGGAAAGCCCGGTAATATTGGGTCTAATTGCGGGGACAGTCGGCCGGCACAAGGCCGCGTGAACATACAGGCGGACTCCAATGACCTTGAATCTGATGGTATCAGAGAACGAAGACCTCAAGCCGCGGATCACCGTTTTCGGGGTCGGCGGTGCGGGCGGCAATGCGGTCAACAACATGATCGACAAGGCGCTTGAGGGCGTCGAATTCGTCGTGGCCAACACCGATGCGCAAGCCCTGCAGCAGTCGAAATCGCAAGCCCGCATCCAGATGGGCGTGAAAGCGACCGAGGGGCTGGGCGCCGGGGCGCGGCCCTCCGTCGGCGCGGCCGCGGCCGAGGAGACGATCGAGGAAATCGTCGATCATCTCGTGGGCGCGCATATGTGCTTCATCACTGCGGGCATGGGGGGCGGCACCGGCACCGGGGCCGCGCCGATCATCGCGCAGGCGGCGCGTGAGCTGGGCGTGCTCACCGTGGGTGTGGTGACGAAACCTTTCCAGTTCGAAGGCCCCAAGCGCATGCGTCAGGCCGAGGCCGGTATCGAGGCGCTGCAAAAGGTCGTCGACACGCTGATCATCATCCCGAACCAGAACCTGTTCCGGCTCGCCAACGAAAAAACCACTTTCACCGAAGCTTTCGCGCTCGCGGATGATGTGCTCTATCAGGGCGTCAAGGGGGTCACCGATCTGATGGTGCGCCCTGGCCTGATCAACCTCGACTTCGCGGATGTGCGCGCGGTGATGGACGAGATGGGCAAGGCGATGATGGGCACGGGCGAGGGGCAGGGCGATGATCGCGCCGTGGTGGCCGCCGAGAAGGCGATTTCGAACCCGCTTCTGGACGAGATCAGCCTCAAGGGCGCCAAGGGCGTGCTGATCAACATCACCGGCGGCTATGACCTGACGCTGTTTGAACTCGACGAGGCGGCGAACCGCATCCGCGAGGAAGTGGACCCGGATGCCAATATCATCGTTGGCTCGACGCTCGATCCGAACATGGAAGGCATGATGCGCGTCTCGGTGGTCGCCACCGGGATCGATGCGGCCCCGGCCACGACCGAGATTCCGGTGCCGCGCCGCTCGATGGCCGAACCGCTGAAAGCGGCCCATGCCCCGGAGCCGGTGAAGCCCGCGCTCAGCGTGACCGCGGCGCAGCCGGTGATGGCGGCCGCCTCCGCACAGCCCGCACCGCAGCAGGCCCCCGCCGCGCAACAAAGCTATGACCGGTCGCTTTTCGAGGCGCCGGTTGCCGAGGCTGCGCCCGTCGCGCCGCAGCCGGTGGCGCAGGAGCCCGCCGAGGACGAGTTGCCTCCGCCCGCTTACCAGCCGCGCCCGGCCGTGCAGCAGCATGCCGAGCCGACGGGCTATGCCACGGGCTATGAAGATGAGGCCAATTTCGTCGCGCCGCGTCCGCGCGCGCCCGGAACGCCCTCTCCGGAAGCGCTCGCGCGGCTGCAGGCAGCGGTGAACAAGGTGCCCGCAGGCGGGTATCAGCGCCCCGCGACGCCCGCCGCCGCGCCGATGGCCGCCAGCCGTGCCGCGGCTCCCGCCGCGCAGGCGCCCCTGCATGGCGGCGGCGAGAAAGGCCGCTTCGGTATCAATTCGCTGATCAACCGCATGACCGGCCATGGCGGCGAAGGGGCCGTGGCGACTCAACGGACGATGCCTGCCGCGCCGCAGCATCAAGCTTACGAGGATGAGGCGGAAAACGATCAGGACCGGATCGAGATCCCCGCTTTCCTGCGTCGTCAGGCGAATTGACGCATCACGAAATGCCGCAGAAGGGCTGGGGAAACCTGGCCCTTTTTATTTTTAAATCAGTGGCTTGGGCTGGTTTCGGCGGGGTTTTGCCGGGGTCGGGCGTTAATGTTTCAGTCTGTTGCAAAAGGTGAGTTGTGATGCGGAGCCATGCTCCTTAACTGACACTGGGAACCCCGGACCGGATCAAATGTTGGGTTGATACGGCGGGGGGGTTGGGAATGAAAGGCGCATGATCGTGCAAACGACGCTTGCAAAAACCGTCACCTTTGAAGGGGTGGGGCTCCATTCGGGCGCTCCGGTGCGCATGGCGCTGCACCCGGCGCCGGCCGATCACGGCATCACTTTCCGCCGCACCGATCTGGTGCAAGCGGCGGCGCGTGGCGAGGTCAAGCCCGGGGCGGATCCGCGCATCCCGGCGCTTTGGGATCGTGTCACCCCGTCGAAACTCTGCACCCTGATCGAGAATGCCGATGGCGTCTCGGTTTCGACCATCGAACATGTGATGGCGGCGCTCGCCGGGCTTGGCGTGACCAATACCCTGATCGAGATCGACGGGCCGGAAGTGCCGATCCTCGACGGCTCGTCCGCCCCTTTCGTGGCGAAAATCCGTCGCGCGGGTCTGCGCGCGCTCTCTGCCCCGCTCAGCGCGATCCGGGTGCTCAAACCCGTTGAAGTGCAGCTTGGTGACGCCCGGGCGCGGCTCGAGCCCGCGGCGGCGCTCGAGATCGATTTCGCGATCGACTTTGCCGATGCGGCGATCGGGCGGCAGGAAAAACGGCTGAAAATGTCGAACGGCGCCTTCGTGCGCGAGTTGATGGACAGCCGCACCTTCTGCCGTCAGTCCGATGTCGAATTCATGCAGGCCAACGGGCTTGCGCTGGGCGGCACCTATGAAAACGCCGTCGTCGTCGACGGGGACAAGGTGCTCAGCCCCGGCGGGTTGCGCCATGCCGATGAGGCCGTGCGCCATAAGATGCTCGACGCGATGGGGGATCTGGCGCTTGCCGGTGCGCCGTTGATCGCGCGCTATATCGGCCAGCGTGCCGGTCATGCGCTGACGAACCAGCTTCTGCGCGCGCTCTTCGCCGATCCGCGGGCCTGGCGGCGCGAGACCTGCTCGGCCGATGAGGTGCACCGGCTCCCCGGGGCGGGCGTGCTGCGCCCGGTTGCCGTCGCCGCGCGCTGAAAATCGGCGTTACCTGACGCCCCTGCGGCCGGGAACCCCCCGGCCGCATTGCATTTTTGCGCCCTCAGGGGACACCAAGGTGATGCTGCGGCCGGGCTTCGGTCACGGTTGTGAAAGCCCCTGCCTTCGGTGCGAAAGGCGTTTTGCGCCGCCGATTTTTCTGTGCTAGGAGGGGCGAAGCACGGCCCGTCTTGGGTTGCAAGCGATGGCCGGACCCGAATCCGGCGGCAGAACGGAAGAGGCAGGGCATGGCACTGGGCAGATCGGCGGCGCTTCGGGTCGGAAGTCTTGTGCTTGTGTGCACACTGGCGGCCTGCGGCGGCGGTGCCTCCGCGAACAAGGAACCGCCGCTCGAAAATTTCACCGCCGAAGAGATCTACAAGCGGGGCGAATACGAGCTTGAGGTCGGCAATCCACGGCGCCCTTCGGAAGCCTTGCGCTACTTCCAGGAAGTCGAGCGGCTCTATCCCTATTCCGAATATGCCAAGCGCGCGCTGATCATGCAGGTTTTCGCGCAGCACAAGGCGAAGAAATACGAGGAGGCGCGGGTCTCCGCGCAGCGCTATCTGGACACCTATCCGGGGTCGGAAGACGCGGCCTATGCCAAATATCTGCTGGCGCTGAGCTACTACGACCAGATCGACGAGGTCGGCCGCGATCAGGGCCTCACCTTCCAGGCGCTGCAGGCTTTGCGCGAAGTGATCGAGCAATATCCCGAGAGCGATTATGCCCGCTCGGCGGCGATGAAATTCGACCTCGCCTTCGACCATCTGGCGGCGAAGGAAATGGAGATCGGGCGCTATTACCTCAAGAAGGGGCATTATACCGCCGCGATCAACCGCTTCCGCGTTGTTGTCGAACAATATCAGACCACCACGCAGACGCCCGAGGCGCTCGAGCGGCTCGTCGAGGCCTATCTCGCGCTTGGCCTCGTCGATCAGGCGCAGACGGCGGGGGCGATCCTTGGCCACAACTTCCAGTCCTCGCCCTTCTATGACGATGCCTACCGGCGGCTCAAGAAGCAGGGGCTGGAGCCGGAGGCGAAGGGCGAAAGCTGGCTCTCGACGATCTACCGTCAGGTGATCAAGGGCGAGTGGCTCTGAGCCAGGGCCGGGCCTGCTTGCGGGGACAAACATGCTGCGCACGCTCGATATCCGGGACATGCTGCTGATCGACCGGCTCGAACTGGATTTCGGGGCCGGGCTCAATGTGCTCACCGGCGAGACCGGGGCGGGCAAGTCGATCCTGCTTGATTGCCTCGGCTTCGTGCTGGGCTGGCGGGGCAGGGCGGAGCTTGTGCGGCAGGGGGCGACGCAGGGCGAGGTGGTCGCCGTCTTCGATCTGCCCCCGGGCCATGCGGCGCGCGCGGTTCTGGGCGGGGCAGGGCTGCCGGTGTCCGACGAGCTGATCTTGCGGCGAGTGAATGCCACCGATGGGCGCAAGACCGCGTTCATCAACGACCGCCGCGCCTCCGGCGAGGTGTTGCGTGCGGTCTCGCAGACGCTCGTGGAACTGCACGGCCAGCAAGATGACGGCGGTCTTTTGAATGCCCGCGGTCACCGCGCTGCGCTCGATGCCTTCGCGGGGCATGATGATCTCCTTTTTGCCACCCGGGCTGCCTGGGGCGCGCGGGCGGCGCTTGCCAAACGCCTCGGCGAGGCGCGCGCGGCATTGGCCGCGGTGCAGGCGGAGGAGGACTTCCTGCGCCACGCCGGGGCCGAGCTCGAGAAGCTGTCGCCCCGCGCCGGAGAAGAGGCGGAGCTCGACTCGCGCCGCCGTCAGATGCAGGCCGCCGAAAAGATCCGCGCCGATGTCGCGCGCGCCGCGCAGATGCTCGGTCCCGAGGGGGCGGAGGGGGCGATGCGCGATGCTGACCGCTGGCTCTCGGGCGCCGCAGACCGCGCCGAAGGCGCGCTCGATGCGCCCCTTGCCGCGCTCGAACGTGCGCTGATCGAGCTTGGCGAGGCGGCCTCGGGCGTCGAGGCGGCGCTTGACGCCATGTCATTTGATCCGCGCGCGCTCGAAGCCTGCGAGGAGCGGCTTTTCGCGTTGCGCGCAGCGGCGCGCAAACACGCTGTGCAGCCCGACGATCTGGCGGGGCTCGCCGAAACGCTGGCTGCGCGGCTCGCGGCGCTCGACGCGGGGGAGGCGGGGATTGCGCGGCTTGAGGCGGAACTCTCTGCCGCCGAGGCGCGCTACGGCGCGGCGGCGGAAGCACTCTCGACTGCGCGTGCGGCCGCCGCGGGGCGGCTCGATGTGGCGATGGCGGCGGAACTTGCGCCGCTCAAGCTGGAACGTGCGGTGTTTTCCACCCGGATCGATCCGGGCGAGGCGGGTCCGGAGGGGTGCGATACGGTGGCCTTTACCGTCGCGACCAACCCCGGCGCGCCCGCGGGGCCTCTCGACAAGATCGCCTCGGGGGGCGAGCTCTCGCGCTTCCTGCTCGCGCTCAAGGTCGTGCTCGCGCGCGGCGCCGATGCGCTGGTGCTGATTTTCGACGAGATCGATCGCGGTGTCGGCGGCGCCACCGCCGATGCGGTGGGGCGGCGGCTGGCAAAACTTTCCGAAGGCGCGCAAGTGCTCGTCGTCACCCATTCGCCGCAGGTGGCCGCACGCGGGGCGACCCATTTCCGCGTCGCGAAATCGGTTGCCGACGGCATGACCACGTCACGCGTCGAACCGCTTGCTCCCGCCGCCCGGGTGGACGAAATCGCACGGATGATTGCGGGGGCCGAAGTGACCGACGCCGCCCGTGCCGCCGCCGAGGCGCTTTTGGCGGGGTGAGCAGGGCGCGCCGGCGCCGCTCAGGCTTCCACCACGAATTGGGCTGAGACGATCTGCCAGCCCGCGCCGGTGCGTTCGAGCGTGGCGCAGAGCACGGCGCCGATCCGGCCCGCCTCGGCGCCGGTCTCGTCGACAAGTCCCGACAGCACGAAGCGTTGCAGCAGAACCGCCGCGCTGTCGCCGATCGGGCGGAAGCGGTTGCGCCCGGTGACGAGCCGTGCACGCTGGAAGGCGCCGGCGAATTCGCCGGCGAGCAGTTCCGCAATCTCCTTCGGGTTCTGCCCGGTCCCGCCGGTCAGGCTCAGAAACTCGCCGTCCGGGGCGAACAGGGCCGCGATGCCGCGCGCGTCGCGCGTGCCCCAGAGCGCCGCAAACCGGCGCGGCAGCTCGGCCGGATCGACCAGCATCACGGCCACTCGCCCGGCGCGGGCACCAGCTTGCCGGGGTTGAGGATGCCTTGCGGATCGAGCGCGGCCTTGATCGCGCCCATCACCGCCCAGGCGGGGCCATGCTCCTCGGCCATCATGTAGCGTTTGCCCATGCCGATCCCATGTTCGCCAGTGATCGTGCCGCCCATTTCGAGCGCCATATGCGCCAGATCATGCGCCACGGATTTCGCCCGGGCAAGCTCGTCGGCATCCTTGCGGTCGAGCAGCAGGATCGCGTGGAAATTGCCGTCGCCCACATGGCCGAGGATCGGGCCGGTGAGGCCCGCCGCATCGATCATCGCGCGGCCTCGCGCCACCGCCTCGGCCAGTCGCGACATCGGCACGCAGACATCGGTCACGAGCCCCATGCAGCCCGGCCGCGCGGCAAGGCAGCTCGAATAGGCGGCATGGCGCATCTTCCAGAGCCGGTTGCGTTCCTCGGTCGTGGTGGCCCATTGGAAATCGGCGCCGCCCATCTCCGCGACCACCTCGCCAAAGCGCGCGCTGTCCTCGGCAACGCCCGCTTCCGAGCCGTGGAACTCGATCATCAGATGCGGCTTCTCCGGCATCGCCGTGCCGTTCATCTTGTTGAAGACGCGCACGATCTCGGCATCGACAAATTCGATCCGCGCCATCGGCACGCCCAGTTGCATCACATGCTGCACCGTCTCGACCGCCGCTTCGAGCGTGTCAAAGGCACAGACCGCAGAGGACACCGCCTCGGGCTGGGCATGCAGGCGCAGGGTCAGCTCGGTGATCAGCCCGAGCGTGCCCTCGGAGCCCAGCATCAGCGCGGTGAGGTCATAGCCGGAGGCAGATTTTGCCGCGCCGGAGCCGGTGCGGATCACCCGGCCGTCGGCCAGCA
Source organism: Rhodobacter maris (assembly GCF_900217815.1). Lineage (GTDB taxonomy): Bacteria > Pseudomonadota > Alphaproteobacteria > Rhodobacterales > Rhodobacteraceae > Rhodobacter > Rhodobacter maris. Next base: position 88,283 of record NZ_OBMT01000010.1, read on the forward strand.
CCACCTCAAGCGCCGCCACATTGTCCCGCATCGAGCCATAGCGCACCGTCGTCGTGCCCGAGGCGCGGGTCGCGGCCATGCCGCCGAGCGAGGCATTGGCGCCCGGATCGACCGGGAAGAAAAGCCCGGTGGTGCGCAGCTCGGTGTTGAGCGCCTCACGGGTCAGGCCGGGTTGCACCCGCACCAGACGATCTTCGGGGCGGATCTCCATCACCCGGTTCATGCGGGCGAAATCGACGACGATTCCCCCTTCGACCGCGAGCGCATGGCCCTCAAGCGAGGTGCCCGCGCCCCAACCCACCATCGGCACGCCAAACCGTGCGCACATTTTCGTGAGGGCCGCCAGCTCCCCGGTGCTTTCGGGATAGACGACAGCCTCCGGCGGGGTCGGCGCGAACCAGGTTTCGGAGCGGCCGTGCAGATCGCATTCCGCCTTTGTGCGCAAGATTCTTGCGCCCAGAAGCGCTTCTGCCTCATTCCAGAACTCAGCCCGATCCATCTGCTCCTCCGTCGTTTCGCCCCTTCTAGGCGCAACGGTCCCGCGCTGAAAGGGGCGAAAAATCGCACTGACTTGGTGTTGATCAATGCCGCCGATGGGAGCAGGACATAGGCCGGGAAAGGGAGGCGCCTGAGGTAGGGGCGCTGCAAGGAGACCGCAATGATTTTCGAAAGCCGCATGTATCACGAAATCGAGCCGGGGATGAGCGCAGAGCTGCGCCGGCTTTGCACCGCAGACGACATCTATGCCTTCGTCGCCGCCTCGGGGAACCACAATCCGATGCACCTCGAACATGTCGATGCGGAGGGCCAGAAGGAAAAACCGTTGGCCCCCGGCCTCTTCGTGGCGGCGCTGATCTCTTCGCTTCTGGGCTCGATCCTGCCCGGGCCGGGCACCCGCTACCGCGATCAGCAGCTGACCTTTCATGATTATGTCACCGCGGGCGAAGAGCTGGTGGCGAAAGTGACCGTGACGGCGAAGGAGGGCGACGGACTCGTCGCGCTCGACACCGAGGTGCGCCGGGTCGACGGTGGCGCCCTGGTGTGCTCGGGCACGGCCAAGGTCTTCGCGCCCACCACCTATATCCGCTACGAGGAAATCGACGCCCCCGGCCTCATCGTGCAACGCCACCGCCATTTCGAGGCGCTTCTGGAGAAGGCCGAAGACCTGCCGGAACTGGCCACGGCCGTGGTCTGCCCCGAGGAGCAGAGCGCGCTTGAAGGCGCGTTGATTGCCGCCGAACGCGGATTGATCCGGCCCATTCTGATTGGTGTGCCCGCCAGGATCGAGGCGGCGGCGAAAGCGCTTGGCAAGTCGCTGAGCAATTACGAGCTGGTCGAGATGACGAGCCACCGCGATGCGGCGCGCGCGGCCGTGGCGCTGGTGCGCGAGGGGCGTGCGCAGGCGATCATGAAGGGGCATCTGCACACCGATGACCTGCTGCGTCCGATGCTCGACAAGGAAAAGGGGCTGCGCATCGGGCGCCGCTTCACCCATGTGTTCGTGATGGATGTGCCCGGCGTCTCGCATCCGCTTCTGGTGACCGATGCGGCGATCAACATTGCCCCCGATCTGCCCACCAAGGTCGACATCTGCCAAAACGCGATCGATCTCGCGATCTCGCTGGGCATGGAAACGCCAAAAGTGGGCGTGCTGAGCGCGGTGGAAACAGTGAACCCGGCGATGCCCTCCTCGATCGACGCGGCGCTGCTTTCGAAAATGGCCGAGCGCGGCCAGATCAAGGGCGGCGTGGTCGATGGGCCGCTCGCGATGGATAACGCGGTTGATCTCGGTGCTGCGCGCACCAAGGGGCTGCGTGGCCCGGTGGCGGGGCAGGCCGATGTGCTCGTAGTGCCCGGGATCGACGCGGGCAACATGCTGGCCAAACAGCTCGCCTATATCAGCCATGCCGAAGCGGCGGGCGTGGTGCTCGGCGCGCGGGTGCCGGTGATCCTCAATTCGCGGTCTGACAGCGCGATGGCGCGGCTCGCCTCGGCGGCGGTGGCCTCGATCCACTGGCATCGCCTGACCGGGGGGAATGCTTGATGACACGCGCGATCCTGACGCTGAACGCGGGGTCTTCCTCGCTCAAACTGGGGCTCTTCGACGAGTCGCTGGCGCCGCTCGCCACGGCCCATGTGGACCGGCTGGGCGCGCCCGAGGCGAGCCTGAAGCTCACCGATGCCGAGGGCCGGAAACTGCCGAGCGAGGGCTTCAGTGCCGATGATTTCGCCACCCATACGCTTGCGCTGCGCTCGGCGCTCTCGGCCTTCCGCGCCGATCTGCCCGGGCTCGAGATCACCGGCATCGGCCACCGGATCGTGCATGGCGGCATCCAGCATGCCGAGCCCGAGCCGGTGACCGAGGTGCTGATGGACCATCTCGAGCGGCTCACCCCCTTTGCGCCGCTGCACCAGCCGCATAACCTTGCGGGCGTGCGCGCCGCGATCGAGGCCTTTCCGGGCGTGGCGAACATCGCCTGTTTCGACACCGCTTTCCACCGCGGTCATCCCTTCGTCGAGGATACTTATGCGCTGCCGCGCAGCTACTACGAAAAAGGCGTGCGGCGTTACGGCTTCCACGGGCTGAGCTATGCCTATATCGACGGCGTGCTGGCGGCCGAGGAGCCGGAGCTGCGCGCCGGGCGTGTGGTGGTGGCCCACCTTGGCTCGGGCGCCTCGATCTGCGCGATCCGCAACGGTCAGTCGATCGCCTGCACGATGGGGTTCTCGACGCTTTCGGGCCTGCCGATGGGCACGCGCGCGGGCGAGCTCGATGCGGGCGTGGTGCTCTATCTGATGGATCAGGAAAAGATGGATGCCGCCGAGATCACCGAGCTGCTCTTCAAGCGCTCGGGGCTCTGGGGGATGTCGGGGGTGTCGAACGACATGCGCACGCTTGTGGCCTCCAAGGAGCCCCATGCGCGCGAGGCGATCGACTATTTCTGCCATCGGGTGAGCCGCGAGATCGCCTCGCTCGGCGCGGCGATGGGCGGGCTCGACGCGCTGATCTTTTGCGGCGGCGTGGGGGAGAATTCCGCGCTCGTGCGCGAGGACGTCTGCGCCACGCTCGGCTGGGCCGGAGTGGAGATCGACAGCGAGGCCAATGCGGCCCATGCGCGCGAGATCTCGACCGGGCGGGTGGCGGTGCGCGTGATCCCGACGAACGAGGAGATCGTCATTGCCCGTGCCGCGAAATCGGCGCTGAAAATGTAAACTATCGCCTCGGCAGAGCCGAGGCGACCCGCCGGGGGGCCCCGCCCCCCGGCCAGCGACAAGAGTGCCGCGCGACGACCTCGTCGCGTCTCAGCCCATGCGCTCGGAGGTATAGCCGCCGGGCGAGGCGGCGAAAACCACGGTCTTGTTGCCGTTGATGAAGGTGCGGTGCTGCACATGGGCGTGAATGGCGCGGGCGAGCACCAGCGCCTCGACATCGCGCCCGAGGCTGACGTAATCCTCCGGGCTCTGCGCATGGGTGACGCGCACCGTGTCCTGCTCGATGATCGGGCCTTCGTCGAGATCGGCGGTGACGTAATGCGAGGTCGCCCCGATCAGCTTCACGCCGCGCTCATAGGCCTGCTTGTAGGGGTTGGCGCCCTTGAAGGAGGGCAGGAAGGAATGGTGGATGTTGATGATCCGCCCCGACATCTTCTGGCAGAGCGCATCCGAGAGGATCTGCATGTAGCGCGCGAGCACGACAAGCTCGGCGCCCGAATCCTCGACCACCGAGAGCAGCCGCGCCTCGGCCTCGGGCTTGTTCTCTTTCGTCACCTTGATGTGGTGGAAGGGGATGTCGTGGTTCACCACCACCTTTTGATAGGTGAGGTGGTTCGAGACCACGCCGACGATCTCCACCGGCAGCGCGCCGATGCGCCAGCGGTAGAGCAGGTCGTTCAGGCAGTGGCCGAAGTTCGAGACCATCAGCAGCACCTTCATCTTGGCGCTCGCGTCATGCATCGCCCAGTCCATCGCGAAGGTCTCGGCGAGCGGCGCGAAGCCCGCCTTGAGCGCGTCGAGATCCTTGCCGGTTTGCGAGGCGAAAGTGATCCGCATGAAGAACTGCCCGGTGAGCAGATCGTCGAACTGGCTCGAATCGGTGATGTTGCAGCCGGTATCGGCGAGGTAGTTGGCGATCGCGGCCACGATCCCGCGGGTCGTGGGGCAGTTCACCGTCAGCACATAGTCGGTCATTCCGGGTTCCTTTCGCGGCCCCGTGCCGGGATCTCGGGGGGCGTGGAGCGCATATTCGCCGCCCGGGCGGAAAGCTCCAGCCGGGATGCGACGACGCTTGGGTGAAAAACGTCAGCGGCGGTGTCGCAAATGCGCCCCCTGTTTCCGATAGTGGAGGCCGCCGCTGCGTGGCTGGGGTTTCGCCGCGGCGGGCCGCGGCGACCCGGGCGGGGGCTGCCGCCCCCGCACCCCCGCCTGCCCGCGGCGCAAGAGGGAGGGGCGCGCCCCTTCCGGGCGGCGTTACGGGACTGCGCCCCACCGACCGGAAGGCGGGCCGCGATGCACGGGAAATGACGGGATCCGGTGTTGATACGCCTGATCGCGCCGAATCACCGCGCCGTGTTCGCGTGTGATCTGGTACGATCTTGCCGATTCTTTGCGATGCTGGCGCAAAAGTGCAAAAGCTGATGGGAATTTGCCCCACTCGATCTTCTTGAGGATCGTTTTTTTGAAGGAACAATATATTGTGGCCTGAGTTTGAGATGGATCAAAGTTTTCCGGGACTTCCCAAGGAAGATGACACAAGCGCTTGAGTTTTCAGGGCGTCTGAAGGGCTTCGGGCAGGGGGGATTTCGCCACCTATCCAAAATTTCCCTTGAATTCCCATGCCTGACCATGGCATTCCTTGGTCATCGAGAAGACGGGCACGGGGCGGCAAGACCCCACGGCGCAAAGACCGGGTTTCATACAGGCACCCGCTTCACGAACGAGAGAGATCCGGCGCGCGAGCGAGCAGACATCCCCCCAGGTGGCGCGCGCGAACGGACAGCCCAGAAGATGGGACGAGGGCGGCGGATCGAGCAGTGGCAGCAGCTCGATCCGCCGTTTTCCATAACAGGCCACCGGAATGGCTCACCGGGGCAGGACAGGGACAGGAGTTGCCGCCTTGGCGGGCATGTTCATCGGCGAATACACCTTCAAGGTGGACAGCAAGGGTCGCGTGTCGATCCCGGCGCTGTTTCGTCGGGAACTCGAGGAGGGCGATGCCGAGGCCGCCGTCACCAAACGCCCCCGTCTCGTGCTCGTCTATGGCGCCGATACCCAGAAAATGCTGCAGGTTCATTCCTACACGGGCTTTCAGGCGCTGGCCGCGAAGATCAACGCGCTGCCTTACAGCGATCAGAGCCGCGCGATCCTGCAACGCTTCGTGCTCAACAAGGCCCATCCGACCGAGATCGACCCCGATGGCCGCCTTGTGCTGCCCGCAAGCCTGCGCGAGCGTTTCAAGCTCGCGGGCGACGCCTATTTCGCCGGCATGGGCGATATTTTCGAGATCTGGAACCCCGAGACTTTCGCCGAGGTGGACAAGGCGCGGCTCGACAAGCTGATGGCCGACAAGGGCGAGGATTTCGACCCGCTAAGTCTGCTCGGAGGGGTCTGAGATGGAAGCCCAGCCCCACATTCCGGTTTTGTTGCGGCCGCTCCTTGAAGCGGTCGCGCCTGTCTTTGGCACCTGGATCGACGGCACCTTTGGTGCGGGCGGCTATACGCGCGGGCTCATGGCCGCGGGCGCGGCCCGGGTGATCGGCATCGACCGCGACCCGGCCGTGTTCGCCATGGCCGAGACCTGGCGCGGGGAGTATGGCGACCGGCTGACGCTGGTGGAGAACACATTCTCCGAACTCGATACCGTCGCCTCGGAGGACGCGCCCGAGGGCGTGGCGGGGGTGGTGCTCGACCTTGGTGTCTCCTCGATGCAGCTGGATCAGGCCGAGCGCGGGTTTTCCTTCCTGCGCGACGGGCCGCTCGACATGCGGATGTCGCAAGAGGGGCCGAGCGCGGCAGATATCGTCAATACCGCCGAGGAGGGGGCGCTCGCCGACATCCTCTATCATTATGGCGAGGAACGCGCCTCGCGCCGGATCGCGCGGGCGATCGTGGCCGCGCGCGCCACTGCGCCCTTCGAGAGCACGAAACAGCTCGTAGGCGTCATCGAGCGCTGCCTGCCGCGCCCGAAGCCCGGCCAGAGCCACCCCGCCACACGATCATTTCAAGCGCTCCGCATTGCGGTGAACGATGAATTCGGGCAATTGATCGCAGGGTTGGAGGCGGCGGAACGCGCGCTTGCACCGGGGGGCAAACTGGCTGTCGTCACCTTTCATTCGCTTGAGGATCGCGTCGTGAAACGCTTCTTCCAGGCGCGCTCGGGTCGGGCCGCAGGGGGCAGCCGCTATGCGCCGGAGGCGGCGCAGGAAGCGGCCGCCTTCACGTTGCTGACCCGCAAGGGGGTCGGCCCAGACGATCGGGAGCTGGCCGAGAACCCGCGCGCCCGCTCGGCCATCCTGCGGGTGGGGCTGCGCACCGAGGCGCCCGCAGGCACCGCTGACCGCGCCACATTGGGCTTGCCCGCCCCCGTTCTCTCCAAACCCGCAAACCGGGAGCGCCGCAGATGAAGACCATCTCCTATCTCTTTGCCGCGCTTGTCGTTCTGGGGCTCGCCTTCTGGGCCTACCATGTCAATTATGCGACCAAGGACCGGCTGGCCGAACTGCGCCGGCTCGACAATCAGATCGCCGATCTGCAGGAAGGGCTGAGCGTGCTGCGTGCGGAATGGGCCTATTTGAACCGCCCCGAGCGGCTGCGCGAACTCGTCAATCTCAACTTCGCCACGCTGGGTCTGCTGCCGCTCGCCCCCGAGCAGTTCGGCACCGTCGCCCAGGTGGCCTATCCGCCCGCCGATGCCGAACTCGAGGGCCGCGAAAACCCGGCGCTCTCGGAGATGGAACTCTCGCCGGCGATCGACGTGATGTCCCGCCGCAGCCAGGAGGTCGCGCAATGACAACGCCGCGCACGCCGCTTCGCCCGCTGGCCCGCATCCTCGATGCCCGCGCCCGTGGCGAGAACCCCGACCGGATCGAGCGGGAGAACCTGCGCGCCCGTGGCGAGGCCGGGCGCGAGGCGGCGCGCGCGCGCGTCGAATGGCGGATCTGGCTCGTCGTGGCGATCTTCGTGATGTGCTTCTCGGCGGTTGGGGTGCGGATGGGCACGATTGCCGCCGCCACGCCTGAAGAGCCCGAACGCGGCGACAGCGCGCCCGCGATTTTGGCGCAACGCGCCGATATCACCGACCGCGAGGGACGGGTTCTGGCCACCAACCTCGTGACCCATGCGCTTTACGCCCAGCCGCCGATGATGGTCGATCCGGCGGGCACTGCGCAGAAGCTGGTGCAGATCTTCCCCGATCTGGATCTCAAACGCCTCACGGCCGATTTTACCGGCACGCGCAAATTCGTCTGGATCAAGAAGAAGATCTCGCCTGAGCAGATGCAGGCGGTGCATGACATCGGTGAGCCGGGGCTCCTGTTTGGCCCGCGTGAGATGCGGCTCTATCCCAATGGCAAGCTCGCGGCGCATGTGCTGGGCGGGGCACGGTTCGGCGCCGAAGGCGTGGCCTCGGCCGAGATCATCGGCACAGCCGGGGTCGAGAAGGCCTTCGATGGCTGGTTGCGCGACCCCGCCAACAAGGGCGCGCCGCTCGTGCTCTCGATCGATCTCACCGTGCAGCAGGCGCTGGAAGAGATCCTCGCGGGCGGCATGCGGCTGATGAATTCCAAAGGCGCGGCCGCGGTGGTGATGGAGGTGCATACGGGCGAGGTTGTGGCGATGGCGAGCCTGCCCGATTTTGACCCGAACGACCGCCCGGCGCCACTCGCCAAGGGGGATGCCTCCGACAGCCCGCTGTTCAACCGCGCGGTGCAGGGCGTTTACGAGCTTGGCTCGACCTTCAAGATCTTTGCCGTGGCGCAGGCGCTCGAGCTTGGCCTCGTGAACCCGGCGACGATGATCGAGGCGAATTCGCCGATGACCTGGGGCCGCTTCAAGATCCGCGATTTCCACAATTACGGACCATGGCTTTCGGTCACCGACGTGATCGTGGAAAGCTCCAACATTGGAACGGCGCGGATTGCGCTGATGATCGGCGGGGAGCGGCAGAAGGCTTTCCTCACGCGGCTCGGCCTGCTCGACCCCTCGCCGGTGGAGTTGGCCGAGGCCCCTTCGGTGCGCCCGCTCAGCCCGCCGAAATGGTCGGAAATTTCCTCCATGACGGTGGCTTACGGGCATGGCATCGCGGCTTCGCCGATCCATCTGGCGGCGGCCTATGCGACGATCGCGAATGGCGGATACCGGATTACGCCAACGCTGGTGCATGGCGCCGATCACCCGCCGGGCGAGGCGGTGATCAGCGAGCGGACGGCGCAGACCGCGCTTGCGATGATGCGTGCAGTGGTGACGCGCGGCACCGCCTCCTTTGCCGATGTGAAGGGCTATGAGGTTGCGGGCAAGACCGGCACCGCCGACAAGGTGCGCCCCTCCGGCGGCTATTATGACGACAAGGTGATTGCCACCTTCGCCTCGGCCTTCCCGGCCTCGGACCCGAAATATGTGCTGGTGCTGACGCTCGACGAGCCTTCGGCCTTTGCCGCCAATGCCAATCGCCGCACAGCGGGCTGGACGGCGGTGCCGGTTGCCGCCGAGGTGATCCGCCGCATCGCGCCGCTTCTGGGGCTGCGCCCGGCCGATGTGGTGCCCGAGGAGATGGCGGGGATCCAGCTGGTGAAAGCCGCGGGCGGGCATTGAGCGGCGAGGGGCGGCACCGGTCCGGCGTGCCGTCCGATCGCTTCGACGCCCACGATCACGAGGCTTTGCGCCGGTTCTGGCGCATCGCCGCAGGGGCGCGTTGACGGGGCGCGACCTTCCTCGATAAATGGGCAAAACGGCACGAAAGGACACCAGATATGGCCCCGACAGCGAAGCCATTGAGCGCATTGGGCCTGACGGCCCGGTCGGGCGAGGATGTCTCGGTTTCCGGGCTTTCGGTCGACAGTCGGCAGGTGTTGCCCGGCCATCTCTTTGCCGCGCTGCCCGGCACCAAGGTGCATGGCGCGACTTTTGTTCCGGCCGCGATCGAGCGCGGCGCGGGGGCGGTGCTGACCGATCGCGAAGGCGAGGAGATCGCGCGGGCGGCGCTTGCAAGCGCGCCCGTGGCGCTGGTTGTCGTGGAAGATGCCCGCCTTGCCCTTGCCTGCGCCGCGGCGCTCTTTTTTGGGGCCCAGCCCGAGACGATGATCGCCGTGACCGGCACCAATGGCAAAACGTCGGTCGCCACTTTCACCCGCATGCTCTGGCAGGCGATGGGCCTTGAGGCCGCCAATATCGGCACCACCGGCGTCGAAGGCGCTTTCACCGCGCCCTCCGCCCATACCACGCCCGAGCCGATCACGCTGCACCGGCTGCTCTCTGAAATGGCCGCCGCCGGGGTCACCCATGCGGCGATGGAGGCCAGCTCGCACGGGCTCGCACAGCGCCGGCTTGACGGGGTGATGCTGCGCGCCGCCGCCTTCACCAATTTCACCCAAGATCACCTCGATTATCACGAGAGCTTCGAGGCGTATTTCGAGGCCAAGGCCGGGCTTTTCACCCGCGTTCTGCCGGACGAGGGCACGGCCGTGCTCAATATCGACGACCCGAAGGGCGCCGAGCTGGCCCGCCGCGCCACCGAGCGGGGGCAAAAGGTGATCCGGGTCGGGCGCGCCGATGCCTGTGAGATCCAGCTTCAGGCGCAACGGTTTGACGCCGCGGGGCAGGATGTGCGCTTTCTCTACATGGGCGGGCCGCAGCTGGTGCGCCTGCCGCTGATCGGCGGCTTTCAGGCGATGAATGCGCTCACAGCCGCCGGGCTCTGCATCGCCTGCGGCGCGGCCCCCCGCGAGGTGTTTGCCGCGCTCGGCCAGCTTTCGACCGTGCGCGGGCGGATGCAGCTTGCCGCCACCCGAACGAATGGCGCCACGGTCTTTGTCGATTTTGCCCATACCCCGGATGCGGTCGAGACCGCGCTGAAAGCGCTCAGGCCGCATGTGATGGGCCGCCTTGTGGCGATTGTCGGCGCGGGGGGCGACCGCGACCGCACCAAGCGTCCGCTGATGGGCGCCGCGGCCACGCGCCATGCCGATCTTGTTATCGTGACGGACGACAATCCCCGCACCGAAGACCCGGCCGCGATCCGCGCAGCCGTGAGGGAGGGCGCGGGGTCGGAAGCCGTGGAGGTGGGCGACCGGGCCGAGGCGATCCTGCGCGGGGTCGATGCGCTGGGGCCCGGCGACGCGCTCCTGATCATGGGCAAGGGACATGAGCGGGGCCAGGTGATCGGCACGGATATCTTTCCGTTTGACGATGCGGAACAGGCCTCGATCGCGGTCGCGGCCCTCGACGGGGTGATCTGAGATGGCGCTCTGGACCTCTGCCGAACTCGCCATTGCCACCCATGGTCGGGCCAGCCGTGCCTTCGAGGTCACGGGGATCTCGATCGACAGCCGCGCAATTGTGCCGGGCGATCTCTTCGTGGCGCTGAAAGATGTGCGTGACGGCCATGATTTCGTGGCCGATGCGCTCAGGAAGGGCGCGGCGGCCGCGCTGGTGAGCCGGGTGCCCGAGGGCTGTTCCGCGACCGATCCGCTTCTTGTTGTGGCGGATGTTCTTGAGGCTTTGCAAGCTCTTGGCCGGGCCGGGCGGGCACGTTCTACGGCCCGGGTGATTGCCGTCACCGGCTCAGTGGGCAAAACCTCGACCAAGGAGATGCTGCGCGCGGTGCTGTCGCCGCAAGGCAAGGTCCATGCCGCCGAGGCGAGTTTCAACAACCATTGGGGTGTGCCGGTGACGCTTGCGCGCCTGCCCGTTGATGCCGATTTCGCCGTGGTCGAGATCGGCATGAACCATCCCGGAGAAATCGCGCCGCTCGCGCGCCTCACCCGCCCGCATGCGGCGCTGATCACCACCGTCGCGGCGGCGCATCTTGAGGCCTTCGAGAGCCTTGCGGGGATCGCGCGCGAGAAGGCCGCGGTCTTCGAGGGGCTCGAGCCGGGGGGCACGGCAGTGGTGCCGACCGGGCTTGAGGTGACGCCGATCCTGATCGGGGCGGCGCGGGCCCATGCCGCGCGCACGATCACCTTTGGCCCCGAACCGGGCTCGGAATATCTGCTGAAATCGGCCACGATCTCGGGCGATGCGACGATCGTGCAGGCCGAGAGTGCCGCAGGTCCGCTCCTCTTCAAGGTGATGACACCCGGAAAGCACTTTGCGTCCAATGCTCTGGGGGTGCTCGCTCTGGCCGAGGCGGTGGGCGCCGACCCGGCCCTTGTCGCGCTCGATCTTGCGCTCTGGCGTCCGCCCGCAGGGCGCGGCAGCCGCGAGCGGATCTGGCTCGACCTGATCGACGAGACGCAGAGTTTCGATCTCTTTGACGATGCCTTCAACGCCAATCCGACCTCGCTTGAGGCCGCGCTCGAGGTGCTGGCCGGGCAGCGCCCGCGCGATGGGGTGGGGCGGGTGCATCATGGCCGCCGGGTCGCCATTCTGGGTGACATGCTGGAGCTCGGCCCCGAGGAGGTGGCGCTGCATCTGGCCATCGCCGAACATCCGGCGCTGGCGCAGGTCGATCTTGTTCATGCGGCGGGCCCGCTGATGTGGCATCTCTTTGACGCGCTGCCGCGCGAGAAGCGCGGCGAATGGCATGCGAGCGCGCCCGAGCTTGTGGCGCGGGCGCCGCATCTGGTCGATGCCGGCGATGTCGTGCTCGTGAAGGGCTCGAAGGGCTCGAAAGTCAGTCTGGTTGTTGACGCGCTGCGCAAACTCGGCCAACCGGGCGCGGCGGATGCTTTCAGGGGAAGAGAATAATGCTCTACTGGCTTGCCAATCTCTCCGACGGAGGGGATTTTTTCAATCTTTTCCGATACATAACATTTCGTGCCGGGGGGGCTTTCTTCACGGCGCTGATCTTTGGCTTCCTGTTTGGCCGGCCCTTGATCACGGTCTTGCGCCGCAAGCAGGGCAAGGGCCAGCCGATCCGCGACGATGGCCCCGCCACGCATTTCGCCAAGGCCGGCACGCCCACCATGGGGGGCTTGCTGATCCTCTCGGCGCTGCTCTTTTCAACGCTGCTCTGGGCCCGGCTCGACGAGGCTTATGTCTGGATCGTGCTCGGCGTGACCTATGGCTATGCGGCGATCGGCTTTGCCGATGATTACGCCAAGGTGACGAAGCAGAACACCAAGGGCGTGAGCGGGCGCAAACGGATGGCGCTTGGCCTCGCGCTGGCGGCGGTGGCGGCAACGCTCGCTGCCCTCGTGCATCCGCCGGAACTTGCCTGGCAACTGGCGCTGCCGGTGTTCAAGGATGCGCTGGTCAATCTCGGGTTTTTCTTCATCCCCTTTGCGATGTTCGTGATCGTTGGCGCAGCCAATGCCGTGAACCTGACCGACGGGCTTGACGGGCTTGCCATCATGCCGGTGATGATCGCCGCCGCCGCCCTGGGCGCTATCGCCTATGTGGTGGGGCGTGCAGACTTCACGCAATATCTGGGTGTGCATTTCGTGCCCGGCACGGGCGAGTTGTTTGTTTTTACCGCTGCGCTGATCGGCGGAGGCTTGGGCTTTTTGTGGTATAACGCGCCGCCTGCGGCGGTGTTCATGGGCGACACGGGCTCGCTGGCGCTCGGTGGCGCGCTCGGGGCGATTGCGGTCTGCACCAAGCACGAGCTGGTGCTGGGCGTCGTCGGCGGGCTCTTCGTGGTGGAAGCGCTCAGCGTGATCATCCAGGTCGGCTATTTCAAGGCGACCGGCAAGCGCGTTTTCCTGATGGCGCCGATCCACCACCATTTCGAGAAGAAGGGCTGGGCCGAGCCGCAGATCGTGATCCGGTTCTGGATCATTGCGCTGATCCTGGCGCTGATCGGGCTCGCAACGCTGAAAGTGCGCTGAGCCCCGCGCCGCCCCCGCCACAGAGAAATGCGCAGACCGGCGTGCCCAGGGCGCGCCGGTTTTCGTTTGCCCGCGACGAAAAGCGCAGGCCCAGAGCCCCCTGTGCGTCAGATTGCTCTCTTTTCCGTGTCCGGCTTTGTCGTAATCATCCGCGCAGCGCTTCGTCCGCCGGGGGTGGCACCTGCCTCCGGGGCGACGGCTCGAGGCGCAGCGCTGGTGGCCTTCCGGCCCCGGCGTTTCGCGCCTCGGTCCGGATACATCAAAGGAACACCCCATGTCCGATACCCCGATGATCAAGAACTTCACCGACCCGCTCAAAATCACCGCGCTGCTGCTGCCGTTTCTCGTGTTCTTCGCCGATCTCTCGGGGATGAGCAATCTGACGCTGGGCTGGGGGCCGGTGATCGCGATCACGATCGGGCTTCTCGCGCTGTGCCGGTTTCTCGATGTCGTGGTCGGCGCCGATGAGCGGCCGATGACCGCCGAGCGTGCCCGGGTGGCGATCTGGGTGTTTTTGATGATGCTTGATCTCGTTGCGCTGATCTTTGCGATGATGCAGCCGGGCCTGACCTGGCTCGTCGCCGCGCTCGCGGTCACTTTCGGCTTTGTCGGCATCCTCGGCCCGGGCCTGAAAAAACGCGGCTGATCCCCGCCCCGCTACGTCCTCGTCTTGCGGCCCCGTTTCCGAAAGGAAGCGGGGTTTTCCTGTACCGGGGGGCGCAGGAGGACGCGAGCTCTCTCCAGGACCGCAGCCGCGGCCCCAATCCCCCGTCGACCGGCATTTTGCGCCCGCAAGCCGGGGCAGGGGTTTTCCTTCTGCGACGGGCCGCCTATCTGGGGCAGGCGATCCCGCCCGCTTGCCCGAAAGCCTCCCATGTCGCTTGAAACCCTGATCTCCACGCTAGGCCTGCCCGGGATTTTCCTCGGCACCATGGCTGAGGGCGAAGCGGTAGCGTTTTTCGGAGGCGTGTTGGCGCATCGGCATTTCTTTCCGATCGAGATGGTGACGGCGGTGGTGACGGCGGGCTCCATCACGGTCGACAATCTCGGCTTTGCGATCGGCCGACGCGCCGGGCAGAGGGCTTTCGTGCGCCGTGAGCTCAAGCGCGGGCCGGTGCGCGCGCTTCACGGTCTTCTGGAGCGCCACCCGCTGCCCGCGCTGCTGGGGTTTCGCTTCGTCTACGGGCTCAAGCTTGCGGGGGCGGTGCTGATCGGCACAAGCCCCGTGCCCTGGCGCCGCTTTGCCTTGCTCGACGCCCTCGCCTGTGTGATCTGGGCGCATCTCTTCTGCTGGATGGGCTTTGCCGCGGGCGGCGCGATCACCCGGATCTTTGGTCAGATGCGCCTGCCCCATCATCTCGGCCTCGCGCTCGCGGGCTTCCTGCTGGCCGCCCTTGGCCTGCACCTGTTGCGTCAGCACCGGAAGCGGACGCGCGCCGAAGAGAGCGAGTGAAGGGGCTTTTCCTTTCATCTTGGTTGCAATACCTCGGGGGGGCGGGGCCGCGCCCCGCTTGCGAGAGGGAAGACAAAGATGATTGCGGTTCAGGGCTATGCGGGCGCGCGGGTGGCGGTGCTGGGGCTCGGGCGCTCGGGGCTGGCGACAGCCGCGGCGCTCAGGGCGGGCGGCGCCGAGCCCGTGCTCTGGGATGACAGCCCCGAAGCGCGCGCGAAGGCCGAGGCGGCGGGCTGGGCCTGCACCGATCTGACCCGGACCGGTGCGCTGGAGGGGCTCGCGGCCCTGATCACCTCGCCGGGCATCCCGCATCTTTATCCGCGGCCCCATCCGGTGATTGCCGCCGCCATGGTGGCGGGCGTGCCGGTCGATAACGACATCGGGCTCTTTTTCCGCTCCTGGGCGACGCCCGCGTGGGATGATTTCGACGTCACGCCCCGCACCATCTGCGTCACCGGTTCGAACGGGAAATCGACGACTACGGCGCTGATCCATCACATCCTCGCCCATGCCGGGCGCCCGACGCAGATGGCGGGGAACATTGGCCGCGGTGTGCTTGACCTTGATCCGCCGCAGGACGGCGAGGTGGTCGTTCTCGAGCTCTCGAGCTACCAGACCGACCTTGCCCGCGCCCTCACTCCCGACATTGCTGTGTTCACCAACCTCTCGCCCGACCATCTCGACCGTCACGGCGGCAGGGGCGGCTATTTTGCCGCCAAGCGCCGCCTGTTCGCCGAGGGTGGGCCGGACCGCGCCGTGATTGGCGTGGACGAGCCCGAAGGGGTCTATCTCGCCAATCAGATTGCCATGGGGCGCGAGGATGACCGGCTGATCCGTATCTCAGCGGCGCAGAAACTCGGCGATTACGGCTGGTCGGTTTTCGCGCGCAAAGGGTTTTTGGCAGAATGGCGCAAGGGGCGGCAGGTGGCGTCGATCGACCTGCGCGGGGTCAAGGGCCTGCCCGGCGCGCATAACCATCAAAACGCCTGCGCCGCCTATGCGGCTGTGCGCTCGCTCGGGATCGCGCCGAAGCTGATCGAGGAAGCGTTTCACAGTTTTGCCGGCCTGCCGCATCGCAGCCAGACCGTGGCCGAAAAGCGCGGTGTGCGCTTTGTCAACGACAGCAAGGCCACCAATGTCGACAGCGCGGCAAAGGCGCTCGAAGCGTTTAAAAATATCCGCTGGATTGTTGGCGGCATGGGCAAGGAGGGGGGAGTTTCCGCTCTCAAGCCGCTGCTCGGCACAGTGAAGAAAGCCTATTTCATCGGTCATTCGGGGCGGGATTTCGCGCTTGAGCTGGCCCCGCTCGCGCATGAGATCTGCGAGACGATGGCGCAGGCGGTGGCGCGGGCGGCAGAAGAGGCAGAGCCGGGCGATACGGTCCTTCTGGCCCCCGCCGCGGCGAGCTTCGATCAATACCCGAACTTCGAAAAACGGGGTGACCATTTCACCGAACTGGTGCAGGCTCTTCCCGACTGAATTTCGGGGAGAGGATGATGGAGGGAAGCTGCACCTGCGGCGCGTTGCGCTATCGGCTCACGGATGCGCCGATGATCACTCATTGCTGCCATTGCAGCTGGTGTCAGCGCGAGAGCGGATCTGCTTTTGCGGTCAATGCAGTGATCGAGACCGACAAGCTCGAGATCACCGGCGCGTTCGACTATGTTATGACGCCGTCCGCCTCCGGCAAGGGGCAGGAGATCGCACGCTGCCCGATCTGCAAGGTCGCTGTTTTCAGCCATTACGCGGGGGCAGGGCGGGTTGCCGCCTTTGTGCGCGTGGGCACGCTGAAAGACCCCGCCGCCTGCCCGCCGGATGTGCATATCTACACCTCCACCAAGCTTCCCTGGGTCGTCCTGCCCGAGGGGGCGAAGGTGTTTGCCGAATATTATCGCTCTGCCGAGGTCTGGAGCGCGGCGGCACTGGACCGGCGAAAGGCGGCGCTTGCCAAGGGGTGAAGGCGCTTACCAGAGCCCTTTCGCGCTTTCCTTCAAAAGCGCGGTGGAGCGGTGCAGCGCCTCCCATTCGGGGGGATCGAGCGAGGGCACGAGCGTCGAGACGACGCCCGCCGCCCCCACCACCCGCGGCAGGCTCGCCGCCACATCCGCGACGCCCGCCACCTGCGGCGTGCGGATCGAGAGCGTCAGCACCGCGCGCTGATCGTCGCGGATCGCCAGCACCAGCCGCGCCAGCCCCGCGCCGATGCCATACCAGGTTGCGCCCTTGCCCTCGATGATGCGGTAGGCGGCGCGCCGCACGCCCTCGTCGATCTTCGCGCGCACCGACTCGGTGATATCCACGCCCAACTGTGCCGCGATCCGGTCAAGCGGCTCGGCGCCCACCCGCGCGCTTGACCAGGCGAGCACCTCGCTGTCGCCATGCTCACCCAGCACGAATCCATGCACCGAATGCGCGGCAATCCCCAGATGCCCGGCGAGCAGTGCCCTAAACCGTGCCGAGTCGAGCAAGGTGCCGGTGCCGATCACCCGCTCGGGCGGCAGACCGGAGGCCCGCTGCGCCACCTCGGTCATGATATCGACCGGGTTAGAGGCGACGATCAGGATCGCGTCCGGCGCATAAGTTCGGACCTGGGAGATCACCTCGGAGAACACTTCGGCGTTGCGCGAGAGCAGGCTCAACCGGCTCTCGCCGGGTTTTTGCGCCACGCCCGCGGCGAGAATGACCACGCCCGCGCCTTGAAGCGAGTCATAGCCGCCCGCGCCAAGCTTGCACGATTGCGCGAAGGGCACGGCGTGGTGAATGTCTTCGCGCTGTGCCTGCGCCAGCGCGGCGTTGCGATCCACGAACACCACTTCCGAGGCCACGCCCCGCATCACGATTGCAAATCCCGCCGCCGAGCCGACCATGCCCGCGCCCACGATACCGACTTTCATCGTCCGATTCCTTCTATTCGTTAGCGCCACCATCGCACTCCGGTCCCGAAAGCGAAACCCGTTTCGGCTCCGGCTTCCCCTGTCTTGCAGGGGGTCCGGGGGGCGCAGCCCCCCGGCGGGTCGCTTCGGCCCTGCCGAAGCGAAACATCTTCCCGCATCGCTGCGCCGCAGGGTGTTTGCGCTAGGCAGCGGCCACAACTTGGGCTAGAGTCGTGCCAAGACCCGGATACCGGGCGATCAGAGGCAGCAAGAGCATATCCCCATGACGGAAATGGTTTTCGGCACCGCGCCCGTGCGGGCCACGGATCCCGTGCTCCCGCGCTGGTGGCGCACGATCGACAAATGGGCCCTCGCGGCGGTGCTGGCGCTTTTCGGCGTCGGCATGCTTCTGGGGCTCGCCGCCTCGGTGCCGCTGGCGGAAAAGAACGGCTTGCCCGCCTTTTTCTACGTCAAGAAACAGGCCTTCTTCGGCGGCATTGCGCTTCTTGCGATGCTGGGTCTGTCGCTGATGACGCCGCAGCAAGTCCGCCGCATCGGCGTGATCGGCTTTCTGGGCGCTTTCATCACGCTGATGGCGCTGCCCGTCATCGGCACGGATTTCGGCAAGGGCGCAGTGCGCTGGATCTCGCTCGGCTTCGCCTCGTTCCAGCCCTCGGAATTCCTCAAGCCCGGCTTTGTCATCGTCGGCGCCTGGTTCATGGCGGCGGCGCAAGAGGTCGCGGGCCCGCCCGGGCGACTTTATTCTTTCCTGCTCACCGCGCTGATCGTGATCACCCTCGCGCTGCAACCTGACTTTGGTCAGGCCTCGCTGGTGCTCTTTTCGTGGATGGTGATGTATTTCGTCTCCGGCGCGCCGATCCTGCCTTTGGCCGCCACTGCGGGGTTGAGCGCCGCGGGCGGCTTTCTGGCCTATAATATGTCCGAACACGTGGCGCGGCGGATCAACGGCTTCCTGAGTGCCGATATCGACCCGCGCACCCAGATCGGCTATGCGACGAACGCGATCCAGGAGGGCGGCTTTCTCGGCGTCGGCGTCGGTCAGGGCTCGGTGAAATGGTCGCTCCCCGATGCCCATACCGATTTCATCATTGCCGTTGCTGCCGAGGAATACGGGCTCATTCTCGTGCTCGTGATCATCGCGCTTTACGCCACGGTGGTGCTGCGCTCGATTGCACGGATGACCCGCGAGCGCGACCCCTTCGCCCGCATCGCGGGCACCGGCCTTGCCTTTGCTTTTGGCGTACAGGCGCTGATCAACATGGGCGTGGCGGTGCGGCTTCTGCCTGCCAAGGGGATGACGTTGCCCTTCGTGAGCTATGGTGGCTCCTCCGTCATTGCCACCGGCATTGCGCTCGGTTTCCTCTTTGCGCTGACCCGGTCCCGGCCGCAAAACGAGATCGCCCGCATCCTCGGTCATCGGTCCATCGGCTGAGGGGGCGCAGATGAGCGAAAAACCTGAAAACGCGCCGCTGCTGCTGATCGCCGCTGGCGGCACCGGCGGGCATATGTTCCCCGCGCAGGCTTTGGCCGAGGCGATGGTGCGCCGCGGCTGGCGGGTGAAGCTTTCGACCGATGCGCGCGGCGCGCGCTATACCGGCGGCTTTCCCCATGTGGTGCAGGTGGAAAAGGTCGCCTCCGCCACTTTTGCGCGCGGGGGCGCTCTGGCCAAACTGGCCGTGCCCTTCCGCCTTGCAGGCGGCGTGCTCTCGGCCACCCTGCGCAACATGAAGGACCGGCCCCGCGTGGTCGTGGGCTTTGGCGGCTATCCGACGATCCCGGCGCTGGCCTCCGCCACGCTTTTGGGCCTGCCTCGCGCGATCCATGAGCAAAACGGCGTGATGGGCAAGGTCAACCGGGTCTTTGCCAAGCGTGTCAGTGCCTTTGCCTGTGGCACCTGGCCCACGGATCTGCCCACGGGGGTGCAAGGGCTCCATACCGGCAATCCGGTGCGCGCGGCGGTGGCCGAGCGCGCCGCCGCCCCCTATATCCCGCCCGGCGATTACCCGATGTCGGTGCTCGTGATCGGCGGCAGCCAGGGTGCGCGGATCCTCTCCGATCTCGTTCCCGCGGCTCTTGCGGCGTTGCCCGAGCGGCTGCGGCACCTGCTGCGGGTCTCCCATCAGGCCCGGCCGGAAGACGCCGCGCGTGTCAAGCGCGCCTATGCCGAGGCGGGTATCGATGCCGAGGTCGAGCCCTTTTTTACCGATGTGCCGCGCCGCCTGGCCGAATGCCAGCTCGTGATCTCGCGTGCGGGGGCCTCTTCTGTGGCCGACATTTCCGTGATCGGGCGGCCTGCCATCCTCATTCCCTATGCCGTTGCGGCGGGCGATCACCAGACCGCCAATGCCCGCGGCCTTGTCGATGCCGGGGCCGCGATCCTTGTGCCCGAGGCCTCGGCCCGGATGGAAACCCTGCGTGATCAGATCGCGCTGGTGCTGGACAATCCCGAAGGGGCAGGGCAGATGGCGCGGGCGGCGCTTTCCTACGGCATCCCCGATGCCACCGCGCGCCTTGTCGCCCTTGTCGAACAGCTTGCAGGATCCACCCCATGAACGCCACCAAACTGCCGGGTGAACTCGGCCCCATCCATTTTGTCGGTATCGGCGGCATCGGCATGTCGGGCATTGCCGAGGTGCTGCTGACGCAGGGGTTTGCGGTGCAGGGCTCGGATGCGAAAGCGTCCAAGATCACCGCGCGGCTTGAAGAACTTGGCGCCATTTTCCACGAGGGCCAGCGCGCCGAGAATATTGGCGAGGCCGCCGTGGTGGTGATTTCTTCCGCGATCAAGCCCGGCAACCCGGAGCTGGAAGAGGCGCGCCGTCGCCATCTGCCGGTGGTGCGCCGCGCCGAGATGCTGGCCGAACTGATGCGGCTGCGCTCGAATATTGCCGTTGCGGGCACGCATGGCAAAACCACCACGACGACGATGGTGGCGACGCTGCTGGACAAGGGGGGCTTTGACCCGACCGTGATCAACGGCGGCATCATCCATGCTTATGGCTCCAATGCGCGCGCGGGCGCGGGCGAATGGATGGTGGTCGAGGCGGATGAAAGCGACGGTTCCTTCAACCGCCTGCCCGCCACCATTGCCATCGTCACGAATATCGACCCCGAGCATATGGAGCATTGGGGCACAATCGAAAATCTGCGCCGCGGCTTTTATGATTTTGTCTCCGGTATTCCGTTTTACGGGCTGGCCGTGTGCTGCACCGATCACCCCGAGGTGCAGGCGCTTGTGGGCAAGGTCACGGACCGGCGCGTGACAACCTTCGGGTTCAACGCGCAGGCCGATGTGCGCGCGGTGAACCTCAGCTTTGCAAACGGCAACGCCCATTTTGACGTGCTGTTGCAATCCGAAGGCGCGAGCGCGAAAATCGAGGGCTGCACCCTGCCGATGCCGGGCGATCACAACGTTTCGAATGCGCTCGCGGCGGTGGCGGTGGCGCGTCATCTCGGCATGAAGAAAGACGAGATCCGTGCCGCGCTGGCGGCCTTTGGCGGCGTCAACCGGCGCTTCACCAAAGTGGGCGAAGTGCTTGGCGGCGTCACCATCATCGACGATTACGGACACCACCCGGTGGAGATCGCGGCTGTGCTCAAAGCCGCGCGCCAAGCCGTTTCGGGCACGCCCGGCGCGCGCGTGATCGCGGCGCACCAGCCGCATCGCTACACGCGCCTCTCCAACCTCTTTGACGATTTCTGCACCTGTTTCAACGAAGCTGACGTGGTCGCCATCGCCGAGGTCTATGCCGCGGGAGAAGATCCGATCCCGGGGGCGAGCCGCGACGATCTGGTGTCGGGGCTCATTCGCCACGGCCACCGTCATGCCCGTGCGATCCTGAACGAGGAGGATCTGGCGCGGCTCGTGAAGGAACAGGCGCGGCCGGGCGATATTGTCGTCTGCCTCGGGGCCGGGACGATCTCGACCTGGGCGCAGGCCTTGCCCGCGCGACTGGGAGCGTAATCGCAAGGGAGGATGCCATGACGCTTTCGCTTGTCGCCGCCTGTCTCTGGGCGGTGGTCGCATCACTCATCGCGCTCGGTCCGCGCCGGTTTCACTGGCCCGCGGCCTGGGGGTTGATTGCTCTCGGCGTGCCGATCGTCGGCTGGGTCACCTGGGAAAACGGCCCGGTGCTCGGGCTGATCGTGCTGGCGGGGGGGGTGAGTGTGCTGCGCTGGCCGGTGCGCCGGCTTTTTGCCCGGATCGGCGCGGGCGAGCGCTGACACCCGGCCGAATCGCTCCCCTTTTCGCGCGCGGCTTAACGCCGTCAGCTATGAAATCTCTGACCCAGGGGCGCCCGACCTGCGCTTTGGGCGCGCGCCTGAGCGGAATTTCCCCCCAAACAGACCCGTCCTTCCTGCGCGGAACAGAGCTCACCTCCGGGGGGAGCCCTTTGATCTTGGTGCCATTTTCTCGCAGCTTTCGCCACCGGCGCTCCGCTGCTGCGCCAAACTGATCTGAACCGTGCATTTTAGATATTTCCGCGCAACGCCTCCCGCGGCGCTTCGCGTCAAATTAACGCGTCGGGCCATAAATGGAGCCTGTAAGCGAGCCCGTCTCGCAATGTGCCGCGCCTTGTGAGCTGTCCCGATCTGCGTGAAGCGCTTGCGCAGTTGCGTTTGGTGTCGGGCGCGCCTGTGACCAGTATCCCGATCCGTTTTGCGCCCTGTGACCAGTCTCGAACTGTTTTCCTGCCCTTTTTTGACCGGAAAGCCATATGCCCAACGAGACCCCAGAGTCTTCCGCGATCAATCCGATCGTTTTGGCCGAGGATGTCGGCCTGCGTGACGCCCCGGATCTGCATGCCAGCCTGCTGCGCACTTTTGAAAGCGGCGGCGCCGTTGTTGTCGATGCCACGCGCGCCGCTGCGCTGCATGTTTCGGTGCTGCAAGTGCTCATTGCCGCGCAGCGTCAGGCCGCAGTTCTTGGCCGGAGTTTCTCCCTGATCGCCTCCGAGCGCGGCACCTGTGCCAGCGCATTTGCCCGCGCGGGCCTCGCTTTGCCCGGCGTCGCGCCGGGCGAACCCAGTTGCCGTGGAAGGACAACGCCATGACAAAAACGATCCTGATAATCGACGATTCTCCCTCTGTTTTGCAGATGGTTTCCCATACGCTGAGCGCGTCCGGGTATCGCGTGATCGAGGCCTGCGACGGGTCGGACGGTTACTCGAAAGCTGTCGCCAACAGCATCGACGCAGTGGTCACCGATCTCAACATGCCCGGCATGAACGGGCTCGATTTCATTCGCAAATATCGCGCCTCGCCCAAAAGTGCCGGGGTGCCGATCGTGTTCCTGACCACCGAGACCGATGACCGGCTCAAGCGCGAGGCGCGTGATGCCGGGGCGACCGGCTGGATTTCGAAGCCGTTCCGGCCTGAACAATTGCTCGCCGTGGTCAAGAAGGTGGCCGGGGCATGAGCGGCGCACCCGATCCGACGGAGACCTTCCGGCAGGAGGCGCGCGACCTTCTGGAAACCCTTGAACAGACGCTGCTCGATCTCGGGCAGGATCCGCAAAACCGCGATCTTGTCGATGCGAGCTTTCGCGCCATGCATACGCTCAAAGGGTCGGGCGCGATGTTCGGC
>NZ_OBMT01000049.1 GCF_900217815.1 Rhodobacter maris
TGACGCGGAAGCGTGGCGGCCCGGAGGGACACGCAGCCGCAGAAACTCCCGATCACGGAAGATCCTTCTCGTCGCCTGACTATTTCAGCAACCTGCTAATGTTCCCGATCGCGCCGTTATCGACTGGAATTTCAAGGTGATCGCCCAATGCGCAATTTTGCTGGACTTGCGCACCGTCAAAACCGTTGAGCAACGAAACGCAGTCTTGGCGGGCGAAGGCGCGCCAGACAGCCTCCAGGCCATCCTGACCCCCAACCAGGCGCTCGCGTTGAGGCAGCAGCTGGAGCGGATGACGGATCATATCTACGGGCGAGAAACATTGACTGCCGCCGCGCGAGACTGAAACGGCGCAACGCGAACACGGCCCAAACCATCCCGAAACCTTGTTTTCTTGTGAGAAACAGGGGTGAAAACGATCTTGCCGATATGAAACAGGAGCACACATCACACCGGGCCTCGCACCAATCGCGCCCGCCGTTCAGCCATGAAACTGCGCACCGCCTCAGCCGTGCGCAACTCCAGACCTCGGCCATCTCGCAGGCGCCTCACAAGTTCAGAGTTCTTAACCGCGGCCTTGCCGAAATAGCTTGACCCCATCCCCGTCTCTCGAAGGAAAGCCTCAATCTCAGATAGGAGAGCAGTTGTTATGTCGTTCGGAGCATCTGTCATGCGCGCCACTATATCCGCTATAGCGGACGGATCAAGCTCCAGCAATCTCCCCTATCGGAGACGTGCAACTTTGTCCGCAATGGCGGATAAAATTGTTATGGCAAAATTGAACCAAACCAACACAGAAGAACCATGGAGAACGCGCCTGCGCGAGGCCATTGAGGCTTCGGGCAAGAGCCAACGCGCGATCTCACTGGAATCCGGCTGTGGTGCTGGCTACCTGAATGCCGTATTCAAAGAAGGCAAAGACCCGACGGTCAACAAGCTTCTTGCGATCTGCGCTGCAATACCCGTTAGCGCGACATGGGTGCTTTACGGCGCCAACGTCACTGATGAAGACCTAGAACTACTTGAAATCATGCAAGCAAGTCCACGGGCACGCGAAGCCGTTCTCACCCTTCTGAAACAGGCTCGTCAGCACTAGCGGCCCTTCGCGCCTCGGCTGTCAGTTCAGCCTTCTCCGCGCTCTCAAGCGCGCCGAGACGCGCCATGAACTCTAGCAACAACATCTCTACACCTGCTCAAAAGATTGGTTAGCCTCGTCATCGCGCGAGGCTTTTTTCATTGCCGAGTCGATCGGTCGGTGCCTCCAATAAACGATAACCAGAATCCATCGCAACACCGCATCCGCCATAGCGGTTATTTTTTGTTGCCAATGTCCGCTTTGGCGGATATTTGTTCGCACACCAACCACCACTCACAGGAGGCAATGATGCGGCGCGATGAACCCAGATTTCTGCGACTGCGCGACGGGCTCACCGCGCCGCATCGGCCCGCCTACCCGCTCTCGACCTTTGCCGCGATCCTCGCCGCCGGGCTGCTCTTTGCCAACCTCGGCCTGCGCACCGCGTTGAACCTCGCCGCAGCGCTTGAGC
>NZ_OBMT01000023.1 GCF_900217815.1 Rhodobacter maris
TCGGCGAGCGTCATCGTCACCGATTCATAGCTCATGCCCTCGTCGAGAATGGCGGTGCCACCGGAACGGCCCGCGCCATGTGCCGCCGTCCAGCTTACCGCGAGCTTCGACTTCGCTTCATCGCCGAGGGTCTTTTCGGTTTTGAGGATGCCACCGGGCTTACCCCCATTGGCAAAGAGCTTCGCGATATGTTCCTCAAAGGCCAGCGCAAGGCCGATAGCCTCACGCCCGAGCGTGATCGGCGAGGCGCCCGCGAAGGCGCTCACATGCAGAATGTCGGTGAAAGGGTAACGGCGCCCGCCATCGGCGAGTTGCACCATATAGGAGGGTTCGCCGAAGTCGTCGGTTTCCACCTGCACCTGATGCGGTTCGAGTCGGTGCAGCTCCACAGGCTCGCCCGAGGCGGTGCGCACGACAAGGGCGAACCCGTGGCCGCGCAACAGGGCATCGGTGGTGAGCTGCACCCGCAACGCCTCGGCCGAGGTCCACGGGTTCGCCTCGTCATGAATGAGGCGATAGGCGGGGTGCTCGGTGACGCTCGCGCGCCCGTCCTTCTCGAAGAGCTTCGCGGGCAACGCGCCCACCGTCTCGGCGATCAGGGCGACGGCGCAGGCCACCGCAGGAACGCGCATCGCGCTCTCTGTGGTGACGGTCTTGCCGGTCAGTGTGGGCGCAAGCCCGAAGAGAGGAAGGGCGGCAGGCGTCGAAACGCCCACCGCCTTCTTGTGCAGGGAAGAAATGAACCGTTGAAACATCGCAACTGGAAAAAAGATCACTCACTATGGGTATCATGATACCCCCTGACGCACTTAATAGTCAAGAATTTTTGCTATACATTTTGCTATACAAACCGCACTACAGAAAAATATGAAATCATTACTTTTCAGTAACTTAGATATGAACCCGCAAGCATTTGGCGGACTTCGTCTCCGCCACTTCCCTCACCACATAGATTTGTTCTTAAAATCAATGACTTAGGGGAATCAGCTTCGCCCTTCCCACACATGTTTTCCATACATGTCTCCCACACATGTTTGTGCCCCATCTCTTTGCCGTGAGAACGCTTGAAGACTTCAACAGATGCCTGCGTTTCGGGATGCCCTGAGCTGCAAGCACCGCACTGACGTTCTCGAAAGCAAGCTAAGGGCTGTAGGAGACATTGGCGGCACTACCACGGGCTGAAAGACGCACCTGATGCCGTGACATCGCGCCCGATGAAACGGAGCATTGCGGACCTTCGTGAGCCGTACGGAAGCCACTGCAATGCGCAGGTAGCGGCCGTCGCAGAGCTCCGGCCTCGAGCTGCGCAGATCCGCGTGCTCGGCCCTTTGCAGTCGGTTGCCCTCGTTTTGCGCCGCAATGCAGTGCTCGCGAACCAGACGTCCGTACTCGACGCAGCGGATCAGCCACTGCGTATCTGCGGCTGTGACGAGGTAGTCATTCCAATCCCCGGCAGGCATAGCAGAACCGGCACGGGCTTCGGCCTCACCGTAGGTTGCATTCGTAGCAGGCAAGGGCCCAGCTAAAGCCTCAGCGGTAGCTACGCTATTTGCGCAAAGAAACTCTCCCTCCAACAGGTCTCTTCTGTCAGAAGCAAAACGAGTTGACCTTTCTGTAATAATTGGGAAATTGAACGCTCAAGGGACAACAAATTTTGGGAGGTCTTACGAATGAGCGATGAATTTCCAACGAGCTTTGATCCGTCACGCTGCGTTCTGTTTCTCGGCGCCGGATTTTCAGCAGGGGCCAAAAACCGGTCAACTCGCAAAAATTTTCAATCTCCCCCGGTTGGCTCAGCCCTTAACGACGCGATGAAAGAAATGTCTGGCCTTCCAAAAGATGATCCCTCTGATTTTGCGGATACAGCAGGATACGTAATTTCCGAGGGATACGACCTTTTTAGCTTGCTAGAAGAACTTTACACGATTCGAGAATTATCAGAAGAGCAAAAAGAAGTATTGAAGTTGCCGTGGTGGCGCATCTATACGACAAATTACGATAATTCAGTGGCCGTATATAGGGCTGCGTCAGGAGAGAAGCAAGGCGCTCTTATTCATGATATCACCGATCCTGTCCCGCGGCAAATACGTCCGGGTGCCACAATCCACCTGCATGGCTCGATAGCCAAGTGCGAACCCGACAATGTCGACAAGTCCCTTGTTCTTTCACGAGCATCATATATCGAGCAGAGGGTAAAAAAATCTGAGTGGTGGGACTGGTATGAACGAGACATAAAGACCTGCCAGTTCGTCTTTTTCCTGGGTTACGACATCAATGATTTCGAGCCGGCGAGTTACTTGGCGCGTCACCCCGACCTAAAAAGTAAATGCCACTTTATTCTTCGCGCGCCAAAAAGCCCGGTCGCCATCTCAAAGGTGTCCAATTTTGGCTATCGACATTCATTCCAGATGGAGGGATTTGTCAAACGACTTTCAGGCGCAATAGTAGCAAAGAGACCGGAACACGAGAATGAACTGGTAACCTTCCAGTATGTGGACCCAGCGAAGGATAACAAGCTCCCGGAGAAGGCAACGTCGGCCGAAATTCAAGAACTTTTTTCGTTTGGACGATTCAGGTTTCATGCTGCGAAGGCTTCGCTTCCCGAATCCGATTACATCTTATTTAGGAAAAATTCAACCAATAGCGCGCTTGGCTTACTGCAAGAAAGTAACACCCTAATTGTTCATGCAAGGATTGGTAACGGCAAGACAATATTCGTCGAGTCTTTGAAAGTAATTCTTTCAGAAAAGAGTTACCAGTGTTTCACCTTGAAACCTGGAATGTCCCCCTTGCCCCAAGACATCTTGTTCATATCTGGAGTTGAAAATCCAATAATTTTCTTTCCAAGCTATGATAGTGCTGTTGCAAATTTTCATCTCTTTGAGGGCATGCCGGATGATGCAAGATACATTGTCGAGATGCCGACCAGCATTCTCCAAGTGCGCATGCAAGAGGTTCAAAGTCGACTTCGGGGCAAGACCAGTCGGCTTAGAGTCGACACATTAGATAAAGATGACGTGACAAATCTAAAAGAACTTTTAAAGAAGGGAGGAATGACGAGGTTGGCGCGATCGCCAATTTTGAAGCCTGGCGTTGAGCTTAGAGACTTCATCCTGGCCTCCTATGAAGACCCTGAAATAGCTGCGCGTCTCCAAAAAGCAGTCGGGCCATTATTTGAGAGTGCCGCCGCCAAGCGCGTAATCGTCACAGCGGCGATTTTGAAGGCCGCTGGCTTGCCTACAGAACCGGTCTTTATAGAGGATGCTACCGGAGATGACCCTTACGCAACATTGCATTCCCTGAGTGAGGGGGTCTCGGAGGTATTGGAATATGGGCTTGAAAAAATAGAACCACATTCTTCCATATTTTCAGAATACATTCTAAAGAAATATATAGACAAGACTGAGTTTGCTGGGGCGGTGCTCCGCATTGCATCTGAAGCAGCTCGAAGGATTGACGATGCGACGGATGAAACATCGGAACGCTTTCGTCTGGCGCGTAATATTATGTCTTCAACCTTACGATTCTCATTCCTTGAGAGTGTGGTTGGGAGAACCCCAGAGGGACGAAAGATAATTAAGCGTCTCTATGAAGGATGCCGGAGGGATGTAACAATTCAAAAGGAGCCCTTGTTTTGGCTGCAATACAGTATTTTTTGGCAGGATGCCCCGCGGTGGGACTTGGCAGAGAGCCATATCAAAGAGGCATATGATCGAGCGGAGGCGAAGCCCAGTTTCAAAACATACCAGCTCGACACGAACTATTTGGGGCTACTTTTTGATTTAGAGTTTCATGGAAAGGTGGGTGAAAAAATATCCAGATTCGACGAAATTTTGGA
Source organism: Rhodobacter maris (assembly GCF_900217815.1). Taxonomy (GTDB): domain Bacteria; phylum Pseudomonadota; class Alphaproteobacteria; order Rhodobacterales; family Rhodobacteraceae; genus Rhodobacter; species Rhodobacter maris. The sequence continues at coordinate 3,839 of NZ_OBMT01000023.1, forward strand.
TATTATCGATGTTTGTCGAGCCATGATAGATGATGGCAGTCATAGGGGGCATGTTGCAAAGTCTTTTAACAAGGTCGAGCGGATGGTATCTAAGCGCGCCGAAGACTTTAGTCGAGCTCAAGCCGCGGCATTGACTTATGCCTTAAACCTCGTCGTGAATAAATTTTCTTCGCTGACACCTGAAGAAAGAGCGGTATGGGGCACGGACTCGACTAGAGAAAGTCTTGAAAGAGCTGTCAGCAAATTAAAAAATCTCAGCTTCACAGGCCGATGAAACTAGGTTGGCGGGAAGTCGATTGCGCTTTGCGATGGAACTCCCGTCAAATAAATTTTACCCTTTGTCAGGCGCTGCGCACCGTCGACGGAAGTTTGCTTATGGTTTCAGTGTTTTGACGTTGTTAGTCGTATGGTGACGCCCCCGCTGTTCTCAGACATTAGCGTGTGGCGTGACATGTCAGTAATGGGGGCTCTCAAGCGTCTCCGCCGGAACCGCATCGTTCGCTCCGGCGAATTGGCGGTATCGGGCTCGCGCCACCATTCCTCACCGATTCAGCGCCTAGCGAGTTGATGAATGTCTGCTTCCTTCATCCAACGCTTGTTCTTGCCGCACCGCTGTCAGTCCGTTTCCCGCCCCCTGTGACTGTGCCATGATTCGCGCTGCGTCGCGCACGAGGGGCCGGAATGGGCTGTTCTCTCCCTCTCCTACGGCGGGCTTGAACGGCTTCTTTGAGCGAGCGTGCCAGCATTTCCCGTAAGTGCAAGCTTTATCTCCTGAGCCCTCAAGAGAGGGCCGTAGCGGCTCCCAGAGTGATCGGGTTTGCCGTGGAGTGGCAAGCCCCCGAAGGGGCTCACCGGCGTCTCAGGCCCTCCTATCGCCCTCTGAGAGCTTCTCTGCGATCTTGCGCAGGCTTTCGTTGTTCTCCAGGGCGAGGGCAAAGCTCCCAGCGAGGACAACGCTCAGGAACGCCCCTCCGAGGATCAATCCAACGCCCGTCCTGCGTTCCTCTGGGGTGCTGCCTTCGATGACAACGGCAAGCCCTCCCAGAAGTGTCCCGACCAGGATCAGGCTGCACCAGATCAGGAAGACGACCCGGTAAAGGGTGATCAGTTTGCGAAGCATGGTTCTCTCTCCTGTTTGATGATGTTGGGGTCACAGTGGGGCTCAGGCCGCAGCCGAGATGACGCGGTAGACCGAGCGCTCCGAGATGCCGAGCCTGCGGGCGATCTCTCGCTTGGGCGTCCCTGCCGCCAAGAGGGCCAGAGCTTCGGCCTGCTTGAATTGAGCCGTGGGCTTGCGGCCCTTGTACTTCCCATCGGCCTTGGCCTTGGCGATGCCTTCCCGTTGCCGCTCAAGCATCATTTCCCGCTCGAACTGAGCCACGGCCCCCAGAACATTCAGCATCAGCTTGCCCGTGGCGTTGCCGGTATCGAGCCCCAGGTCGAGCACCCTCAGCCCCACCTTCTTGCGCTCCAGGGCCTCCACGATCTCGCCCAGGTGGCGCACAGAACGGGCCAGACGGTCGAGCTTGGTCACGATGAGAGTGTCCCCCTCCCGAACGAACTCCAGCGCCGCTGAGAGGGCGTTGCGTTGCCCTATCGAGCTGACCTGTTCCTCGAATAGCTTCTCGCAGCCCTCCGCCTTCAGGGCCTTTCTCTGGGCGACAAAGCCCGCAATCTGCTCCACCGTCGAGGTGCGGACATAACCGATCAGCATGTGATCCTCCTGTGCTGTCATTAGGGTCTAAGAAGTGGGGGATGGCCCTCTGCCAAAACTCGAAACCCACTTCCATGACGGGGCTATTCCGCCACGCTGGCCCCAGCCGCAGGGGCTTGCCTCAATGGCAGAGGGGATCGGCTGGGGTCTGGGCCTGGGATGGCCCAGGGAGACTCTCAGAGCGCCACTGGAGGGCCATGTTGGGTTTTCCGGTGGGTGAGACTCAGGTGAGCAAGATGCGGTTCTACGGGGCTCTCTGGCGCCCTCACGACTCTCCCGGCCCGAAGCGATTTTATTCCGCACCAGAGGGGGGCGGGGGGTTTGGAAAAGCGCTTCAAAAGATGGGGGGTTTATTATTACTATTATTGTCGGAAATTATATGCCTGGGGCCTCTTTCCTTCTGCTCAAGAGCCCTGGCCTCTTACGTTTCAAAGTAATGCCCTGAATGTGTCTGAAGCCTCCCAGGACACTAAGGATTTTCTTAATAGCTATAGGTATAGGTATATACCCTAGAGTATCCTTATATATATCCAAGGAAGCCCCAGAGGACCTCCCCGGAGACATCCAGAAAGGGCGAAGAAGCTTCTATTTGAAGGGGCTATTCGCCTCTTACCTCGGGGTCAAATCCGAAGCGTGCAGCATAGGCGCAGACAAGTATGGTTCTTGCCATATCCTCGTGAGCCTTGGCAACGATCAGGCTGTCATGGATCGGAAGGGCCGCAATGCCAAACTCTCGCCCCAATCGGAGAAGGCACTCCATGAAACACTCCGATTCTTCATATTGCAACCGCGCCCAATCCAGGGAGCCTCTCTTGAGCTTTGCCAATACGGGATACTTCGCCATCAAGGCGTCGAGCAGCTTTCCCAGGTTGTAGACGCTCCCGATTTTACGCCCCGTCTTTGCCAGGTAGTTCTTCGCAAGAGCCTTTGGGAAACGGCTTGGCCGTCCTCCCTGGCCCGTCATCGCTGTGAAGAGCCCCTTCACGACCTCTCGCTCCACACCGGGAAGGAAATAGGGGTCGGCCTCGGGGTCCATCTCCTGACCCTGGAGCGCGTAGAGGATGAAAAGGTGACTCGCCCGCACGTCGAGTTCCACCGTGGGCTCTCCACATGCCCGCGCGACCACGCTACGGCTGACACGCCCCGCCGGATCGCCTATAATAGGGTGATTTCCCGCCGTCGTATCGATTTCAGGGGAGTGAGTTGTGCCTCAGGAAGGTCAATTCGGCATAACTTTGAAACCGGGGCACCGGTTGCAAAGCGGAACGAATGTTTACCGGATCGAGAGCGTCCTCGGCGCGGGGGGGTTCGGGGTCACCTATTGCGCTTGGGACGAGAAACTCGAACGCCGGGTCGCGATCAAGGAATATTTCCCGCGCGATTTCTCTGGCCGGACCGCGGCGCTGACGGTGGTGCCGACGCAGGGCGAGGGCCGTGACATGTTTGCCTGGGGCAAGGCGCGGTTTCTCGACGAGGCCCGGACCCTCGCCAAATTCGATCATCCCGGCATCGTCGGCGTGCTCGATTTCTTCGAGGGCAACAACACCGCCTATCTGGTGATGCCGCTGGTCGACGGGACGCCCCTGTCCGAGGTACTCAAGCGCCAGCCTTATTCCGAAACCGAGGCGCGCGACCTTCTGGACGCACTGGTCTCGGCCCTTGCCGTGGTACATCGCGCGGGGTTCCTGCACCGCGATGTGAAGCCGGGCAATATCATGATCCAGAGCACCGACCGACGCCCGGTGCTGATCGATTTCGGTACCGCGCGGCAGTCGCTCGGAAGCGCAACCCGCTCGGTGACCACGCTGGCTTCGGCCAGCTTCTCTCCGCGCGAGCAATATCTGGAAAACGCGCCCCAGACTGTCGCCTCGGAGGTCTATTCGATCTGCGCCACGGTCTATCGGGCGATGTTCCAGTCTGGCCCGCCGGTGGCGATCGGGCGCGATGAGACCGACAGCCTGCCCGAACTCGACCGCGCCGAGGCGGCAGGCGAGATTTCGCCCGGTCTTGCCACGACCCTGCGCAAGGGGCTCGCATATCACGCCCGCGACCGGTTTCAGAGCCTCGACGCTCTGCGCGTGGCGGCGCATGACACTTCTGGTGCGACCGCTCACGCGACAGCGCACACAGGCGCGCCGAAGCGCGCGCAGCCGGAGGTGCCCCCCGCGCCGGTCGCGGCCCGGCCCGGCTGGTGGCGGCAGGGGATAGCGCTGGCGCTTGTCGTCGCGTTCGCCCTGATGGCGGCCGGATTGGCACTGCGCGCGCCGCAGGCGGGGGGCTCCGCCCCGGGAGCGGGCGCGCAGGCCGCGCCCTGGCCCGCCTCGGCGCTGGCCCCGGTCGCGATGTCGCTCCCCGGGGCGGGCACGCCCGTACCCGACTCATCACCCGAGCCCGACCTTTGCCAAGGCTCCGAGGCGGCCTGTCTCGACGCCGCCCGGACCCGGCTTCTGCTGCCCGGGCAGGCGCATCGGGTAGCCGCGATGCTGGGCGAGGCTTGCGCGCGAAAATGGGGCGGGGCCTGTGCCGAGCTCGCGCAGCTGCTGCTGACGGGGCGCGAGACGCTGGCCGCCGATCCGAAGCAGGCCCTTGCCTTCGCCACCGCGGGCTGCGGGCTCGGCGCGGCGGAGGGCTGCACCCTTGCGGCCGGCTTGCTGGTGCATGCCGCGCCCGCCAACGACATGCATGCCGATCGCAACGAGGCCGCGCGCTTGATCGCGCACGCCTGCGCGCTGCACGATGCGGTGGCCTGCACGCGCGCCGGGGCGCCGCCTTACCGCGCCTCGGAGGCGGCGCTGCAGGTCGAAACGCTGCGCCGCGACATCGAGACGGGAACCGGAGTCGGAACCGGGGTGAGCACGGCGGTTCTCGCGCAGGTCGTTGCCTGTGACCGGGACGAGGATGGCCGGGCCTGCGTCGAGGCCGGGCTCGGCTTCGCGACAGGTGCGGCGGGAGGCACCGTCGATGCGACTCGTGCCACGATGCTCTACGAGCGATCGTGCGAATTGGGCAACGGCTTTGGCTGCGGCTATCTTGGCAAGGATTTCGCCACCGGTCAGGGCGGGCGGAGCCGTGATCTGTCGCGCGCGGCGGCGCTGTTCGACCTTGGCTGCGTGGCCCGCAACATGGAGGCCTGCCTCGATCTCGGGCGGCTGAACCTGCTCGCGCAGGACTATGCCGGGGCGAATGCCGCACTGGGGCAGAAGGCGCTTGGCAAGGCCTGCGACGAAGGGGACATGGCGGCGGCCTGTGCCGATCTGGCACTGGCCTATGAAACCGGGCGGGTGCCGGGGGGGCGCAACGATCGCAAGGCGGCGATGCTATTTCTCAAAGCGTGCGGCGGCAACGCGGCGACGGCCTGTGCGCGTCTGGGCGTCTATTACGAAGACGGTCGCGGCGGCTTGCCCCGCGATCAGGCGGCGGCGCAACGTCTGAAGGACAAGGCCTGCAAGCTCGGAGCGCAAATCGCCTGCCGTAAATCCCGTAAGATCTGACCCAAAGTTATGACCGCACCATTGACCCGGATCGGCCTGAGACAGGGCAGGCGGGAGGGCCTGCAGTCTTTGCGGGTGCCGTGCCCTGCCGCTCAGTCGAGCTTGCTGATCCGGATTTGTGACAGTCCGAGGCCGATCACCGATTTCGAGCTGATCCGCTCGGCGCGGCCCGGCATCACGGGGGTTCCGTCGATCGTGGTGCCATTGCTCGACTTGAGATCGCGCAGATAAAGCGCGCCGTTGTCGAGCCGCAATTCCAGATGCCGCGCGCTGACCTTCGGATCGTTCAGCGACACCGCCGCGCGCGACGACCGCCCGACGACCGCCCCGCGCGCTAGGCTGCGCCCGTCGAGTCGGGTCAGCGCACCGCGGCCATCGGGGCCGATCACCGACACCGCAAGGATGGGCCTCCCTCCCCCCCGCCCGACGCTCCAGCCGCCGCGGCGCAGGATCAGCAAGAGCGCCCCTGCCGCCGCCAGAATCAGCACCGCGCTCAGGATCACGAGCCCCTGATCGCCCACCAGCCCGGGTCCGACCAGAGCCCCCGAACAGCTGCCCGTTACCGCGGGCAAGGTGTAGCCTTCGCGGCTCAGGAACCGGAGGACTTCGGTGCTGCTCGATGCCTGATAGACCTCGCGCCCGCTCGGCCCATGCACGACCGAAGTGTTCACCCCCACCACCGACCCGCAGGTATCGACGAGCGGCCCGCCCGAATTGCCGGTGTTGATCGCGGCGTCATGCTGGATGATCTGCACAGGATAATGGCTTTGGTCGATGCCCCAGTTCGTGGTTTCTAGCGTCCGGCTGACGACCCCGCTGGTCAGCGAAGACCGGAACAGCTCACGCTCGGTGATCGCGTTTTCCGCATCGGCAATGCCCGGAAATCCGAACGCGGCGACACTTGCGCCCTGTCCGGCATCCTGTCCGGCCAGCCTGAGCACGCCAAGCGCCGTCTGGCTTTGCTGATCGGCGCGGCTCAGGCGCAAGAGCGCCAGATCCTGCTTTTCGCTGCGCGCCAGCGCGACCGCATCAAAAAGCGCCAGCACCTCGCCGCCAAGCTCGCCCCGCAGAAGGAACCCGACCCGGATCGCCTCGATCTTGCCGGCCACCACATGGGCATTGGTGACGAAGAGATACTGGTCGTTTTCCAGCGCCTTGACCACGAAACCTGTGCCAAGCGCGAACCCCCCGGGTTTCTCGACGATCACCCGACCAAGCCCCGGATTGACCGCCTCGGCCAGCCGTCTCAGGTCTTCGGCTGTTGCCGGCAGAAGGCTCGTCCAGAGCATGAGAACGGTTGCAAGAAGACGCAGGAAAAGTGGTTTCATCAGGAAAGCCCCGCCCAGATCGCTCCGATCAGGAGCGCCGCAATGCCCATCAGGATGAAGGCGTTTCGCGCCTTCGGTGCAATCGAGGAGGTCCGCGGCAGGCCGTTTCGGCGCGCCGCCCCGCGGTCGGTCGCCCCGGAGGTGCTCTTGCCGATGCACGCAAGGAATTCGCGCGCCGTGGCGGGGCGCTTGAGCGGTTCGAGCGTGCAGCCGAAATCGACCAGATCACAGAGTTCCGCGGAATAGCTTCCACCACCCGCGCGGGCAACCGGCACATAGGGGTCGGGTTCGCCCGCCGCAAGGGCGGCCGCGCGCGCCTCGGCCGAACTCGCCTTGCGCCCGGTCATCATCACATAGGCCACCATCGATAGCGCGAAGAAATCGGTCCAGGGGCCTTCCTTGCAATGCCCGTGCTGGCGCCGCAACGGAGGCGGAATTTGCTCAAGAGCGGCGAAGGAGGGCGTGTAGATGGCGTTCTCGCTTTCGTTGCGCAAATGCCGAGCGGCGCCGAAATCGATCAGGATCGCCTGGCCGTCGCGCTCGCGTACCATGATGTTGTCGGGTTTGATGTCGCGATGGATCAGCTTGGCCTGATGCACCGTGTCGAGCGCGCGACTGATCGAGACGAGAAGGTTGCGGATCGGCGCTTCGGGCACCGGACGCCCGGCGTCGAGATAGCCTTGCAGCAGGTCCGAAAGCTTCTTTCCGTCGACGAATTCCATCACCACATAGGCGGTGCCATTACGCCGGAACAGCCCCCGCACCACGATCAGTCCGGGGATGGCGGGCAGGCTGCGCAGGATCTCGGCTTCCTGAAAGAAGGCCTCGAGCCCGAGCGAGAACCGGCTTTGATGCACCGGGGCGATCCGCACCGACAGGCCGTCGCGCTCGGCGATGTCGGTAGGGAAATATTCCTTCATCGCATAGCTGGTGCGGGTTTTGATGTCGCGCACCAGATATGTGATGCCGAACCCTCCCGCGCCGAGCACCCGCTGCAATTCGAACCCGGCAAAGCGCGTGCCGCTGGGAAGGGCCCGTGTCATTTCTGCGCCTCAGTGGCCGGATCGGGGAGGGGGGCGGTCGGCGTCGCCGGGGGCGGTGTGATCGCGATCGGATCGGGGGAAGGCGCCCCCAAGGGCGTGCCAGGGGGGGGCGTTCCCGGCTTGGCGCGCGGTCTTTGGGTCGGTCCGGGCACCGTCGCTGACACGGCCCCCTGAGGCTCGGCAACCTGCGGCACGGCAGTCTCGGGCCCGACAGCGTTCGACGCCGCAGCCTCGGCCTTGGACGCGTCGGCCGTGGATGACATTTGATCGGGAACCACCGAGCCGATGATGCCCGCCTCCGACGGGGCCGCACCTTGCGCGCCGCTCCCGTCGGAGGGCGCGGATGCCGAAGACTGGTCTGGCGATTGCGGCAGGGGTTCGCTTGCCGGGTCGGGAAGGGCGATTTCGGCGGGCGGTTTTGCGGGCGTGGTTTCCGCCGGGACGGTTTTTGTTGGCGGGGGCGTGTCGCGCAACCCCGCCAACAGCACGCCGGCAATCACCAGCAGCGCCACGACGCCCCCCCCAATTGCCACACGCTGCGCGCCTGACAAGCGCCAGCGCGATGCCATCGCCAAAGGCCAGCGCGTCATCTCGCGCCAGAACGGCACTTGCTGAAGTGTGTGATAGCAGGCCACGATGGTGGTATTGTCCTGTCGCGGCTTGCGGCAGAGCCGGACCGCGTCGAGCAGGGCGTGCGTGACTTCTTCAGGTTCGCGCCCATAGACGGCCGAGATCTGCTGGCGCAGCCGCTCGGTGGGCAGGGTGTCGAGCCCATCGGAGGCGAAGATTAGCAGATCGCCTTCGCGCAGCGCCGCGTGATTGTAGTCGATCTGCGCGATCTCGCGCCCCATCACCGCCGATATCAGCGCATTGCGCCGCGGATTGGCCTGCGCCTCCTGCAGCGTGATCTCGCCCCGGTTGACCTTGATCATCAGCTCCGAAAACAGCGAGTGATCGGCGTTCAGCTTGGTCAAGGTCTCGTTGCGGAACAGATAGATATGGCTGTCGCCGACGCTGACCCAGATCAGCCGATCCGCCAGCTTGATCGCACCGATCAGGGTGCAGCCCATACCCTCGAGCCCCGGATTGGCGCGGATGCGCTCGCCGATCACCCGGTTCGCCGCCTCGAGGCTCGACATCAGCCGCTTTTGCGGATCGGTGCTGGTGAAGCTTTCGAACCTGTCCTGAAAGGCGCGCACCGCGGTCTGCGCCGCCACCTCGCCGCCGACATGGCCGCCCATGCCGTCGCACAGCACGATCAGAACGGTCGAATCCGGGCGGCGCGCGTCGGCGAGGACGAAGGTAAAATCGTCTTCCTGATGGTCTCGGTCGCCGACCATCGCCCCGCCGCAGATACTGCGCATGCGCCTGCCTCCCACCCCTGTCGGTCCTCGTTCGCCTCAGTCGGCCCAGTCGGGCCAAGTCCGCCGGTCAGACCTTGCTCCAGTCGAACTCCGGCCCGCACAGCGCCACGAAGATACAGGTGGTGTTCTTCGAAAGCTGGATGATGGCGCGGTCGTGCAGCGGCACCATGTTCGGAATGAGCTTGCCGTCGAGCTTGGTCAGGTTAATGCCCGAGCCATGCGCGATGAAGAATTCGCCATCCTCGTAGAGGATCTTCGCGTGGTCCTCGCTCGAAATCAGCGTGTCGCCGAAATCCACCGAAACGCGCTGGCGCGCGCCACGCCCGATCTGGTTGAGCCCGTGCCCGAGCGTCAGCGACCGGCCCTTGCCGGGGCCGTTCAGCACCACCAGCCAGCCAACCACCGGATCGACCTGCTCGGTGAAGGTGTCTTCCTTCTTCGCGGTCTCCTGCGTCGCCGGACTGTAGATCACCGTGCGCTCGCTCAGATCGCGGTTTGTGCCGATCATCCGGGTGCTTTCGTCGTCCGACCCTCCGCGGGGCGTGCTCAAGGGCTGCATCGCCTCGGTCAGGGCGGCGGTGCGCTCGGAGGGATCGAACATCTCTTCCTTCTTGTCGCGCCGATCGGAATTGTGGTCGAAGACCCAGCTCGTCTTGTCGTTGCTCATGCCATGTCCTCTCGTGTCAGGGGTGTTGCAAAATCAGGGCCCGATCGCCGAGCTTGATCGCGTCGCCGAACTGAACCCCCTTGGTCTCGCCCACGCGCACCCCGTTCACGAAGGTGCCGTTGAGTGATTGCAGATCGGTGATCGCTGCGCCTCCATCAGGGCCGAGCTGCAAGATCGCATGGGCGCGCGAAACGCTGTCATCCTCAAGGATGATGTCGTTCTTGCTGCCGCGCCCGATCGAAAGGCGTGCCTCGCGCAGTTCGATCCGGCGCCCGGAATGTTTGTCGAACAGCACCGCGCGCGGCGGCTCGGGCGCGAGGACCGGCGTCGGCCCGGGCGGCCATGCCGTGGCGGTGCGCCCGCCCCCCAGCTCGTCGCCCTCGTCGTCGAGAACCAGATCGTCCTCCTCGGACTTGCTGCGCTTCGCCACCAGAACCCCGATCAGGCCAATCAGCAGCGCCGCGCCAAGCCCCGCGAGCACATACCAGTGGTCCTTCGCGAGCTTCATCCCCTCGGCAAGGTAATCGCGCTTCGCGACGGGTTGCGGCACCGGCAGCACTGGCGGCTTGACCACAGGCGACGGCGCCTTCGCCTCGGGTGCAGGGGCGGGTTTGGGCGGCGCGGGCGGGGGCAGGGGCTTGCCGTCGAGGCCGAGCGGCACATAATCGGCGGTGTAATCCACCTGCACCCGGGTCGCAGAATTGCTCACCAGCGGTCGGTCCACCTTGACGGTGATCTTCGCCGGCGCCGGCGTCACGCCGGGGGCGAGCGCGACCAGACGGCTCGAGTTGCGCACCTGCCACAGCCGCGCGGCCAGATCGGTGACGGCGCGATCGGCATCTGCTTTCTTGCGATATTCGGCGGCGGCGAATTCCCCGGCTGTCCCGGTCACGATCGCCTCGAGATAGCCGCGCCCGCGCCCGATATCCTCGGCTCCACTGCGTTGCCAATAGCTGCCCAGCGCCGAAATCGAGACCCCGGTCTGCTGCGCCAGCGTGATCGTCTTGACCGGCAGCGCCGCGTCCTCGTCGAGCCCGTCGCTCACCAGTAGGATGCGCCCGATCGCCAGGCTGGACTGCGCCTTCACAATCTGGATCGCGTCGAGCAGATTGCGTTGCAGGAGCGTCGTGGTCTCGGTCAGCGTCAGCGCGTCGATCGCGCCGAGCACCGCCTGCCGGTCGCGCGTGAACGGCACGACATCGGTCCGGGTGGCGCCGAAGGTGGAGAGCGCGACGAGCTCCTCGGGCGGCAGCGCTGCCACCAGCGCATGGATCGCGGCCTTCTCGGCCTTGAAATAGGGTACACGCCCCTTGTCCTTGCCAAGCGTGAGATCGACCACGATCAGCGTTCCCGAAAGATCGATCTTCGCCAGGCCGGCGACCTCGCTCGGACCGAGTAGCCGCCACGAGGCGCTGCCCGAAGTGCCGTCGGGGTTCGTCGCCTCGACGCTGGGCGCGCTCTGTCCGGAGGGCAGCCGGAGCAGGCATCCGTTCAGCCCGCCGGGCAGTGGCGCGGAGCAATCGAGCGGGGAATCGAGGCGGTTGACCTCGGCATGGGCAAGGCCCGGCGCGACCAGAGCCGCGAGCAGCGCAAGAACATGGGCGGAATGTCTGGAAAGCATTTGAAAACTCTCGTCTGGCATTGGGGCTGTTTGGCGGAGCGGCTTTATCACAACGGCCTTGACGCAACGGCCGGGGCGCGGGAAGGGATCAGCGGCCCGACCCGAGTTGCTTGGCCGCGTGGCGGGTGAAGGCGCGGATATCGAGGATTGCGAAACAGATCAGGCAGTGCAGCGACGCGGCGAGCCCTCCGCCGACGATCAGAAGCACCCCGGCGATGAGGCCTCGCGTCAGATGCCCGAATTCCGACAACACCTGAACTCCCAGATAAACGCCGGCAGTCAGCCAGAAAAGACCCGTGGCGTAGATGATTACATCCGCCATGTCGATCAGCAATCCACGCATTTCCATCCATCCATTATTTACTGTATTCAAGAATCTTGTTTAATTTCAGAAGGCCGTGGCTTGGTCGGTTTCAAAGCCTCAATCTCTGAAATGTCGATGCGTTGGTCGGACCGGAGGCCTGATCCTCCGGCTCGCGCCCAAGGGTGCGTTCGAAAAAGTCTTTGATTTGCCCGATCAACCGCAAGGCGCGCTCCAATGGGGGGCGGGACTTGCGGTCAAATCCGCGTGCTGGCCCCTGAAACAAGTTCGAATGCATCAAATCCGGATGGCGCAACGGGGTAAAACCGGATTCACGAATATATAATTGACGCACGATTGCGTACAAGACTGGGGACTCCTGCAATCCAACCTTCACGAGTATGCAGAGATAATAAATCCAATCAACAAATTCTTCCTCCGGCCCCCTATAAACGATCGCCACGCGCGCCCTGTCGCGTTCCACTGATGCTCGCTTGGGCAATTGCCCGCGCTTGCCCCTGTCGTGGATCGCGCGCGGTCGGGTTTCCCCTCGCGGAGGCGGGGCAAACGCCGCCTTTGCGCAGCCCCGCGATCGCCCGATTCTGCCGCGCCCGATTCTTCTTGTCTTCTGCGCACTGTTCTCTGCCCACGTGGGGTTGAACTGCCGCCGATGTCAGAGACCGCCCCGGTGTAACCCGACAAAATAACCCGGTACGACCGAGGTAATCCGGGAACAGCTGGGAAAAACCGGGAGCAAGCGGTAACTGACCGAGATTGCGGCGTTTTTCCGGTCCGGATAGGGGATGGACGCCGCTGAACTTTGCACTCGTGACGGGCGGCAGGTCTCCTGCACGAACCACTCTGAGGCCAGTATCGCGGCCATACAGGCACTTCTGCAACTCCCGATAAAGCGCACTAAAAGGCCGATTTTACGGGCATTTTGCGGTTCAGCGGCGCGGTGGCACCGCTGGTAACTTTGCACTTTTCGCGGCCGTCGCGAATGAAGTGCAAAGTTACGTTAAATCAATATGTTGAGCCTTCACCCCAAGCGCCATGGGCAGAACTTCTGCGATCCGGCATGCAAAGCAGGTAGAACCGCGAGCTATGCTCTGACCGCATATCCTTGCGGTGTCATCCCGTTGCGCCATCCCGCGGCGGCAGCGCCACCGGTCCATCGGCTTCGACGCGGAGCGGCACCGGGAAGCATGCCGCCGCGGGCGCGTTCGGGCCGATCGGGAAGAGCAGCGTCAGGAGGGTGTCGTCGCCGTCCGTCACCGGCGCGCCGATGATCCAGTCGATCGCCGCCTCGGGGATCTCCGCGTCAAGATCGACGGCGATCCCGGTGATCGTGAGCACGCGCCCGGCAAGGGAGAGCGTGAGAGCCCGGTCATCGCGGCAGGGCGAGAGGGTGATGATGAGTGCCATGGTGGTGCCTCCTCAGAACCAGCGGCCGATCGCGATCAGCGACAGGATCGCGGGGCGGTCCGTTGCATCGCCGCTGCACCGCTGGACGCGCAGCGTGGCCCAGCCGGTCGCGGTGGGGCCCCCCGCCGCCTGCAAGAGCAAGGCGCGCGCCTGGGGGTTGACGGCACTGTCGCCGCCGAGCCGCAGCGCATGCGCAACGGCAGGCGTGCTGCCGCTGACAAAGGCGGCCGGCCATGTGACGCTGATCGCCGTATTCGTGCGGTAGGGATCGGCATAGCTGCCCG
>NZ_OBMT01000047.1 GCF_900217815.1 Rhodobacter maris
ATGATGAAGTCTTCGCCATGCTTGCCGATGCCGCGGACGAATTCCGCGGGCCAGCGCATGCCCACTTTCGGAGCCCCCTCGACCGAGGCCTCCGCGATTTCGGTCACGTCGTGAACCTTGTCGGCGATGATGCCGACCAAAGTCGGCTCGCCGTCGAGCTCGATCTCGGTGACCACGATCCTTGTGTCGGCATCGGGCGCGGTCTGCGCCATGCCGAACATCACCCGCAGATCGGCGAGCGGCACGACCTTGCCGCGCACATTGATCACCCCCCAGACAAAGGCCCGGGCATTGGGAACCTCGGTGATCGGCACCATGTCGAGAATTTCGCTCACGGTTTCGGCCGGCAGCGCAAAAACCTCGCCCTGCAGGCCGACGGTCAGGGCACGCATGCCCGTTGCTTGCGTTTCGCTGCTCATGCCACCCTCCCCAGCCGCTCATCGCGGATCTGGCGTTCGAAATTGCGGCCAAAGCCCACCAGCGCGCCCACATCGAGAATGAGCGCCACCGCGCCATCGCCAAGGATCGTCGCCCCCGAGAAGGTCTCGACATCGGCATGGAGTTTCGAGAGCGACTTGATCACCGTCTGGCTGTTGCCGATGATCTGGTCGACCACGAGGCCGACCCGGTCCTCGCCCGCCGAAACGATCACCACTTTCGGATGGGGCGCAGCCTCGGCGCGAACGCGGAACAACTCGCGCAGCCGCATGAAGGGCACGAGCCGGCCGCGGATATTGAGGAAATTGCGCCCCTGGGCCGTGGTCTCGCTCGCCGCGGGCAGTTCCACGCATTCCTCCACCGCCGAGAGCGGGATCGCATAGCGGCCGTTTCCGACCTGCACCAGCATGCTCTCGATGATCGCGAGCGTGAGCGGCAGGCGCAGCGTCGCCACCGTGCCGCGCCCGGGCGTGCTCGCAAGCTCGATCGTGCCGCGCAGCCCCTCGATGGTGCGTTTCACCACATCCATGCCGACCCCGCGCCCCGACACAGCGGTGATCTCCTGCGCGGTGGAAAAGCCCGGATGGAAGATGAACTGGTAGAGATCCTGATCGGAGATCTTCTGCTCGGGGCCGATCAGCCCGGCCTGTTCGGCCTTGGCGCGGATCCGCACCGCATCGAGCCCCGCCCCGTCATCGGTGATGGTGATCGCCACTTCGGCGCCGGTATGGGAGGCGCTGAGCCGCACCTGCCCTTTCGCCGGTTTGCCTGCCGCGGCCCGCCGTTCGGCGGCTTCGACGCCATGATCGACGGAGTTGCGGATAAGGTGGACGAGCGGATCGGCAAGCCGCTCGATCATCGTCTTGTCGAGCTCGGTCTCCTCGCCGGTGGTGACGAAATCGATCTCCTTGCCGAGATCGTGCGAGAGGTCATGCACGAGCCGGCGGAACCGCGAGAAGAGCGTGCCAATGGGCACCATGCGGATGCCCATCGTGGTGTTGCGCAGCCCCGAGGAGAGCCGGTCAAGCTCTTCGGCCACCGCCTTGAGGTTGAGATCGTTGCTGGCTCCCGCGATCTGCGCGAGCCGCGACTGCGCGATCACCAGCTCGCCCACCCGGTCCATCAGCTCGTCGAGCCGCTCCGCGGGCACGCGCAGCGAAAAGCC
>NZ_OBMT01000026.1 GCF_900217815.1 Rhodobacter maris
CCGGCCTCGGGGATCTCGGCCCCGGCGGGGTGGCTTTCGGAGATCGGCTGGGGCGGGCAGAGCCGGGTGAAGTCGCTGCCGCGGGTCTCGCCGGGTGCGGCGCAGAAACATGCGACGGTGTTCAGCTGCTGCAACGTGATCGCGGGCGATCTGAGCAAGGTGCCGCTGAAGCTCTATCAGCGGGGTGCGAACGGGCAGGAACAGCGGGTGCGCGATCATCCGGCGGCCTATCTGCTCAATGTCGAGAGCGCGCCGGGCATTCCGGCGATCGTGATGCGCTTTGCGCTCGCCTATGTGTTCGCGCTGCGCGGCAATGCTTATGCCTATGCGCCGCGCGATGGTGGCGGTGATCTCGTGCTGGTCGAGACGCTTCTGCCCGATGCGGTCTCGGTGCTGAAGGCCGGGCGGGCGCGGTTTTACGATATCGAGGATGGGGCCGGGGTGCTGCGCCGGGTGCCTGCGCGGGCGATGGTGCATCTGCGCTATATGGCGCTCGATGGCTGGACCGGGCGCTCACCGATCGAGGTTGCGGCCGAGAGCGTGGGGATCGCGCTTGCCGGGCAGGAGGCGGCGGCGCGCAATGCTTCGGGCACCTTTCTCAAGGCCTATGTCAGGATGGAGGACGTCTATGACGATGACGAGGCCTATTACCGCAACCAGCGCCGGTTGCGCGCGACGCTCGACGATCCCGAGGGGAAGGGCATTCCGATTCTGGGCGGGAGCGACGAGATCAAGAGCCTCGATGTCAGTGCGGCCGATCAGCAGCTTCTGGAAACGCGCCGCTTTGACCGCGAACAGATCGCCTCGATCTACCGGGTGCCGCCGACAAAACTGCAGATCCTCGAATATGGGGTGAAGGCGAACTCCGAGCAGGCGGCGACGGATTATCTGACCGATTGCCTGCTGCATTGGGGCGGGCTTCTGGAGCAGCAATATGCGCTCTCGCTGCTCACCGATCGGGAGCGGCGGGCGGGGTTCTTCTTCCGCCATGACTTCGACACGTTGCTGCGGCCGACAACGAAGGAACGCTATGACGCGCTGAAGGCGGCGATTGGCGGGCCGTTCATGACGCCCGACGAGGGGCGGATCAAGGAGGGGCTTGCGCCGATCGCGGGCGGGGATCGGCTCTATCCGCCCTCGAACATGACGCGCGACACCAAAGGAGAGAGCGATGCGCAGTGAGATCGGGGCGATGCTGGCGGGGGCGCCGGTGGCGATTGCGGCGGAGTTTGCGCGCGACATGCTCGCGCGGGAAGTGCCCGAGGCGGCATCCCCCGAAGCGGCAGCGCGCGGGGCCGAAGCGGCACTTGGGGCCGAGCGCTTCACGGTGCAGCGCGGGCTCGCGGTGGTGCCGGTGCGCGGGATCCTGACACCGAACAGTGCGGTTTTGGAGGCGTGGTTTGGCTGGTCCACCTACTTCGGGCTGGCCGAGACGATGGCCGAGCTTGCCGAGCGGGCCGATGTGGCGGCGATCGTGCTCGATCTCGACAGTCCGGGCGGGCTGGTGCTTGGCTGCGAGGATGCGGCGCAGGCGGTGGCCGCGGCGGGGGCGCGCAAGCCCGTCCATGCGATTGCCGCGCCGATGGCGGCCTCGGCGGCCTATTGGCTGGCCTCACAGGCCAGCTCCATCGCGCTCACGCCGGGCGGTGTGGTGGGCTCGATCGGGGTGGCGCTTGAGGCCACGAGCGTGGTCGGGCCGGATGCGCGGGGCGAGCAGGCCTATCGGCTGACGTCAAGCCATGCGCGCGCCAAGCGCCCCGATCCGGGGACCGAGGCGGGGATGGCGGAGCTCCTGCGCGCGCTCGACGAGATCGAGGCGGCGTTCCACGCGGCGGTGGCGCGCGGGCGGAACATTCCGCCGGGCGATCTTGCCGCGCGGCTTTCGGTGAGCGGCGATCCTTGCGATGGCGGGGCGTGCTTCCGGGGCGCGGAGGCGGTGGCGCGGGGGCTGGCCGATACGATCGAGACGCGGGCGGCCTTTTATGCGCGGATGATCTCGGCCCATGGGGCGGCGGCGCGCCCGGCCCCTTCGGCGCGCTTTGGCGCCATCGCGGCGGCAGCACTGGCCCGCGCCGCGCTCTGAAACTCTTCATCTTCCTGCCGGTCGCGGCAGGTCCACACCGCCGCCTTCGGGCGGCTTTTTGCACTGGGGTACACCATGACCAAACTTGACGATCTGCGCCGCGACCGGAAGGCCGCCGCGAGCGCGCTTTCTGCCGCGGCCGATGCGATCGAGCAGATCGAGGCGGCGGGCGCGGGGGCAGAGGCGCCCGAGCATGTCGCGGCGCTTGCGGCCTTTGAGACCGCGAAAGCGGCCTTTGACGGGCTTGATGCCAAGGTGAAGCGCGCCGAGACCGCGGAGGCGGCGCTGGCGGCGGCGGCCGTGGGCGATGAGGGTGCGGGGGCGGGCACCTTGCCGCGCGCGGCGGCGCAGCCGCAGGATCCGGCGCAGCAGGGCGTCGAGGTCGGCTTTGTCGTGCATGCTCTGGCGCGGGCGCGGGGGGATCGCGACAAGGCGGCGGCCTATCTGGAGGGGGAGGGGCATTCGGGGATCTCGGCGGCGCTCTCGGGGGCCACCGAGGCGGCGGGGGGCGTGACGATCCCGCGCCCGATGGCCGAGGGGCTGATCGAGCTTTTGCGCGCCCGCGTGGTGGTGCGCGCGGCGGGGGCGCGGACCTTCCCGATGCCCGCGGGGCAGATCCGCCACGCCAGGCAGCTCGCCGCGGCGACGGCGACCTATCAGGGTGAGAATGCCGCGATCGCGCCGAGCGAGCCGAGCTTTGACAAGCTCGATCAGAGCTTCAAGAAGCTGACCGGGCTTGTGCCGATCGGCAATTCGCTTTTGCGTCACTCGGGGCTCGCGATGGCGCAGATGGTGCGCGACGATCTTTTGAAGGTGATGGCGCTGCGCGAGGATCTGGCCTTCATCCGGGGCGATGGGTCGGCGAATACGCCGACCGGCATTCGCAACTGGATTGCGGCGGGGAACTGGCTCGCGGCGCAGGATGCGGGCATCGCGGCGAGTGCGGTCGCGGCAGATCTGGCGCTGCGCAAGGCGGTCTCGGTGGTCGAGGATGCGAATGTGGCGCTGACGAAGCCGGGCTGGATCATGCGCGCCTCGACGAAGAACTGGCTCGCCTCGTTGCGCGATGCGAATGGCAATATCCTTTACCCCTCGATCGATGCGAGCGGGCAGCTCAAGGGGGCGCCGATCCATGTCACCTCGCAGATCCCGAACAGCCTCGGCTCTGAGGGCGACGAGACCGAGGTTTACTTCGGCGAGTTCTCGGAGGCGATGATTGGGGACAGCCTGGAGCTCACGATCTCGATGTCGACCGAGGCGGGATACAGTGACGGCGCCAATTTTGTCTCGGCTTTCCAGAACGATCTGACGCTGATGCGCACGATCTCGGAGCATGACTTCGCGCTCGAACATGACGTTGCCTTCTCGGGCTTCAACGCCGCGGGCTGGTCGCTCTGATCCGCTTCTCGCCGGTGCGGGGGCTCCTTGCACCGGCTGATCCTCCTTTTGAAAGGCATCCCCATGGCAAAAATCGCCCTCCGCTTCACCCGCCCGCATGGGCCGTTCAACACCGGCGAGGTGGCGGCGCTCGAAGAGAGCGCGGCGCGCGCCCTGCTTGCGCGCGGCGCAGCGGAAAAACATTCCCGCCAGCCGAAGGCGGCGCTGGCGGTCGCGGCTGCGACCGATCCCGCCTTGAAGGATGCGCTTGCCGCGCTGGAAAAGGCGCAGGCGGATCTCGATCACCGGGCCGATGAGCTCGATGCGCGCGAGGCCGAACTTCTGGCGCGCGAAGCCGAGGTGGCGCAGCGCGAAGCGGACCAGGAGGAAGACTGGTCGCCGATCGAGATGCCGGAAGAGGAGGCTGACGACGAGAAGGGCGAAGGGACGGGCGCGGCGGGCGCCGAAGACACCGGTCTGCCCAAGCAGGGCAAGTAACGGGCCATGCGTGTGCTGAGCCCGCCCGAGGGGCTGCCGGTTACCGTGGCGCAGTTCGCCCGGCAGCGCCACATTGACGAGGCTGACGAGGTGCTGATCGGCGAGCTGCTCGCCACCGCGACGGCGGTGGTCGAGACGGCGACGAACCGGATGATCGTGCCGCGGCAGGTGGAGCTCGATCTTCCGGGCGGGTGCTGGTCGCGGTTCTGGCTGCCGTTTGCGCCGGTGATCGGCCTTGTGGGCGGCGCGGGATCGGAGATCGCGTGCCCGTTCAGCGAGCCTTCGATCGCGCGCGAGGCCGTCTCGGGGGCGACGATTGCGCTCGATGTCGGCTATGCGCCGGGCGCGGTGGTGCCGCCGCAGCTCGGCCAGGCGATCTTGATGCTGGCGATGGAATGGCACGAGGCGGGGATCACGGTCGAGGAAAGCTACACCGCGCCGGTGCTGAGCTTCGGGTTCCGGCGTCTGGTTGCGCAGATGCGCTATCGCCGCCCGCAGGTGGTGGCGTGATGGCGCGGCTCGACCGGCGCATTCAGTTCCGGCGCGCGGGGATCACGGACACGGGCTTCAGCGCGGAGCGGCGCTGGACCACGGCCGATCCGGCGGCGGATGATTTTGGCGCCCCGATCTGGGCCAGCCGCCGCGATGTCTCGGATGCCGAACGCGCGCTGGCGGGCTGGACCGAGGCGACGGTGGTGAGCCGCTTTGTTGTGGTCGCGACCCCCTTCACGCTTGCGATCCGGCCCGTCGACCGGCTCGTCGCGGGGGGGCGGGTCTATGAGATCACCGGCATCAAGGAGATCGGCGCGCGCCGGTTGGAGATCACGGCAGAAGCGAGGGTGGAGTGATGGCAAACAGCACGCGGCTCAGGATCGAGGGGCTCGCCGATCTCGAACGGGCGCTCGACAATCTGAGCAAGTCGGTCGGGCGCAGCGTGTTGCGCCGCTCCCTGCGCAAGGCGGCCGAGCCGATGGCGGAGCGGGCCCGCGCGCTTGCCCCGGTCAAGACCGGCAAGCTACGCGAGAGCATCAAGTTCGGGTCGCTTCTGAATGGCTCGCAGCGCAAGCTGCACCGCAAGCTCACGCTGGAAGAGCGCACGGCGATCGAGCTCTTTCTCGGGCCGTCTTACGTCAAGGGGAGCGGTGGTCGCGTTGGGCATCTCGTCGAGTTCGGCACCGCGCCGCACGGCAATGGCGGGCTGTTTGCGGGCACGCTGCATCCGGGCACGCCGCCGCGGCCCTTCATGCGCCCGGCCTTTGATGCCGAGGCGGGCCCGACGATCGCGCGGCTGAAGCCGATCCTCTGGGCCGAGATCGAGAAGGCGGCGGCGCGGGCGGCGCGCAAGGCCGCGCGCGCCGCGGCGAAGGGGAGGTGAGCGATGCAACAGGCTTTGCGCGCGCTTCTGGGCACGGTGATCAGCGCGGAAAAGATCGCCTGGGGGCGGCTGCCGCAGGGCACGGCGCTGCCCGCGGTGATCTTGCACCTGATCGGCCATGTGGACGGGATGACGATGCAGGGGCCCGATGGGCTCTGGCGGGGGCGGGTGCAGGTTGATTGCCATGCGCCTGGCTATGAGGAGGCAGACGCGCTGGCGCGTGCGGTGATCGCGCGGCTGCACGGATACCGGGGCGGGGGCTTCCGCGGGATCCTGCTCGCGGATCGGCGCGACGATGACGATGAACCGGGGGCGAGCGATCGCCCCTTTCGCGTTTCGATGGATTTTTTGACGAACTGGAGAGAAGGCAATGATTGAGGTTCCCTCGCAGGCCGATATCGGCTGGCAGGATGAGCTCTGGATCGGGCGCAGCGCGAATGACGTGGTGAGCTGGACGCAGATCCTGGGCGTCGAAGAGGTCGCGATGCCGGAAAAGACCCCCGACGACATCAGCACCACGCATATGCAATCGCCGGGGCGCTCGAAGGAGACCATGCCGGGCATGCTCGCGGCGGCGGACTGGTCGCAGGATCTGCAGTTCTGGCCGGAGCATCCGAGCCATATCCTGCTCGACGAGCTGGCGACGCTGACCGAGGCGGGCACGCGGGAAGATGTGCTGATCGCCTTTGTCGTGGGGGGCTTGCAGCGCAGCTATCGCGGCTACGTCAACACCTATATTCCCTCGGGCTCGGTCGGCGAGAAGCGCATGGTGTCGCTGGGTTGCAAGATCTTCGAGCGGATCACGCCGAACCCGACGCTGCCGCAGGAGGCGTGATCGATGGCAAATGCATTCAAGGGCGAGGTCGATCTCACGCATGAGGGCGCGCGCTATACGATGGTGCTCGACTTCAACGCGCTGTGCGACTTCGAGGGGGAGACGGGCAAGAATGCGCTCACCGAGCTCGAAGGGATGGAGGCGGGGAAGATCTCGGCCTCGGATCTGCGAGTGTTGATGTGGGCGGGGCTGCGCCAGCGCCATCCCGAGATGACGCTGCAACTGGCAGGCCAGATCCTGAGCACGAATGCCGATGCCGTGGCGCGCGCCTCGGCCGCGGCCGCGCCGGAGGTTGCCCCGGAGATCGCACGGGGAAACGTCAAACGCCCGGCCAAGGCCGCCCCGGGAAACGTCAAACGCCCGGCCAAAGCCGGGCGGGCGAAGCGGTAACGATCACGGGCCTGTTGCGGGATTACACCGCGGCGGGCTTCGACCCCGGCGCCTTCTGGGCGCTGACCCCGCGCCTTCTTCTAATCCACTTCGAGGGGGCGTCAAAGCGGCTGCAGCGCGAGCGCGAGCTCGTCTGGTTCGGGGCCATGCTGCCGCATCTGCAAAAGACAATCCCGCTCGAACGCTTCGTCGGCCTGCCGGAAGACCGGCACGACCGGGTGAAGCGGTTCCACGCGGCCTGGGACAGGATCGATCGGGCGCTCGCCCGTCACTGAGGGACATCCATGGCATCTTCTGTTATCGGCGCGCTCCGGGTGAACCTGGGGCTCGACGCGGCGCAATTCTCGAAGGGCCTCAAGGGGTCGCAGGGGACGCTCGCCAGCTTTGCCGCGCGGGCGGGGAAGATGGCGGGGGGCATTGCGGCCTCCATGCAATCGGCCTTTGTCGCGATGGGGCTTGGGGCGATCAATGCCGGTGCCGAGATCCAGCGCCTCTCGACGCTTGCAAACACCACGCCCGAGCAGTTCCAGGGCTGGGCCGCGGGGGCGAGAAGTGTCGGCATCGAAGAGGGCAAGCTCTCCGACATTTTGAAGGACACCAATGACCGGGTGGGCGACTTCCTGCAGACCGGCGGCGGCGAGATGGCCGACTTCTTCGAGAAGATCGCGCCCAAGGTCGGGGTGACGGCGGCGCAGTTCCGCAACCTCTCGGGGGCGGATGCGCTCCAGCTCTATGTCACCTCGCTGGAGACGGCGAAGCTCTCGCAGGCGGAGATGATCTATTATATGGAGGCGGTGGCCGATGAGGCCTCCGGGCTCCTGCCGCTTTTGCGCAATGGCGGCGCGGGCATGGCCGAATATGCGGCGATGGCCGAGCGGGTCGGCGCGGTGATGGACGGCAGCACCATTGCGTCCTTGAAGGCGGGCAAGGGGGCGCTCGCGCAGATGCAGCTCGCCTGGACGGGGCTGCAGAACACGATCGGCGCGATGGTCGTGCCCGCGCTGATGGCGGCGGCGGAAGCGGTGACGGCCGTGGCCTCCAGCCTGCGCGCGCATGCCGAGACGCTGATGACCATGATGCGCACGCTCGCCGGAACGGCGGCCGTGGTCGCGACGCTCTTTGCCGGGCGCTTTGCGATTGCGCTCGGCACCACGGCGGTGCGCGCGATCATCTCCGCTTCCGCGGCCGCGGCCACGTATCAGATGACGCTCGGGCGCACCACGCTCGCCTCGATCCTCGCGGCCAATGCCACGCGGGCGCTCGCGGGGGCCTTCACGCTGATGGGGCGGGCGCTGATCGCCACCGGGTTTGGCGCGCTCATTGTCGGGGCGGGCTGGCTCGTGGGCAAGTTCATGGCGCTCGTTGCGGCGGCGGGCGGGTTTGGCAAGGCGCTTTCGCTTCTGGGCGCGGTGGCCTCCGGGGTCTGGGACGGCATTGTCACCAGCGCCGGGGCGATCCCGGACGGGCTGGCCGCTGTCTGGGAGCGGATGAAGTCGGCCTTCTTCTGGGCGCTCTCCGAAATGGCATCGAAGTTCCATGATTTTGTCTGGGAGCTTTCTCAGGTCGAAGGGCTTAAATCAGCACTTGTTGGCGTGGTCGCGTCAGCAAGTGCTCTTTCCGGGAAGCTGGCCGAAGCCGGGGCTGAGGCTGGCGAGGCCGCGGACAAAATGGCACAGAGCGCCTCCTCGAAAGTGACGGCGGGCTTCGAGGCGGCAAGCGCGGCGGTGGGGAGGCTCGGCGCGGCGGTCACCGCGACGAACTCCGAGCTCACCACGCTGAACAATGGCGGCAGCGGGGGCGGATCTGGCGGCGGGGCCGCGGGCAAGCTCTCGGATCTGCAAAAGGTGCTCAAGGGGCTCAACGAGGATCTTGCGAAGCTGAAGGCGACGATGTTCGCCACCGGGACCGAGCGCACGATCTTCGACAAGCTGCGGGAGGCGGGCGTCTCCGCGGCCTCGGCGAGCGGCAGGCAGATCGCCGCGCTGGTGCAGCAGATCGACGGGATGCAGGCGCTGCAGGACGCCACCGACAGCTGGCGCCAGTCGATCACCGGCGCCTTCTCCTCCTTCCTGACCGGGGCGTCGAGCTTCAAGGAGGCGCTCGGCCAGATCATCGCCAAGCTGGGCGAGATGATGCTCAACGCGGCCTTCGACCGGCTCTTTGGAAGCACGGGGAACGGCTTTCTGGGCGGCATCCTCTCGAGCCTCGGGATCGGGGCCAATGCCAACGGCACCCCGAACTGGAAGGGCGGGCTCACCCGCATCAACGAACGCGGCGGCGAGATTGTCGATCTGCCGAGCGGCACGCGGATCATTCCGCATGATGTCTCCAGGCGCATGATGGAGCGCGAGGGCGGGGGCCTGGCGATGTCCGCCTCCGAGCTCACGATCAGCGATGACGGCAAGATCCTGGCGACGGTGCGGGCCGAGATGCGCGAGGGGCTCGCGCGCTTCGACCGGGCGCTGCCGCAGCGGGTGCAGTCGATCAACGCCAATCCGAGGAAACGCTGATGGCGCTGACCTTTCCTTATCCGCTGGCGTTTCTGAGCGCGCATATCAAGGAAACGCAGATCCCGCTTGCCCTGCGGCGTTTCGACGAGATGTCCGGCAATGGGCGCGGGCAGCTCTGGTCGGCGCGCCTTGCCACGCCACTCTGGACGGCGACGGTGCCGCTTGTGGCGCGCTCCTGGGCGGAGGCGCGCGAGGTGGATGCAAAGATCCTCGCGCTCGACGGCATGGCAAAAACCTTCCTCTGGACCGATCCGGTCTACCTGCCCGCGGCGGGCGGCGCGCCGGGCGATGGCGTGATCGTCGCCGCGATCGCGCAAGATCGCACCGCGCTTGCCCTCTCGGGGCTTGCCGCGGGCTATGCGGTCGCGATCGGTGACCGGCTCAGCATTGCGCATGGCGCGGGCCGGGTCTGGTTTGCGACCTTTGTCGAGGCGGGGGTGGCGGATGCTTCCGGCACGCTCGCCGCGCTCTCGGTCTATCCCTATCTGCCCTTCGGGGTGGCGACCGGCGATGCCGTCGAGATGGCGCGGCCGGTCTTCAAGGCGATGGTCGAGGACTACACCGGTTTTACGGCGATGCCCGGGTGTTACAGCCAGGGCGCCGCTCTCACCCTTCTGCAAAAGGTCTGACATGAGGATCCTGGACGCTTCGCTTGCGGCACGCCTTGCGGCGGCGCCGGAAGAGGGCATTGCGCCGGTTCATCTGGTGTGGATCGTTGCCCGTGATCGCGACACGGGGGCGGCCGCGCCGATGGGGTTCTGGTCCGGTGATGAGGATGTGACACTCGTGCTCACGGCGCCCGATGGCACTACGGCAAGCCGTCTTTACCTCGGCGGCTGCGGGCTTGCGGTCGAGGGGGTGGAGTATGTCGCCGATCTCACCGACACCCCGGTGACGGTCTCGCTGAGCCAGATTGCTGAGGCCGCACAAGAGCTCGTGCGCGGCCTCGATGTGCGGCTCGCCTATGTCGAGATCCATGCGACGACGATGACCGGCGGTGCGCTCACCTCGGCGCCGCAGCTGCAATGGGTGGGCATTGTGGACGAGGGGCCGGTCTCGACGCCCGCCGCGGGCGGCGAGGGCGGCATCGCGCTCTCGATCCGCTCCGAGATCATGACGCAGCTCGGGGCGGTGAACCCGGCAAAATCTTCGGACACGCATCAAAAGCGCCGCCTGAGCACAGATCGCTTTTGCGAATACGCCGGGGTGATCAAGGAGAAGAAAGACCCATGGTACAAGGGGTGACGCGTCGCGCCGATTGGCGCGCCCGGCTGCATGCCGAGATCGAGGCGCATCGGCGCGAGGGCTTTGCCTGGGGGCGCCGTGATTGTGCGCTCGGGCTCGCCGCGGGCGCGGTGCTGGCGATGACGGGCGAGGATCTCGCCGCCGCATGGCGGGGGCGGTACCGCTCGGCATCGGGTGCGGCTCGGGTGCTGCGCGCGGCCGGGTTTGACAGCCTCGGCGATGCGGTGGCGGCGGTGTTGCCGGAGATCCATCCGTCGCAGGCGCATGTCGGGGATATCGCGTTCCTCGATGAGGGCGAGATCGGCGCGCTCGGGATCGTCAACGGCGGCACGCTGATCGTTCTGGGCCTCGATGGCATCGGCCCGCGCGAGCGCGCGGCGGCGGTGCGCGCCTTCAAGGTCGGCTGACATATCATGAAAAAACTGCTCCTGCTCATCACGGCCGTTCTCGCGGCCGGGGCCGAGGCCGCGCAGGCCGGGCCTGCGGTGCCGCTGTTCACGGTCTTCGCGGGCGGCGTGGCCTATACCTTCGCGTTGCCCTCGCTCGTGGTCGGGCTTCTGGCCAATGCCGCGGCGACGGCACTGGCAAAGTCGTTCGCCAAAAAGCCCGGGATCGATGTCAGCCTGGAAACCGAATATGGTGACGCCACGCCGCTGGCCTTCACGGTCGGAACCTATGCGACGGCGGGGAAGCAGAAATATTCCGGCAGCTGGGGCCGCAATACGCGCTACCACGTCAGGGTGATCGAGATCTCGTGCCTGCCGCAGGGGCTTTCCGGCGTCTGGGTCGATGACGAAAAAGCCGCGTACCTCGCCGACGATTACGCCCATGCCTTCGTCAGCGAGAGCTGGACGCCGGGCGCCGTGCGCGATCTGGCCTGGCAGGCGAGCGCGACGCCGGGTGCGGGGCAGATCTACGTTGGCCACTCCCTCGCGACCTACCGCGACAATGCCGACAGCATCCAGCCGCGGATCTGGGTCAAGCACTATGACGGCACGCAGACCGAGGCCGATCCCTATCTGCTCTGGGCCTTTGGCGACGACCCGGATTACCCCTGGACGGCGGATCACATCGGCACCGGCAAGAGCTACGTCATCCTGACCACGCAATACGATGGCGACACGCTGACGAGCTATCCCAACTATCTTTGGGAGCCCGCGCCGCTCGCGATGTATGACCCGCGCAGCGATTCCACGGCGGGCGGCTCCGGGCCGATGCGCTGGGGGGACCGGTCGACCTATCTGCCGACGCAGAATGCCGCGGTCATCGCCTACAACATCGCCCGCGGGATCTGTCTCGGCGACGAATGGATCTTCGGCGGCAGAGATCTCGCGGCATGGCGCCTGCCGTTCGCGGAATGGGTCGCGGCGATGAATGCCTGTGGGGCTCCGGTGGCGCTATCGGGCGGCGGCACGGAGCAGGCCTGTCGCGCCGGGGCGGAGATCACCGTGGACATGGATCCGCGTGACGTGATCGATGAGATCGGGCATGCGGCGAACATGCGCTTTGCCGAGGTCGGCGGCATGCTCAAGCCCCTGGTGGACATTCCGGCCGCGGCGGTGCTGTCGATCACCGACGAGGACATCCTGATCACCGAGGGGCAGAGCTATCGCCCCTTCGTTGCGGTGAGCGAGACATTCAACGCGCTCTCGGCCACATACCCCGAGCCCGCCGAGAAATGGACGTCGAAAGATGCTCCGGAATATGTCGACGCGGATGCCACGGCGGATGATGGCGGGCGGTATCTGCCCACATCGGTGCGCTATAATGCGGCGCCCTATGCCCGTCAGGTGCAGCGCCTCATGCGGGCGCAAATGCGCGCTTACCGGCGCATGCGGCAGCACCAGTTCTATCTGCCGCCGATGGCCTATGCGCTTGAGCCGCTGGACATGATCAGCTGGACCTCGGCGCGCAACGGCTATGTGGCAAAACTGTTCATCGTCGAGCGGCTCCAGAAAACCGCCGGGATGTGCGTGGCCGTCACGCTGCGCGAGGTGGACCCGGACGATTACAGCTGGTCGAGCGACTATGAGCGGCCCTTCACCCCGATCGCCCCGGTCAATCCCGCCCCGCCGTCGCAGCCGGTGGACGGGTTTGCGGCAGTGGCGATCACGCTCGTGGATGGGGCTGGGCGCCCCCGGCGCCCGGCGATCCGGCTGAGCTGGGCGAGCGGGATCGCGGCCCGGGGGATCCGCTGGCAGCTGCGCCTCCAAGGCACGACGGAGGTCGCGTTGCGGGGCTCGACGCAGGATGTCAGCGCGGGCACCTATGTGATCGACGGCGTGCTGCCCGCGACAGATTATGAAGTGCGCGCCCGCCTGATCACCGGCTGGCCCACCGAATGGAGTGGGTGGATCGCCGTCACCACCGACGATGTGCGGGTGGGGGCGATCGACTTGGCCTACGAGGTGCAGGCGGCCATCGATGCGGCGCAGGCGCGGGCAGATGAGGCGGCCGCGGCGGCCGACGAGGTGCAGGGCAATCTGGACGCGGCCGTGGCGCCGCTGCGGGTCGATATCGACGCGGCGCAGGCCGAGCTGGAGGCGAT
>NZ_OBMT01000027.1 GCF_900217815.1 Rhodobacter maris
CTCGTCCGTGCCCCGCATCATGATCCCCTCTCGCCGTGAGAAGGGGTGAATCATGTTCTGCATCCAAGGTCGAGGCCGACTATTTCAGCGACCTGTTAAGGGGCGTTTGACCATGTACTTGATTTTGTTGGTGGCGAGGGGGCGCGACACAGCTTTCCCCACCATCAACTTTGGGCGCTTTGGTGCAGCAAAGTCTTGGGCCGAATGTCACTGATGCGGACATTGGAGACGTTCAGCCAGCAAGTTTATTGGGAATGAGTTCAGCCTTCATCCAATGAATCTCAGATTGGATGTGCCCTTTCCTGACATATTTTCCCACCCGTCGAGGCATGTCGCTTTCCGCAAACGAGTCAGCGCTCCTTGCCACAAAACCTTCTTGCTTGGACAGGTCGAGGGCGCGCGCCAGATCTTCGAACAGTCCCGTGCGGTAGGGGCCTCGATAGAGCGTTGGGACAGGCTGAATGCCCAGTTCCTCGAAGCGGGCCTGCGTCAGATCCCAGGACTGGACTTCATCGCCAACAATCCAGGCAAAGCCGAGGAAATACGAGGGCAGCGCATCATAGGCGACAGAATGACGAGCATAGAGGTTTTCGCCGACAATGCGTTCGCCTTCTGTGAGATGGGGAGAAATCGCGGCCGCGAACGCTTTGAGCCAGTCTCGGGAAGGATGGTAACGGCTGTCAGGGCTCCGCGCATGTGAGCCGCCAGCGTGAATGGTCGTATTCTCACCGTCCATTTTTTCAGTGACGACGAGATCTTCGACCATCAGGCCGTCAAACGAAGACATGACCTTGTCGTCGCTGGTGGCGCCGGGCGAAAACGGAAGGTGGAATGTGCGACCATACTTCTTCATGCTCCAGCGATAGCATGATGGCTGAATTACGGCTACGGGCTCGAAGCGGTCATGCGGCGACGCAGCGGCAGCCCCCGGGCGCGCAACGCCACGCCCGGCGCGAAGCGGTCACTCGCGAATCGCAAGGCAAGCGACGCGATGCGCAGAAAGCTGCCCTTGCGGGGCTCCGGTGCCGAGCCGCGCGTATCCACGTGCTCGGCTGAGGCTGTGTCAAAACCCTGCACTGTTCTACGATTCCGTGAGAGCGGGAGGACCGGCATGGCGGGTTTCATCGAGGGCGTGCAACGCGGTCAGACGGTGCTTTTTCGCGACCGCCTTGAGGACTGGATCGGCGAGGATGACCTGGTCCGCGTCGTCGATCTTTTCGTCGAGGAACTCGACCTGTCCAGCCTTGGTTTCGTGCGTGCGTCGTCGGCCCGGACAGGGCGGCCCGGATAGCGGCCGTCGCTTGGCGCAATGACCGAGGTCCGCTTTGCGTCGGTCTCATTTTAGATAGCTATTCCCGCTCGAGAGAGCGTCTGATATGCCTTGAGACTAGCAAGCCAAGACGCCGAATTCAGAGGGATAGATGAGTTCACCAGCCCGTCCCACTACTAAGGATCTCGGAGCCTACTATACTCCTGAAACGATGGCAGACATTCTTGCCGACTGGGTGGTTCAGTCTGGGCGAGAAACGTTGCTGGAACCAAGTATCGGCGATGGCGCACTTCTGCGAGCGGCGAAGGCTTGTGCGGATCGCAAATTCGGTTGTTCCGCCAGTCTCAAGTTTGTCGGTTGTGATCTAGACAATCTTGCTGTCGCGCGTGTGCGCCGATGGCTAGCGCCGGAGCACTTACTGGTGTGCCGCGACTTCCTCGAGATAGATCCTGATTATGTCGGTTCAGCCGACGGCGTGATCTGCAACCCGCCATTCACTCGCAATCACGCGCTTCCGAAGGCTAGGCGTGAGGAACTGCGCCGGCGCTTTGGCATCAAAGGAGCCGCTGGCCTCTGGGTGCCCTTCGTCCTGCATGCGGTGCGGTTTCTAGCCCCGGGCGGTCGCCTTGCAGTCGTCGTACCGGGCGCGGCCATCTTCTCCAGTTATGGGCGGGATGCACTCGAGCGTGTGTGCAGGGAATTCGCGCATGTCGAGATCCGCCAGACCGTCGACCGGCCGTCATGGTCCAGCAATGCCGAGGAGCGGGGCGTGATCGTCCTTGCGCACGGTTGTAAATTGGGTTCAAGCCCGATCCCTGAGGCGACACGATGGTCAGCGGCAGGCGAACGTGTGACAGACATTCATCCTGCGAATCCATCGTGTTTTCAAGACGCCCTCGCCGCCGCCGTTCCACTTGGCGAGATCGCAAAGCTGGCGATCGGCGCGGTGACGGGCTTCAATAAGGCTTTCCTGCTATCTGATGAGGAACGCTCCACCGCGGGTATTGATCCTAGAGATCTAACCCCGGTCGCGGCACGAGCTCGCCATGTCGCCGGATTGAGGATTTCGAGCGCCGAGTTGAAGGCAATTGCCGCGAAGGGAGAGAAGACCTGGCTACTTACCCCACAGGATATCTCCAAAGCGCGCCCTGGAGTGCGTCTACGGCTAGCGACGATTCCTATAGACAAGCGCCGTAATGTTGCTTGGCTCAACAAGCGATCTCCGTGGTGGCGGGTCGACATCGGGCGAGGCTGCGACGCGATTTTCACCTACATGAACGACCGAGGGCCGAGACTCGTTCTCGCGACCGATTGTGTTTATTCCACCAATACGCTGCATCAAGTTTGCTTCGCGCCAAACATCACCTTGCAGGATCGCATGGTTGCGTCGCTGAGCATGATCTCGAGCTTCGGTCAACTCGCAGCCGAGCGTATTGGTCGGGCTTATGGTGGCGGCGTCCTCAAGTTTGAGCTGACCGACGCTCGCCGCTTCCCTATTTTGACGGCCGCGCGATACTGTACCAAGGCTGACTTTGAGAGCGCAGATAAAGCTATTCGAAGTGGCGACTTCGAGCAGGCACGTGCAGTGGCCGACAGGCTCTTGCTGCCAGCGGTGTTCGGTTCTGCTTGGGAGCTCGCTGCAGAGGAGATGATGAAAGAGGCGCTTAAAATGCGCTCGGCGCGGCGAGGGGGCGCTCAAGGATGACTGAAGAGCTGCACTTCTCAACAGACGCAGGGCTTATAGATCGGCTTGGACGTGAGTTGGTTGGGCGCCAAGAGACCGCGTTGATCGAACTGGTCAAAAACAGCTTTGATGCAGACGCTCGCAGCGCGACTGTCACGCTTGAACCTGACGCGCTGACTATTGAAGATGACGGAACCGGCATGACCCGCGATGAGCTAGTCGCCGGCTTTCTTCGGCTCGCCAGCACTTTCAAGGTAAAGGAGCCGAAATCACGCATATTCAAACGCCAGCGCGCCGGTCGAAAAGGCATTGGGCGCTTCGCCACGCAGCGTCTTGGAAGCGTGCTCCGCCTCAAGACCTGGGTGAACGTCAACGACCCCGGGATTGAGCTGGTGGTTGACTGGCGAAAGTTCGAGAGCGGCCGCAATCTCGACGAGGTGCCGGTCTACTTGGGACAGGAGCCACCTGCGGCTCCGGGAACAAAAATTCGGATCGAACTGCTTCGCGATGAATGGTCGGATGCGCAAATACGTCGGTGCTGGCGCGGATTGCTCGCGCTTCAGCAGCCGTTTCCAGTTGCACCCGTTGAGCAGCGGCCGGGTGCAGATCCGGGATTCGAGGTTCGCTTCCTTCGCGAGGGCGGCCTCTTCAACGATCCCAAGGTGGTGGCGGATTTCCAGAGCGAGATTCTCGACCATAGGCACGCAACCATTGAGTTTCGGGTAAATGACTTAGGGATTGCAGAGTGGCGACTGACACAGAACAAGTTTGGGCCTGATCGCGGCTGGCAGAACATCCATCATGAGCATCGCGATGGTGTAAGTCCTCCTGCTTACAGGTTCCTTCGGAATGTCGCGATGAAGGCGCATTATTTCATTATCGCGCCCGATCTTCTGCCAAGCCTCGTGTTCACGCGGGTACGTGACATCCTACGGGAAGAAGGTGGGATCAGGCTTTACCGGAATGGATTTCGGGTGGTGCCTTATGGCGAATCGGGAAATGACTGGCTGCACCTCGATCAGCTCTATGCTCAGCGCGGCCCGGTTCTGGCGCCCGTCGCCAATCGAAACTTCTTTGGCGTGATCGAAGTTCACGATCCCGAAGGCGTGCAGTTTGAAGAGCATACATCGCGAGAAGGCCTTATCGAGACCGATGCGTTCGGCGAAGTTACGGGACTCGCGATGGCCGTTTTGGCAACTGCGGTCAATCGAATAGCAGAAGACCGGGGCCGCAAACGAAGCGCGGGCGGGTCCGCCGAGCGCAAGACGTCTGATGCCTTGGATCGTCTTCGCAAAGCGGCGCAACGCGTACAAGCGGCGGAAGAAGTTCTCGCCCGCAGACGCGATCCGGAAGACGAATCCTCGGCTAAAGATAGTAATCTTAACGAGAGTCAAGCCGGGCAAACGGAGGATACGGGACCCGCTCAGGGTGAGCGCACCGCTGAGCTCCTGCATGAGTCTATTGCTCTGCTTGAGCAACAACAGGCTGAGCTTGCGGATGAGGCCGCGCTTCTGCGTCTTCTCGCAACGCTCGGGCTTACAACATCCGAATTCAGCCATGAAACAGGTATGACGTTCGAAGCCGTCCGAATGGATTTCCGAGCCGTTTTCGAAGCGGCGCTACAGGCAAGGGCCGACGACGATGTGTTCGCTGAGCGGGCCGAGCGAGCAAATGCAATGCTTAGCCGTCTCGACGCGCTGACCGCTTACCTTAATGAACTAGCGTCGGCGCGATCGGTGCGTCAGCTTTCGTCGATCAGCGTAAGCAAGGCAATCGATGAGTTCGCGATTGGTGTCCGCAGTTTGGCGGAGAAAGCGGGCATTACGATGGAGATCGATACTCCAGAATATGATCCGCTTTACACGAAGCCGATGCACTCGGCCGAAGTGGCATCAATCTTACTGAACTTCTTTTCAAACTCGCTCAAGGCACTACGACGAACCGAGGGACAGCGGAGAATCGAGGTGAAAGCGGAGCGCGAGAACGACGGCCAGATCGTCATTCGGTTTAGTGACACGGGTGACGGCATTCCGGAGGAAAATCGGGAAAAAGTATTCGACCTATTTTTCACTTCGCGCGTGGCCGCACCAGCCGCCGCTAATACTGCCGAACAGTATTCTGGGACGGGCCTTGGGCTTTGGATCGTGCATCAAATCATCTCCAAGGCGGGTGGCGATATAGAGGTGATCGACCCGCCGGCCGGTTTCGCGACTTGCCTCGAGGTGCGTCTGCCCGCGGAAGAGGAGAAGTGACGATGGCTTCTTGGCTGCTGATCGACGACAGTCCGCAGGAGGCAAAGGCCTTCGCGCAGGACCTCGCTCAGGAGGATGTGCTGCCTATCGAGTACATTAGTGCGTCCGAAGCGGAAGCGGCGCTTGGGGCTGGCGAGCTCAAGCCGGCCGGCGTTCTGATGGATGTCGACCTTTCCAATGAGCTTGGCCCACTGCGAAATGGTCCGGGAATGTCTCAGAGCATTCGCGGCGCGCAGCAGAAAAATTTGCTCCAGCCTTTCCCGATCGTACGTTTTTCGTATCGTAGCAAGGTTCTCGAAAATATCGGTCGCGATCCCAGCAGCGATGATCTCTTTGACCTAAAGATTGAAAAAGACGGCCTGAGCGATCCTGCCATGCGCGATGCTGCGCGAAGCAAGTTGGTAGGTGTCCGACAGATTTATGATGCGTTGGAACCGGACCAACCGGACCTTTTTTCGGTCGTCGGCCTTAGCGAAGACTTTTGGAACCTATGGGGCAGTTCTAGCTTTCAAACCGATTTTGAGATTGCCGACCGAGTTCATCTGCGTGCGTCTCCATTGATTAGGCTAGTAGTCCATCCCGGCTTGCTTATTGATGAGGCAATCTTGGGATTCCGGTTGGGCGTCGACAGGGTGGTATCCGCAGGATGGTCTGCCGTGGTCGATGACCTATCGGACTACGCTTTTGGAGGAGTCGCGAAAGATTGCTTTCCGCGCTGGTGGGCGCGTGGGATTGAGCAATGGTGGCAAGAAAAGATCGGTGGCGACCTGCCACTAGCAGGCATGGAAATCGAACAACGAGTTGAACAGCTGAGCAAACGCTTTGACAACCTTGTGCCATTGACAATGCCGAAGGGTAGCATGGGCAAGCGTCCTTGGCGATATTGTCTGCTGAGTATGGAGCAGCGTAATGAGCTTGTCCCGGTTGATCCAGCCAGAGGCGTCAAGATCAAACCTCGCAGCCCGATGCCTTCCTGGCTCGATCCCTTGTATGCTTCCTTGGGCATCGCACTGCGGAACCGCGAAGATCCCCGGCTCGACAAAAATGACCTTAAGCGGCTTCTTCCATATGCTCGGACAACCGAATGACGGTTGCATTGCCCGACGAGTTGGAGAGCTTGGCTGACGCGATGCGTCGGGAGCCTTCGACGGAGGAAACCGCTAGCTGGATCTACACCAATCTCGGCCGCTTTCGGACAGACTGGAAAAACGGTCAACAACTTTGTGGCAATGGGCTTGTATTACCGACTCCTCGCAACCAAGGGCTTCACCCCGTTGGCTGTGAGCTGCACTTCGCATCACTCGATTTCCAATATGAGTGGCGCGACGGCGAGGTGATGCCGTGGCGAGCCGAATACCAGGTCCGCGTGGAGGGCCTTCTGGACGCCGGGGGCGCGCTATTTGAGCTGCAGGATCATTGGCGGATCGACACCGATATGTACGCGCCGTCACGCCGAGGGGCTGAAAACGCTGCACAAAATCCATCGAAGGAACCACATCCACTTTTCCACTTCCAGCGCGGCGGGCACGCCCAAGACGCGTTCGCTTCGCGCAATTTCCTGCCCGGTACGCCGTGCGCGATCCAAGGGGAATGGAGGGGACTCTTACAGAGCCCCGGCCCGCGGGTGCCGGTGTTGCCTCTTGATCCAATTCTGGCGATCGACTTCTGCCTTAGTCAGAATGACGGGACGGTCTGGCGACGTCTCCAGAACTTCCCTGAGTATCTAACGATCATCCAAGAAGCTCAGCGGCGCCTTTGGGAGCCATTTTTCGAAGCGCTCCAAGACCCGGTATTCCGTCGAACTTGGTTTGGTCCATCACTTCTAGTTTGATGTCTAATTTCTGCATATCTGCGGCCTAAAGCTGTCCGTCTGCTCGCGCCCCGCGAAGCTGCCATTCGTCAAGGGGGCAGCGACTGTCCGCTCTCCGCCCGTCTGCGAAGGCGCCACGATTCGCGCTGCGCCCTGCACGAGGGGCAAGAACAGGCTGCTCGATCCCCACGCTGCGGCGCGTCCGAGTGACTTCTGAAGGGCACCAGCTGCTCAGTGCCGCTTCGCCCAGCTGATCACGGTCGGCAGTTAACCGAGCCAGTCACTGCCACCGATCGCACCGCCGAGCACGGTCGCCAAAGCTGCCGCTCCGACGAATCGCAACAACAGGGCCGAGCAGCCCTCAGCGGATAGCACCAGGCTTCTACGCCCTCGTGTCGCAATTTCTGCTGCCGTTTGAAATCGAAGGGCGACAACATTCCGTTCCGGCGTGCTTATGCTTCAGGTTGTAGAGCATCCCGATATAGTCAAGCGCATCTTGCCTTGCCTTTCCTACCATCGCCGGAAATAGTGCCTGAGAGCAAGGAGGCCTCGAGAGGAAATTGCCCTGATTGAAGGCGCGGCGCGGTGAAAGTATCAACGATCTTGAGGTTCAAATGAAACGCGATCCCATCCTTATCAGCTACAAGCTTAAGTTTGAGGGTGGCGACGCCGACCGGCACCAGTTGGAGGCTTATCCCGCCGCTCAATCTCTGGAGGGGATCATCTGGGCACTGTCGATCACGCTGAACTATGGCGTCACCGGCAAAATCCGCCAGCGCGGCGATCTGTCCCGAGCATGCAAAGTCTATATCTCGCCGCCCAAGCGGGGAAGCGTCCTCTATGAATTGAACATCCTTGTTCAAGACAATGCATTCATCTCGCTCATTTTGGGTGGTTGGGCAGTCAATACTGCCACGCCCTATATCAACGCCCTGATCGGCCATGTTTTCAATTCTGCGCTAGGCGTGGCCAGCGAAGTTCCTGCTCGAGCGCGAAAATACCTCAGGAAGCTGAACGAGGATGACCTGCAAAAGGTTGTACATCGTATTGAGCCCCCATTGACCCGTGGACATGCGGCAATTGGAAAGACCGCCACCACCGTTTCGCTCCGGGCCAAGAGCACCGATCTGGTCGTGATGGATACACAAACCAAGTCTTATCTCGAAGCCCGCCTCAAAGACGAGTTCTATTACCTCGACGCCAATGTGACCTCATTTAACCTCCTCACTGGCAACGGCAGGCTTTATCACCCCGACGAAGATAGCACCGTGGCATTTAGCCTTAGCCCCGATCCCTTTGCAGGGACGAAGAACATCCTGATCGAAAGCATGAAGCAGTATTCGGCGGGGCGCGGTGGCATAGTGCGAATGACCACTCAGCGCGTAGAGACGAAAGAGGGCCGATTGAAGAAGCTGATAGTGGCCTCAGCCGAGGAAATCCCGCAGTCCGATTGGGAAGATGGCGTCGATCCGCTGCGCTCGACGCGATAATGACTTGCCACTGACTGTTTTCAGGGGCAACCAGAAATTGGGTGATGTTGACTGGCAGCTCCCTGCGCATCGCGTCGCGCGCAGTACGATTCGCGAGCGACAGCTTTCGCCGTTGAAGTCGATCTGATCTGCGGGCACTCGCGATGCAATTCGCGCCGCCGCAGGTCGGGTTCAGCCCTTTTTGACCGTGATCCAACACTTGAATACAAAGGATCAATGACAGGCGTTCGACTGACGGCAGCAGTTTGCCTGACGATAGGAGTGTGAATGGACGACAATCCGGTCACTGGACAATGCCTGTGTGGTGCTGTGACATTCCGCATATCGGGAGCGTTCGACAGCTTTTTCCTGTGTCACTGCGCCCGCTGCCGCAAGGACAGCGGCTCGGCCCATTCGGCAAACCTGTTTTCATCCTCAGCCAGAGTTACTTGGATGACAGGCGAGGAAAACATCAAGACGTTCCGGCTCTCCGGGTCACGCCATTCGAAGAGCTTTTGCTCCGATTGCGGGTCCGCGCTGCCTGTTTCTCAGCCGGAGGTTGGTTTGCTTGTGGTGCCAGCAGGGTCGCTTGATGGCCGGATCGACATACGCCCCAACGCGCATATCTGCTGTTCCAGTCGCGCAAACTGGGACAACGACCTAGCCTCCATCGAAAGGATCGACGGGCTTCCTGGTTGAACGGTCGAGCCGATGATGCATCCCGGACAACAGCCAGATGACAAGGGCGCGACCGTTGACTCCCTGCGCATCGCGTCGCTCACCATGCGATTCGCGAGCGCCCGCTTTCGCCTTCAGCCAAAGCACAACGCGGGGGGCTCCCCTCCCCCGCGCAGCATGCCCCTGCCCCTACGTCGCGCGCCCTTTGATCAGGAGCTCGGCGGCGGGTGTGCTCTGGCCCTTCCCGGCAATCGAATAGGTGGTGCGCACCGGCTCGATCTCCGCCCAGGAGAAGATCTCGCGGATCTCGGGCACATCGTTGATCGACAAAAGGAACCGCCCGTCGATGCCGCGCAAGGCGTCTGCGAGACGCGCGAAGTCATCGCGGCTGAAGAGCTCCTTGCCGTAGTCGCCCTCGCAGCCCCAATAGGGCGGATCGAGGTAGAAGAGCGTCTCGGGCGCATCATAGCGGCGGATGAACGCCTCGAAGTCGAGGCATTCGATCACCACGCCGGAGAGGCGGGAATGCAGATCTTCGAGCATCGGTTCGAGGGTGGTGATGTTGAACCGGCCGGGCCGGTCGCGGCTGACGCCAAAATTGCGCCCGCTGATTTTGCCGCCAAACGCGGTGCGCTGCAGGTAGAGAAAGCGCGCGGCGCGTTCGAGATCGGTGAGCGTATCGGGGCGGGTGGCGATCAGCCGCTCGAACTCGGCGCGCACGGTGAGCTGGAAGCGCAGGATCTCGAGGAACTGCGGATAGTGGCGCTGCAGGATCCGGAACAGGTTCGCGATGTCGCGCCCGGCATCATTGATCACCTCGGCGCGCGGGCGGGCGCTGCGGCGCAGGAAGATCCCGCCCATGCCCACGAAGGGCTCGCAATAGGTACGGCAGGGGGTTTGATCGAGGATCGTGCAGATCCGTTTGGCGAGGTTGCGTTTGCCGCCGAGCCATGGTGCCGCAGGGGCGACCGGGGCGACGGGAATCATCGACTCCATCATGTCATTATGTTCCAAGGGGCCTCCCTCGCGAGGGGGGAGCGACCATAAGCTTTTGCTGGTCGGCGGGGGTCTTAGCGGTCTTCCCCGTGTCGGAGGGGGCTGCAACCCCCTCTGGCCTCTCAAAAGGCCGGAACTTGTCAATCCTTACGGAGGCCTCCCGCGCCGATGATCCGGCGCGAGAGCGTGGGGCGGGCGTGACCGCCCTGCCCCGTTTGTTCAGACGGCCCAGCCGAGCGTTTTGGCGAGGCGCGAAAGGCCGAAGGTGCCGCCCGAGACGGCGAGCCAGATCGCGGTGCCGATCAGCGTCGAGGCGGTGGTGAGATCGATCGAGAGCACGCCGCTTGCCTGGTCAAAATCGACCGAAGGCAGCGCGGCGAGGAGCCCCGCGAGCGGGTAAAGAAGCAGCACCCGCAGCGCGAGCGCGAGTTGCGACTGGAACATGACTGGTCCTTTCGAGAGGGAGGCTCAGGCCTCGTTGGTGGAAAGCGGTTGCCCCTGCGGGGTGAGCAGGATCTTGCGCCCGGTGACGGGCTGACCTGCGGGCCAGCGCGCGGCAAGCAGGCGGGTTTTGGCGATGCGGGTGACGGTGACGGCATCGGATTGATTGCCGCCGAGCACGTGACAGGCGCTGGCATCCTCGCCCCAATAGAAGCCGACATGCCCCTGCCAGCCGGTGGGCGCGCCGCGCCAGAAGGTCAGCACCGCACCGAAGACCGGCTCGACAGGATCGCCAAAGCTGCCCCAGGCCCGCGCGCCGAGCGGGTTTTCCGGGAGTTCGGCCGCGGGCAGCGCGGATCGGATGCAGGTGGCGACAAAGGCGCCGCACCAGGCCACCTCGCGCGGATCGATCCAGCGCACCGTCCGGTCGAACCACGCGCGCAGCTCGGCGGTGTCGCGGCGCTCATGCAGGCCCTTCATCCGCGCGGCCTCGGCCATCCAGGGGATATCCGCCCCGGCGCGGTCGGGGGCTCCGCCCATCAGCGCCACCTCGGTGAGCGGCCCGAAGGTGGGACGGGCCGCGAGCCCGACACTGCGCTTGAAGGCCACGATCGCGGCATCCGTCTTCGGCCCGCGGACCCCGTCGATCTTGCCCGGGTCAAAGCCGAGCGCTTCGAGCCGCTCCTGCACGGCCCGCCAGTTCGTCGTCATCTCACGACTCCTTTCCTTTGAAGAACACCCGGGTCAGCAGCGCTTCGGCCCCGCGCGGCCCGAGATAGGCGAGCGAGGCGACCACGCCGGTGCTCACCGTCCGGTCGAGCTCGAAGTAAGCCGCAACCGCCTCGCCGATGATCGCCATGCCGATCGCAATCGGCAGCTCCCAGAAAAGCTCGCGCCCGAAGAAGCGCCTGCGCCCGCTGCGCACTTGCGCGCTGTGCCACATCAGCCGCCCGGCGATCGCCGCCGCCGCTGTCGTCATCGCGCCACCAAACAGCGCGTCGGCCACCTCGATGAGGCCTCGCGTCTCGCTCATGATTTGCCCTTTCCGAGAGTTGGTCAGGTTGCGTCCCGCGGCGGCAGCGCCACCGGTCCATCGGCCTCGACGCGGAGCGGCACCGGGAAGCATGCCGCCGCGGGCGCGTTCGGGCCGATCGGGAAGAGCAGCGTCAGGAGGGTGTCGCTGCCCGTGGTCTCGACCGGGCCGATGATCCAGTCGATCGCCGCCTCGGGGATTTCCGCATCAAGATCGACGGCGATCCCGGTGATCGTGAGCACGCGCCCGGCGCGGGAGAGCGTGAGAGCCCGGTCATCGCGGCAGGGCGAGAGGGTGATGATGAGTGCCATGGTGGTGCCTCCTCAGAACCAGCGGCCGATCGCGATC
>NZ_OBMT01000032.1:0-2500 GCF_900217815.1 Rhodobacter maris
TTGGTTGCGGGGGTAGGATTTGAACCTACGACCTTCAGGTTATGAGCCTGACGAGCTACCGGGCTGCTCCACCCCGCGACTGTCTGCGCGTAGCGCAGTATTTGAGCCCCGAGGGCGATTTGCGATCGGGGGGATATCGTGAAGAGAGAATATGGCTTCTTTCTAGGTTTGGCGGTGACCTACTCTCCCACGTCTTGAGACGCAGTACCATCGGCGTGTTGGCCCTTAACGGCCGAGTTCGGGATGGGATCGGGTGTTTAGCCAACGCTATGACCACCAAACCGAGGAAGAAGCCTGTCCAAGTCTGAGTACAGTCAGAACGCACATCGCTCCTGCCGCGAAGCGGCCTCCGGCATTGAGCCGGCGCGGAGCGTTTTTAAAACTAACCAATTCTGTATACTTGCTTTTGATCGTGAGCCTTGCTGCTACTGGATCAAATCAAGCCAATCGGGCAATTAGTACCGGTCAACTGAATGCATTGCTGCACTTACATCTCCGGCCTATCGACGTGGTGGTCTTCCACGGCCCTCAAGGGATACCTGGTTTTTGGGGGGGCTTCACGCTTAGATGCCTTCAGCGTTTATCCTGTCCGCTCATAGCTACCCAGCACTACCGTTGGCACGATAACTGGTCCACCAGTGGAGCGTTCACCCCGGTCCTCTCGTACTAGGGGCAACTCCCATCAAGTATCCTACACCCACGGCAGATAGGGACCGAACTGTCTCACGACGTTCTAAACCCAGCTCACGTACCTCTTTAAATGGCGAACAGCCATACCCTTGGGACCTGCTCCAGCCCCAGGATGAGATGAGCCGACATCGAGGTGCCAAACGATGCCGTCGATATGGACTCTTGGGCATCATCAGCCTGTTATCCCCAGAGTACCTTTTATCCGTTGAGCGATGGCCCTCCCACTTGGGACCACCGGATCACTATGGCCGACTTTCGTCTCTGCTCGACTTGTCAGTCTTGCAGTCAGGCTGGCTTCTGCCATTGCACTCAACGACCGATTTCCGACCGGTCTGAGCCAACCTTCGCGCGCCTCCGTTACGATTTGGGAGGCGACCGCCCCAGTCAAACTCCCCACCATGCAGGGTCCCGGACCCGGATAACGGGCCGCGGTTAGACATCAAGAGTGCGAAGGGTGGTATCTCAAGGGAGGCTCCACCGGAACTGGCGTCCCGGCTTCAAAGCCCACCACCTATCCTGCACATCACAATCCTGATGCCAGTGCAAAGCTAGAGTAAAGGTTCATGGGGTCTTTCCGTCTAACCGCGGGTAGTGTGCATCTTGACACACAGTTCAATTTCGCTGAGTCCACGTTTGAGACAGCGGGGAGATCGTTACGCCATTCGTGCAGGTCGGAACTTACCCGACAAGGAATTTCGCTACCTTAGGACCGTTATAGTTACGGCCGCCGTTTACTGGGGCTTCAATTCGGAGCTTGCACCCCTCCTTTTAACCTTCCAGCACCGGGCAGGCGTCAGACCCTATACGTCGCCTTACGGCTTCGCAGAGCCCTGTGTTTTAAGTAAACAGTCGCCACCCCCTAGTTTGTGCCCCCCACCGATAGTTGCCTATCAATGGGGCCTCCTTCTCGCGAACTTACGGAGGCATTTTGCCGAGTTCCTTAAACGTGGTTCTCTCAAGCGCCTTGGTATACTCTACCAGTCCACCTGTGTCGGTTTCGGGTACGGTCTCATGGAGGGCTATTTCCAGGGACCTCTAAGCAGCCCGTTCAATCCGATAAGAACGAACTACCCTCGAGATCCGTCACATCCTCCTGGCCCAGGAATATTAACCTGGTTCCCATCGACTACGCCTTTCGGCCTCGCCTTAGGGGCCGGCTTACCCTGCTCAGATTAGCTTTAAGCAGGAACCCTTGGACTTTCGGCGACAGGGTCTCTCACCCTGTTTGTCGCTACTCATGTCAACATTCTCGCTTCTGATCACTCCACCGGATCCCTCACAGGCCGGCTTCACCGTCAACACCATTTCCGACCACCGCTTTCCTCGCGGAAAGCAAAGTCGGAAGGTGTTCTATCACAGAACGCTCCGCTACCACGCGCATCGCTGCGCATCCAAAGCTTCGGCTCGTGGCTTGAGCCCCGTTACATCTTCGCCGCAGGATCTCTTAGCTAGACCAGTGAGCTGTTACGCTATCTTTAAAGGATGGCTGCTTCTAAGCCAACCTCCTGGTTGTTTTGGAAATCCCACATGCTTTCCCACTTAGCCACGAATTGGGGGCCTTAGCTGTTGGTCAGGGTTGTTTCCCTCTTCACGACGGACGTTAGCACCCGCCGTGTGTCTCCCGGATAGTACTCTGCGGTATTCGGAGTTTACTTAGACTCAGTAAGGCTGTGGGCCCCCATCATCCATGTAGTGCTCTACCCCCGCAGGTATTCGTCCGAGGCGCTACCTAAATAGCTTTCGCGGAGAACCAGCTATCTCCAGATTTGATTGGCCTTTCACCCCTAGCCACACGTCATCCGGACCCTTT
>NZ_OBMT01000041.1 GCF_900217815.1 Rhodobacter maris
TGACGCGGAAGCGTGGCGGCCCGGAGGGACACGCAGCCGCAGAAACTCCCGATCACGGAAGATCCTTCTCGTCGCCTGACTATTTCAGCAACCTGTTAACTATCTCACGCACACGCCCCCAGTGGTCGTCATAGATCAACTGCGACATGAGCTTAGCAGCCTCTCGTCGTGTTTTTGGCGCTTGCCCTTGGAGGAAGCTGAATTGGAACTTAGGAGCTTGAATGAGTTCCGCGGTAGCGTTCTTGGGAGCGCCTGCAAAGGCAACTTCAGCGAGATAGTCAAAGAGCAAATCGGCTTGAATGCTTAGCTCATCGCTTATCATAGGATCGAGTTTATGCGCTTCCGCCAGATGCAGATAGCCTGCCAGCCGTGCAATCCCTGCCGCAGCACGGTCTTGCTCTTTTGACAGCTCGCCGCGCATCTTCCGCCCCATCAGGTC
Organism: Rhodobacter maris; assembly: GCF_900217815.1. Lineage (GTDB taxonomy): Bacteria > Pseudomonadota > Alphaproteobacteria > Rhodobacterales > Rhodobacteraceae > Rhodobacter > Rhodobacter maris. Next base: position 440 of record NZ_OBMT01000041.1, read on the forward strand.
CTGCTGGATGTACTCGCTTTCCCAAGGGTTTTCGTGCGGGTATGGCGGGAGAGCTGCACCGTACGCCGTTCTCTCTGAAAGTACCGCCATCTGGCCAGTGGTAAACAGCGGTGCATACCCAATTAAGATATCGATGAAGTCGAGAAATCTATCGCGGGCATGATAGCCAAAAAGATCCTCTCGGTTCCGGGTCCGGCATAGTTCACTCGGCACAGCTATGGCGTCGGTAAATACGATACCATCGTAAAAAAGCGGCCCAAAAAAGGCGAGCCAAGGGTCTATGCCCCCCATGCCTTGATAAGACCCAGCTGTGCCAAACTCATTCCAAATTAGAGGGCGGCGACCCGGCGCGGCGTTCGCTAACGAAGGTATTGCAAAGCCAGAATAATCTTTGTGGAATTTCGACCATTCTTCGTGCAGGAAGCGATACCACGTTGGACCTTTCGAAGCGAAGTATCCCATTATTTCATCGTAACTATCCGATGCCAGATCAACTTGCGAAACATCGCTAAACCACTCGAAGAACGTCTGGTTCGATCGCATGGATGGGTCAAGCGCTTCCTGCGGTGACGGTCGCATAAAGTGGCCTCATCAAGTGTTTTCTAAGATTATTTTATAGATGAGCGGCAATTTTCTCGCAACTGTGGTCGGCCCAGGACAATACGCATACGCTTCTGTCACCGGTGGAAGCGACGATTTTTCTCCAGAAATCCGAAAGCGGCCATTCACGGTATCAAAGGTAACGGACACGCCGTCTCGCTCTGCCGACCTTGGGGCCATGGGCTATGCTGCGCGGCACCATGAAGGTCCGGTATGAGGAAAGCCGCGCTGCGGCAATGGTGATCTTAGTCAACGGCAGCTTTGGACCGGGCAGGTGGGTCCGCGCCGTTCGGCACCGGAGCCCCGGAAGGGCCGCTCCCTACGCATCGCGTCGCTTGCCTTGCGATTCGCGAGTGACCGCTTCGCGCCGGGCGTGGCGTTGCGCGCCCGAGGGCTGCCGCTGCGTCGCCGCATGACCGCTTCGAGCCCAGAGCAGACGCTTGGATCCGCTCTGAGTAGGGCGAGCATTCAGTGAGACGCGTTCGAAAATACGTTCACAACGACGACACCGCCAACGATCATAGCAATCCCCAAAATAGCCATCGCGTCGAGTGTCTGCTTGAAAACGGCGACACTGATGATCGCCGTGAGGACAATGCCCAAGCCACCCCAAACTGCATAGGCCACACCTAGCGGGAGCGTCCGCAGTGCGACCGACAGCAAATAGAACGACAGGATGTAGAACACGGCCATGATAGCCGTGGGGGCAAGCTTGGTGAACTGCGCGGACTTTTGAAGATACGCCGTACCCGTCACTTCGGAGATGATGGCTCCGGCGAGGGCAAGATATGAAACGATATGCACTTGCATGACGATTGCGCTTTCCCGGCCGCACGATGGCGGTCCGCAAGAGGGTGATGATCGGGAAAGCCGGGTCCACAGACATTGCGCCTTCCTGATCAGATCAGGTTTGACGCCGTGGCTGGGAAGAACCCGTTTAGAACGGGCGCAGGAGACACCACCCTGCGACTCTATTATCGGCTACGCAGGCATACTTGCGGATCATTGCAAGTTCAACCTTGGCCAAGCGCGCCCCTCACCCAATGCCCGCTCCGTCCGCATCGCGTCGCTCCAGGAGCGAGTCGCGGATGGCGGCAATCGCCCGACGCCGCGGATTAGACGCGGCCCAACAAGCCCCCCGCCTCTGCGCGCCTTCAGCCAAAGCACAGCGCGGGGGGCTCCCCTCCCCCCGCGCAGGCGCCCCCTGCCCCTACGTCGCGCGCCCGCGGATCAGGAGCTCGGCGGCGGGTGTGCTCTGGCCCTTCCCGGCGATCGAATAGGTGGTGCGCACCGGCTCGATCTCCGCCCAGGAGAAAATCTCGCGGATCTCGGGCACATCGTTGATCGACAGAAGGAACCGCCCGTCGATGCCGCGCAAGGCGTCTGCGAGACGCGCGAAGTCATCGCGGCTGAAGAGCTCCTTGCCGTAGTCGCCCTCGCAGCCCCAATAGGGCGGATCGAGGTAGAAGAGCGTCTCGGGCGCATCATAGCGGCGGATGCGCAACGGCAGGCGTGCTGCCGCTGACAAAGGCGGCCGGCCATGTGACGCTGATCGCCGTATTCGTGCGGTAGGGATCGGCATAGCTGCCCG
>NZ_OBMT01000043.1 GCF_900217815.1 Rhodobacter maris
CGGCATCTCGATATCAAGGATCATCACATCGGGCACCTCGCGGGAGATGCGCTCGGCCGCGACATAGGGATCGCCCGCGGTGCCCATCACCTCAAGGCCGGGATCGCTTTCGATGATCTCCGTCAGCGCGCGCCGCACCGAAGCCGAATCGTCGACGATCAGCACCCGGCATCGTTTCTCCGTGGCAGAATTCGCTCGGATCATCCTTCCCTCACTTCAACTGGAAAATAGCTGGCGCGACCTGGCGCACCGGCAGCGCGCTGGCGACCGAGGTTTCCGAATGGCCGACAAACAGATAGCCGCCCGGCCGCAGATGGCTGATGAGGCGGCGCGTCACGGCCACCTGAACCTCGCGTTCGAAATAGATCAGCACATTGCGCAGGAAGATCGCATCGAAATGGCGCTCGAACGGATAACTCGGCTCCATCAGGTTGAGATGGGCAAAGCGCACCCGCTCGCGCAGTTCTGGAACGATCCGGACCTCGTTCTGGCGCGGATCGCGCGCCGTGAGCAGATAACGGCGGCGCATCTCGGCCGGGACCGGGGCAACGAAATCCCCCGGATAGACCGCCCGCTGCGCGTGGCGCAGCATGGCGGTGGAAATATCGGTGCCGAGGATCGCGAAATCGAACCGCCGGCTGCGCTCGGCAAGCGCGCGCAGCACCATGGCGATCGTATAGGCTTCCGCGCCGTTGGAGCTGGCCGCGCTCCACAAATGCAGCCGCGCGCCGCGCTCCTGCCCCTGACGGGCCAGCATCGTCTCGATCCCCGGCCCGGCGAGGAACCGGAAATGGTCGGGCTCGCGGAAGAAATCGGTCTTGTTGGTGGTGACGACATCGACGAGATGGGACAGCTCGGCCTCGAGCCCCCCCTGATCGAACAGGAACCGGCAATAAGCGCCCATGCTGGAAAGGCCATGCGCCCGCACCCGCTTGCGCAGCCGCGCCTCGATCATGGTGCGTTTTGCGGGCGGCAGGCGGATGCCGGTGCGCCCGTTGACCAGCTCTGCGATCCGCACGAAATCCTGTTCGGCGAGGTGATCGTCGACCGGGGCATCGGCGCGGCGGCGGTCAAGGTTCACGTGAAAAGACATCACAAGCTCCATGCGGGGGCGGCAGCCAGAACTGCGCGCCAGTCTGGTGAAGGGCGCGGCGCGCTGGTGCCGCGGGAAGGGAAGGTCGACGGGCGCCGGGATCGGATCGCGCTCAGGCGGCCAGACCCGAGGGCCCGGAAACCCCGTCCGCCGAGGCAAAGAGCCGGTCGAGGTCGATCACCGTGACGAAGGCGCCGGCGCGCCGGCCGACGCCCGCCACATAATCGGCGCGCCAGGCCGTGCCGACTTCGGGCGGGGCCTCAAGCCCTTCCTCGTCGAGCGCGGTGACCTCGAACACCCGGTCGGTCTTCAGCCCGAGCCAGCGCAGGCTGCCACCGACGTCGGCCTCAAGCACGATGATGCGGGTGTTGTGGGTATCCGCCGCGGTCGGCAGCGCGAGCCGCAGCCGCAGGTCGATCACCGGCACCGAGCGACCGCGCACATCGATCATGCCGATGAACTCGACCGGGGCCTGCGGCATCGCCGCAACGGCCTGGCTTTCAAGGATCTGCTGCACCCGTGCGACCGGTACCGCAAACAGGCTGTCGGCGGCGCCGAGGGTTACATATTGGGTCTGATCTGCCATGCTCGTCTCCCGGGATCTGGAGGCCCGGCCACCGTCGCGGCGACCGGGCGAGGGGTCGGCCCTGCTCAGGCAGCGGGGCTGCGCATGAACTGGCTGTCGAGTTCCGCCTCGGCATCCATGTCGAGCGCGAACCCCCCCTGGTTCTGCGCCGCCTTGGCCTGCCCCGCGCGGGCTTTGAACACGAGCGCCGCGTCTTTTGCCGGGAGGGCACGGCGTTTGCGGACCTCGGTGCGCGGTGCGACAAGCACCTCATCGGCCGCGCGACGCATGCGGAAATAGCCGATCACCTTTTGCAGTTCCGTGGACTGGCCTTCGAGTTCCTCGGCGGTGGCGGCAATTTCTTCCGACGCAGAGGTGTTTTGCTGCGTGACCTTGTCGAGCTGCTGGATCGCGACGTTGATCTGCGAGGCGCCCGCATTCTGCTCCTGGCTGGCGTTCGAGATCTCGGCCACCAGCTCGGCGGTGCGCTGGATGTCGGGCACCAGACGGCCGAGCATCTCGCCCGCCTGCTGCGCGGCCTTGACCGTATCGCCCGAAAGCCCGGAGATCTCCTG
>NZ_OBMT01000028.1 GCF_900217815.1 Rhodobacter maris
AACCAAAGGCGGTATGAACACCAAGCTGCACGCCATCTGCGACAGTCAGGGACGACCGATCGACCTGTTCGTCACCGCTGGGCAGGTCAGCGATTATATCGGCGCACGGGCGCTGCTCGGTGGCCTGCCAAACGTCAAATGGCTACTCGGGGATCGTGGCTATGACGCGGACTGGTTCAGAGAAGCGTTGCTGGAAAAGGGGATACGCGCCTGCATCCCTGGTCGGAAAAAACGCAAGACGCCGGTCAAATATGAAAAGCGGAGATACAAGCGGCGCAACCGCATCGAGATCATGTTCGGCAGGCTCAAGGACTGGAGGCGCGTCGCGACCCGCTATGACCGATGCCCAAAGGTGTTCCTCTCAGCCATCGCCCTCGCGGCTCTCGTCATTTACTGGCTATGAATCCTGACCCTAACGATCAAGGTCCCGGGTCGTATCCTCTTGGCCAAGGCGGGAGAGGCCCTGGAAATCCCCCCTGGTCTGGGACACTTGGTGCAGAACGACGGGCCAGAAGACCTGCGCATCCTGCTTGTCTCGGTCCCTGATACGCTCGGCGACCGGTATCCGATTGACGAGCTGAATTTGGGTGAAGCGCCCTGAACAGACAAACTGATCCAAGACCTGCAGAACTAAATCGACCCGTGCCTCGACGGTGGTCAAAGGCAGCGGCAGCAAGTCATATCCCGCCATGGCATAGGCCTGCTCCATTGCATCTGCCGTCGCAAAGGCCTCGTGGAAATCCTGCCCGCGCTGCGCATCCTGACCGAAGATCTCGGGCCAAGGTGGCGCAAGAAAGACCGTCGTGCGATACCGGTAGAGCTCGGCCGCCGCGTGAACATGTGTGGGCGCCTCTCCCACATAGAGCTGGAGATAACCGATCACATCGGGAATGCCGCGATCGAAGACCACAGGACCATCGGTCCCCTGCGCCTCGTGCCACGAGCGCACCTCCCAGCCGAGCATGAGCTCTGCAAAAAGCTGCCGGTCCTGACCGTGCCAGCCTGTCCCGCCGATCCGGGTCTGATCCTGAATGATCGCGCGCCCGGCTTCGGGCATTGTTGCGAGACCATGCCGCGCCAGTGCGGACAGAAGCGTCGTCTTGCCCGATCCCGGACCGCCGGTAATGACGAAAAGTCGGTCGTTCATAGTGATCCTGCTGGAAAGAAACCTGCATTCAGCCTGTCGGAAAAACGATCCGCCCCGGAGCATCCTTGGGCAGTCGACCGGAAAGCAACCATGCGGCAGCAAGCGGCCAGAGCGTCTGTTCGAAACGGGCGTGGAAAAATGCGAAATGCCCGATCTCGGGCACCGCGATATCCGAGGGCGCGATCCGCAGATGGGTTCGATCCGCCCCGGAATAGTAGTCGAGCAATCGCTGCCCCGCAGCTTCGGTGCAGAACAGGTCATCTGTCAACCCGATGGCCAGGAGCCGCGCCCGGGTGGCGCCATGGCGCGCTGCCAGGTCTGCCCGGTCCAAAGCGGAGCAAACACTCGTCTCGAACCGCGGCCCCATCCGGCTCCAGTCGCGCACCACGCCGCGCGGCACATCCTCGAGCCATCCAAGCCGTGCCCCCGGAAAATAGCCGAAGAGCTGCGTCACGGCTGGCATGAAGAGATGCCATTTCAGATACATCGCACGCCGCTGGCGGGAATCGTAATCGCGCCAGTAGGCGAATTGCGCGCCAACCGTCACGATCCGGTCCAGCCGATCCGAGGTGCGCGCCAAACCCAGGGCGAAGCCGCCGATTGAATGGCCCACGGCGCAGAGCGCACGATCCGGCCAGCGCCTGCCAGCATAGGCAAGCACCGCCTCAGCATCGAGGACGCCCCAATCGACCCATCCCGCCTGCAAATCCTTCACCGGCGTGGAGCGGGACTCACCAATCCCGCGATAGTCGAAGGTCAGGACCGTCGCCCCCTGCCCGGACAACCAGGATGCGAACCGTGCGTAATAGCGCGCCTGAACCGCCGTAGCGGCATGAAGCACGACGACAGGGCCGGTGTCTGCGTGCCAGATCCCACCCCTGATCGGATACCCGTCTTCAGCCGCCACCTCGAAGCGTTCGGCGGGCATCGCCGAGGCGGGCCTTTCAGGGTTCGGCCGCGATGGCGGAGCGTCAGGTCTCCAACGATAGAGCATTGGTGTCCACATTCGTCGCAGGTCCGACAATACGAGAACAGCTTCCTTTGAAAGGGAAATCACGCCAAATGAGCTTTGCTACGGCTCACCTGAAGCCAATTCAATTGCGGGACCGGTCGGATTGGCGCTCTCTTCTCGCAGGAGGGCACCGAAATGACCCAGGATCGCATGCCACGCAGCCCCGTCGTCACGCTCGACGATCTGGACCTGTCGCCACAGAGCTATGGCACCCGCTTTCATGCCGCCATGGCGGCCATCGCCGCCCCACTCGGAGCGACGCATCTGGGGGCGCGGCTGGTGGAGGTTCCGCCTGGCAAAGCGGCCTGGCCCTTCCATGCCCATCACGCCAATGACGAGATGTTCATCATTCTCTCGGGCACCGGCGAACTGCGGTTCGGCCCCGACCGGTACCCGGTCGCAGCCGGCATGGTGGCGGTCTGCCCTGCGGGTGGCGCCGAAACGGCCCATCAGCTGATCGCAACCGGCACTGAACCTCTGCGATATGTCGCGGTCAGCACCATGCGAGAGCCTGATGTGATGGCCTATCCCGACAGCGGCAAGCTGACAGTTTTCGCGGGAGCTGCGCCCGGAGGTGACAAGGCAAAGCGCCGGGTTGCCAGCTCCTTCCGGACCGCGGATTCGGTCGATTACTGGGACGGCGAAGAGGCATGAATTCCCTCGAGTTTTGGTTCGACTTCTCGTCCGGTTACGCCTTCTTCGCTGCGCAGCGGATTGAGGCCATCGCGGCAGACCTGGGTCGGACCGTGCTCTGGCGACCCTACATGCTGGGCACCGCCTATAAGGTGACGGGGGCACGTGGATTGTCGTCGACGCCGCTGAAACGCGACTATGCGCGGCGCGACTGGGCGCGGATCGCACGGCACCAGGGACTGACTTTCCAGCTGCCCGCCGACCATCCCCATGTCGCCCTGGCTGCGACGCGCGCCTTCTACTGGGTTGAAATACAGCACCCTGAACTTGCTGCTGCCTTCGCGAAGAGGGTCTTCACCTTGTATTTCAACGACAGTCTCGACACCGCCTCACCCGAAGCCGTCTCGCGGCTCGCCCCGGAGTTCGGCCTTAAGCCCGGGGCCCTTCTGGCCGGCATCGCCGACCCTGCCCTGAAAGAAAAAGTCCGGAGGATCGGCGAAGATGCGGTGGCACGGGGCGTCTTCGGATCTCCCTTCTTCATCGTCGATGAAGAGCCTTTCTGGGGCTGGGACCGCATGGAGATGATGGCAGAGTGGGTCAGGACCGGCGGATGTTGACCGCATCGGCGATCCGCTGCCTGTCCGCCGCGGACGCTCCGCGCCTTGCCGATCTGATGACGGCCTATCGGAGAGCCATGAGCGGACCGGCAGAGGCAATGACGCCGGAACAGGCTACACCCCTGATCGAGCGCGCCGTCAGCGATCCGGATCTGCTGCTTCTCGGGGCGGATCATGGCGGCGCGCTTGCCGGCTTCGCGCTGGCCTTCGACTTGCCCGAGATCATTTCAGGAAGCCGTGCCGGTCAGCTCGACGACCTCTTCGTCATGCCAGAGGCCCGGGGAAGCGGCCTTGCCCGCGCCCTGATTGGCCAGTTGACCGAGATCGGTACCGCGCGCGGCTGGACCCATCTGCGCTGGCTGGTGCCGCAGGACAATCTGACGGCGCAACGGTTGTATCAGTCGATCGCCGACCCCGCGCCCTGGGACAGCTTCCGGATCGAGCTGAGCCAACGCCGCTCAATCTAGGTCGACCCGGTAGCGCTTGACCGGATCGAGCGTGGCAATCCGGTCATAGAGCCGCTGCGCAATGAGGTTCTCATCGCCGGTTTCCCATTCGATGCGGCGCCAGCCCTGCGCGCGCCCCTCTCGAACCAGTCGCTCGACAAGCCGTTCCGCCAGCCCGTGACGCCGCGCTAAAGGTGCGATCCAGAGATCTTCCAGGATCGCGATCTTGGCCGTGCTGAAGCTGTGCTGGCGAAGGATCACATGCGCCAGCCCGGCGGCCTGCCCCTGAACGAGAACCAGCCAGCCGAGAAGCGGCGCAGCTTGATCCATAAGGCGCTGCCAGATGACGGGCATGTCCGCGCGGGCTCGATCAGGTGCCGCGAAATGGTCCAGGTTCTCTTGCCAGAGGTCTTCCCATGCCACGCGGTCGTTTTCCTCAAGTCGCCGGATTTCGACCGCAGCCGCTTCAATGCGATTCATTTAATCTGCTCCCGGCTCCAGTTGCCTTTGCGCGAGGTTCCTTTCCCCGGCCGAGGCCTCGACCATCCAGCGGCTCAGGTTGCGCACGCGACGGTCCCTGGCCAGCGCCTCGGGATAGACGAGGAAATAGCCTCCGCCCGTATGAGCCCAGTGCGGAAAGAGCTGTTTCAACCGCCCGGCTCCGACGTCGAAGGCAGCGATCTCCACGCCTGCCAGCGCCACCCCTGCCCCGTCCATGGCCGCGCGCAGTGCGAGCCCGGCGGAATCGACCATCATCACCGCAGCAGGCCGGATCGGCCCGCCCGGCAAAGTCGCGTTCCATCGCGCGTAGTTCTCTTTCCGATACTGCGAGAGAAACAGGGTCATGCCCGATATTTGCGCGCGCATTTCGTCGGGGTCATCCTTGCCCAAGGGCGGCGCGCCGAACAGGCTCACGGTTTCTTCGAACAGCAGGTCCGCCTGCAACCCATCCCATTGGCCCTGCCCGTGCCGCACCGCCGCATCGGCCACTCCGGCAGACAGGTCCACAGCCTCCTGTGTCGTGGATATCAGCAGATCGAAGCCGTTGCGCTCGAACGGGTAGCGCGTGAGCCGGGGCGAGAACCAATGGGCCGCGAACGTCGGCAGCATCGACAGCCGCAAGGGGCCCGCGTTGCGATCCTGTCTGAGGCCGCCGACCGCCTCGATGATCCGGGAAAACCCCTCGCTCAGATCGGGCGCCAGTCTCGCTCCGGCCTCGGTCAGTTCGAGCGCCGCACCGACCCGTCGCATCAATGTCAGGCCTAGCGCATCCTCAAGCCCGCGCAACTGGTGGCTGACGGCGGATGGCGTTACGCCAAGTTCCAGCGCCGCCTCCTTGATCGAGAGATGGCGTGCCGCAGCCTCGAAGGCTCGCAGGGCGTTCAGGGGCACATTCAGCCGAAAGGGTACTTGTTTATCCATAGATCCTCACAAACCGACTATCGCCGATAACCGGCACCTCGCGAACGACGCTTTCTCATCAGCGCCTGAAAACTGCTCACTCGCCTGCCCGGCTCCTGAACCCGAAGATCGTCCCATCATCCGCGAAAAGGGAGATCCCGAATGCTGACCGAAGCCGTGAAGGTCCCGCTCGTCGATACAGCGAGTCCCGTCTGGTTCGACGGGACGCTTCTGCCGTCCGGTGAGGCGACGCTGCATGTTCTGACGCACTCTCTGCACAACGGCGGCGCGGTCTTCGAAGGAATCCGCGCCTATGACGGTCGCCTGTTTCTGGGCAAGGAGCATTTCCGGCGCCTGCAGCGCTCGGCCGAGCTTCTCGGATACACGCTGCCATGGCTGGTCGATGATCTTCAGGCCGCGGCAGAGGCCGTGCTTTGGGCCGGCGGACTGAAGGACGCCTATGTTCGGCCGATCGCCTGGCGCGGCAGCGAAAGCGTCACCGTTTCCGCACAGGGGTGCCGGATCCATACCGCCATCGCGGCCTGGGACTGGCCGGTGGAAACCGCCCTCGGAGACGGCACAAGCGAATTGCGCCTGGTTCTGTCGGATTGGCGGCGCCCCGCGCCCGATACGGCGCCGACGGCGTCGAAATGCTCGGGCCTCTACATGACCGGAACCTTGTCGCGAGCCGCAGCCGCCCGTAGCGGACATGACGATGCCCTCATGCTGGATATGGCAGGCCATGTCGCCGAAACCACGGTGACGAACATCGTCCTCGTTCGGAATGGCAGGCTTCTGTCTCCCCTTCCCACATGCTTTCTCGACAGCCTGACCAAGCGCCATGTCTTCGACCTTGCGCGTGGCCTTGGCCTGTCGGTTCATGAAGGAACCGTCAGCCTCGACGATCTGGATGCAGCCGACGAGGTCTTCGTCACGGGCACGTCTGTCGAGCTTCGCCCCGTGGTCTCGCTCGACCGCCCCGGCAAGCACAGCACATGGCCCGTGGGGCCGATCACCACGGCCCTGCGCGAGGCGTTCCGCGCCTTGACCCGGGCTCACGCGTAGTGCCAGACCAGCAACAGGCCGAGGCAGACGATCGCGGCGCGCAGGAGTTGCGGCTTCACCCGGCGCGCCAGCCGGCCACCGATGACACCACCTGCCGCCGCCCCCAGGAAGACCAGGGCAGCCGGCCCCCAGGCAACCGCGCCGCCAAAGGCGAAGATCAGGACAGCGATACTGGTCGCAAGCGTCGCCAAGACATTCTTGACCACGTTCAGCCGCTTCAGATCGTCGTCCCCCGTCACGGTCAGCAGCGCCAGCAGCAGCACCCCCAGCCCTGCCCCAAAGTAGCCACCATAAAGGGCCACGACGCCTTCGGCGCACGCGGCAAGGACGGGCCCGATCGTCACCCCGCGGCGGGCGAGCCAGCAGTTGAGCATGGGCCCTGCCGCAAACAGCAGCGTCGCGAAGAGCAGCAGCCAGGGGACCAACTGCCGGAACAGCGCATCTCCCGACACCAGCAACAGCCCGGCCCCCGCCGCCGAGGCCAGCGCAAACACCGCGACGCGTCCGGGCCGCGCGATCAGTTCCTGCCGCAGCACTGCGCCTTCGCCAATCAGGCTGGCCGCATGGCCGGGCCAAATCGCCACTGCACTGGTCGCGCCCGCCGTCACCGGCGGCAGCCCCACGGCCAGCAGCGCCGGGAAGGTAAAAAACGTGCCGCCGCCCGCGATCGCATTGCACAGTCCGCCGAGCAGCCCCGCGCCCGTGAGCAGCGCTATTGTCGTCATATCCATCCGATCCTCCGCTCCGCCTCCGCGCGATCCTGACGGAAGCGCTGGAAAGTTGTGTCGGACCGGTGCCAGATGATACCCCGGAGGTGCCAACATGCAGCGCGATGAGATTGGAGGATTTGTCGAGGATGGAAGTCCGGTGATCGGCAGAGTCACGAGCTTCACACCCGGCACCATGCCGGAGGCGCATGCGCATTGGCGCGGACAGATCGCCTGGTGCCCGGACCGGCCGGTGACGATCGAGACAGGACGCAGGCTGCATCTTCTCTCTCCCGGCATGGCGATCTGGCTTCCGCCGACGCACCGCCACCGCATCCGGGCCGAGGGCGCGCGGAAATCGGTCAACCTCTACACACGGCCCGCCGCGGCGCCACTGCCCAAGAACCCCACACCGTTCCCTCTCGAGGCGCTGGAGACCGAACTTCTCCGCACCCTGGCAGGATCCAGCCGCGCCGACCGGCAAGAGCCCGCCTTCGCCCGGCTAACGGCCGTGCTGTGGGACCGGCTTGCGCGCCCCGCCCCTGCGCCCACACTGCCCCTGCCTGCCGACCCGCGCCTGCGTCGGATCGCGCTGGCACATCTCGATGGGGCCGACCAATCGCTCGACTACTGGGCTGGGGCACTGGCGCTGTCGCGGCGCAGCCTGCAACGGCTCGTCCGTCGCGACACCGGGCAGAGTTGGGCCACTTGGATGCGAGACCTTCGGTTGGCACGCGCTATTGCCCCGTTGATGGCCGGCAAAAGCGTGCAGCATGCAGCCCATGCCGCCGGCTACGCCACCGCGAGCGGCTTCGTGGCTGCTTTTCATGCTGCCCATGGGATCACGCCCGGTCAGTTGCAGCGTCGGATGGAGATCTGAGGTCATCCCACGCGCCGCTCCGTCAGCAGTCGCAGGGCGAACCCGATCAAGACACTGCCGGTAACCCCGTCGAGGAGGCGAGGCAGGCGGGGGCCGTTCAGGGCGTTCTGAAACGGCACTGTCGCGGCAGTCAGCGCTGCAAAGAAGATCAGCCCCATCGACGCGTGTATCCCCGCGAGCAGAACGCTGAACGGCACCACCGGAACGCTCACGGGCAGAAACTGCGGCAGGAAGCTGATATAGAAGACACCGACCTTAGGGTTAAGAAGGTTGGTCATCACCCCACGCAGGAACCAATTCGGGGCGGAAGGCGCCATGACCCTCGGCAGACCCGGCTCTCGCGCACGGAACGCCCCCCGCAACATCCCGATACCCAGCCAGATCAGGTAGGCCGCGCCGGCAAGCTGAAGGCAACGGTAAGCCAGTTCCGACACGGCCAGCACAGCACCGAGCCCCAAAGCCGCAATCAATCCCCATGCCAGCACTCCGGTCACCACCCCTGCCCCCGCCAGCATCGCCCGGCGCGGCCCCTCGACCGCCGCCGTCCGCAGAACGAGGGCTGTATCGAGCCCCGGTGTGATCGTCAGCAAAGCCGCAGCAATGGAAAAGCTCAGCAATGCAGTTGCAACGTCCATGGCTACTCTCCGATCTCGTCCAGGAAATCTGCCAGAAGCTCTTGGCCTTCTGGCCAGGCGCCGAGGTTCGACGCCTCATTCAAATGGCCCCTTGGGCCAAGACGGCGCGGCCAGGCGCCTTGCCTGGCAGCCCAGGCTATCCCACTCGCCGTCGGATCATAGGGATCGTTCTCACTTGCAACGGCCAACACCGGCCGCTCACCAAACCCCGTTGCAGGTAACGCTCCGAATGCCTTTGCCTGCGCGGGGAAAGCCGGCCCACTCGGGTCCGGCACGGCGACAAGAAATGCCGCGGCGATCGCCCGGGACGACGCCGCACGCCAATGGGCAAAGAGCAGGCACCCGAGCGAATGGCATACCAGCACCGGCGGATAACGTGCTGCGGCGACCGCCCGGTCCAGGGCGGCAAACCAGTCCGCGAGGTCGGGCTTATCCCGGGAATTTGGCTCTATCCGGAGGGTGTTCGGATAGAAAGTTTCCCAATGACTCTGCCAATGTTCAGGGCCGGATCCCCCGATGCCCGGCACCATAACGAAACGACGGCTCATGCGACTCTCCTGGTGTTTACCTTTCTGGAGTGTCCCTTGCCGAACGCATAACGGGAATGGCAATTCATCGGCACTTGTGACAAATATCCGATGAATTAACGGAATCTGTGGTGGAACATGTCGACCAGTGCGCTCGACCGCCTTGACATCGCAATCCTCGAAGCGCTTCAGGAAAACGCCCGCACCCCGCTTTCGGAGGTCGGCCGCCGTGTCGGGCTTTCGCAGCCCGCGACATCGGAGCGTGTGAAGCGCCTTGAGGATCGCGGAATAATCGCGCGCTATACCGCCTGTCTGGACCCTGCCGCGCTCGGTCTGGGGATGACGGCCATCATTCGGCTGAAGACCGCGCATGAACATATCAAGCCCGCTTTGAAAGCCTTTGCCGAGATGCCGCATGTCATCGAAGTCCACCGTTTGACGGGAGAAGATTGCTTCCTGCTCAAAGTCCTCGTACCCACGCCCGGTCAGCTGGAGATTATCGTCGATACCATCGCCCGGTTCGGCGCGGTCACGACATCTCTGGTGCTGCGCTCGGAACCTGTAAAACCGCTTGGAAAGGCCCTGCTCGGCTGACAACGCCACGCGGATACCCGTTTGGCAAAATCTGCTTCCCCGAATATCATTCTGCCCCCTACTCAGTGACAGCTTGGTACCCGCGCCGCGTTTTCGTCGCAGAGAGTTTCATCAACGCCGTGACCGCTCTGCCTTCGTCATCGTGCTGCTCGATCAACATCTGCCCTCGAAACCCGATGCGCCCCCATTCTCGAACGAGGCATGCGCCACCAAAGAGATCAGGCTGAACGCTCATCCGATAGAAGCGCCGCATGTTGAGAGAGGGATCGATCCGTTTGAGATCAACGACGGTCGGGAACACATCCAATTGCTGCGTCAGGTCAAACATGTTGTACCCGCTCCTCTGAACACCACACTATCAAGCGCCGGTCGATGTTTCCACAATGTTCTATCGCTGGCAAGAAAAAGGGGGCTCACGCCCCCTTCTCGAACTTCACGACCGGGATACCCAGCTTCTTGGCCTTGTCGGCGAGGTTCTCCTGGATGCCATTGCCGGGGAAGACGAGGACACCCACCGGCAGCACATCGAGCATCGCGTCGTTGCGCTTGAAGGGCGCGGCCTTGGCGTGCTTGGTCCAGTCGGGCTTGAAGGCAACCTGCGTCACGCCGCGGGCCTCGGCCCATTTGGCGGCGATGAGCTCTGCGCCCTTGGGGCTGCCCCCGTGCAAAAGCACCATGTCGGGATGTTTGGTCCGGACCTGATCGAGCTTGCCCCAGATCAGGCGGTGATCGTTGAAGTCGGTCCCGCCGGTGAGGGCAACCTTGGGGCCTGCGGGCAGCATCACCTCGGTATCCGCGCGGCGCTTGGCGGCCAGGAAATCGCGGCTGTCGATCAGCGCGGCGGTCATGTGCCGGCGGTTCACCATCGAGCCGGTGCGGGGACGCCAGGTCGATCCCGTGTGATGAGAGAACTCGGTCGCGGCGTGATCGCGCATCATGTCCATGCAGTTGCGCCGCTCAATAAGGGTCAGGCCTTCTGCCGTCAGGCGCTCGAGTTCAGTCGATTTCACCTCGGAGCCGTCCTGCTCGCGCTGGAGGCGGCGCTGCGCCTGCTCGTTCTCGTCAAGCGACCGCTCGATCCGGGCCGTGGCGCGGTGGAAGAGGTTGACCTGGCCCCAGAGCACTTCTTCGAGGTCGGGCTCCATGCGGGTGTCTTCCAGGGTCGCGACGAGGGCGTCGAAGATGTCGGCGACGGCAACCGCAAGGCGCTGCGCATCGGGCATCGGGCGCGGATCGGGCTCGTCGAAGGGGCGGTA
>NZ_OBMT01000042.1 GCF_900217815.1 Rhodobacter maris
AGCTGGACGGCGGCACATGGCGCGGGCCGTTCCGGTGGCACCGCCATTCTCGACGAGGGCATGAGCTATGAATCGGTGACGATGACGCTCGCCGATACGCAGTTCGCCGAGAACCGCCTTGAACAGATCCGAGAGATTGCCCGCGCCTTCCGGGTGCCGCCGACGATGCTCTTCGAGCTCACGCGCGGCACATGGTCAAACACCGAGGAAATGGCCCGGCAATTCCTGCAAGTCACGCTCAAGCCTTGGCTCACCTCTTGGGCTTGGGCCTATGCGCGGTGCCTCCTGAGCCCGGAAGAACGCCGGGCGCTCTATGTCGAGTTCGTCACCGACGATCTGACCACCACCGACACGGCCGCCCGCGCGGCCGCCTATGGTCAGTATCGCAGCATGGGCGCGATGACCGCGAACGAGGTGCGCGCCGGGCTGAACCTGCCACCGCACGGCGATGGCGACACGCTGCAAAACCCCTACACCACAACCGGCGCCCCGCCTGCCTCCGAGGCAGAACCCGCCAAGGACACCCCCACCGATGACTGACAAGATCACGCTGCACGCCTTCTTCGGCGATGCCGAGCATTCCTTTACCCTCACCGACCCGATGCTTGCCGAGCTTGAGTGCCTGACCGGCCAAGGCACCGGCGCGCTCTATGTCCAGCTCGTCAACATGAGCTCTCCCGCGCAGGTGCTCACCGAGATCATCCGGCTCGGCCTGATCGGCGCCGGTATGGCACCGGAACAGGCAAAGCACCTTTGCACCACCTATGCCCAGAATCGCCCGCTCGCTGAGCTCTTCCCGCTCGCCTTCGCGATCATGGAAGCGCGCTGGAATGGCATTGCGCAACCTGAGAAGGAAGCGCCCGCGCTCAAGGTGACGGCATGAGCCAAAGCGCCACAATCAACGCGACACCGGGCGTATGGACCCAGCTTACCAGTAAGCCGGTGACGAACATTCGGGTGAACAATCAAAGCGGTTTCTGGGTGCATCTGAAAGCTACACCCGACGAAACTGCACCGACCGATATGCAGGGCAGTCAGCTACTTCCGGGGTTCTTGGCCATTGCGGCAAATATATCTTTGGAAGATATATTTCCACAGTTTCCGCAGGCGGTTCATGTCTGGGCGTATAACCCGCAAGACACCTCGGTTCTTTTGAGTGTCTGCCATGCGTGACCGGCTCGAAGTCAAGGCAGAGCTCGCCGTGAGCGAGGCAGGCGAGATCACCGGGCTTGCTTGGCCTTTCGGTTCTGCCGACCGGGTGGGCGACGTGATCGTGAAGGGTGCCTTCTCGGCACCTTCCGCGCTGCCGATGCTCTTTGCGCATGATCAGGCGCAGGTGATTGGCGTCTGGGATGAGATCGCCGAGACCGAGGAAGGTCTGACGGTGAAAGGCCGTCTTCTGATCGAAGACGTGGAACGCGCCCGCGAGGTGCGGGCGATGGTCCGGGCGGGGGCCGTTTCGGGCCTCTCTATCGGCTTTGTCACCAAGGACGCCAAGCGCGAGGGCCGCGGCCGTCGCATCACGGCGCTTGAGCTTCACGAAATCAGCATTGTTGCGGTTCCGGCCCATCCGGGGGCGCAGATCACCTCTTTGAAATCCAGCCATTTGCACAAGGAACATTCAGCGATGGAACAAGAAGACACCGCGGCGCCCGCGCCGCAGATCGACACCAAGGCGTTTGACGAGATCAAATCCCGCCTCGACAAGCTCGAAGCGAAATCGAACCGCCCGAGCTTCGCCGTCACCGGCGTTCAAAGCCCGGTTATGGCGGCTGACGAGGTGAAGGGCTTCGTGCATTACCTGCGCACGGGCGACAAATCCGAAACGAAGAGCCTCGCCTACGGCGCGCCCTCGACCGGCGGCATTCTCGCCCCCGAAACTGTTTCGTCTTCGATCATCTCGAAGATTGCGGAACAATCGCCGGTGCGGGGCCTCGCTTCGGTGATCGCGATGAGCGTTCCGCTTCTGCAACTGCCGCGCCTTGTGACCGAGGTGCAGCCCGAGCATGTGACCGAGACCGCCGCGCGCCCGGAATCCGAGCCGACCTTCGAACAGATCGACCTCAAAGCGCATGAAATGGCCGTCATCGTGCCAGTGACGCGGGTTCTTCTCGAAGATGCCCAGGTTGATCTGAACAGCTATCTCTCGAACCATATCGCCCGCCGCTTTGGTCAGCTCGAAGCGCAATGGTTCGTCACCGGCAACGGCGCCACCGCTGCCGAAGGCGTGATGACCTCGGCCGAGGTGCAGGAATGTGACGCGCCGATGCTGGGGGTGCCGCAGCTCCTCGACCTCTTCTATACCCTGAAAACGCCCTATGCCCAGAATGGCGCGTGGATGATGAACCGCAAGACGATGGCGAGCATCCGCAAGCTGGCCGACCTCGACGGCCAACTTCTGTGGCAAAGCGGCCTTGCGGCGGGCCAACCGTCGCTTCTTCTCGGGCGTCCGGTCTATGAGGCGCCCGACATGGACGATGCCACCGCGGGCAAAACCCCCATCGTCTTCGGTGACTTCGCCTCGGGCTACACGATTGCCGATCATACCGGGTTCAGCATCA
>NZ_OBMT01000029.1 GCF_900217815.1 Rhodobacter maris
GCTCAAGCGCTGCGGCGAGGTTCAACGCGGTGCGCAGGCCGAGGTTGGCAAAGAGCAGCCCGGCGGCGAGGATCGCGGCAAAGGTCGAGAGCGGGAAGGCGGGCCGATGCGGCGCGGTGAGCCCGTCGCGCAGTCGCAGAAATCTGGGTTCATCGCGCCGCATCATTGCCTCCTGTGCTGTGGTTAGGAGGCAATAAGATGGACAAAAAGTCCACTAGTCAAGCGTTAAAATAGACCAAAGGTCCATTGTCGTTCTTCGGGGTCTTTGAAATAACCCCTCTTGAGGGGGGATGAATGCATGTATTCAATGCTCGATCTGCTGGTTCTCGGAGCGGCGCGCATGACTGGGGCGTCGGTCAAGGAAACGTACTGCGCAGGATGTTGCATTAAGGCGAAGCTCAATGCTCTTTGGGGGCGAGTCTCGCGGCGACCTTAGCCGTCCGCGCTGCATGCATGTTCTCAGCTAGCGCGGCGCGGATTTCGAGCGGTGCATCAGAAAGGATGCCCCGGTAAATAAAGTCTAGTCCTATCCCGTAGAGATCGGCAATTTTGGCTCCCATCGCAATGTCGAGGCCTTTTGTTCCCGCCTCGACCTTGGTGAGCGTGCTCCGATCTAAGGCGATGGAATCAGCGAACGCAGCCTTGGTCATGCTCAGTGTCTCGCGGATCGCAGTTATCCGCTCCCCGACACGATCAGGGTGCATTTCGGGTGAGAGAATGGCAGCGGCGACGAGCTTTTTCATGCCCGAAGGTTGCGCGGCGTTGGAAAAAACGTCCATCGACCTTTTGTCCATCGTTGACGAATGGACCTTTTGTCCACTAATGAACTGGTATGAACACATGCAAAACCGTCCGTAATCTGATCGACCAGTGGCCTGTGCGGCGCGACTTAGCCTCTGATTTGGGGGTGACCGTCGACCGTGTGAACAAATGGGTCCGCGTAGAGTCGATCCCTGCGCGTTACCATGCGGGGCTTTTGCGTGCCGCTTGGCGCCGCGGGTATTCTGTTTCCGCAGAAGATCTGGTGCGCATGCATGACAGATCGGGATGCGAAACGGTTGCGAAGGGGGTGTTGTTGCCCCGTCAGACCGAGCCCGCGTCGGGTTTTGGGGCGGAGGGCGTGCGCTGATGAGTGCTCCTGTTTCATACCGGCAAGATCGTTTGCGCCCCTGTTTCTCACAAGAAAACAAGGTTTCGGGGGGCTCTGATGTTTGATCTCCGGGCGACGTTACGGATGCAGGTTCGGGCGCTGACCGAGCGGCTTGGCGGGGTGCATGGCACGGCGGCGGCGATTGAGGCGCGCTGGGGCGATGCGGTGTCGCCGGGCACGGTGTCGCGCAAGCGGGAGGGCTCGCTCGACTTCACGGTGGCCGATGTGGTGGCGATCGAGGATGCGCTCGGGGTGTATCCGGTGACGCGGATGCTGGCGCGGCGGATGACGGAGACGGCGGTTTCGGCGGTGACGAGCGCGGCGGAGCTGGCGTTGCAGGCGGGGGAGATTGCGCGGGAGGCGGGCGAGGCGGTGGCGGCGCTGGTGCGCGCGTCGCAATCGATGAAGGCGCATGATGATGCTGCTGCGCTGAAGGAAATCGACGAAGCGATCGAGGCGCTGCGCAAGGCGCGTATCGCGCTCCAAACGCGCATGGGCGGGGGGCAGCCATGACGGGCTTTGCGGCGATGGTGATCGAGGGCGGGTCTGGCGAGGCGCATCTGGCGCTGCGGGTCGAGACCGGGCGGATGGTGCGGTTTCTGGATCTGGTGCGGAAGAAGCTCGCCTTGATCGGCGACGGCGAGATCGATGCGATCGAGCGGTTTTGCGACGGCGGGGGGCTTGTGCGACTGGTGCAGGTTGCGCCCGAAGGGGGCGCGCTGGTGCTGCTGGCGGTGCCGAGCCTGCGGATGCTGCATTTTCTGGACCGGTTTGACTGCGCGCCCTGGGCGGCGCTGGCGCAGGCCTTTGCCGGGGTCGATGTGCCGCCGGAGGTGACGGATGTCGATGACCTGCTGGCGCGGTCGTTTTGAGGGCCGGGCGGTGGGCCGAGGAAGGAGGGATGCGATGAGCGTGGAGCGGATCAGCGGGCCGGGGGCGCCGCGGGCGCGGGCGGGCTGCGATCAGTGCGGGCGGGCTGCGATCAGTGCGGGCGGGCGGAAGTTGTGGCCTGCGCGCCGCCGCGGATGAACCGCAGGCGGGAGGTGAGCCCGATCGAGGGGCAGGTGAACACGAAGCTTGTGCGCCAGGGCTGGGCGATCGTGAAGGGGCGGCTTTTGTGCCCCGGCTGCGATGCGCGGCGGCGGGCGTTTGCGGAAGATGGAGGCAAGAGCAAGGTGGAGAAGGCAGGCAAGACCGGGGTGCTGCGTGCGCCTTCGCGCGAAATGCTGCGCGAGATCAATCAGATGCTCGACGTTGTTTATAACGTCGATGCGGGGCGCTATCGCGGCGCGGAGACCGATGTGACGGTGGCGGAGGCGATCGGCAACGGCTGCCTTTTTGGCTGGGTGGCGGAAGAGCGGCGGCGCGCGTTTGGCGACAGCGGCGAGAACGACGAGATGCAGGTGACGAAGGTCGATCTGGGCGCGCTGGCGAAACGGGTCGAGGCGGCGCTGGCGGATCGGCGCGCGCGGCAGTGCGAGATCGAGAAGGCGGCGGCGGCGATCCGGCAGGAGGGCGAGGCGCTGGCGCAGCTTTTTGGGGAGGTGCAGCGCGCGATGGGCAAGCTCGACACGCTGGCCAAAAGCGTTCTGCCGCGCGGGGCGAAATGATGGGCGTGCGGATCCACGAGGCAGATCACAGGGCGCGGAGGATCCGGGATGGCTGAGGCATTCATCGGGACCGGGAAACAGCGCCATGCGGCCTTCACGCCGGTTGGCGCTGAAGACATCCTCGACTATCCGCTGTCGAATGAAGACCGGCTCGACAGCCATTACTTCGTGCCCTGGGAACGGCGGCGGTGGCTGAACTCCGACATGCGGTTGCGCGGCACGGCGGAATGCCGGGCGATCTATCTGGATCTGATCTTCATCTCTTATGACCAGTCGCCGGTGGGCACGCTGCCGGTCGACACCGATATTCTGGCGCGGCTGGCGATGGTCGACCCGGTGCATATGCGGGCTTTGTGCAACTTGCCGTTCGGGCCGTTGCATCGGTGGGAGCGGTGCCGGTGCGAGGGCGGCGAGATCCGGCTGATGCACCCGATGGTGCTGCGCACGCTGACCGAGGCGATCGCGCGCAAGGAGGACAACCGCGCCAAGAATGACGCCGCCAATGCCGCGAAGCGCCGCCAGCGGTTGCGGATTACCGTGTCGGGCTATTCGGCGGATCTGGCGCGAAACGATGCGGCGCTTTTGTTCATGGATGAATGGCTGATGAGCCAAGGCTGCGAATACCGCAGCTCGAGCTGGATCGAGCGGGCGGTGTCGGCGTGGTCGGATCACATGCTGGCGCTGACGATGCGGGCCCGATCGGACCGGTCGTAACTGTCCAAGAGTGTCCGGAAGACAGTTCAAGACGGTCTTGGACACTCTCGGACTGTCCTGCACGACAGGGAAAAGGACAAGACATTGAAAGGGATAGAGGCCAATCCGCAGACAGACCCAAGCGGGGGCGCCTGTGGATATGTGGATAAGTGCTGAGAAAGGAGCAGGGAGAATGGACAGCGCGGAGCAACAGGCGGGGGCGCGCCGGGTGCGGGAATTGCTGGTCGAGCCGCTGGAGCGGCGCGGGTTGGCGCGCCCGGCGAAGATGACGGCGGCGAAATACAAGGAGATGATCGACGATCTGTGCGCGCGGTTGGCCTATATGACGCCGCTCAACCTGAAGGCGCTCGAAGAGCGGGTGGCGGAGCAGCCTGCGGGGAAGGATCGGGACCGGATCCCGATCGCGAATGAGATCCTCAAATGGGCGCTCGACATGCAGGATCCGGACACGGGCCCGTCGCCGCTGATGCGGGCGGTGTTTGCGCATGCGACGGGGCGCGCGGCGATTGCCGAGGGGTGGGCGCCGGAGCTTTTGGAGGATGTGCGCAAGAACCGGCGCTGGCCGGGGCCTTATGTCGAGGCGCAGTTGAAGGAGGTGGGGCGAGAGGCCACGCGGCGGCTCACGATCATCGAGGAGCGGATGGCGGCGGGGCGGGCGCAGGCGCCCGAAGTGATGCGCTGGCGCGAGGCGCGCAAGGCGGAAATGGCGAAATGTCAGGAGATCGCCGCGCTGGCGCGGCAGGAAGGGGCAGCATGAGCATGATGGGGTTTCCGGGCGGGCGGGTTGTGCCTGCGACGGTATTGGCGGAGCTGGCGGTTCGGGAGCTGACGGGGACGGCGGATCCCGCGGCGACCCGGGGGCTTTCGGGGCGGGACCGGGCGCAGTTCCGGTCCTGGGTGGAGGTTCTGGATTGGGCGTTGTCGACGCGGGCGGTGACGCGGGGGGAGCTTTGGGCGCGGCGGGAGGGCTCGGGCGGGCCGGTGGAGGTGGTGCTTTCGCTCTCGAAGATGCAGGCGCTGTCGCAGGCCTATGTGATGGCGCAGGCGCGCGCGCCGGAGAGCTGCGGGCCGGAGATCGTGGCGGCACCCGCGCGGGGGGCGTGCCGGGTGATCACGATGCGTCAGATCCGACCGGGCACGCGCAACACGATCGAGGAGGCGGGCTATCAGGGGCCGGGGGAGGCGCGCCCGCGCAAGGCGGTGCGGGCGGCGGATGTGTTTGACCGGATGGAGGCGCGGGCGCGGGCGACGGGCAAGCCGGTGCCGTTCACGCCGGGGCAGATCGCGATGGCGCGGCTTTACCGCACGCTGGTCGAGCGGCATGCGGCGGGCGGGGTGAAGCTTTCGAGCCTTGAGGGGCGGCGGGGCGGCTCGGGCGGGGGCGCTCTTGATGTGACCGACCTGCGGCTGGAGGAAGCGCGCCGGATTGCGCTTTTGCGGGCGCGGATCGGGGAGGGGGCGGCGATGGTGGTGCGCCGGGTGCGCCCGAGCGCCCGCGGGCCCGGCGCCTCGGTCATCCTTGATCGGCGGCTCGTCGATGCGGTTTGCCTTGAGGATCTGGACCCGAGCGCGGTGCTTCTGGCGCATGGCTGGGCGCCGAAGGGGGAGCACCGGGAGCGGCTGCGCAGGGCGCTTGGCGCCGCGCTGGAGCGCATGCAGGGGTATCCCTGAGAAAGGGTCTTGACGCTTGAGTCCGTCAGCGGCATACCTCTTGGCATGATCTACACGAGCGCCCGGCGGGACCACCCGACCGGGCGCTTGCTTTTCCAGACAGCGATGACGAGGCGGGCCGATGCGCAAACTGTGCCGCGCGCCGGGCTGCGATGAGCTGGCGCTTGAGGGGCTGGCGCATTGCGCCGAGCACGAGGCCGAGCGGCAGGCGAAGCTCGCCGCGCGGCGCAAGGCGGCGAAGGCGGGGGCGGCGGCGCGTGCGGGCGCCGAGTTCTACGGCACGCAACGCTGGCGCAAGGCGCGCGCGACGTTCCTTGATCGGCATCCGCTGTGCGAAGATTGCGCGAGCCTCGGGCTTGTCGTGGCGGCGCGCGAGGTGGATCACCGGACCCCGCACCGCGGTGACGCGGGGCTGATGTGGGACCGCACGAACTGGCAGGCGCTGTGCAAATCCTGTCACTCGCGCAAGACCGCGCGCGAGGTCTGGCACGGGGATCGTCGCGGCCCCTGATCTCGGGGGCGGGCGCCGCCCCCCACCGGGGGGTGCCCTCAAAATCTCGCACCGCGTTGGGGCACCGGCCCGTGGAGGTGCCTTTTTGCGCCCGGCTATTTGGCAAAAAAAGCCCATCTGTCTGAGAGTTATGGAGGATGAACGATGAAGGGGCCGAAGCCTTCGCTTCATAATGTCATCCCGATGAAGGGGGACATGACCGCGCCGGTGCCCGCGGCGCCCGAATGGATGACGAGCGAGGCGCGCGAGGCCTGGGACCGGCTCGCGCCGTCGCTGGTGGCGAAGGGGCGGCTGGAGCCCGCGTTCGAGGACAGCTTCGCGGCCTATTGCGAATGCGTGGCGGACGTGATCCGGCTCACCGGGGATCTGGCGATCATGGGCAGCTATTACGAGGTGAAGACGCGCAACGGCCTGCAGCAAAAGCACCGCGCGGCCTGGACGCAGCGGGGGCAGGCGATCGCGCTGATGAACCAGCTCTCGGCGCGGTTCGGGCTGACGCCGGTCGATGATGCGCGGCTGAGCTCGGGCGGGCAGGGCGATCTCTTTGCGGACCTTCTGGAGCAGATCAATGGATCCCGTTGACCATCCGGTCTCGTGCTATGCGCGCGATGTGATCGAGGGCCGGGAGGTGGCGGGGGAGCTCGTGCGGCTCGCCTGCGCGCGGCATCTGCGCGATCTGGAGACCGGGCGCGACCGTGGCCTTTACTTCGACTGTCAGGCGGCGAGTGCGATCACCAACTTCTCGAAGCTGATCCAGCACACCACCGGGCCGATGGCGGGCCAGCCCCTGGAGCTGCAGCCCTGGCAGGTGTTCCGGCATGGCTCGGTCTTTGGCTGGAAACACGAAGAGACCGGGCTGCGGCGGTTCCGCGCGACCTATCACCAGGTGGCGAAGAAGAACGGCAAGACCACCGACACCGCGGTGCCGATGCTCTATACCCAGCTCTTTGACGGGGAGGCGGCGCCGCAGGGCTATTGCGCGGCGACGACGCGCGATCAGGCGGGGCTCCTCTTTGGCGAGCTGAAGCGGATGATCGGCAAGAGCCCGGCGCTGACGCGGCTGATGCGCAGCTGGCGCTCCTCGATCGACACGCCCGCGACGAGCGGGGTGATCAAATGCCTCTCGCGCGACGGCAACACCTCGGACGGGATCAACCCGCATTTTGCGGCGCGTGACGAGGTGCACCGCTGGAGCGACCGGGAGCTCGCCGAGGTGGTGGTGAACTCGATGATCGCGCGGGCGCAGCCGATCGATTGGGCGATCACCACGGCGGGGGCCGACATGGTGTCGGTGTGCGGGGAGATGCGCGAATACGCCTCCGAGGTGCTGCGGGGGAATGTGAAGGATGACGCCTTCTTCGGCTATGTGGCCGAGCCGCCGCTCGACTGCGACGTGAATGATCCGGCGGTGTGGAAGATGGCAAACCCGAACCTCGGGATGACGTTCAGCGAGGAGCGGTTCCGGGCGATGCTGCACGAGGCGCAGGCGATTGCGGGGAAGATGCCGAACTTCCGGCGCCTGCATCTGGATCTGTGGACCGAGGGCGCGCAGTCCTGGATCGAGCGGGAGGTCTGGGACAAGGGGGCGGCGCCCTTCGATCTGCGCGCGCTTCGTGGCCGCGATGCCTGGGTGGGAATTGACCTCTCGAAGACCACGGATTTGACCGCGATCTGCGTTGCGGTGCCGGTCGACGGGCTGATCCATCTGATCACCTACACCTTCCTGCCCGCCGGGCCGAAGGGGTTCATCCAGCGCGC
>NZ_OBMT01000030.1 GCF_900217815.1 Rhodobacter maris
AAGGGCATGAAGGTCCTCGTCCACGGCCGCATCCACTACACCAAGTGGACCGACAGCGCGGGGACCGACCGCTACGGCTGCGAGATCATCGCCGAAAAGGTCGACTTCCTGAGCCGCCCGAAGGCGGCCGAGAACGAAAACCCCGAGCTGGTCGATCGCGACGACGAGATCCCGTTCTGAGGAACGGGGTCTCCCCCTCGGGCCCGGCGGGGAAACCCGCCGGGTTCGCTGCGCGCTCATGGCAAGTCGCGCAGGACGGCATCGTCACGGTTTGACAAGCTTTGCCAAATCGTTTCATCTTTTTCGGGAAGGAGATCGCGACCATGGCAACGATGAACGTCTCTTTGCCGGACCCGATGAAGGCTTGGGTCGAGGCGCAGACCCAAGATGGGCGCTACAGCAATGCCAGTGATTATGTGCGCGATCTGATCCGCCGCGATCAGGACCGCCAGCAGGCCATCGCCGAGTTGCAGCAGCTTGTCGATCAGGGTCTGGCGAGCGGCCCGGGTGCGCGTCTGGATGTGGAGGCCTTTCTTGCCCGCAAGCGGGAACAAGATGCCAGAGCCGAAGATCGGTGAATACCGGCTCTCGCCCGCAGCGCTGAGCGATCTCGACGCGATCTGGGACTATAGCGCAGGCATGTGGTCCGTCACGCAGGCTGAGACCTGTATCCGCGGGCTCGCCTCTGACATGGACCTGCTGGTCCAGCACCCGGGCATTGCGCGCGAGCGCACTGAAATCTACCCTGCCGTCCGCCTCTACCTCTCGGGATCGCATCTGATCATCTACCGTATCGAGGCGGGATGGCTTGAGGTGCTGCGCATCGTGCATGCGCGGCAGAACTGGGCCGCTTATCTGAATGAGTGACCCGAGGCTTTCGCGCCGCCGCCGCATGGCCGCTTCGAAATCAAAGCCGCCGTTGGCTTTGGCTTGCAGAACTGCCGAGCGACCACTACTTTCAAGTTGTCTTCCTGCCGGAGAGAATATCGCTATGGACCTGAACCTCGCCGCCTTCGCCCCTTTGGTTTCGCTGCGAGAAGTTCTGTCCCATGCCTGCATTCATCTCCCTCTCGGGCCTGTTCTGGTCCACGCCTGACGGCACGCCGCTTTTCACCGACCTCAACCTGACCTTCGGCCCTGAGCGCACCGGCATTATCGGCCGTAATGGCGCAGGCAAGAGCACACTTTTGCGTCTGATCTCGGGTGAGATGCGCCAGACTTCGGGTCAGGTGCAGCTATCTGGCACCATGGCGATAATGCGTCAGGACGTGATGGAGCATCCTGACGATACCATCGCCGATCTGTTGGGCCTGCGCGCCGCGCTCGGCCTGCTGGATCGCGCCGAGGCGGGTCTGGCCGATGCCGACGACCTGGCCGATGCCGACTGGACCCTGCCCGCACGGATCGAAGCCGCGCTTCTGCGCTGTGGTCTGTCCGCCGGACCGCAGACGCCGCTGATGACGCTATCCGGCGGCCAGCGCAGCCGTGCCGCCCTTGCCGCCCTGATCCTTGCCGAGCCGGATTTCCTGTTGCTGGACGAGCCGACGAACAATCTCGACCGTGACGGGCGCAGGGCGGTGATCGACCTCATCCGGGGTTGGACGGGCGGTGCGATCATCGTCAGCCATGACCGCGAACTTCTGGATGAAATGGACGCCATCGTCGAACTGACCTCGCTTGGCGCGGCACGGTATGGCGGGAATTACAGCGCCTTCCGGCAGCGGAAGGCTATGGAACTGGATGCTGCGGCCCGTGACCTTACCCATGCGGAAAAGGCTCGCTCCAACGCCATCCGTCAAGCGCAGCAGGCGAGTGAGCGCAAGGCGCGCAAGGACAGTGCCGGGCACCGGGCGCGGGCCAAGGGAGATCAGCCGAAAATCCTGATGGATGCCGCCAAGGAACGGGCAGAAGCCTCGGGCGGCGCTGGTGCGCGCCTGCGCGATGCCCGGCGCGAGGCGGCGGATGAGACGCTGTCCGCCGCGCGCGAAAAGATCGAAATCCTGCAACCGCTGCGCATGGACATCCCTTCATCGGGCCTTACCTCAGGGAAGACGGTGCTCCGGCTGGATGACGTGACCGGCGGCTATGACCGCGACCGCCCTGTGATCCGCGATCTGTCGCTGACAGTCACCGGCCCAGAGCGCGTCGTCATCGCTGGGTCAAACGGCAGCGGAAAGACCACGCTTCTGAAGATCATTACCGGGCAGATCGTGCCGCAACATGGGCAGGTGGATCTGATGGTGCCCTTCGCGCTGCTGGATCAGCATGTCGGATTGCTCGATCCGGCCCGCACCCTGCGTGATAATTTCCTGCACCTGAACCCCGTGACGGATACGCATATGGCCCATGCCGCGCTGGCCCGGTTTGGTTTTCGTGCGGCAGATGCTTTGCGGTACGCGGGCGAGTTGAGCGGGGGAGAGCGCCTGCGGGCCGGTCTGGCCTGTGCCCTCGGGGGCATGCCGCCGCCCATGCTGCTGATCTTGGACGAGCCGACCAATCACCTCGATCTGAACGGCATTGCGGCGTTGGAGGCGGCACTGGCGGGTTATGACGGTGCGGTTTTGGTGATCAGCCACGACACAGCATTCCTTGAAACGCTCGCACCGGACAGAGAGGTTCTTGTCGGGAGATGACCGCTTTGTTCGCACTGCCGTCACTCGCGCTCCGGCTGAAGAGTGAGAGGAGTGCCGGTTTCCCGGTGACGGGTTGAGGGCTGGGAGAGAGGCTCCCGGCGCCTGTCGCGGAGGAATGCCGATGGGCGTTGTGGAAGTTCTGGATCCGGTCGCACCGGCGCGGGCTGGTGGCTGGAAGGTGGATGTGAGCCGGGGGGAGCGCAACGGGCGGGTGTCGTCCGAATGGTTCAACCGGCCCGATGACGAGCGGTATCTCTCGCTCGACGATCTTTGGGCCTCGGTGAAGGGCCGTTCCGAGCGCAGCCGCAGCCGGGTGGTGCAGACGGCCGATATTCGCGTCGAAGCCGCGCGCGACAGCGCCGAGCGGCTGCATCTGGTCCTGCCGAAAGCCGAGGCGCCGGTTTCGCCGACGCATTGGGCCTTTGGCCAGCTTGCCAGCATCGTCGGCGCCCCGGCCTCGTACCTGCGGCAACTGCCCGCGCCGCTCGCCGGGATCAACCTGCAATATGGCCTCTCCAACCACCGCGCCGAGCAGGTCAAGACCTTCGAGACCGAAGATGGCCGCACCGAATTGCGCGCCGTGACGGGGCCCGATTACGGCCGGATCCATGACTTCGAACTGGTCGAGGCTGTCCAGCGCCTCGCGGGCAATGGCACCGGCGACACGCGCTGGAAGGTGCCGGGTGTGCTCGACTGGTCGACGGGGGTCTACAACCCCGACGTCGAGATCAGCCGCGACACGACCACGCTCTATGCTTCGGATCGCGACGTCTTCCTGTTCCTCGTGGATGATCACAACCCGATCGAGGCGGGGCGTTTGGCCGACGGCTCCCCCGATCTCTACTTCCGGGGTTTCTATTGCTGGAATTCCGAGGTGGGGGCGAAGACGCTTGGCATGGCGAGCTTTTACCTCAGGGCGGTGTGCCAGAACCGCAACCTCTGGGGCGTCGAGGAGTTTCAGGAGATCAAGATCCGCCACTCGAAATACGCGGCCTCGCGCTTCGCGCATGAGGCGGCCCCGGCCCTGACGCGCTTCGCCAATTCCTCGCCGCAGGGGTTTGTGAACGGCATCCAGGCCGCGCGGCAACAGATCGTGGCGCGGAGCGACGAGGACCGGGATGATTTCCTGAGGAAACGTGGCTTCTCGAAGGCCGAATCCGGCAAGATCATCGAGAAGGTGCTGATGGAAGAGGGCCGCCCGCCCGAAAGCATCTTCGACTTCGTGCAGGGGATCACCCGGCTCGCGCGCGACAAGACCCAGCAAGATGTCCGCCTCGACATGGAAGGGCGTGCCAAGAAGCTGCTCGACCGTGTGGGATGAAGCTGAGACCGGAAGCGCGCATCTTCGCGCTTCCGGATACAAGGATAACCAGCGCGCCAGCCATCAGCCTGCGTTGGTTAGGCGTTCCTGTAATTTGTATACACGATCCGCAGCGATACAAAAAGAACGCCGATAGTCGCGCATCAAGGCGATCGTTACTACCTCTTTCTTTCGTGCAACAGGGTCCAAGGGTAAATCGGCAAGACCAGTGATGTTTTGTGCACCAAAGGTTCCTATTTCTGGGCCTTGCCAAACATGCATATGCGCCAATCGATTTCTTTTCTTTGAGGCTTTTGAGAGTATATCGTCAATTCGTTTCCACTCCAAGTGAACCTCTTTCCAGAAATCTGTTAAATTCCTTTTCGATTGCATCGCGATGAGTGTCTCGACTGCCCGCAAACGGTCACGGAAACCGACAATAGAATGGAAAGAAGCGCGAGCCAGAAACGGGTCCTTCGATTGAATGGCGACCGCAAAAACAGAGCTCAAGGCATGTTCAACGTTCCCCCACTCCGCCATGGCTCTTCCGAGCTCACACATGAATTCTGGTTCATCAGTCGCATATTCTGCGCCAAGCGACTTGGACCAATTTTCAGTTTCCATTGGTATTCCCTCACCTGAACTTGAAAGCAAGACCGTCATTCCAAGCGCGCTTCGCTTTAGCGTGAGATTGGCTCTCGGGCGTCCAGTTTTCAACCCAATAACCCTGAGTTGACCGATGCCCGCCCCCTCGAGGAAGAGGGTGGCGGTTTGGGGGTGACGGTGATGGCGGGGAGAGAGGCTTCCCGCCCCCGTCGCAGGAGAATCCGAGATGCTCGATCAAGAGTTCCACGCGCGAAAGGCCACTCCGACGATGCGGTTTGACGCCGATGCGCGGCCCGCGCCCAATCCCGATCTGCCCTTCGTTCTGAAACTTGTCGCCCCGGAACTTGGAGCGGCGATGGCCGGGCAGGACCGCCCGGTGGAACTCGATCGCTATGCGACGCTCGCGGATGCGATGTTCGCTGCGGTCGTGCTGGCGCAGCAAGTCGGCCCCGATGTTGCCCCGCACATGATGGCGATCCTCGATCGTGAGGAGCGGCTCGTGCTGGCGGGAGAGTTGGCCGATGGCGCGATTGCCTGGTGCAACCCCGTGCTCTCCGCGCCGGAGGCCCGTTCGGTGTTGCGCGAGGCGAGCGGTTTGCGCGCGCGGGCGAGCCAGGCTGCGGGATGGCGCGAACATGGGTTCGTGGCGCATCTGCGCCGTCGCGCCGATCACCTCGAGGGGCGGCTCGTCGATCCGCTCTGGCGTGTCGTCGCCGCCCGCGCGCTGCGGGTTGCTGCGTGAGGGCGGAGAGATCGAGGAGGGCAGGGGGGCATGGGGCGCGCCGCCGGGCAGAGAGATCGCCCAGTCCGGCATCCCCCCTTTCCCCGAACCGGAGTTGACCCGATGACCATGACCGAAGTCCCCCTGCGCGCGGCAGATGGCGCCCTCGGCCGTCGATCTGGCCCCGATCTTCACCGGGCCGTTGATATGACCGACCCCGCGTATCTGCGCCTCGGTCTGCCGGTGACGGCATCGCCGCTCGCCGTCCTGCGTGCGGCGGTCCGGGCGCTTCATCCCGAAACCCGCGCCGTTCGCGGGTTTCGGGCGGCGCGCAAGCGGTTCTACCGGCAGATGCTTTGCGCGCATGCGGCGCGTCAGGCTGCGGGCGACCAGCGCGCCGGCTGAGCGCGCCTGCCCATCCTTTCATTCCAATCCAGCGCCCGGCCTCTTGGCTGGGCGTCTCACTCTCAGGAGGTTCCCATGGCGGATTACTTCACCCATTTTTCTTGCCTGATCGATGTCGGGACGGCCGAAAAGGCCGCCCGCGCGCTCGCGCTGTTTGCAGATTTGCGCGCGGCGGATCAGGAGGCCGATGACCCGGAGGTTTCGGGGTTCGATCTGACGCGCCAGGATGCGCCCGAGGGCAGCATCCTGTGGATCCATGACGATGAACATGGCGATGTCGAGGCGGTCATCCGCTTCGTGCTGCGCCTCGCCGAAGACCTCGACCTCACCGGCCTCTGGGGCTTCCAACACGCCCTGACCTGCTCGCGCCCGCGCCTCGATGCCTACGGCGGCGGTGCGCATGTCATCGACCTTGGCGCGCGCAAATCCATCGGTTGGACCAGCACCGAGGAATGGCTGGCTGCGGCGCTGACCGGGGAGGACATCGATGCCTGAGACCATCTGCACCACCGTCTACCAGTTCCCCGAACTCTCGGATGCGGCCAAGGAAAAAGCGCGCAGCTGGTATCGCGACCTCGCGCCCCACGACGATTGGTGGGACGCGGTCTATGAGGATTTCGAGCGCATCTGCGAGATCCTCGGCATCCGCCTGAAGGCCACGCCCGTCCGCCTGATGGGCGGCGGCGTGCGGCACAAGCCTTGTGTCTGGTTTTCGGGGTTCTGGAGCCAGGGGGACGGGGCCTGCTTCGAGGGCTACCTCCGTCACACCAAGGGCGCGGCCGCGCGCATTCGGGACTATGCCCCGATGGACGCGACGCTGCACGGCATTGCCGACCGGCTGCAGGCCATCCAGCGCAGGAACTTCTATCGGCTCGCTGCCGAGGCGACCCATCGCGGGCGCTACTACCACGAATTTGCCATGTCCGTGGATGTCACCCGTGACAGCCCGACCTGTCAGCCGCCCACTGAGGATGCCGAAGAGATCGTGACCGAGGCGCTGCGCGATCTGGCCCGTTGGCTCTACCGCCAGCTTCAGGCCGAATACGAGCACCTCACCTCGGACGAGGCGATCGAAGAGGGGATCATCGTCAACGCGTACACCTTCACCGAAGAGGGGCGGCGCTTTGGGTGAGCAAGCCCGATTGAAATCTGTCAGAAAACCGCGTATATTTCTGACAAAGGAGCGATCATGGA
>NZ_OBMT01000034.1 GCF_900217815.1 Rhodobacter maris
GCTTTCGCCATCAGATCTTCTCCGCGACGGGCGCCGGAAGCCTCTCTCCCGATCTCACTTCCCGTCACCCCTCAAACAGCCCCTCTCTCACTTTCCCTCAGCCAAGCGTGTTGTCCGCGGACAACTTACGCTGTCACGAGATGTGTTTCCGAGAGTTTGCTCAATCGCTTCACCAGCCTCACCGCATTGAATTCGTGGCTTCGTGCACCGCTCGTCAGTGACCGGAAATAAGCGCCAACGTTTCGGATCCGGTCATGGAACTGAACGATTGCCCAAATGGTGATCGCGCTTGGCAGAGTTCCGATGCAGCGCTCGGCCTGTCTCAACGCGGCGCCGTCGATCCCAATCATCGGTGCAAGCGTCTGGGCATGTGTGACCACATCCGCAAAATCCTCAATGCTTCTCAGCGAAAACGATGCGGCATCCGGACAGGCTTCCATCAGTTCGGGAAGGGAAAAGCTCTCTCCGGGCGCTTCGTCATTCGGGCTCGCAGCTTCTTCTTCAGTATTTTCTTTTTTTGACTTCTGATGGTGGCGGACATTTTGGCCGTTGCTGGCGGACATTACCGTCGCTCGCAAAGAGTGTTTTCCACCATCATCGGCGGTTCCTCCAACAGTGTCGGGCAGCGCCGCAGACATGCTGGACAGCTCTTCGACCGTCAGTTTGTTGCGAAGACGGCGCAGGATATCGAGCGCACGATTGTCACTGGGATCGGCCTCCAGCATCGGTCGGATCTGCGCGCGGAGTTTCGATTTGAGATAGGCAATCTCTTCCGCTTGTGCGCGCGCGCGAACCGCGAGCGCTGCGATCTCGTCGAGCTTGCAAAACAACGGGCTCAGATCGAAGCCAAAATGGATCGATTGCTTGTGTGTGGGATCGTACTTCGTGAATCGTTTGCCGTTCGCGCTGTCCTTGCGCTCGAGGAGATTGAGCTCCATCAACGCAGCTACATGGCGGCGCAGCGTTCGATCTGAGACCCCATTGCGGCGCGCGCTGAGCGTCAGGTTGGACGCAAAGACCATGTTGTGGTTTCGTTTTGGCGCGAGACAGGAGAGCATCGCGTTGAGCGTCGCGAGGACAGTCGGCTTCAAGCCCAGAAGCGGTGCTGCGGCTTGCAGGGTTTCGATGATGATGTGACGTTCGGGCGGAGCGTTGTCCGCGGACAACACTTCAGACGCCCGCAAACCAAAGGCTGCGTTTGCTTGGATGAATGCCATCGATTTTCACGGCAAACCGGGCTCGAGAGGCCCTCTGGCCATCACTTCTTGCGCAAAGGCAAAAATGATTCGGCAACCGAATCGGTTGTTGTTGACTGCTGCGGAGAAGCTGATACATCTGAAGGTGCAAAAGACAGATGGGGCTCTCCGAGGATGACCTTGGGGGGCTCTTTCACTTTTCGGGTTGCGTTCGTGCTCCTTTCTTTGCTGCTCTTGCCTCGTCAGTCGGCTTTTTTCGTCGACTGCCATTCCTTGTAGAGGCGCCTCAATTCGGCCTCCGCATTCTCCAGCCACCACATTGCGAACTCGGGGGCCTCGGTCTTCGAAAGCTTCACCGTAACCGCCTTGGCCTGATCCGTGACCTGAGCAAGCCGTATTCCGTCATCGGACAAGATCGGCAGGGCAGGGGAGGGGGCTTTCGTCGCGATAAGTGGCTCACGAAGGGCCGCAGCAGCCGCATCGGCAAGCTGCCCGAAACGACCATCCGAAGTTTCGCTCGCCGGAGCCAAAGCTGCCTCCGCGAGGGCCGTCAAATCAAGGTCATGGTTGTTGACCAAGTCGACCAATTCCTCCCAGCGGCGGCGCCCGATGCCGTGCGCGGGGCCGATCATCCGGACCACGGTTTCGGGGATGCTCCGAGCGACCTTCTGCATGCGCGACAGCATCGGTTTGTCGACCGCCAGCGCATCGAGGATTACCGCCGTCTCATAGCCGCTTGCCGCCAACTCTGCCGCGAAGAGCGATTTTTCGATGAAGCTCGGATCGAGACGTTGCGCATTCTCCTGGCCCTGAGCGAGGATCGCTTCGTCGTCGCTCAGCGCCCGGACGAGCGCTTTCGCGGGTTGGCCGAGCAGCCGCAGGGCTCGAAGCCGTCTTCGTCCATAGACGATCCGGTAGTAGCCAGGCTTTTCGGCCATCGGACGCACCATGATCGGCACTTGCTGACCATGAAGACGGATGCTCTCGGCGAGTTGTGCGACGTCGGAGTCGGCAAAGGCCAGACGGTCCTTCGGGCCATCTTCCTCGATCATATCCGGCGCGATTTCGCGCACCGCATTGCTCGAGAGATCCTTCAACGTGGATTTGACGCCACTCATGGCGCCTGTGTTCGGGAAGCGTGCCTTGCTATCGGGCGCCGATTGCTCGACGGTGCCGGCAATCGGCGGGGCAGGGGGCTGAAACAGGTTGCGACGCGCCATCAGTCAGTCTCCCGTGCCCAAGCTTTCTGGATCACCTTTTCGAACTCGTCGGCAACGCCATTCACGCTTTCGAGGATGCGATCGAGCGTTTTCTTCAGAACCTGCGAGGGCTCGATCTCGTAGATCGTCTGTTGCGTCATGCCGGCGTCGGAAATCGCGGTTGATTTCAGCATCGGCGTGGTCAGCACCTGATCGAGCAGGATCGAGCGGAGGAAGCCTGCCATCTGGGACTGCGGCACATCGGTCGGCTCGTAGCGCGCGATCAAGAACTTGAGGAAATTCCAATGGATCGGCCCGGCAGCTTCCTCCAGAGCACGAACGGTTTCCCCCGCCATTTCAAGGAATTGCGCCATGGAGGCCACGTCGAGCATGCTGGGCACGACGGTGATCAGCAATCCGGTCGAGGCCAGAAGCGCAGTCATCGTGGTGAAACCGAGCTGCGGGGGGCAATCGATGATGACGAGATCGTAATTGGCTTCGACCTCGTCGAGAGCGATCGCGAGGCGCTGCGTGAAAGGCGGGTCGATCTTGTGTTGCAGTGCATAGGCTGTTTCGGTCTCGTATTCCGAGAGCATCAGCCCGGCCGGAGCCAGATCGAGATTGTGGAAATAGGTCTTGCGGATCACCTGGCTGAGCGGGACCGGCTCTTCGTATTTGAGCGCGTCATAGATCGTCCCGCCCTCGGCGAATTCGATCTCCGGCCTGTAGCCGAACATCGTCGTCAGGCTGGCCTGTGGATCCATGTCGATCGCCAGTACCCGGTAGCCGCGCAGCGCATACCGTTGGGCAAGGTGGATGGCCGATGTCGTCTTGCTGGATCCGCCCTTGAAGTTGACGATCGAGATGACTTGCAACGCATCGCCAGAGCGTCGTCCGGGCAGGTAGGCTTCGCCGTTGCGCCCGGTCTTGGCCATGATGTGGCGGATCTGGTCGATTTCGGCAGCGGAATAGAGCCTGCGTCCGCGGCTGTCCGTTTCTACCTCGGGAAAATCACCTTCTTGATGCCGGGTCCGCAGGTTCGACATGCTGATCCCGGTCAGCTCCGAAACCTCGGCGGGCTGGAACTTCCGAAGCGTCTTTTTGCTTTCGGGTTGAAAGCTGTTGCGCATATGGTTGTCGAGCGCCTCGGACAGCCTGATGGCGTTCGCGGCGATGGATGCGGCAACAGATCCGGACGCGGCCGGTTTCGACGATGTGCTCATTCTGCCCTCTCGGCCTCTTGGTGGGCCCTGGTGGTTTCGTCGCGAAAACGCGTTGTTTGCGCTTTTTCGCGACAACATTAGACATTGCACGCAACTTTCCTCCAGACAACAGTTTTTTGCAAATCCAGCCGTCGCAAAAGTCTTCGTGCCGTTCTGCTTCAGGTAGCAAAGCTGATAACGCGCTGATTTAACGTGATTTTCGTTCTAGACGCTGTCGTATCGACCAAATGTAGTGGCGGCCTGCATAAGTCATACAACCCGTCGGCGAAATGCAGCGCGCCGAATCGCCAAGGTTGTGCTGGTGAGGCTGGACCCCGCCGTGACATCCGGCAGATCTGAGGAGGACAACTGCCCCGCGATCGGGCATTCTGTCGCCTTGCCGATCAGCAAGGGGGGGGGGACTGGATCATGTGCGGCCGGATCATCGATCCCAATCTGCGCAACACTGAAGTGAATATGTCGCAAATCAAACTCGACCCGTTCGGCGGCCGGTTCAACATCAAGCCGACGGAGACGGTCGTGATCCTCGCCAAGCGCCCCCTCATGGCGATGGAGGCGCGCTGGGGCCTCATCCCTTCGTGGTTCGATGGCGCCAACCCGAGAGACTGGAAGGCGGCAACGTTCAACGCCCGCATCGAGGACGCGCGCGAGAAACCGACGTTTCGGCAGGTCTGGCGGCACGGACGTTGCTTGGTGCCGGTCGGCGGGTTCTACGAGTGGAGCGGACCCAAGGGTGCCCGGCGGCCACATTTCTTCCATCCTGCCGGAAACGAGGCAAATCTGTTCCTTGCCGGCTTGGCGAGCCGTTGGCGCGATCTCCTGACCTGTACGATTATGACGCGGGCGGCGACAGATGCGATGGGTTGCCTGCATGACCGGATGCCTGTCGCCCTGAATGTCGACGAACGCGATGCATGGCTATCAGGCGCCGATGATGTAGCAGATCATGGAGCGTTGGTGGCGCTCGATCATCGCGCAGTCGCTCCATTTGGCCTTAACAGGTTGCTGAAATAGTCAGGCGACGAGAAGGATCTTCCGTGATCGGGAGTTTCTGCGGCTGCGTGTCCCTCCGGGCCGCCACGCTTCCGCGTCA
>NZ_OBMT01000046.1 GCF_900217815.1 Rhodobacter maris
ACCTTCACCGAAGAGGGGCGGCGCTTTGGGTGAGCAAGCCCGATTGAAATCTGTCAGAAAACCGCGTATATTTCTGACAAAGGAGCGATCATGGAGCGCATGGCTGAGAGCATTCTGAACGTTGCTGCGGCGCTGCCGGAGGGGGCGCCCTTGGCAGCGAAGGGCCTGTTGCACCTCGGCTCGCGCGCGGCTGTCGATCAGACGCTGTCGCGTCTGGCCGCGCGCGGCGAGTTGATCCGTGCGGGACGCGGCATCTACATGCGCCCGGTTCAGACCCGCTTTGGGCCCCGCAGCCCGTCGGCCGAACAAGCGATTGACGCTCTGTCTGTGCATCGGGGCGAGATGATTGTGCCGAGCGGTGCTGCCGCGGCAAACGCTCTCGGCCTGACGACGCAGGTGCCGGTCAAATCGGTTTACCTCACTTCCGGTCGAAGCCGTGTGCTGAACCTTGGTCGGCAGGCTGTTGAACTGCGTCATGCGCCGCGCTGGCAGTTGGCACTTGGAAACAAAACCTCGGGCCAGGCCGTCCGTGCTCTTGCCTGGCTTGGACCGGATGAAGCTCCGATGGCCCTGCTAATCCTGCGATCCAAGCTCACAGAGGCGGCAAAGACCGAACTGGTTTCCGCCGCGCCTCAGTTTCCGACTTGGCTGGCTCGATTGGTCGGAAAAATGGTCCATGGCTGAGGAATTCCTTCGCCTCAGCGCAACAGACCGGCTGGATGCGCTTGGTGTCGCAGCCGACCGGCTTGGTCGGCCAGCCCATCTTCTTGAAAAGGACGTGTGGGTTGTCTGGGCGATTCAGCAACTGTTTGGATCGCCCATCGGTGCAAACCTCGTTTTCAAGGGTGGCACGTCCCTGTCGAAGGCCTATCACGTTATCGATCGTTTTTCCGAAGATGTGGATCTGACCTTCGACATCCGGGCGTTGATCCCGGATTTGCTCAAAGATCGTGAAGATGGCAGTCCCGCCACATCCAGCGAAGAGCGGCGCGTGTCGAAACGTGTCCGCCAGACCTTGCCTGATTGGGTGGTCCGCACCATCCACCCGATCCTGCAGCAGGCGATTGATCGGGAAAGGATCGATGCCAGGCTTCGGATAGAAGGAGACAAGCTGTTCATCGACTACCCGCACCTAGCCCAAGGCACGGGGTATGTTTCCCCAAGCGTGATGTTGGAGTTCGGCGCGCGCTCCACAGGAGAACCTGCCTCGCCGCGCGATATCGTCTGCGATGCCGCGTCGGTGATCGAAGGTGTGGAGTTTCCGGCGGCTCATCCCCGTGTAATGCATGCCGAGCGAACGTTCTGGGAGAAGGCGACGGCGATCCACGTCTTTTGCTTGCAGAACCGCTTGCGCAGTGATCGCTTCTCGCGGCATTGGCACGATCTCGTCAGGCTAGATGAGGCGGGCATTGCCGCTGCCGCCATTGAAGATAGGGCGATCGCGGCTGCAGTGGCTCGCCATAAGACAATGTTCTTCTCTGAAAAGGCCGCCGATGGCGGAATAGTCAACTACGGCACCGCAGTGGCGGGACATCTGCAACTGGTCCCAAGCGGCGAGGCTTTGAATGCTCTCTCAGATGATTACCGCCGGATGACCGAAGACGGTCTGCTTGCCACGGCACCAGAGCCATTTGATGTCTTGATGGACCGGTGTGCTGAGATCG
This sequence comes from Rhodobacter maris, assembly GCF_900217815.1. Lineage (GTDB taxonomy): Bacteria > Pseudomonadota > Alphaproteobacteria > Rhodobacterales > Rhodobacteraceae > Rhodobacter > Rhodobacter maris. Next base: position 1,665 of record NZ_OBMT01000046.1, read on the forward strand.
CACT
>NZ_OBMT01000035.1 GCF_900217815.1 Rhodobacter maris
CGCTGGTCGCCCGCAGCCTGACGCGCCGCATGCGCGCAAAGCATCTGCCGGTAGAACCGCTTGCGCGCCGCCCGAAACCCGCGAACGGCGCGGGTATCGGGATGAAGCGCCCGGACCGCCGCACGCAGGACGGCGAGGGGCGATGCCGTCAGCGGCAGACCGAGGCGCAGATATGCGGGATCGGTCATGTCAACGGCCCGGTGAAGATCGGGGCCAGATCGACGGCCGAGGGCGCCATCTGCCGCGCGCAGGGGGACTTCGGTCATGGTCATCTGGTCAACTCCGGTTCGGGAAAAGGGGGGGATGCCGGACCGGGCGATCTCTCTGCCCGGCGGCGCCCCAAGCCCCCCCTGCCCTTCTCGATCTCTCCGCCCTCACGCCGCGAGCTGCAGCGCGCGGGCGGCGACGACACGCCAGAGCGGATCGACGAGCCGCCCCTCGAGGTGATCGGCGCGACGGCGCAGATGCGCCACGAACCCCTGTTCGCGCCATCCCGCCGCCTGGCTCGCCCGCGCGCGCAAGCCGCTCGCCTCGCGCAACACCGAACGGGCCTCGGGCGCGGAGAGCACGGGGTTGCACCAGGCAATCGCACCATCGGCCAGCTCTCCCGCCAGCACGAGCCGCTCTTCACGATCGAGGATCACCATCATGTGCGGGGCAACGTCGGGGCCGACTTCCTGCGCCAGCACGACCGCGGCGAACATCGCATCCGCGAGCGTCGCATAGCGATCGAGTTCCACCGGGCGGTCCTGCCCGGCCATCGCCGCTCCAGGATCCGGGGAGACAAGTTTCAGAACGAAGGGCAGATCGGGATTGGGCGCGGGCCGCGCATCGGCGTCAAACCGCATCGTCGAAGTGGCCTTTCGCGCGTGGCATTCTTGATCAAGCATCTCGGATTCTCCTGCGACGGGGGTGGGAAGCCTCTCTCCCCGCCATCACCGTCACCCCCCAAACCGCCGCCCTCTTCCTCGAGGGCGACGGCTCGGGGTCGGGCTTGATCGTCAGAGCTTGCCCAAGTCCCTCAGGCTCAGCTCCGTTCCCGCGCCGACGATGATGTGGTCATGCAGGGTCAGGCCGAGGTAGCGGCAGCCCTTCTGGATTTCCTTCGTCATGCCGAGATCGGCTTCCGAAGGTGTCGGATCCCCCGAGGGATGGTTGTGGATCAAGATCAGCGCGCTCGCGTTCAGCATCAGCGCCCGCTTGATCACCTCGCGCGGATAGACGGGGACGTGATCGACCGTGCCGGTCGAGAGTAGTTCGTCGGAGATGATGCGGTTCTTGCGGTCGAGATAGAGCACATAGAACCGCTCGATCGGTCCGCGCACGGTGAGCGCGCAATAATCGAGCAGCGCTTGCCAGCTGCCGATCACCGGGTTCTGGCTGAGATAACGGCCAAGGATATCGCGGGCCTCGAGGATGATGGTTTCTTCCTGGGGGGTCATGGGGGTCTCGCTGAAGTGCAAGCGCCGAACCCCCCGCCCTTGCGGGCGGGGGATCCGCGGCGTTGTGCTGAAAAGGAGAGAGGCGCGACCGCCACACAGGTGGTCGCGCCGTCGAACGCTGTCTCAGCCGACCCTGTCGAGCAGCTTCTTGGCCCGCCCTTCCATGTCAAGGCGGACATCTTGCTGGGTCTTGTCGCGCGCGAGCCGGGTGATCCCCTGCACGAAGTCAAAGATGCTTTCGGGCGGGCGGCCCTCTTCCATCAGTACCTTCTCGATGATCTTGGCGGATTCGGCCTTCGAGAAGCCACGTTTCCTCAGGAAATCATCCCGGTCCTCGTCGCTCCGCGCCACGATCTGCTGCCGCGCGGCCTGGATGCCGTTCACGAACCCCTGCGGCGAGGAATTGGCGAAGCGCGTCAGGGCCGGGGCCGCTTCATGCGCGAAGCGCGAGGCGGCGTATTTCGAGTGGCGGATCTTGATCTCCTGAAACTCCTCGACGCCCCAGAGGTTGCGGTTCTGGCACACCGCCCTGAGGTAAAAGCTCGCCATGCCAAGCGTCTTCGCCCCCACCTCGGAGTTCCAGCAATAAAAACCCCGGAAATAGAGATCGGGGGAGCCGTCGGCCAACCGCCCCGCCTCGATCGGGTTGTGATCGTCGACGAGGAACAGGAAGACGTCGCGATCCGAAGCATAGAGTGTGGTCGTGTCGCGGCTGATCTCGACATCGGGGTTGTAGCCCCCCGTCGACCAGTCGAGCACACCCGGCACCTTCCAGCGCGTATCGCCGGTGCCATTGCCCGCGAGGCGCTGCACCGCTTCGACCAGTTCGAAGTCATGGATACGGCCGTAGTCGGGCCCGGTCACGGCGCGCAGTTCGGTGCGGCCATCTTCGGTTTCGAAGGTCTTGACCTGCTCGGCGCGGTGGTTGGAGAGGCCATATTGCAGGTTGATCCCGGCGAGCGGCGCCGGCAGCTGCCGCAGGTACGAGGCCGGGGCGCCGACGATACTGGCAAGCTGGCCGAAGGCCCAATGCGTGGGCGCAACCGGTTCGTGCGCTTTCGGCAGGACCAGATGCAACCGCTCGGCGCTGTCGCGCGCGGCCTCGACGCGAATATCGGCCGTCTGCACAACCCGGCTGCGGCTGCGCTCGGAACGGCCCTTCACCGAGGCCCAAAGATCGTCGAGCGACAGATACCGCTCGTCATCGGGCCGGTTGAACCATTCGGACGACACCCGCCCGTTGCGCTCCCCCCGGCTCACATCTACCTTCCAGCCACCAGCCCGCGCCGGTGCGACCGGATCCAGAACTTCCACAACGCCCATCGGCATTCCTCCGCGACAGGCGCCGGGAGCCTCTCTCCCAGCCCTCAACCCGTCACCGGAAAACCGGCCAACCTCAAACTCTGTCGGGCAAACGGCGCTAAGTCGGAGGCGCCGCACGCCCGCAACTCGCTGGTGTTGACCTGCGTTCAAAAATGGCAGAGGTTAAACAAGGCCTTTCTCGCAGGCCGGTGTGCCCGCCACGCGAAGCTTTGCAGCGATCTTGATTTCGAACAGCAGACCTCATGCCATCGGCGGGTCTGATTAGCAGCGGGCACCTAGTCAGATCCAGCTTGGACATGGATCATGACAGAAAACACTAAGCTTAAAACTTTGAAACTCCTGGCGAAGCGTTACGCTAGGGCGACGGGTCAACCACAGCACGTAGCGCTCGACTTTGTTGCCAGTCGAATGGGCTTTGCTCATTGGAATGCGTTGACAGGCAGCGCCAAAGGAGAGTGGGTTCCCTCCGAAGCACAAGTTGCCACGATCAAGGCCTTCGTGGAACGGATCACTTCCTACGAGGGTGCGACCTTCGGCCATATCTTGGGAAGCCCCGATGCCGTCACTCAAGGAGAAGTACGGGGGCATCCATACGAACTGAAAACAATGCTTGGTGACGTCCGCATGGATGGTGAGGGTTGGCAGATCGTGCTGCCAGAAAACCCTTTGGCCGCCCCTCGTGTCGAGATCGACATCAAGCATGCCCAGACCAGCCCGATGAACGATCGCGTGCTACGTGAAGAAGCCATAGGGATTGCGAGGGAATTGATGCAGAGCGTCAAGGCGCGGCGATTTGCCGATTGGCCACGGCGCGCCACAAAGCCGGATGCGGAAGGAAATGTGCGGCACCCGTTCTTGGAGATGGAGGAATCGAACCTCTGGTACTGCCTTCACTGCAACTCAGAGATCACCGGCCCACAGATCGCTGGAAACCAATGGCACTGCCCCAGCTGCGGCGCATCACCAATCAACATTTTTCCAGAAGCCTTCTGGCTGGAACCGACCGATGAAAAACCAGTGCCAGTCCAATCCCGCGCCGATAGGCAAGAGATTGAACCCATCGTGTCAATTATAGATCCGCGGCCAAGGCTTGACCTCAACAGTGACCAGGTGACCCATTTGATCCGGACTGCCCTGTTCGAGGATGCGACCAATGCCAGCGAGCGCATGGGAGCGAGTCTGGCCGAAATCTGGGTTGATGACGATCTCGACGTGGTTGTTTCCTTCGAGGATCACTACTGGCCCGAGGACAAAGAGCCGACTGCTGCGATCGAAGTGGCCGCACTGCTCGGAATCGAGATTGAGTTGGAAGTTGCTTGGTCGGATCCGTTGTTCGCATGGCCCGGTTTGGGCACCGTGACCCAGAGCACGGCCGAATATACGCGTTTGATGCTCGACGCGTATCGCAGTCACGGCGCGACCAGAACCAAAGACGAAATCTAGCTCGTGCGCACGTTGAACAACTAGGCGCATTCAAGGCGCTCAGCACCGGAAGGCAAGCGTGGATGCCTTTTCCAGTGGCCCGAAGAGACTTTTAGCCCGGCGGGTTTCCCCGCCGGGCCTGAGGGGGAGACCCCGTTCAGAACGGGATCTCGTCGTCGCGATCGACCAGCTCGGGGTTTTCGTTCTCGGCCGACTTCGGGCGGCTCAGGAAGTCGACCTTCTCGGCGATGATCTCGCAGCCGTAGCGGTCGGTCCCCGCGCTGTCGGTCCACTTGGTGTAGTGGATGCGGCCGTGGACGAGGACCTTCATGCCCTT
>NZ_OBMT01000003.1 GCF_900217815.1 Rhodobacter maris
CCAATGATCATTCCGGACATATCCAACCACTCCTTCTTCCCGGAGAACCGTTGAAACCAGATTCGACGGTTGGGGTGGGGGTGTCCACATCATCAGATCAACGACAACGCCTGAGCGGAGCGGAACCGGGGCGTGGTTGCGCCGCCGGTGGCTCGATAGATCACGTGCAGGATGCGGGCAGGGGAAGGGATCCGCCCCTGCGCTGATCTATCCGCTTGCGGGGCGGGGAGGGCTGTGCGAGCCTTTCTTGCCCCGCTTTGTTGCGGTTCTTTCAGGAGAAAGCCATGTCCCGTCCCCAAGGATACAGCCGCGCCCAGATCGCCCTGCATTGGGCCGTCGCGGTGCTGATCATTCCGCAATTCCTGTTCAACGATGCCATCGGCGCCGCCTTCGATGCCGCGCAGAAAAACGAGGCGATCGCGTTCAACGCTGCCGCTCCGCTGCATGTGCTCACCGGGCTCACGATCCTCGTTCTGGTGGTCTGGCGCATGGTGCTGCGTTTCACCCGCGGTGCGCCCGCGCCGGTTGCCACCTCGAACCCGATGATGACGAAACTTGCCGCCGCCGTGCAGCACACGATGTATCTTGTGCTGTTGCTGATGGTGGTGAGCGGTGGCGTGACGAAATTCGGCGGGATCGAGCTCGCCGGGAAGGTTCATGGCGCGCTTGCGCTTCTGCTCGGCTTGCTCGTCCTCGTCCATGTCGCGGGCGCGCTGAAGCAGCAATTCGTCGAGAAGACCGGCGTGATCGGCCGGATGATGAAGGCGGCCGACTGAGCCCTCAGCGCGCCAGGAAAGCGGCGATCGCCGCCTCCACCTGGCGCGGCTTCTCGGCATGGAGCCAGTGGCCCGCGCCCTCGATCCCCTGAAAATCCGCGTGCGGGAACAACGCGCGGATTTTTTCATTGTATTCGTCGCGCATATATTCGGAATTGGCGCCGGAAAGGAAGAGCGCCGGGCCCTCGTAAGGCTTGGCGCCCGCTGGGAGCGCGGGCCAGTCGAGAATATCGGGCAGGTTCGCCTGAAGCGCATCGAGGTTGAATTTCCAGCGCACCGGGGCGGCGCGCAGATCGAGCGATTGCAGCAGGAATGCTCGTGTTCCCGGGTCGGTCACGGTCTCTGCAAGCCGCCTGTCGGCCTCGCCGCGCGTAGTCAGATCGTCGATTTTCAGCGCTTTCATTGCCGCGATGAGCCCCCCGTGGGCGGCGCCATGGCGATAGGGCACCGGCGCCATGTCTGCCACCACGAGCCGCTCGACGAGGCCGGGCCGGGTCAGCGCAAGCATCATCGCCGCCTTGCCCCCCATCGAATGACCCAGCAGGTCGCAGGCGCGCCCCTCGGCCTCGATCACCCCGGCGATGTCGGCGGCAAGCTCCGGATAAGTATGGCTTTCGGCCCAGAAGCTCTCGCCATGATTGCGCATATCGAGCGCCAGCACGCGCCGTGCTGCGCTCAGATGTTTGGCGATCACGCCCCAGTTCCGGCCGGAGCCGAACAGGCCGGGGGCGATCAGGAGCGGGGGCAGGGCGGTTTCGGGGCCATGGGCGATCACATGCAGCATGAGCGACATTTAGCGCGGCGCGTGGCGCCCGGCCAGAGCGGCGTTGCGCGGCGGCGGCGGCGCGGCTAGCCTGACGCAGGGGAACGGTCGGGGAGAACCGGATGGAGCCGAAAGAGCTTCAGCGCATGTGCGGGCGCGTCTCGCAGCTTCTGGCCGAGCGGCTGGGCGCGCGCGGGCATTCGCTTTCGGAGCGGATCGCGAGCCGCCACCGCAGCCTGCCGCGCAAGGTGCGCCGCGCGGCGCGCCAGATCGCGGCGGCGGAAGCGATGATCGGCGCGCCGCGGCTTGCGCGCCAACTGGACCCGGTGGCGCTGCGCACGGCCTATCACATCTGCGTGAGTTATCTTGAGCCGCTCGGGGCACCGATGCGGTTTGGCCGACGCCTTCTCGACATCGCCGCCACCGTCGCCTTCGGCCTGATCGTGATGGCCGGGGTCGGTTTCGCCTTCATGCGCTGAAGCAGAAAAGGCCCCCGAAAGGGGGCCTTCGTCTGTGTCGGGCGGCGGTCTCAGAGGTTCGGATAGAGCGGGAATTTCGCGCAGAGCGCCGCCACTTCGGCGCGCACTTCGGCTTCCACCGCGTCATTGCCCTCTTCGCCATTGGCCGCGAGCCCGTCGACCACCTTGATGATCATCCGCGCGATCTGGCGGAATTCTTCTTCCTGGAAGCCGCGCGTGGTGCCCGCCGGGGTGCCAAGGCGGATGCCCGAGGTCACGGTCGGCTTTTCCGGGTCGAAGGGGATACCGTTCTTGTTGCAGGTGATGTGGGCGCGACCGAGCGCCTTGTCGGTGGCGTTGCCCTTCACGCCTTTCGGGCGCAGGTCAACCAGCATCACATGCGTATCGGTGCCGCCGGTGACGATGTCGAGCCCACCCTTCATCAGCTCATCGGCCAGCGCCTGCGCATTGGCGATCACCTGCTTGGCATAGACCTTGAACTCGGGGCGCAAGGCCTCACCGAAGGCCACCGCCTTCGCCGCGATCACATGCATGAGCGGACCGCCCTGAATGCCCGGGAAGATCGCCGAATTGACCTTTTTCGCGATCTCTTCGCTGTTGGTCAGGATCATGCCGCCGCGCGGGCCGCGCAGCGTCTTGTGGGTCGTCGTGGTGGCCACATCGGCATGCGGGAAGGGCGAGGGATGCGCGCCACCGGCCACGAGCCCGGCAAAGTGCGCCATGTCCACCATGAGGTAAGCCCCCACGCTATCGGCAATCTCGCGGAACTTGGCAAAGTCGATCTGGCGCGGGATCGCCGAGCCGCCGGCGATGATCATTTTCGGTTGATGCTCCTTGGCGAGGCGCGCGACCTCGTCATAGTCGATCAGGTTGTCTTGCTGGCGCACACCATATTGCACCGCGTTGAACCATTTGCCCGACTGGTTCGGTGCCGCGCCGTGGGTCAGGTGGCCGCCCGAGGCGAGGTTCATGCCGAGGATCGTGTCGCCGGGTTTCAAAAGCGCGTTGAACACGCCCTGGTTTGCCTGGCTGCCCGAGTTCGGCTGCACGTTGGCGAAAGAGCAGCCGAAAAGTTGGCACGCGCGGTCGATCGCGAGCTGCTCGGCCACGTCAACGAACTGGCAGCCGCCGTAGTAGCGCTTGCCCGGATAGCCCTCGGCATATTTGTTCGTCATCACCGAGCCTTGCGCTTCCATCACCGCCGCCGAGACGATGTTTTCGGAAGCGATCAGCTCGATCTCGTCGCGCTGGCGGCCCAGTTCGTTCCGGATCGCGCCGAACAGTTCGGGGTCACGGGTGGAAAGGCTTTCGGTAAAGAAGCCGGCGTCGCGTTGGGCGGTCATGGGCGTCTCCTGCTGGGGATGGTTGAGGCCCGTTTATCGCAGAATTTCCGGCCCCGAAAGCGCTCAAAGCGACGAACGGGCATTTTGGCGCGGCGCTTTTGTCGCGGTGCGGCGCCGGCAGGATCGGGCCGGGGATCCGGCCTTGTGTTTCCGCGCCCCGCTTGCGACACCTTGGCGGGGCGCGGTGCGAGAGGCCGCGCCAGAGGGGATGGGCATGAACCGGCCAAACCACATTCATTTCGCGGCCTCCTCGGCGCCGAGCGCACAAAAGGCCCGCGCCGAACTCGCCCGGCTCTATGGACAGGCACCGGTCGAGCACGCCGATGTGATCGTGGCGCTCGGCGGAGACGGCTTCATGCTGCATTGTCTGCATGCCGATCGCGGTTTGCCGGTCTATGGCATGAACCGTGGCTCGGTCGGCTTTTTGATGAACGATTACATAGCCGAAGACCTGCCCGAACGGCTTGCGGCAGCGGAAGAGGCACATATAAATCCGCTCGCGATGCGGGCCGAGACGGCCGATGGCGTGTTGCACAAGGCGCTTGCGATCAACGAGGTCTCGCTTCTGCGCGCGGGTCCGCAGGCGGCGAAGCTTCGGATCTCGGTCAATGGCCGGGTGCGGATGGAAGAGCTGATCTCGGATGGTGCGATCGTCTCCACCCCGGCGGGCTCGACCGCCTACAACTATTCCGCCCAGGGGCCGATCCTGCCGATTGGCTCGGATGTGCTCGCGCTCACCGGCATCGCGCCGTTCCGGCCGCGGCGCTGGCAGGGGGCGATCCTGCCTTCCTCGGCGCTGGTGCGCTTTGACGTGCTCGAACCCGGCAAGCGCCCGGTGATGGCCGATGCCGACAGCCGCGGCGTGAAGCCGGTGCGCTGGGTCGAGGTGCGCTCCGAGCCAAAGGTGACGCACCGGATCCTTTTCAACCCGGGCCACGGGCTTGAAGAGCGGCTGATGCGCGAGCAGTTCGCCTGAGGTTTGCCGCAGTCTCTCGGTTCTAGTCTTTCCGCCAGCTTTCGAGCTTGCGGTAAAGCGTCGAAGGCGCCACGCCAAGATCGACCGCGGCGCGCGGCACGGCGCCGTCGTGGCGCGCGAGGGCGGCCTCGATCGCGGCGCGTTCGAGATCGGCGAGGGTGCGCCCGTCGAAGCCCGGCCCTTCCTCGCGCAGGTGCGGATCTTCGGCGTGCGGACCGGAGGGCAGGGCGAAAAGCGGCCCCTCGGGGCAGAGCGCGGCGGGCAGCATCTCCGGGGTCAGGGTTTCGCCTTCATGTGTCACCATTGCCGCGCGCAGCACATTGCCAAGCTGGCGCACATTGCCGGGCCAGTGATAGGAATGCAGGCGCGCCATCGCCTCGGGGGCGATCTGGCGGAAGCTGCGCCGCTCAAGCGCGGCAAAGCGGTGCAGAAAGCTTTCGGCGAGCACTGGAATGTCGTCCCGGCAGATGCGCAAAGGTGGCATAACGAGCGGTACCACCATGAGCCGGTAATAGAGATCCTCGCGCAGCCGACCGGTGCGCACCGCCTCCGATAGCGGAATCGATGAGGTGGCGAGGAGGCGCAGGTTGACGCGCCTTGCCGCTTCTGCGCCGAGCGGGCGCACGATCCCGCCATGCAGGAAGCGCAACAGTTTCGGTTGCAACGCGAGCGGCAATTCACAGATTTCATCGAGCAGGAGCGTGCCGCCATCGGCCAGTTCCGCCGCGCCGAGCCGGTCGGCGATGGCTCCGGCAAAGGCGCCGCGGCGGTGCCCGTAGACTTCGGAGTCGAACTGCTCCGCCGAGATTGCGCCGCAATCGAGGGTGATGAACGGGCCTTGTGCACGGTTGGAGAGCCGGTGAATTGCCAGAGCGGCGAGCTCCTTGCCGGTGCCGGTCTCGCCCTCGATGACGACCGGCGCCATCGAGCGTGCGGCGGCGCGAATGCGGGCATAGACCGCGCGCATCGGTTCCGAAGTGCCGAGAAAATCCCCCAGCGGTTCGTGCGCCCCGGCCGCATGCAACGGCATGGCGCGGTTGGCGGCGCGGCGGGCAGCGTCCACGGCTTCCATCAGCCGGGTCTCGCTGACGGGTTTGACGAGATAGTCGAGCGCCCCGCGGCGGATCGCCGTCACCGTGCGGTCAGTCGAGCGTTCCGCCGCCACGATCACCACCGAGGTTTCCGGCCGCAGCGCGAGAAGGTCGACGAGGAGATCGAGCCCGTCCCGGTCGGGCAGCATCAGATCGAGCAGCACCACCCGCACCGGATGGCGGCAGAAAAGCTCGAGCCCTTCGCCAGCAGTTCCGGTCGAGAGCGTACGATAGCCGGCACGGCGCATGTGGGATTCGTAGATCGTGCGCATCGAGGCGGTGTCCTCGACGATCAGGATGTCGACGGGCGCGAATGCGGTGCCGTTGTCCTCGCTCGCGGCGCTGGTTGCCAGGAGACCCGGTGTCGTGCCTTGGGGCGGCAGGGCCGTGCCGTCGTGGGTCATGTCCGGCCTCCGCCCAGTTCGTGCCGTTTCTGGCGGACATGGGCGATCAGCCGGTCGGTCTGGACGAGCACCGAGCGGCCGATCATTTGCATGGCGGCGGCATCTTGCAGCCGCGCCGCGCGGGCGAGGTCTTCGGCCAGCGCGCGCAACGGCCCGGCACCCAATGATCCGGCGACCGAAATCAGCACATGGGCATCGGCGCAGATCGTGCCCGGATTGCCCTCCGAAAGCCCGGTCACGAGGCCGCGTTCGACCCTTCCAAGATCGTCGAGCACACGCGCAAGCAGATCTTGCGGACCCTCGGGTCCGGAGAGCGGCAAAAGTTTCTCGAATACCTGCACATCCAGAAGCGGCAGCGCTGCGGGCGGAGTGCTGGCCCCGGCGGAGGAGCGGCCGGCGAGCGCGAGGCCGATCGCCTCGGAGAGCGTGTCGATCGTGTCGATCGGCTTGGAGATCATTGCATCTGCTCCGGCGGCAAAGATCGCATCGCGATTGGCGCGCAGCACATAGGCGGTGGCCGCAACGATCGGGAGCCGCGCATGCCGACCGCCTCCGGTGCGCAGGGCACGCATCAGCTCGAGCCCGGAGAGCCGCGGCATCTCGACGTCGATCAGCGCCAGATCGTACCGGTTTTGCTCCAGCCGTTCGAGCGCCGCGACGCCATCATCGGCCGTGTCGCATTCGGCTCCGAGCGTGGTCAGCATATGCGCCAGAAGCGCCCGGTTGAGCGCGGAATCCTCCGCCACCAACACCCGCATCCCGTGCAGATTCGGCCGGTCCTGCGCGATTTGCAGCTCTGCAGGCAGCACCGCCGCGAGCGGGATCGACAGGCGCAGCTCGGCGCCGCCCTCGGGACGGTTGAGAACCTCCAGATCGGCCTCGAGCCGTTCAGCCATCTGTCGGGCGATCAGAAGCCCGAGCCCGTGGCCGCCCGTAGCCGGCAGCCTGCCGCCGCTGCGCAAGGCGTCGAGAAGCGCGGGGGTAAATCCCGGCCCCTCGTCGCAGACCGCAAGGCGCAGCCGCGCCGCGCCGGGGGCGTATTCCGGGGTGGCCGGCACACAGCTCACCATCAGCCGCACCGTGCCCCGGTCGGAATGCCGGATGGCATTCGAAAGCATGTTCGAGAGCACCCGTTCGAGGGCGATCCGGTCAAGCCGGATCTGCATCGGCACATCGGGCGTCATTGCGACCTGAAAACCGAGACCCTTTTCCTGCGCCCGTGCGCGCCAGCGCAGCTCGGTATCGCAGATCAGCCGGGCCAGCGGTACGGTCTGGCGCAATGGGCCGAGCGTCTGGTCGGTAACGATCTCGATCCCTTCCTCGATCAACCGGGCCATGTCCTCGCCCGCGGCGCGCATCCGGTCGAGCTGCAGCCGGGTCTGCGGATCGAGGTCTTGCGTGGGCAGAAGCCGCAGCCCGGCGAGAATATCGGAGACGGCGGCGCGCAGGTCATGCCCCAGAAGCATGATCCGCCCCAGACGCGCCCTGTCTGCGGGGTCCGTGACGTCCCCGGCGATTGCGGATGGTGGAAGGTGTTTGTTCATAATTGCCCCTTGCCAAAGGATTCCGGCACGGTGCGTGCAAATCAAGTGATCCGTAGCGGAAAGCTTAGAAATAAACAAAATGTCACACCCGGCAGGAGACCCTGCCGGGGGCGTCAAAAGGGGCGCGTGCAAGGGCCCGCGCCCGGAGGGATGCGGGCCCCGGACGGGCCCGCTCCGGTTCGGCTCAGGCCGCGGCGGCCGGGAAGCCGATCGTTTTCAGCGCCGCGGCGATCTCGTCGAGGATCGTCGGGTCGTCGATGGTTGCGGGCATCTTGAAGGGCTCGCCATCGGCGATCTTCACCATCGTGCCGCGCAGGATCTTGCCCGAGCGGGTCTTCGGCAGCCGGTCCACCACAACGGCGAGCTTGAAGGCGGCCACCGGGCCGATCTGGTCACGCACCAGATTGACGCATTCCTTGATCACCTGGGCATGCGCCTTGGTGCAGCCCTTGTTGAGGCAGAGGAAGCCCATCGGGAGTTGCCCCTTGAGTTCGTCGGACACGCCGATCACCGCGCATTCGGCCACATCGGGGTGCGAGGCCAGAACCTCTTCCATCGCCCCGGTGGAGAGCCGGTGGCCCGCGACGTTGATCACGTCATCGGTGCGCGCCATGATGTAGACATAGCCGTCTTCGTCGATATAGCCCGCGTCGCCGGTCTCGTAATAGCCCGGGAAGTGGTTGAGGTAGCTCTTCACGAAGCGCTCTTCGGCATTCCAGAGCGTGGGCAGTGTGCCGGGCGGCAGCGGCAGTTTGATCGCGATCGCGCCCAAAGTCCCCGGGGGCACCGGGTGGCCACCCTCGTCGAGCACCTGCACATCATAGCCCGGCATCGCCTTTGTCGGCGAGCCGACCTTGACCGGCAAAAGCTCGATGCCAAGCGGGTTGCCCGCGATCGCCCAGCCGGTTTCGGTTTGCCACCAGTGGTCGATCACCGGCACGCCCAGATGCTCGCGCGCCCAGTTCACCGTGTCCGGGTCGGCCCGTTCGCCGGCGAGGAACAGCGCCTGCATCTCGTGGAGCTTGTAGCGTTTGATATATTCGCCGTTCGGATCTTCGCGGCGGATCGCGCGGAGCGCGGTCGGCGCGGTGAAGAAGCTCTTGATGCGGTGATTCTGAATGATGCGCCAGAACACCCCCGGATGCGGCGTGCCGACGGGCTTGCCCTCGAAGACCACGGTGGTGGCGCCCGCCAGAAGCGGCGCATAGCAGATGTAGCTGTGCCCGACGACCCAGCCCACGTCGGAGGCGGCCCAGAACCGGTCGCCCGCCTCGATGTTGTAGATCGCCTTCATCGACCAGTTCAGCGCCACGAGATGGCCCGCGGTCGCCCGCACCACGCCCTTGGGCGCGCCGGTCGTGCCCGAGGTGTAGAGGATATAGGCCGGGTGGTTGCCATCCACCGGCACGCATTCGGCCGGTTTTACGCCGTACTGGAAGCCGTGCCAGGAGAAGTCCCGGCCCTCGACGAGCTTCGCCACTTCCTGCTCGCGCTGGAAGATCACGCAGAATTCGGGCTTGTGGGTGGCCTGGTCGATCGCGGCATCGAGGAGGGGCTTGTAGTGCACGACGCGGTTCGGCTCGAGGCCGCACGACGCCGCGATGATCGCCTTGGGGGTGCAATCGTCGATCCGCACCGCGAGCTCATGCGCGGCAAAGCCGCCAAACACCACCGAATGGATCGCGCCGATCCGGGCACAGGCGAGCATCGCCTCGAGCGCCTCGGGGATCATCGGCATGTAAATGATGACGCGGTCGCCCTTTTCCACGCCACGCATGCGCAGCGCGCCGGCCAGGCTCGACACCCGCGCCTTCAGTTCCTTGTAGGTGATCCCCTTCGTCGCATGGGTGATCGGGCTTTCGTGCATGATCGCGATCTGGTCGCCCCGGCCCGCCTCGACATGACGGTCAATGGCGTTCCAGCAGGTGTTCACCTTGGCATCGGCAAACCACTCGCCGGCCGGACCCTGCTCGAAGAAGGCTTTCGACGGCGGCTCGACCCAGTCGATCCCCTTTGCCGCTTCCATCCAGAATCCTTCCGGATCGGCTTTCCACGCGCCATAGACCTCATTGTATCCCATGGTATCCTCCCTCCTCACTTGCAAGCTTGTTATTCAGACAGAAAGATTTGTGCAAGATTGTTACCGTCGCAGGGGCGGAGACCGGCCGAAAATTTGCAGAAACCTGCCAATTCTTGGGCGCAAATTTTTGCAAAGAGTGCAAAAGTTTTCCAGTTTGGTAGTGGATATGTGGATTTTGCAAATTTTCTTCAGTTTGCAAATCTTCGCAGCCTTCTGCGGCCGTCCCGGTGTTCTGCTGCCCGGGGCGCGGAGGGGGCGGGGCGAGTCGGGATCCTGTCCGCCCCTTGCGCCCCCCTTGCGCCTGTCTCGCGCGCGGCGCAGGATCGGCCGGATGAACGACTTCCGGAGGCTTTGCCGATGACTGTGCTCGATGCGGCGCGCGCCGTGCGCGAAAACGCCTATGCCCCCTATTCCAAATTCAAGGTCGGCGCGGCGGTACGCGGGGCCTCCGGCACGATCTACTGCGGCGTGAACGTGGAAAACGTGGCCTATCCGGAAGGCACCTGCGCCGAAGCGGGGGCGCTTGCCGCGATGGTGGCGGCGGGGGAGACCCGGATTGTCGAGGTCGCGGTGATCGCCGACAGCCCCGCACCGGTGCCGCCCTGCGGTGGTTGCCGCCAGAAGCTTGCCGAATTCGGCGGCGCTGATGTGCCGGTGGTACTGGCCACCACCGCGGGGGCGGAGCGCCACACTACGGTCGGCGATCTGCTGCCCGGTCGATTCGACGCTAGCCACATGGACAACGCTTGATGGACGCCCGCTCGATCATCATGGCGGTGCGCGATGGCGCAGGCCTCGCCCCCGAGGCGGCGGCCTGGTTTGCCCGCGGGCTTGCCGATGGAACGGTTTCCGATGCGCAGGCGGGGGCCTTTGCCATGGCGGTGCTTTGCCGCGGCATCGGCGCCGCGGGACGGGTGGCGCTGACCGAGGCGATGCGCGACTCGGGGCAGGTGCTCGCCTGGGATCTGCCCGGCCCGGTGCTCGACAAGCATTCGACCGGCGGCATCGGCGATTCAGTCTCTCTGCTTCTTGCGCCCGCGCTTGCCGCCTGCGGCGTCTATGTGCCGATGATTTCCGGGCGCGGCCTTGGCCATACCGGCGGCACGCTCGACAAGATGGAGGTGATTCCGGGCTACAAGGCGCTGCCGGGAACCGCCGTCTTGCAAAAAGTGGTGGCGGAGGTCGGCTGCGCCATCGTCGGCGCCACCAACGAGATCGCCCCCGCCGACCGTCGCCTGTACGGCATTCGCGACATCTCCGGCACGGTCGAGAGCATCGACCTGATCACCGCTTCGATCCTTTCAAAAAAGCTCGCCGCCGGGCTCGGTGCGCTGGTGCTCGATGTCAAAGTCGGCTCGGGCGCCTTCATGGTGGAAATGGAGGATGCAAAAGCACTCGCCGAAAGCCTCGTGCGCACTGCCAATGATGCGGGCTGCCACGCCTCGGCACTGATCACCGACATGAGCCAGAGCCTCGGCCATTCGGCGGGCAATGCGCTCGAAGTGCTGGAAGTCATGGAAACTCTCACCGGCTCCTCGGTCAACGAGGCGCTCTGGGATGTGACGGCGGCGCTCGGGGGCGAATTGCTCTGCCTTGCGGGCAAGGCGCGCTCGCTCGACGAGGGCGCCGAGCAGATCGACGCGGCGATCGAGACCGGCCGTGCGGCGGAAAAGTTCGGGCAGATGGTGGCGGCGCTGGGCGGACCTTTCGATTTTGTCGAGCGCTTCCCGGATCGTCTGCCCGCCGCGCCGGTCATTGTACCGGTGGCCGCTCCTCGGCGCGGCCATGTCGCGCAGGTCGACGCCCGTGCATTGGGGGAGGCAGTGGTGAGGCTTGGTGGCGGGCGGCTGGTCGCGACCGACCGCATCAACCCCTCGGTCGGGCTCTCGGGGCTCGCCGCGATTGGCGAGGAGGTTGATCCGGGCGAGGTGCTCTGCCTCGTTCACGCTCCCGATGCCGCCCGTGCTGAACGCGCCGCGGCCATGGTGCAGGCGGCCTATGTGATCTCGGAAGAGCCGCCCGAGGAGCCGCCGCTGATCCACGGACGCATCGGCCCGGAGGATCTCCCATGAAGCCGCGCGCCTTCCTGATCGTGATGGATTCGGTGGGGATCGGCGGAGCCCCGGATGCCGGGAGTTTCTTCAACGACGGGGTTCCCGACACCGGCGCCAATACGCTCGCCCATATCGCGGCGGCCTGCGCGGCGGGCCGCGCCGAAGAGGGGCGCTCGGGCCCGCTGACACTTCCCCATCTCGATGCTCTGGGGCTCGGGGCGGCCGTGGAACTTGCCTCCGGCATCCGCCCCGCCGGGCTGGGCGCGGTGCCGCAGGGGCTCTGGGGCGCAGCCAGCGAAATCTCGCGCGGGAAGGACACGCCATCCGGTCATTGGGAGCTTGCGGGCGTGCCGGTGCCCTGGGACTGGCATTATTTCAGCGCAACCGAAAACAGTTTCCCGCCAGATCTGGTCGCGGCCGTGGCCCGTGCCGCCGGGACCGAGGGTATCCTCGGCAATTGCCATGCGCCCGGTACGGCGATCATCGAACGGCTGGGGGCCGAGCATCTGCGCACCGGCTGGCCGATCTGCTACACCTCGGCGGACAGCGTGTTCCAGATCGCCGCGCATGAAGAGGCTTTCGGGCTCGACCGGCTGCTGGATCTGTGCCGCGCCATCGCACCGCGGCTCCATGCCATGAACGTGGGCCGGGTGATCGCGCGCCCCTTCACCGGGGCGCCCGGCGGCTTCACCCGCACGCCGAACCGGCGCGATTTCGCGATCGAACCGCCCGCGCCCACGCTTCTGGACTGGGCCGAGGCGGCAGGGCGCACCACCCATGCGATCGGCAAGATCGGCGACATTTTCTCTCATCGCGGCATCACCCATCTGCACAAGGGCAAGGGAGACGCCGATCTGATGGAGCATCTGGTCCAGCTCGGCAATGAGGCCGAGCCGGGCAGCCTCACCTTCGCCAATTTCGTGGAATTCGACAGTCTTTACGGGCATCGTCGCGATGTTTCGGGCTATGCCCGCGCGCTGGAGTGGTTCGACACGGCGCTTGGCCGCTTCCTGCCCAGATTGCGCCGGGGCGATCTTGCGCTTTTAACGGCCGATCACGGCAACGACCCCACATGGGCTGGCACCGACCATACCCGCGAGCGGGTGCCGGTGCTCGGTCACGGGCTCGGCTTGCGCCCCGTGGGGCAGGTGGCCTATGCCGATGTCGGCGCCTCCGTTGCCGCCCATCTGGGCCTCACGCCGCCCGGCCCGGGCCGCAGTTTTCTCTGAAAGGACACCTCATGGATGACCAGGTCACCGTCGTCGACCATCCGCTCGTGCAGCACAAGCTGACGTTGATGCGCGAGAAGGACACCTCCACCGCCTCTTTCCGCCAGCTCCTGCGCGAGATCTCGCTTCTGCTGGCCTATGAGGTCACCCGCGGCCTCGACCTGACCACCAAGCGCATCGAGACGCCGCTGTGCGAAATGGATGCGCCGATCCTCGAAGGCAAGAAGCTTGCGCTCATCTCGATCCTGCGGGCGGGCAACGGGCTGCTGGACGGGATCCTTGAGCTGATCCCGGCGGCGCGGGTCGGTTTTGTCGGCCTCTACCGCGATCCGGAGACGCTGCAGCCGGTGCAGTATTACTGCAAGGTGCCCGCCGAGCTGGAAGACCGCACCGTGATCGTTGTCGATCCGATGCTCGCCACGGGCAATTCTTCGGCGGCCGCCGTGCAGCTGATGAAGGAGAAGGGGGCGAAGAACATCCGCTTCCTGTGCCTGCTCGCGGCACCCGAGGGCATCGCGCGGATGCGCGCGGCACATCCCGATGTGCCGATCGTGACGGCGGCGATCGACAGCCACCTCAACGACCATGGCTATATCGTGCCGGGTCTAGGGGATGCGGGTGACCGCATGTTTGGCACCAAATAAGCCATTTTCGAACCGCTTTTCCCTTTACTCGCTGCCAATCCTGCTGCATTTTTTGTAAAAAGGTCATGGGGGGCGAGATGCGGCGCTATGGAGTGTTTGTGGCGGCGACGGTTCTTGTCGCCGTCTGTGCAGGCTCGGCCGCCCGGGCTGATTTCAAGCTGAACGGGCCGGCCGAAGTTCCGCCCGCGAGCTACAAGGGCCGCCAATATGTCGACAGCGCCGGCTGCGTGTTTGTCCGCGCTGGTTATGGCGATGTGGTGAACTGGGTGCCCCGCGTCGGCCGCAACCGCCAGCAGCTCTGCGGCTATCAGCCGAGCCTCGGGGCGGACGCGCCGGTGCTCGACGTGGCGCGGTCCGCCGCGCCCGACCCTGCGCCCGGTCCGGCACAAGTCATGGCAGCGCCGACTCCGCAGCTCGCCCCAGTTGCCGTTCCGGCGAGAGGCTCCGTTGCGGCGCTCCCGCCCTCGCCCTCGCCCTCGCCGGCGCCCGACCCCACGATCATTTCCGGGACCGCGCCATCACCTGCCCGGCCCGCCTCGCCATTCGCCCCCACGCCTTTCGTCGGCAAGCCGATGGAAACCGTCGCGCTGACAGAGACCTCGCCGCAGATCCGCCGCGCCGTGCCGCCCGCGCCACGGGCGGTGCAAACGCGCACGGTTGCGGCTTTGCCTGCGCCGATGTCGGCCGCGCCGGCCACCCGCTATGTTTCGCCCTATGTTGCGGGCGCAATCGGTGCTCCGGTCCCCCCGGCCACGACGGTGCGCTATCACAACCCGGTGCCACTGCCCGGCATCGCGACCCCTGCGACGATCCTGTCAAGCGAGGCCGTTGCCCCGGGGGCCACGGCCTGCCCGGCGGGAACGGTGAGTGCGCAGCGCTACCGGCTTTCGGATGGCCGCAGCGTGGTGCGTTGTGGCGCGCAAACGGCCGATCCGGTCGGCTTCATAAACGCCGCTGCGGTGCCCGGCCTGCGTGTCGGCGCCACTCCGAGCGGCTATGTTTCGCCCTATGTCTCGGTCACCGGCGGCACGGGTCATGTCGCGGCGCCGCAGCCAATGCCGGGTGGGGTCAGCAGTTCGGGCAATCCGCTTGTTCCCGAGGCCGTGCTGGTGCGCAGCCCCACCGGCCAGATCACGCTGGCGCCGGTGATCGTGACCTCGAAAGCGGGGCGGACCGGCTACAAGCCTGCGTTCGAGGATGGTCGGTTGAATCCGTTCCGCGGTCCGCGCAGCCTTGAGGGCGATGCCGAACAAGGCATGCTCTGGACCAATCAGGTGCCGTCACGGCAGGTCAGCGCGAAAACGCCCGATCGGTTGCGGATCGTGCCGCCGCCGATTGCTGCGGCCCCGGCGCGGATCTCGTCGAAATCGGTGCCTGAGGCGGCGCCTGGCGCACCGCGCTATGTGCAGGTGGGCAGTTTCGGCGTGCCGGAGAATGCCGCGGAGGCGCGGGCGCGGCTTGCGGCGGCCGGGCTTCCGGTTGCCGGAGCGACCACGCCGCGCGGGCTTGCGGTGGTTCTTGCAGGCCCCTTCGCCGATGCGCGAACGGCGCTTGGCGCGGTGCGCGCGGCAGGGTTTGGCGGGGCGGTCCTGCGGCGCTGATCCCCGCCGCAAGGCCCTAGGAGCAGATATCCTTCAGCGCGAGCCACGCAGCGTCGGGCAGCACCGGTTCGGGCGCAGGCGCGCCCCGGAACGGATCGGCCTCGATCAGGCTCAACACGGTCTCCCCGCTCGGGTCGAGCGCATAGGCATAGGGGGTGGATGCCACGCCCGCCGTCTTGAAGGCCGCGAGCAGCGCATCGGTCTCGGTGGGGCGCTGCGGCAGGGCCACGGGCGTTGCGATCAGCGCAGCGCCATAGCCAGTGATCTCGCGCGCGGGCAGATCGCCGGTGACCAGAAGCCGGAGCGCCGCGCCCGCCCCGGCCCAGGCCAGAAATGCATGCACCGGCGCCTCGCCCGTCTGCGCCGCTTGCGCCACGAGGATCGCGCCCGCCGCCACTTCGGGCGTATCGAGGCCGATCAGCGTATCTTGCCCCAGTGCCACCACGCCGCCGGGCAGGATCCGCGCGCCGCCAAGCCGATGCGGCAGAACCGCGATCTGTGCGACCCCGCCGAGCCGGTCGGCGAGCGCCTCAAGCGCCAGATCTCCCGCGCTCGAATGACAGGCGACCCCGGTCGAGCGTTCGAGATCGGCCAGCACCATGCGCCCGATCTCCTCACGTTTGGGGGCGGGCAGAACCCGCGCCGCTTGCTCCACCAATGCGCCCGGAAGCCACAGCAGCAGACCGAAAAGCGCCACGGCCCCGGTGCCGATCCAGCCGATGCGTCGCAACCGGCCCGGATGCGGCCGGTGCGCCTCGATCATCGCCTGCACCTTCTCGATCGCCTCGACCATCGTCTCGTCTGTGATCTCAAGTTCTTCGCCCGGATCTTCGGAGGGCGCGAAAAGCGCGGGCCGGGTGCCCGGGTTGCGCCGCACCAGGGCCGCGAGCGACCAATGCGCGAGCGCCGCGCTGGAACGGTCATCGGAGATCACGAGCGAGGTATTGCCGAACGAAACGATCACTTCCCGCCGCTGCGCTTGCGGCGTTTCCCGCCACAGGCCGGGGGCTTCAAGCCTTTCATATTGGGGCAGGGCGGTCATGCTCTAGGATTTGGGTCCGGCTGGGGTCTGGCCACAAAGAATAGCGGAAGGCGGGCGGGGGTCAATCCGCCATGGATCGGATCGCGAGGCCTCGCCATCGCGGCGCCCGCTCGGTAGAGTCGCGTCATGATCGTTTCTCCGGGCCGACGCTACATCTTCGTGCATATCCCCAAGACCGGCGGCACCGCGCTGGCCGCGGCGCTGGAAGCGCGCGCCATGGCCGACGACCTTCTGGTCGGCGACACCGAGAAGGCGCGCCGCCGCAAGGGGCGGCTGAAAGGGGTCGCAACGGCGGGGCGGCTGTGGAAACATGCGACCCTTGCCGACGGTATCGGGCTTTATACCGAAGCCGAGGCGCGGGCGTGGTTCACCTTCACGCTGGTGCGCAACCCCTGGGACCGGATGGTGAGCTATTATCACTGGCTCAGGGAGCAGAGCTTTGCCCATCCGGCGGTGACGCTGGCGAAAGCGCTCGAATTCGTCCCGTTCGTCACCCATCCCGAGACCGCCGCAACGATCGCGCAATGGCCTTCTGCGCGCTATCTTGCGCTTGCTGGGGAGGCGGTGCCGGGCGCACATTTCCTGCGCCTTGAGCATTTCGCGGAAGATGTGGCGCCGCTCGAGATGCATCTGGGGTTTCGTCTCGCGCCGCTTGCGAGGCTCAATGCCTCGCCGCGCGGGCGCGACTGGCGCCCCTATTACAGCGATGCCGCCGCCACCGCCGTGGCCCGATTCGCTGCGGCAGATATCGCGCAGTTTCACTATTCTTTCGACTAGGTTTACGCGATCCGTCTGATACCGAGCCGGGGCTGCAACAATGCGCGTTTCTGCGGCTGACCGAGCCTCTTCGGGCATCAATGCCGTTTTCGTGCCGCAAAGCTGCCCCGGAAACTTCCCGGACCTCCCTCGCAATGGAGAGATGCAAACCTCCGGCCCCGGTCGGCACAGCGAAAGGAAACGCCATGTTCGGAGATCAGACCGCCAGACGGGCCAGGCGCTGGACCGCAGGAGTTGCAGACCAGTTGCCGCTCGCGGCATTCCGGCCCGCGCAGCAATCTGGAACGATCTCGACCTACGGGCTTGCCGAGGGGATCGTTGCGGGCACGCATATCGCCACAGCCATGGGCTGGCGCCCGGTCGAGGCGATCACTGCGGGCGATCTGGTCATGACCTTCGATCACGGGCTGCGCCCGGTACGCCGGATCACGCGTGCGCCGCTTTTCGCCGGGCCGAGCGGCTGCCCGCGGCCG
Organism: Rhodobacter maris; assembly: GCF_900217815.1. GTDB lineage: Bacteria > Pseudomonadota > Alphaproteobacteria > Rhodobacterales > Rhodobacteraceae > Rhodobacter > Rhodobacter maris. The sequence goes on from NZ_OBMT01000003.1 coordinate 17,277, forward strand.
CTGATGCCGCTCGCCGTCCCCACCGGGGCGCTGGGAAATGGGGCGCCGCTGCTGCTGTTGCCCGAACAAAGCGTGCTTGTGGAAAGCGATCTGGCGGAGATCCGTTATGGTGATCCTTTCGCACTTATCCCGGCGGCGGCGCTGGAGGGCTGGCGCGGCATCGACCGGATCACCCCGCATCAGCGCACCGAAGTGGTGGTGCTCGAATGCGATACGGACGAGGTGCTCTATGCCAATGGCACCGGGCTCATCCATTGCGGTGCGGTGCATGGCCAGCCGATTGATGCTTTTCTGGAGCAGGCCGCGGGCTATACCGTGCTCCCGATGAAGGCCGCCCGCGAGATCGTCGCGCATCTGATGGCGGCGCAGCCGGTCTGAGGCGGGGCTCAGCCCGCCCCGGGGCCGTTGCGGCGCAGATGTGCTTCAAGCTTGCGCAGCAAGAGCGAGAGCGTGACCGTCAGCGCGAGATAGATCAGCGCGACGAGGTTATAGGTCTCGAAATAGCGGAAGTTGCCCGCTGCGGCGACCTTGCCAAGCTGGGTCACATCGGCAACGCCGAGCACGGAAACAAGCGAGCTGTCCTTCACCATTGCCACGAAGTCATTGCCCAGGGGCGGCAGGATCGTGCGCAATGCCTGCGGCAGCACGATCAGCCGGAACCTTTGGCGGCGCGAAAGGCCAAGCGCCTTGGCCGCTTCGATCTGCCCGAGATCGACCGATAAGAGCCCGGCGCGGAACACCTCCGCCAGAAAGGCGGAATAAGCGAGGATCAGCGCAAGGATGGCGCGGGCCAGAAGCGGCACATCGCGCACCGAGACCGCGGGCAGGCCAAGCGCGTTCCAGCCCGCAATCGCGAGCGGCACCAGCGCGAAGGCGACGTAGAGCAAGAGCACGATGATCGGCACGCCGCGGATCACCTCGGTATAAAGCCGCGCGAGCTGGCGCAGCACCAGCGCGCGCGAGAGCGCCGCAAGCGCGAGCGCAAGCCCGGCCACGAGCGCGCCCGCAAAGGCCACGAGCGTGACAAAAAGGGTGACGCCGATCCCCTTGGCCAGCATGGCGAATATTTTCGCATGCAGCGGGTCGCGCGCCACGGCGATGGCAAAGCCCGCCCCGGCCAGTGCCAGCACCACCAGCCACCACGGAAAATCGCGCTCGGGTCTTGGCGTCATTCCCCGAGCTTGTAATCGAGGAACCACTTTTTCGTCAGCGCCGCGAGCGTGCCATCGGCCTGCATTTCGGCAATCGCGGCATCAACCGGGGCGACGAGGTCGGAGCCCTTCGGGAAGATGAAGCCGAAATCCTCGGTGCCGAGCTTCTCGCCCACGATCTTCAGCGCGCCCTCGGAGGCGGCCACATAGCCCTCGCCTGCGGTGCCATCGGTCAGCACAAGATCGACATCGCCCGCGCGCAGTGCCGCGACCCCGGCGCCGAAGGTTTCAAACATGCGGATGCGCGGGTTGGCCTCGTTGCCATCAAGCACGTCATAAACGCCGACGTAAAAGGGCGTGGTGCCGGGCTGTGCGGCCATCAGCAGATCGGGGTTGGCGGCAAAGGAGGCGGCATCGGAAAACCGGCTCTCGTCGCCGCGCACCAGCATCACCATTTCCGAGCGCATGTAAGGGCGGGAGAAATCCACCGCTTCCTTGCGGTCGTCGCGGATGGTGATGCCGGTCATGCCGATGTCGAACTGGCCCGCCGAAACCGCCGGGATCATCGCATCCCAGCTCGAATGCTCATAGCTGACAGTGAGGTGGAGGCGCTTTGCGATCGCGGTCATCGCGTCATATTCCCAGCCCACCGCCGCACCTGAGGCGTCGATGAACTGAAGCGGCGGATAGGCGTTTTCGGTCACCACGGTGACGGCGCGCCCGCCCAGATCGGGGAGGTCTGCGAGCGCGGGGGCGGCAGCAAGAAGGGCGGCGGCGAGGAGGGGGAGACGCATCAAAAGCTCCGTCTGGGGTTTCGGGCGAGGCTATGCGCGCCGGGGGCCTCTGTCCAGCGTCAGGCCCGGCGCGCGACGGCACAGACCGGGCAGGTGGGATCGGGGCGCACCTTCACCCGGCGGTTTTCGCCAAAGAGCACATCTTGCAGCACAAGCTGGCCGCGCAGGCTCGCCCCCGCCTGCGTGATTTCCTTGATCGCCTCGGCGGCCATCATCGCGCCGATGATGCCCGGCAGCGCCCCCACCACCCCGGCCTCGGCGCAGCTTGGCGCGAGCCCCGGTGCGGGGGCGGCGGGAAAGAGACAGGCCAAGCAGGGCGCGCCCGTGGCCGGATGATAGAGGCTGAGCTGCCCCTCCCATTGCGTGATGGCGCCGGAAAGAAGCGGCACGCCCTGTGCCACGCAGGCGCGGTTGACGGCCTGCCGGGTCTCGAAATCATCGCAGCCGTCGAGCACGAGGTCATACTCGGCCACGAGGTCCGCGCCGATTTCTGCGCTGAAGGCGCGGTCATAGGGGCGAACCGTGATGAAGGGGTTGAGCGCCTTCAGCGCCGCCTCCGCGGCAAAGACCTTGGGCTTGCCAATATCGGCATCGCGAAAGAGCACCTGCCGTTGCAGGTTGGAGGCGGAGACCCGGTCCGGGTCGATCACGCCGATCGTGCCCACCCCCGCGGCGGCGAGGTAAAGGAGCGCGGGGGAGCCGAGCCCGCCCGCGCCCACCACGAGCACGCGCGCCGCTTTGAGCCGTTTTTGCCCCGGCCCGCCGATTTCGCGCAAGAGAATATGGCGGGCGTAGCGCTCCAGCTCGGCGGAGGAGAACGGGCCTTGCGGGGTTTGTACGGGCTCAACGGCGCGCGCGCGCAGTTTTGCAAGCCCCCAGCGATAGGCGAGCACAATCGCGGCCACGACGCCAAGCCCGACCCAGCCCGCGAGCGAGCCGCCGATCATCTGCCGCAGCGGATGCTCGGGCGCGGGAAAAAGCGCATGCGCCGCGACATAGCCCGCCCAGAGGATGGCCAGCATCGCAAGCACTATCCGGCGCGGCGCCTTCAGCACCAGCCCCAGAAGGGCCACGAGACCAAGAAGGATCAGCCCGGCCATCGGCGTGGGTCAGCGCCGCTGCCGCAAGACCGTCCAGACGGCAAAGCCAACGGCCCCGGCGGCGCCAACGGCAAGCCAGAGCGTGAGCGAGCCGCCCGAGATGGCGCGCAGCGGCGCATCGGGGTTTTTGAAGAAGAGATGTCCTGCCGTGAAGCCCGCCCAGATCAGCGCGAGGATCGCGGCGATGGCATTCGGCGGCGCCTTCATCGCGCGCCCCAGAAGGGCGACAATCGCCAGAACAAACAAACCCTGCATACCCTACTTCCTTCCCGTCGAGCCGAAGCCGCCGGTGCCCCTGTCGGTTTCGCCCAGCGTCTCGGCGAGGCTATAGCGTGCCTGCACCACCGGCGCCACCACCGCTTGCGCGATCCGGTCGCCGTGGTGGATCGTGTAGGGCTCGGCGCCAAAGTTGATCAGCAAGACCCCGAGCGGGCCGCGGTAATCGCTGTCGATCGTGCCCGGCGTGTTGGGCAGGCTCAGTCCATGCTTGAGCGCGAGCCCCGAGCGCGGGCGGATCTGCATCTCGAAGCCTGCGGGGATCTCCACCCTGAGCCCCGTTGGCACGATCGCGCGCGCCATCGGTGCAAGCGTCAGCCCGGCGTCGCGGCTCTCGGGCGGCAGGTTCGCGCGCAAGTCCGCCCCTGCGGCGCCGGGCGTTTCATAGGCGGGAAGCGCCACCTCCGGGTCGGCCCAGTCCTCGCGCAAAACCTTGATCTCGGGGGTCATGGCGTCTCCAGCGTTGCAAGCGTTTTGGCGATGCGGGCGGCGAGCCGTTCAGCCACCTCGGCTTTCGGCATCCGCGGCCAGTGCTCGGTTCCCATCGCATCAATGATCGTCACGGCATTTTCCGGGCCGCCCATCACGCCACTTTCCGGGCTCACGTCATTCGCCACGATCCAGTCGCAGCGCTTGCGGGCGCGCTTGGCCACGGCATGCGCCTCGACCGTCTCTGTCTCGGCGGCAAAGCCGATCACGAGCGGCGGGCGGCCTTGCCCCATCTGCGCGACGGTCGCGAGAATATCCGGGTTCTCAGTAAAGGCGAGCGCAGGCGCCTGCCCGGAGCCGTCTTTCTTCATCTTTTGCCCCGCGGCATTGGCGACGCGCCAATCCGCCACCGCAGCCGCAAACAGCGCCACATCGGCGGGCAGCGCCGCCTCGACAGCGGCAAGCATCTCGCGCGCGGTCTCGACCCGGATCACCTCGACGCCCGTGGGCGGCGGTACGCTGGCCGGGCCGGTGACAAAGCTCACCCGCGCGCCCAGATCGCGGAGCGCCGCGGCCAGCGCCGTGCCCTGCGCCCCCGAGGAGCGGTTGGCGATATAGCGCACCGGGTCGATCGGCTCATGTGTCGGCCCGGAGGTGACGATCACATGCCGCCCCGAAAGCGGCCCCCCGGCCAGCGCGGCGCGGATCGCGGCGAGAATTTCGGCAGGCTCGGCCATCCGCCCCAGCCCGTGCTCGCCGCAGGCCATGTCGCCCGCATTCGGGCCCACTGTCAGGATGCCGTCGGCTTTCAGTTGCGCAAGGTTGCGCTGCGTCGCCGGGTGGTGCCACATCCGCACATTCATCGAGGGCGCGATCAGCACCCGCTTGTCGGTGGCCAAAATCAAGGTCGCGGCCAGATCGCCCGCGAGGCCCGCCGCCATCTTTGCCATCAAATCCGCGGTTGCGGGCGCCACCACCACCAGATCGGCGGCGCGGCTGAGCTGAATGTGACCGATTTCTGCCTCGCGGGTGAGGTCGAACAGTGCGGTATGGGCGGCCTCGCCCGCAAGCGCCGAGATCGCGGTGGGGGTGACGAAGTGCTCGCCCGCCTGCGTGAGGACCGGCGTCACCGCCGCGCCCTCGGCGCGAAGCGCGCGGATCAGTTCGGGGCATTTCACCGCCGCGATACCGCCGCCGATGATCAGCAGAATACGTTTGCCGTGCAACATGGGCGCCTCCGTTCCTGCCCAAGCTGTAGGGCGCCAAAGGCCCCGGCGCAAGCTAGCGGAAGGCGGCGCAGGGGTCTTCGCGGGGCGTGGGATCGGTGACGATCCAGATGTCGAAGGGTTGATCAGGGTCGATCTTGCCCTCTGCCGGCCGTTCAAGCTGGCCGAGCGTGAGCAGCCGCACCGCCGGATCGGCGCGCGCAATCAACGCGGGCACGGCGCGGTCGGTGCGGGCATGGCCGGAGCCCGTGATCAGCGCGACGGGGCCACCGGTTTGCGCGAGCGCGGCAAGTGTTGTCTGCGCAAAGGCTGCATCACGCAGCCGCTGTGCCGCGACCATGCCGGGCAGCATCTCGGGGGGGAGCGCATCGCAGTGATCCGCCTGCGTTTCGGCCTCAAGTTCCGTTTGCACGTCCGCAGGGTAGGGCGTGTCGAGCCCGTAACGCGCGCCCTCGGGCAAAAGCGCCCCAAGCGGCTCCGTGAACGCGCGGCGGACCTGCGCCCGCGGCAGCGCCGCCCCGTAGATCTTTGCCTCGGGCGCCGCCGCAAAGATCGGCGCGTAGAGCGCGAAATCGGGCCAACCGGCGGCCTCCCATCCCAGCACTTCGCCAAGCTTGGCGGGTTGGGCAATCAACTCCGGTGTCACCTTTGCCGCCTGTTCGGGAGAAAGCATCTCGAACACGAGCGCTTTTGGCGCCAGTGCGGCAACGGCGGCGGCCTGATTTTGGTGATGGCCGGGGTTGTCGTGGATTTCGCCCAGCACCAGCACTTGCGGCGCTTCAGCCAAGACACGGTGAGGCAAGTCCGCGGCCGAAATCTCTTCGGCCGCGGCAGGACAGGCGAGACAAGCCAGCGCCAGCAGGGGAGCAAACCTCATTGCAGCAGGGTCGCCACTTCGGGGCCATGCGTCTCGAGGCTTTTACGCATCTTGCCAAAAGCCTGCGCCTCTAGCTGGCGGATCCGCTCTTTCGAGAGGCCGAGTTCGGCGCCGAGGCTCTCGAGCGTGCGCGGCTCGTCGATAAGCCGCCGCTGGATCACGATATAGCGCTCGCGCCCCGAGAGATTGTCCATCGCCTCGCCGAGCCAGTCGCGCATCCGTTGCCCGTCATGCGCCTCGCTCACCCGCAGCTCCGGGCCCGCGCCCTCGTCTTCGAGCGCATCGACCCATTCGCGGCCCTCTTCGTCGGAGCTTTGCGGCGCGTTGAGCGAGAAATCTGAGCCCGAAAGACGGCCCTCCATCATCTCGACATCGGCAAGAGGCACGCCGATCGTCACCGCCACGCGTTCACGCAGTTGCGTGCCATCAAGCGCGATGCCTTCGGCGGCCGCTTCGCGCAGGATCTGCGCCTGCACGCGGCGCAAGTTGAAGAACAGCGCCTTTTGCGAGGAGGTGGAGCCGGTGCGTACCATCGACCAGTTGCGCATCACGAATTCCTGGATCGAGGCCTTGATCCACCACACCGCATAGGTCGAGAAGCGCACGCCGCGGTCGGGGTCGAATTTGTCGGCCGCCTTCATCAGCCCGAGGGAGGCTTCCTGAATGAGGTCGTTCATCGGCGCGCCGTAGCGGCGGAACTTGGCCGCCATTGCCACGGCGAGCCGCATATAGGCGCTCACCAGCCGGTGCAGGGCGGCTTCGTCGCGCCGGTCGCGCCAAGCGCGTGCGAGATCCGCTTCCGTCTCTGCATCGAGGTATTCGGCGCGCATCGCTTGCCGCGCCAATGTGTCGTCGGTCATTCCATCGAGTGCCATGTCCAGTCTCCTCGGGTCTCCCAACCCGCTGTTGGCCTGCTGAATGCAACCACTCTGACAGAAACGATCTGGAATGTCTTTTGGTTGCACTGTGCATCACAAAAAAATCACTGTGCGGAATTCGCCATTGTAAGACCCCGGAATTCCCTTAAGATTCCGCCGCAATGGAGGTGTGCATGGGGTATGAGCTGGCAATTGGCGACCGATCCTATTCGAGTTGGTCGCTCAGAGGATGGCTTCTCTTCGCAAAGGGGGGAATCGCTGTCACCACGCGCTCCGGCCGCCTTTATTGCGACGATTTCACCCGGCTTCTCGATGCATTCGCCCCCGCACGTCTCGTCCCGGCGCTCCGGCTCCCCTCGGGGCTGGTGATCGGCGAGACCCTCGCGATTGCCGAAACGCTCGCCGAACGGCATCCCGAAGCCGGCCTCTGGCCTGCAGACCCTGAGGCCCGCGCCGTGGCGCGCTGGCTTGCCTCGGAGATGCATGCGGGCTTTGGTGCGCTGCGCACGCATTGCCCGATGAACCTGCGCGTGAGTTACGAGGAATGCACGCCACCCGAGGCGGTGCTGGATGATCTCGCCCGGATCGAGGCGCTTTGGGCGATGGCGCAAGCCGAGTTTGGCGCAGAAGGGCCTTGGCTTTTTGGCGCGCGCTGCTCGGTGGCTGATATCTTCTTTGCGCCCGTTGCGGCGCGGATCGCGGGCTATAACCTGCCCGTGGGGGCTTCGGCGCAGGCCTATGTGAACACCTGGCTTGCGGATACCGATTTTCGGGCCTGGCGGGCCGAGGGCGCCGAAGAGGGCCCCGATCAGCCCTTCTACAAGCGCGACTGGCCGATCCGGCCCTGGCCCGATCCGCTCGCGTAAGCGAAAATCCTTGATCCATTGCGCCTTCCGCCCCCATGCTCGTGGTGTAACGAGGGGGAGAGGATGGTTGCGCGCACCTATACGGTGGCCTTTGAGGGCGTCGAGGCGCGGCTTGTCGAGGTGCAATGCGCGCTCGCCACCGGCATGCCCGCCTTCACCCTCGTGGGGCTCCCTGACAAGGCGGTGAGCGAGGCGAAAGAGCGGGTGCGTGCGGCGCTGGCCGCGCTTTCCATCGCGCTGCCGCTGCGGCGCATCACCATCAACCTCTCGCCCGCCGATCTGCCGAAAGAGGGCTCGCATTTCGACTTGCCGATCGCGTTGGCACTTTTGGCTGCTATCGAGATTGTGCCGCGCGAAGAGGTGGAGGGGCTGGTCGCCATTGGCGAACTTGCCCTCGACGGGCGGCTGGTGCCGGTGCTTGGTGCGCTGCCTGCGGCGATGGCGGCGGCAGAGGCGGAAAAGGCGCTGATCTGCCCGGCGAGTTGCGGGGCGGAGGCGGCTTGGGTCGGGGCGGCGCCGGTCTTTGCGCCCGCAACGCTGACTGAGGCGTTGCGCCATCTGAGCGGGCAGCAACCGCTGGCGCCCGCCGAGCCCGGCGAGGTGCTGGCGGACCCTTCGCCCAAGGATCTGCGCGACGTGAAAGGGCAGGAGCGCGCCAAGCGCGCGCTCGAGATCGCCGCGGCGGGGCGGCATCATCTGTTCATGGTCGGTCCGCCCGGTTCGGGCAAGTCGATGCTCGCGGCGCGGCTGCCGGGGATCTTGCCGCCGCTCTCGCCGGTCGAGGCATTGGAGACCTCGATGGTGCATTCACTCTCGGGGCTGTTGAGCGAGGGCGGCATTTCGCGCACCCGTCCGTTCCGCGCGCCGCATCACACCGCCTCGATGGCGGCGATGATCGGGGGCGGGCGTGCGGCGCGGCCGGGCGAGGTGAGCCTTGCGCATAACGGCGTGCTCTTCATGGATGAGTTTCCGGAATTTCCGCGCGCGGTGCTGGAAACCCTGCGCCAGCCGATCGAGACCGGAGAAGTTGTGGTGGCCCGCGCCAATGCGCATGTGCGCTACCCCTGCCGGTTTTTGCTCATTGCCGCGGCAAATCCCTGCCGTTGCGGCTATCTGGGCGATGCGTCACGGGCCTGTGCCCGCGTGCCGCAATGTGGCGAAGATTATCTGGGCCGGATCTCGGGACCGTTGATGGACCGGTTCGATCTGCGCATCGAAGTGCCCGGCGTCGACTGGCGCGCGCTCGATCTGCCTGTAGCAGGCGACAGTTCTGTCGTGGTGGCCGGGCGCGTGGCGGCGGCGCGGGCAGTGCAGATGCGCCGCTTCGACGCGCATCCGCATCTGCGCGTCAATGCCGAGGCCGAAGGCGCGGTGCTTGAGGAAATCGCGCCGCTCGATGCCGAGGGACGCGAGCTTCTGGGCAAGGTGTCCGAGCGCTTCGGGCTCACCGCGCGCGGCTATCACCGCGTGTTGCGCACCGCGCGCACGATTGCCGATCTTGAGGGCGCGGCGGCGGTGCGGGCGCCGCATCTGGCCGAGGCGGTGAGCTACCGGCTCAGTTTCGCGCAGGCGCGCTGAGATCAGATCTTCAGCACCCGGCGCGCGAAATCAGCGGCATCGCAGAGCGCCGCACGCGCCTCGGGCACCCAGCCGTCGAACATCTGCCAGACATGGGGCGCCTCGGGCCAGAGCTGCAGCGTGACATCGACCCCGGCCGTGCGCAGCCGGTCTTCAAGGCGCAAAGCATCGTCACGCAGGATATCGCGCTCGGAGGTCTGCAAAAGCACCGGCGGGCAGTTCGGATAATCGGCAAAAAGCGGCGAGGCGCCGGGGTCGTCGGCGGCATGGCCCTGCAAGTAATAGCCCGCCACCTCCTCCATCCGGCCCGCGACCAGCATCGGATCGGCATCTTCCAAAAGCACAAGCGAGGGCGCGCCGCCGGTGAGGTCCGTCCAGGGCGACATGGCGATGAGGCCTGCAGGCGGCGTGCCGCGCGCGCAAAGCTTCGAAAGCAGCGCAAGCGCAAGCCCCGCCCCGGCGCTGTCGCCCGAGAGCACGATCTCTTCGGGCGCAAAGCCCTTGGCGGCGAGATCGTCAAGAACTGCCTGCGCATCTTCCAGCGCGGCGGGAAAGGGGTGTTCGGGCGCCAGCCGGTAATCGGGGGCGATCACTTCCACCCCGGCAAGGCGGGCAAGGCGCGAGAGCATCGGGCGATGCGTGTGCGGGCTACCAGCGATGAAGGCGCCGCCATGGAAATGCACGATCACCCGATTGCTGCGCCCCTTGCCCGAGCGGATCGAAAGCGCCGGCCGCCCGCCCAGCGTGACCGGCAGGCTCACCGTGGAAGGCGCCGCGCGCCAGATCAGCCCGGACCAGAATTCCATGTCGGCGCGAAGCTTTGCAGGCTCGGAGACGCGCGCCAGATAGGGTTTCGCGGTGAGCCGCATGGCAAGGTTCAGAAGCTGCAGTTGCAGGCTCATGTCGCCCCCCTTTTCGCTTCGATCACTTCCCAGATCCGTTTGGCGGTATTGGTGCCGTCGAAGCGCTCCAGCTCTTGAATACCGGTGGGAGAGGTGACGTTGATCTCGGTGAGCCAGTCGCCGATCACGTCGATGCCCACGAAAATCTGGCCCTTCTCGCGCAGGGTCGGCCCGATGGCGGCACAGATCTCGCGCTCGCGCTGGGTCAATTGCGTCGGCTCGGGGCGCCCGCCCACATGCATGTTCGAGCGCGTTTCGCCGGCGGCCGGAACGCGGTTGATCGCCCCCACGGGCTCGCCATCCACCAGGATGATCCGCTTGTCGCCCCTGGTCACGGCGGGGAGGTATTTCTGCACGATCAGCGGCTCGCGGTTGATGCCGGTGAAGAGCTCGTGCAGCGAGGCGAGGTTGCGGTCGTTTTGATCGAGCCGGAACACCCCCGCGCCGCCATTGCCGTAAAGGGGTTTGAGGATCACATCACCATGCGCCGCCTTGAAATCGCGGATCACCTGCAGATCGCGCGCGACGAGCGTGGGCGGTGTGAGATCCGGAAAGTCGAGCACAAGAAGCTTCTCGGGGAAGTTGCGCACCCAGAACGGGTCATTGACGACGAGCGTCTTGGGGTGGATGCGCTCAAGCAGATGCGTGGTGGTGATGTAGCCCATGTCGAAGGGCGGATCCTGCCGCAGCCAGATCACGTCGAAGCTGGAGAGGTCCACCTCGGTCTCGGCGCCGAGCGTGAAATGATTGCCCCTCTCGCGGCGCAGCTCGAGCGGCCAGCCGCGCGCCAGCACCCGGCCCTCGCGGTAAAAGAGCTTGTCGGGCGTGTAGTAAAACAGGCTGTGGCCCCGTTCCTGCGCCTCCAGCCCGATCCGGTAGGTGCTGTCGCCGTCGATATTGATCGAGCCGACCGGATCCATTTGCAGCGCGACTTTCAAGGCCATGACGCCCCCTTCTGTTACCCTTTGCATCGCGGGCGAACGCCGCCCGGTTCAGTCAAACATATGGGCGTTCTGAATGATTTCGACCTCTCCCTGCGCATCGAGAAGCGCGAGATCGAACCGGATATCGGCATCGGTGCGCTCCGGGTCAAGGGCGAGGAACTCCGCGGCAGAGGTTGCGATGCGGCGCAGTTGCGCCGGGCGGAGGTGTTCGGCGGCTCCCGCATGGGTGGCGGCACGCTTCACTTCCACGAAGACGAGAAGCGGGCCGCGGCACAAGATCAGGTCGATCTCGCCGCCGTGGCGCCCGCGCCAGCGCCGCGCGCGTGTGGAAAAACCCTCGGCATGATAGTGCGCCTCGATCTGCGCCTCCGCGGAGGCGCCGGCGTGATGCGCCATCGCGCCCCGATGCTTGCGCGACTCATCCATCGCGGGCGAGCGCCAGCGCACGTTGATAGACATCGCGCCGCTTCAGCCCGAGCGCCTCGGCGACCTCTGCGGCGGCATCCTTCACGCTCATGTGATCGAGCCGTTCCTTCAGCGCGGCCTCGATATCCTCCGCGCCGGCCCGCGGCCCGTGCGGGCGGTCCACCAGCACCACGATCTCGCCCTTGACCGGCGCCGCGGCGAGGCTCGCGATCAGTTCGGCGACGGTGCCGCGGCGGACTTCCTCGAAGCGTTTCGTCAATTCGCGGCAGAGCACCGCGGCGCGGTCGGCGCCGAATTCGGTGGCGAGATCTTCGAGCATCGCCCCGATCCGTTTGGGGGATTCGTAAAGGATCACGGTGGCGGGCAGATCCGCCATTTCGCGCAGCCATTTGCGGCGCGCGCTTTGCGTGTTTGGCGCGAATCCGGCGAACAGAAACCGGTCCGAGGGCAGGCCCGAGACGGTGAGCGCGGCCAGTACTGCCGAGGGGCCGGGAGCCGCGAACACAGGGTATCCGGCGGCAATTGCGGCCCGGCCGAGCTGAAAGCCCGGGTCGGCAACGAGCGGCGTGCCGGCCTCGGAGGCATAGGCGACGACCTTGCCCTCGGCGAGCGCGGCCAGAAGTTTAGGGCGCGCCTGTTCGCCATTGTGGTCGTGATAGGCGACAAGCGGGCGGCCCGCGAGCGCGATGCCGTGGATCTCCATCAGATGCCGCAGCGTTCGGGTATCCTCGGCGGCGAGCACATCGGCCATCCGAAGCGTGTCGAGCGCGCGCAGCGTGATGTCGCGTGCGGTGCCGATCGGTGTGGCCAGAAAATGCAGCCCCGGCGCGGGCTTGCGCGGTGCGGCGCCAAAACGCTCCCGCTCGCCCGGCAGATCTTCGCCACCCGCCTCTTCCGCCCGCTCGTCCGTTGTCATCGCTCTGGCGTCCCGCCTTTGTGCCAAGTTTACTTCATCAGACGAAACGCATAGGCTCGCCCAAAATCTTTTCCCCCGTCCGAACCGGAGGTCCGTTCATGTTCGCCACTTTGCGCAGCCCCCGCAACCCCTTGCTGCGGCTCTTCATCCTGATGACGACGCTCTGGCTCGCCGCCTGTCAGCCGATGGGCAGCGGGGGCGGAAACGTCACTGCCGGGGCGGCGGTGCCGGTGGCGCTGCTGGTGCCCTCGGGCTCGGGCGAAACGAATGACGAGTTGCTCGCCACCTCGTTGCGGCAGGCCGCGCAGCTTGCGATCTCCGATCTCAATGGCGTCAAGATCGACCTGCGCGTCTACAACACCGGCTCAAGCCCCGAACTCGCCGCCAGCATGGCGACGAAAGCGGTGGACGAGGGCGCGAAGATCATCCTCGGTCCGGTCTATTCGGGCTCGGCCAATGCCGCGGCAGTGGCGGTGGCGAGCCGCGGCGTGAATGTGCTTGCCTTCTCCAACAATACCGACATTGCAGGCGGCAACCTTTTCGTGCTTGGCCCCACCTTCCCCAATACCGCCAACCGGATGGCGAGTTTCGCCGTGGCGCAGGGCAAGCGGCGGGTGCTTGTCGTGAGCGAGCAGAATCTGGCGGGGCAGGTTGGCGCGGCGGCGATCAAATCGGCGGTGGTGCGATTTGGCGGCGAGATCGTGGGCGACGTGAGCTTCCCCTATTCGCAGACCGATGTGGTGAATGCGGTGCCGCAGATCGCGAGCCGGGTGAATGGTGGCGGTGTCGATGCGCTGTTCCTGACCTCGGATGCGGGGGGCGCGCTGCCGCTTTTGGCCCAGATGCTGCCCGAGCAGGGCGTGGACCCCGCAGTGACGAAATTCATCGGCCTCACCCGGTGGGATACGCCGCCGGCGGCGATGGCGCTGCCGGGGCTGCAGGGCGGCTGGTTCGCGCTGCCCGATCCGAGCCTGAACGAACGCTTCAAGCAGCGCTATTTCACCGCCTATGGCGCCGCGCCGCATCCGATTGCCGGGCTCGCCTATGACGGCATCGCGGCAATCGGCGCGCTGGTGAAGGCAGGGCGTGCCGATGCGCTTTCGCGCGATGCGCTCACCCAGCCCTCGGGCTTCGTTGGCGTGAACGGCATCTTCCGGCTGCGTCCGGACGGCACCAATGAACGCGGCCTTGCCGTGGCCGAGATCCGCGACGGACAGGTCAAGGTGATCGACGCCGCGCCGCGCTCCTTTGGCGGTCCGGGCCTCTGAGCCCCCGCCCGAACCCGTGCCGCAAGGCCAAACGGATGGAACTGACGTGACAGACACCCCCTCTCCCGCCCCGGCCGATGCCGGGGCGCCCCTGCTTTTGAGGCCTGAAGCCCTGTTTGCGGCGCTTGACGCCGCGCTCGATGCCCCAGACGCCCGCGGGCTGCGCACCCAGACGGTGCAGTTCCTGCAGGCCGAACGCGAGGCGGCGCTGCCCTGGATTGTTGCCGATTTCACGCGCCATCCGCGCGATGCGGGCGCCACCGTGCAGGCCTATGCGGCATTGACCGACGGGCTGGTGAAAGGGGTGCTGCATGTAGTGTTGACGCGGCTGCATCCGCTGCAGGCGCCGACCGCGGCCGAGAAGATCTCGCTGCTTGCGGTGGGGGGCTATGGCCGCGCCGAGATGGCGCCCTTCTCGGATGTCGATCTTCTGTTCCTCACGCCCTACAAGATGACGCCCTGGGCGGAGAGCGTGATCGAGAGCATGCTCTACATGCTGTGGGACCTGAAGCTGAAGGTGGGCCATGCCTCGCGCACTATCGACGATTGCCTCCGGCTCGGGCGCGAGGATATCACGATCCGAACCGCGCTTTTGGAAAACCGCCCGATCGGTGGCGATGCCGCTTTGGCCGAAACACTCGACCAGCGGCTGCGCAACGACCTCTTCAAATCGACCGGGCCCGAGTTCATCGAGGCGAAGCTCGCCGAGCGCGCCGAGCGTCACCGCCGTCAGGGCGGGCAGCGCTACGTGCTCGAGCCGAACGTCAAGGAGGGCAAGGGCGGCCTGCGCGATCTGCAGACACTCTACTGGATCGCCAAATACATCCACGGCGTGAACGACACTGCCGATCTCGTCGGGCTGGGCGTCTTCAATGCGAGTGAATATGCCGAATTTGTCGCGGCGGAGAATTTCCTCTGGGCGGTGCGCTGCCATCTGCACCTGATCGCCGGACGCGCGGCCGACCAGCTCTCGTTCGACGCCCAGGTCGAGGTGGCGCGCCGCATGGGCTACGCCGACCTGGCCGGGCGCCGCGCGGTCGAGGTGTTCATGCAGGATTACTTCCGCCACGCCACCCAGGTGGGGGAGGTGACGCGGATCTTTTTGACTGTGCTCGAAGCGCAGCATGCCAAGCCCGCGCCGGTGCTCAAGCGTCTGTTCCGGCGCCGCAAACCGCTGATGGCGCCCTTCGTGGATGACATCGGCCGGATCAACGTGGCCGACGAAAAGGCCTTCCTCGACGATCCGCTGAACTTCCTGCGTATCTTCGAGGAAGCCTTGCGCACGGGCATGCTGATCCATCCGGCGGCGATGCGGCTCATCGCGGCGAATCTCCGGCGCATCGATGACCGGTTGCGCGAGGACAAGGAGGCGGCGCGGATCTTCCTTGATCTTTTGTGCAAGCACGGCAATCCCGAACGTGCGCTTCGGCGGATGAACGAGCTGGGCGTGCTGGCAGCCTACATCCCCGAGTTCGAGCCGATCGTGGCGATGATGCAGTTCAACATGTATCACAGCTATACGGTGGACGAACACACGATCCAGGTGATCTCGACGCTCGCGCAGATCGAGCGCGGTGAACTCGCCGATGATCTGCCGCTCTCCACCCATATTCTCAACGACGGTGTGAACCGGCGCGTGCTCTATGTGGCGCTTCTTCTGCATGACATCGGCAAGGGGCGGCCGGAGGATCATTCCATCCTCGGCGCGCAGATCGCGCGCAAGGTGGCGCCGCGGCTCGGGCTCAACCACGAGGAATGCGAAACGGTGGAATGGCTGATCCGCAATCACCTGCTGATGTCCGATGTGGCGCAGAAGCGTGACCTCTCGGATCCGCGCACGATCCGCGATTTCGCCAAACAGGTGAAGACCCGCAAGCGGCTCGACCTGCTCACATTGCTCACCGTCTGCGACATCCGCGGCGTCGGCCCGAACGTGTGGAACAACTGGAAAGCCACGCTTTTGCGGCGGCTCTATTCCGACACCGCGCGGGCGATGCAGCACGGGCTGGAGGCGGTCAACCGCGAGCAGCGCAGCGACGAGGCAAAAAAGGCGCTGCGCGAGGCGCTGGCGGGCTGGGAGCCGAAGGATCTGCGCACCGAGCTGGCGCGCCATTACCCGGCCTATTGGCAGGGGCTGAGCACCGCGACCCACGCCGATCTGGCGCAGCTTCTGCGCGGGCTCGACAATGGCGAGATCCGCATCGACCTGCACCCGGACCCCGATCACGACGCGACCCGCGCCGCCTTTGCGCTCGTGGATCACCCCGGGATCTTCTCGCGGCTGGCCGGTGCGCTGGCGCTGGTTGGGGCCAATGTCGTCGATGCGCGCACCTATACGTCGAAAGACGGTTTCGCCACTGCGGTGTTCTGGCTGCAGGATGCCGAGGGCCATCCCTATGAGCTTGCGCGCCTGCCGCGGCTGCGGCAGATGATCGACAAGACGCTCAAGGGCGAGGTGGTGGCGCGCGACGCGCTCAAGGACCGCGACAAGGTCAAGAAGCGCGAGCGTGAATTCCGCTTCCCCACCCATGTCACGATCGACAACGATGGCTCGGATATCTACACGATCATCGAGGTGGACACCCGCGACCGGCCGGGCCTGCTTTATGACCTCACCCGCGCGCTCGCCTCGGCCAATATCTATATCGCCTCGGCGGTGATTGCGACCTATGGCGCGCAGGTGGTCGACACCTTCTATGTCAAGGACATGTTCGGGCTGAAGCTCTATTCGCGCGCGCGTCAGGAAGCGCTCGACAAGCGGTTGCGCGATGCGATCGCGCGCGGCGCCGAACGGGCGGCACAGGCATGAGCGGACGATTGCTGCGCAGCGTCGCGACGCTGGGAAGCTGGACGCTCGTCTCGCGGCTGGCCGGCTTTGCCCGCGATGTGCTGATGGCGGCGTACCTCGGCGCGGGCCCGGTTGCCGACGCCTTCAACATCGCCTTCAAGCTTCCCAACATGTTCCGCAGGCTGTTTGCGGAAGGCGCCTTCAACCTTGCCTTCGTGCCGATCTATGCCAAGAAGCTCGAGAGCGGCGAAGATGCGGATGCTTTCGCGCAGAATGCGTTCTGGGGTCTCGCGAGCTTCCTGACGCTCTTTGTCGTGATCGGCACCTTGGCGATGCCCTGGCTGGTCTGGGCGCTGGCCTCGGGCTTTGCGGGCGATGCGCGTTTCGACATGGCGGTGGATTTCGGCCGCATCACCTTTTGCTACATCGGCTTCATCTCGCTTTTCGCGATGCTCTCGGGGCTGCTCAACGCCCATGGCCGCTTTGCCGAAAGCGGCTTCGTGCCGGTGCTGATGAACCTTGTCTTCATCGCGGCGATGCTGCTCGCGCGGCAGATGGGCTGGGAGATGGGGCAGACGCTCGCCTGGACCGTGCCGATCACCGGCATCGCGCAGCTTGGCTGGACGCTTTACGCCGCGCGCCGGCTTGGCTTCGTGCCGCGGCTGTGCCTGCCGCGCCTCACCCCCGATTTTCGTCGCCTCCTTGTGCTTGCCGGGCCTGCCCTGCTTACGGGCGGGGTGGTGCAGATCAACCTGCTTGTGGGCTCGCAGGTCGCTTCGGGCACGGTGGGCGCGGTGTCCTGGCTCGCCTATGCCGACCGGCTCTACCAGCTGCCGCTTGGCGTTGTGGGCATCGCGATCGGAACGGTGCTGCTTCCAGTGCTCTCGCGGCATCTGCGCGCGGGCGAAGACGATCTGGCGCGCGACAGCTTCTCGCGGGGGGCAGAGATGGCCCTCTTCCTCACCCTGCCCGCCGCAGTGGCGCTGGTGGTGATTTCCACCCCGCTCATCTCGGTGCTTTATGACCGGGGCGCCTGGCGGCCGGAGGATACAAGTGCGACCGCCCTTGCGCTGGCCGCCTATGGTCTCGGCCTGCCCGCCTTCGTCCTGCAAAAGGTGCTGCAACCCCTCTATTATGCGCGGGAAGATACCCGGCGGCCGTTCCACTATGCGCTTGTCTCGATGGTGGTGAATGCGGGTTTTGCCGTGGGCATGATGCCGGTTCTGGGCTTCATGGCGGCGGCGCTGGCCACCACTGTCTCAAGCTGGGTGATGGTGGGGCAGCTCTGGTGGGGCGCCCGCGGCATGGGCGATGCCGCGCGCCCAGATCGACGGTTCTGGCGCAGGCTCTGGCGGATTGCGCTGGTTTCAGCCCTGATGGGGGCGCAGCTCTGGGTCACTGCCGAATGCCTTGCGCCGATGCTCGCGGCCCGCGGCGCGCGCTGGGCCGCGCTGGGGCTGCTCTGCGGGTCGGGCATCGCGCTTTACTTTGCGCTCGGCGCGATGCTGGGCACTTATGGGCTGGGCGAACTCAAGACCATGCTGCGTCGGCGCCGGGGTTGAGGCTCAGCGCTTGCGCAGTTTGCGCAGAAGGTGCCGCCAGCCTCCCGGAGCCACGAGGAAGCTCATCAGGAAGCCCACCGCAAAGCCCGAGAATTGCGCGATCCAGTCCGGGCTCGCGCCGAAAAGCGCCCCGAACACGAGCTGCAGCCCGGCCAGCATGCCGATCATCGAGAAGGCGCGGATCCGGTTCGGGTCACCCGGGCCAAGCCGCATCCACAAAAGCCAGGTGAAGGCGCCGATGAGCCCATAGGCGCCCGGATAGCCGCCCACCAGCGTCACCTGCGTGAAGGGCATCAGCGCATAGACGAGCGCGCCGAGGATCGAGGCGCTCAGGAACACCGCCGCGACCGCCCAGCCTGCGAAGACCTCGCCCACGAATTTGCCAAGCGCCAGCGTGAAGACGACGACAAAGGCGGCATGCGTCAGGCTCAGATGCACGAAGGCATAGCTGAGCAGCGTCACGATGGGGCGGATCGACCAGTCTTGCACCGCGAGCATGTGGCGGAAGCCGATCGGGTCGAAGCCGAGCTGGCCGAGCATCATCAGGCGCTCGCCGCTCCACATGCCCGGAATGAGCCCGGTATTGGCGAGCGCGAAAATGATTTCGGTGACGATGATCGGTGCCACCAGGACCCAGACCACGGTGGGCAGCGGGTTCACCGGATGTTCGTTGTAGCCGTGATGCATTGTCTCTCCCCTCGGGCGCACATTGCGCCGCGCGCCCAATAGCGATAAGCGCAGAACGTCCGTATTTCCAGCCCGGAGCCTGATCATGTCTGACAAACCCCTAGAAACTCCCGAAGAAATCAACGCGCGTTTCAAACCGCGTATCTTTTCCGGCATCCAGCCCTCGGGCAACCTGACGCTGGGCAATTATCTGGGGGCGCTCAGGCGGTTTGCACAAAAGCAGGACGAGGGGATCGAGACGATCTATTGCCTCGTCGATCTGCATGCGATCACGGTCTGGCAGGATCCGGTGGCGCTGAAAAAGCAGACCCGCGAAGCGGCCGCCGCCTTCATCGCCTCGGGGATCGACCCGGAGCGTTCGATTCTCTTCAACCAGTCCCAGGTTTCGGCCCATGCCGAGCTGGGCTGGGCTCTCAACTGTGTCGCGCGGATGGGCTGGATGAACCGCATGACGCAGTGGAAGGACAAGGCGGGCAAGAATGCCGAAAAGCAATCGCTCGGGCTCTTTGCCTATCCTTCGCTGATGGCGGCGGACATTCTGGTCTATCACGCGACGATGGTGCCGGTGGGCGAGGATCAAAAGCAGCATGTGGAGCTGACCCGCGACATCGCGGCGAAGTTCAATCATGATTACGGGGTAGAGTTCTTCCCCGCGCCGCTGCCCTTGATCGAGGGCGCGGCCACGCGGGTGATGAGCCTGCGCGACGGCTCGAAGAAGATGTCGAAATCCGACCCTTCGGACGCGAGCCGGATCAACCTCACCGACGATGCCGACACGATCGCCAAGAAGTTCCGCAAGGCGGTGACGGACCCCGAGCCGCTGCCCGAGAGCCTTGAGGGGCTCGAAGGCCGCGCCGAGGCGCGCAACCTTGTCAACATCTATGCCGCGCTCGCCGATATGACGCCCGCCGAAGTGCTGGGCCAATATGGCGGGCAGGGCTTTGGCACGTTCAAACCGGCGCTCGCGGATCTGGCCGTCTCGAAGCTTGAGCCGATCTCGACCGAGATGAGCCGGCTGATGAACGATCCCGCCGAGATCGACAGGATCCTTGGCGCGGGGGCGGCGAAAGCCGACGAGATCGCCCAACCGATCCTCGCGCAGACGCTCGAGATCATGGGGATGATCCGTTCGCGTTGAGCGAAGCTCAGAGCGGGGCAGCGCCCCCCTGCGCCGGCGCTGCCTTTGCCTCGGCGCGGGGGTAAAGCCGTGCCATGCTGAGTGCTCGCGTCAGGTTCAGCACCATCAGCGCCGCCCAGAGCCCGTGATTGCCGAGGGCAGGCAGAAGCGCGAAGAGGGCGAGCGCATAGACCGCGACGGAGACGATCATCGCATTGCGCATCTCGCGCGTCAGCGTGGCGCCGATGAAGATGCCGTCGAGCATCCATGAGGCAATGCCGATCAGCGGCGCCGCCACGAGCCATGGCAGATAGTGGCGCGCGCCTTCGCGCACTTCAGGCGCGGTTGTCATCAGATCAATGATCGCGCCGCCAAAAAGCGCAAAGGCAATACTGAGCCCGAGTGCGCCGCCCACGCCCCATTGCGAGGAGACGATCGCGGCGCGGCGCAGGCGCGCCGGGTTGCGCGCGCCGACGGCCTGACCGACGAGGCTCTCTGCGGCGAAGGCGAAGCCATCGAGCGCATAGGCGGTGATTTGCAAAAACTGCAACAGCACCTGATTGGCAGCAAGTTTCACATCGCCTTGCCCGGCGCCAAGGAACAGGAAGGCGGTGAAGCTGCCTTGCAAGATCACCGAGCGGATCATGATGTCGGTGTTGACCCGCGCCATCTGCCGCAGCGCTGCCCCGGCAAGGAGGGCGGCCCGGCTCAACCCGGCGCGGAAGGCGTCGCGCGCGAGCCAGAGGGCGAGCGCCACCCCGGACCATTCGGAGATGAGCGTTGCGGCCGCCACCCCCGCAACGCCCCAGCCAAGGCCCAGCACGAACAGCAGGTCGAGCCCGACATTGAGTCCGTTCATCACCACTTGCAGCACCAGCACCGCGCGGGTGCGCTCCACCGCGATCAGCCAGCCGGTGAAGGCGTAAAGCGAGATCGTCGCCGGGGCGCCCCAGATCCGAACGGCAAGGTATTGACGCGCGAGACTTTCCACCTCGGCCGAGGCGGGCGCGATCTGGAAGGCGGCCCAGACGAGCGGCACTTGCAATGCGATCAACGTGAGCCCAGCGCCAAGGGCGATGATCAGCGCGCGCATCAGCCCTGCCGCGACCTCAAGACTGTCGCCGCCGCCCTTGGCCTGCGCAACGAGCCCTGTTGTGCCCATGCGCAAGAAGCCAAAGATCCAGTAGACCGAGGCGAGAATCACCGCGCCGATCCCCACCGCGCCAATGGGGGCGGCTGCGCCGATCTGGCCAACGACGCCGGTGTCGACGGCGCCCAGAAGCGGCACGGTGGCATTCGAGATCACGATCGGGGCGGCAATCGCCAGCACGCGGCGATGGCTGATATCTGCGCTGCCCAAGGTGCTTAGTCCTGATCCGGCATCAGGAAATGCCCGGTTGCCTGCGCAAAGAGGCGGGCGCGATTGTCTTGCCAGGCCTCGACATGCACCGAGGCATAGCGCCGCCCGGAGCGGTTCACGCGGGCGCGGGCATAGGCATCGCGCGGCAGGCCGGAACGCAGATAATCAACCGTGAAATCAATGGTTTTCGGCAGACGTGGCAGGAAGGGCTCGGGCGCGGAAAGATCGATCCGCCCGGCCTCGACATCTTCCCAGAGCGCCGCCCAGCCCAGCTCGATGATCGCCGCCACCTCAAGGAAAGCCGCGGTCACCCCGCCATGCAGCGCGGGCAGCATCGGGTTGCCGATCAGTTTGTCGTCATAGTTGAGAACCGCCGTCAACTCGTCGCCGCGCCGGTCGAAGGTGATACCCAGAAAGCGGATATAGGGCACGCCGGAAACGAGCGCATTCAGCGCCGCATCGCGACGTTGCTTGACCACTTGCACGGGCTCGGGCTTGGGGCGGCTCATTGCGCACCGCCTTTCGGGCGTTCGATGGTGAAGGCGCCGGTGGCGGTGGCGACGGGCCGGCTCACGTCCTCGTCATGGGCGCTTGCGCGCAAAAAGGCCACGGTGCGGGTGATGTGATAGACCTCCGCCTTGGCGGTGAGACGTTGGCGCGGCGTGGCGGCGCGCATGTAATCGATGCGCAGATCGAGCGTGGCGGTGCCCGCGGGCGCTTCCGGGTGGCTCATCACCGCCGCGCCGCAGCAGGTGTCCATCAAGGCCGAGACCGCGCCGCCATGAATGACGCCGCTGCGCGGATCGCCCACGAGTTCGGCGCGCCACGGCATGGAGAGCTCTGCCGTACCCTCTCCCAGCGCCTCAAAGCGCATCTCAAGCGCCTGCGCATGCGGGATCGCCTCGATGAACTGTCGCGCCCGTTTCAGCCTCTCGTCGTCCATCGCGCCCTCCGTTTTTGCAAAAATGCCCTGCGGACCAGAGGAGCGCAAGCGGCGTTGAGGCATCGGCAAGCCTCAAGGGGAGTTGAACCGCACGGTTCGCCGCGCTAGCTTCCGCCATCAGCACGTGTGGGCAGGGACGTGCGGGATCGCCCGGGGGAGGGGGAGATCATGGCCGATGTGCTGAGCTTCAAGGAAATGTGCGCGCGCTTCGACGTGACGCCGCGCACCTTGCGCTATTACGAGTATATCGAGTTGCTCTCGCCGCAGAAAGAAGGGCGGGCCCGGTTTTATGGCCCGCGCGAAGTGGCACGGATGACGCTGATCCTGCGGGGGCGGCGGTTCGGTTTCTCGCTCGAGGAACTGCGCCAATGGCTCCTGATCTACGATCATCAGGGCACCGAGGCGCAAAACCGCGCCTGGATCGCGCTGGCAGATCGCCAGCTGGATGTTCTGACCGGGCAACTCGACGAATTGCAGGGGGCGATAGCCGATCTGCGGGCGCTGCGCGATGACGTGGCGAAGACTCTCGCAGATTAAGCCGAATCGTCGCAACGACGCCCGAAATCCGGCGCTTGCCGTGCCGTTCCCGTTGCTGATGCCCGCCGGGATCGGCCCGGAATTTCAGGTGCTTCGGACTGACATCACGTCAGCGCCACCGTGACGCCACGTTACAGTGACGCGAACGTCAACTTAAACGGTAATGTAAGGGCGGAGATTCATTCTGCCGGCTTGCGTTACGCAAAGGCAACCGAAAGGCGGCACGATGAGTGACGATCTGATGACGATCCGCGAGATGTGCGACGCGTTCGATGTGACGCCGCGCACCTTGCGGTTCTACGAGGCGAAGGAACTGCTGTTTCCGCTGCGCGAAGGGCAGAAACGGCTTTTCACCCGGCGCGACCGGGCGCGGTTGAAACTGATTTTGCGCGGCAAGCGTTTCGGCTTCAGCCTCGAAGACATTCGCCAGCTGCTGGACCTCTATGACATGGGGGACCAGCAGCGCACGCAACTGGCCGAGACGCTCAAACTGGCGCGTCTGCGGCATGACGCAATGGTGCGCCAGCGCGATGAGCTCGATCAGGCGATCGAGGAGCTGGCGGCACAGATTGCCTGGGGCGACGCGAAACTGGCCGGGGAGGCCGGCTGAGCGGTCCCGGGCTGGCAGACCAAGGGAGAGGGATCATGCCCAGCTACACCGCCAATATCCGCGACATGCAATTCGTGCTGCACGAGTTGCTTCACGTTTCCAGCTCCGAAGTGCCCGGCTACGCCGATCTGGAACGCGACTTTACCGAGGCGGTGCTCGACGCAGCGGGCAAGGTGTCCTCCGAAGTGCTCGCGCCCCTCAACCCGGTGGGCGACCACGAGGGCTGCAGGCTCGAAAACGGCGTGGTGCGCACGCCCAAGGGGTTTGACGAAGCCTTTGCCGCGATGAAGGAGGGCGGCTGGACCGCGCTCGATTGCAACCCCGACTATGGCGGGCAGGGCATGCCCTATGTGCTCAACTGCGCGGTGGGCGAGATGTTTGTCTCCTCCAACATGGCCTTCAACATGTATCAGGGGCTGACGCATGGCGCCGTTTCGGCGATCGACGCGCATGGCACCGAGGCACAGAAGGCGCTCTATCTGCCGAAGATGATCGCCTGCGACTGGACCGGGACGATGAACCTGACCGAGCCGCATTGCGGCACGGATCTGGGGCTTTTGCGCACCAAGGCCGAGCCGCAGGAGGATGGCAGCTACAAGATCACCGGCACCAAGATCTTTATCTCGGCGGGCGATCACGATCTGGCCGAGAACATCATCCATCTCGTGCTGGCCAAGGCCCCGGGCGGTGGCGAGGGCACCAAGGGGATCTCGCTCTTCATCGTGCCGAAAGTGCTGGTGAATGCGGATGGCACGCTTGGCGCGCGCAATGCGGTGAGCGTGGGCAAGGTCGAGCACAAGATGGGGATTCATGGCTCGGCCACCTGCGTGATGAACTATGACGGGGCGACGGGCTATCTGCTTGGCGATCTGCACAAGGGCATGCGCGCGATGTTCACGATGATGAACGAGGCGCGGCTCGGCGTTGGCCTGCAGGGCTATGCGGTGGCCGAGGCCGCCTATCAGAACGCCGTTGCCTATGCCAAGGACCGGCTGCAGGGACGCGCCGTGACCGGGGTGGAAAACCCGGGCGGCGCCGCCGATCCGCTGATCGTGCATCCCGACATTCGCCGCGCACTGATGGATCAAAAGAGCTTTCTCGAGGGCGCGCGCGCCTTCACCTTCTGGGGGGCGTCGCTCATTGACCGCGCGCATGGGCTTTCGGACCACGATGCAGAGGGGCTGATCTCGCTGATGACCCCGGTGATCAAGGGCTTTTTGACCGACAAGGGGTTCGAGGCCTGCGTGCTGGCGCAGCAGATCTATGGCGGGCACGGCTATATCGAAGAGCAGGGGATGAGCCAGTTCACCCGCGATGCCCGGATCACGATGATCTATGAGGGCGCGAACGGGGTGCAGGCGCTCGATCTGGTGGGCCGCAAGCTCGCACAGGATGGCGGCAAGCATGTGATGGCCTTCTTCGAGATGGTGAAGGCCGAATGCAAGGCGCATGAGGGCGACGACCGGATGAAGCCTTTCACCGAGGCGCTCAAGGCGGCCTCGAAACAGCTTCAGACGGCGGGGATGTATTTCATGCAAAACGGCATGAAGACCCCCAATGCGGCGCTCTCGGGGAGCTATGACTTCATGCATCTGATGGGGCATGTCTGCCTTGGCCTGATGTGGACGCGGATGGCGAAGGCGGCTTATGCCGCGCTCGACGGCGGCGCCTCGGATACCGGCTTCTATGAGGCGAAGATCGCGACCGGGCGCTATTACATGGCGCGGCAGATGCCCGCCTGCGCCATGCATCTGGCGCGGATCGAAAGCGGGGCCGAACCTGTGATGGCGCTTGCCGCCGATCAGTTCTGATCGCGCAGTCGGAATGGGATGCGAAAAGGGCGCCGCTTGCGGCGCCCTTTGTTCAATTTCCGATCGGTGTTCCCCCGAGCCCCAGGGGCGCGGGGATGCCGAGGCTGGCTCCGCCACCCTGCGGCGGCTCCTGAGGCGTGCCCGTGGGCGCGCCAAGCCCCGGAGGCGGGCCGCCGAGCGTCGGCGCCCCGAGGCTCAGCCCTGCGCCGCCGGGGGCCCCGATCGGCGGCAGCCCCATGCCGCCCGGTGCGCCAAGACCGCCCCCGAGACCCGGCATGCTCGGCAAGGTCACGGTCACATTCGACAGATCCACCGGCTTGCCCTTGTAATGCATCACCATCTGCGGGAAGGCGATGACGATGGCAATCATCGCGATCTGGATGAACACGAACGGCACCGCGCCCCAGTAGATCTGCGAGGTCTTCACCGGCTCGGTGAGGATCCCCGTCACCTTGTCGACATAGGGCACTTTCGGCGCCACTGAGCGCAGGAAGAAGAGCGCAAAGCCAAACGGCGGGTGCATGAACGAAGTCTGCATGTTCACGCCCAAAATCACCCCGAACCAGATCAGGTCGATCCCCATCTTCTCGGCCGCCGGCGCCAGAAGCGGCACGATGATGAAGGCCAGCTCGAAGAAATCGAGGAAGAAGGCGAGGAAGAAGACCAGAAGCGAGACGACGATCAGGAAGCCCATCTCTCCGCCCGGCAGCGAGACGAGGAGATGCTCGACCCAGAGATGCCCGTTCACCCCGTAGAAGGTGAGCGAGAACACCCGCGCGCCCAGAAGGATGAACATCACGAAGGCCGAAAGCCGGGTCGTCGCGGCGAGCGCCTCGCGCACCACGGTGAGGTTCAGCCGCCGCTTCACCCCCGAGAGGATCAGCGCGCCCACAGCCCCCATCGCGCCGCCTTCGGTCGGCGTGGCGACGCCAAGGAAGATGGTGCCGAGCACGAGGAAGATGAGCGCAAGTGGCGGGATCAGCACGATCACCACCTGCTGCGCAAGCCGGCTCATCCGGTTCAGATGCAGCCCCTTGTCGATCAGCGCGACCACGTAGATCACCATCACGGCAAGCGCCGAGGCGAGGATACCGGCGTTCGAGTTCCGCGCGGTCGGGTCATGGAGCCATTGATAGGCGCCCCAGAATACCGCGCCGCCCACAAGCAGCACGACGAAGAGCGACGCGACGCCCGAGCCGAGCGTGCGCGCCTCTTTCGGCAGCGCGGGCATCGTGGCGGGCCGGACGATCGACATCACCGCGACATAGGCGAGATAGATGCCGGTGAGCACGAGGCCGGGGATCAGCGCCCCCTTGTACATGTCGCCGACCGAGCGGCCGAGCTGGTCGGCCAGAACGATCAGCACGAGAGACGGCGGGATGATCTGCGCAAGCGTGCCCGAGGCGGCGATGACGCCGCTCGCCAGGCGCCGGTCATAGCCGTAGCGCAGCATGATCGGCAGCGAAATGAGCCCCATGGCGATCACCGAGGCCGCGACAACGCCGGTGGTGGCGGCAAGGAGCGCGCCGACGATGATCACCGCATAGGCGAGACCGCCCCGCACCGGACCGAAAAGCTGGCCGATCGTGTCGAGCAAGTCTTCCGCCATGCCGGATTTTTCCAGCACGATCCCCATGAAGGTGAAGAAGGGAATGGCAAGGAGCGTCTCGTTGCTGAGCACCCCCCAGAACCGCTCTGGCATCGCATTGAGGAGCGGCCAGCTGAGGTTGATCGTGCCGCCCGACAGCGGCGCGAGTTCGACGCCGATGATGAAGAACATCAGCCCGTTCGCGGCAAGGGAGAAGGCCACCGGATAGCCAAGGAGCAGAAAGCCGATGAGCGAGACGAACATGATCGGCGCCATGTTCGTGGCAATGAGTTCCAGCAGCATCTCAGAGCCCCTTCTCTTCGACGAAGGACTCGGCCGAACCGTGATGGCCGGTGTAGGTGTGCGGATCCTCGATCAGCCCGCGCATGATCGCGATCTTCTTGATGATCTCGGAGAGGCCCTGCGCGAAGAGCAGGCTGAAGCCGATCAAAAGGAGCGACTTTGCCGGCCAGATCACCAGCCCGCCCGCATTGGTCGACAGCTCGCCCGAGCGCACAGACATCATCACATAGGGAAAGAGCATCCAGAGCATCATCGTCAGGAACGGCATCAGGAAGAACACATGGCCGAACAGGTCGATCCAGTGCTGCACCCGGCGCGAGAAGGCGCCATAGACGATGTCGATGCGGATATGCTCGTTTTGCTTCAGCGTATAGGCCGCGGTGAGCAGGAAGGCTGCGCCGTAGAGATACCATTGCGCCTCGAGCCAGGCGTTCGACGAGACGTTGAACACCTTGCGGATGGTTGCGTTGATGGCGGAAATCAGCACCGCCACCAGAATGAGCCATGACACCGATTTGCCGATGAACTCGTTGATGCGGTCGATGACCCGTGACAGGGCCAGCAAAGCGCCCATCGTCTCCTCCCCTTCCCAATTCCCCCGGCCCACTATGGGGCTTTGCTGTTCCTTGGCTGCTTGCGGCCAGAAAATCAAGCGCGACGGGCCATCTGGTCCATCCGGTTGACCAGTTTGCACGGATAGGGCGAAATCCGGTCGCGGTTCGGGGCCCGGCGGGGAGCTGCGGCACCCGCCCGAAAGGAGGCGCGCGCGCGCGGGCGGGGGCGCCGACTCGCCTCCGGAGCGGCGGCTCGCGCTTCCGGGCTCTGCCTCCGCGCTTGCGGAAATGTCACAGATTCGCCGGTTCGCGCAATTTTTGCAACGCTAAGCGCCCCGACGCGACATTATATTCAGCGTTTTGCCGTTGACGCCCTTTCCGCCTGCCCCTAATGTCCGCTCCGATGCAACGAAAGGAACGGCGATGTCTTCGCTTCTGGTTCTCGTAGGGGAGTGGCGCATGGGCCGGTGACGGTTGACCATGATGGTTCCCATGCGCCCTCGCCGAACCGCGGGGGCTTTTTGTTGCCAAACGGGTTGGGGCCTGGCCCCGAGAGGTCGGGGGCGATGCCCCGGGAAAGGACGTGAGAGATGTCGCGGCAGATGACCGGCGCGGAAATGGTGGTGCAGGCGCTCAAGGATCAGGGGGTCGATACGATCTTCGGGTATCCGGGCGGCGCTGTTCTGCCGATCTATGACGCGATCTTCCAGCAAAACGACATCCGCCACATTCTCGTTCGGCATGAACAGGCGGCGGTGCATATGGCGGAGGGCTATGCCCGCTCGACCGGCAAACCGGGCTGTGTGCTGGTGACCTCGGGCCCCGGCGCCACGAATGCGGTGACCGGCCTCACCGACGCGCTGATGGACAGCATTCCGCTGGTGGTGTTTTCGGGGCAGGTGCCCACCTTCATGATCGGCACCGACGGGTTTCAGGAGGCCGATACGGTGGGCATCACCCGGCCCTGCACCAAGCACAACTGGCTGGTGAAGGATCCGGCAAAACTCTCCGAAACCATCCATCAGGCCTTCCATGTTGCCACCTCGGGCCGCCCCGGTCCGGTGCTGATCGACCTGCCGAAGGATGTGCAATTCGCCACCGGCCCCTACAGCGGGCCGAAACAGGCGCGGGTGGATCACTACCAGCCGAAGATGAAGGGCGATATCGAGGCCATCACCAAGCTTGTCGAGCTGATGGAAAAGGCGGAGCGGCCGGTGTTTTATACCGGCGGCGGCGTGATCAACTCGGGCCCCGGCGCGAGCCAGCTTCTGCGTGAATTGGTGGATGCCACGGGCTTCCCGATCACCTCGACACTGATGGGGCTTGGCGCCTATCCGGCCTCCGGCAAGAGCTGGCTTGGCATGCTCGGCATGCACGGGCTTTACGAGGCCAACCTCGCCATGCACGGCTGCGATCTGATGATCAACCTCGGGGCGCGGTTCGATGACCGCATCACCGGGCGGGTCGCCGATTTCTCGCCCCATTCGGTGAAGGCGCATGTCGATATCGACGCCTCCTCGATCAACAAGATCATCACCGTCGATCTGCCGATCATCGGCGATATCGGCCATGTGCTCGAAGACCTGTTGAAGGTCTGGAAGGCGCGCGGGCGCAAGACTCACAAGGAGGGGCTCGCCAAATGGTGGGCGACGATCGCGGAGTGGAAAAAGGTGCGCTGCCTGAGCTACACCAATTCCGACACGGTGATCAAACCGCAATATGCGCTGGAGCGGCTCGAAGCCCTGACCAAGGGGCGGGATCGCTACATCACCACCGAAGTGGGCCAGCACCAGATGTGGGCGGCGCAATTCCTCGGCTTCGAGGCGCCGAACCGCTGGATGACCTCCGGGGGACTTGGCACCATGGGCTATGGCTTCCCGGCCTCGATCGGGGTGCAGGTGGCGCATCCCGACGCGCTCGTGATCAACATCGCGGGCGAGGCCTCGTGGCTGATGAACATGCAGGAGATGGGCACGGCGACGCAATTCCGCACCCCGGTGAAGCAGTTCATTTTGAACAACGAGCGGCTCGGCATGGTGCGGCAATGGCAAGACCTGCTGCATGGCGGGCGCTATTCGCAAAGCTGGTCGGAGAGCCTGCCCGATTTCGTCAAGCTGGCGGAGGCCTTCGGCTGGAAGGGGATCGTGGTGAGCGACCCGAAAGAGCTCGACGATGCGATCATGGAGATGATCAACTATGACGGCCCGGTTCTGTTCGATTGCCTCGTCGAGAAGCACGAGAACTGCTTCCCGATGATCCCGTCGGGCAAACCCCATAACGACATGCTGCTCTCGGCGGATGCTGAGGCCTTCCGCGGCGGCGCCGCGCTGGTGTGAGAGCGGCCGGGGGCGCTGCCCCCGGACCCCCGGGATATTTCCGGCAAGATGAAAGACATTCGGAAGGGAGAGGGCAATGGCCGCTCTGAACATCAAGAAAGGCTCCACGAGCCACTCCGCCTATGACCTGCGCGACAGCCACTCCGATGTGGAGCGCAGCCATACGCTTGCGGTGATCGTCGAGAACGAACCGGGCGTTCTGGCGCGCGTGATCGGGCTGTTTTCCGGGCGGGGCTACAACATCGACAGCCTCACCGTCGCGGAAATCGACCACAAGGGGCACCGGAGCCGCATCACCATCGTGACGCGCGGCACCGAGGCGGTGATCGAGCAGATCAAGGCGCAGCTTGGCCGCATCGTGCCGGTCCATGAGGTGCATGACCTCACCGTGGAGGGCGCGGCGGTCGAGCGCGAGCTGGCGCTGTTCAAGGTCGCCGCGACCGGCGAAAAGCGGGTGGAATCGCTGCGCCTGGCGGATATTTTCCGCGCCAATGTGGTCGACAGCACGCTCGAGAGCTTTGTGTTCGAGATCACGGGCACATCGGAAAAGATCGACGCCTTTGCAGAGCTGATGCGCCCGCTCGGGCTGGTGGACGTGGCGCGCACCGGGGTGGCCGCGCTCGCCCGCGGGGTCTGAGGCCGGTTGGGAGGGGCGTTTCGCGCCCCTCAGTGCCCGCCGCCGACGCTGTTGCGGATCCGGCGCAGCGCCGCCCAGACGATCACCACGACGACGGGGGTCAGCGCCGCCACGGCCAGTTCCTTGGAGATGCCGATCTCCCGGGCGACCGGATAGACCGCATAGCCCGCAAGGCTCACCGCGTAATAGCTGATCGCCACCACGGAGAGCCCCTCGACCGTGCGCTGCAGCCGCAGTTGCAGGTCGGAGCGGCGGTCCATGCTTTCGAGCAGTTTCTGGTTTTGCGCTTGGCGCGCCACATCGACCCTTGTGCGCAGAAGCTCGCCCGCCCGCGCCGCGCGCTCGACCATCGCATTGAGCCGCTGTTCGGCCGATTTCACCGTGCGCATCGCCGGATCGTAGCGGCGCATCATGAATTCGTTGAATTTCTGCCGCCCGTTGAAGCGGCTTTCGCGCAGCACCTCAACCCGGTCATGCACGATCGCCTCATAGGCAAAAGTGGCCGAGAAGCGGAAGGTGTGGGTGACGGCGAGGCTCTCCAGCTCGGTCGACACCTCCAGAAGCCGGTGCAGCGTTGCCTCGGCGGGGTGGGAATCGTCCTTCATGCTGTCGACGAGCGCACTGAGCTCGGGTTCGAGCGTGTTGAGCGTCTGGGTGAGGCTGCGGGCGCGGCCAAGGCCCAGCATCGAGACGGCGCGATAGGTTTCGATCTCGCAAATCCTTTGCACGATCCGGCCAATCCGGCCCTGGCCGGTGCCGGGGCGGGCGAAGACGGCAAAGCGCATCAGCCCGGCCGGGTCGATGCGGAAATCAGTGGCGACGACAGCGGCCTCGTCAAGCACCCAGGCACAGACCAGGCTCTCGGGCACGAACCAGTTTTCGAGCGCGGGCAGGATCTTCGTGTCGTCCTCGGGCAATTCCTCGATCCGGATCGAGACCGCGACGATGCGGCGCCCGGGGGCGTTTTGCACCCAGTCAGTCGGGAAGATCTCCGCCTCGACCGGGTCGAAGGGGCGCTCCGAGACGCCCGGCGCATGAGCGAGGAAGGTGGTGAACTCGGTATGGCTCTCCCATTTCAGCGCGTGACGGCCAATTTCGCCGCTGTAATGGGTGGCGCCCATCGGCGGCACCGCGCCCCCCTGCCGGGTGAGCAGATCGACGAGATGCTCGTGATCCTTGGCGCGGTCGCGGTTGGCGGCGTCTTTCGGTTCCTTGAACGCGAGGTAGATCACATGGGCGGGCAGGCCGACGGCAGGGAAGGGCCGGGCATGCAGCTCGTTCACGAGCGCATAGCGCAACGGATGGTCGTCGATCGGCGTCATCGGGGCCTCGCGCGGAAGGTTGGTCTGCCGACAACTTAGCACAATCGCACGACAAGGAAAAAACGCACGAAGGGTCAAGCACTTGCGGCATACAATCGCATGCGGGGCAAGGTGGGATGCTTCGCCTCGGCAGGGCCGAGGTGATCCGCCGGGGGGCTTGCCGCCGCCCGGCCGCCCGGGGCACGCCCCGTCTTTGCCGCGTGCCCCGGGCGGCGGCTTCGGGCTGGTTATTGCGCAGCCCGCCGATTAGTCTTGAGACAGCAAGGAGATGCCGATGCCCAAACGCCTGCGCCTGACGCGCCGCTTTCCGGTCGCGCTCACCAATGATGCCTACCGCATGCTGCAACGCTTTGCCGAAGACGCCGGGATCACCCCGGATGAAGCGCTCTGCTTTCTTTTTGAGCATTTCCACTCGGTGACCCATGCCGAAAACCTCACGGCGCGGCTGCGGCTCTTCAAGGCGGAGCTTGAGGCGCGCAAGGTCTGAGCCCCGGCAGGCCCGAGCCGGGGGGCAGTTTTCCCTTGGCAAAATCTTCGGCCGCGCCATCCTTGTTGCATCGCCCTCGTGACGTTGCGCCACAAACCCGCCTTGCCCCTTACGCGAACGTCAATTCGTTGCGATAGTCGATGAGAGCATGGGCGGCCCCAGGCCTGCCCGGCCGGAACGCCCGGAAAGAGGAGCCCGGCGACGCCCGGGACCGAGGAGGACCAATGAGCGAAGCCTATATCTATGACGCCTGCCGCACCCCGCGCGGCAAGGGCCGCCCCGATGGCAGCCTGCATGAAGTGACATCCGTTGCGCTTTCGGCGCGGCTTCTCAACGCGGTCAAAGCGCGCAACGGCCTTGAGGGCCACGCGGTCGAGGATGTGATCTGGGGCAACGTGACCCAGGTGGGCGAACAGGGCGGCTGCCTTGCGCGCTCTGCCGTGCTGCTCTCCGATCTCGACGAATCGATCCCCGGCCTCTCGATCAACCGGTTCTGCGCCTCGGGCATGGAGGCAGTGAACCTCGCCGCCAACCAGGTGAAGGCGGGGGCGGGCGCGGCCTATATCGCGGGCGGCGTCGAGATGATGGGCCGCGTCGCGATGGGCTCGGACGGGGCGGCGATTGCCGTCGATCCGGCGCTGGCGCTCAAGACCTATTTTGTGCCGCAGGGGATCTCGGCCGATATCATCGCCACCGAATACGGCTTCACGCGCGAGATGGCCGATGCGCTCGCGGTGGAAAGCCAGCGCCGCGCCGCCGAGGCCTGGGCCGAGAACCGGTTTGCGAAATCGATTGTGCCGGTTCTCGACCAGAACGGGCTGACGATCCTTGACCGGGACGAATATATGCGCCCCGGCACCACGCCCGAAGACCTTGCCAAGCTCAAGGCCTCCTTCAAGGACATGGGTGAGGTGATGCCCGGCTTCGACAAGGTGGCGATGCTGAAATACCCCCATCTCGACCATGTCGAGCATATCCACCATGCCGGGAACTCGAGCGGAATCGTCGATGGCGCCGCCGCGGTGCTGATCGGCTCGAAGGCCTTCGGTGAGGCGCATGGGCTCAAACCGCGCGCACGCATCCGCGCCACGGCAAAGATCGGCACCGATCCGACGATCATGCTGACGGGCCCGGTGCCGGTGACCGAAAAGATCCTGCGCGACAGTGGCATGGCGATCTCGGACATCGACCTTTTCGAGGTGAACGAGGCCTTTGCGGCGGTGGTTCTGCGCTTCATGCAGGCGTTTGACGTCAGCCCCGACAAGGTGAACGTGAACGGCGGCGCAATGGCGATGGGCCACCCGCTTGGGGCCACTGGCGCGATCATCATCGGCACGCTGCTTGACGAGCTGGAACGGCGCGATCTCTCGACCGGGCTTGCGACGCTCTGCATCGCCTCCGGCATGGGCGCGGCCACGATCATCGAGCGGGTCTGATGCCGAAGCTCGACCTGAGCGCCGCCCCGGTGAAGACCGGCTCGATCTACCCCGCGCCCTATGCCGAGATGATGGCGGGACGGTCTTCGCGGCGGCTCGGTGATCTGGCCGGGCTGACGCAGTTCGGCGTCAATATTGTCACGCTGGAGCCCGGCGCCGTGGCCTCGCTCCGGCACTGGCATCTGAACGAGGATGAGTTCGCGCTGGTGCTGGAGGGCGAGTTGATTCTCGTCGAGGACGCGGGCGAGGAGGCGATGCGCCCAGGCGATTGCGCGGCCTGGAAGGCGGGGGTGGCGAACGGACATCGCTTCGTCAACCGCTCCGATGCGCCCGCGCGCTTCCTTGTCGTCGGCTCGAAGGCCGAGACCGAGGTGGCCACTTATTCCGACGTGGACATGCAAATTCATATCGCGGGCGGCAAGGCCCGCTTCACCTATCAGGACGGCAGCGATTGGGCAGGGCCCAGGGAGATCGCGCCGAAGGGAGAGAGCAAATGACCGATTTCACCTATGCGCTTGGCGATGACGGTGTGGCCGTGATCACCTGGGATGTGGCCGCGAAGTCGATGAACGTGATGAGCATGGAGGGGTTTGCCCTGCTCGACGGCTTCATCGATCAGGCGCTCGCCGATGAGGCTTGCAAAGGCGTGATCATCACCTCCGGCAAGAAGGATTTTGCCGGCGGCATGGATCTTAACGTCATTGCCAAGATGCGCGCGGGGGGCGCGCAGACGATCTTTGAGGGCGTGATGCAGATGCACCGCGTGCTGCGCAAGATCGAGCGTGCGGGCATGGACCCGAAAACGCTCAAAGGCGGCAAACCGATCGCCTGCGTGCTGCCGGGTACGGCGCTCGGCATCGGGCTCGAACTGCCGCTCTCGACGCACCGGATCTTTGCCGCGAATAACCCGAAGGCGAAGATCGGCCTGCCCGAGATCATGGTCGGCATCTTCCCCGGCGGTGGCGGCACCACGCGGCTTGTGCGCAAACTCGGCGCGATGATGGCGGCGCCGTTCCTCCTGGAAGGCAAGCTCTCCGATCCGAAAGCGGCGAAAGCGGCGGGGCTTATTGACGAGGTGAGCGACGATCCGATGGCCGCGGCCCGCGAGTGGGTGCTGAACGCCAAGGACGCCGATCTCGTGAAGCCCTGGGACGCCAAGGGCTACAAGATGCCCGGCGGCGCGCCCTATCATCCGGCGGGGTTCATGACCTTCCTCGGCGCCTCGGCGATGGTGCATGGCAAGACGATGGGGGTTTACCCGGCGGCGAAGGCGCTGCTCTCGGCGGTTTACGAAGGGGCACTCGTGCCCTTTGATGCGGCGCTGAAAATCGAGGCGCGCTGGTTCACCAACCTGCTGTTGAACCCCTCGTCCTCGGCGATGATCCGCTCGCTCTTCATCAACAAGGAGGCGCTCGAGAAGGGCGCGAACCGCCCGAAGGTCGAGGATCAGTCGGTCAAGAAGGTGGGCATCCTTGGTGCGGGCATGATGGGGGCGGGCATCGCCTATGTCTCCGCCAATGCGGGCATCGAGGTGGTGCTGATCGACTCCACCCAAGAGGCGGCCGACCGCGGCAAAAGCTATTCGACCGGCATCCTCGACAAGGGGATCTCGCGGCGCAAGGTGACGGAGGAGAAAAAGGCCGAGGTGCTCGCCCGCATCACCGCCACCACCGATTACGCCGCGCTCGCGGGCTGCGATCTGATCGTGGAGGCGGTGTTCGAAGATCCGGGCGTCAAGGCCGAGGTGACGGCGAAGGCGGAAGCGGTGATCCCGGAAACCGCGATCTTTGCCACCAACACCTCGACCCTGCCGATTTCGAGCCTCGCCAAGGCCTCCAAACGCCCCGAGCAGTTCATCGGCATCCATTTCTTCTCGCCGGTCGACAAGATGCTTTTGGTCGAGATCATCAAGGGCGCGCAAACCGGCGATGTCGCCGTGGCGAAGGCGCTCGATTTCGTCCGTGCGATCCGCAAGACCCCGATCGTCGTCAACGACGCGCGCTTCTTCTACGCCAACCGCTGTATCATCCCCTATATCAACGAGGGCATCCGCATGGTGGCCGAGGGGGTGAGCCCGGTGCTGATCGAGAATGCGGCGAAGCTTGTCGGCATGCCGCTCGGGCCGCTGCAACTGGTGGACGAGACCTCGATTGATCTGGGCGTGAAGATCGCCAAGGCGACCCGGGCCGCGATGGGCGATGCCTATCCCGATGGCGCGGTCGATGAGGTGGTGTTCTGGATGGCCGACGAAGGGCGCTTGGGGAAAAAGGCCGATGCGGGCTTTTACACCTATACCGCGGGCAAGCGCGGCGGGCTCTGGGAAGGGCTGGCCGAGAAATACCCCGCTGCAGAGGATCAACCCGAGCTTGCCGAGGTGCAACACCGACTGCTGATGGCGCAGGTGCTTGAAGCGGTACGGGCGTTTGAACAGGGCGTGCTCACCGACATTCGCGAGGGGGATGTGGGCGCGATCTTGGGCTGGGGCTTTGCGCCTTGGTCGGGGGGCCCGTTTGCCTGGCTCGACATCATCGGCGCGCCGCGCGCGGTGGAGATCTGTGAGGCGCTGGAGGCAAAATATGGCGCGCGCTTCGAAGCCCCGGCGCTTCTGCGCGACATCGCCGCCAAGGGCGATGGGTTCTATGCCCGCTTTGGCTCCGGCGCGGCGGCAAAAGCGGCCTGAGTGCGCGGAAGTGACTGTTGCGGGGGCGGGGCGGCAGCTCCGCCCCTTTTCCTTTGCCCGCAAGCACCCTAGCTTTGGGGCAAAGGAGAACTCCATGACCAATCCGCTGCTTGCGCCGGGCAAAGGCCCCTTCGCGCTTCCCGATTTTGCCGCGATCCGTGACGAAGATTTTGCCCCCGCTTTTGAGGCCGCGCTCACCGAGGCGCGCGCCAATATCGCCGCCATTGCCGCCAACCCCGAGCCGGCGTGCTTTGCCAATACGATCGAGGCGATGGAACAGGCCGAGGCCACGCTCGACCGGGTGGCGGGCGTGTTCTACAACCTTTCGGGCGCCGACAGCACGCCCGCGCGCGAGGCGTTGATGCGCGATCTGGCGCCGAAAATGGCCGCCTTCGCCTCGGAAGTGACGATGAACCGCCCGCTCTTTGCGCGTATCGAAACGCTCTGGGCGGCGCGCGACACGCTGGGGCTTACGCCCGAACAAGCCCGGGTGCTGGAGCTTTACTACAAGATGTTCATCCGCTCCGGGGCCGCGCTCGAAGGGGCGGCTGCCGAGCGGATGACCGCGATCAAGGAGCGTCTTGCGGTGCTTTGCACCCAATTCTCGCAAAACCTGCTCGCCGATGAGCGCGACTGGTCGCGCCCGCTGACAGAGGAAGAGCTTGAGGGCCTGCCCGAGTTTGTCATCGAGGCGGCGCGCGGCGCGGGGGAAGAGCGCGGCGCCGAGGGCCCGGTGCTGACGCTGAAC
The DNA here is from genome assembly GCF_900217815.1 of Rhodobacter maris. GTDB lineage: Bacteria > Pseudomonadota > Alphaproteobacteria > Rhodobacterales > Rhodobacteraceae > Rhodobacter > Rhodobacter maris. The sequence continues at coordinate 54,414 of NZ_OBMT01000003.1, forward strand.
CGCTCGCTCATCGTTCCGTTTTTGCAATTCTCGCCCCGGCGCGAGCTGCGCGAGATCGCCTATGAGGCCTGGGTCGCGCGCGGCGCGAATGGCGGCGAGACCGACAACCGTGCCATTGCCGCCGAGATCTTGAGCCTGCGCGAGGAGCGCGCGAAGCTTTTGGGCTATGCGAGCTTTGCCGCCTACAAGCTCGAACCCGAAATGGCAAAGGAGCCCGCGCAGGTGCGCGACCTCTTGATGCGGGTCTGGGAGCCCGCGAAAGCCGCCGCCGAAGCCGATGCAGAAAAGCTCACCCGGATGATGCATGCAGAGGGCATCAACGGCGATCTGGAAGCGTGGGACTGGCGCTATTACGCGGAAAAACGCCGCACGCTGGAACATGATTTCGACGAGGCGGCGCTGAAACCCTATCTCTCGCTCGAGGCCATGCTCGGCGCGGTGTTTGACACGGCCAACCGCCTCTTCGGGCTTGAATTCCGCCCGCTTGAGGGGCCGTTTTATCACCCCGACGTGCGCGGCTGGGAGGTGACGCGGGAAGGCAAGCATATCGCCGTGTTCTTGGGCGATTATTTTGCGCGTGGCTCGAAGCGTTCGGGCGCCTGGTGCTCGGCGATGCGCTCGCAATCAAAGCTTGGCGGCGAGACGCGACCGATTGTCGTCAATGTGTGCAACTTCGCCAAGGGCGAGCCCTGCCTGCTCAGCCATGACGATGCGCGCACGCTGTTTCATGAATTTGGCCATGCGCTGCACCAGATGCTCTCGGATGTGACCTATCAATTCGTTTCGGGCACCTCGGTTGCGCGCGATTTCGTGGAACTGCCGAGCCAGCTCTATGAACACTGGCTCGATGTGCCCGAAGTGCTCGACCGCCACGCGACGCACTGGAAGACCGGCGCGCCGATGCCCAAGGATCTGCGCGACAAGCTCCTGGCGGCGGGCACCTATGACCAGGGGTTCGCCACGGTCGAATTCGTTGCCTCGGCGCTTGTCGATCTGGCCTTCCACGAGGGCGCCGCGCCCAAAGACCCGATGGCGATGCAGGCTCAGGTGCTCGCAGACATCGGCCTGCCGAAAGCCATTCGCATGCGCCACGCCACACCCCATTTCGGCCATGTGTTCTCCGGCGACGGGTATTCGGCGGGCTATTACAGCTACATGTGGTCGGAAGTGATGGATGCCGACGCCTTCGCCGCCTTTGAAGAAACGGGGGATGTCTTTGACCCGGAAACGGCAAAGCGGCTGGAACGTTGCATCCTCTCGGTCGGGGGCTCGATGCCTGCAGACGAAGCCTGGCTGGCGTTTCGTGGCAAGATGCCGGGGGTCGAGGCCTTGCTGAAAGGCCGGGGGCTCGCCGCGACCTGACACGTCACAGGTTGGCGCTCGGGTCCGGGGCTGTAGTCCCCCTCGGCCCGCTTCATCTGCTGCTCAACCACCTGCCGGATCGCCCGGTCGGTCTCTTGAATGAGCCGCTGGCGGCTGCTCGCGTCGGTGACGACGCCGCGTTCGAGAAGCAGAGTGTCAACGGTGGGGCCATACCAACGTTCCAAGCTCTCGGGCGTGGCGGCCGCGCGGTCCAGAAGCTTGAGCGCCTCGACCCAGATCCCCGGTTCGCCCGGCTCCAGCTCCATCGCCGCCATGTAGTCGCGATACAGCACCCCGGAGAGCGCGACGATTTGCTTGTGCGGCAGGGGCTCGGGGCGCTTGCGCAGCCGGTCCCAGATCAGCGCCTGTTTGCGCACCGCTTCGCTGTTGCGCTCCTTCGCCTCGGCCGGATCTTTCGTTCCGAGCGAGTGGCTGACCTCCCTGCGGCCGAACACCGCGACCAGATCGGCGGGCGTTTTCTGGCGAAAATAGTAGACGCCGGACTTCGGATTCTTATGCGGACGGGCCATCTGCAAGACCATGGTGTAGAACCTCGGTGTAGAACCGAAGGCAATCTAACCCCTTGATAGCAGCCAACTTCTTGGGATGTAACAAGAAAATATGGTGCTGCAAGAGAGGATTGAACTCTCGACCTCTCCCTTACCAAGGGAGTGCTCTACCACTGAGCTACTGCAGCGCCGGTGACCCTCTGGGGCCGTGGCGGCGATGTAGACGACAAATCCCGGCCATGCAAGTGCAAATTCGCTCGCTCTCTCGACACAATTCTTCGGGGACGCTAGAGAGGGGCCATGAACGAGAAAAACCCCGACAAATCCTGTGTCCGCACCGCTGGCGCGGCCCAGCTGAGCGCGCGCGAGGAGCGTCTGGCCGCAGCCTTGCGGGCCAATCTGGCGCGGCGCAAGGCGCAGGCGCGGCAGCGTGACGCGGTTACGGGGGACGATACGGATGAGGCCGAGACCGGCCCGGAAGGAAACCTGTAGTGGACAGCATCTTGGTGCGCGGCAACGGGCCGCTCTCTGGCCAGATCCCGATTGCGGGGGCAAAGAACGCCTGCCTCGCGCTGATGCCGGCAACGCTTTTGAGCGAGGAGCCGCTCACGCTCACCAATGCGCCGCGGCTCTCCGACATCCGCACCATGACCCAGCTTCTGGCCTCGCTCGGCGCCGAGGTCACCGCTTTGCAGGATGGCAAGGTGCTCGCCACCTCCTGCCATGGCGAGATCACGCCCGTCGCCGATTATGACATCGTGCGCAAGATGCGCGCCTCAAACCTCGTGCTGGGGCCGCTCCTTGCGCGGCTCGGCCATGCGGTCGTCTCGCTGCCCGGCGGCTGTGCGATCGGCGCGCGGCCGATGGACATTCATATCGACGCCCTCTCCGCCCTTGGCGCCGAGATCGAGTTGAAGGACGGCTATCTGCATGCCACGACCCGGGGCGGGCTGAAGGGCGCCACGCACCAGATGCGCTTTGCCTCGGTCGGCGCGACCGAGAACTTCCTGATGGCGGCGGTTCTGGCCAAGGGCAGCTCGGTGCTCAAAAACGCCGCGCGCGAGCCCGAGATCGTCGATCTTGCGCGTTGCCTGCGCGCGATGGGGGCCGAGATCGAGGGCGAGGGGACGTCCGAGATCACGATTCAGGGGGTGGACCGGCTGCATGGCGCCACCCATCCGGTGGTGACGGACCGGATCGAGCTGGGCACCTACATGCTCGCCCCGGCGATCTGCGGCGGCGAGGTCGAGTGTCTGGGGGGGCGGATCGCGCTCGTCGAGAGCTTCTGCGAGAAGCTCGATGCCGCCGGTGTTGCGGTTGAGGAGACCGAACGCGGCCTCAAGGTGCGCCGCAAGAACGGCCGGATCCGCGCCGTCGATGTGGTGACCGAGCCCTTCCCCGGTTTTCCGACTGACCTGCAGGCGCAGATGATGGCGCTTCTGTGCACCGCCGAGGGCACCTCGGTGCTGGAGGAACGGATTTTCGAGAATCGTTTCATGCATGCGCCCGAACTGATGCGGATGGGCGCCAAGATCGAGGTGCAGGGCGGGCATGCCACGGTGCACGGGGTCGAAAGCCTCAAGGGGGCGCGGGTGATGGCGACCGATCTGCGCGCCTCGGTCTCGCTCATCCTCGCGGGGCTTGCCGCCGAGGGGGAAACTGTGGTGAGCCGGGTCTACCACCTCGATCGCGGCTATGAACGGGTTGAGGACAAACTCCGCGCCGTGGGGGCGCAGATCGAACGGGTGAGGGACGAATGAAGGCGCAAGGCCGGTCACTCGAACTCTTCTTCATCGACGGTAATCCCGAAGGGATGCAGACCGCGGAAGTCTTCAATTGGACTGGCCATGTGCTCTATTTTCCGCGCACTCAGATTGTCCACGCTTTGCAACGCTCTGCTGCACGTCATACTGGCGTCTACGTCCTTCTTGGGGAGGGCGAGGTTGGCATGCGGGCCTATATTGGCGAAGGCGAAGATGTGGCCGAACGGATCAAAAGCCATGATGCGCAGAAAGACTTCTGGACGCATGCGGTGCTGATCACCACACAGGCGAACAACCTGCATAAGGCGCATGTAAAATATCTCGAGGCGCGACTGATCGAAGAAGCCACCAAGATCCGCCGCGTGCCTCTGGAGAACAACAACACGCCGTCCCGTCCGGGGCTGTCCGAGGCGGCACGTGCCAATATGGAAGAGTTTCTGGAGACGCTGTTTATCGTTTTGCCCGCGCTGCGAATCGACATGTTCCTTGATCGCGCACGGCCCAAAGCGCCTGTTGCGCTGACTGCTGCCGACAATATCGAGCCGCAAACTGGGGCAGATAGTATCATGTTCCGCCTGTCGGCGCCCCGCGTCGGTCTGGCCGCCCAAGCGCTTTTGATCAACGGAGAGTTCGTTGTTCTGGCGGGTTCTCTTGCGCGGGATCACTGGGCGGGAGTGGACTACGCGACATACAAAAAACTCTATGATGAGCTAGCGAATACGGGCGTTCTCGTTGCTGAGAGTGGCCATTGCGTTTTTTCCGAGCCTTATGCCTTTGCCAGCCCGTCTGCAGCAGCCGCCGTGATTTTGGGGCGCGCGGCAAATGGCACGCTCGAATGGAAGACCGAGGATGGTCGCAGTTATAAAGAATGGGAGGCCGGGACTCTGTCGAGCCTGCCCGAGGAGGACGAATGAGCCGGGATGCACGTTTTTCCGAAGGCGGCGAGGCGCCGCTGAGCCTGCGCGCGGAAAGCGCGGAAGATCTCGCGGTGATCGCCGCACTTGTGCAAGATGCGGTGCTGCCGGTCTCCGAGATCCGCTACGAGCCAAAGGCGCATCGGCTCTCGATGCTGCTCAACCGCTTTCGCTGGGAAGACAAGGCGCGGGCCGAGGCGGCAGGGCGCGATTATGAGCGGGTGCAGGCGCTGTTCGTGATCTCTGACGTGCTCAAGGTCGCCTCGCAGGGGTTCGACCGGCAGGATGCCGATCTCGTGCTCTCGGTGCTCGATGTAAGCTTCGAGCCCGGCGCAGAAGGCGCGGGGCGGGTGGTGCTGACGCTTGCGGGCGATGGTGCGCTTGCCGCTGATGTCGAATGCCTCGCGCTCGATCTGCGCGACGTGACGCGGCCCTATGCGGCGGTCTCGGGCCAGGCGCCGCAGCATCCGGAATGATCCGGCAGGCCCGGCCCGAAGACGCGGCCGCGATTGCGGATCTGATCGGCGCGGCAATCACCCGGCTTTGCGCGGCCGATCACCACGGCCAGCCCGAACGGCTCACTCCCTGGGTCGCGGCGAATGCGGCCGGCGCCATTGCGGCGCGGATCGCCGATCCCGCGCAGCGGCTCCTTGTGATCGCGCCCCCCGACGGGCTCGCCGCCGTGGGCGGGCTTGATTGGCGCGATCAGCCGCCGGTGCGCGGCCGCGTGAGCCTTCTTTTCGTCTCCCCGGATCGACGCGGGGCGGGCCATGCGCGCGCCATGCTTGGCGCGCTTGAAGGTGAACTTATCGCCCTTGGCCGCACGGAGGCCCGCCTCACCGCCACCAATACCGCGCGCGGATTTTACCTCGCGCAGGGCTGGACGGCGGACCCCGCCGCACCAGGCGGCGCGCTGCTCGGCCACGCGCTTGCCAAGACCCTCGCCTGAGCCCCTTTCATCTTGCCAAAAATATCCTGCGGGGGTGCGGGGGGGCAAAACCCCCGCTTTGCGCCGCCAAGCCTTGCCCCGCGCGCGCCAAGGCTCTATCCCGAGCGCAGAAGGAGCTCCGTGATGCCGCATTTCCTCAGCACTCAAGACGCCGATTTCGAGACCCGCTTCACCGCCCTTCTGGGGATGAAACGCGAGGACAGCCCCGATGTGGATGCCACCGTGGCGGCGATCATCGCCGAGGTGCGCGCGCGCGGCGATGCGGCGGTGATCGACTATACAGCAAAATTCGACCGGCTCGCGCTTACGCCCGAGACGCTTGCCTTCTCGCCCGAGGAGATCGCGGCCGAGGTGGCGAAGGTGAGCGCAGAAGAACGCGCCGCGCTCGAACTCGCGGCCGAGCGGATCCGCGCCTATCATGCCCGGCAGATGCCGGTGATGGAGGAGCGCTGGACCGAGCCGACGGGGGCGGAGCTTGGCTGGCGCTGGTCGCCTGTGTCGGCGGCGGGGCTCTATGTGCCCGGCGGGCTCGCCTCCTACCCGTCTTCGGTCCTGATGAACGCGATCCCGGCCAAGGTGGCGGGGGTGGAGCGGCTCGTCGTCGTCTGCCCGACGCCGGGCGGGGCGGTCAATCCGCTGGTGCTGCTGGCGGCGGAGCTTGCGGGCGTCGATACCGTCTACCGGATCGGCGGCGCGCAGGCGGTGGCGGCGCTGGCCTATGGCACCGAAACCGTGCAACCGGTCGACAAGATCACCGGGCCGGGCAATGCCTTTGTGGCGGCGGCAAAGCGGCGGGTGTTCGGCCGTGTCGGCATCGACATGATCGCCGGGCCTTCCGAGATTCTGGTCATTGCGGATGGAACCGCGAACCCGGACTGGGTGGCGCTCGACCTGCTTTCGCAGGCCGAGCATGACCAATCCGCTCAGGCGCTGATCCTGACGCCCGACGCTGATTTTGCCAAAGCGGTGACGGCGGCGGTGGAAAAGCGGCTCGAAACGCTGCAGCGGCGCGAAATTGCGGGGCCGAGCTGGCGCGATTATGGCACGGTGATCGTCACCCGCGATCTGGCCGAAGCGGCGATGCTGTCAAACCGCGTCGCCCCCGAACATCTTGAGCTTTGCGTCGCAGACCCGGAAGCGCTTTCGGCCCGGATCACCCATGCCGGCGCGATCTTCCTTGGCTCCTGGACGCCCGAAGCGATTGGCGATTACGTTGGCGGGCCGAACCATGTGCTGCCCACGGCGCGCTCGGCGCGGTTTTCCTCGGGCCTTTCGGTGATGGATTTCCTCAAGCGCACGACGCTGGCGAAAATGACCCCCGAGGCCTTGCGCGCCATCGGCCCTGCGGCGGAAACGCTGGCGATCTCCGAAAGCCTCGAAGCGCACGGGCTTTCCGTGCGCGCACGGCTTGATGCGCTCAACGCGCGGGGCTGAATGCCCCGCCCTGTGCCCGAGATCAGCTTTTCGCGAGGAGCTTTTCAAGCGCTTCGGCGGTGCGGCGGGTGTTGTGATAAATGCCGAGGCTAAGATAGGCCGCGCCGCCCCCGATCAACACCGAGATGCCGCCGGCGATCCAGATGCCCAACGCTGTGACTAGGCCGCCATGATACCTGTCGAACATCGCCGCGCCCCCCGACACGATCACGGCGAGCACGCTCAGCACGATCCCGATTCCGATGATGGCCTCGAAACTCCGGATAAAGAAATCACGCATTTTGGAAGATCCTGTGTGGCTGTAATGCGCCGTCATGCTGGGGTCAAAATGGGGCTGCGTCAACGTGGCAATGACGCTTGAGAAACGGCTGCGCCACTGTCATACCCGTGTAAAACAGGGGAGAGACATGAGCCGCATTTCCCGCCTCGAGATCGACGATTCGGGCCTGCCCGCGCCCACCCCGGAAATCGAACAGGAGCGCCGCGTGGCGGTGTTCGACCTGCTTGAGGACAATTCCTGGACGCTGCCGGGCCGCGAGGGGCAGCCCGCGCCCGTGGGGCCCTATGCGCTCACGCTCTCAGTGCGCGACGGACGGCTCGTGTTCGACACCTGTCTTGAAAGCGGCGAGAAGGTCACCGAATTCCATCTCTCCTTCGGCCCGTTCCGGCAGGTGGTGAAGGACTATTTCCAGATCTGCGAGAGCTATTTCGAGGCAGTGAAGAAACTGCCGCCCTCGCAGATCGAGGCGATCGACATGGCGCGCCGCGGCATCCACAACGAGGGCGCAAGGGTGCTGCAGGAGCGCCTTCACGGCAAGGCGGAGATCGACATCGACACCGCGCGCCGCCTGTTCACCCTCGTCTGCGCGCTGACCCCGGCAAGCTGATGACCAGCCTTCCCCATTCGGTCCTGTTCTGTTGTGATCACAATGCCACGCGCTCGCCGATGGCCGAGGGGATGATGAAGAAGTTCTATGGCCGCGAGGTCTATGTGCAATCGGTGGGCGTTAAAGCCGATCTCGATACCGACGGCTTCGCGATTTCCGTCTGCGCCGAGATCGGGGTGAACCTCGAGCGCCATCAGGCCCGCAGCTTTCATGAATTGCGCGAAATGGGGGATGACCTGAGCGGGTTTGACCTGATCGTCGCGCTCAGCCCTGCCTCCTATCATCAAGTGCTCGATCTGACGCGGTTTTACCACATCGAGGTCGAACACTGGATGATCATGGATCCGACCGGGCTCGGCGAGGGGCGCGAGGAGCGGCTGCATTATTACCGTCAGGCGCGCGACCAGATCCGCGACCATATCATCGGCCGGTTCGGCCCGCCGCATCGGAACTGAGCGCCATCAGCTCGGGCAGGTGGCTCTCGATCCAGTCGCTGAGTGCAAAGACCCGCGCCGAGATTTCCTCCCCCGCCGGGGTCAGCCGGTAATCGACACGCGGCGGCACCTCGCCGTGATCGGTGCGGATCAGGAGCCCGTCCGCCTCCAGCACCTGCAGCGTTTGCGCCAGCATCCGCTCGGAGATGCCCTGAATTCTCCGGCGCAACTCGGCAAAGCGCAGGGTGCTGCCGCGCAGCGCGATCAGCACGAGCCCACCCCAGCGCGAGCTCACATGTTGCAGGATCTGCCGCGACGGGCAATCGCGCGCCAGCACATCCCCCTGCATCTCTTCCTGCGCACTCTGCGCACCGATCCTGTGCATGGCTGCGGTATACTTACATTCCTGTTGGTACTTACGAATTGTTAGCGCACCACGTAGCTTCGGGCAAGACGCATCACAGGAGATTGCCATGACCATCGCCGTTACCGCCGCCACCGGACATCTGGGCGCGCTCACCCTTGCCGCGCTGAAAGCCCGTGGGGCCGCCCCCGTCGCGCTTGCCCGCAGCCCCGCCAAAGTTTCGGGCGGGTTCGAGGCCCGCGCTTTCGACTACAACGCCCCCGATCCGGCGGCACTCACGGGCGTCGACGTTCTGATTCTGATTTCGTCGAATGATTTCAATGACCGCGCCGGTCAACACAAGCGCGCGATCGCGGCGGCAAAGGCCGCGGGCGTGGGCCGGATCGTTTACACTTCGGTGCTGAAGGGGCCCGCCTCGCCGATGACCCTGCTCGCTGCAGATCATATCGCGACCGAGGCCGCGCTGCACGAAGCGGGCGTGCCCTTCACGATCCAGCGCAACGGCTGGTACAGCGAGAACCTGACCGGCAGCCTTGGCGCAGCGCTTGAGCATGGCGCGGTGATCGGCGCGGCCGGAGAGGGCAGGCTCGCGACCGCCGCGCGCGCCGATTATGCCGAAGCGGCCGCCGTCGTGGCGCTCGACGGAGCACATGCGGGCAAGGTCTATGAGCTGGCGGGCGATCAGGCCTTCACCATGGCCGAATTCGCCGCCGAAGTTGCAAAACAGTCGGGCAAGCCGGTCGCCTTCGTCAACATGACGGAAGCCGATTATGCCAAGGCGCTCGAAGGCTTCGGCCTGCCCGCAGCCTTTGCCGCCACGCTGGCGCAATCGGATGCCACCTCGGGCAGCGCGGCGGCGCTTTATGATGACAGCGGTGCACTCTCGCGGTTGATCGGCCGCCCGACCACGCCGATTGCGGAAACGATCCGCGCCGCCCTCGGCTGAGCGCTTCCGGCAGGACGGTTTTCACTCCCGTCCTGCCGGTTCCGAGGTTTGACGGCGCCCGGACGGCATGCCAATGTGGCGCAAAATCAGGAGGTTCCGATGCCCCGCGCCACTGCCCTTGCCGCCATCTCGGCCTATTACGACGCCTTCAACCGGGGCGACACGCGCGCCATGGAAGCGCTGGTGACCGAAGATTTCGAGCACCATGTCAACGAGGGCAATATTCGCCGCGGCGTGGAAAAGTTCCGCGCGTTCAACGCCCACATGACCCGTTGCTACCGCGAGACCCTCACCGATATCGTGGTGATGGCGAATGATGCGGGCACGCGCGCCGCGGCGGAATTCGTGGTGCATGGCAGCTATATCGAGACCGATGACGGCCTGCCGGAAGCGAGGGGGCAGGTCTACATCCTCCCGGCGGGCACGTTTTTCACCCTGCGCGAGGGCCGCATTGCGCGCGTGACCACCTATTATAACCTCGCCGACTGGATCCGTCAGGTGCGCTGATGGAAGTGCGCATGCTCACCGGTGCCGCGCTCGACGCCGCGCTCGACGACGTGGCCCGGCTCCGCATCGCCGTGTTCCGCGACTGGCCCTATATTTATGATGGCTCGCTCGACTATGAGCGGCGCTATCTCGAAAGCTACCGCGCCTCGGAAACCGCGATTGTCGTCGGCGCCTTTGAGGGTGCGCAGCTTGTTGGCGCGGCCACCGGCACACCGCTCGAAGACCATGCCGAGGATTTCGCCACGCCTTTCGCGAATACGAACCTTGTGCTCGACGAAGTCTTCTACTGTGCCGAGTCGGTGCTTCTGCCCGCTTATCGCGGCCAGGGCCTCGGCCATACCTTCTTTGAGGCGCGCGAGGCCCATGCCCGGGCGCTCGGGCGACGCTTTTCCGCCTTCTGTGCCGTGATCCGTCCCGAAACCGATCCGCGCAAACCCGCGGGTTATCACGCGCTGGACGGGTTCTGGCGCAAGCGCGGCTATGCGCCGATGCCGGGGGTCGTTGCGCATTTTCGCTGGACGGATCTGGGCAATGACGCTCAAACCGAGAAGGCACTGCAATTCTGGGGGAAATACTTGTGAAACAGGTCACTGTCGCGACAGCCGCCTATCCGCTCGACTGGCATGAGGACTGGGCGAGCTATGAGGCGAAGGTCCGCGCCTGGGTGCAGGCGGGGGCGCTCAAACGGGCCGATCTGCTGGTATTTCCCGAATATGGCGCGATGGAAATCGCCTCGCTTGGCGGGCCGGAGGTGGCGGGCGACCTGGACCGCTCGGTGGCCGAGGTGGCGCGGCATGTGGGCGCGATGGAGCGGCTCTTCGAGGGGCTGGCGATCGAGTTCGGCCTTTACATCCTCGCGCCGTCGGGCCCGGTGATCGAGGGCATGGCGCGGCGCAACCGCGCAACGCTCTTTGGCCCCGCAGGCCGGATCGGCCATCAGGACAAGGCGATCATGACCCGGTTCGAGCGCGATGACTGGCGCATTGATGGCGGCAGCGACGGGCTGCGCCTTTTCGACACGGGCTTTGGCCGGCTCGCAATCCTGATCTGTTATGACAGTGAATTTCCGCTTCTGGCCCGCGCCGTTTGCGAGGCGGGGGCGGTTTTGCTGCTGGTCCCGAGCTGCACCGACACCCGCGCAGGCTACCATCGGGTGCGCGTGGGCGCACAGGCGCGTGCGCTGGAAAACCAGTGTGTCACGGTGCAGGCGGTTGTGGTCGGCGCCGCCGCCTGGTGCCCCGCAGTGGCGGAAAACCACGGCGCCGCCGCACTTTACGCGCCCCCGGATGTGAACTGGTGCGAGACAGGGGTGATTGCCGAAGGCGCTTATGACGCCCCCGGCTGGGTGGTGGCCAAGGTCGACCTCGAAAAGGTCGAAATCGCGCGCACCGATGGCGAAGTGCTGACCTTCCGGCACTGGGGCGAGCAGGCCATGCAAACGGCTCATGTCGGGCTTGAGCCGGAATCCCCCCGCAAGGCTTGACATAGCGCTTGAATTTTGCGCGATCCGGGCGCATGTATCGCGCGCCCGCGGAATTGGCGCGGGTATCCCTATCGGAGTGACCATGGCCAAGGAAGAAATGCTCGAATTCCCCGGCGTCGTGAAGGAACTCCTGCCGAACGCGACGTTCAAGGTCGAGCTGGAAAACGGCCATGAGATCATCGCGCATATGGCAGGCAAGATGCGTAAAAACCGCATCCGTGTTCTGGCAGGCGACCGGGTTCAGGTGGAAATGAACACCTACGACCTCACCAAGGGTCGCATCAACTATCGCTTCAAGTGAGGCTGATCCTCGGATCGGCCAGCCCCCGTCGGCGCGAGCTTCTGGCCCAGCTGGGGCTGGAACCCGCCGAGGTCCGCGCCCCCGACATTGATGAAACGCCCCAACGCGGTGAGCCCGCGCGCGATTATGTAGCGCGTATGGCGCGCGAAAAGGCGGCTGCGCTGCCCTGCGCCGCCGATGAGGTGGTGCTGAGCGCCGACACGACCGTGACCTGCGGGCGACGCATTCTCGGCAAACCCGCCGATGAGAAGGAGGCGGCCGAGTTCCTCTGGCTCCTTTCCGGGCGGCGCCATCATGTGCTGACCGCCGTGGCCGTACGCACCACGGACGGGCTGCGCGAGCGGCTTGTGGATACCATCGTGCGCTTTCGTCCGCTCTCCAATACCGATGTGAATGGCTATCTCGCCTCGGGCGAATGGCGGGGCAAGGCGGGCGGCTACGCGATTCAGGGCCGGGCGGGAGCCTTCATCCCGTGGATTCAGGGCTCGTTTACCGGCGTTGTGGGCCTGCCGCTTGCCGAAACCGCCACGCTCCTGCAGGCTGCGGGGATCACCGCGGGAGAGACTGTATGAAGGGGCGGATCGTTGTTCTAGGCGAGGTGAAGGGGCTTGAGGCTGCCGCGCTGATGGTGGATGGCCGGCTTGAGGATCTGATCGTCGATGCCTCCGCCGCCGTCGCGCTGGCGCCGGGCGCGATTTGCCGCGCGAAGGTCGAACGGCAGATGAAGGGGCAGGGCGGCGTGTTTGTCACGCTGCCGGGCGGTGAAAAGGGCTTTTTGCGCGAGGCAAAGGGGCTTTCGCCGGGGCAATCTGTGCTCTGTCAGGTGTCGGGCGGGACCGAACCGGGCAAGGCGCTCCCGGTCACGCTGCGGCTTTTGTTCAAGGGCCGGTATGGCATCGTCACGCCGGGCGCGCCGGGGCTCAATGTCTCGCGCCGCATCCGCGACGAAGATCTGCGCGAGGGCCTTCAGGCCCTTGCGGGCGTGGTGATGGAAGGCTCCGAGATGGGGCTCATTCTGCGCTCGGCCTGCGAGGGCGCCGAGGATGGCGAGATCGTCGAAGATCTTGCCGGTCTGCGTGATCTGGCCGAGGCCGTGCTTGCCGATACCGAGGGCACGCCGGAGCTGTTGGTCGACGCTCCCGGCCCCCATGAAGAAGCCTGGCGCGACTGGGCCGAGCCCGCGCCCGATGAGGTAGTCGAGGGCTTTGGGCCGCGTGGCGTGCTCGAAGCGATCGACGAGGTGCTGAGCCCGCGCGTGGCGCTTTCCGGCGGCGGTCACATGATGATCGAGCCGACGCGGGCGCTGATTGCGGTCGATGTGAACACCGGCGCCGACACCTCGCCCGCGGCCAGCCTCAAGGCCAATATCGCCGCGGCCCGCGATCTGCCGCGCCAGCTTCGACTGCGCGGGCTGGGCGGTCAGGTTGTCGTTGATTTCGCGCCGATGCCGAAAAAAGATCGTGTCGCGCTCGAACAACAGCTGCGCACCGCTTTCAAGGGCGAGGCGGCGGAAACGAGCCTTGCCGGCTGGACGCCCTTGGGCATGTATGAGCTGGTGCGCAAGCGCGACCGGGTGGCGCTTGCCACGCTGATCGGGGGGGCGGTATGAGCTGCCCGATCTGCGGCAAGGAATCGGATCCGAAATACCGCCCGTTCTGCTGCAAACGCTGCGCCGATATCGACCTCGCGCGCTGGCTCAATGGCTCCTATGTGATCCCGGGCGAGGCGCTCGAGGAAGAAGACCGCGCCGCCGAGCGCCCGGAGCCGCCGATTCACTGAGCCCCGTTTCGCCACGTCACGCGCGCCTTTGACCCGCGCCTGTGCTTGGATGGGGCAAAGGGAGGATCGGATGAGCCGGGTTAGCGTGACAAGGGCGGGGGGCGTGGCGCAGGTGCGCCTCAATCGCCCCGAAAAGATGAATGCCGTCGATTTCGAGATGATCGACGCGGTGATTGCCGTGGCCGAGGACTTGGCCGCCGATGCGAGCCTGCGCGCGGTGGTGCTGTCCGGCGAAGGGCGGGCCTTTTGCGCCGGGCTTGATGTGGCGAATTTTTCGTCGCTGGCGCTCGGCGATCCCGAGGGGTTGATCATGCCGCGCAGCCATGGCGCCGCGAACCGGTTCCAGCAGTTTTCGCTCGCATGGCGCGCGCTGCCGGTGCCGGTGATCGCCGCGCTTCATGGCGTGGCCTTCGGCGCGGGGCTGCAACTCGCGGCGGGGGCAGATATGCGCATTGCCGCGCCGGGCACGAAGCTGGCCGTGATGGAGATGAAATGGGGCCTCGTGCCCGATATGGGCGGGATGGTGACGCTGCCCGAGCTGGTGCGGGCCGATGTGTTGCGTCGCATCACCTGGACTGCCGAAGAGGTGGCGGCAGAAGAGGCGCTGCGGATCGGGCTTGTGACCGAGATCGCCGCCGACCCGCTGGCGCGCGCGGTGGAGCTTGCGGGCGTGATCTCGGGCAAGTCCCCTTCTGCGGTGCGCGCGGCCAAACGGCTGATCGAGGTCGCCTATACCGCGCCCGCAGATGAGGTGCTGGAGCGCGAGAGCCGCGAGCAGACCGATCTGATCGGCAAGCCCGACCAGATGGAGGTGATTGCCGCCAATATGCAGGGCCGCGCGCCGAAGTTTGGGTGAGGGGCGCAGGCCGGGCCGCGCCCTCCCGCTTCAGATCGAGAGCTTCTTGAAGATCGGCTCCGGGATCGCGCGGATCACGGCCATGAGGAAATACCAGATCTTCGCGGTGTAGACGACGTTTGCACCGCGCGCGATGCCGCCCATGATGTCTTCCGCCACGGTCTCGGGGCTCGCCATGAAAGGCAGCTTCTTGCCCGCCGTCATGCGCGTGTCCACCGGACCGGGCTTCACCGTCATCACATGCACGCCCTTGCGACCGAGCCGGTTGCGCAGCCCCGACAGATAGGTGGCAAAGCCTGCCTTCGCGGCGCCGTAGACGTAATTGCCAACGCGCCCGCGGTCCCCCGCAACCGAGCCCACGCCGATGATCGTGCCTTCCCCCCGCGCCTCGAGCACCGGGGCAAGAAGGGTGAGGAACTTGGCCGGGCCGGTGAAATTGTCGGTCACTACCGCGTCGATCAAGGCCGGATCGGCGTCGATCGCAGATTGCTCGGGCATCGCGCCGACAAAACAGGCGAGGTTCAGCACGCCCTCGACCGCGGCGAGTTTTTGCACAAGCGCCGGGAAGGCGGCATCGTCGCGGATGTCGAATGGTATCACCTCGACCTTCGGCGCCCCGCGCAAATGACAGTCTTTCGCGAGCGCGTCGAGCTCTTCCATGTCGCGCCCGGCAAGAATCAACGCGGCGCCGTCGATTGCGAGGCGCCGCAGAAAGGGGCGGGCCATGCCAGAAGTGGCCCCGAGAACGATCCAGTATTGCATGCCTCAGGCACTCCTCAGGTTCAGGCGTCGGACGAGGTCGGTCTCGAAGGCGCGGGTCGGGTCGGCCTTCGCCACCTCTTGCTGCCACAGCGCGAGCTCGGGATACATGGCGCGGATGCGCGCACCCTCAGCAAGGGCGTCCTTGGCGAAATAGAGCCGCCCCCCCGCCGCTGCGGTATCGATCTCAAGCGCGCGGATCAGATCGCGCGCCGCGGCGCGGTTCGGAAAATCGACGGCGAGGGTGTAACCCTCCATCGGGAAGCTCAGATAGCCCGCGCGCCCCGTCCCCATGCGCTTGAGCACGGCAAGCGGTGAGGCAAGGCCCGAGTTGGCGATGCGGGTGAGCATGGCGCGCAACGCCTCGGCCGCCGCGAGCGGTACGACACATTGAAACTGGTGAAAGCCGCGCCGCCCGTAAAGCCGGTTCCAGTCGTGGATCCTGTCGAGCGGAAAGAAAAAATCCGTCATGGATTTGAGCACGGTGCGACCGGCCGCCGGGACGCGGCGGTAATAGGCGGCATTGAAGGCGCGTACCACCGGGGCAGAGAGCGCGAAATGCGGCGCATCCATCGGCACCCGCGTGATGTGCTTGCGATCCCGGCTCAGCCCGCGGCCAAATTCGGCCTCCTCGATGATGCCGCGGCCGAGCGATGAGCCGGTGGCGGTGGCGTCGATCCAGCCCACGGTGTAGCTTGCTTGCGAGCCGTCGAGAAACGCGAGATGCTCCGCCCAGTTCCGCGCGCGCCGCTCCGTCACCACCATCAGATCGCCCGCACAGGGGGCAAGACGCAGTTTCGCACGCGTAATTACCCCGGTCTGGCCAAGCCCGCCCACAGTTGCCTGAAAGAGCGCCGTGCCGGGCGTGACAATGACCTCGCCGCCGGCCTGACGCAGCGTGATCTCGCTCACATGGGTGCCAAAGCTTCCGGCGTGGTGGTGGTTTTTGCCATGCACATCCTGCGCGATGCAGCCGCCAAGCGTGGCAAAGCCGGTGCCGGGCATCACTGCCGGGATCCAGCCGCGCGGCGCGAAGCTGGCCGCCACCTCGCCGATCCGCGCGCCCGCTTCAAGCGTGAGTGTGCCGGTCGCGGGATCGAAATCGAGGAAGCGGTCGAGCCCGCTCATATCGAGCGCGGGCCCCTGCGAATTGAGCGCGGCATCGCCGTAAGAGCGGCGCATGCCGAAGGCGGGGGCGAGCATATCGAGCGCGCGCAGGTTTTGTGGCCGGTGGATCGGGCCGCGGGCGCGCAGCGCGCGGCCCCAGCCATAATATTCGGGCGGGGGCGGGGTCATCTTGCCGGGCCCGCCGCCGCGCGCTCGGCGAGCGGAAAGACGAGAAGCCCGAGCGCGATCGAGAACCAAAGCGTGGTCAGCCGGATCACCGCCGTGGCGGGCAGGGCAATCTCGAGCGCTACCCCCTCGAGCGTGAGCAGCGTGAGCATCGCCGCCTCTGCGCCGCCCATTCCTCCGGGAGCACCGGTGAGGCCGCCCGCGAGCGTGGCGAAGATGAAAATCGCGACGGCTTTCCAAAGACCGATCTCGGCGCCCAGGAACCCCAGGAGCAGATGGAACGCATAGCCCTCGGCCAACCAGCCGGCAAAGCCGAGCGTCAGCGCGAAGGCCAGCGTGGGCGCGTGGTGGAAGCGGGAGAGCGCGCGCGCCGCCTGACGGGCGCGTCCGAAAAGCCGTGGCAGGCGCCCGAAGACACGATAGCCGAGCGTGACGAGCGCCGCGAGCAGCCTTGGCCGCGTCGCCACGACCGCGGTGGCAAAAGCGAATGCCGTCACGGGAAGCGCCCCGGTGAGACCGCCCGCGGCGAGGGCAAGGGACAGCGCGAGCAGAAGCCCCATCACGGCCAGATCGGTGGCCCGGTCCATCAGCGCGAGGGGAGCGCTCAGCGCGACTGGCCAGCCGGTTTCGCGCCGGATCCAGCGCATCCGCACGAATTCACCCAGCCGCCCCGGC
Organism: Rhodobacter maris; assembly: GCF_900217815.1. Lineage (GTDB taxonomy): Bacteria > Pseudomonadota > Alphaproteobacteria > Rhodobacterales > Rhodobacteraceae > Rhodobacter > Rhodobacter maris. The sequence continues at coordinate 71,629 of NZ_OBMT01000003.1, forward strand.
GTCACCGACAGGGCAAAACCGCCGATATAATGGCGCAGATCCTGCATCAGTCGGGTGGGTAGGCCAAGGCGGCGGGCAAGCAGATGCCAGCGCAGGCCCCTGAGCAGGTAATTCAGCAGCGAAAGCGCGAGAAGGACGGCAATCTGTCCCGGATGCAAGCGCGCAATCTGGGTGAGGCTCTCCTCCCAGCCCGTCACTGAGGCGAGCCCTGCCAGACCCACGCCGACCAGCGCCACGAGCCCCGCCATCAGCGCCCGGTCGCGCCAGCGGCGCGACACCGAGACAGAAGGCATATTTGGGCTCAGGCTCGTCATTCTCAGCCATCTAGTGGTTAATTGGGGCAGGATTATGATGCTGTTGCACGCAAGCGAACAATTTTAACGACGGCAGGGAGCGGGCTTTACCGTGTTGCCGCGCTTTCCGGAAGCGATCCGGCGGCACGAAAACAGGAAAAAGCCCCGCACCGGCGGGGCTTTTGTCGCGGTCTGGTTTGCCCCGGGGCCGGGTCAGTCGACGATGGTGGCTTCGGTTGCGGCGCGCAGCTCCGCCTCGCTCACGCCATCTGCGAGTTCGACGATCTTCAGCCCACCCGGCACTACATCCATCACGCCCATGTTGGAGATGATCCGGTTCACCACCGCCTTGCCGGTGAGCGGCAGCGTGCAGCGGTGCAGCACCTTCGAGTCGCCATGCTTGTTGGTGTGATCCATCACCACCACAACGCGCTTGACGCCCGCCACAAGATCCATCGCGCCGCCCATGCCCTTCACGAGCTTGCCCGGGATCATCCAGTTCGCCAGATCGCCCTCTTCGCTCACTTCCATCGCGCCCAAAATCGCCATCGCGATCTTGCCGCCGCGGATCATGCCAAAGCTCGTGGCGCTGTCGAAATAGGCGGTCTGCGGCAGTTCGGTGATGGTCTGCTTGCCCGCGTTGATCAGGTCCGGGTCTTCCTCACCCTCATAGGGGAAGGGGCCCATGCCGAGCATGCCGTTTTCCGATTGCAGCGTCACCGTGACGCCCTCGGGGATGAAGTTCGGCACCAAGGTCGGGATGCCGATGCCGAGGTTCACATAGGTGCCGTCTTGCAGCTCCTTGGCGGCCCGCGCCGCCATCTGGTTGCGATCCCACATGATCAGCCCTCCCGTTTGCGCGTGGTGCGTTGCTCGATGCGCTTCTCATGCGTGCCCTGAACAAGGCGGTGCACATAGATGCCGGGCAGGTGGATATGGTCGGGATCAAGGCTGCCCAAGGGCACGATCTCCTCCACCTCCATCACGCAGACCTTCCCGCACATCGCCGCGGGCGGGTTGAAGTTGCGCGCGGTCTTGCGGAACACCGCATTCCCCGAGGGGTCGGCCTTCCACGCCTTGACGATCGAGACATCGGCGAGGATCGCCCGTTCGAGAATATAGGTCTCGCCGTCGAATTCCTTGTGCTCCTTGCCCTCGGCCACCACCGTGCCAACGCCGGTTTTGGTGTAAAAGCCCGGAATGCCGCAGCCGCCCGCGCGCATCCGCTCTGCAAGCGTGCCCTGCGGGTTGAATTCAAGCTCAAGCTCGCCCGAAAGGTATTGGCGCATGAACTCGGCATTCTCGCCGACGTAAGACGAAATCATCTTCTTGATCTGCCGCGTGTCCAGAAGCTTGCCGAGCCCAAAACCATCCACGCCGCAGTTGTTCGAAGCGATGGTGATCTCCTTCACCCCGCTCGCCACCAGCGCGTCGATGCAAAGCTCGGGGATGCCGCACAGGCCAAACCCCCCCGCCGCCAGCGTCATGCCGTCGAACAGAAGCCCGTCGAGGGCCTCCGCCGCCGAGCCGTAGATCTTGTTCATCAATGCCTCCCCGAATTCCCTAAGGGAATTTGTGGCGAAGGCCGGGGCGCAAGTCAATTGCCGCGTTGCGGCGCTCAGTCTTCCGTCAGGCTCTCGTCCGCGTCAGGCTTGGCGACCTTTTTGGCCGGCGTCTTTTTCGCGGCGGCTTTTTTCGGTGCGGCCTTCTTTGCGGCAGGCTTTTTCTCGGCAGAGGCCGCTTTGGCGGGCGCTTTCTTGGCCGCAGCCTTTTTCGGTGCCGCCTTCTTGCCGCCTTTCGCGGCTTTCGCCTCGAGAAGCGGCAGGGCGGCCTCAAGTGTCACCGTCTCGGGTTCGAGATCCTTGGGCAGGGTCGCATTCACCTTGCCCCATTTGACGTAAGGCCCGTAGCGGCCCGGCATCACCTGCACCGGCCCGCCGTCGGGGTGCTCGCCCAGTTCCTTGAGCGGTTGCGCGCTCGCGCCGCCGCGGCCCGGACCGCGCGCAAGCTTTTGCGCCAGCACCTCGACCGCGCGGTTCATGCCGATGGTGAAAACCTCTTCCACATCGGGCAGGTTCGCATAGGTCTTGCCGTGTTTCACATAAGGCCCGAACCGCCCGATGGCCGCCTCGACGGGTTCGCCATCTTCCGGGTGCGGCCCGATCTGGCGCGGCAGCGAGAGCAGCGTGAGCGCGCGCTCGAGGTCGATGCTCTCAGGGGACCAGCCTTTCGGCAGGCTCGCGCGGGGGGGCTTCGGTTGCTCTTCGCTGGCCTCGCCCTTCTGCACATAGGGGCCAAAGCGACCAATCCGCAGCGTGACCGGCACGCCCTCGTCCTCGCCAAGCACCTTGCCGTCGAGCGCGGCGCTCTCGTCATCTCCGGGCGCCGAGAGGGGCCGCGTGTAGCGGCATTCGGGATAGTTGCCGCAGCCGATGAAGGCGCCGCCCGAGCGCGCGGTTTTCAGATGCAGTCGTCCCGCGCCACAAATCGGGCAGATGCGCGGGTCCGAGCCATCGGGGCGGGGCGGGTAGAGATGCGGCGAGAGCACCTCGTCGATCTTGTCGAGCACTTCGCCGATGCGCAGATCGGCGGTTTCGCCCAAAGCCGCCGAGAAATCCCGCCAGAAGCGCGCGAGCACTTCCTTGTAATGGCGGTCACCGGCGGAGATGTCATCAAGCTCCGTTTCCATGTCGGCGGTGAAATCGTATTCGACATAGCGGCGGAAATAGTTCGTCAGGAACGCTGTCACCAGCCGCCCGGTGTCTTCCGGGATCAGGCGGTTCTTGTCCTTGCGCACATAGCCACGGTCAACGATCGTGGTGAGGATCGAGGCATAGGTGGAGGGGCGGCCGATGCCGAGCTCTTCCATGCGCTTCACAAGCGTGGCCTCGGTATAGCGCGGCGGCGGCTGGGTGAAATGCTGCTCGGGGGTGATCTGCCCCTTCTTTGCCGCCTCGCCCTGCATGATCTGCGGCAGCCGCGCGCCGTCTTCGCTCTCGTCGTCATCGCGGCCCTGATCGTAGATCTTCAGAAAGCCGTCAAAGGTGACAACCTGCCCGGTCGCGCGCAGCTCCACCTCGCCATCGCGCGAGCCCACATCCACCGTGGTGCGCTCCATCACCGCCGCCGCCATCTGGCTTGCCAGCGTGCGCTTCCAGATCAGGTCGTAGAGCTTTCCCTGATCATCGGCGAGCTTGAGCTTGTCGGGGCTGGTGCTCATGTCGGTGGGGCGAATGCACTCGTGGGCTTCCTGCGCGTTCTTCGCCTTGTTCTTGTACATCCGCGGGCTCGCGGGGACGTAATTCTCGCCAAACCGGCGCTTGATCTCGTCGCGCGCGGCCATCACGGCCTCGGGCGCCATGTCGATGCCGTCAGTCCGCATATAGGTGATGTGACCGGCCTCGTAGAGCCGTTGCGCCGCCGACATGCAGGCCTTGGCCCCCATGCCGAACTTGCGGCTCGCCTCCTGTTGCAGGGTCGAGGTCATGAAGGGCGGATAGGGGTTGCGGGAGGCGGGCTTCGCCTCAACCGATTTGACGATCAGATCGCGCGAGGTGACGGCCTGCACCGCCAGCTCAGCATCGGTTTCGGTGGCAAGGTCGAACTTGTCGAGCTTCTTGCCGCCGAGCACCGTGAGCCGGGCCGAGAAGCTTTGCCCGCGCGGCGTGGTGAGCTCTGCTGTCACCGTCCAGTATTCGCGGGCGCGGAACGCCTCGATCTCCATCTCGCGCTCGACGATGAGCCGCAGGCAGACCGATTGCACGCGCCCCGCCGATTTTGCGCCCGGCAGCTTGCGCCAGAGCACCGGCGAGAGGTTGAAGCCGACAAGATAGTCGAGCGCGCGGCGCGCCAGATAGGCCTCGACCAGCGCCTGATCGACCTGGCGTGGCGCCTTCATCGCTTCAGTGATCGCCGATTTGGTGATCGCGTTGAAGGTGACGCGGCTGACCTTCTTCTTTTTCAGCTTCGAGGCCAGCGCCTCTTGCAGGTGCCACGAAATCGCCTCCCCCTCGCGATCAGGGTCGGTGGCGAGGATCAGTTCGTCATCGTCGGCCAAGGCCTCGGCAATGGCGCGGATGTGCTTTTTCGAGTCGGAGGCAACCTCCCATTTCATCTCGAAATCCTGCTCGGGGTCGACCGAGCCATCCTTGGGCGGCAGGTCGCGCACATGCCCGAAGGAGGCAAGAACGGTATAATCGGCGCCCAGATACTTGTTGATCGTCTTGGCCTTGGCAGGAGATTCGACAACGACGACGGCCATGACTTCCTCTCAATCTCGCGCACCCCATGTGGGGGCGGACCATGCGGGGCGTTTGGGGGAAATGTCAATCCGCGATGATCTGGCCGCGAAACGGGTTGCAAAGCGATGCGCGGACAGGGGGTTGCCACGGCGGATGATGCGAGGAAGCTCAGCCGCGGCTGACGAGGCCGCCCGGATGGCGCGTCACGGCGCCCTCGATTTCAAGCGCCAGAAGCTCGCGCGAAAGCGTCGCGGCATCGGTGCCCAGATCGCGGATCACGGCATCTTCGGGCGTGGGGGAGGGGCCGAGAAGCGCAAGCAGGCGCGCGCGCAGGGGGGGCTGCGGCGTTCGGGCGGCGGCGGGGGCGCTGTCGGGCACTGGGCGCGGTGGAGCGACCATCCCGAGCGCGGCGAACACATCTTCGGCGCCGCGGATCAGCGTGGCGCCATCACGGATCAGCATGTTGCCCCCGCTCGCGCGCGCATCCATCGGGTGACCCGGCACCGCCATCACCTCGCGGCCATAGTCGAGCGCCATCCGCGCGGTGATCAGGCTGCCAGAACGTGCCGCGGCCTCGATCACCAGCGTGGCCCGGGAAAGTGCTGCAATGATCCGGTTGCGCTGCGGAAAATGGCGCGCCTGCGGTTCGATCCCCGGCGGCAATTCGCTCAGGCGCAGGCCAGAGGCCGCGATGCGCCCGGCCAACGCCTTGTTTTCAGGCGGATAGATCACGTCGATGCCGCCTGCCATCACGGCGATCGTGCCCGTTTCAAGTGCGGCGTCATGGGCGGCGGCGTCGATGCCACGGGCGAGGCCCGAGACCACGGCGAACCCGGCCTGACCGATGTCGCTTGCGAGCCTCTGCGCCATCCGCAGCCCGAGCGAAGACGCGTTTCGCGCGCCCACAAGCGCGATCCTCGGGCGGGCCAGGAGCGCGGGGTCGCCGAGTGCCCAGAGCAGCGGCGGGGCATCGGCAAAGGCGAGGAGATCGGCGGGATAGCCGGGGGCCCCGGGCAACAGGAGCCGGGCCCCGGCCCGCCGACCCGCGGCGCGTTCGGCCTCGGCTACGCCACGAGGGCAGGGCGTATAGCCCGCAGCGCCCGCGGCGGCGGCCATGCCCGGAAGTGCGTCGAGCGCCGCTGCGGCGCTACCGTGATCTGCGAGGAGCCGGAAAAAAGTCGTCGCGCCGACGCGACGGGAGCGAGCGAGGCGAAGAAACGAGAGCTCGTCTTCTTCCGTGGTGGGTGGGGTGAAGGGGGTGGGGTAAGAAAACAAACTTGTTTTCATCCGTCCCTCCGCCTCGTTCGCAAGACCAATCTGGCGCGTTAATCTTAACAAAACGTTACCAAGAAGGCGATTCGCGTCAAGGTTGTACAAAATTTTCCGCAAATGGGCGTCATGCGGAAGGCGCGCGCTCAGGCCGCGGATCCGCCCACGGTGAGGCCGGAAATGAGAAGGGTCGGCTGGCCCACGCCCACCGGCACCCATTGGCCCGCCTTGCCGCAATTGCCCACGCCGGGGTCGAGCGTCATGTCATTGCCGATCGCGCGGATCCGCTTCATCGCGGCGGGCCCGTCGCCGATCAGCGTCGCGCCCTTCACCGGCGCGCCGATCACGCCGTTTCTCACCCGGTAGGCCTCGGTGCAATTGAAGACGAACTTGCCGTTGGTGATGTCGACCTGACCGCCACCAAAGCCCACGGCATAGATCCCGTCTTTCAGATCGGCGAGAATCGCGCCGGGTTCGGTGTTGCCGCCGAGCATGTAGGTATTGGTCATGCGCGGCATCGGCGGGTGGGCATGGCTCTCGCGTCGGCCGTTGCCGGTCGGCGCCACGCCCATCAGCCGGGCGTTCTGACGGTCCTGCATGTAGCCGACAAGAATGCCGTCCTCGATCAGCACGGTGCGGTTGGAGGGCGTGCCCTCGTCATCGACCGAAATCGAGCCGCGCCGGTCGGGGATCGTGCCATCGTCCAGCACCGTCACGCCCTTCGCGGCAACCTGCTGGCCAATGAGCCCGGTGAAGGCAGAGGTTTTCTTGCGGTTGAAATCGCCCTCAAGGCCGTGGCCCACCGCCTCATGCAGCATCACACCGGGCCAGCCGGGGCCGAGCACCACATCAAACGTGCCTGCCGGGGCGGGTTCCGCATCCAGATTCACGCAGGCGATCCGGAGCGCCTCGCGCGCGGTCTTCTGCCAATGCTGCGGCTCCAGAAGGCCTGCAAGCCCGAACCGCCCGCCGCCGCCGTGCGAGCCGCTCTCGCGCCGCCCGTTTTCCTCGACAATCACCGAGACATTGAGCCGTGCCATCGGGCGGATGTCGCTGACCATGCCGCCTTCGGGGCGCAGGATCACCACCTCTTGAAGGCTCGCCGCCACAGTCGCCGTCACTTGCACCACACGCGCATCGAGCCCGCGGGTGAAGGCATCAATCTCGCGCAGGAGGTCGATCTTGGCCGCAAAAGGCGCATCCCCCATCGGATCGGCGGCGCCGTAAAGGGCCCGGTTGGTGCGCGAGGGAGGCGGGGCCAGCATGCCGCCGCCATCGCCCACGGCAAGCCGCGCCGTCTCGGCGGCGCGCTTCAGTGCGGCCTCCGAGATCTCGGTCGCATGGGCAAAGCCCGAAACCTCGCCTTTCACCGCGCGCAGGCCAAACCCCTCGGAAGCGTCATAGGAAGCATTCTTCACCCGCCCGTCATCGAAAACGAGCGCTTCGGAGCGGTGGCGCTCAAGGAACAGTTCGCCATCCTCCGCCCCCGCAGTCGCCGCACGCAAAACGGCAAGGGCGGCGGCCTCGTCGACATGGGTCTCGAAAGGGGCGAAACGGTCCTCGGTCATGGGAGCTCCTCCTTGCATCGGGCAAAAATAGGGGTGGGGGGCGCGAAAGGAAAGGCGATCGCGCGATTGCACGGATTATTGCGTGGAATGCGGCGATTTCCCTTGCATCCTTGGGGATGACAGTCCCCGCGATCTCGCGTATCACGCGGCAGTCAAGAAAAGGGCGACAGATGCGCTATATCTCCACCCGGGGGCAGGCCCCGGTTCTGAGCTTTGCCGAGGCGATGTTGACGGGGCTCGCGCGCGACGGCGGCCTTTATGTGCCCGAATGGGTGCAGGCGATGAGCCCCGGGGAAATCGCCGATCTGGCCGGGCGCAGCTATGAAGAGGTGGCGTTTCGCGTGATGTCGCCCTTCGTCGGCGCGGCCTTCACCGAGGCGGAGTTGCGCGGCGCGATTGCACGCGCCTATGCGGGCTTTGGCCATGTGGCGCGCGCGCCTCTGGTGCAGCTTGCGCCGGGGCATCATCTGCTTGAGCTCTTCCACGGCCCGACGCTGGCGTTCAAGGATTTCGCCATGCAGATCATCGGGCAGCTGTTCCAGATCGCGCTGGCAAAAGAGGGCAAGCGCATCACCATCGTCGGCGCCACCTCGGGCGACACCGGCTCGGCGGCGATTGAGGCCTTCAAGGGGCTGGAAAACGTCGATGTCTTCATCCTGTTCCCGCATGGGCGCGTCTCGGAGGTGCAGCGCCGCCAGATGACGACGCCCGCGGAGGCCAATGTCCATGCGCTCGCCCTCGATGGCACGTTTGATGATTGCCAGAACCGGCTCAAAGACATGTTCAACGACTTCGCCTTCCGCGACGAGGTGGGCCTTGCCGGGGTGAACTCGATCAACTGGGCGCGGGTGCTGGCGCAGGTCGTCTATTATTTCACCGCCGCCGTGGCGCTGGGCGCGCCCGGACGCAAGGTCAGCTTCACCGTGCCGACGGGGAACTTTGGCGATATTTTCGCGGGCTTCATCGCGCGCGAGATGGGGCTGCCGATCGAGCGGCTCGTCATCGCCACGAACCAGAACGACATTCTGCACCGTTGCCTGACCACGGGCGATTACCGCATGGACGGGGTAAAACCCTCGATCTCGCCCTCGATGGATATCCAAATTTCCTCGAACTTCGAGCGCGCGCTGTTCTTTGCCTATGGCAAGGACGGGGCTGCGGTGACGCAACTGATGGAAGAGCTGAAAACACAAGGCGGGTTCAGCGTGTCTCAGGGCGCGCTTGAAGCGCTGCGCGAGATCTATGCCTCGGCCAGCGTCTCGGAGGCGGAAACATCCGAGACCATCGGGGCCGAACTGGCGCGCTCGGGCGAGCTTTTGTGCCCGCATTCGGCCGTTGGCGTGCGGGTGGGCCATGCGCATCTGAGCGCCCCCACCCCGATGATCACGCTCGCCACCGCTCATCCGGCGAAATTCCCCGATGCGGTCGAGGCCGCCACCGGCATCCGCCCGGCGCTGCCCGAACGCATGGCGGATCTGTTCGCGCGCTCCGAGCGTGTGACCCGCGTGCCCAATGACCTTGCGGCCCTTGAGGCGCTGATCCGGCAGGAGCGGCGCGCATGATCGAACTGACCACGCTCGCCAACGGCCTGCGCATCGTCACCGAGCGCATGCCGGGCCTCGCTTCGGCTTCGGTGGGCATCTGGGTGCAGGCCGGCGGGCGGCATGAACGTGTCGAGCAAAACGGGATCGCCCATTTTCTCGAACATATGGCCTTCAAGGGCACGAAAACCCGCTCGGCGCTGCAGATCGCCGAGGCGATCGAGGATGTGGGCGGCTATATCAACGCCTATACCTCGCGCGAGACCACGGCCTATTACGCCCGCGTGCTGGGCGCCGATGTCGGGCTGGCGCTCGATGTCATTTCCGACATCGTGCTCAACCCGGTGTTCGATGCGCGCGAGCTTGAAGTCGAACGCCATGTGATCTTGCAGGAGATCGGTCAGGCGCTCGACACGCCTGATGACATCATCTTCGACTGGCTGCAGGAAGCCGCCTATCCCGATCAGGCGATCGGGCGCACGATCCTTGGCCCCGCCGAGAATATCGAGCACTTCGGGCGCGCCGATCTCGCGCGCTTTGTGGCCGAGCATTACGGCCCTGACCAGATGATCCTCTCGGCGGCGGGGGCAGTTGATCACGGCGCGATCGTGAAACAGGCCGAGGCGATCTTTGGCGCGCTCAAACCCGTCGGCCTGCCGGATGTGCAGCTTGCCCGCTGGTCCGGGCAGGAGCGGCGCGAGCTGAAGGATCTTGAGCAGGTGCATTTTGCGCTCGCCTTCGAGGGGCCGTGCTACCGCGATGCCGATCTTTATACCGCGCAGGTCTATTCGACTGCGCTGGGCGGCGGCATGTCTTCGCGGCTGTTCCAGAAAATCCGCGAGGAGCGGGGGCTCTGTTATTCGATCTTTGCTCAGGCCAGCGCCTATGACGATACCGGCATGGTGACGATTTACGCGGGCACCTCGGGCGAGGAAGTGGCGGATCTGTGCGGGCTGACGATTGACGAGCTCAAGCGCGCCGCAGACGACATGACCGAGGCGGAGGTGGCGCGTGCCCGTGCGCAGATGAAGGCGGGGATGCTGATGGGGCTCGAAAGCCCGTCCTCCCGCGCCGAGCGGATGGCACGCAACCTCGCGATCTGGGGCCGGGTGCCCGGGCTTGATGAGGTCGCCGCGGAGATCGATGCGGTGAGCGTGGCTGCGGTGCGCGATTATGCGGGCCGGATGGTGGCAGGGGGGCACAATGCGCTCGCCCTCTATGGCCCGGCGGAAGCGGCGCCGGATCTCGCAGGGCTCAGGCGGAGGCTTGCCGCCTGATGTTCCTGCGCCGCCGCAAGCCTCTGGTCGAGACCGAACGGCTGACGCTGCGGCTGCCCCTGCATGCCGATTATCGCGGCTGGGCGGCGCTCCGCACCGAGAGCCGGGAGTTTCTGGCGCAATGGGAGCCCGCCTGGTCGTCCGATCATCTCGGCCGCAAGGCCTTTGCAAACCGGGTTTACTGGGCGGCAAGGGCGGAAGCTGCGGGCACGGCGCTGCCCTTTTTTCTGATCGAGCGGCAATCGGGGGCGGTGCTGGGCGCGATCACGCTCGACAATATCCGGCGCGGCCCGGCGCAAGCGGGCACGCTCGGTTACTGGGTTGGTGCGCGCTATGCCCGGCAGGGCTATATGCGCGAAGCGATTGCGGCAGTGGTCGATTATGCCTTCGGCCCGATGGATCTGAGCCGGATCGATGCCGCCTGCCTGCCCGAAAACGCCGCCTCGCGCGGGGTGCTGGAAAAATCCGGGTTCAAATACGAGGGCGTGGCGCAGAGCTATCTGCAGATCAACGGGCGCTGGCGCAACCATGTGCTTTACGCCAATCTGCGCGCAGACCGGCGGGGTCGAACCGATATCGGCTGAGCGGGGCGGGGCTGCTCCGGCATCGCTGCCCCGGGACAGTTGGACAAAGTCGAAAGGAAAGCGATGCTCAATCCGGCCGATGATCTGTTCATCCGCACTCTGGGCGAGGCGGTGCCGGGGCTCTGGCTGGGTGCGGCCGAGCCGCGGTATCTGGAAGAGCCGCGCGGGCGCTGGAGAGGGCAGGCGGGCGTGCTGGCGCGGCCCGAGAGCACGGCACAGGTCTCGGCCCTTTTGGCGTTCTGCCATGCCCGGCGGGTCGGCGTCGTGCCCTTTGGCGGCGGCACCGGGCTTGTGGGTGGGCAGGTGCTCTCCGAAGGGCCCGCGCCGGTGCTCCTGAGCCTCGAGCGGATGGCGGCGCTGCGCGCGATCGACGCGCAGAGCCTTGTGATCGAGGCGGGCGCGACGTTGCAGGCGGTGCATGAGCAGGCAGAGGTCGCCGGGCGACGCTTTCCGCTCACGCTGGCGAGCCAGGGCTCGGCGCAGATCGGCGGGTGCCTCGCCACCAATGCGGGCGGGGTGAATGTGTTGCGCTACGGCAATGCGCGCGCGCTCTGCCTTGGGCTCGAAGTGGTGCTGGCGGATGGCACGATCTGGCACGGGCTGAAACGTCTCGCCAAGGACAATACCGGTTACGATTTGCGCGATCTGATGATCGGCGCCGAGGGCAGCCTTGGCGTGATCACCGCGGCAAGCCTGAAGCTCGTCGAGCCGCCCGCCGTCGAGGGCACGGCGGTTTTTGCGGTCGCCTCGCCGCAGGCGGCGGTCGAGCTTCTCGGGATCGCGCAGGCGCAGCTTGCGGGCTGCGTGAGCGCTTTTGAACTGATTTCAGGGCAGGGGCTTGCCTTTTTGCGCGCTGTCGGGCCGGAAGTGAGCCTGCCCTTCGCGGCGGACCCTGACTGGTCGGTTCTGATCGAATTGGGCTTGCCCGAGGGCATGGAGGCAGAGGCCGCCTTTGGTGCGCTTTACGAGGCGGCGGGGGCGCGGGTGTCTGATGCCGTGATCGCGCAATCGCAGGCGCAGCGCGCGCGCCTGTGGCAGATGCGCGAGTCGATCCCGCTGGCGAACCGCCGCATCGGCGCGATTTCAAGCCATGACATCGCCGTGCCGGTGGCCGAGATCCCGGCCTTCATCCGCGAGGCGGGGGCGATGCTGGCCGGGATGGGGGATTACCGGATCAACTGTTTTGGCCATGTTGGTGACGGCAATCTGCATTTCAACGCTTTCCCGGCTGAGGGGCGCACTCGGGCCGAATATGACGATGAGCGCCATGCGGTGATGGAAGCAGTGCACCGGCTGGTGGTGGAGCGGTTCGACGGCTCGATTTCGGCCGAACACGGCATCGGGCGGCTCAAAGTGGGCGAGCTTGCCCGCACCGCGGATCCGGCGAAGCTCACGATGATGCGGGCGGTGAAAGCGGCGCTCGACCCGCGGGGGATTCTCAATCCCGGCGTGATCCTGCCCACCTGAGATCCAGGGTGGCCAATATAAGGCATTGATGACATGGGTGGAAAATAGGTGCGCCCTGCCGGGGGCGGCAGGGCGCTGCTCTATTGGTTCACGTGTTTGCAAGCAGCCGAACCATCAGGCACGTTTTGAGTAGCGCGATTCGGGTTATGAAAAGATTAACGCGATTCACCCCATTTTGAGTAAGCCGCGGATTTTGGGGCCCTATGCCCCGGGGAAGCCGCGCGCTGTTGCCTCAGGGGGGTGACAGGACGGCCCAGGCCTGACCGGTCCAGCGAAACACCTGATCGGAGACCGGGTAGGGGTTGGCCTGCTGCATCGCCCGGGCAAAAGCCGCGAGATCCGCCGCGGCCTCGGGGGTGCCGCTCGTATCCACCACCACTGTATCGCGGTTTGGTACCACCATGATCGGCGGGCCCTGATCCTCGGCGAAGCGGCGCCAGAGTTCGTTATCGAGCAGAAGCGAGCTTTCGTATGTACCGTCGAGCACAAGCGCCCAGCGCTGCGTGCCGAGCGGCTCGAACCGCGTCTTGTGGGTGGCGAGATTGGCAAGTGCGGCTTTCGTGGCGGACGCACCATCGAGCCCGGCGCCCTTGAGCCGCTCGGGGGTGACGTAAGCCGTGCTCGAAGCGCGGTCCTCGACCAGATAGATCGAGAGTCCCGCCGCCCAGGGAACTGCGGCGATCTTGCGCGCTTCGGGCAGATGCTCGGCGAAAGTCGAGGGGCGCAGGATCGGCAGCAGTCGGGCAGGGTCGAGCACGCCGCCCTCAAGTGCCACGAGATCGTCGAAGGCGGCAAGATAGGCATCAAGCATCTCTTGTCGCTCGGCATCGGTCATAGCCCCCTGCATCGCCATGAAAAGGTTGTGCGGGTCGGCAACGAGCTGGGTGCCCTTCCAGGTGAGAAAGAGCCGGTGCGCCGAGGGATCGGGGCGGATTTCGGTCGCATCGCCGGTGGCGGCAACGGCATTTTGCAGCACGACGAGCAGCGCATCGAGGCTTTGCGGGCGGGCGATATCGGCCGCGGCCGGGCCCGCCGCGAGCATCAGGGCGAGCGCGAGCCCGCCCCGTCGCATCACGCGCCCTCGAACTCGCATAGCACGTTCACGTCCATGCCGAGGCCCTCAAGCAGTTTGCGGCCGCCCAGTTCGGGCAGATCGACGATGAAGGAGCAGCCGACAATATCGCCGCCGAGCCGCTCGACGAGCTGGATCGCCGCGCCGCAGGTGCCCCCCGTCGCGAGCAGGTCATCGACGATCAGCACCTTCTCGCCCGCCTGGATCGCATCGTCATGGAGCTCCATGATCGCCTCGCCATATTCGAGCTTGTAGGCTTGGCTGATGGTCTGGCCCGGCAGCTTGCCTTTTTTGCGGATCGGCACGAAGCCCTTGGAGAGCTGGTGCGCGATGGCGCCGCCCAGAATGAAGCCGCGCGCCTCGAGCCCCACCACCTTGTCGATCTTCTCGCCCGCCCAGGGGTGCAGAAGCTGGTCGATCGCCATGCGGAAGCCGCGCGGGTCGGCAAAGAGCGTGGTGACATCGCGGAACATGATCCCCTCATGCGGGAAATCGGCGATGGTGCGGATGTAATCCTTGACGGTCTTCATCATTCAGCCTTTCAGGACGCGGCCCATCACGGGCATCAGACGGGCGATCACTTCGGGGTCGCGTTTGGCGGGCGCGGTCATGATCGCGCCATCGAGGGCATGGGTGCAGCCCTTCGCACAGGTCTCGGCCGGGCCCTTGAGCAGCGCGGGGAGCGCAGCCACAAGATTGCGCGCCTTGTCGGCATTGGCGATCGCGGTGGCCACCACCTGCGCCACATCCACGGCATCATGATCCGGGTGCCAGCAATCGAAATCCGTCACCATCGCCACGCAGGCGTAGCACATCTCCGCTTCGCGGGCGAGTTTGGCCTCGGGCATGCCGGTCATGCCGATCACATCGGCATGCCAGGAGCGGTAAAGCTCGCTTTCGGCCTGGGTGGAAAATTGCGGACCCTCCATCGCCACATAGGTGCCGCCCGCGTGGACTGTCACACCGATCTTGCGCGCCGCCTCGGCGCAAAGCGCGGAGAGCCGGGCACAGGTCGGATGGGCCACCGAGACATGGCCCACGAGCCCGGTGTCAAAAAAGCTCTTGGCGCGGGCAAAAGTGCGGTCGATATATTGATCGACCACGACAAAATCGCCCGGCGCGTAATCTTCGCGCAGCGAGCCCACGGCGGAGACGGCGACGAGATCGGTCACCCCCATCATCTTCATCGCGGCAATATTGGCACGGTACGGCACGCTTGTTGGCGTGAAGCGGTGGCCGCGGCCGTGACGCGGCAGGAACACCATTTTCACGCCATCATAATAGCCGACGAGCAGTTCATCCGAGGGCGCGCCAAAGGTGGTTTCGACCGCCTGCCATGTTGCCCCTTCGAGCCCGGCGATGTCATAGACACCCGAGCCCCCGATCACCCCGATCACCCGTTCTGCAGTCATGGCCTTCCTCTCGCGCTTGCTTGTGCGGCGGGCCGAGATTAGGCCGGGGGGCGCGCGGTGGAAAGGGCATAGACCCTTTGCACTCCGCGTCATATTTTCACCCGCCGGAAGAACTGGGAGAGCGTGATGGAAAACCTGCGCGGCGCGGGGCTGATGGTGCTCGCGATGGGGCTCTTTGCGCTTGAGGACATGTTCGTCAAGCGGGCGACGGGGGCTTTGCCGGTGGGGGAGGTGCTGATCCTGTTCGGGCTCGGCGGCACGGCGGTCTTTGCATCGCTTGCCCTCGGCGCGGGCCAAGGTATCTGGCACCGCGCCGTGGCGAGCCGGCTCATGCTGCTCAAGGCGGCTTTCGAGATCACCGGGCGGCTCGGCTATACGCTCGGCATCGCGCTGACACCGCTTTCCAACGCCTCGGCGATCTTGCAGGCGACCCCGCTTGTCGTGGTGGCGGGAGCAGCGCTCCTGTTTCGCGAGAAAGTCGGCCCGCGGCGCTGGGCGGCGATCGCGGTCGGATTTGTCGGGGTTCTGGTGATCTTGCGGCCGGGACTCGAAGGGTTCGTGCCCGCCGCGCTCTGGACCGTGCTGGGCCTTTTGGGCTTTGCCGGGCGCGACCTCGCAACCCGGGCCGCGCCGAAGGTGCTGACGAACTTCCAGCTTGGCATCTACGGCTTTGCCGCGCTTGTGCCCGCGGGCGCGATCATTCTTGCGGTGACGGGCGGTGCTGCCCCGCCGCACCCGGACGCGCTTTGGCCGATTGCGGGGGCCGTGGCTGTGGGCGTCGCGGCTTATTGGGCGCTCACCGCGGCGATGCGGATGGGTGACGTTTCCGTGATCACGCCGTTTCGCTACACCCGGCTCGTCTTCGCGCTCATTCTCGGCGTGCTTGTCTTTGGTGAGCGGCCCGATGCGGCCACGCTGGCAGGGGCAGCGTTGGTGGTTGCTTCCGGGGTCTATACGCTTTTGCGCTCTGCCCGGAACCAGCGCCAAAGCCCACGTTAGCACATGGCCCGCGCAAGAGCCACTTGACGGCAATTGCCGAAGCGGGCGGATCTGCGCATGCGATCATGGCGTGGGGCGGTCACCAGACCCTTGCCGAGGCAGAGCGCTATACCCGCGCGGCGGTTCGAAAGCGGCTTGTGATGGGTGCGGAACAGACAGGGAACGTTGTGCCACCCTCTCGCCTTGATACAAAAACGGCGAAAAAGTGAATGTATTCAGTGCAATTTTTGGAAGGTGGCAGCCCGTAGGGGGCACACCTTTCCCAATGAAATCAATTTCCCGGCACGTCCAACTGCGCGCCAAACACCCATTGAACGGAAAGGGGAAATTCCCCAAACGTCCAACGGAAAAGCGCCCCAAAATCCGATCCAAGCCCTCGCCAAAGACAGCCACAAGCGCGCCGCTAAGCTTCTCGGTTATGGTCTGATCCTCGACACGCCCGAAGCGTGGCAGGCGGTGGCAAGCGTCTGGGCTGCACGGCTGACCACGGGCGAGCGCGCCGCAATCCTGATTGCCGCGCTGCATTCTCTGCACCCGGAACAAGCCGAAGTGATCTGCGCCCATGCGTTTAGCGGGGGTGCGGCATGAACTCCGAAAATGGAAGCGATCCTTCGAAGGTTGGCGGTATCGAGCGCGTGCGCGAAGTGATGGGCCGGGCCGAGGATGTTGCGCCCATCGAAGAAGCGCGGGGCGCGGGCGGGAATGTCCGGCCATTGCGGGGCAATCCCGACGCGCTGAAACCTCGCGCCATGGCCATGCTGGGCGCGATCACCTTTGCGGGCAACATAGAGCGCCAGCTCGAACGCCCCTACCTTGTGAAAGGTTGGCTCGATCGGGGCGGGGTTTCGGTCCTCTATGGCCCGTCGAATGTGGGCAAGAGCTTCCTTGCCCTCGACATCGCCCACCACGTTGCCAAGGGGCTCAGCTGGGGCGGGCGGCGCACACGTAAGGGGAAGGTGCTCTATGTCGCCGCGGAGGGGGGCGGTAGCTTTGCCAACCGCGTTGCCGCGCTCGAAGATCCGGAATTCTGGGTCTATAACGGGCCGCTGACCCTGACCGGGAGCAAGGGGGCCGCCGCGCCGCTTTCCGAGGCGTTGCAGCACCTCGCCGCCGTTCATAACGAGCCGTTCTCGCTGATCATCTTCGACACGCTCGCCCGGGTGATGGGCGGCCTTGATGAAAACACCGCGCCCGACATTGCGCATCTGGTGGCGAGCCTTGACCATATCCGCCGCGCCACGGGCGCGCATATCATGCTGGTGCATCACACCGGCAAGGACGTGGCGCGGGGCGCGCGGGGGCATTCTTCGTTGCGCGCGGCGATTGATACGGAAATCGAACTGACCCGCGATGAAGTGGGCCAGATCACGGCAGAGGTGACGAAGCAACGCGACGGGCCGACCGGCGATCGCTTCGCTTACACTCTGCGTCGAAAGGAACTTGGCCACGATCAAGACGGCGATCAGGTCACGTCCTGCTTTGTCGAGCCGGTGGAGACCGCCCGGGCGGGCCACGCGGAGGTTACGGGATCGGCGCGGGTTGCGCTCGATCTTCTCGACAAGGTGCTTGCGGAAGCGGGGGAGATCCACCGCAAGCCGCACTACCCGAGCGGGCCCGGCGTGGCGCTCGATCAGTGGCGGGATGCCTGCATAGCGGCGGGCACCCTCTCGACCTCGGACAACCGGGACACGCAGCTCAAGGCCTTCCGCCGCGCGCGGGAAGGGCTGGAAACCGAGCGATTGATCGTGGTGCGCGACGAACTGGTGTGGAGGGTGGAATGATCCGGACACGCCTCTTTGTCCGCCTCTGTCCGGCGTGTCCGATGCTTCCGGACATGGGCGCGTGTCCGGCCCTGTCCGGCATGTCCGGGCACGCAGTCAAGGCAATGAAATACAATGAAAATATCCGCAATCGCTCCGTGTCCGCCTCATGTCCGGACAAGGCCGCACGGCGCATTGTGGACCGGACAAGGCGGGGGAATGGTTTCCCCCCTTTAGGGGGGGAACCATCCCACCCCCGGGACACGCCCGGGGCGGTTCTGTCTGTCCGGGCAAGGATCGGGGGTGCGGCGTGACGATGGCGAAGAACGGGGCGAGCCCTGACGATGCAGCCCTGACCCGCTTGCAGATCCTCGCACTCGATCGCGCGCTTTCGGACGTGGTGCTGCGCAGCGAATGCCTCTCGCTGCGAGCCAAGGATCAGCTGGCGGCAATGAAGCGCAAGCTGCGCGCAATGCGCATCGAGCTCGAAATCTCCTACCGGCTGCCCGAGATCGGGGCGCTTCGGGTCCTTCCCGCAGGCTATCCGTGCGCGGGTAATTCGCACCCCGAGCATGTAACGCCGCTTAACATTAGGGCAAGCCTTAACAAGGCGGGCGGCTTAACAAGCTGTGCGGTGCCAGAAGATCCGGCGCGGGTCCTTCCAGGCACCCTACCGCACGCGGGTAATTCGCACCCCGTTTCAGGGCAGAGAGGTATCAAGATACCTCCTTCCGATTAGGGTTGTTGTTGTCGCCCCCGATGTCGGGGGCCGGAAGAGCGGCCGCACCGCTCAACGTCGAGACGCAAAGGAGTTTCACATGCTCGACAAGCACACCACCGGCGCGGCGCAACCGACCGCCCGTCACCTCGCCCAGATGCGGCTTGCCGCCTCGAAGGCGGGCCTGCCGCCCGATCAGGCCGACCTGATGGCGGCGCATGGCGTGAGCCTCGCCGCAGCCGATGCCACGGCGCAAGGACTCGCTCAGGTTGCCCAGATGGCCGCGCCGTTCCTCCATTCGGGGCGCCTCGATGCCGCCGCCATGCTGCGGATCTCGAAGCACGCGCTGCGCGCCGGTTCCGGGATCGAGGACCCGGCGCAGATCGCCCAGGCGATCGCAAAAGCGGCGGGCGAGGAAGCCGCCGCGATCATGGCCGCGAATGAGCCCAACGGACGCACCGCCGCACCGGATCTCGCGCGCGGCACGGCTTCGATGGTTTCCGCGCGTGCGGGCGGCAGCCCGAGCCTTGCCGATTGCATGGCCGATGGCCTCCTGGCGCGGATGATGGCGGGCCATGTGCCGACGCATGGGCGTGAGTTCGCGCAAATGCGCCTTGAAGATCTGGCGCGCTTCGAGAGCGGCGCGAGCCGTCGCGGCGCGCGGCAGTTCATGAGCGGGCTGCATGTGAGCGATGATTTCCCGATCGCCCTCGGGATCGCCTCGAACCAACTCCTGCTCAATGCCTATGTGGCATCGGAAGGCCAGCTCAAACGCGCCTCGCGCGAGGTGACGGCCTCGGACTTCCGCCCCATCAACACGGTGCAGGTGTCGAACGGGATGGGGCTCGACAAGGTGAACGAGGCGGGCGAGTTCACCCGCGGCACGATCGCGGAAGCGGGTGAGGCCTTCGCCGTCGAGACCTATGGCAAGGTGTTCGCCCTGACCCGGCAGGCCTTCGTCAATGATGACCTGGGCGTTCTGAGCAATGCCGCGCGCCTTCAGGGCACTGGCGCCGCGCTGACCGAAGCGAAGCTCTTTGCCTCGCTGCTCGAAAAGAACGCGGGCCTCGGGCCGACGATGCAGGACGGCAAGACGCTGTTCCATGCGGATCACGGCAACCTTGCGGCGATCGGTGCCGCGCCGAATGTCACCTCGCTCACCGTCGCGCGCACCGCGTTGCGCCGGCAGAAGGGGCTTTCGGGCGAGGCGATCCAGGTGCAACCGGCGTTCCTGATCGTGCCGCCCGAACTGGAAACCGCGGCGCAGCAGCTCGTTGCCGCGATCACCGCCGCGAGCGTCGATCAGGTCAACCCGTTCTCGGAAAAGCTCGAGGTGTTGGTGGATGCGAACCTGACGAACGCGAAGCGCTGGTATCTCTCGGCGGCGCCGGGCGTGCCGGATGGGATGCTCCATGCCTATCTGGACGGCGCCAAGGGGCCGCAGATCTTCACCCGCGAGGGCTTCGACGTGGATTCGATGGAATTCAAGGTCCGGCTCGATTTCGGCTGCGGCTTCGCAGATCACCGCGCCTGGTTCATGAACCCGGGCGAGTAAGCGCGCGCGGGTGACCGCGTCGCGCGGTCACCCAACGAATGGTCAGGATGGGACCGCCATAGGCATTGGCAGCCATCCCCGTTCGCCGGTGAGTGGGCAAACCCCGGCAGAGTCGCGGCCTTGGGCCTTCCGGGGCGACGGCGGCTCACCGAAGCGGCCTCGCCCTTGGGTGGGGCCGCTGTTTTCTCTAAAGTTCGAGATGTCTTGGCAAAGTGATGCCCACGCCAACAATGGCGTGGGCTAAGTTCACCGGAACAGTTACGCAAAGGACCGAGGGTTGTCGCCCTCAGGCCGCGCAAACGATCCACTGATCTTCACTCGATCTGGCAAGCGTCATAAGCCTGTGCATCTCAGCATCGAGCGCCGACAAACGTTCAAGAGCATCTGCAAGTCCTGTCTCTTCGTCGTTCACTTTATCTCTGTAGTATGCCCCGACAAGGCGCTGTGCCGGAGCCGGGATCTTGGTCTTGTCCTTCTCCCAACGAGCAATGGACTGCTCATCAACGCCGATGAGCACTGCTAATGCTTTTTGGGACAGGTCAAGTTCATGTCTGATAAAGCGAAACTCGCGACCGGAAAGAGGGGCACTTTGCTCGGAGAGCTGCAAGCCGATGGCACGGTGCAGCCCGTCGACATCATGAATGGAAACGCCTCTTCCGTAGGGTGTTTCGGTCACTTCGAAGCCGTTCAGGAGATAGACAGTGTCTAGTCCGCATTCGGTATAATGATACTTCTCCTGGTGAGTTTGCATAGTCGTCTCCTGGATCAGTAGACAGTCACGGCGAAAACGGTCAGTTCACTTCCGCGGATTGCGCAAATGACGGTGACTTCCCTCCCGGTTCCGTGATATGTCATTGCTCCTTCGTATGTTGCGTGTTGGGCATTGTATTCTGGAGGCTTCTTAAGTGAGCCTTTTCTTAGCGTGTTGGGCACTTGGCGGAACGTCACGTCTCGCGCCATCATCTGCTCTTTAAGATGGTCCGTTTGGACCACCATATGGGAGAACTGCGCCCTTCCTCGAACTTCCTGTTCGAATAGTTGCGGTGTCATTGGCTTTCGAAAGGGAATCAGCACGGCCATACCGTCAAGATGATAGGTCAATCTAGGCACGGTCAAGGTAACAAAGGGTTTACGGACTGTCAAATTGACAGTATATGCGCGACACTCTGAAGCAACATAGCTCGTGGCAAACTTCTCAGCCCATTGCCGGCTCTCAAGGCTCAGCTTGGAATTGCAATCACGCAAGACACCGATCAGCCGTTAGGCCGGGTTTGACGTCGCTTCAACTCCCACATCGTCAGCGCCAAGCGCAACTCGCTCTGTAGCTGTGCCCTGGCTGCCTTGCTCTCGCCTTCGCAGAACATCTTCTGAAAGCGTCCCCTGATCTGATCCTGTGAGTCGCCAGGCGTCGCGGTCCCTTCGATCCAATTCAGAATTTCAGCGGCATTCAGCTTTGTCATTTCATCCTCATTCACTCGCTCAGGGGGACGTTGACTTGCCTTCCTTCGAAGCCCTGATCTGGTCTTCGAATTCCTTCATGCGCCGCAGGGCCTCTTCCATGCTGATCTTGGGGAGCTGCTTCGAGAACTGCTCCAGAGCCTCGATCAGCGCATCATCGCGGGCGGGATACTTCTCTTCGAGCGTGGCGACGATTTCGGCATTCATGCTGCGGTTGCTGGCATCCGCCGCCGCCTTGATCCGGTCGCGCATCCCATCGGGAAGGCGAAGCATGAACTTGTCGGATAGGGCTCGTTTCTCTTGCTCTGGCATGATGTCAAATGGACACAGGAAATAGCTTGACGCAATGATGTCCATTGGACATATAGTAATGTCACTTGGACATCATGGAGTTTGCAATGACCGACCGTAAGCCGATGCAGCTTCGCCTTCCGCCCGATCTGAAGGACTGGATCAAGGATCAGGCCGAGTGCAACGGGCGCTCGCAAAACTCCGAGGTTGTCCAGGTGATCCGGGCCGCGAAGGCCCGGGCCGAACAAACCGCAGCCTGACAAGAGGAAACACGATGAACGCTTTTAACCCCACTTCGGGGAACGTCCCCGGCTTGCCTGCCGTCAAAACTTCCCGCTTCAGCAGCGCTGAAGAGACAAGATCCGTGCATTTTGTGCGCGTTCTCTCCGATGTCCCCGCTTTGAGGTATCGCGAGGGCGACATGATCCAGATCCCTCCTGCCGATCGCGTTACTGCGGATGCCAAATACAGGCTGGTCACGGGTGAAATCGCGCAGTTTTCCATGTGGTCTGGCGGGAAGTGCCGCGTGGTCAGCCCGGACGGGACAATTCACTTCATCGATCGCGAAGAGTGTCACTCTATGGTCATTGGCCGCGTGGAACGGGTTTTTCGTGATGTCTGCTATCTCAACTCGGGTCCCGGCCCGCGTCTTGATCTCGCGGCGCAGCTCTTGACGCTCGCGGCGGATGCGCTCCCGTTCTTCGATGATCGAACTTATGCGGTCGTCCGGCGCTCCGAGCTGGTTGCCCTGGCCGAAGCGATCGGCAGCGAGGCCCGGTCATGATTGCGACAGTCGCGCTTAGCCCCGAGAAGGGGGACCTGCCACTTGCCGAAACCCGGGCTTTTCTGGCCGGTTCCATCATCACCACTTGCCGCCTTGCGCTCGAAAACGGCTCGTCCGCGATGGATGACAGGGCCGTATGTGAGAGCGTGGCGAGCACGCTCGAAGTCGCACAGCACCTCATGATGCTGATCGATGACGGGCTGCCCACCAAGAGCTCGGTTGAACTTGCGAACGAGCTGAAGGCCGCGATTGGTCTTAAGCAGGAAGCGAGCCCGATCGTGCGGGAACCGATGATGACGTGAGATAAACGATCAACAAAGTGGGTTGCACGGGAACCATATATGAAATAGGTTTTAGGAAACCCACATAGGAGCGAAAAATGACGAAAGACACGATCCGGCTTCAGGCTCTCGCGGAGATCACCGGCCGCCCACGCGAAGCAATCCGCAATATCCAGAAATCCGGCGATGCGCCCTGGAACGATGCCGATGACTTCGGAGACGCTGGCCAACGCCGTTACACCGGGCGGCACGCTTTGGCTCTCGTCATCGCTGAAGTGCTCGCGGCGCAAGGGGTGAGTGTCACCGTCATCGGGGAAACGGTCCGGGCGCACTCCCTTGCGCTCGATAAGTTCCTCGATGAAATCGAGAACTCGATGCCGTGCACCCCGCGCTTCGTCCTCGCAATGTCGAACGCGATCGAAGACCCGTTCACCGGGATCAACTGGGAACCGGTGGCTCTCTACGGTGCGGGCACCCTCGATGAAGTTCAAAGCACGATTCTCGATGGCCTCAAGCGCGTCGGGCAAGTGCAAAAAAGCGGCAACGGCGATTTCGAATACCGCTGTGTCGCTGGCCCGTCCATCTCGCTGGCCTCGATCCCGGAGGCCTATCGGCTCCTCCGGGCGCGCGCCAAGGCGGCAGGCTATGTCGTCGACGGGCGCAGCATCTTCAAGATTTCCGATAGCGAGGAGGCGGCAGAGTGACCGAGGCGCTGCACATCAACGGGCTGATTGGTGAGGGCGAGAACACCACCGCGAGCGTCGGGCGCTTCCTTGAAGCGAACCCCGGCGCGGCGCAGATCATCGTCAACTCGCCCGGGGGCGATGCGCACGAGGGGGCCGGGATCATGGCGCTTGTGCAAGATCATGGGCGGGTCACCGTGCAGGTTGTCGGGCTTGCGGCCTCTGCGGCCTCGCTGGTGGCCGTCGCGGCGAAACATGTCCTGATGCATTCCTCCGCGCATATGATGATCCATGAACCGGCTTCGGTGATCTTCGGCACCGCGGGCGAGCTGCGCGGCGAGGCCGATACGCTCGACAAGCTCACGGGCACTTATGCCGAAGCCTATTCCCGCGCGACGGGGCAGCCGGTTGCGCGGATTCGTGCCTGGATGGCAGAGGAAACCTGGATGACAGCCGAGGAAGCCCTCGCCCTAAACTTCTGCGACGAGATCACCGGGCCGAACGAGCGCGCCCGCCCGGTGGCCGCATTCGACTACACCCGTTTCAATGCCGCCCCCCGCTCGCTGGTCCAGCTGGCGAAGTCGAAGGGCTGGACGCGGAAGGCGGAGGTCTAAAATTATGGCTGGCCGTCCTGCCCTTGTCTCTCAGGCCGAAATCAAGCGCACTGTCGCGGCGGCGATCGAGGGCGGTTTGCGCATTGGCAAGATTGAAGTCGATCATCGCACCGGCAAGGTCGCGATTTTCCCCGAGGGTGTCGATGCAGACGTGATCACCAACCCTTGCGACAGGCTGTTGAAATGAGGGGCCGCAAGAACCCTTTCCCCGGTGTTCGACCTAATCGTGTCAAGGGCCGCATCTACTGGAAATTCGAGGCCGGGGATTTTCGCTGCAACATTCCCGGCCCCTACGGCAGCCCTGCATTCCTTGCGGCCTATGAGGCGGCGTTGCAGGGGGCCAAGGTGCCGACCTCGACCGCCGCGCCCGACACCGTAGCGTGGCTGATCGAGCAATATCTTAGCAGCCTCAAATTCAAGAACCTGTCGGATTCGCGCAAGCGCAGCATTCGCGGCGAACTCGATTGGCTCCGCGACCGGGCCGGGGACCTTCCTTTTGCGCGGATCGAGGTCAAGCACGTCGAAGCCCTGATGGGCAAGAAGACCGGCCCGGCGGCGGCGAACACCGTCAAGAAAAACCTCTCCATGCTGTTCAACTTCGCGGCCAAGAAGCTGGGCTATTCCGGCCCCAACCCGGCGCGCTTTGCCGAGCACATGAAGACCAACCCGGACGGCTATCACACCTGGACCGATGCAGAGGTTGACCGCTTCCTTGCCCGACATGGCCCCGGATCAAAGGCGCGTCTTGTGCTGCTTCTGGCGCTCAATACCGGCATGGCGCGGCAAGACCTTTGCGGCGTGGGCTGGCAGCATATTGCCACGCGGGAAGGCCGCGACCGGATCGCCTATCGGCGCGGCAAGACCTCTGTTGCGGCTGATCTGCCGATCCTGCCCGAACTGGCCGAGGAACTGGATAAGCTGCCCAAAGACAGGCTGCTTCTGATCACTCAGGACAAGCGCCCGATTGGCTACAAGCCCGAGACGCTGGGCAACTGGTTTAGGGATCGGTGCAAAGAGGCGGGCGTCCCAGGCTCATTGCATGGGCTGCGCAAGGCTGGTGCAACACGCCTTGCGGATGCCGGGGCGAGCGAATGGGAAGTGGCTTCCTATCTCGCCCATACCGACACGAAAGAGGCCGCGACCTACACCAAGAAGGCCAACCGCTCGAAGCTGGCTGATAGTGGGTTCGCGAAATTGGGCAACATGTCCAACTCAGTTACGAAGTTGGACAGGAAGGCGGTAAAACCCGATGAATAACAACATGTTGCGGATTGTGGTGGCAGCCCGTAGGGGAGTCGAACCCCTCTTTTCAGGTTGAAAACCTGACGTCCTAACCGATAGACGAACGGGCCACCGTTGCTGCTTCAGCGCTTTGCCGTGCAGCGTGGGGCGGTGTTTAGGCCAGGCGTGCGTGACTCGCAAGAGGGATTTTGCAGATTTTTCAAACTTTCTTTGCGGCTCTGTAACAAGGTGGAAAATCTCACGAAAACAAAGGCTAGTGACGCCCTCAGGCGCGCGCTGCATCGTCAAGGCGCAGTTGTACGCGATTGCGCCCGCCCCAGCTGTTGATCTCGAGCTTGCCGGCGAGATGAAAGCGCCCCGCGCCGCCAGCCGAGAGCGCCGGGCCGAGTGGGCCGTCGAAGGCGCCGAAGGCCACGGCGTCGATCTTCGAGCCCATCCCAGCCCCGAGGGAGAACCGCAGATGGCTCTCGCCGATCCGCCGCGCCCCCGAGATCGCCATTTCGGCAAAGGCAAAGCGCGGCCCGGGCGCGCCCTGGCCGAAAGGGCCTGCCCGCTCAAGATCTTCGACGAGGGCAGGCGTTGCGGCGCCAGGCATCAACAGTCCGTCGAGCCGCAAATCGGTGGGCCCGCCCGCGCCCGCGCCCTGGCGGGCGAGGAGGTCGGCAAGGCGTGCCATCGCGGCCTCAATTCGGCCTTCCTCGACCGTCAGCCCCGCCGCCATGCGGTGCCCGCCACCCTTGACGAGAAGCCCCTCCGCCGCCACGCGTTGCACCGCCGCGCCAAGGTCGACCCCCGCCACCGAACGCGCCGAGCCTTTGCCGATGCCGCCTTCGAGCCCGATCACCACCGCCGGGCGGTTTGTCGCCTCTTTCAGCCGTGCCGCAACGATGCCGACCACGCCCGGGTGCCAGCCCTCCCCCGCCGCCCAGACGAGCGGGCCGTCGAGCCCGCGCGCCTCGGCCTGGGCGAGGGCGGCCGCGCGCACCCGGTTCTCGATCTCGCGGCGCTCCGCATTGAGCCGGTCGAGCCGTTCCGCCAGCGCTGCCGCCTCGGTCGGGCTCTCGGTGGCGAGAAGCCGCGCGCCGAGGTCGGCCGCACCGATCCGCCCGCCCGCGTTGACGC
Source organism: Rhodobacter maris (assembly GCF_900217815.1). Lineage (GTDB taxonomy): Bacteria > Pseudomonadota > Alphaproteobacteria > Rhodobacterales > Rhodobacteraceae > Rhodobacter > Rhodobacter maris. The sequence continues at coordinate 97,860 of NZ_OBMT01000003.1, forward strand.
GCGGCCCGAGCAGGAAGCCGAGGTGGTAGGCGGTGGGCGGCCGGTCGATCCGCGCCACATCGGACAGCGCCACAAGGCCGGGGCGCTCGCGCCGCGCCATCACCTTCAGCCCCTGGCGCACCAGCGCCCGGTTCACGCCGACAAGCGGCGCCACATCGGCCACGGTCGCGAGCGCCACGAGATCCAGAAGCGCCATGAGGTCAGGGCCCTTGACCTGTTGCGCCCGCAGTTGCCGGTTCGCCTCGACCAGCATCAAAAACACCACAGAGGCGGCGCAGAGATGGCCGAGATCGCCCGGTTCGTCGGCCCGGTTCGGGTTCACGCAGGCAAGCGCGGGGGGCAGGGTCTCACCGCCGAGGTGATGGTCGAGGATCACCACATCGGCGGGCCGCGCGGCCGCCACCGGTTCGTGCGAAAGCGTGCCGCAATCGACGCAGACAATCAGGGAATGATCGCGACCGAGTGCCTGCATGGCGGGCACATTGGGGCCATAGCCCTCGTCGATGCGGTCGGGAATGTAGAGCGTTGCGGCATGGCCGAAGGCGCGCAGCCAGATCATGAGGAGCGCCGCGGAGGCGCCGCCATCGACGTCGTAATCGGCGAAGACGGCGATCTTTTCTCGCCGATTGAGGGCGAGCAGAAAGCGCGCCGCGGCCTTTTCCATGTCCTTGAGCCGGTGCGGATCGGGCAGAAGTTCACGCAGGGTGGGCTCAAGGAAGCCCTCCGCCTGCTCGGCCGTCACGCCGCGGGCCACCAGCACGCGGGCCAGAGGCAAGGGCAGGCGGGTCGCCTGCGCCATCGCCTCGGCCAGCCGGTCAGCCTCGATCGTCGGGCCGACCCAGCGCCGCCCCGTCAACGAATTCTCGACAGTCAGAAAAGCACTCATGCGACGGGATTACCGAAAAAGCGAAACGCCCGCCAGAGGGGCGGGCGCGGGGGTGTGGGGGCATGGCCCCCACGAAAAGCGGGGGGTGCGGGGGGCGGCAGCCCCCCGTTTCCTCCCTCACCGAATGGGATTGCGGTAGATCACATGGCGCACCGAGCCGGTTTTCGAGCGCATCAGGATCGTTTCGGTCTCGATGAACTTCGGATTGCGCTTCACGCCGCGCAGGATCGAGCCGTTCGTCACCCCGGTCGCGGCGAAGATCACATCGGCGCGCACCATGTCGTCACGTGCATAGATCTTGTCGAGATCGGTGATCCCCGCCTTTCTCGCCCGGCCGCGCTCGTCATCGTTGCGGAAGAGAAGCCTGCCCCACATCTGCCCGCCCATGCATTTGAGCGCGGAGGCCGCAAGAACGCCCTCGGGCGCGCCGCCCGAGCCCATATACATGTCGATGCCCGTCACATCGGGTTCAGCGCAGTGGATCACGCCCGCCACGTCGCCATCGGTGATCAGCCGGATTGCGGCGCCGGTGGCGCGCACTTCCTCGATCAGCGCTTCATGGCGCGGGCGTTCGAGGATGCAGCAGGTGATGTCCTGATTGGTGCAGCCCTTCGCCTTCGCGAGCGCAGCCACCCGTTCGGTCGGGGACATTTCGAGGCTGACCACGTCTTTCTCGAAGCCCGGGCCGATCGCCAGCTTGTCCATATAGACATCGGGCGCATGCAGCATTGTGCCGCGGGGCGCCATGGCGATGACAGTGAGCGCATTGGGCATGTCTTTTGCGGTCAAGGTCGTGCCTTCGAGCGGGTCGAGCGCAATATCCACCGCCGGGCCTTCGCCGGTACCGACCTCTTCGCCGATATAGAGCATCGGCGCCTCGTCGCGCTCGCCCTCGCCGATCACCACGACACCCTTGATGTCGAGGCTGTTGAGTTGTTCGCGCATCGCGTTCACGGCGGCCTGGTCGGCGGCCTTCTCGTCGCCATGGCCGATCAGGCGGGCCGAGGCATGGGCCGCCGCTTCCGAGACCCGGGCAAGGCCCAGAGAAAGCAGTCGGTCATTGAAATCGGTGGGGGGGGTCATGGCTTGTCCTGTCGTGTTTGCGGGTCGTGCCCAGCTAATCCGTCGCAGTACCGGGTGACAAGCCTGTGAACGCTAACGCGAAATCGCGGTTTCGTGTGTGTGTTCCTTGGCACTCCGGGCCGAGTGGCCCGGCGCATGCGCGTTCAGACTTCCTCGATCCGCAGCGCAACAGGTTGCCCCTCGACCACGCCGGTCGCGGGAAGCGCGGCAATCGCCACGTCGATCGCGTCGCGGGTGGTCTTGTGGGTGACGATCAGCACCGGGGCGGTGGTGTCGGCATGGCCGTATTGGCGCATGCGCGAGATCGATACCCCCGCATCACCGAGCGCCGCCGCAACTTTGGCGAGCGCGCCGGGTTTGTCGAGAAGTTGCAAGCGCAGGTAATAGGGCGCTGGGGCGGAGACCGCGGCCGGAATCGGATCGGCAAGCCGTGCGGCGGGCTGGCCGAAGGTGGGAAGCCGCGTGCCGCGCGCGATGTCAAGCACATCGCCCATCACCGCCGAAGCGGTTGGGCCTTCGCCCGCGCCCGCGCCACGCAGCACGATCTGGCCGACCGAGTCGCCCTCGATCACCACCATGTTGGTGCCGCCCTGCAACTGGCCGAGCGGCGAGGCGGCGGGCACGAGGCAGGGCATCATGCGCTGCTCAAGGCCGCGGCCGGTCATTTGCGCCACACCCAGAAGTTTGATCTTGTAGCCCATGTCGGCGGCGCGGCGGATATCGTCGATCGAGATGCAGCCGATGCCCTCGAGCACGACATGCTCGAAGCTCACCTTGGTGCCGAAGGCGATCGCGGCGAGGATCGAGAGCTTGTGGCCCGCGTCGATGCCCCCTACGTCAAGCTGCGGATCGGCCTCGAGATAGCCGAGCTGCCGCGCCTCCTCGAACACGGTCTCATAGGGGAGGCCCGCGGTTTCCATCCGGGTCAGGATATAGTTGCAGGTGCCGTTCATCACACCCATCACGCGGCGGATCGCATTGCCTGCGAGCCCTTCGGTGAGCGCCTTGATGACCGGGATGCCGCCCGCCACAGCCGCCTCGAAGCGGATCACCCGGCCCGCGCCTTCGGCCAGTTCGGCAAGTGCCTGACCGTGATGGGCGAGCAGCGCCTTGTTCGCGGTGACGACATCCTTGCCGGCTTTCAGCGCGGCCATCGTCGCGTCTTTCGCCGCGCCCTCATGCCCGCCCATCAGCTCGACGAAAACATCCACATCCTCGCGCGTGGCGAGCGCCACCGGATCGACCTCCCAGGCGTAACTGGAAAGATCCGCATCGCGGTTTTTGGTACGGTCGCGGGCGCTCACGGCGGTGATCACCACCTTGCGGCCGGTGCGCGCCTCGAGCATCTCGGCATGGCGCTGCACGATCTTCACCACGCCAATGCCGACGGTGCCGAGCCCGGCGATGCCGAGGCGGAGCGGGGATGCGTCGGGGGCGGACATGGGGACCTCGTGCGTCTGGTGAGCTTTCCGCCCTGTTAGCGGTTTGGCTGCGGGCTTGCAACGCGCCCGTGGCGCGCGCCCCTTGCCGGGGTCACGGGGTTTCGGCCCGCAGGGCGGCGGCGCGGGCCCGCAGTGCCGCGGCGCGGGCCTCAAGTTCGGGGGCCGGCGAGGGGGTGAGCGGCTCTTCGGCGAGGAGCGTATCGACCGGCACCAGCGCCGGATAAGCCTCCTGCCCGGCACTGCCACAGGCGGAAAGGAAAAACGGCACAAGCAGAAGGAACGGTCTGAGGCGCATGCGCTTTCCGGTCGGTTGCACGGGAGTCGGGTGGACTGGCGCCACCATAGGTGGGCGCGGCGGCGGGCGCCAGAGGCGTTCGGGGGCCCCCGGTTGTTTGCGGTTGAAGGCCGAAGCCGCGTTCAGATAGCGTGGCGCAATGGCACGCAAAACCGGCTCACATTCGGAAATCACCGGCCCGCGCATTCGCGCGGAGGCCTCTCGGCTCTTTGCCCGGCACGGATTCGCGGCGGTCTCGATGCGCCAGATTGCGGCGGCCGTCGGGGTGCAGGCGGGGGCGCTTTATCTCTACACCCCCGACAAGGAGGCGCTGCTCTTCGATCTTTTGAAGACACATATGGAGGAGTTGCTTGTCGCCTGGGCGGAGGAGCCGCGAGGAGACGGCGCGCTTGGTACGCTCGAATCCTTCGTGCGCTTCCATATTCGCTACAACCTGATGCGGGCCGAGGCGGTGTTCTTGAGTTACATGGAACTGCGCAACCTGAATGCCGCGAATTTCGCGGTGATCGAGGCGCTGCGCGGTCGCTATGAGGCCGAGCTTGAAACGATCCTGAAAGCGGGACAGGCGGAGGGCAGCCTCGTGCTGCCCGATACCAAGCTCGCGACGATGGCGATCATCGCAATGCTGACCGGGGTAACGACCTGGTATCGTGAGGGCGGGCGGCTGGGCCGTGAGACGGTCGAGACGATCTACTGGGACATGGTGCGCAAGGCGGTCGCGGCCTGAAGCGGAAACGGTCGCGGCGACGCGGGGGCCGGTTATTTGGTACTGTTCCAGACCGTCTGCGGGCCGCGCGGGCGGGTGACGACGAAATTCGAGAACCGCAGCTTCGAGCTCAACCCCTGCTGGGTCCAGGTCTCGCCATCCAGCAAAAGCGCCATGTCGCCGATGTCGAGGATCGGAAAATACGGGTAGGAGCTCTCCAGCACCACGGCCATGTCGCCCGGCGCGAGAATCGGGATCCGCTCATGCTCGGCATTGATCGAGGTGGTGGTATGCACCGAAACCCCGCTCGTCGCGGTGGTGTAGGAGGGCGCGGCGAGGGTGAAGGCTTTGCTCACGCCATCGCAATTGTCGGAGGTCTGGGCGCTGCAGGAGATCAACGTCAGCCGCAGCCAGGTGCCATCCGAGTCACTCGTATTGGAGATATAGTCGAAGACTTTCTTCAATCCGGTCACATAGGTCGGACCGATCGCGTTGCGCTCGCGCGAGATCAGATCGGCAACGGTATAGGACGCGCGCAACACCTGGGCGCGCATCCGGAACACATCATAGAACTGGAAGGCGATCGCGTACCAGCCAAGCAGCAACAGGCTGCCAAACAGCCCTTCGAAGACCACTGCGCCGTCGGTCTGACGCCAGAATTTGCGAAGCAGGCGTATCATGTCGGATCAGCTCCCGGGGCGCGGTTCGTTGACGAAAGCGGTCATCGACACAAGCGCCACCTGCCCCCCCGCATCGCGGGTGAGCGCGGCGGCGAGCGGGTTTATTTCCATCATCGTGTCGATCTTCAGGCAGGCGCGCAGGATCATCATCTGGTTCGAATCGCCCGCCTGAAGCTGCGGCGAGAGTTCCGCCGCCGAAGTTGAATCGGTGCAGAGCACGTCGGAGGCGCCGGTGCTCGTCCAGGTGTCGGTGTCGACCGGAAACACCTCGATCGCGAGCCGGTCCATGCAATTGCCGATGAACCCCATATTCTCGCAGACCGAGCGTTTGAGCGTGTCGTGATCGGGCAGATCGTCGATTCCCAGACGCAGGATCCGCGTCGTCAGATCAACGCCACGGTCAAGCAGGGTCTGTTTGACCGTCAGCATCTCGAGTTCGACGCTGGCGGCCATCAGCATGACGAAGAACGGCAACCACAGAAGCGCCGGGAGCGTTACCGCACCGTCTTCCGCGCGGAACCGGCGCAGGAGGGGCTGGGTGAGGCGCGAGGGGCGGGGTTTGGGCATCGCGGCCTCCTCAGTTTGTCAGCCGCAGCGCGTTCACCGCGGCGGCGATGGAGGCGAAGGCGTCGTCGATCTGGTCGGTGTCGATGTCATAGGCATAGGTTTCGGCGGTGGCGCAGGACGCGAGCAGTTCGATACTCGAGCTGGGGGCATCCACGGCCATGGTGAAGATCGTGATGTTCTGGTCTTTCGCCGCGGTGCACAGCGCATCAAGGGCGTCGTCCTTGTCGCTTGAGACCGACTGGATCGCCATCAGATCATAGATCTTGTTGTAGGCGGTGGAGCTGCCCCAGCCTTTCCAGCTTGCAATCGGCGGCACGAGGAAGGTCGAGATGATCGTATAGAGCTTGTCGTTGTAATCCCAGACCGTTTGCCAGGTGATCGGGTGAATCGTGCCCGAAAGGTTCGAGGACCAGGTCTTGTTTTTCATGCTGTAATAGGGGGCGCTTTTGCCGGGCACATAATAATAGAGATAGTTCCAGTAGGCGGAATTGCTCGACGAGGCAAAAGCCGTGGCGCTCTTGGTGGAGACGAAATAGCCCGAATAGACGCCCGCATTGCCGGTGCGGTAATCTGCCCCGGTCGAATAGGCAGAGGTGTTCTGGCCGTCGGTCATCAAGACCATCACCTTGAGGGCGATATCGTCAATGTCCTGGCTGCCGTCATCATAGGCAAAAGGCCGCCCGTCGAGGTCAGAACTTGCCGTGCCGTTCGCAATCATCGCGTCAAGGATCGGTTGGGCGGCCGGGTCGAGCAGCGCAAGCCCCCAACGGGCGCCGAAGTCAATCGAGGTGTTGCCGCCCGCGCTCAGGCCCGAGATCTTCGATTTCAGCGCCGTTTCGCTGTTGGAGAACGCAAGAACCTCGGCCTTGCTGCTTTCAACGCAGTTCGACAGGCTGCCGGAGTTGGGGTAGCTGTCGCCATGCATGGTGCGCAGCAGCGGCGTTGTATCCGAGATCTGGAAGTCGCCGTCCGACAAGAGCTCCACATCGGCGCAGGTGTTTTCCGTGTGATCGGTGGAAAGATTCAACAGCGAGGCAAAATCGTCGCCCAGTACCACCTGCTGGTTATAGGGGATGATCGACATCGACAACCGGCCCGCCGGGGCGCCCTCGGGCTGCACCGTGTCGAACATGGTCTCCACGAAATCGCTGGCTGCATTGCGCAAACGGCTGATCTTCGTGCCGCTCATGGAGCCGGAAATATCGAGCACCAGAGAGATTTCCACGTTGCCGACCGATTCGAGCGCCTGGCTGCGGCCGGCGGTCGAGAGCGATTCCAACCCCACCAGCGGGCCGAAGATCGTCGGCATATTGTCTTTCGTGGTGACGGTCACGCGGCGCCACTCGTCGAAATTGCCCTCATCGACGGTGGTGGTCACTTTCAGCGCGCCGAGCCCGGCTTTTTCGAGGTAATCCTGCACCACGAGTTCGGGGTCGAGATCCTGCGACAGCGAGGCGGCGGCGAGGGATGCGCGGTCGAGCGTGTTCTGGATCACCGCGCGGCGCTCCTCGATCCGCACGAAATCGATGGCAACCCCGGTACAGATCATCATCACCACAAAAAGCTGGAGTGACAGGATCAGCAGCCCGCCTTCCTCGTCGCGCAGCAGATCGCCGATCCGGCGTCGCACGGGACGGGGCGGGAGGGCCCGAGGCATGCGGTGCTTGCGCGGCTGATGCGCTGTCATGGCGTCATACTCCGGTTCGGCGCGGCAAGGGGGGCTGCGCACGGAAGAAAATTCCTCTCCTTATCGAGGGGGAAGGGGGCGGAAATGAGGCATCATGAGGGCCGCTTGGGCCGATTGGCACGTGTTCGGTCAACCGTCTTGTCCCGTGCCGTCGGGCGGTTTCGCCCCGCGCGACAATCTGGCACCGGGCCTGCCCGTCTCTTACCCGTTTCGTAATGCCATCAACCTTACCAAAACCCTGATTCGTCCCCGCTCTCTTCGCGTCGCCCCTCTCGACTCTGGTGCGACGAGGGCCGATACTGTCACCATGTCCCTGCCCCCCGGTTTCCTTGATGAGCTGCGCACCCGCGTGACCCTGTCCGATGTTGTCGGGCGCAAGGTGGTATGGGATCAGCGCAAATCGAACCGCGCCAAGGGCGATTACTGGGCGCCGTGCCCGTTCCATCAGGAAAAGTCGGCCTCGTTCCACGTCGATGACCGCAAGGGCTTCTATTATTGCTTTGGCTGCCACGCGAAGGGGGATGCGCTGGGCTTCATCAAGGAGACGGAAAACGTCTCCTTCATGGAGGCGGTGGAGATCCTCGCGCGCGAGGCGGGAATGCCGATGCCCGCGCGCGACCCAAAGGCCACCGAGCGCGCCGACCGGCGCACGGAGCTCGCGCAGGTGATGGAGGAGGCGGTAAAATACTACCGCCTGCAACTCAACACCCAGGCGGGGGCAGGCGCGCGCGACTATCTGGCCCGCCGCCGCCTTGGCGCCTCGGCACTTGAGCGCTTCGAAATCGGTTTCGCGCCCGACACCCGTCACGGCCTGTTTCAGGCGCTCACCGGCAAGGGGATCGCCCCCGATCTGATCGTCGAGGCCGGGCTCTGCATCCGCCCGGAGGATGGCGGCGCACCCTATGACCGGTTCCGGGGCCGGGTCATCTTTCCGATCCGCGATGCGCGGGGCCGCGCGATCAGCCTTGGCGGGCGGGCGATGGACCCGAATGCGCGGGCAAAATACCTCAACGGCCCCGAGACGCCGCTTTTTGACAAGGGGCGCAACCTTTACAACATCGGCCCCGCGCGCACCGCTTGTGGGCGCGGGCAAAAGCTGATCGTGGCCGAGGGCTATGTCGATGTGATCGCGCTGGTCGAGGCGGGGTTCGAGGGGGCAGTGGCGCCTTTGGGCACTGCGATCACCGAAGATCAGTTGCGGCTGATGTGGCGGATCGCGGAGGAGCCGCTGATCGCGCTCGATGGAGATGCGGCGGGACTGCGCGCCGGAATGCGGCTTGTCGATCTGGCTCTGCCGATGCTGGAGGCGGGCAAGGGGCTGCGGTTTGCGCTTTTGCCCGGCGGGCAAGACCCGGATGATCTCATTCGCGCCGAGGGGCGCGGCGCGATGGAAAAGGTGCTCGAAGGCGCGCGGCCGATGGTGGATCTGCTCTGGCGGCGCGAGACCGAGGGCAAGGTGTTTGACAGCCCCGAGCGCCGCGCGGCGCTCGACAAGATCCTGCGCGCGGCGCTTTTGCGCATCACCGATCCCTCGCTGCGCGCTCATTACGGGGCGGAAATCAAGCGGCTGCGCGAAGAGCTTTTCGGCACTGCGAGCCAGTGGCAACCGCCGCGGGCACGCGGCGCCTGGAAGCCCGGCAAGGGTCCGGCGCTGCCACTCCCCGCCACCCGCTCCACGCTTCTGGCCGCCGCCACCACCGATGCAGTGGCCGAGCAATTGCGCGAGACCATGTGCCTGGCCATTCTCGTGGCACATCCGGGGCTCGTGTCCGAGTTCGAAAGTCAGCTCGAGCGGATGCATCTCACCGACCCCGATTTTGACGCGGCGCTCGCGCTCATGCTCGCCCATGCCGCCGCTCCGCCCGCCGATCTTGCCGAAACGCTGGCTCAAGAGGCGGCACCGGCCCTTGAAAAGCTGCGCGTCCACCCCCATGTGCGCACCGCTCCCCCCGTGTTGCGCCGCGATGACACCGCTTTTGCCCGCATGTGTCTGGCAGAGGAATTGGCGAAACTCTCGGCCGCCCGCGCGGTGAAAGCAGAGATCGAGGACGCCATGGAAGCGCTCGAAGGCCTGGCCGACGAGGGCGTGACGTGGCGTATTACGCAGGCGACGAAGGCTTATCACCATGCCGAAAAGTCGAAAATCAACGATACCGCCGATCTCGGCGAGGATCGTGCGGCGATGTCGCAATTCCTGCAATCGCTGCTCGATAAACATTCGGGCCGCTGAAATGCGATGATTTGATTCGCCCTGTGATTCGCCGCTGTGATTCGATACAACGGCGGGAATCGATTCGATTCCGTTGCGCGAGGCCCCGCGCAGCGATGATTTGCCCGATGAAGCCCGATCAAGGAGCGCCCATGGCCGCCAAGGACATCGACGACACCAAGCCTGAGACCGCCGCCGACGAGGATACTTCCTTCGACATGAGCCAGGCCGCGGTAAAGCGGATGATCGCCGAGGCGAAGGAGCGGGGCTACATCACGATTGACCAGCTCAATGCCGTGATGCCGCCCGAACAGGTTTCGGGCGACCAGATCGAGGATGTGATGTCGATGCTCTCCGAGATGGGCATCAACGTGGTCGAGGGCGAGGAAGCCGAGGAGAGCGAGGGCGGCGAGGTGGTCGCCACCGGCTCCGGCTCGCGCGAAATCGCGGTGGCGGGCACCACTGCGGAAACGCTCGACCGCACCGATGATCCGGTGCGGATGTATCTGCGCGAGATGGGCTCGGTGGAGCTGCTTTCCCGCGAGGGCGAGATCGCCATCGCCAAGCGCATCGAGGCGGGCCGCAACACGATGATTGCGGGGCTCTGCGAGAGCCCGCTGACCTTCCAGGCGATCACCATCTGGCGCGACGAACTTCTCTCCGAAGAGATCTTGCTGCGCGACGTGATCGACCTTGATGCCACCTTCGGCCGCTCGATCGATGGCGAAGAGGACGAACTGGGTGAGAGCCCGGTTGACGGGCTCGACATGGAAGGCGCCGAACCCGGCGCGCAGCAGCCGCGCCCGGCCTCGAACGAGCCCGAATATGATGCGGACGGCAACCCGATCTCGCGCGTCGAAGAGGATGACGACGAGGATGACGGCTCCAGCATGTCGCTCGCCGCGATGGAAGCCGCGCTCAAGCCGAAAGTGCTCGAAACGCTCGACCAGATCGCCGATGATTACGCCCGCCTTGCCGAGATGCAGGACCAGCGCATGTCCGCGACGCTGAACGAGGACGGCACCTTCTCGGTGGCGGAAGAGGCCGCTTACCAGAAGCTGCGCTCGGAAATCGTTCTGCTCGTGAACGAACTGCATCTGCACAACAACCGCATCGAAGCGCTGATCGACCAGCTTTACGGTATCAACCGCAAGATCATGTCGATCGACAGCGGCATGGTGAAGCTTGCCGACAATGCCCGCATCCCGCGCCGCGAGTTCATCGACGAATACCGCGGCTACGAGCTCGACCCCACCTGGATGGACCGGATGGCCGCGAAATCGGGCCGGGCCTGGGCCACGCTGATGGAAAAGAGCCGCGACAAGCTGGAAGACCTGCGCTACGAGATGGCGCAGGTGGGCCAGTATGTCGGCGTCGATATTTCCGAATTCCGCCGCATCGTGAACCAGGTGCAGAAGGGCGAAAAGGAAGCCCGTCAGGCCAAGAAAGAGATGGTCGAGGCGAACCTGCGGCTCGTGATCTCGATCGCGAAAAAATACACCAACCGCGGCCTGCAATTCCTCGACCTCATTCAGGAAGGCAACATCGGCCTGATGAAGGCGGTCGATAAATTCGAATACCGTCGCGGCTACAAGTTCTCGACCTATGCGACCTGGTGGATCCGTCAGGCGATCACCCGCTCCATCGCGGACCAGGCCCGCACGATCCGCATTCCGGTGCATATGATCGAGACGATCAACAAGCTGGTGCGCACCGGGCGGCAGATGCTCCACGAGATCGGCCGCGAGCCGACGCCCGAGGAATTGGCCGAAAAGCTGCAGATGCCGCTCGAGAAGGTTCGCAAGGTGATGAAGATCGCCAAGGAGCCGATCAGCCTCGAAACCCCGATTGGCGACGAGGAAGACAGCCAGCTCGGAGATTTCATCGAGGACAAGAACGCGATCCTGCCGCTGGATTCCGCGATTCAGGAAAACCTGAAGGAAACGACGACGCGGGTTCTGGCCTCGCTCACGCCCCGCGAGGAGCGGGTGTTGCGGATGCGCTTCGGCATCGGCATGAACACCGACCACACGCTTGAGGAAGTGGGTCAGCAGTTCTCGGTCACCCGCGAACGGATCCGCCAGATCGAGGCGAAGGCGCTGCGCAAACTCAAGCACCCGTCGCGCTCGCGCAAGTTGCGCTCCTTCCTCGACCAGTAAGAGATCGCCAGATCTTTCAGCGCCCCCGAAGTTCGGGGGCGTTTGCTTTTGGGCGCATCGGTCGCAGGCGGGCGTTGCAAAAGCGTCATCCTCGCGGCGCATGATCGGGCCACCACTCTGGAACTTGCCGATGAAGCCCCGCGCCGCCGCCCTCGTTTTCCTGTTACCCGTATTGACCACGGGGGCGGCCTTCGCGCTGCCGATCCCCGATGGCGCGGGGCTCAGCGTGGTGCGCAAGGAATGCACCCGCTGTCACTCGCTGATGAAAATCGCAAATTGCGACGGCAAGACCCGCGCAGGCTGGGTCAAACATGTCGAGCGGATGACCGATATCGAGCGCCGCCCCGAGGCGATGAAAGCGGTGGTCGACTATCTCACCGAGCATTTCCCGCCTGACTGACTCTGGCGTGGCTCCCTGTCAGCTTGCTGTAAGCTCGCCACGCTAGCGGCGGGGGCGATGCGCCACCTGTCCCGCCGGTGCGAAACCCGTTAAACCGGGCCACGCCCCACCGCAGGAGAGGCGCCGGGAGTGAGGGACGGAAGGGAACGGATGTGCGTGAAGAGCTGCAACGGCTATTGCTGACCTGGGCAACGATCATCGGCATGGCGCTGGCGGCGGCCTGCCACTGGTTCTTGCCCGGTTTCGAGGAAGGCTGGGCCGAGGCCGCGGCGCTTCTCCTCGTGTTTCTCGCCGGTGGCGTGCCCGCAGCGCTGCGCGCGGGCGAGGCGCTTGTGAAAGAGCGCACCCTCGACATCGACCTTCTGATGGTGATCGCGGCGCTGGCCGCCGCCGCCGTTGGCGCCGCGCTCGAAGGGGCGGTGCTGCTCACGCTTTTCAGCCTGTCGACCACGCTTGAGCATCGCGCCATGGGCCGCACCCGCCGCGCCATCGAGGCGCTGATGGAATTGCGCCCGGACCGTGCCTTCAAGCGGGTGGGGGATGGTGTCGAGGAGGTTCCCGTCGAGAGCCTATGCCCCGGCGATGTGGTGATGCTGCGCCCCGGCGCACGGGTGCCGGTGGATGGTCGCGTGGTCGAGGGCGAGGGCTCGGTCGATGAATCCACCATCACCGGGGAATCGGTGCCGGTGCACAAGGCCCCCGGCGCGCAGGTGTTCGAGGCGACGGTGAACCTGCATGGCGTGCTCGCCGTCGAGGTGGCCCGCCCGCTGACCGAAAGCACCGTGGCGCGGATGATCGCTCTGGTCACCGAGGCACAGGCCGAGCGCGCGCCCTCCGAGCGCTTTTCCGAATGGTTCGGTCAGCGCTATACCGTCGCCGTTCTGGTGGGCGCGATCCTTGCTTTCGGTGGGTTTTTCGCGCTGGGCCATGATTGGCAGGTGTCCCTTTACAAGGCGGCCACGCTGCTGGTGGCGGCGAGCCCCTGTGCCATCGTGATTTCGGTTCCGGCGGCGATCCTCTCCGCGTTGGCGGCGGCGGCGCGGGGCGGGGTGCTCTTCAAGGGCGGGGCCGCGCTCGAAACCCTCGCCAAGGTCGAGACCTTCGCCTTTGACAAGACCGGCACGCTGACCACCGGCCAGCAGGAACTCGTCGAGATCCACGCGACCTGCGACGAGGCCGATTTTCTCGCGCGTCTCGCCGGGCTCGAGGCCCATTCCGAGCATCCGATTGCCGCCGCCATCCGGCGCGCCGCCGAGGCGCGCGGCATCGCCCCCGTGGCGGTGCGCGAGGCACGCGCGGTGCCGGGCGAGGGGATGGTCGGCGTTGACGAGACCGGCGTGATCTGGGCGGGCAACCTGCGGCTCGCCACCCGCATGGGCGCGAAGGCCGAGGCCGATGCCGCGAGCCAGGTGCCCGAAGGGCTTCATGCCGCGCCACGCACGCTGGTGTTGCTGGGCCGCGGCGCGCAGCTTCTGGGCGTTGCCGGGTTCGAGGACCGGCCGCGGGCCTCCACGCCGCACGGGCTTGGCGCGCTGCGTGCGGGCGGTGTTGGCGAGATCCTGATGCTGACGGGGGATCGGCGCGCGGTGGCCGAGCAGGTGGGGGCGGAGCTGCGCATCGCCCCCGCGGCAATCCACGCCGATTTGCGCCCCGAGGACAAGCTGCGCCTTGTGGGGGAGCTCGCAGGCAAGGGCCGGGTCGCCTTTGTGGGCGACGGGGTGAACGATGCTGCAGCACTTGCGCGCGCCGATGTGGGCATTGCCATGGGGGCGGCGGGCTCAGAAGTGGCGCTTCAGGCCGCCGATGTGGCGCTTCTCTCCGAAGACATCGGACGTCTTGCCGAGGCGCATCGGCTCGCCCGCCGCACCGCGACGATCATTCGCCAGAACCTGATTTTTGCGATGACGGCGATGCTCGTTCTGGTGATCTCGGGGCTTTTCTTCGCGTTGCCGCTGCCGATTGCGGTGATCGGCCATGAGGGGGGCACGGTGCTCGTCGTGCTCAACGGGCTGAGGCTCCTTGCGGACCCGATCCGCAAGGCGCGCGCCTGATCAGGCGGCCAGAAGCGGCAGCGTGACGCCCATCACCCAGGCGAGGGCCAGACCAAGCCCGAGCCCGGCGGCGCTGGCGCCCGTGCGCCGCGCCAGCCAGCGCCCGATCAGCCCCTGCCCGAGCCAGAACGCCAACAGCACCGGGATCGCCATCACCACAAAGAGCCGGTCCTGATCGCCCAGCGCCACCGCGCCGGCGAGTGAGGCAAGGGCCGCCAGCCGCGCCAGCGCCCGGCGCCAGAAGGCGGCGTTCCCCGCCTCGGTGAGCGCGGCATCGGCGAGCATGAAAGGCAGCGTGCCGCACAGCATGAGGGCGATCAGCCCGGCGCGCTCGGGCGAGGGCCAGAAGTTGATGAAATAGCGATCCATCGCGAAGCCGAAAACGCCAAGCCCCCAGATCAGGAAGAACGCGACCGCCTTCCCGTGCAGCCGCTTCAGCCCCGCGCCGCGCAGGAGCGCAAGTTGCAGCCCGCCGTAAAGCGCGAGATGGATGGTGAGATAAAAGACCGCCGTCACCCCGAGCGGGTTGACGCGCAGCGCCGCCAGCGCAAGCGGCGTGACGAGCGCGGGGGCGAGCGTGGCGATCAGGAAGCGGCGCCGGGGCAGGGGAATAAAGCCCGGCCCCTTTTTCAAAAGCGCAATCAGCGGATGCGCGAGGAGCACGATGCCGGTGAAAAGCGTGACGAGCCAGACCCCCATCGGGTCCACCGGGGCCTTGCTCTCGCGCCCGAAGGCGCGGTCGAGCCAGGCGCGGGCGGCGGTGATGGCGGCGGGGCTGTAGAGCACGCCCACATGCCCCACATGCGGTGCAACGACGGTTTGCCGTTCCACGCCATCGGCGGCAACCAGCGTGCCCTCCTTGGCCTCTGGCACCACCTGTTCGGCCGCCTTGCGCGCAAAGCCGCGCAGCATCCCCTCCCATTCGCCCGAGATGATCTCGAGCCGCGGCGGAAAATCGGGGGTGATCGCCTCCGAGAACGACGAGATTGCAACGACAGTGGCCACCGGCGTGCCCGCCTCCGCCTCTTCCTTGGCGGCGCGGATGATGATGTCGGTCGCCATCGAATGACCCAGAAGCGCCACCTCCGGCGCGCCCGGCAACGCGCGGGCGGCGGCAATCACCCGCCGCGTCTCGGCCATCAGATAAACCGTTGTCCCCTCGATCTTCGTCACATCGCCGCGCATCGGCACCGGGTTGCGGCCCTGCCCCTCGAAGTCAAACGCAAGGACGCGGTAGCCTGCCTGCGCAAGCCGGAAAGAATAGCCCTGCATGATCTGTCGCGAGCCGGCAAAGCCATGCGCAATGACCACCGCCGGGCCAGTGGCGCCGGGCTGCTGGTAAAGCGTGACCGGTGTCGGGCCGAGCGGGACGGGCCGGATCTCGAGCCCGGCGCGCTCCCGTTCCAGCAGGAACACCGAAACGACGATCAGGCCGAGGGCAAAAAGACCAAGGGCAGCATGGCGGAGCGGATGTCTCACGGGCGCGTCTCTGGTTGGGTGACGGGATCTTGGGTGGCAGGGGCGGCCTCAGTCTGACCGAAAGCGCGCGTGGTGCAAGCGGGCGCAAGCGCGCGGCGCCGGAGGTTGCGCAAGAAGCTGGCGGCCGCGCAAGAAAAAGCCCCCGCGCGGGGGGCTTTTCGCTTTGTGGTGGCGCCGGGGCTTATTTCGGCAAGATCCGCACGCCGCCTTTCGCCGCCGAGGAGGCCAGAAGCGCATAGGCCTTGAGCGCGGTCGAAACGGCGCGGGTGCGCGGCGCGGCCGGGGTCCAGGGCAGCGGCCCCTTGGCGGCGCGGCGCGCTTCCAGCACATCCTCGGCCACGGCAAGGTGGATGGTGCGGTTCGGGATGTCGATCTCGATCCTGTCGCCGGTTTCCACCAGCCCGATCAGCCCGCCTTCCTCCGCCTCGGGCGAGACGTGGCCGATCGAAAGACCCGAGGTGCCGCCCGAGAACCGGCCATCGGTCAGGAGCGCGCATTTCTTCCCCAGCCCCTTCGATTTCAGATAGCTCGTCGGATAGAGCATTTCCTGCATGCCGGGGCCGCCGCGCGGCCCCTCGAAGCGGATCACCACCACCTCGCCCTCGGTGACCTTGCCGGTGAGGATGCCCGAAACCGCATCATCCTGGCTTTCGAACACTTTCGCCGGGCCGGAGAATTTCAGGATCGACTCGTCCACCCCCGCGGTCTTCACGATGCAGCCGTTGAGCGCGATATTGCCAAAGAGCACGGCCAGCCCGCCATCTTTGGAATAGGCGTATTCCGCGGCGCGGATCACGCCCGTCTCGCGGTTGCGGTCCACCTCCTTGTAGCGGTTCTGGGTCGAAAACGCCTCGGTCGTGCGCACGCCCCCCGGCGCGGCGCGGTAGAACGTGTCCACCGCCGGGTCATTCGCCGTCATCACGTCCCATTTCGCGATCGCCTCGCCGATGGTAGCGGAATGGACGGTGCCGCAATCGCCGTGCAAAAGCCCCGCGCGGTGCATCTCGCCCAAGATCCCCATGATGCCGCCCGCGCGGTGCACGTCTTCCATATGCACATGCGAGACGGCGGGGGCGACTTTGCAGAGCACCGGCACCTTGCGGCTCAGACGGTCGATGTCATCCATGGTGAAATCGACCTCGCCCTCATAGGCGATGGCCAGAAGGTGCAGCACCGTGTTGGTCGAGCCGCCCATCGCGATATCGAGGCTCATCGCGTTTTCAAACGCCGCATGGGTGGCGATGTCGCGCGGCAGGAGGCCCTTTTCCTCGCCCTCGTAATGGCGCTTGGTGATCTCGACGATGCGGCGGCCCGCCTCAAGGAAGATCTCCTTGCGGTCGGCATGGGTGGCGAGCATCGAGCCGTTGCCCGGCAGCGCAAGGCCCAGCGCCTCGGCCAGGCAGTTCATCGAGTTGGCGGTGAACATGCCCGAGCAGGAGCCGCAGGTCGGGCAGGCGGCGCGCTCGATCTCGGCCACCTGATCATCGGTGTATTTATCATCTGCCGCGGCCACCATCGCATCGATCAGGTCGATGTCATGGGACATGATCGACGGGTCGATCTTGCCCGCTTCCATCGGCCCGCCAGAGACGAAGATCACCGGAATGTTGAGCCGCATCGCCGCCATCAGCATGCCGGGGGTGATCTTGTCGCAGTTGGAAATGCAGACCATCGCATCGGCGCAATGGGCATTGACCATGTATTCGACCGAATCGGCGATCACTTCGCGCGAGGGCAGAGAATAGAGCATGCCGTCATGGCCCATCGCGATCCCGTCATCGACGGCGATGGTGTTGAACTCCTTGGCAACACCGCCTGCCGCCTCGATCTCGCGGGCGACCATCTGGCCAAGGTCTTTCAGATGCACATGGCCCGGCACGAATTGCGTGAAGGAGTTGACGACCGCAATGATCGGCTTGCCGAAATCCCCGTCCTGCATGCCAGTGGCGCGCCACAGGCCACGGGCGCCGGCCATGTTGCGGCCATGGGTGGATTTGCGGGAACGATAGAAAGGCATCGGCTGTCTCCGGTCTGGCATGCGGCTGGCGCCCTTCTAACGCAGCGCGTCGCCGAATGCCATGCCGTTGCGAAAGCGACCGGAGCGCGGCCTTTCTCCGTTCGGTGTTCCTTCGGGCGGAGAACGGAATCGATCCCGAAAGGCAGGGCCACGGCAGGTCTGCGCCCAAGAAGACGGGAAAGATCCGCGCACCGCAATCGCGCAAGGCACGCGCAAAATTTTCGTGGCCCGGGAGTTGACAGGGCGGGGGACGATGACTAGATCGCCCTCCGTTGGCACTCAGCCGATGTGAGTGCTAAAAGCGACAACCTGGAACCTTAGGGAGTGACCCAGATGGCATTCAAACCGCTTCATGACCGCGTGCTGGTCAAGCGCGTGCAGAGCGAAGAAAAAACCAAAGGCGGCCTGATCATCCCCGACACGGCGAAAGAAAAACCGGCCGAAGGCGAGATCGTCGCGGTGGGTGAAGGCGCGCGCAAGGATTCGGGCGAGCTGATCGCTCCTTCGGTGAAAGTGGGCGACCGCGTCCTGTTCGGCAAATGGTCGGGCACCGAAGTGACGCTCGACGGCACTGAAATGCTGATCATGAAAGAGTCGGACATCATGGGGATCATCTCGTAATCGCGAGACGACCCTGATCCCCAACGATATTTGAAGGAGCCTCAACATGGCAGCCAAAGAAGTCAAATTCTCCACCGACGCCCGCGACCGGATGCTGAAAGGCGTCAACGTGCTCGCGGATGCGGTGAAAGTGACCCTCGGCCCGAAAGGCCGCAACGTCGTGATCGAAAAATCCTTCGGCGCGCCGCGCATCACCAAGGACGGTGTGACGGTCGCCAAGGAAGTCGAACTGGCCGACAAGTTCGAGAACATGGGCGCGCAGATGGTGAAGGAAGTCGCCGCGCGCACCAATGACGAGGCTGGCGATGGCACCACCACCGCCACCGTGCTCGCGCAGGCGATCATCAAGGAAGGCCTGAAATCGGTCGCCGCGGGCCTCAACCCGATGGACCTGAAGCGCGGCATCGACCTCGCCACCGCGAAAGTCGTGGAGTCGATCAAGGCCGCCGCCCGCCCGGTGAAAGACAGCGACGAAGTCGCGCAAGTCGGCACCATCTCGGCCAACGGCGAAGCGCAGATCGGCCGCTTCATCGCGGACGCGATGCAAAAGGTCGGCAACGAGGGTGTGATCACCGTCGAAGAAAACAAGGGCATGGATACCGAGGTTGAAGTCGTCGAAGGGATGCAATTCGACCGCGGCTATCTCTCGCCCTATTTCGTGACCAACCCCGACAAGATGATCGCGGATCTGGAAGACTGCTACATCCTGCTGCACGAGAAAAAACTCTCCTCGCTGCAACCGATGGTGCCGCTGCTCGAGTCGGCGATCCAGTCGACCAAGCCGCTCCTCATCATCGCCGAAGACGTGGAAGGCGAAGCGCTCGCCACCCTCGTGGTCAACAAGCTCCGTGGTGGTCTGAAGATCGCTGCCGTCAAGGCTCCGGGCTTCGGGGATCGCCGCAAGGCCATGCTGCAGGACATCGCGATCCTGACCGGCGGTCAGGTGATCTCGGAAGACCTCGGCATGAAACTCGAGAACGTCACCCTCGACATGCTCGGCCGCGCCAAGAAGATCTCGATCTCGAAAGAGAACACCACGATCGTCGACGGCGCTGGCGACAAGGCGGAAATCGACGCCCGCGTGGCGCAGATCCGCGCGCAAATCGAGGAAACCACCTCGGATTACGACCGTGAGAAACTGCAAGAACGCGTTGCCAAACTGGCGGGCGGCGTTGCGGTGATCCGCGTCGGCGGCATGACCGAAGTCGAAGTGAAAGAGCGCAAGGACCGTGTGGACGATGCGCTCAACGCGACCCGTGCGGCCGTGCAGGAAGGCATCATCGTCGGCGGCGGCGTCTCGCTCGTGCAGGCGGCGAAATCGCTCGACGGCGTGACCGGCGCCAATGGCGACCAGGATGCCGGTATCGCCATCGTGCGTCGTGCGCTCGAAGCGCCGCTGCGTCAGATCGCTGAAAACGCCGGTGTCGACGGCGCCGTGGTGGCTGGCAAGGTCCGGGAATCGGACGACCACACCTTCGGCTTCAACGCGCAGACCGAAGAATATGGCGACATGTTCAAATTCGGCGTGATCGACCCGGCGAAAGTCACCCGTACCGCGCTTGAAGATGCGGCGTCGGTGGCGGGCCTCTTGATCACCACCGAATGCATGATCGCCGAGAAGCCCGAGCCGAAACCGGCCGCGGGCGGCATGCCCGACATGGGCGGCATGGGCGGCATGATGTAATCCTGCCCCGGCAGCGAAACGCGAAGGGCGCCCGCAAGGGCGCCCTTTTGCATTGGCTTGGGGCATGGCACGGGCCGTGCCCCCTAGGGGAGGCCTGCTTACTCCGGTTTGGCGGCTTTTTCGCTGGTGTGCTGGAGCCGCAGCCGGGCCAAGGCCTCGTGCCGGTCGGCCTTGCGCTGCTCGCCAAGCGAGACCTCGACAAAATCCATATGCGCCGCCACCGCCGCCCGGGCGGCCGCGCCGTCGCGGGCCTGGATGGCGGCGTTGATGCTGCGGTGCTGTGCCAGCAGCGCATCCCGGGTGGAGCGGTTGCGGAACATCACTTGCCGGTTGTAGAACACGCCCTCGGTCAGCAGGTCGAACATCGCGCGCATCATGTGCAGCATGATGATGTTGTGCCCGGCCTCGACGATCGCCATGTGGAACTGCGCATCGAGGCTCGCCTCATCAGTCGGATTGCGCTTGCTATGTGCAGCTTCCATGCGCTCGAAGAGCGTGTCGATCACCTTCAGATCGGTGTCCGAGCCAAGCCGCGCCGCGCGTTCTGCCGCCATTCCCTCAAGGTCGCGCCGGAAGGCGAGATAGTCGAACACCGCCTGATCATTGCGGGCAAAGAGCCGGATCAGCGCGGGCGAAAAGGCATGGCCCAGCACTTCGGCAACGAAGATGCCCGAGCCCGCACGCGTGGTCACAAGCCCGGAGTCTTGCAACTCGGCAATCGCCTCGCGCAGGCTCGGCCGCGACACCGCGAGCCGCTCGGAGAGCTCGCGCTCGGAGGGCAGGCGTTCCCCCGGCCGCAGCACCCCCTGCAGGATCAGCGTTTCGATCTGACGCACCACCGCCGCGGCCAGCTTTTCGGATTCGATCTTCTGAAATGGCATGATTTCCCCCGTGGTCAGAAGTTATGACCAATGATCCGGGGGGGCAAGACGGCAAAAGGCCGGGCGGGGCCCGGCCTTCGTCTTGCCTGCGGGCGCGCCTTACTGGTTCGCGCGGATGATGAATTCGACGCGGCGGTTCTGCGCCTTGCCCTCGGGGGTATAGTTCGAGGCGACCGGCTGTTCCTCGCCGCGGCCATAGGAGACGACGCGCGCTTGCGGCACTCCGGCATTGACGAGGATATTGGCAACGGCGCGGGCCCGCGATTCCGAAAGCCGCTGGTTATAGGCGGCCTCGCCGTCGGAATCGGTATGGCCGACCACTTCGACCGTGGTGTTGGGGTAGCGGTTGAGGCTGCCCGCGAGCGTGTAGAGATCCTGTTGCAGATCGGGGCGCACCGCCGCGCTGTCGGTGGCAAAAAGCACATCCTGCGGCATCGTCACCACGAGCCGGTCTCCCTGCCGAACGACCGAGACGCCATTCGTGTCGAGGTCGCGGCGCAGCTCCTGCGCCTGCTTGTCGAGCTGGTTGCCGACGGCGCCGCCAATCAGCCCGCCGATGATCGCCCCCGCCGCGGCCTTGGTGATCCGTTCGTCGCCGCCGCTTGTGGCGCCCAGAGCGCCGCCCAGAAGCGCACCGGTGAGCGCCCCGGCCTGGGTGTTGGACATCTGGCCGGATCCGGAGCCATTGTAGCTCTGGCCGTTGTAACCGTCATCGCAGGCCGCGAGCGTCAGGATCGCAGCGGTCGCGGCAAGGAGGAAGGGGGATCTGGTCATGCTCTGCCCTGTCATTGATGGCCCTGTGGGATGGCCCTGTGGCCGTTTCGGCAATACTACGCCGGAACGGCGTCCCGGTTCCATCACTGCTGCATGAATGGGCATATTTTCGCGCATCACATCTGGGCGAGGGGAGCGGACTCGCGGCGTGCGGCCTCGCGCGCGAGGATCGCGCGCTTGATCCCGAGCCCCCAGTGATAGCCGCCGAGCCCGCCCGATTGCCGCAGCACCCGGTGGCAGGGGATCAGGAGCGCCACCGGGTTGCGCCCGACCGCCGTGCCCACGGCGCGCGCGGCCGAACGGGTGCCGATTTGTGCCGCGAGCGCGCCGTAGCTTGTCGCCGTTCCGGGCGGGATCGCGAGAAGGGCCTCCCAGACCTTGAGCTGGAATGGCGCGCCGATCGGCGCGAGCGGGACTGCCCCTACGCCCCCGAAAGCCGCTTTCATGAGGGGGGCGAGCGCGGCCGGATCTTCGCGCAGGCTCGCCCCGGGCCAGCGGCGCGCCATATCGGTGAAGGCGGCCTCGACCCCCATTTCGGCGCTGAAGGCAAGGCCGCAGAGCCCGCGCGCCGTGGCAAAGGCGAGCGCCGCGCCGAAGGGGGTTTCAAACTTGCCCCAGCAGATCTCAAGCCCGGCCGCGCCCGCGGCGTAATCGCCCGGGGTCATCGCCTCCCAGCGCAGCATCAGGTCGTGCAGGCGCGAGGGCGCCGAGAGCCCGGCCGCCTCGGCCACGGCATCGAGCGGCAGTTTCTCGGCCAGCAGCTCACGCGCGAGCGAGAGCGCGAGATATTGTGTGTAGCGTTTGGGCGAAACACCGGCCCAGGCGGTGAAAAGGCGCTGAAAATGTGCGGGCGAGAAGCCGAGCCGGGCGGAGAGATCGGCCAGGGAGACCTGTGCCGGGCGCCCTGCGGCGCGCGCTTCGGCCTGGGCGGCGTCGATCTCGGCAATCGCGCGCGCGATCACCCGGTAATGATAACGATCCTCGAGCGCATCGGGCTCATCAGAGGGAAAACAATCGGGGGGAAAGCTGTCGGGCATCGGGGCGGTCATGGCGGTCTCCTTGCCCGAAGACTAGCCCGGGCAAGGTCGACAAGCGACCCGAAAGCTGCGGTTTCGGCACTCAGGCGGCGAGCCGGCGCGCCCGTGCCAGCCGCTCGCGGCGGAACATCGCCACTTCCCAGTCGTCCAGCCAGGCGCGCGCGGGCTCGGCATGACCCGTGGCAACCTGGGCGGTCAGGGGGCCGCGCAGAGTGTCGGGGAGAAGCGAGAGATAACCGGCATCGGCATGCACCGTGGCAACCCACATGCCTTCGGCCAGCACCACCTGCGGCGCTTCGAAAAGCATCGAATAAAGGATCTGCCGCCCGGCCCCGGTTTCCGCCTGCGGCAGGGCATGGCGGGCCGGCGCGAACATTTCGCTTTCGCCAAACCAGAGTTCCAGCTCGTGTCCGGCCAGCAAGATGCCGGTGCCCGGCGTGACGAGCACGTCACGCTCGGGCAGGGATTCACCAAAACACTCGGCGCAAAGGCGCAGGGGCCGGGTTTCGACCGGTGCGCGCCGCGGCATCGTGTGTTGACCGACCCAGAGCAGCGGCTGATAGCCGTTGTCGCGGGTCAGCACCCGGTCGCCCGGGCGCAGCCAGTCGATCGGCGCCGGCCCATCGGATGTCGCCACCATCGTTCCGGCGCCGAGCGCCTGCATCCCGGCGATTTCCTCGGGGCTCGCGGCGCGCGCGGGCAGGGCGAAGGGCTCCACTTCGCGATAATCCGCCCCCGGCACCAGAAGATCGGCAGGCATGTAGAAAGCGAGCACGCCATCGATCTCGATCCGGTCGAGGCGCAGCGTGCCGCCGCCGGGCTTTTCGAGCACAAGCGGCACATCTGCCGTCATCACGCCCTGTGCCCGCTTCGTGCCCAACGCATCGGTGAGTGTGGCGCCGGACTCGTCATGCGAGATCTGCCACAGCATCGTTTCCGCATCGAAATCGTGCGGCAACGACCACCGCGCCTGCTCGGCATCGAAGCTGAGCGCCGAAACCGGATAGCCGTATTCCATGAAACCTCCTGCCGTGCCGGATGCGACTCGGCGTCCAGCTTCCTCCGGACAGGGCAAATGCCCGGTTAACAGCGGCGACGAATCGTCTCTAATTCCTCCAAAATAGTAAACCGCACGCGCGCCCTCTTGCCCGCTCGGTGGGGGCCGGGCAGAAGGGGGCATGACCGCGCAACTCGCCTATCCCCAGATGCAGGAAATCTTCCGTCGTTTCGCGGCGGTTGAGCCGCATCCGAAGGGCGAGCTTGAGCATACCAACGCCTTCACGCTGCTTGTTGCCGTGGCGCTTTCGGCGCAGGCGACGGATGTCGGGGTGAACAAGGCCACCCGCGCGCTTTGGCCTCTGGCGGATACCCCCGCAAAGATGCTCGCGCTGGGCGAAGAGGGGCTGATCGCGCATATCAAGTCGATCGGGCTTTACCGCAACAAAGCGAAAAACGTGATCAAGCTCAGCCAGATCCTCGTTGAGAATTATGGCGGCGAGGTGCCGAGTTCGCGCGCGGCGCTCACCTCGCTTCCGGGCGTGGGCCGCAAGACCGCCAATGTGGTGCTCAACATGTGGTGGGGGCATCCGGCGCAGGCGGTCGATACCCATATCTTCCGCGTTGGCAACCGCACCGGCCTCTGCCCGGGGCGCGATGTCGAGGCGGTGGAGCGCGCGATTGAAGACAATGTGCCGGTGGAATGGCAGCGCCACGCGCATCACTGGCTGATCCTGCACGGGCGCTATATCTGCACCGCCCGCAAACCCCGCTGCGCCGATTGCCTGATCCGCGATCTGTGCCGTTTCGAGGAGAAAACCGCATGAAGAAATATCAGGTCGTCGGCATCGGCAACGCCATCGTCGACGTGATCGCGCAATGCGAGGACGCGTTCCTGAGCGTGAACGGCATCGACAAAGGCGTGATGCAGCTGATCGACCGGGACCGGGCAGAGACACTTTACGCCGCGATGGGGGCGCGCACCGAGGCGCCCGGGGGCTCGGTTGGCAACACCATCGCGGGGCTCGGCAACCTCGGGCTCAAAGCTGGTTTCATCGGCCGCGTTGCCGATGATGCGCTTGGCCATTTTTATGAGGCGGCGCTGAACGCCGAGGGCACCGATTTTCCGAACCCGCCGGTGAAAAGCGTGGAGCTTCCGACGTCGCGCTCGATGATCTTTGTGACGCCGGATGGCGAGCGCTCGATGAACACCTATCTCGGTATTTCGGCGGAGCTTTCCACCGAGGATGTGCCGCTTGATGTGGTTGAAAACACGGAATTTCTGTTCCTCGAAGGCTATCTCTTCGACAAGGATCACGGCAAGGCGGGGTTCCTGAAAGCCGCGCAGGGCTGCCACCGTGGCGGCGGGCGCGCGGGGATTTCACTTTCGGACCCGTTCTGCGTCGATCGCCACCGCGCCGGCTTCCGCCGCCTCGTGAAGGAGGAGATGGATTTTGCGATTGGCAACGAGCACGAATGGGCCTCGCTCTACGAGACCGACCTTGAGAGCGCGCTGAAGCAGGCAGCCTCCGAATGCGGGCTCATCGTCTGCACCCGGTCGGGCGCGGATGTGGTGGTGATCCGTGGTGACGAGCGGGTCGAGGTGCCGGTGCACCGGGTCGTTCCGGTCGATGCCACCGGCGCGGGCGATCAGTTCGCCGCGGGCTTCCTTTACGGCATCGCCACGGGCAAGCCGCTTGCCGTTGCGGGACGGATGGGCTGCATTGCTGCCGCCGAGGTGATCAGCCATTACGGTGCGCGCCCCGAGGAGGATATTCTCGATCAGTTCCGCGCCGAGGGGCTGCTCTGAGCCGCTCGCCCTATCTGGCGCCTGATTTTTACGAGAGCGCGATTGCTGCCGGGCGGCATCGTGCGATCGTGGGCGGGCGCTGGGACGAAACCGGGCGCGTGCAGATGGCAGCGCTCCGAGATGCGGGGCTTGCGCCGCATCATCACCTTCTGGACATCGGTGCGGGCGCCTTGCGGCTTGGCTGCAAGGCGGTCGGCTACCTCGCTCCGGGCCATTACTGGGCAACGGATGCCTCGCGCGCGCTTTTGCTCGCGGGCCATGCGCGCGAGCTGGAAGACCCCGCCCGGCTCGACCCGGCGCAGCTTATAGAGGATGGCGATTTCGCCTTTCCGGGGGTGCCCGACACGATCACCCATGCGATTGCCTTTGCCGTCTTTGCGCATTTGCCGGGCGAATGCTTCGCGCTTGCGCTGGCGAACCTCGCGCGCTTCCCCCGGCTTGAGGCCTTTCTGTTCACGGTCTTTCTTGCGCCTGATGCGCTCGCGCACACCGCCTACCGGCAAGCCGATGGCGTGGTGACCCATCCCGACCGCCCGCCGCGGCATCTGCGCGAACCGGAGGTGCATGACGCCGCCCCCGGTTGGGTGCTCACCCGGGATGACCGGCTGCTGCCGCGCGGGCAGGTGCTTTTTACCGCCCGGAGGGACTGAGCCCGGCTCCCATCGGTCGCCCGCGTCAATCCCCGAGTTTCGCGTGCATCTCGTCGAGATCCACTTCCCCGATCGGGAACTTGTTGTCCGGGTCGTCGAAGTCATATTTGAAAAGCTGGAAATCCTTTTTGTAGATCTCCCACACGAGATGGCGCGACAGGTCGTCGAAATAGTCGCTCACCTTATGCGCGCGTTTTGGCCCGTGGCCCTCGCTCTCGTTGAACTTCGGGATCGCGTTCAGGTCGACCGGATGCGGTGTCTCGATATGATCGAGCACCCGTTGCATCCCTTCGTTGAACTTTTCGGTGAAAAACACCTGATCATAGCGCCCGCCGTTGACGATGAAGGTCGAGATATGCCCCGACATCGCCGACCAGTGAATGTCCGGCTCCATCGGGCGGCGCCAGCGGATCGTGTCGCGGGCAAAGAGCAGGAAACGGCGGAACGACTTCACCTGATCAAAGGCGAAATCATCCTCGGGGCTGCCCACTTCGATGCCATATTTCTGGATAAGTTGCGGCACGAGGTTGCCGCGGTAGCGCTTGCCGTTCCTCTGGATGCCCGCGATCTTGTCAAAGAAAGAGCTGAGGATCCGCGCATAGGGGTTGCGCACACAGGTGAAGGCGTAGCTCTTGTGCCCCTTCACGTTCCTTTCGATCAGTTTCTGGCTCTCTTCCTGGCTCCATTTGTGCAGCCCCGTGGTGCTGTCATGAATGTCGCCGTCAAAGAATTGCCCGTGATCGGAATAGAACATGATCTGCCCGATTGAGGAGCAGGCGCATTTCGGGACGACGCGGTAGACCACGCTCTCACTCTCGGTCATCCACGTGCCGGGAAACCCCATGAACTCAGCCTCCAGTTGCGATGCGTCGACCCTGCCGCACCCGATCTTGATAAATCCTTCCCGACAGGCAAGGAAGCTCTGTTTTTTCAACGCCTCTTGGCGCTATTACGGCAGAGTGCAAGAAAACCGCGCAAGAGCAGTCTCCGGAATGGCCAAAATCGCCTTCATCCTGCTGACCCACAAGGATCCCGAAGGGGTCATCGCGCAGGCCGAACGGCTGACCGCGGCGGGTGACTATGTCTCGATCCATTTTGACGCCCGCGCAAATGCGGAGGATTTCGCGCGCATCCACGCGGCGCTCGCGCCTAACCCGTCTGTCAGCTTCGCGAAGCGGCGCTGCAAATGCGGCTGGGGCGAATGGAGCCTCGTCGCGGCGACGCTCGAGGCGGTGAAGGCCGCGCTTGAGGATTTCCCGGAGGCAACGCATTTTTACATGCTCTCGGGCGATTGCATGCCGGTGAAAAGCGCCGAATTTGCGCATCGCTTCCTGGATGCGGAAAACGTCGACTATATCGAGAGCGTCGATTTTTTCGCGTCTGGCTGGATCAAGACCGGGTTCAAGGAAGAGCGGCTGATCTATCGGCACTGGTTCAACGAACGCAGCCAGCCGAAGCGTTTCTACGCTGCACTGGCGGCGCAGCAGAAGCTCGGGCTGACCCGCAAGATCCCCGACGACATCCAGATGATGATCGGCTCGCAATGGTGGTGTCTGCGGCGGCGCACGATCGAATGGGTGCTTGAGTTCACGCGCAAGCGCCGCGACGTGATGCGCTTTTTCCGCACCACCTGGATCCCCGACGAGACGTTTTTCCAGACCCTTGTGCGCCATCTGGTGCCGGAAAAGGAGATCCGCTCGCGCACGCTCACGTTCCTCATGTTCACCGATTACGGCATGCCGGTGACCTTCTACAATGATCATTACGACCTGCTTTTGGGGCAGGATTACCTGTTTGCGCGCAAGATCAGCCCCGATGCGCTGGCGTTGAAGGAGCGGCTTGGCGCGCTCTGGCAGCAGAAAGGCGCGCAGTTCGAGATCTCGAACGAGGGGCGGGCGCTCTTTTCCTTCGTCACCGGGCGGGGCCGGATCGGGCGGCGCTTCGGACCGCGATTCTGGGAGCGTGAGGCGAGCCTCGGACGCGAGCGCACACTGATGATCGTGGTGTGCAAGAAATGGCATGTCGCCAAGCGGCTGGTCGAGCAGGTGCATCATCGCACCGGGTTGCCGGTGGTCGAATATCTTTTCAACGAGGCGGGGGGGCTCCCCGATCTGGGCGGCATCGAGCGCACGGTGGAAAAGCGCAACCGTCACCGCCGCGCGCTTTTGCGCATGCTCTTCGATCATTTCGGAACCGATCAGATGGTGATCTGTCTTGATCCGGCCGCCATCGAGCTGATGCGCGATTTTACCGCCGACAAATGCACGACACGGGTTCTGGAAATCGCCTGCGATTTCACCGATGACTATCTGATCGGCCATGCCTGTCGCATCGGCCTTGCGGGGGAACACAGCCCGCGCGAGGTGTTGGACCGGCTCTTGCCGACGATCCGCAATGATCTGCAATATGAAAGCGAGCAGATGCGCGATGCGCAGTTTCCGGTGTTCCTGCGGATGCGTCAGGGCGCAAGCCCGGAGGAAAATGCCGCCGCGCTTGCGGCATTCCTCGGGATCGAGCGGGAGCTTGCGCTCGAGATCGCCGCAACCGATTATCTGTTCGTCGATTGAGGAGGTGGCCCGTGCCCTATGTCTATGACGATACGAACATCTTCGCCCGCATCCTGCGCGGCGAGATCCCCAACAAGACGGTGCTGGAAACCGAGCATACGCTCGCCTTCGCCGATATTGCGCCGAAGGCGCCGGTGCATGTGCTGGTGATCCCGAAGGGGCCTTACGTCACCTATGACCATTTCTGCGCCGAGGCCTCCGCGGCGGAGATCGTCGATTTTGCCCGCACCGTGTCGGAAGTGGTGAAACTTTCGGGGGCCGAGGCGCATTCGGGCGGCAAGGGCTTCCGCGCCATCACCAATGCGGGCGAGCATGGGGTGCAGGAGGTGCCGCATTTCCACATGCATATCCTCGCCGGGCGCCCGATTGGCCGGATGATCGACTTCGACTGAGGCAGCCTGCCGCAGCGCCGCTTGCCCCGCGCCTGCTTTTGCGGATAAATCGGGCCAAGCGTTTCAGCCCCAGACGAGGAGCCTGCCATGACCAAGACCCCCGAGACCCAGACCGTGACGAGCTGGAAAGTGGCCTGTGACGGGGGATTGGGCGGGCATCCGCGGGTTTGGCTGACGATCCCGCCCGAGACGGGCGAGGTGGTCTGCCCCTACTGCAGCAAGACCTTCGTGATCGACCGCGCCCACGCGCACGCCGATCACTGAGCCGCATCATGCGCGGCGGAGCGGCGGCCCCTTCGGGCCGCCTTTTCGTTTCTCGGGTTCCGGCCCGCGGGCCGCTGTGGCACAACGAACCGGCAAGCGAAGGGAGAGGACCATGAGTTTCGGCAAGGGCTGCCATCTGCATCTGATCGACGGATCGGCCTTCATCTTCCGCGCCTATCACGCGCTGCCGCCGCTGACGCGCAAATCCGACGGGCTGCCGGTGGGCGCCGTCGCGGGCTTTGCCAACATGATCTATCGCTATATCGAAGAGGCGAGGGGGGCGGATGCGCCGACCCATGCCGCGGTGATCTTCGATTACAGCTCGAAGACCTTCCGCAACGAGATCTACCCCGCCTACAAGGAAAACCGCCCCCCCGCGCCCGAGGATCTGCGCCCGCAATTCCCGCTCACCCGCGCGGCGACCAAGGCCTTCAACCTCGCCTGTCTCGAGATCGAGGGTTATGAGGCCGACGACATCATCGCCACGTTGGCGCGGCAGGCGCGCGAGGCGGGCGGGCGCGTCACCATCATCTCGTCCGACAAGGATCTGATGCAGCTGGTGGGCGGTGGCGTTGCGATGCTCGACGCGATGAAGAACCTCGCGATCGGCCCCGAGGAGGTGGAGGCCAAATTCGGCGTTCGCCCCGAGAAGGTGGTGGATGTGCAGGCGCTCGCGGGCGATTCGGTCGATAACGTGCCGGGCGCGCCGGGGATCGGGATCAAGACCGCGGCCCAGCTCATTGCCGATTACGGCGATCTGGAGACGCTGCTCGCGCGGGCGGGCGAGATCAAGCAGCCCAAACGGCGTGAGACACTGATCAATTTCGCCGACCAGATCCGGGTCTCGAAGCAGCTCGTGACGCTTTGCGATACCGTGCCGCTCGACTTTGGGCTTGAGACGCTCGAGGTGAAGGAGCCCGATCCGCAAGCGTTGATGGACTTCCTCAATCAGATGGAGTTCCGCACGCTCACCAAACGCGTGGCGGACAAGTTCGGCCTGGCCGCGCCGCTTGCCAGCGAGGGTGCCCGCGGCGACAGCGTGGCCGCGAAATGGGCCGATGGCGCCGCGCCGCAGCCGCGCATCGACCCGCAAGCGGTGCCGGAGGCGCCGATCGACCCCGCCGCCTATGCCACCATCCGCGATGCGGAGACGCTGGAGGCATGGCTTGCCGAGGCGCGGGCCAAGGGCGTGCTCGCCGTGGATACCGAGACCACCTCGCTGGATGAAATGCGCGCCGACCTGGTCGGCATTTCGCTCGCCACCGCGCCGGGCAAGGCCTGTTACATCCCGCTGGGCCACACTGCGGGCGGTGATGACCTCTTTGGCGGCTCGGCGCGCGTTGAGGGGCAGATGGATTTCGAGGCTGCGCTGGCGCTCCTCAAGCCCGTGCTTGAGGATGAAGCGATCCTGAAGATCGGCCAGAATATGAAATATGACTGGAAGATCTTTGCCCGCCACGGCATCCGCGTCGCGCCTTTCGACGATACGATGCTGATGAGCTATGCGCTCTTTTCCGGGCTGCACGGTCACGGGATGGATGCGCTCTCTGAGGAATATCTCGGCCATCGCCCGATCCCGATCAAGGAGCTGATCGGCGCGGGCAAATCGCAGATTACTTTTGACAAGGTGCCGCTCGACAAGGCCACGCCCTATGCCGCCGAGGATGCCGATGTCACGCTGCGGCTCTGGCGCGCCTTCAAACCGCAGTTGTCGCGCGCGCGAGTGACAACGGTTTACGAAACGCTCGAACGCCCGCTCGTCCCGGTGCTGGCCGAGATGGAAATGGCGGGCGTGAAGGTGGATACCTCCGTGCTCGCGCGGATGTCGAACGTGTTTGCGCAGCGCATGGCGGGGCTGGAAGAGGAAATCCAGACCCTCGCGGGCCAGCCCTTCAACGTCGGCTCGCCCAAACAGTTGGGCGAGATCCTGTTTGACGGCATGGGCGTGCCGGGCGGGCAAAAGGGCAAGACCGGTGCTTATGCGACCGGCGCCGATGTGCTTGAAGACATCACCACGATGGACGATCACAAAGAGGCGGCGGCGCTTGCTGCCAAAGTGCTCGACTGGCGCCAGATCTCGAAGCTGAAATCGACCTATACAGATGCTCTGCAGGCCCATCTCAACCCCGATACGGGGCGGGTGCATACCTCTTACAGCATTGCGGGCGCTAACACCGGTCGCCTCGCCTCGACCGATCCGAACCTGCAAAACATCCCCGTGCGCTCGGACGAGGGGCGCCGCATCCGCGAGGCCTTCATTGCGCCCGCGGGGCGCAAGATCGTTTCGCTCGACTATTCCCAGATCGAATTGCGCATCCTCGCCCATGTCGCCGATCTCCCCGAGATGAAGGAGGCGTTCCGGCAGGGCATCGACATTCACGCGATGACGGCATCGGAAATGTTTGGCGTTCCGGTCGAGGGGATGGACCCGATGATCCGCCGTCAGGCGAAGGCGATCAACTTCGGCGTCATCTATGGCATTTCGGGTTTTGGCCTTGCGCGCAATCTGCGCATTCCGCGTGCCGAGGCGCAGGGCTTCATCGACCGCTATTTCGAGCGCTTTCCGGGGATCCGCGCCTATATGGAGAGCACCGTTGCCTTTGCGAAGGAGCATGGCTTCGTGCAAACGCTCTTTGGCCGCAAGATCCACACGCCCGAGATCAACGCCAAGGGGCCGGGGGCGGGCTTTGCCAAACGCGCCGCGATCAACGCGCCGATTCAGGGCGCTGCGGCCGATGTGATCCGCCGTGCGATGATCCGCATGCCCGCCGCGATTGCGGGGCTGCCCGCGCGGATGCTGCTGCAGGTGCATGACGAGCTGATTTTCGAGGTGGAGGAGGGCGAGGTCGAACCGCTCATCGCCACCGCGCGCGCCGTGATGGAGGGGGCCGCCGATCCGGCTGTGCGTCTTTCCGTGCCGCTTGTCGTCGATGCCGGGCAGGGCGCGAACTGGGCCGAGGCGCACTGAGCGCCCGTTTCACGAGAGACTCACCCTGATGTGATCGCGCGTTGCGGGTGTGATGGTGGCGCCTTTGTGCCGGGATTTGCGCATCCGAGGATGCGACAAATTTCCCGCGTCACAATTTTTTCTGGCGCATCCGGGCTGCCGCGGGGCTGATTTGGTCGTCTTAAGCTTCATAAAATAATGATCTTTCAATGGCTTCATTTGCGAAAGTGACGCAGTCACCGAATTTAGCCTCCTTGTAAGCATTTGATCATTATCACTTTTTCACATGGGACATTTTGCCCACCTGCGACAGCCCGCGCAGGCGCGACAGGCCGCCGCAGGGTCCATAGCTCGAGGAACCGCCTGCACGGGACTGGGCGGCGAACCAGTTGGAGAGAACAATGGAGTTCGGATTAGTCGAGCTATCTCGCCTGCAATTTGCAGCGACAGCGATGTACCACTTCCTCTTCGTGCCCCTCACCCTCGGGCTCTCGATCATGCTGGCCACGATGGAGACGGTCTATGTGATGACCCGTCGCCCGATCTGGCGGCAGATGACGAAGTTCTGGGGCACGCTTTTCGGTATCAACTTCGTGCTTGGCGTTTCGACCGGCATCACGATGGAATTCCAGTTCGGCATGAACTGGAGCTATTACAGCAACTACGTTGGCGATATTTTTGGCGCGCCGCTGGCGATCGAGGGGCTGATGGCCTTCTTCCTCGAAGCGACCTTCGTGGGGCTGTGGTTCTTCGGCTGGGAAAAACTGCGCCCGCGCGCGCATATGTTTGTCGGCTGGTGCGTGGCGATCGGCTCGAACTTCTCGGCGCTCTGGATTCTCATCGCCAACGGCTGGATGCAAAACCCGGTCGGGGCGGAGTTCAACCCGATGACCATGCGCATGGAGCTGGTCGACTTCTATGCCGTGCTTTTCAACCCGGTGGCGCAGGCGAAATTCGTCCATACCGTTTCGGCCGGCTATGTGACGGCCTCGATCTTTGTCGTCGGTGTGTCCTCCTGGTATCTGCTGCGGGGCCGCCATGTCGAACTGGCGCGCCGCTCCATCGCCATCGCCTCGGCCTTCGGCCTTGCCGCCTCGCTCTCGGTGATCGTGCTGGGCGACGAGTCGGGTTATGAAGCCACCCACAACCAGAAAATGAAGCTCGCCGCGATCGAGGGCATGTGGGACACGGAAAAGGCGCCTGCCTCCTTCAACCTGTTCGGCATCCCCGATCAGGAAGCGCGCGAGACCAAATATGCGATCAAGGTTCCCTTCGTGATGGGGATGATCGGCACCCGCTCGCTGACCGAAGAGATGCCGGGCATCAAGGATCTGGTGAAGGGCTCCGAGGGCCGCATCCGGTCTGGGCTTGTTGCCTATGAGGCGCTTTTGCAGATCCGCGCCAATAAGGGCAACGTGGCGCCGGAAGTGAAAGCCAGTTTCGAGGAACATGCGTCCGACCTCGGCTATGCGCTTCTGCTTTCGTCGATGGTCGAAGATCCGCTGACCGCGACCGATGCGCAGATCGAGGCCGCCGCCTGGAAAACCGTGCCCGGCGTACTGCCGATGTTCTGGACCTTCCGGCTCATGGTGGGCTTTGGCTTCTTCATGCTGCTGATTCTGACCTACATGTTCTGGACCACCAACTTCCGCGGCGGGCGTTATCCGCAATGGGCGCTCAAGGTCTCGGTTTTCATCATCCCGATGCCCTGGCTTGCCGCCGAAATGGGCTGGTTCGTGGCCGAATTCGGTCGCCAGCCCTGGACCGTGGACGGGCTCTTGCCCACGGCGCTCTCGGCCTCGCATCTCTCGGTCTTTGATCTCGCGGTGACTTTGGGCGGCTTTGTCGCGCTCTACACCACGCTTTTGATCATCGAGATGAAGCTGATGCTCGCGGCGATCCGCAAAGGGCCGGTGCATGATGTCGAGGCGGTTGCCGCCTGGAACGCGCGCCACGCCCCGATTGCCCCCCAACCTGCGGAGTAAGATCATGATTTTGCATGAACTGCTGAGTTACGAAATCCTGCGCGTGATCTGGTGGGTGCTTCTGGGCGTGCTGCTCATCGGCCTTGCCGCCACCGATGGCTTCGACATGGGCGTGGCCGCGCTCATTCCCTTCGTGGGCAAAAGCGATGCCGAACGGCGTATCGTCATCAACACCGTTGGCCCGGTCTGGGAGGGCAACCAGGTCTGGCTGATCCTCGGCGGCGGGGCGATCTTTGCGGCCTGGCCGATCCTCTATGCGGTCAGTTTCTCGGGCTTTTATCTGGCGATGTTCATCGTGCTGGCCTCGCTGATCCTGCGCCCCGTGGGTTTCAAATATCGCAACAAGCGTGAGGGCTTTGCCTGGCGCACCCGTTGGGACTGGGCGCTTGTCATCGGCGGCGCGGTGCCCGCGCTGATCTTTGGCGTAGCGGTCGGCAATGTGCTGCAAGGGGTGCCGTTCTCGCTGCAAGACAACATGATGCCGATCTATCCGGGCAACTTCCTGCTCAAGCTTCTGGGCCTTTTGAACCCGTTTGCGCTCTTTGTCGGCGTGGTCTCGCTTGCGATGCATGTCAGCCACGGCGCGTCGTGGCTTGTGCTGAAGACCGAAGGCGCGGTGCAGGCGCGGGCACGGCGGATCGGCACCTATGCCGGGCTTCTGGGCATCGTCACCTTCCTGCTCGCCGGTGTCTGGCTCGCCTTTGGCGTCGAGGGCTACCGTTACGTCTCCGAGCCCGACCATTTCGGCCCGTCGAACCCGCTTCTGAGCGAGGTCGTGCGCGGCGGCTCGTGGATCGACGCTTACACGACGCGGCCATGGATCATCATCGCGCCGATCATGGGCGTGGTGGGGCTTGCCGGTCAGGTGCTGCTGATGCGGCTCTGGAGCGGCTGGTCGGTGGTGGCAGGCAAGGTGGGGATCTTCGGCATCATCTCGACCGTGGGTCTGACGATGTTCCCCTTCATCCTGCCCTCCTCGCTGAACCCCTCCGCCTCGCTGACGGTCTGGGACAGCTCGTCCTCGCATATGACGCTCTTCATCATGCTCGTTTGCACGATCATCTTCCTGCCGATGATCCTTGCCTACACCGCCTGGGTTTACAAGGTGCTCTGGGGCAAGGTCACGCAAGACGAGATCAACTCCAACCCCAACGCTTACTGAGAGGTCCGAAACATGTGGTATTTTGCCTGGCTTCTGGGCCTGCCGGTGGCGGTGATGTTCGGGGTGATCAACGCGATGTGGTTTGAGTTGCAGGAAGACCGTCGCCGTGCCGAGGGCGCGCAGGAAGACTGAGATCCGCTCCGGCGGGGCGCCGCTGCCGCCGGACCACTCGCGCTCAAGGCGCGCCTCCGCCCGGGTTCGCCCGGGCGGATCTTGCTTTTTGGAGGGGGGCGTTTGGTTCCGTCGAAACGCTGGGCCGTGCCTATGCCGGTTCGGCGGCGCGCGTTTCCCACATCTCGCGGAAGGCGGGGCGGGACTGGCACAGATCGAGCCAGCTTTTCAGCCGCGGATAGGCCGCCAACAGGGCGGCGTGCGGCTGCGCATAGCGCACCATCTCGGCCATGTTGATATCGGCCACGGTGAAGCGCCCGCCGACCATGTGGCTATGCGCGGCCAGATGGGTTTCCAGCGCCTTGAAGGGCCGGCCAAGCCGGGCACAGGCGGCAATGATCCGCGCCTCGCCGGTTTCCGTCGCCGCCTCGCCGCGGGCATAAGCGAAAGAGATCTCGAGTGCGGCTTCCTCGATTGCGGTGGCGCCGTAAAGCGCCCATTGCTCCATCAACGCCTCTTCGCGCGGGTCTTTCGGTGCGAGCGGCCCGCCCGCCTTGCGCGCGAGATAGAGGTTGATCGCGAGCGATTCCGAAAGCACGAGCCCGCCATCTTCCATCACCGGAATCGCGCCCGCCGGTGAGAGCTTCAGAAATTCCGGCGAGCGGGTGTTGAAGGGCGCTTCCGGGTGGACGGGGTCGATTCCCTGCGCCTCGAGCCTGTAGGCCTGGATCACCGGCTTCAGCGTCCAGGGCAGACCGAGTTCCATCAGTGCCCAGATATTGCGCGTCGCGCGCGAGCGATACATGCCGTAAAGCGTGATCATGATCCGTTTCTCCCCGAAAGCGCCTGTTGCGGCCATCCTGCCCGATGCGCAGGAGGAAGGAAAGCAACGCATGGCCGCCCCCAAAGAACACGCGGCACACGAGATGATGCAGGAAGGTCAAGGCGACGAATTGACCCGCATCAAGGCGGATTTAACGCGTTTGTGCCAGCACAGAAACGGTCAACAGGGAGGAACCGATGGAAGATCAAGTCAGCGTGCCGCAGGGCGAACCCGAGCAACTGCCCGCAGCGGCGCCGACCGAGGTTGCCGAGGTGGCTCCCGTGGAACCGGCCCCGGTGACCGGCAAGCCGTTGCCGGTCGAGCCGGAAGAACCGGCGCCCGGTGAGGGCGCGGCCCTGCAAGGCCCGCAGGCGTTTCCCTCGCTCGATCCCAATGCGATCCGCACCGCTTTCGAGAGCGGTAAATACCCCTACCCGCACCGCATGGCGCGGGCCACTTACGAGAAGGAAAAGGCGAAGCTTCAGGCCGAGCTTTTGAAGGTGCAGCGTTGGGCGCAGGAGACCGGCGAGAAATTCGTGATCCTGTTTGAAGGGCGCGATGCGGCCGGAAAGGGCGGCACGATCAAGCGCTATACGGAGCATCTCAACCCGCGCTTCGCCCGCGTCGTGGCGCTCAACAAGCCCTCGGATGAAGAGCGCGGCCAATGGTATTTCCAGCGCTACATCCGCTGGTTGCCCACCGCGGGCGAAATGGTCTTCTATGACCGCAGCTGGTACAACCGTGCCGGGGTTGAGCGGGTGATGGGCTTCTGCACGCCGACCGAATATTTGGAGTTCATGCGTCAGGCGCCCGAGTTCGAGCGGATGCTCGTCCGCTCCGGCATCCGGCTCTTCAAATACTGGTTCTCCGTCACCCGCGAGGAGCAGCGCCGCCGCTTCACCGAGCGCGCGACGGATCCGCTCAAACGCTGGAAGCTTTCGCCCATCGACATGGCGTCGCTCGACAAATGGGAGGATTACACCGAGGCGAAGGAGGCGATGTTCTTTTATACCGACACGGCCGATGCGCCCTGGGTGATCATCAAGTCAAACGACAAGAAGCGCGCGCGGCTCAACTGCATGCGCCATTTCCTGTCCTCGCTCGACTATCCCGACAAGGATCTCTCCATCGTCATTCCGCCCGATCCGCTGATCGTTGGCCATGCCCGCCATGTGGTGCATTCGGCCGAGCACATCCTGGGCGCGGCACAGCATCCCGAGAGCCGGCGCCAGACCCGCGCCAAGGCGCCGCGGGCCGCGACGCCCCCTGCAACGCCGGGCTGAACGCCTCGCCAGAAGTGCAGCTTGAATCGCCGCGCGCTTGCGGCGATTTTGCCCTCGATAGGTTTGGGGGATTGCATGAATTGGGACGAGCGCTTTGCGGGCGCAGACTATTATTACGGAACCGAACCCTGCGCGTTTCTGCGCCGCGAAGCCTGGCGGCTGGCGCGCGGGGCGGAGGTGCTCTCGGTGGCCGAGGGCGAGGGGCGCAATGCGGTGTGGCTCGCCGCACAGGGGCTGTGCGTTCATGCGCTCGACGCCTCGGCCCCTGCGCTCGCCAAGCTGCAGGCGCTGGCCACCGAACGCGGCGTTGCCGTGGCGACCGAACAGGCCGATCTGACGCGTTACATCTGGCCGGTCGAAGCCTATGATGCGGTCTTGGGGCTCTTCATCCAGTTCGCCCCGCCCACCCTGCGCGCCGCACTTTTTCGCGGCATGGCGCAGGCCCTCAAACCCGATGGAATTTTGTTTTTGCACGGTTTTTCTGTCCGGCAACTGGCCAACAGCTCGGGAGGGCCACGGGTGGCCGAGCAGCTCTGGACACTTGATGACCTGCGCGCCGCCTTTCTCGGCTGGAAGATCCTGCATCAAGGCGATTACGACGCCGATCTGGGCGAGGGGGCGGGTCATGCGGGCCGTGCCGCGCTGATCGATTTCGTCGTCCGCAAACCCGCCGAAACCCAAGGGACTGCGCGCTGATGCCGCAGGCCCGGGAGGCCCTGTGACGCTGTCACAGACATTTCATTCCCTATCTCATAGACGGAACGGCAGTAATCGTGCGTAAAACGGCTACTCAAGTTCACGATCGCACTGACCCCAGAACTTCCAAGGAGATATGCATGCGTAAAATTCTGCTCACCCTGCCGGTTGCGGCGCTGGTTCTCGGCACGGCTGCCTATGCGGACGGGATGGAAACGGTGAAAGCCCGCCAAGACTATTTCAAATCGCTCGGCGGCTCGATGAAGGCGATGATGGGCGTGGCCAAGAACTACGACGCCGAAGCCGCCAAGGCCGAAGCCGCCAAGCTCGAAACCCTGCTTGCCACCGATGTCGGCCCGCTTTTCGCGCCGGGCACTTCGGACGCCGATTTCCCCGGCGAGAGCGATGCGAAAGCCTCGATCTGGGCGAACATGGACGATTTCGGCGCCAAGGGCAAAGCCATGCATGAAGCGGGCGCGGCCGTGGTCGTCGCGGCCAATTCGGGCGATGCGGCCGCTTTCGGCGCCTCGCTGCAAAAGCTTGGCGGCACCTGCAAGGCTTGCCACGACGATTACCGCGTGCCGGAATAAGGCGCGATACCGGGCGGGGGAAAGCCCCCGCCCGTTTCTTTTCCAGACGAGCGAGATCCATGAGCACAGACCCCGAAACCGCCCCCGAAACCCGCCAGATCTGGGATCCGCTGGTGCGGATCTTCCACTGGACCCTTCTTCTTTGCGTTGCGGGGGCCTTCGTGCTCGGCCATTTCGGGCCGGATATCATGACCTGGCATTTCTACCTCGGTTACACGATCTGCGGGCTTTTGGTCTTTCGCATCCTGTGGGGTTTTATCGGCACGAGAAATGCGCGCTTTGCCAACTTCGTGCGCGGGCCCTTCGCCGTGATCCGCTACGTCTTCACGATGGCCTCGCGCAAGCCGAGCCATACCGACGGGCATAACCCGCTCGGCGGCTGGTCGGTGGTCGCGATGCTCCTTGTGCTCATCGCGCAGGTGCTCACCGGGCTCGGCACCGATCCGGACGATTTCGTCAATGTCGGCCCGCTCGCGCAATATTTGCCCGAGGGCTGGCCTCGGCTCGCGCTCTCTTGGCACCACAAGCTCGGCTGGGTGCTTCTGGCGCTGATCGCGCTCCATGTGGGCGCGATCTATTTCTACAAGGTCTGGAAGCGCGAAGACCTCGTGACGCCGATGATCATCGGGCGGCGCCGGCGCTCCTGAGGGCTCTGGACGGCTGGCAGCGGCTCGGCTAGCGTCCGGCCATGAACCAGACAGTCAAATCTCCGGCGGTGCGGCCCTCCGGCCTCGCCGCAAATATCGCTGCGACGCTGTGGCTCGGCCTGCCGATGGTGGGCTCGAACATCGCGCAGATGCTGCTGCATGTCTCCGACACGATCATGCTCGGCTGGTATGGCGTGCCCGAACTTGCGGCGGTGGTGCTGGGCTCCTCGTTTTTCTTTTTCCTCTTCATCCTCGGCTCGGGCTTTTCCTATGCGCTGATGGGGCGGATCTCGGCAGCGATCGGGCGCGGCGATGCGGTGCAATTGCGCCGCGATGCGCGGATGGGGCTCTGGATCGCGATTGGTTACGGTTTGGCCGTGATGCCGGTGATGGCCGCCGCCGAGCCGATTCTGTTGGCGCTCGGGCAAAACCCGCAGCTTGCGGCGCTGGCGCAGGAGTATCTGAGCATCGCCATGTGGGGCCTTGTGCCTGCGCTGATCGTGGCTTGCCTGCGCGCCTATCTGAGCGCGCAAGAGCGCGCGCATCTGGTGATGTGGGTGACGCTTCTGGGCGTGGCGCTCAATGTGCTCGGCAACTGGGCCTTCATCTTCGGCCATTTCGGCGCGCCTGAAATGGGCGTGCGCGGGGCGGCGCTCGCCTCGGTGCTGGTTCAGCTCTCCTCAGCGATCTTGCTTGCGCTTTACGCCGCCCGGGCCAAAGGCCTGCGCCAGGTCGCGCTTTTCGCGCGCTTCTGGCGGCCGGACTGGGAGGCACTCTGGGCCGTTCTGCGCCTTGGCCTGCCCGCGGGCCTCACCCATCTCTCGGAGGCGGGGCTGTTTCAGGCCTCGGCGCTGATGATGGGCTGGATCGGCACCACCGAGCTTGCCGCGCATGGGATCGCGCTCGAACTCGCCTCGCTCACCTTCATGATCCACATGGGGCTCTCGAACGCCGCGACGGTGCGGGCGGGCCACGCCTATGGGGCGGGCGATCCTGACCGGCTGCGCGCCGGGGCGAAGGCGGCGCTGATCCTGTCGCTCGTTTTCGCGGCGCTGACGATCATCGTTTTCCTTGGCATGCCGCATCGGCTGGTGAGCCTCTTCATCGACAATTCCGACCCGATGGCCCCCGCGATCCTCGCCTTTGGCGCGCGGCTTCTTGCAGTTGCGGCGCTCTTTCAGCTCTTTGACGCGGCGCAGGT
Source organism: Rhodobacter maris (assembly GCF_900217815.1). Lineage (GTDB taxonomy): Bacteria > Pseudomonadota > Alphaproteobacteria > Rhodobacterales > Rhodobacteraceae > Rhodobacter > Rhodobacter maris. The sequence continues at coordinate 138,642 of NZ_OBMT01000003.1, forward strand.
GATGGCGCTGGGGCTCTTGCGCGGCGTGCATGACACCCGGGTGCCGATGGTTGTGGCAACAATCTCCTACTGGCTGATCGGCGTGCCAACGAGTTACGTGCTCGCCTTCCCGCTCGGGCTCGGCGGGGTGGGGCTTTGGCTTGGCCTCGTGCTCGGCCTCGCCTGTGTCGGCGTGACGCTGATCTTGCGGTTCTGGCGCGGGCCCTGGCTCGTTACCGGAACGCCTTCAGATAGTGGGTCTCGAACGCCCGCTTGAGCCAGTGGAGCGGTCGCATCGCGGGCAGCACAAGGTTGATATTGCCGCGGCGGAACACGATCATCCCCTTGTCGAGGCTGTCCATGATGCAGATGAGTTCGGGCACGAATTCGGTGCGCGGCGGCTTGCCCGCAAGCGCGGCGGCGATATTGGCGGCCACGGCCTGCGCCTGCAAATCGGCCTGATGTGCCTGTTTGGGCAGCCATTCCGGCCCCGGATAGGAGCCCGCGTCGCCCGCGACCCAGATCCCTTCAAAGCCCGGCACGCGGCAGAGCGCATCGCCCTCGATCATCTTGCCGGGGCTGAGCGGCAGATCGGTGCCCTCGAACCATTGAAGGCCGGTCATGCCGGGCTGAAACAGGATCAGATCGGCGGCGATCTCGCCCCCTTCCGTCACGACCTTATCGGGCTCGATCCGCACCATCTTGTGGCCGAGATGGGTGGAAATGCCCCGCCGCGCCATTGCCGCAAGCACACCGTCCACCGCCTTTTCGCCAAGCCGTTGACCGGGGCGTTTGGAGGGGGAAAAGAACACCAGTTCAAACTTCTCGCGCCGGCCCTGACGGCGCAGGAGCGTATCGAGGATGAACAGGTATTCAAACATCGGCCCGCCGCGGATCGCACCGGGCTCGGCCGGGTTGGCCGCCATGCCGATGGCGATGGTGCCGCCCTCAAGCTTTTGCAGCCCCGCGGTGATCCGCTCCGCGGCGTCGATCCCCTCGCAGGGGATGATCGCATTCTCGATCCCCGGCAGCTTGCGCAAAAACCGTCCGCCGGTGGCGATAATGATGTGATCGGCGCTGAGCACCTCGCCGGTGTCCAGCGTCACGCTCCGGTTCGCGCCCGACATCGTCGTCACAGAGGCCTTGATATGGCGCAGCTTGTGGCGGGCAAAGAAATTGTCGAGCGGCAGCTTCAACCCCTCCCCCGTGCGCAGCCCTGCCGGGATCCAGATCGTCGAAGGCAGGTAATGGAGCGTATCGCGCGGCGAGACGAGGGTGATCTCGGCCGTCACGCCCCGTTTGCGCAGCGCGCGCGCCGCGGTGAGGGCGGCAAAGCCCGATCCGAGAATGAGGATATGCGACATGGCGGCTCCGATCCGGAAATACATTCATCTTGTGGAATATATTCTAGCGCCTCGACCCTTTCCGACACAAGCGCGCTGGCGCGACGGGGCCATCACGCTTCGGTGTTGTCGCCCCCACCGCCGCTCAGGAGCCGCTCGGCCTTTTTGCGCACCAGAACCGAGCGCAGATCGTGCATCGCCAGAAGCAGCGCATCGGTCACTTCATCAAGTTGCGCGCCGCTGGCTTTTGTCTGCGCCCAATGCGTTGTCAGGTTGAGATGATCGATGGTGCGCAGGATGTCATCGACCTCGCGGGCGGAGAGCAGCGCCGCCCGCTTCGCCATCCAGGCTTCGATCTCGCGCAGATCCGCGGGCGAGAGCTTGCGCTCCCCCTGCGGTTTGACCTCGCCATTGCGGATATTGACGACGGCGATCTGTTCCATCTCGATGCGGCGTTGCCGGTTCTCGGTATCCACCTTGAACACGGCCGCGCCATTCTCGCGGATCCGGAAATAATACTCCGGCAGATCGCCAGCCATCCAGTTCTCCCGGGGTGCGCGCGCGGCCCCTGCGTTTTACCCTTATTTCAGCCCTTCGCAGAAGGCCTTGATGCGCGCGCAAGCCTCGGTCAGCGCGGCATCCGAGGTAGCGTAGCTGATGCGGAACGCGGGCGAAAGCCCGAAGGCCGCGCCAAACACCACCGCAACGCCCGCTTCCTCAAGCAGCGCATTGGCGAAGATCTCGTCATCGGTGATCGTCACGCCCGCTTTCGAGGTCTTGCCGATCAGCCCGGCGATCGAGGGATAGACATAGAACGCGCCTTCGGGCGTCGGGCAGGTGATGCCGGGGCAGGCGTTGAGTGCGGCCACCACGAGGTCGCGACGGCGCTCAAACGCCACGCGGCTCTCGCCGATGTAATCCTGCGGCCCGTTGAGCGCCTCGACGGCGGCATATTGGCTGATCGAGCAGGGGTTGGAGGTCGATTGCGACTGCACCTTGCCGATCGCCTTGATCAGCGCCTCCGGGCCGCCCGCATAGCCGATCCGCCAGCCGGTCATTGCATAGGCCTTGGAGACGCCGTTGCAGGTCAGCGTGCGGTCGTAAAGGCCGGGCTCGACCTGCGCGGGGGTAACAAATTCGAAGCCGCCGAACACGAGGTGCTCATACATGTCATCCGACATCACCCAGACATGGGGATGGCGCATCAGCACATCGGTGATCGCCTTCAGCTCGTCGCGCCCATAGGCCGCGCCCGAGGGGTTGGAGGGCGAGTTGAAGATGACCCACTTGGTTTTCGGCGTGATCGCGGCTTCCAGATCCGCGGCGGTGATCTTGTAACCCGCCTCCATCTTGCCCTCGACAAAGACCGGCGTGCCGCCCGCAAGCAGCACCATGTCGGGGTAGCTCACCCAGTAGGGCGCGGGGATGATCACCTCGTCGCCCGGATTCAGCGTGGCCACGAGCGCATTGTAAAGCACCTGCTTGCCACCGGTGCCGACCGTGATCTGCGCGGGGGTGTAATCGAGCCCGTTCTCGCGCTTGAACTTGGCGCAGATTGCCTTTTTCAACTCGGGGATGCCGTCAACGGCGGTGTATTTTGTTTTGCCCGCCGCAATCGCCGCCACCGCGGCCGCCTTGATGTTTTCGGGCGTGTCGAAATCTGGCTCGCCCGCGCCAAGGCCGATCACATCGCGCCCGGCCTCCTTGAGCTCCCGCGCCTTGTTCGTCACCGCGATGGTGGGCGAGGGTTTCACGCGCGCAAGCGTATCGGACAAAAAGGCCATGACGGGGCTCCTGTGGCTGAACTTCCTGTCCCTTACGCGCGCGCGCGTAAGCCTTCAAGCATTGTCAGGGGGGATTCGGCGGGGCTCACCGGCCTGTCATCGCCCGCCGGGCTTGACGCGGCGGGACGGGAGTGCAAGGCAAGGAAAAACGGCACAGAAGGGACGTGCGATGACCGACACCACCCCCCAAACCGAAACGCCGGACGCGCGGCTCAAACGGATGCGGATGCGCAGTTGGCGGCGCGGCATCCGCGAGATGGACCTGATTCTCGGCCCCTGGGCCGATGCCGAGATCGAGCGCCTCGATCCGGCCGCACTCGATCTTTATGACCGGCTGCTCGAAGAGAATGATCAAGATCTCTATCCCTGGATTTCGGGTGCGCTGCCATGCCCGCCCCAATATGTTGAAATGTTGGATCGGATCGGCACTTTTGCCCGAACGCGGCATGGCCGGATAACGTCATAAAGTCGCAGCAAATTTGGCATGAAGTGCGGCGCACTCAGATCTGCTTAACCCTATCTTCGGGTTTTTCCGCCAATTTGCCTCAAGGAAGCGAGGATGGCGGAGTAAGGAATGACGTTTCAAACCCCGATGAAGGCGCCCACGATTGATGAGAGCGCTCCCCCCGGCATGATGGCCTGCTACCTCGACAGCCTGTCGCTGGTCGAGAGGCTGCACCGGTTGCTTCTCGATGTGATCAAGGACGAATTTGAACGGCTCGGTATTCTCGAGATCAACCCTGTTCAGGCGCTCTTGCTGTTCAACATCGGCGAGAACGAGGTGACGGCGGGGGAACTCAAGAGCCGCGGTTATTACCAGGGCTCGAATGTGAGCTACAACCTCAAGAAGCTGGTCGAAACCGGTTACATGCACCATCAACGTTGCGATATCGACCGCCGTTCGGTACGCGTGAAGCTGACGCCGAAGGGCGTGGACCTGCGCACAGCCGTCTCGGCCTTGTTCGAGCGTCACGCCAAGGGCATGGACGACCGGGGTGTGATCACGCTCGACTCTATGGACGAGATGAATCGCACCCTGCGCCGCATGGAACGCTACTGGTCCGATCAGATTCGCTACATTTACTGACCGGTTGACCGGTTGACCGGCTTCCGGCGCTTTCCTCCTCCTGACGCTGCGGCAAGCATGGCGGGCCCGTCCCGGTGCTTGCTCCGGCGCGAGCGGCGTGGTTGTCTTGGCAATCGCGCAGCGGGGGAGGGGCGGATGCGACGGAGCTTGCGATTTTTGGGGCGAGGCCTGCTCGTCATCGTGCTTGTTCTGGGCGCGATTGCGCTGGTCAAGCATCAGGAGATCACCCGGCTCCTGGCGGTTAATGCGCTCTTCTCCGAAGAGCGAATCGTGACCAATTTTTCGCATATGGACCGGCTTTTCCTGTTCCGGGTGCTCGACCGGGGCACCGGGCCGGTTTCGATGCTGCCTGCGGGCAGGCCCGAACCGCTTGCCCCCGAAGTGGAAGACTGGATCGCCGCGCGGGATGTTACTGCGCTGGTGATGCTGCGCGACGGCGCTCTCGTGCATGAAAGCTATTATCGCGGCACCGGGCCCGAAGATCTGCGCATTTCCTGGTCGATGGCGAAATCGGTGCTTTCGGCCCTGTTCGGCACGCTGCATGACGACGGCACGATCCCCGATCTAGACCGTCAGGTGACCGAGTTCGTGCCGTCGTTGCGCGGCTCGGCTTACGACGGGGCGACAATTCGCGACGTGCTCACGATGTCCTCGGGCGTGGCCTTCAACGAAGATTATATGGATTTTTCAAGCGACATCAATCGGATGGGCCGTGTCCTGGCGCTTGGCGGTTCGATGGATGGTTTTGCCGCCTCGCTCAAGACACGTGCAAGCGCCCCCGGTACGCATATGCATTACGTCTCGATCGACACCCATGTTCTGGGCATGGTGATTGCCGGTGCCACGGGGCGCGACCCGGTGGATCTCATGGTCGAGCGGATCATTCAGCCGATGGGCTTCGAGGCCGCGCCGGAGATGCTGCTGGATGGCGAGGGGACGGGTTTCGTGCTCGGCGGGCTCAACATGCGCACGCGCGATTATGCGCGTATTGGCCAGATGATGTTGCAGCACGGCTTCTGGAACGGGCGTCAGATCGTGCCGGAGGACTGGGTGACCGCCTCGACCGCGCATCAGGCGGCCGATGGCGCGGGGTATGGATTCCAGTGGTGGGTGCCAAAGGACAGTGCCGCCTTCGGACATGATTTCATGGCACAAGGGATCTATGGCCAGTTCATTTACGTCAATCCCGCCGCGCAGGTGGTGATTGCCGTCAATGCGGCCGATCGCGGCTTCGATGCGGAGGGCGTGACGGATCAGAACCTTGCGCTCTTCCGGCGTATGGCGCAGGCTGAGCCCTGAGGGAGAGCCATGGAAAAGGACGGATCGGTCAATGTTCTGGGCGGCGCGCTGCAGCCCTGCTCGGTTTCGCCGATGACCGGGTTCTTCCGCGATGGCGCCTGCAACACCTGTTGGGAAGATCACGGCCTGCACACGGTCTGCGTGGTGCTGACGGCCGAATTCCTCGCCTGGTCACGCTATATCGGCAATGATCTGACCACGCCGCGCCCCGATCTCGCTTTTCCCGGCCTCAAGCCGGGAGAACGCTGGTGCCTCTGTGCCGGACGGTTTATGGAAGCGCATGACGAGGGCTGCGCACCGCAGGTGGTGCTTGAGTGCACGCATCGGCGCACGCTCGAAGTGGTGCCCTTCGAGGTGCTCTCGGCCTATGCGATCTGATCGCTGACCGGGGTCCAGATCACATCGTCGATCCTTGGCGCCGAAGTGGCAAGCATGACGAGCCGGTCAAAGCCCATCGCGATGCCCGAGGCGGCGGGCATCTGCGCCAGCGCCTGAAGGAAATCCTCGTCGAGCGGGTAACGCTCGCCATAGATCTCTTCCTTCTCGTCCATCTCTGCGCGGAAGCGCGCGCGCTGGGTTTCAGTATCGGTGAGTTCTCCAAATCCGTTCGCGAGTTCAACCCCACAGGCATAAAGCTCGAAGCGCTCGGCCACGCGGGCATCGTCTGGCGCGGGGCGGGCCAAAGCGGCCTCGGCGAGCGGATAGCGGTCGAGGATCGTGGCGCGGCCATGGCCCAGATGCGGCTCGACCCGCGAGACGAGCACTTTCGAGAGCATGAGCGACCAGCTGTCCTCCGCTCCCACCTTGATCCCCGCGGCGCGGCACTGTTTCCGCAACCCCTCGGCATCGGTGATCCCGCCGCAGCCGCAGGTGGCGAGCAGGTCGATCCCGGCATGGCGTGCGAAAGCCTCCGCGACCGAAAGCCGCTCCGGCGCCGCGAAAGGGTCGCATTCGGCGCCGCGATAGCGCAGCACCCGGCTTCCCGCGGCCTCGGCGGCAAGGCGCAGCAGCGCCGCGCAATCCGCCATCAAGACCGTGTAATCTGCGCCCGCACGATACCATTCGAGCATGGTGAATTCGGGGCTGTGCAGCGCGCCGCGCTCGCGGTTGCGCCAGACATGGGCGAAGGCGGCGATCCGGCTCTCGCCCGCGGTGAGCAGCTTCTTCATCGCGAATTCGGGCGAGGTGTGCAGGAACATCGGCTGCGGCGCCCCATCGTTGCCGATCGCGGTGGTGGCGAAAGCATGCAGATGCGCCTCGTTGCCGGGGCTGACCTGCAGCGCCAGAGGGTCGACCTCGAGAAAGCCTTCGGCCTCGAGCCAGCGTCGCAGCGCGGTCTGGATGCGCCCGCGCGCCAGCAGGGCGGGGCGGCGGTCGGCGTGGCGTTCGGGGCTCCACCAGGGGGTTTGGCTCATCTGCAGGGCTTTTTGCTGGAAATCGTGACGGATCTGGTTTAGGCGCTTCGCCATCCGGGCGCCAGAGCCTGCTCACGACCATTCAAGGAACTCCAAATGGCCAAAGTCATCGCCTCTTCGCTGCGCAAGGGCAATGTCGTCGACATGGACGGCGTGCTCTACATCGTCCTGACCGCCGAAAACATCCACCCCGGCAAGGGCAACTCGGTGACCCAGGTGGAGATGCGGCGCATTTCGGACGGGGTGAAAGTGTCGGAACGCTGGCGCACTGTGGACAGCGTCGAGAAGGCGCATGTCGACGAGGAGGAATTCGATTTCCTCTACGAGGATGCGGAGGGCTTCCACTTCATGAACCCGCAGACCTATGACCAGATCGCGGTGAGCGAGGATGTGGTGGGCGATGCCAAGGTGCACCTGCGCGACGGCATCCGGGTGTGGATGCTCCTGCATGAAGGCGTTGCGCTGTCGATGGAACTGCCGCAGAAGGTGACGGTCGAGGTCGAGGAGACCGAGCCGGTGGTGAAGGGGCAGACGGCCTCGTCGAGCTACAAGCCCGCGCAATGCACCGGCGGCATCCGCGTGATGGTGCCTCCCCATATCGGGGCCGGCACCCGGATCATCATCAACACCGCCGACAATTCCTATGTGGAACGCGCCAAGGACTGATCCGGACCGCGATCGATGAGATGCCAAGGCGCCCCGCGGGGCGCCTTTTGCATCGGGTGTTTCGCTTCGGCAGGGCCGAAGCGACCCAGCGGGGGGCTGCCGCCCCCCGCACCCCCTGCTTTCCAGGGGGGGCTGCCCCCCTGGACCCCCGGTGCCTCCGGCCCGGGACCCTCCGTTTCAGCTTGAAGATACGGGGGGAAACGAGAGAGCTTTCGTGATGTAAAAAAAGCCGGAGGGAATCCTCCGGCCGGTTTCATTCTCTTCTCATTCTCTGGCGGTCGATCTCAGACCTTGCGCAGCCGGACTCAGACCTTGCGCAACCGGATCACGACATCGACGCGGCTCACCTCGGTGCCTTCAGGCGCCTTTGGCACCCGCACCAGTTCCAGCTCGTCATTCGGCGCGTCGGAGATCCGGTTGTCCTCTTCCCAGAAGAAATGCGGATGATCGTCCATGCGGGTGTCAAAATAGCTGCGCCCGGCATCAACGGTGATCTCATGCATGATCCCCGCCTCGCAAAACGCCCGCAACGTGTTGTAGACCGTCGCCAGCGAGACCTTTTCACCCGACTCAAGCGCCGAGGCATAAAGCCCCTCCGCCGTCACATGGCGATTATGGCCGTCGCCCACCAGAAGCGAGGCGAGCGACATCCTTTGCCGGGTCGGGCGCAAGCCCCCCGCGCTGAGCCATCTGAGGCCGCGTTCCTGAGCAATCGTTTTCATCGTCACGAACCTTCGTCTCTTTGGAACTACTATAAGTCAAGGCGGGTCATAAATTCAATGGAATTCTGACGCACCCGCTTTAGGGGGGCGGGCCTTGCGCGTCAAGCTTGGGCGGTGATAGAGGGGAGGGGACGAAAAAGGGGGGATGCCGATGTCAGCCTATCCGACGAGCTTCGGCAAGGACGATCTGCTCAAATGTGCGCGCGGCGAGCTGTTCGGGCCGGGCAATGCCCAGCTGCCCGCGCCGCCGATGCTGATGATGGACCGCATCACCGATATTTCGGCCGATGGGGGCTTGCACGGCAAGGGCCATGTGGTCGCGGAATTCGACATCACCCCCGAGTTGTGGTTTTTTGACTGCCACTTCCCCGGCAACCCGATCATGCCCGGCTGCCTTGGCCTTGACGGGCTCTGGCAGCTCACCGGGTTCAACCTCGGCTGGCGCGGCTGGCAAGGGCGCGGCTATGCGCTCGGCGTGGGCGAGGTGAAGCTCACCGGCATGGTGCGCCCGGATCGCAAGATGCTCACCTACAAGGTCGACTTCACAAAAGCTTTGCAGACGCGGCGGCTGACGATGGGCGTTGCCGATGGTATCGTCGAGGCCGATGGTGAGGTGATCTATGTGGTCAAGGACATGAAGGTCGCGCTCTCCGAGAGCTGACCCCGAACGGACAGGAGGCCCCCATGCGGCGTGTCGTCATTACCGGCCTGGGCATCGTCTCGCCCATCGGCAACAACGCCGAGGAAGTCTCGGCGAGCCTGCGCGCCTCGCGCTCGGGCATCGTTTTCGCCCCAGACTATGCCGAGCGCGGCTTCCGCAGCCAGGTGCATGGCCTGCCGCAGATCGTGCTTGAGGACCATATCGACAAGCGCAACCTGCGCTTCATGGGGCGCGGTGCGGCCTATAACTTCCTGGCCATGGAGCAGGCGATCGCCGATTCGGGGCTGGAAGAAGGCGATGTCTCGAACCCGCGCACCGGCCTGATCATGGGCTCGGGTGGTCCCTCGACCTCGAATTTCTTCGAGGCGCATCAGATCGTCGTGCAGAAGGGCAGCCCCAAGCGCATGGGTCCGTTCATGGTGACGCGCTGCATGTCGTCCACCAACTCGGCCTGCCTTGCGACGCCGTTCAAGATCAAGGGCGTGAACTATTCGATCACCTCCGCCTGCTCGACCTCGGCGCATTGCATCGGCAATGGCGTCGAGCAGATCCAGATGGGCAAGCAGGATGTGGTCTTTGCCGGCGGCGGCGAAGAACTGGACTGGACGCTGTCGTGCCTGTTTGACGCGATGGGCGCGATGTCGTCGAAATACAACGACACGCCGACCACCGCGAGCCGCGCCTTTGACGTGACGCGCGACGGCTTTGTCATCGCCGGCGGCGGCGGCGTGGTGGTGCTTGAAGAGCTTGAGCATGCCAAGGCGCGCGGCGCGAAGATTTACGCCGAGGTCACCGGCTACGGCGCCACCTCGGATGGCTATGACATGGTCGCCCCCTCGGGCGAGGGTGGCGAGCGCTCGATGCGTCTGGCGGTGGGCACGCTGCCTGAGGGCCGCAAGGTCTCCTATATCAACGCCCATGGCACCTCGACCGTGGCGGGCGACGTGACCGAGGTGGAGGCCGTGCGCCGCCTCTTTGGCGAGGGCAATGTGCCGCCGATTTCCTCGACGAAATCGCTCACCGGGCACTCGCTCGGCGCCACCGGCGTGCATGAAACGATCTATTGCCTGCTGATGATGCAGGGCAAATTCATCACCGGTTCGGCCAATGTGACCGCGCTGGACCCGGCGATCCGCCCCGAAGAAATCTGCACCGAAACGCGCGAGAATGTTGAATTCGACTCCGTGCTTTCGAACAGCTTCGGGTTCGGGGGCACCAATGCCTCGCTGGTGATGAGCACCTATCGCGACTGAGCTTGAAGGGCACCGATGGCGGATTTGATGAAGGGCAAGCGCGGGCTTGTCATGGGTGTTGCCAATGAGCGCTCGATCGCCTGGGGCATTGCCTCGGCGCTCGCAGCGGAAGGGGCAGAGCTGGCGTTTTCCTATCAGGGGGAGGCGTTTGGCAAGCGCGTCGAGCCGCTTGCGGCCTCGGTCGGCTCCACGCTCCTCGTCGATGTCGACGTGAATGACGATGCCTCGATGGACGCGGCCTTCGCGCGGATCAAGGACGAATGGGGCAGGCTCGATTTCGTCGTTCATGCCATCGCCTATTCCGACAAGACCGAGCTGACGGGGCGGTTCATCAACACCTCGCGCGAGAACTTCAAGAACTCGCTTGCGATCTCCTGCTTCAGCTTCATCGACGTGGCGCGCCGCGCGGCGGAGCTGATGCCCGAGGGCGGCGCGCTGATCACGCTCACCTATGGCGGCTCGAACCGGGTGACGCCGTTTTACAACGTGATGGGCGTGGCGAAAGCGGCGCTCGAAAGCGCGGTGCGCTACCTTGCCAACGACCTCGGCCCGCAGGGCATCCGCGTCAATGCGATCTCGCCCGGGCCGATGAAAACGCTCGCGGGCGCGGCCATCGGGGGCGCGCGCAAGACCTTCCGCCATACCGAGGCAAACAGCCCGATGCGCGCGAATGCCACGCTTGAGAGCATTGGCGGCACGGCCGTTTATCTCTGCTCGGAATATGGCGCCTGCACCACCGGCGATGTGATCATGGTCGATTGCGGCTATCACGTTCTGGGCATGCCGCAGCCGGACAATATCTGATCTGTCAGATCAAACGGAAACGGGCGCCTTCGGGCGCCCTTTTCATCCGTCTCGATCAAGTTCGCGCAGCGCCCGGCGCAGCTTTGGCGTTTGTTCGCGGAACCCCTCGGCATCGCCGAAATCGCAGAAATTGCCGTAGTAAGGGTGCACGCCCTTCACCCGGCGCGCATGTTTGATCGGGCACCAATATTGCTCGGTGCGCGCCGCCACCTCGCGGACGTAGGAAATCACCCCGTTGCCATAGCCGCAGTAGACGCAGTTGATCTTCTGCACGAGGTTCAGATAGGCGAGCATCTGCCGGTCAATCACCACATGCTCGCGCCGCTTCACCTTCGGGATGCCGTAAACCGGAAAGCAGACCGCCTGATAAAGGCTGACGAACAGATCAAGCAGCACGAAGGGGATGAAGACGGCATAGATGAAGGGCGCTGTCAGCACCACCATCAGCCGGGTGCGGCGCAGAAATTGCCACAGCCGCACGCGGGCGAGCCGGTGCGCATCGCGCACGCCCTGATCGAACTCGATCCGCCCTTGCGTGAAGCGGTAGCGCCATTGCGCCCGGCTTTGCTCCCACGCCTCTTCGACTTGCGCCTCAAGCTCGGCCAGACGCGCCTGCAACTGTTCCAGCCGGTCGGCCATGCCCTTCTCCTGCGCCAGTGGTTGAGGCGCCCTTTAACGATCTGTCGCGCCGATGACCATGGTCCTCGGCGGCGGTTGCCGTTCGGTCAGCCTTCGGTCCTGTCCGCGTGGCCCGGAAGTTTCACCCCGTGCTTTTCCATGTAGGGGCGGAAGTAGTCGCGGAACGGGTCGAGCCCCTCGAACAGCATCAGGAATTCCTCGCGGTTCATCACCAGCACCTTGGTGTCCTCGGCGGCATGCACGGTGGTGTGGCGGCGCGTGGCGCCCAAAATCATCCGCTCGCCAAAATGCCCGCCCGGGCCGATGGTGCGGGTGGTCCTGGCGCCGGTTTCCGGGTCGGTCCGCTCCATCTCCACCGCGCCCGAGATCACGGTGTAGAACCCGTCTGACCGGTCGCCCGCCTCGTAGATCCGGTCGCCCGCGCGGTAATAGATGTAGCGCATCGGCGGTTTCGGATGCGAGCGGAGCTGCACGAGGCTGCGCGCGCCCAAAAGATCGAGCGTCCAGTTGACCATCACGTTGATCCGCGTGCCCCAGCCGGGCAAGAGCGCGAGATAATAAGAGCGCCAGATGAACCACGCCGGGAAGCCGGTGAAATGGCGCCCCATCACATCGGCGACGCCGCGTTTGGCGCCAAGCGAGGCGAGCGCGCCGCGCGATTCATAGGCAAAGGGTTGGGTCGGCTTGCCCTTGATCGCGGCGGCGACATTTTTCGCCAACCGCTTCGCCTCGCGCACGGCAAATTGCGCGGTGGGGGGGGCAAAGTCATTGCGGGCGCTGGCGCCTTCCTTCAGCGGTATGAGCGCGCAGTCCCCCAGTGCCCAGACATCGGGGCGCCCCTGCACCTGAAGCGAGCGCTCGACAACGATCCGCCCCTTGTCCATCGGCAGCCCCATCCGGGTGACAACGGGCAGCGGCGCATTGCCGATCGTGGCTACCACGGTGCGGGTGTTGATCACCTCGCCATCGGTGGTGACAAGCTGACGATGGGTGCAGCTTTTCACCCCGGTTTTCAGCATCAGCTCGATATCGTGCTTCTGCAGATGCTCGCTGGCGTAATCGGCCAGCTCATCGGGCATCTCGCCCAGAATCCGCGGCGCGAATTCGATCAGGAGCACCCGCACTTCGGAGGGTTTGATCTTCGGGTAGAAGGGCAGCGAGCGGTCGATCATCTCCTTCATCTCGCCCACGGTCTCGACGCCGGAGAAGCCGCCGCCCACAACGGTGAAGGTCAGTGCGCCGCGCTTGGTGTCGGGCAGCGCCGTCACCTGCGCATGTTCGAGCTGCTCGATCACATGGGCGCGGAGCCGCCGCGCATCCTCGAGCGTCTTCATTTTCAGCGCATGTTCCTCAAGCCCCGGCATGCGCGAGAAATCAGTGCCTTGGCCCAGAGCGATCACAAGGTGATCATAGGGCACCTCGGTCGGGCGGCGCTGGATGCCCTGGAAGACAATCACCACCTTGCGGTCAAAATCGACGCTGTCGACCACCGCCTTGCGCACCGAGATCCCCTTGAGGATGAAACGCAAGGGCGTGACCGCATGGGCGGGGGTGATGGAGCCCGCGCCGACCTCCGGCAAAAGCGGCTGGAACACGAAGTAGTTCTCGGCGTTGATCACCTCGATCTCGGCCTTGCGCCCGAGCGTGCGCCTGAGTGCGCGGGCCGCATACATGCCACCGAAACCACCCCCGAGAACAACAATCCGCTGCGTCATCTGGCTCTCCATCTGGCTGGCGCGTCCTAGCTGCCGCGCAGCATAGACGAAGCGCATCGATCTGCCAGACACTAATCTGGCATGGCCGCTCTTCGGGCGGGGCTGTGGCGCGGTTACGTCTTTTGCCGCGCCCGGCGCAGCACGCCGGCGAGCGAGAGCGCGATCAGCCCGGCGGTTGCCAGCACGAAGACCGCCGAGATCGGGCGTTCCAGAAACACCATCGGATCGCCCCGCGACACGAGGAGCGCGCGGCGCAGGTTGGTCTCGATCAGCGGCCCAAGGACGAAGCCCAGAAGCAGCAGGCCCGGGTTGAAGCGCGCCAGCGAGAGCGCATAGCCCGCAAGCCCGATCCCGGCGACGGCGAAGATGTCAAACACCGAGGCGCGCACCGAATAGACCCCGAGGCAGACAAAGATCAGGATCGCGGGGTAAAGCCAGCGGAACGGAATTCTGAGCATCGAGACCCAGATCCCGATCAGCGGCAGATTGAGAATGAGCAAGAGCAGGTTGCCGATGCCGAAGCTCGCCACGAGCCCCCAGAACATCTCCGGGCGCGCCTCAAGCATCATCGGCCCCGGTTGCACCCCGTGGATGACGAGCGCGCCGAGCATCAGCGCCATGATCGGGTCGCCCGGAATGCCGAGCGTGAGGGTGGGCACAAAGGCGGTGATCGCGGCGGCGTTGTTGGCGGCCTCGGGCGCGGCGATGCCCTCGATCGCGCCGGTGCCGAAACGCTCGGGGCTGCGGCTCACGCGGCGCTCGAAAGCGTAGGAGAGGAAGGAGGAAATCGTCGAGCCGGTGCCCGGCAGTGCGCCAAAAAAGCTGCCCATCGTGGCGCCACGGAGCGCCGGGAAGGGCAGGCGGGCCAAATCTTCGCGCCGCGGCAAAAGCTCGCGCAGCCGCACCTTGGGCGGCACGCCGGTGCGCTCTGCCGTGCGGATATTGCCGATCACTTCGGAAACGCCAAAGAGCCCCATCGCGAGCGCGACAAGGTTGATGCCGTCCGAAAGTTCGGTCTGCCCGAAGGTGAAGCGCTGTGTGCCCGAGTTCACATCGGTGCCGATGCAGCCAAGGATCAGCCCGAGCACCACCATCGCGAGCCCCTTCGCCGGGGCCGTGGCGCCGATAGTGGAGGCGGCGACAAGGCCGAGGATCATCATCGCCGCGTAATCCGCCGCGCCAAAAGCCGTTGCGGCATGGCTCAGCACTCCCGAAAGCGCGACCAGCACGCCGATGCCGAACATCGAGCCCAAAAAGCTCGCGCTCATCGAGGTGAAAAGCGCCACGCCCGCGCGGCCTTGGCGGGCAAGCGGGTAGCCGTCAAACGTGGTCACTGCCGATTGCGGCGTGCCGGGCAGGCGCAGCAGGATCGAGGCCACCGCGCCGCCATATTGCGAGCCGTAATAGACGCCCGCGAGCATGATCAGCGCCGCCTCGGGGCTGAGGTAATAGGTGATCGGCAGCAGAAGCGAGATCGTCGCCATCGCGCCGATGCCGGGCAGCACGCCTACGAAGGTGCCGAGCACCACGCCGAAGACGCAATAGACCAGCACACCCGGTTGCGTGACCGTGGCGAGCCCGTGCAGAAAACCCTCCCAGCCGGTCATTGCGCGCCCGTCCCGAAGCCCACGGGCCAGAGCGGCGCGGTCATCTTCAGCCCGAAATGGAAAACAAGGACGGAAAGCGCCGTGATCACAAGCGCCAGAGCCAGCCGCCAGGCAATACGCCGGTCCGGTGCGGCGAGCGTGGCAATCAGCACCGCGCCAAAGGTCACGCCCACAAGGCCCATGCGCTCAAGCCCCGCGGCAAAAACCGCAATCGAGGTGAGCACGGCAAGCGTTTCTTTCCAGGCGAGGGTGAGTGTGCGCGCGCCCCGGCCCCAGGCCGAGAGCGCGATCACCGCGCCAAGCCCTGCAAGCCCTACTCCCAGCGCCGTGGGAAAGAAGCCCGGCCCCATCCGGCGCAGTGATCCAAGGTCATAGCTCGCAACGGCATAACCCGCCACGGCGAGGCCGATCAGCGTCAGGATCACCCCGCCGGCGAGGTCTTGCAGGTCGTGGCGCATGGCTCAGGGCTTCGCGTCGATCCGGTCGAGCACGGCGCCCCAGATGGCGGTATCCTCGGTGATCCGGGTGGCGAGCGTCTCGGGCGTGCCGCCCGCGGCTTGCCAGCCCATGTCGATCAGCTTTTGCTGCACCGCCGGATCGGCGAGGATCACGTTGATCTCGGCATTGAGTGCGCTCACTACCTCGGGGGGCGTGCCCGCGGGCGCGATGAACGCATTCCAGAGTTCGGCGCGAAAATCGGCGGGCAGCCCCGCATGCCCGGCCATCACCGGCACCTCGGGGGTTTGCGGGAAGGGTTTCACCGAGGTCACCCCAAGGATTCGCATCTTGCCTGCGGCCACATATTGCAGCGCCGCCGAGGGCGCCATGAAGCCCGCGTCGATCTCATGGCCGATGATCGCCGTCGTCACCTCTGCATACGAGGTGTAGGGGACATGCAGCATCTCCACGCCCGCGCGATCGGAGAACAGCTCCGCCGTCAGATGCGCGCCCGAGCCCTTGCCAACGGAGCCATAGGCCACGGCCTCCGGTTCTGCCTTGGCGAGCGCGATGAAGCCCGCCAGATCCTCGGCGGGGCTGTCGGCCGCCACGGCAAGAACCAGCGGCGAGGTGGCGATCAGCGCCACCGGTGCAATGTCCTTGGCCACGTCATAGCCAAGATCGGGGGTGAGCCGCGGCGCGGTGGTCATCGGCCCGTTGATCGTGGTGCCGAAGGCGGTGCCCGCCGCTTTCGCATGCAGCATCTGCTGCACACCGATCACCCCGCCCGCGCCGGGTTTGTTTTCGATCACGATCGGCTGGCCAAGCTTGGCGGCCAGCGGTTCGGTGATGATCCGCGCCAGCAGATCGGGCGAGGAGCCGGCGGGAAAGCCCACAAAAACATGCAGCGGCTGATCGGGCCAGCCCTCCGCCAGAACAGGCAGGGCAGAGGTGCCAAGGGCGAGGGCAGCGGCGCCCATCAGGGCCGCGCGACGGGTCAGGGTCATGGGGTTCCTCCGGTCTTGCTCGTTGCGCAGAACAGATACCACTGGGGCGGGGAATGCAATTGCAAAGGGGTGCATGGCAGGGATGCACCCGGACCCATCGTCGCAGGCCCCTTCGGGCGGGGCGTCAAATGTCATTTCGGTTTGACATCTGGCGGCTCAGCGGAAATCTTCGGCGCGAACCCGCGCAGGAGGATGACATGAAGATCGACGGAACCCATTATCGCACGATCTGGCAGGATGCTTCCGGCGTGGTGCAGGTGATCGACCAGCGCTGGCTGCCGCATGAGCTGCGCATCGTTCCGCTTGAAAGCCGCGCCGATTTCGCCGTGGCGATCCGCGACATGTGGGTGCGCGGCGCGCCGCTCATTGGCGCGGCGGCGGCTTGGGGTGTGGCGGTGGCGATGCGCGAGGATCCCTCCGATGCCGGGCTCACCGAAACATGGGAAGTGCTGCACGAAACCCGGCCCACGGCCATCAACCTGCGCTGGGCGCTCGATGAAATGGTGCGGGTGCTGCGCCCCCTGCCGCCTGCCGCGCGCGCCGCGGCCGCGGCCAAACGCGCCGCCGAGATCTGCGACGAAGACGTGGAGATCAACCGCAACATCGGGCTCCATGGGCTTGAAATCATCAAGGCGATTGCCGCGAAAAAACCGGGCCAGACGGTGAACATTCTCACCCATTGCAATGCGGGCTGGCTGGCCACGGTGGATTGGGGCACCGCCACCTCGCCCATTTATCACGCCCATGAGGCGGGGATTCCGGTCCATGTGTTTGTGGATGAAACCCGCCCGCGCAATCAGGGCGCCCAGCTCACCGCGTGGGAGCTCAACCACCACGGCATTTCGCATGCGCTGGTGGTCGATAACGCGGGCGGGCATCTGATGCAGCATGGCGAGGTCGACATGGTGATCGTCGGCACTGACCGCACCACCGCGCAGGGAGATGTGTGCAACAAGATCGGCACCTATCTGAAAGCGCTCGCGGCGCGTGCGAATTGCGTGCCCTTCTATGTGGCGCTGCCCTCGCCAACGATCGACTGGCGCGTGGTGGACGGGGTGAAAGAGATCCCGATTGAGGAGCGCACCTCCGACGAGGTGACCCTCGTGCAGGGGCGCGGTGCCGATGGCAAGATCGCGCTGGTTCAGATCTCGCCCGATGGCACGCCCGCGCGCAACCCGGCCTTTGACGTGACGCCCGCGGGGCTCGTGACCGGGCTTTTGACCGAGCGCGGGCTTTGCCCCGCCGAGGCGGGCGCGATGGGCACGATGTTCGCCGATCTGAAAGCCGCGATGCTCGGCTGAGGCCGATAAGGCCGGGCGCTCTGCGGCACTACCCCGCCGCGAGCAGCGCCTCCGCTACGCGTGTTGAGGTAGCAAGATGGGTGACATAGCCGCCGCGGATCGCGGCCAGGCTTGGCGCCACCTTGTCGCGCCCCGGCACCACCAGAAGCCCCATCTCGAGGCCGACAAGCCGGGGCAGTTCGATGCCGATCATCCGCGCCTCGGCCGGGCCGGGAAGCGCGCGCCCCTCGGCGTCGACAAAGCGCCCGCAGATCACCCCAACCGCGCCCTGCGCCACCTGCGCCGCGAGATCCGCGCGCGAGGCGAGCCCGCTTTCGACCACATGGCTCTCTGCCGTCACCGTGCCGGCGGAAAAGAGGAGCTTGTTGACCTGACCAAGCGCCTCAAGCTGGCGCTTCAATATCGGTTCCTCGCGCAGCTCCGCGGCCAGCTCCGCCCGGCTCAGGATCGCGGGCGCATGGAGGTTGAGGCAGCGCGCGCCGAGCCGTTGCGCCAGCCGGGTCGAGCAGGCCTCGGCGGTAAACCCGTAAGGCGTTGCCATGGAACCCACGAGTTGCAGCACGCTCAGATCGGCAATCACCTGCGGCTCAACCAGTTCGGCAAGGTCGTAGACGGTGCGGCCCCAGGCCACGCCGAGCCGGTCGCCCGGTGCGAGCAATTCGGGCAACCATTGCGCCGCGCCCCGCACCACCCGCGCGAAGGTGCCCTCCGCATCGCAGCCCTCGTCGGGCACGACCCAGGCGCCCGCGATCCCGAACCGGTCGCACAGCTCCAGCGCGAGGCGATGCGTGGTGAAGGCCGGCGCGGCAAGGGTGATGCGGATCAACCCGGTCTCCCGCGCCTCTTGCAGATAGTTCACCACCGTGGCGCGCGAGATGCCGAGCGCCTCGGCGATCTCCTGCTGGTTGCGGCCATCGTGGTAATACATCCACGCCACCTCGATCACCGCATTCTCGCCCCGCCCGCGCCCGAGACTGCGTCGTTTCGCGCCTGCCGTCATCGTCGCCCTCCGCTTTCGCCGTTTGACAAAGATAGGTGACAAAAGTAAGGAAATCCAGCCGATATGCCGAGCCGGGAGGGAGACCATGATCCGCAACCTCTGGAACGATGCCGATGCAAGGGCCGCCGCAGGGCAGGGGCTTTTGGCCGAACGGCTCTACAGCGCAAGGCTGATCGGCTCGGACCCGGAATTGGTGCTCCATGGCGGGGGCAACTGCTCGCTCAAGACCTCGGCGCAGGACATTTTTGGCGAGAGCGTCGAGGTGCTGCATGTCAAGGGCTCGGGCCATGACCTTGCCACGATCGACGCTGCAGGCATGCCCGCGGTGCGGCTTGCGCCGATGCTGGGGCTGAAGGCGCTCGAGACGCTGGAGGATGACGCGCTGGTGAAGGCGCAGCGGTTGAACTTGCTGGACCCTTGGGCGCCCAACCCCTCGGTCGAGATGCTGCTGCATGCCTGGATGCCGCATCCTTTTGTTGATCACACCCATGCCACGCCCTTCCTCGTGCTGGCGAACCTGCCCGAGGTGGAGGCGGTGCTGCGCGAGCTTTTTGGCGGCAAGATCGCGCTTGTGCCCTTTGTCAAACCGGGCTTCGGGCTGGCCAAGGCCGCCGCCGCGGCGTTTGAGGCGGCCCCCGCGTGCGAGGGGCTCCTGCTCAAAAACCACGGCCATTTCACCTGGGGGCCGGATGCGAAGACGAGCTATGACCGGGTGATAGGTCATGCGAATACCGTCGCGGCTTGGCTCAAGGATCGCCGCCCGGCAAAGCTCATCCCCGCCGCCGCGCTGCCGGTGGCCGAGGTTGCGCCGGTGCTTGCCAGTCTGCGCGGTGCGCTCGCCACCGCTTTGCCCGAAAGCGCCGCGCTGCCGGTTCTGGATCTGCGCGCCGATGACGATACCCGCGCTTTCTGCGAACGCCCCGATCTGGAGCGGCTCGCCACGCTCGGCGTGGCCACGCCCGACCATGTGATCCGCACCAAGGGCGAGGTGCTGGTGCTGCGCCGCGAGGCGCAAACCCCCGAGCGGATGCGGCAGGCCGTGGCCGATTGGGGGGCGCGCTATACCGCCGCTTTCGAGGCGCACAAGCACCGCTTTGGCGGCCCGGTCACGATGCTCACCCCGCTTCCGGGGCTGGTCTGGCTCGAAGGCATCGGCGCCGTCGGCGTGGGCGCCGATGCGAAAGCGGCGCGGATTGCGGCGGACATTGGCGATCAATCGGCCCGCGTGAAGGCGGATGGCGTGGCGGTGGGGGGCTTTGCCTCCATTTCCCCCGCCGATCTCTTCGACATGGAATATTGGCCGCTTGAGCTTGCCAAACTCGGCACGGCCAAGCCCAAGCCGCTCGCGGGCCGGGTGGTGCTGGTCACGGGCGGCGCGGGCGCCATCGGCATGGCGACGGCAGAGGCCTTTGCCGCCGAGGGCGCCGCGATCTTTATTGTCGACCGGCCCGGCGAGGTGCTCGATCAGGCGGTGGCGAAGCTTGGCCGCGATCATGGCGGGTATGGCTGCGACATCACCCAGACCGGCGCGCCCGCGCAAGCGGTTGCGGCCTGTGTGGCGCGCTTTGGCGGGCTCGACATTCTCGTTTCCAACGCGGGCGCGGCGATCAACGGCGATATTGCCACGCTGGACGATGCGGTCCTGCGCGGGAGTTTCGAGCTCAATTTCTTCTCGCATCTGGCTTTCGCGCAGGCGGCCATCGCCACCTATCGCGCGCAAACCGGCACACGGGGGGGGCGCGGGGCCGAGCCGGGGCAGATCCTGTTCAATGTCTCGAAACAGGCGGTGAACCCGGGCAAGGGCTTTGCCGCCTACGGCCTGCCCAAGGCCACGCTTTTCTTCCTGCTGCGCCAGCTTACGCTCGAACACGGCGCGGAGGGGATCCGGGTGAACGGCATCAATGCCGATCGGATCCGCTCGGGCCTGCTCACCCCCGAGATGATCGCCGCGCGCTCCGCCGCACGGGGGCTTGATGCGGGAAGCTACATGGCGGGCAACCTGCTCAAGGCCGAGGTCGAGGCGCGCCATGTGGCAGAGGCCTTCGTGATGCTGGCAAAGGCGGAGCGCACCACGGGCCATGTGATGACGGTCGATGGCGGGAATATCGAGGCGGCGCTGCGCTGAGGCGCGACGCCCTTTTCAGGTCGCGATCAGAAGCTCGATCCCGCGCGCCTCGAAGGCTTTGGCATCCTTGTCGGAAATGCCGTCATCGGTGATGAAGGCATGCACCACCTCAAGCGCGCCGAGCCGAGTGAAGGAGCTTTTGTTGATCTTCGAGCTGTCCGCCACGAGGTAAACGCGCGAGGCGGCGCGGATCATCGCTTCCTTCAGTTGCAGATCGGCAAAGCTCGGGTAGGTGAGCCCGGCATCGAGCGCCACCCCCGCCGTGGCGAGGAAGAGCTTGCCCGCAAAGATGTTGCGGAAATATTCAACCGACTTGTCGCCGGAGAGGGAAAGCGTGGGCGCCTTGAACTGGCCGCCCGGCATATGCACCGCCGTGCCCGGCACCGAGCCCAGAATGATGGCGATGTTGAGCGCGTTGGTGATCACGGTAAGATTGCGCCGCGCCACGAGGCGGGTGGCGACCTCGGTTGTCGTTGTGCCTGCATCGAGGATGATCGTCTCACCGTCGTTCACAAGGCTTGCGGCCAATGCGCCGATACGGCGTTTTTTGTCCATGTTGTCTTGATGATGCAGCACCAGCCCCTCGGCCCGGGAGGACGGCGCGTTGAGAAACGCGCCGCCATGTTCACGGGTGATGAACCCCTCGGCCTCAAGCTTTTCCAGATCCTGCCGGATCGTGGCCTCCGAGACCTGAAAGGCGGAGGCCAGATCGCGCACCCGCGCCGAGCCCTCCTCCTCGATCCAGTCAAGGATCCGGCGCCGACGCGGTTCGGAAAGCAGGCCGGTCTTGCCGTCGTCACGCATCGGGAGGGGTTTCGGGGGCACGGTTTCGCCTATCTGTTCGGGTCTCTCTGGTCGGGGCAGTTGCTCCGGTTAAGCGCGCGCATCGCGATCGGTCAACGAGGCGTATGCGCGCGTCACTCTTACCGGCTCGCCGCCGCCTCTTGTTGCAGCGCCACACGGGCTTGCAGGCGGCTTTGTGCCTGATCAATGACCACTGCGGCAACGATCACGAGCCCTTTGATCACGGTCTGCCAGAACGACGAGACACCCATCATCACCAGACCATCGGCAAGGATCGAGATCACGAAGGCGCCGACGATCGTGCCCGAGATCTTGCCGCGCCCGCCCGAGAGCGAGGTGCCGCCAAGCACGGCTGCGGCAATTGCGTTGAGCTCGAAGGTTTCGCCGGTTGCGGGGTGGGCGGCTTGCAGTTGCGAGGCGATGATCAGCCCCACAAGCGCGGCGCAAAAGCCCGAGAACATGTAGACGAAGATCTTCACCCGGTCGACCTTGACGCCCGAAAGCGCCGCGCCGCGTTCGTTGCCGCCCACCGCGTAGATATGGCGCCCGAGCGGGGTGCGCTTGGCGATATAGGCGGCCACGAGCCCCACCACGATCAGCATCCAGATCAGGAACGGCAGGCCGAGGAAGGTGCCCGCACCGATCAGCGGGAAGGTTTGCGAGCCGTATTCCGGGTTGCCCGAAAGGTTCGGGAAGGTGCGCCCGCCCGAGGACAGGAGCGCCGCGCCGCGGGCTATATAGAGCGTGCCGAGCGTGGCGATGAAGGGGGCCACATTGAGCTTTGTGATCAATATCCCGTTGATCCACCCTACGAATATCCCCACGCACATCACGATCAGCGCCACTTCGAAGGTGTTGAACTGGATCGACCAGCCAAGGCCGGGGTCAATGCCGTAAAGGATCAGCCAGCCCGAGACCATGGCGGTGAGCCCGACGGTGGAGCCCACCGAGAGGTCGATCCCGCCGGTGATGATGACGAAGGTCATGCCGATCGCCAGAAAGGCCGTGAGGGCTGCGTGTTTGGCAACGATCACAGTATTGGCGAGCGTCATGAAGTTGGGCGCCATCAGTGCGAAATAGCCAAACACGAGGATCAGCGCGAGATAGGTGCGGGCTTGCAGGATCGTGAGCAGGATCGACGAGCCTTGTGCGTCTTTGGGGGCGGGAACGGCGGTCATTCTGCGGCTTCCTTCGGAACTTGCGCATTGGGGGTGGTGGCGGAAATCACCTTCGCGGCATCGGTGCCTGCGGGGAATTCACCGGTCACGCGGCCCTGCGCCATGACAATGATACGGTCGGAGAGGGCAAGCACCTCGTCGAGATCGGAGGTGACGAAGAGAATGCCCAGACCTTCGGCGGCGAGGCGACGCATGGTGCGGAACACCTCGGCCTTGGCGCCGATGTCGATGCCGCGCGAGGGCTCGTCCATCAACAGCACCTTCGGCCCGGTCATCAGCGCCTTGCCGATCACCACTTTTTGCTGGTTGCCGCCCGAGAGCGACGACACCGGGTTTTCAGGGCTCGCCACCTTGATCGTGAGCCGCTTGATGAAGTCGCGCGCGGTCTGCGCTTCCTGTTTCAGGTTGAGATGGAAGAGCTTGGTGAAGGCGGGCAGCGAAGAGAGCGTCAGGTTCTCCCGGATCGCCATGATCTGAATAAGCCCGTCGCGCTTGCGGTCTTCAGGGATCAGCGCAATGCCGCGGGCGATGCGGCCGGGCACGTCGCGCTCGGTCAGAGGCTTGCCCTCGACCCAGAACTTGCCGCTGGAATGCGGGTGCTGTGCCATCACGCATTCGAGGAACTCGGAGCGCCCCGCGCCCATCAGCCCGTAAAGCCCGACAATCTCGCCTGCGCGGATCGAGAGCGAGACGTGATCGACGGTGAAGCCCCCGCCCATGCGCGGCAGGGTGATCTCTTCGGCGCGGAAGATCTCCGGGCCGAAATTGGCCACTTCGGAGCGGCCATATTCCTTCGAGCTGGAGCCGATCATCGCCTGCACGATCCAGGGGATATCCACCCCTTCCATCGAGCGCGCGCCGGTGATCGTGCCATCGCGCAAGACGGTGATGTAATCGCCGACCCGGATCAGCTCTTCGAGCCGGTGCGAGATATAGACGATGCCCACGCCCTGCGCCGTCAACTCGTCGATGACGCGGAACAACACCTCCACCTCGGCCGCCGAGAGCGCCGAGGTCGGCTCGTCGAGGATGAGGATTCGGGCATCCTGCGCGAGCGCCTTGGCGATCTCGACGATCTGCTGCTGGCCGATCCGGAGGGTGCCCAGCAGGGTGTCGGGGGTAATGTCCTGTTCCAGCCGCTCCATCAGCTTGCGGGTTTCCACGCGCTGCTTTTCGGTGTCGATGTCAACGCCGCCGCGGGTGGGCTCATGGCCGATGAAGATGTTTTCTGCCACCGAGAGGTTGGGGAACAGGTTCAATTCCTGAAACACGATCCCGATGCCCGCCGCCACGGCATCGGCCTTGGTGCGAAAGCGCACCTCGCGGCCGTCCATGGTGATCGTGCCTTCGGTCATGTCTTCAACGCCGGCGATGAGCTTCATCAGCGTCGATTTGCCGGCGCCATTCTCGCCCACCAGCACGCTCACCGCGCCCATGCGCACATCGAAATCCACGCCCTTGAGTGCGCGGGTGCCGGGGTAGACCTTCACGCCCCCCCGGATCGAAAGTCCGATCGGGTGCGCCTCGGTCATGGCAGCACCTCGATGGCAACGGGGGTGACGAGCCATTTTTCCTTGGCGGATTTCAGCGGCACGACGCCGGTGAAGCGCAAGGTCTTGCCCATCGGATCGCCTTCGGGGAGCGTCAGCCCCTCGGTGGCGCGGTCATTGAGCGCGCGGCCGAGCTTGGCGAACTCGATCTGGTCGCGGAAAGAGGTGAAATCATAGATTTCGGGGGCAACATCGCGCAGCGCGGAGCCGCGCACCACCGGGCCAAGCTGGATCGCCAGATCGGCGGTGCCATCGGCATCGGTGTCAATGTCGAGTGTGCGCGCGCGACTGTCGAGCTTGGCGGCAACGACCTTGCCCTGATCTTTCAGCGCAAAGTTCACCGGCGCCCCCGCCCCGGCGCCCGAGGCGCCATGCGCGGCGCTTGCCGCGGCGAAATCTGCGTCGATCTCGGCGCGCAGCGCGGCCACGGTCTGCGCCTTCTCGGCGATCCGCGGCACGAGTTTCTGGGTGTAGCTTTCGGCCAGCAGAATGGCGATGCGCGCCGCGTCGCCACTGGCATCGGCGGCGGGGCCGGTTTCATCAGCGGCCTTGTTCGGCACAATCTTGCAACCCGAAAGCGCCATGGCCGAAGCCAGGCAAAGGGCCGTCACGGTGAGGAATTTCATGGCCTTGGTCCCGATAGACTCCGGCGCGCCAAAGGCTCTGGCGCGCCGGTCGTTTTACTCGATCACTCGGAAATCGCGAAGGTTTCGAGCTTGCTGGCGTTGTCGGCGTTGATCAGCACGCAGTCCATGAGCTGCTTTTCATCGACCCCTGTCGCGCCGGTTTTGAGGAACGCATCGGCCTGCGCGACCGCCATCTGCGCTTGCGCATAGGCCGGTTGCAGCACGGTGGCCTTGATGCCGCCCTTGATGATCGAGTCGCGCACGTCGTTCGAGCCGTCAAAGCCGACGACAATCACATCGGTGCGGCCCGCAGCTTCGAGCGCCGCCCAGGCGCCCATCGCCATCGTGTCGTTGCCCGAGATCACGCCCTTGATGTCCGGGTGCGCCTGAAGCATCGATTCCATCACCGTGAACCCCTCGGTCTGCGACCAGTTCGCGGCTTGTTGCGCGACCAGTTTCAGATCCGGGTATTGGTCGATCACGTCATGATAGCCCTGCGAACGGATGCCGGCATTGGTGTCGGATTCCTTGCCCAGAAGCTCGGCATAGGCACCTTCTTCGCCCATCAGGCGGACGAATTCTTCACCACCGAGCTGCGCGCCCTGATAGTTGTTCGAAACGATCTGGCTGACCGCGATCCCGGAGGCGGTGATCTCGCGGTCGATCAGGAAGGAGGGGATGCCCGCATCCTTGGCCTTTTGCACGGCGGCAACGGTCGCATCGGCGCCCGCGTTGTCGAGCACGATCGCTTTCACGCCTGCGGCGATGGCGCTGTCGAAGAGTTCGGATTGCTTGTTGGCGTCGTCGTCATGCACGAGCACCATCGTGTCATAGCCGAGTTCCTTCGCCTTCGCGGCGGCGCCATCGGCTTCCGCCTTGAAGAAGGGGTTGTCGTGGCTCGGCGTGATGATGGCGATCGTGTCGGCCGCGGCGGCGAAGCTCGGCATGATCCCGGTCATGGCGACGGCAAAAGCCGACACCAGAAGGCGTCTTTTCACGTTCATGGGTTCCTCCTTGTCGTCGCACCCCGGCGTGGGGGCGACTCCCCGGCCCTGACTCTGCGCCTTGCTCTCGTTTGTCGTCAAGTAATTTCGTTTCGCCTGCGTTTGTTTTCGTTTTCCGGTTGTGTCGCGCCCCTTCAATCCCCTGAATGTTTGCGGTGACGCGGCGCCGCAGCGGAAAATGCTGCAATTGCAGCCGATTCTGGCGCGGCCAAATCCGGCGAAGTGACGCGGGCTTTGCTTGCATCGAGAGGGCGACTCGTAGTAAAACGAAAAAGTCGAAAGTAATCGAAAATACCCGCGAAGATCGCGGGGCTCCATAAGCGAATGTCGGCCTGCGGGCCAGGAGGAGAGACATGAGCCAGAATATCCGCCGTCCGGTCACCTTCGGCGTGGTCATCGGCAGCCGCGCCTTTTTCAGCCCCGCGCCCTGCAAGGCGGCGCGCGATGAGGTGTTGGCGCAACTGGAAAAAATCGGCGTCAAGGCGGTGATCCTGCCCTTTGAGGCCACCGCCAATGGCGCAGTGCAGTCGATCCCGGATGCCGAGCTTTACGCGCGCCACTTCAAGGCGCATCGCGACGAGATCGACGGGCTGGTGATCTGCCTGCCGAACTTTGGCGACGAGATCGCGGTGGCGGAGCTTGTGAACCGCGCCAAGCTGAACGTGCCGATTCTGTTGCAGGCGAGCAATGACGAGATCGACAAGGTCGATGTGCATTCGCGCCGCGATGCCTTTTGCGGCAAGTTCTCGGTGGCCAACAACTTCTGGCAATATGGCGTGCCCTTCACCGAAACCACGACCCATACCTGTGATGTGGGCGGTGCAGAATTTGGCGCCGATCTGGAGCGGTTCGCGCGCGTCTGCCGCACGGTGCGGGGGCTGAAAAACGCCCGCATCGGTTCGATCGGTGCGCGCACCGCGCCGTTCCAGACCATGCGGTTTTCAGAAAAACTGTTGCAGGCGAGCGGCATGACGGTGGTGACCGCCGATCTTTCCGAACTGCTGCAGGCGGCGGGCGCGATCGACGACGCCGACCCGGATCTGGCGACAAAGCTCGAAAAGCTGAAAGCCTATGGCAAGATCCCGGCACATATCCAGCCCGGCCAGATCCTCAAACAGGCAAAATGGACGCTCGCGGTGAACCGCTGGATCGAGGAAAACGGCTGCGACGCCTCTGCCATTCAGTGCTGGCGCTCGCTGCAAGACAATTTCGGCTGCGCCACCTGCGTGACGATGTCGATGATGGGCGAGGAGCTGATGCCCTCGGCCTGTGAGGTCGATGTGATCGGCGCGGTCTCGATGTATGCGCTCGCGCTTGCCTCGGGCCAGCCCTCGGCGCTTCTCGACTGGAACAACAACTACGGCTACGAGCCGAACAAATGCGTCTGCACGCATTGCGGCAACTATCCGAAGAGCTTCATCGGCGACACGCCCGAGATTGGCGAGCTCGATGTTCTGGGCGAAACCATCGGGCGCGCAAAATGCTTTGGCGCGGTCAAGGGCAAGGTGAAAGCCGGGCCGATGACCTATTTCCGGCTCTCGTCGGATGACCGGAACGGCACGCTCAAATGCTACCTCGGCGAGGGCGCCTTTACCGATGACCCGTTCGGCATGGATGGCGGCATCGCCGTCTGCGAAGTGCCCGAGCTGCGCAAGCTGATGAAATTCGTGAGCTACAACGGCTTCGAGCATCACGTTGCGATGGTGCGCGGCCATGTGGCCGATGTGCTCAACGAGGCCGTGGTGCGCTACCTCGGCTGGCCGATCTACACCCACGGGGGCGAGCCCGAGCCGCAGCTCCTCACTCCGCACCGTTTCTGACGAGGATCCCATGACACCCAAACCTGAAACCGTGGATCTCATTCGCGAGAAAGCGCTCTGGATGCGCCGCACCGCGTTTTCGATGGTCCACAAGGCGCAACTCGGCCATCCGGGCGGCGACTTTTCCGCCATCGACATTCTGGCCACGCTTTACTTTGGCGTGCTGCGCTATGACGCCAAGCGCCCCGATTGGGCCGACCGGGACCGCTTCGTGATGTCGAAAGGCCATGCCACGGGGGCGCTTTATTCGGCGCTTTGCGCGGCGGGCTACTTCCCCGAAAGCTGGCTTGCCACCTATATGCAGCCGCGCGCGATGCTCAACGGCCACCCGAACCGCAACTATGTGCCGGGGGTGGAAACCAACACCGGCCCGCTGGGTCATGGCTTCCCGGTGGCCACCGGCATCGCCATTGCCGGGCAGTTGA
This sequence comes from Rhodobacter maris, assembly GCF_900217815.1. Classification (GTDB taxonomy): domain Bacteria; phylum Pseudomonadota; class Alphaproteobacteria; order Rhodobacterales; family Rhodobacteraceae; genus Rhodobacter; species Rhodobacter maris. Next base: position 166,894 of record NZ_OBMT01000003.1, read on the forward strand.
CGGGGGCGGATTACCGCACTTTCGTGCTCACCGGCGACGGCGAGCAGCAGGAGGGCTCGAACTGGGAAGCGGCGATGACCGCGGGCTTCCGCAAGCTCGAAAACTTGACGCTGATCATCGACCGCAACCGGCTGCAGCAGGGCCAGTCGACTGATGTGACGACGGGCATGGACCCGATGGACGAAAAATACCGCGCCTTCGGCTTTGAGGTTGCGGTGGTCGACGGACATGATCTGGGCGCGCTTTATGACGTGCTCTCGCAAAGCCCCAAGGGCCGCGGCAAACCGCTGTGCGTGATCGCCAATACCGTGAAGGGCAAGGGCGTCTCCTTCATGGAGAACCAGGCGAAATGGCACCATGCCGTGCCCGATGACGCGCAATTCGCCCAGGCGATGAAGGAGTTGGTGTGATGGCTCACGATGGTCCGATCAAGGTTGGTCTGCAAGACTGCCGCAACGCCTGGGTGGAAACGCTCGAGGCTCTGGCCGCGGAAGATGAGCGCATCGTTGCCGTGGTGAACGACTCGACCGGTTCCTCGAAGCTTGGCGGCTTCCAGAAGAAATTCCCTGACCGGCTGATCAATGTCGGCATTGCCGAGCAGTTGATGGTCGGCGTGGGGGCGGGGCTTGCCAATGGCGGGCGGATTCCCTTCGTGTCGGCGGCCTCGTGCTTCCTCACCGGGCGCTCGCTTGAGCAGGTGAAGGCCGATGTCGCTTATGCCAATTTCAACGTGAAGCTGGTGGGGCAAAGCTCGGGCGTGGCTTACGGCGAGTTGGGCGCGACGCACCATTCGATCGAGGATTTCGCCTGGCTGCGGCCGTTGACGAATATCACCGTGATTGCGCCGGCCGATGCTTGGGAAACCGCGGAAGCGGTAAAATGGGCCGCGGCGCATCAGGGGCCGGTCTATCTGCGGCTTTCGCGCATGCCGGTGCCGGATCTGGATATTCCGGGCCGGGCCTTCACCCCCGGCAAGGCGGAACTGGTCCGTTCGGGCAGCGATGTGACGGTGATCGCCTGCGGCACCACGGTGCATCTGGCGGCCGAGGCTGCCGATGCGCTTGCCGACAAGGGGCTCTCGGTGCGGGTGCTCAACATGGCCACGATCAACCCGCTCGACGAGAAGGCGGTGCTGGCCGCGGCGCGCGAAACGGGCGCCATTGTCACGGTTGAGGAAGCCTCGGTGCGCGGGGGCCTCGGCGGGGCCGTGGCCGAACTCACCTCCGGTGAATGCCCGGTGCCAGTCGAACGGCTCGGCTTCCCGGGCTTCGTGCCGACGGGCTCGACGGAGTGGCTGTTCGAGGAGTTCGGGCTTTCGGTTGCCGGCATCAGCGCCGCGGTGCGCAAGGTGCTCGAGCGCGTGAAACGCTGAGAAATCGCGGGGCGCCCCCCGAAGGCGCCCAAGCGAAAGGCACCTGCCCGCGGCATCTCCTCCCCAGCCGTGCAGGGCCAAGCCGTCCGCCTCCCTCCGGAGGCGGGCGGTGCCTTTTGGCTCAGGCCGCGGGGCGGATCACGCCTTTTTTCAGGATCAGGCAGCCGTAAAGCCGGGTCTCGCCCGTCGCCACGATGGCAAAGGCTTTTTTCGAGCGATCATAGAAATCGAACCGCTCGACGCGGCCAAGCTTTGCGTCCGGTCCCTCGTGCTTGGCAAGGATCTCGCGAAAATCCGCAAAAATCGGCTGTTCGGCATCGGGATCGCCCACCACTTCCATGTGGAAGGCGGCTTCGGGCACGAAGTCATCGAGCGGCATCACCGAGAGGATCGCATCCATCACCCGCGTGGCGGTGAGGCCGGGGAGCCGGATCAACTCTTGTGCGCAGCTCTCGGCCGGAAAGTTCGCGTCGACGATGACGATCTCGTCGCCGTGGCCCATCGCGCGCAGGGTGTAGAGCAGATCCGCCGTCAGGATCGGGTCGATGTTCTTGAGCATGGTCTTCCTCGCTTCCGGGCGCCGCTTTGGGGCCGCCCGGGCGGATCAAAGACCCGTCCTTGCGGGAATGCAAGCGCTAGCGGGTGAGCGCCGCATAGAGCCCCGGCAGCCGCTCGGGGAGGCGCTCGACCTTTTCGAGCACCTGCACCTGCGCGGCGCCAAAGATCCGCCCCGCATAGGCATCGGCGCCGGGATCGAGGGTGAGGCAGAAGGGCGTAACGCCCGCCCGCCGCGCCGCCTCCACCGCGGCGCGGGCATCGGCCCGCAAGTAATGCGGGTCGCGCACGTCGATATCGGACGGTGCGCCATCGGTGAGCACCAAAAGGAGTTTGCGCGCCGCCTTGAGGCGGGCAAGTTCCGCCGTGGCATGGCGGAGCGCCGTGCCCATCCGGGTGGAAAGCCGCCCCTCCGCCCCCATGATCCGCGCCTTCGGCCCCGCGCCCCAGGGCATGTCGAAATCCTTCAGCCGTGTGTAAAACACATTCTCTCGCCCGTCCGACTGAAAGCCGTGGATCGCAAACCGGTCGCCCACCCGGTCAATGGCTTGGGCGAGGATCAGGCAGGCCGATTGCGTGAGCGAAAGCACCGTCTCGCCGCCCGCCACCGGGTCGTTGGTGGATTCCGAAAGGTCGAGCAACACCAAAACGGCGGTGTCGCGGGTCTTGCGCACCACCCGCATCATCACGCGCGGATCGGGCTCGCGGCCCTGGCGGAGATCGCTTAGCGCACGGATCGCGGCTTCAAGGTCGATCTCATCACCGTCTTCAAGCTTGCGGATGCGGTGCGCGCCCTGCGGGCGCAGCGCTTCCATCAGGTGCCGCAGCCGCTCCGTCACAGGGCGGTGCCGCTCCAGAATGGCCTCCGCCGCGGCCGGATCGCCAAGGCGAGGGCGGATCTCGCGCAGTGTGGCAAAAGCCGGGCGCAGGCGCTGCAGCCGGTGGTCGAATTCCTCGTAAAGCACCGGGGGCGCTAGCGCGGGCTTGCCCTCGCGCGCGTTGAAACTGGTGCCATCATCGTCAAAGAATTCCGCCGATTGCACCCAGACCTCCTGCGCATCCTCGCCCGCGGTTTCCACCTCGACCTCGTTCACCATCTCGCTCACCGAGACAAAACGGCGCGTTTGCGCGGGGGCGGGGCCGAGGTTCTCCCAGTCGATCTCCTCGAAGGCCCAAAGGATCCGGTTATCACAGCGATAGGGGCAGGAGGGCAGGTCGCGATGCGCCGAAAAAGGCATTCCGCGCAGCCGGTTGGCGAGTGCCAGGCCGAGATCGCGGCTGCCCCCGCGCGGCGCAAGCTCGAGCGCGGCGAACCGCTCCAGCACCCAGCCGGAGAGGGCATCCTCGGCCTTGCCCGTCAGCAAGGCGCGCGCGATGCGGTCGAAATCGCCCGCGATCCCCTCTGCCGTGGCGCCGTGAAACCGCGCCCAGAGTGCGCGCAGGTTCGGGAAGCGCCGGATCGCCAGCGCCTCGGCACGGGCGTCTTCGATCAGCCCGATGCAGGCGAGATCGAGCGCAGAGCGCCCGTCCGTCGCAATTGGCGCGGTGAGGCTTGCGAGATGGGCGGCGAGATGCGCCACCTGCGCGCGATAAAGATCGAGCCCGCCCTCCCAATCGTCGAGCGCATCGGGCAAATGCAGCATCTGCCCCTCGGCAAAGGGGCGCAGCCCGGCGCGGGCCTCGAAATCGCCCGCCGTGGGCACAAGCACGAAATCGCGCCCCCAGAGCGCGCGCAGATACATGGCAAGGCGGCGCTGCACATCGACCAGAAGCGTGCCTTTGCGTTCGGCCTGCAGCGCGGCTCTTGACGCTTCAGAGGCGAGCGCAAACCACGCCTCCAGCGCGGGGGGATCGGTGCGGTGCGCCTCGATCCCGCTTTCGGCCCAGCGGCGCAGACCGCCCAGCGTGAGCACGTCGAAGATCTCGCCCAGATGATCGAGCATCGGGCGGATCGCGCGGGGGGCGCGGGCGAGCAGATGCTCGAGAAAGCGGAGGTAAGCGCGGAACAGCCCGGCATCGCCGAGCCGCCGCGCGGCCAGGGGGGCGGTGTCGAGGATGCGCGCGATCACCGCGCCGGAGGTGCGCGAGGCAAAGCCAAGGCAAGCGGTGGTGGTCTCGGCCAGAAGCTCCTCGCCCAGATCGCGCGCAACCGGCACGAGGGCGCGGGTATAGGCGACAATCGGCCCCGGCCCGCGGCCCATCTGCGCCAGCGCCGAAACGCCTCTGAGCCAGGTGTCGAGCCCGCGCGGGGAGAGACGGCGCCGCGCCTCCGGCAGCATTTCTGCGAGGGCCTTCGCCGCCTCTGCGGGCAGGGCATAGGGAAGCCCTGCATGCTCGGTGGGAAGGCCCTCAGGCCCGGGGGAGGAGCACCCAGACAGATCAGAAGAAGGTGGCAACGGCCGCGTCGAGAGCATCGCGCATATCCATATCGTCGGTGATCGGGCGGGTGATCGCCATGGTGCAGGCCGCGATGGGGGCAACGCCGCGGGCGATCAACTGGCCGGCATGCACCAGCATGCGGGTCGAGACCCCCTCATCGAGCCCATGGCCCTTGAGATTGCGCGCCCTTGCGCCGATGTCGACGAGTTTCTCGGCGGTTGCCGTCTCGACCCCGGCCTCATGGGCGACGATCTCAACCTCCACGCGCGCCTCTGGCCAAGAGAAATCGAGCGCGCCAAAGCGCTGCTTGGTCGATTGCTTGAGGTCTTTCATCAGCGACTGGTAGCCGGGGTTGTAGCTGATCACGAGATGAAAATCGGGGTGCGCCTTGAGTAATTCCCCCTTCTTTTCAAGCGGCAGCACGCGGCGGCCATCGGTGAGCGGGTGGATCACCACGGTCGTGTCCTGCCGCGCCTCGACGATCTCATCGAGGTAGCAGATCGCACCATGCCGCGCGGCAAAGGCGAGCGGCCCGTCCTGCCAGCGGGTGCCGCTCGCATCGAGCAGGAACCGGCCCACAAGATCGGAGGCGGTCATGTCTTCGTTGCAGGCGACGGTGACGAGAGGCTTGCCGAGCCGCCAGGCCATATGCTCGACAAAACGGGTCTTGCCGCAGCCGGTCGGGCCCTTGAGCATCACCGGCATCCGCGCCGCATAGGCCGCCTCAAACAGCGCCACCTCGTCCGCAAGCGGGCGATACCACGGCTCCGCTATCACCCGATGATCCTCGATCATGTCTTTCATCGCTTCCTCCCTCGGGGAGGCCCGCCGGGGGCGGGCCCGGCATGCTCAGACGGCGGCACCGCGATAGACGACCATGTTCGCGCCTTGGCTCTGGGTGAAGTTGTCGTAGCCGATCAGGCGCACGTGGTGGCCGGGATTGGCCTCGTGGCAGGCCTTCAGCTCGGCAAGGATCGCATCGACATCGCTTTCGCCAAACATCGGCAGTTTCCACATGTACCAATAGGTGCCCCGCGCGAAGTCCGGCTCGGTATGCTCGATCGCCGGGTTCCAGCCGTGCTGGACGATCCAGGCGACCTGAGCGCGGATCTGCGCGTCATCCATCGGTGGCAGATAGGAAAAGGTGCCCATCTTGCGGCTTTCGGGGGTGGAGAGGCGGGAAGCGTAATCCTGAACCTGGGTCATGGTCGGTCCTTTCGGTCAAAGGTGCCCGGGGGCGCTGCGCCCGGACCCCCGGGATATTTGTGCCAAGGTGAAACGGGGCCGGGTCAGCGGTGCTGCACATCGAGCTTGTCGACGGTGTCGAATTCGAACTTGATCTCTTTCCAGGTCTCCATCGCCACCTTGAGCTCGGGGCTGTGGCTGGCGGCTTTTTGCAAGATCTCCTTGCCTTCGCGCTCCAGATCGCGCCCCTCGTTGCGGGCCTGCACGCAGGCTTCGAGCGCGACCCGGTTCGCCGCCGCCCCGGCCGCATTGCCCCAGGGGTGGCCCAGCGTGCCGCCGCCAAACTGCAGCACCGAGTCATTGCCGAAAATCGCCACAAGGGCGGGCATGTGCCAGACATGGATACCCCCCGAGGCGACCGGGAACACCCCGGGCATCGAGCCCCAATCCTGATCGAAGAAGATGCCGCGCGCGCGGTCTTCGGCGATGAAGCGATCGCGCATCAGGTCGATCCAGCCCAGCGTCGCCGCACGGTCGCCCTCGAGCTTGCCCACGACCGTGCCCGAATGCAGATGGTCGCCGCCCAGCAGCCGCAAGAGTTTCGCCAGCACCCGGAAGTTGATGCCGTGGTTCGGGTTGCGGTCGATCACCGCATGCATGGCGCGGTGGACATGCAGCAGCATCCCGTTGTCGCGGCACCATTTCGAGAGCGAATTATGCGCCGCCCAGCCGAGCGTGATGTAATCCGACATGATGATCGGCGTGCCGAGTTCCTTGGCGAATTCGGCGCGGCGGAACATGTCTTCCACCGTCGGCGCGGTGACATTCATGTAATGGCCCTTGCGCTCGCCGGTTTCGGCCTCGGATTTGGTGATCGCTTCCTGACAGAACAGGAACCGGTCGCGCCAGCGCATGAAGGGCTGGGAGTTGACGTTCTCGTCGTCCTTGGTGAAATCGAGCCCGCCGCGCAGGCATTCATAAACGGCGCGGCCATAGTTCTTGGCGGAGAGGCCGAGCTTGGGTTTGATCGTGCAGCCCAGAAGCGGGCGGCCGTATTTGTCCATCTTGTCGCGTTCGACCTGAATGCCGTGCGGCGGACCAAAGCAGGTTTTGACGAACCAGATCGGGAAGCGCACGTCCTCAAGCCGGAGCGCGCGCACCGCCTTGAAGCCGAACACATTGCCCACAAGCGAGGTGAAAACGTTGACGACCGAGCCTTCCTCGAAGAGGTCGGCGGGGTAGGCGATGAACGCATAAAACGCCTCGTCATGGCCCGGCACGTCTTCCACTCGGTAGGCGCGGCCCTTGTAATGATCAAGATCGGTCAGAAGGTCGGTCCAGACCGTGGTCCATGTGCCGGTCGAGCTTTCGGCGGCGACCGCGGCGGCGGCCTCCTCGCGGCTCACGCCCGGCTGCGGGGTCACCTTGAAGACGGCGAGAACATCGGTGTCCTTCACCGTGTAATTCGGCTCCCAGTAGGTCGCGCGATATTCCTTCACACCGGCGTCATAGGTCTTTCTCGGTTGGGCATTCATCGACTGGTCCTCCTCCCGTTTCTTGAGAGAAACCTACCCGGTTGCAAGACTATGCAAAAATGAATAGTTTTTAGAGATATACTTCATGAAAGGATATTCATGCGGGCGAGCCTGCGGCAGTTGCAGATCTTCGAGGCGGTGGCGCGGGAGCTGTCCTATACCCGCGCGGCCGAAAGGTTGCATCTGACCCAGCCCGCCGTCTTCACCCAGGTGCGCACGCTTGAAGAGCAGATCGGCGCGGATCTGATCGAGCGGATCGGCAAGCGGCTCTATCTCACCGAAGCGGGCGAAACAGTACGCGCCGCGGCGCGCGAGATGCTGGGCGAAATCGAGCGGATGGAGGCGCGGCTGTCCGAGTTGAAGGGGCTCTCGGCCGGGCGGCTTCGGCTCGCCGCTGTCTCCACTGCGCAATACGATGCGCCCGCGCTTCTGGGCACGTTCTGCCGCGCCCATCCCGGGATCGAAGTGGCGCTGAAGGTCGGCAACAGGGGGGAATTGCTCGCGCGTTTCGCCGCAAACGAGGACGATCTCTACATTCTCGGCACGGTGCCCGAAGAGCTTGACGCGGAGTCTTTCGCTTTTGCAGAGAATCCCCTCGTGCTGATCGCGCCGCCCGAGCACCCGCTGGCCAAACTGCACACGATCGCGCCTGCCCAGCTCGCCGGCGAGCCCTTCGTGATGCGTGAGACGGGCTCGGGCACCCGCATCGCCACCGAGCGCTACCTCGCCGCCCATGGGCTCGCGCCGAACCTGCGGCTCGAACTTGGCGCGAATGCCGCAATCAGGCAGGCGGTGATCGCAGGGCTCGGCATCGCGGTGCTGTCGCGCTCCACCGTTGCGCTCGAACTCGAACTGGGTCGGCTCGTAGCGCTCGATGTCAGCGGTTTTCCGATCGTGCGCGCCTGGCATGTTGCCTGGCCGCGCGGCAAGCGGCTCGCGCCAGCAGCGCAGGCGTTCCTCGCGCAGCTCCGCGGCGCGTTTTCGTAACAGCTCCCTGACAGATTTGTCTTGTCACATGCGGTTTTCTGCATGACACTTTCCTGGCGGGAGGGGAGCCCGCGCTGGGAGGGAGGCCATCAGACATGACGACCCATTTCATTACGGCCGCCTGTTTCAGGCAGACCGGCTATTCGGGCAATCATCCGCTGGCGATTCCGCGTGTGGGCACGGTCGAGAGGCTCTGCGCGGCACTGGGCTGGTTCGGGCCGGGGCATGCGCCGCTCGAATGCTTGCCCGCGAGCCGCGCGGAGATCGCGCGATTCCATGCGCCCGACTACATTGATGCGATCTGCCGCGCCGAGGCCGCGGGCGGGGCGAGCGCAGAGGACCGTGCGCGCTATCAGATCGGCACGCTCGAGAACCCGGTTTTCGAAGGGCTCTGGCACCGCGCGGCCGTTTCGGTGGGCGGGGCGATCCTCGCGGCGCGGCTCGCGCATCGGGGCGCGGTCGCCTTCCATCCGGGGGGCGGCGCGCATCACGGGCTGCGTGAGCGCGCAAGCGGGTTTTGCTTCTTCAACGATCCGGTCTTCGCGGTGCAGACCTTGCTCGATCTGGGCCGCGCCCGCGTGCTCTATGTCGATCTGGATGCGCATCACGGCGACGGGGTGGAGATCGCCTTCGCGCAGGAGCCCCGGGTGATGACGCTGTCGCTGCACGAAACCGGGCGCTGGCCCTTCACCGGGCGGATCGACGATCAGGCGCCGGGGATCTGCAACCTGCCCCTGCCGCCCCGGCTCAACGACAGCGAATTCGACGCGGTGATTGCCCGGGCCGCGCTGCCGATCGGGCGCGCCTTTGCCCCCGACGCGGTGGTGGTCACGGTCGGCGCCGATGCGCTCAAGGGCGATCCGCTGTCGTCGCTGGCGGTCTCCAACACCCGGCTCTGGGCCGCCACTGAGGCGTTCTGCGCGCTTGCCCCCGCCCGCGTGGTGCTCGGCGGCGGGGGCTACAACCCCTGGACGCTCGGGCGTGCCTGGGCCGGGCTCTGGGCGCGTCTGTCCGGTCAGGCGATTCCGGCACGGCTGCCAGCGGAGGCGCAGGCGGTGCTGACGAGCCTCGACTGCGATCTCGTGGAAGAGGAAGATCGCGATCCCGACTGGTTCGTGACGATCGCCGATCCGGAAACTCCCGGGCCGGTGCGGCGCGAGGTCGAGGCGCTGATCGCAGCGGCGGGCTGGGCACCGAGGTCAGGGAGGATGACCGAATGGGCGACTGGATGAGCGCTCTCGCCCGGATCGAGGCGCTGGAGGATGCGGCGTTTGACGAAGTGCTGGTGGCCGAGATGCAGGCGCATGCGGCGGGCGCCCGGGCACGCGATCTTCGCTTTTCCACGCCTTCTTTCAAGGAATATGACAGCCAGGAGATCAAGGGCTGCGGAAAGAATGCTTTTCCGGCCTTCTCGATCACCGGCGCGGCTTGCGCGCTCGATTGCGATCATTGCCGGGCGAAGATCCTCGAGCCGATGATCCCGGCCACCCGGCCCGAAGACCTCGACCGCAAGGTGCGCGACCTCGTGCTGTTGCAGGGATTGCAGGGGTTCCTGCTTTCGGGCGGCTCGAACCGGCGCAACGAGATCCGTTACGAACGGTTCTACCCCGTCATCGAGAGGCTCAAGCGCGACTTCCCCGGGATGCGGATCGCGATCCATACCGCGCTCACCGATGCGGCGGGGGCAAAGCGGATGGAGGCGGCGGGCGTCGATACCGCGATGATGGATGTGATCGGGGCGGAGGAGACCATCCGCGAGGTCTATCATCTCGACCGGCCCGTGGAGGATTTCGAGGCGACGCTTGCGGCGCTTTCCGCCACGGGCATGGAGATCTCGCCCCATATCGTGATCGGGCTGCATTACGGGCGGCTCAAGGGCGAGGCGCGCGCGCTCGAGATCGTGGCGCGTTATCCCACCAAGGCGCTGGTGCTTGTGGTGGTGATGCCCTTCTACGCGACACCCGGCACTTTCGCGACCGTGCCGCCTGCCGATGTCGGGCGGATTTTTTTGCGCGCGCGCGAGGTTTTGCCGGACCGCGATCTGCTTTTGGGCTGCGCCCGGCCCGCGGGCATGCACAAGCGGGTGACCGATGCCTATGCCGTGATGGCCGGGCTCGACGGGATCGCCTTTCCGGCCGAGGGCGCGGTGGGAGTGGCACAGATGGTGGGGCGGCGCTGGGATCAGGCCCATGCCTGCTGCTCGATCAAGCTTGGTACGGGTGCGAGTCTGCGAGCGGGGTGCGCGGCATGAATGAAGATCTCGACGTTCTGGTGATTGGTCTTGGCCCGGCGGGGGCCTCGGCGGCGGCGGCGGCGGCACGGGCGGGGGCGCGGGTGTTGGCGGTGGACAGGCGCGCGACCCCCGGAGACCCCGTGCAATGCGCCGAATTCGTGCCGCGCGCGCTGGGCGCCGAGACGCGGGCACTGCGCGCGGCGGCTGTGCAGGAGATCGCGGCGATGGAGAGCTATGTCTCGGGCACACATCTGCGCAGCGATGACTTCCGGGGCATGATGATTGACCGCGCCGCCTTCGATGCGGCGCTGGTCGCGGAGGCGCGCGCCGCAGGGGCCGGGATTGTCACCGGCGTTGCGCTCGAGGCCCTCACCGAGGCAGAGGCGCGGCTTGGTGACAATCGCAGGTTCCGCGCGCGGGTGGTGATTGGCGGCGACGGTCCGCAATCGCGCGTGGGCGCCGCGGTGGGGCTTGTGAACCGCGATTTCTGCGAGGCACGGCAGATCACCGTGCCGCTGCGCCAGCCCCATGATGCGACCGACATCTTTCTCGCCGCCGAAATTCCCGGCGGTTATGGCTGGCTTTTTCCGCGCGGGGCGGAGGCCAATCTCGGCCTTGGCGTTGCATGGGCTGAGCGGGCCTGTCTCAAGCCGTTGCTGGAGGCGCTTCATGCCGAGCTTGTGGCCGAGGGGCGGGTGGGCCGCCAGCGCCGTCGCCTGACCGGCGGCATGATTCCGGTGGGCGGGCTTGTGGGGCCCCTCGGGCATCTTGGTCGGCTGCCGGTGCTGCTGGCGGGCGATGCCGCGGGGCTCACCCATCCGATCACCGGCGCCGGGATTGCGAGCGCCTGCCTGTCGGGGGCGATGGCGGGGGAGGCGGCGGCGCAGATCGTTGCGGGCCGCGCCGGGGCTGCTGCGGATTATGCCGAGGAGATCGCGGATCTGTTCGGCCCGACCCTGCGCCTTGCGCTCGCGCGGCGCGCCGAGCTGATGGCGCACTATGTCACCGGAGCGCCCGACACGGCGGCCCTGCGCCGCGCCTGGGTCGCCTATTCCGACTATCGCGACGCTCCGCTGCCCTCCGCGGGGGGCTCGGACACGGCCGCCGTTGAGGCCCGCATCGAGGAACCCGCATGAGCTGCATCAAGACCGAGACCCCGGCGCAAGGCGCGCCCACCGGCTTCAATGCGCCCGAAGTGATGGTGCCGCGCCCTCCCGCTCCGGTGCCCGAGGCGCGCCGCAACGGTGCGGCGGTCCGGCTGGCCGGGGTCAGCCCGGAGGGCCTCTACCGCCCCGATTACCGGGTGATGACGCCTTCGATGCGCTCGCCCGATTATGTGCAGATGTCCACCGCGGCGGCGATCACGCTGGGGCTCGTCGAGGGGCAGATGTATAACTGCGCCTGCACCCGTTGCCTGAACCTGCTGCTCACTTACCCGGAAGGTTGCCGGGCCAATTGCGCCTATTGCGGGCTCGCGCGTCACCGCGAGGCGGAGCGCAATTATGCCGATCGCAATTTCATCCGTGTCGACTGGCCCGCGGTGCCGATGGCAGAGGTGGTGGAGCGCGTCGCCGCGGATCCGGAGACGCCTTTCCACCGCATGTGCATCTCGATGATCACGCATCCGAATTCGGATGCGGACACGTTCACCGTGCTTGAGCGCTGGACCGAGCGGATCGACCCTGACCGGATCCCGGTTTCGATCCTCTCCAACCCGACCACCATGACGCGCGCCGATGTGATGCGCCTGCGCGACATGGGATCGGACATTTTCACGGTTGCGCTCGATGCCGCCACACCCGGGATCTTTGAGCGCACGCGCGGCAAGGGCGTGCAATCGCCGCACAGCTGGGCGGGCTACTGGGCGGCCCTGGATTGGGCGCGCGAGGTGTTCGGAGCGCAAAAGTTCGGCGCGCATCTGATTGTCGGCATGGGGGAGACGGAAGCCGAGATGCTTTCCGTGGTGCAGCGCCTCGTCGACATGGGGGGCCACAGCCACCTGTTCAGCTTCTACCCTGAAAAAGGCTCGTTGATGGACCATCTGCCCGCCACGCCGCGCGATCAATGGCGCCGCGTGCAGCTTGGCCGCTATCTGATCGACTATTGCGGTGTGCGGGTCGAGCAGATGCGGTTTGATGACCGTGGCCGGGTCGCCGATTTCGGCCTGCCGGAGGGGGAGCTTGACGCGATCATCGACGCGGGCATCGCCTTTCGCACCTCGGGCTGTCCGGGCAAGTTCGCCGAGGATATTTCCGCCTGCGACCGGCCCTATGGCGACAGCCCGCCCTCCGACATCGCCTCCTATCCTTTCGCGCTCCGGCCCGTCGATCTGAGGCGCGTGCGCTCGCAGCTCGGCCGGGTGCGGCCCGGAGAGATTTATGAGCCGGGCGAGGAATTCGAGCATGACTGAGCCGAAGAAGGCGCCGAAGACGTTTCGGGTGATCGATACCGGCGTGCGCCCCGGGCGCGCGCAGATCGCCTTTGATCAGGCCCTGATCGAGGCGCATAAGGCAGGCCAGATCCCCGACACGATCCGTTTTTTGACTTTTCCGCCCACCGTGCTGGTAGGGCGCCACCAGTTGATCTCGCAGGAGTTGAACCTGCCCGCCTGTCGTGCCGCGGGTGTCTCCATCGGGCGGCGGGTGACCGGGGGCGGGGCGCTTTATCTCGACGAGGGCCAGTTCGGCTGGGAACTTGTCTTCCATCGCGCGACGCTCGGCCTGCCAAGCCTTGGCGATGTCGCGCGCGAGATCTGCGAGGCGGCGGCGGAGGGGCTGCAGAGCCTCGGAATCGCGGCGTCCTACCGGCCGCGCAACGACATTGAAGTAGAGGGGCGCAAGATCTCCGGCACCGGCGGGTTCTTTGACGGTGACACGATCTTTTATCAGGGCACGGTGCTGATGCAGATGGACGGGGCGAAGATGGCAGGGCTTCTGAACATCCCGGCCGCGAAGCTCGCGCGCCACGGCGCGCAGGAGGCTGTGAGCCGGATCGTTACGATGGCCGAGCTTTTTGACGGCAAGCCACCGCCGGTGCGCGCGGTGAAGGCGGCGTTGCTCGCCGCTTTCGCGCACCGGCTCGGTATTCGACCCGAACGGGGCGCGATCAGCGAGACCGAAGAGCAGCTTGCGCAGCGGTTTTACGATGACGAGATCGGCACCGATGATTTCGTCTACGGGCTCGACGCCCCGGCCGGGGCCGCCGATGTGCGCATCGCCACCCATGCGGGCAAGGGCGGCACGATCACCGCGCATCTGCGGCTCGAAGGGGCGGGGCAGGACCGGATCCGCGAAGTGCTTTTCACCGGCGATTTCTTTGTCGCCCCGCCGCGGGTCGTGCCCGATCTGGAGGCGGCCTTGCGCGGGGTGGAGCTTGCGGCGGCCGAGGCGGTGGTCGAGGATTTCTTTGCCCGCGCGGGGGCGGCGCTGATGTCGGCACCAGGCAGCGATTTTGCCCGCGCGCTTCTGGCGGCGGCGGGGCGGGCCTAGGCCTTCCTGTCCGGCGTCAGGGCGCGGTTTCGGGGAGCGCGAGGCGGAGAAAGGCGCGGGCGGCTTCGGTCAGGTGCCGCTCGGGATGGAGCAGGAGCCGGAATTCGCGCGTGGCGGGCGGGGCGGTGAGGCGCAGGAGCCGCCCGTCGGCGAGGTCGGCGGCGACGGCGAGATGCGAGATCAGCGTCGCCCCGCCGCCCGCGATCACTGCTGAACGCACCGCCTCGTTCGAGGGGAATTCGAGCCGCCCGCCCGGCTCCGGCACCCCCATATCGGCCAGCGCCTCATCCATCCGCGCCCGCGTGCCCGAGCCTGCCTCGCGCATGATCCAGGGGCCCGCGGCAAGATCGGCGGGCGTTGGCGTGCGCTGTGCCCAAGGGTGGGTGGGGGCAACGACGAAAAAGAGTTCATCCGCGCCGAAGGGCCGGTCGATCAGCCCCTCCTGAACCGCGCCGCCCTCGATGAAGCCCAGATCGGCGGAGAGCGCGGCGACTTCGCGACTGACGGTTTCGGAATTGGCGGTGAGCAGGTCCAGCGCGATCCCGGGATGGCGGGCGTGGAAGCGCACGACGAGCGGCGGCAGCCAATAAGTTGCGAGGGTCTGGCTGGCGGCGATCCGCAGCGAGCCGCGCGAAAGCCCCGCGAGATCATCCAGCACCCGCTCGGCGGCGGCGGCGCGGGCCAGCACCGCGCGCGCCTCAGGCAAGAAGAGCCGCCCGGCTTCGGTGAGCTTGATGCCGCGGCCGATGCGGTCAAAAAGCTTGGTGCCATGGCGCGCCTCAAGCGCCGAGATTGCCGCCGAGACGGCCGATTGCGTGAGATGCAAAGCCTCTGCCGCGCGCGTCACATGTTCGCGCTCGGCCACGGCAAGAAAGATGCGCAACTGCTCAAGGGTCATGCCTCAAGGCTAGAAGAGCCCGGCTCCGATGACCAGCACGAAGGTCAGCCCTGCGATGAAGATCGAGGCGATGAGGCCGAGCGCAAGCGGCCGCACGCCCTTGGCGCGGAGTTTGGCCACATCGGTTTGCAGCCCCATCGCCGCAAGGCCCATCGCGAGCAGCACCTGGGTGAGCGGCCCGGCGGCCTTGGTGACGGGGGCGGGCACCCAGCCGGTGGAGGCCAGCCCCACCATGGCGACAAACCCCAGAACGAACCACGGGAAGGGCGCACGCCCGGTCGAGCCGACATGGCGCGCCATGATCAGGATGAGCGGCGCAAGCAGGGCGACGCGGGTGAGCTTGGCGATGGTGGCGAAGGCGGTGGCTTCAGGGCCGCCCTGCGCGCCCGCGGCGACGACCTGAGCAACCTCATGGATCGAGGCGCCGGCCCAGAGCCCGTAATCATGCGCGCTCATGCCCGAACCCAGCATCGGGAACAGGACCATCGCCAGCGTGCCAAAAATGGTGACCGAGGCGATGGCATAGGCAACGTCTTCATCGCTCTCGCGGCCCACGGCATTGGCGGCCAGCACCGCCGAGGCGCCGCAGATCGAGGTGCCGGTGGCAATGAGCCGGGTCAGCCCCGCCTCGACGCCCAGCCAGCGCCCGGCGGCAAGCGTGAAGAAATAGGTGGAAAAGAGCGCAATCAGGATCGTGGCCAGCCCGATGCCGCCGACGGAAAGCACCTGCCCCAGCGTGAGTTGCAGACCAAGCACGACGATGCCCGCGCGCAAGAGCCTGCGCAGCGAGAAGGCGAGGCCGGGCACCGCGCCTGCGGGCAGCCCGTAGGTGTTGCGCACGACCACCCCGATCAGGATCGCGATGATCAGCGGGCTGAACATGCCCACGCCGGGCAGAAGCCGGAGCAGGAAGGCCGCCGCCACGATTGCCGCCACCAGCGAGACCCCGGGCCAGATCGAGATGCGCGGGGCAGGGCTGGCAAAAGCGGTCATGGCGGCTCCTTGCTTGCGGTGGCTTGGCAGTGAGGTCTCTCACTTGAGGGCAGTCTGCTCCTGTGAGATCAATCATTCAAACGAAATGAAATGAATGAAGCAATCGAAAATATAAAACGGTTATGCGGGCGTTGACTTGATCGCCGGCCGTGCTCTGATGGGATCGGCCGGACCGGGAGGGGGCGATGAAGACGATCTGGGTGATGCAGCACACCGAGGCAGAATATCTGGGGCTGATCGAGGACCATCTTGAGGGGCGCAATCTTCGGTTTCGCTATTTTCGACCTTTTGCGGCAGGGGGGATGGTACCCGAAGGGGCGGAGGCGGATGGGTTGATCCTTCTTGGCGCGGGGCCTTACGGGGTGGTTTCGGGGCATATCCTGCCCTCGCTCGGCCCGGAATTGCGGCTCACCCGCGCCTTTCTCGCGGCCGAAAAGCCCGTGCTCGGCTTTGGTCTCGGCGCGGTGATTCTGGCCGTAGCAGGGGGCGGAGGCGCCGAGGAGGCGCCATTGCGATTCGCCGTCGAGGCGGTGGAGATCGCCGGGCTCGGCCCCGCCGCGCCGCAGCATATGCCCTTGGTCTGTTACTTGCGCGACCGCCCCGTGCTCGGCCCGGAGATGGCGCCGGTGGCCACCGGGACGGGGGGGGAGATGCTCGGGTTCCGCCTCGGCACGTCGAGCCTCGGCCTGCTCGGTCACCCCGGCATGAAGCGCGGCATGGCCGAAGATCTGATCATAGAATTTGCCGAAACCCCGCCCGACACGGTGGCCGCGCTGGAGGCGCTGGGCCACGCGCAGCGCGCCATTGCCGAGAGCCTCGGCCCGCTCATGGTTTCGCTCATGCAGCGCACCGGCTGGATGTGACCGCCGCGGCGCGGCGGAAAATTCTTTTGACATTCCAAAAATTAAATCTGACGATTTACGCATCCAAGCGGCGATGGGAGCGCCGCACGGAACCTTCGGGCAATGTGGTCACGGTCGTTTGGGAGGGCGCCTTGGCAAGCAAGCTAATCATTCTCATGGTCAATACCGATCCGCGCAACGGCGAGGAACTGGGAGCCCCGTTCTTTCAGGCCACAGTCGCCGCGGCGATGGATTACGAGGTGGATGTGGTCTGCACCGCCACCGCCGGGCGCTTGATGAAAAAGGGCGTGGCCGAAAGCCTTGTCGTCAAGGAAGGGTCACCAAAAACGGTCTATGATTTCATCAAGGACGCGCATGAGGCGGGCGCCAAATTCTGGTGCTGCTCGCCCAATCTCGATCTCTTCGATATGACCAAGGACGACCTGATCCCGGAGTGTTCCGGCATCGTCGGCGGCGCCAAGGTGATCGAGGATATCATGGAAGACGACGACGCCAAGGTGCTGACTTACTAAGAAAATTCTAGCCGAAACAGGTTCGCGCCAGCCCGGGGGAGGGGCCAGCCATGACCGTGCATTCGAAACTGCCGCAACCTCCGGTTGCCGATCCGGTATCGGCAAAGCCGGTGGTGGAGTATGAGACGCTCGAAGCGATCTTTGACGATATCCGCGGCCATCCGCTTTACGATCACGAGATCCACGGTTGCCTCAACTGCGGCATCTGCACCGCGACCTGCCCCTCGGCGCAATAT
The DNA here is from genome assembly GCF_900217815.1 of Rhodobacter maris. GTDB lineage: Bacteria > Pseudomonadota > Alphaproteobacteria > Rhodobacterales > Rhodobacteraceae > Rhodobacter > Rhodobacter maris. Next base: position 184,130 of record NZ_OBMT01000003.1, read on the forward strand.
TACGACTACAGCCCCCGCGAGATCGTGCAACTGCTCTGGACCGAGAATCTCGAGGGCATCTATGACGCGATGCACGAAAAGATCTGGGCCTGCGCGCAATGCTATACCTGCGCCGCGCGCTGCCCGTTTGAAAACTCGCCGGGCGGGCTTGTGATGATCCTGCGCGAGGTGGCGATCAAGCACGAACTGCCCTCGGTGAAAGAGGTGCTGCGCCCGTTCTCGCGCGTGCTTCTCAAGGTGGTTTCCACCGGCAACCAGTTGGCGCCGAACATGATCACCCGCGAGGCCTTCCCCGATTGGGGGCCCAATGTCGCGAAGGTCGATGCGCCGCTCATGGTGCTGCGCAAGGCGATCCCGATGCCGACGATGCACACGCTCGACACCGCCTGGGAGGTGAACCTGCGCACCTCGGTCGAGCTTTACACGATCTGGGAGGCGAGCGGCGTGCTCAAGCAGCTCGAACAGGTCGATGAAAACCTCTTCGACGTGGTCTCCGACGTGATGGAGGAGAAGCGCGACGAATGGGAGGAATGGCTCGAGGAGCAGGAAGAGGATGACGACGACTGACCGTCGCCGCCACCGATCACCGCGACTTTAGGGAGGAGTGCGGAAGATGGCCGAGGACACCGAGGGAAAGGGCGCCTACAGGGGCTTTGGCGCGGATTGGGCGCCCACGCAGCTGAGCGAGACGGAAGCGCGGCGCGCGACCGGCTGGGTCGAGGCAAAGATCGACAAGCGCTTTCTTCTGACCGGCAAGGACCGCAAGGAGGATGTGCGCGCGCTGATGTGGCAACTGGAGCGCGAGGGCGAGATTGTCGTGCACCGGGTGGGCGAGGCCCAGGCCCCAGAGATGGCCAAAACGCTCTACGGCTGGGACAAGAAGATCCCGACCACGAACCTTTGGCATCACAAATCCTGCGGCCAATGCGGCAATATTCCGGGCTATCCGTCCTCGGTGCTCTGGATCATGAACGAGCTTGGGCTGACCTATCTCGACGAGACCGATCAGACCTCCTGCACTGCGTGGAACTACCACGGCTCGGGCATCGGCAATGTCGTCTCCCTTGCCGCCGTGTTTTTGCGCAACATGCATCAGGCCTATGTTTCGGCCAAGGCGCAGGGGCTGCCCGAGGGCACGTTCTACCCGCTCATCCATTGCGGCACGAGCTTTGGAAATTACAAGGAAATCAGAGGCTTCCTGCTGCATTCGGCAGAGCTTCGGGCAGAGGTGAAAGCGATCCTCGGCAAGCTCGGCCGGCTTGTCGATGGCAAGCTCCTGATCCCCGAAGAGATCGTGCATTATTCCGAATGGCTCCATGTGATGCGGCACCGCATCAAGGAACGCCAGCAGATCGACGTGTCCAACATCCGCACCACGGTGCATCCGGCCTGCCATGTCTACAAGATGGTGCCGGAGGACGTGATCTATGACGACACGGTCTTGAATGGCGACCGCGTGGCAGTGACGACGGGGCTGTTGCAGAGCCTCGGCACGCAGGTGATCGACTATTCGACCTGGTATGATTGCTGCGGCTTCGGCTTTCGCCACATCATCGGCGAGCGGGAATTCACCCGCTCCTATGCCATCGACCGCAAGATCAAGGTGGCGGTCGAGGAGGCGCGTTCGGATGTGATGATCGGCCATGATACCGGCTGCATCACCACGCTCGACAAGAACCAGTGGATCGGCAAGGCGGTGGACAAGGTCTATGCGCTTCCGGTGATGGCCGATTGCCAGTTTGCCGCCCTCACCATGGGCGCCCACCCCTACAAGCTCGCGCAGCTTCACTGGCATGCAAGCCCGTTCGAGGGGCTTCTGGAGAAAATGGGGATCGACTGGGAAAAGGCGAAGGCCGAGTTCGAAACCTACCTTGGCGAGGTCAAGGAGGGCCGGATCGAAACGCTTTATGACCCGAAGCGCGCGATCACCTCCGGCCCCGGCCACGTCAAACCCCCGAAAAGCCTTCAAGGAGCGTGATGCATGCGTGACAAACCCATCCTGATCGTGGGCGGTGGCCCGGCGGGGCTTTCAGCGGCCCATGCGGTCGTGGCCTCCGGGCGGCAGGCGGTGCTGGTGGACAAGGCCGACCGGCTTGGCGGGGCACCGATTTTGCAAGGCTATGCAAAGCTCGTGCCGAGCCACGAATGGGCGAAGGATGCGATTGGCGCAATGGTGCGCCGGGTGGAGCAGAACAAATCTGTCACTGTTTACACCGGCGCGCAGGTGCAAAGCTTCACCGGCGATCCGGGCGCTTTCACGGCCACGCTGAAGGATGGCACCAGGATCGCCGCCGATGCCGCGATCCTCGCCACTGGCTTCACCCATTTTGACAGCCTCAACAAACCTGAATGGGGGTTTGGCACCTATCCCGACGTGGTGACGACGGTGCAGGTCGAGCAGATGATCTCTTCGGGCAAGGGCATCCGCTGCCCCTCCGATGGCCGGGTGCCGGAGCGGGTGGCGATCCTCCTGTGCGTCGGCTCGCGCGACCGCCAGATTGGCCGCGAATGGTGCTCGAAGATCTGCTGCACCGTTTCAGCAAACATGGCGATGGAAATTCGGGAGCTCTCGCCCCAGACCAATGTCTATATCTATTACATGGATATCCGCACCTTCGGCCTTTACGAGGGCGAGTTCTACTGGAAAAGCCAGGAGGAGGCGCGGGTCAAATATATCAAGGCGCGCATCGCCGAGGTCACCTCGGACGGCAAGCGGCTGGTGGTGAAGGGCGAGGATACGCTCGTCAAACGGCCAATCACCATCCCCTTCGACATGGTCGTCCATGCGATCGGCATGGACCCGAATGTCGACAACATGACGCTCGCCTCGGTCTTCGGCGTGAAGCTCTCGGGCTATGGCTATATCGAGAAGGCCGCCGCCTATGTCACCACGGGCCAGACCTCGCGGCCCGGGGTCTATGTGGCGGGGGCGGCCGCCGGGCCGGAAACGATTGACGATTCCATCGCACAGGGGCAGGCGGCCGCAATCGCGGCGCTCTCGCTTGCGGGTGTCGGCGTCGCCGAGGCGGCGGAGTGATGCGCGGGCGCGCAACACCACCCGGGCCTGTGCTCGATCTTTCGGGCGACCGGTTGCGCCGGGCGATGGCAGATCTTGCCGCCTCGGCGGAGCCCACCGGCGGCGTGAACCGCTATCTGACGGCGCTGCATCTGAAATCTGCGCTGTTCAAAGAGGTTTTGGGGCAGGGCGCGACGGGGCTCAGCGAGACCGAGTTTTTGGACCTCGTCGCGTTCATGGCCCCGGTGCGCCGCCGCATCGGCCCGGTGATCGCGCGCCTCGGTGTTGAGGAGCTGGGCCGAAGGATCGAGGCGCTTTTGCACGGCGAAGGCGGGGTTGACGCGCGTCTGGCCCGCTTCATTGCGGCTTTCCCGAACGGCAAGGAAATGCGCTGGGTGCGCGACCTCGGCGCGGAGCTTTTGCACTTCACCCAGCCCTCGGTGCCGCTGATGGCGCGCTGGGTCTGGGATGCGCGGGTCTCCACCGGCGTGCTGCGCGAGATCTGGCATGCGGCGGATGTCGATATGGCAGAGATTTCCGTGCCCGACGACCTCGCCACCTTCACCACACTCTATGCCGAGTTGGAGGGTTTTCTGGAGGGCGAGGGGGTCTGGCGCGACCGGATCTGGATGGTCGATCTGCTGATGGCCCATATCTACGCGGGTTATATCAACGACCGCGGCGGGCAATATCTGCGCTCTGATTTTACGCAGGATGTCGATCCGATGCTGCACACGCGGCGCATGCTCGGGCTTGATGCCGTTGATACCGAGACCGGCCGCACGAGGCTGCGCCTGATCGACGGCAGCGCGCATGAATTTGGGGGCGGACGTGCCGCCCGCCTGGACGTGACGACGGCCGAGGCCACCCCGGAGGACGCAAATGCCGATCCATGAAAAGACCCTGATCCGGCCCGAGAACCTTGTCACGCACGAGAGCCTCGTGATCGACGGGATGGATGTCTCGGGCCACTGGTCGACCTTCATCAAGCCGCGCACGATCACCGATTACAACGAGGCGATGCAAGAGGAGATCTCGGCGCTGCCGGGGGGTGAGAACATCCATCGCTGCTGGCAATGCGGCTCTTGCACCAATGCCTGCACGATCAATGCCGTGAACCCGGAGTTCAATCCGCGCTACTGGATTTACCTGATCCGCCAAGGCCTTGAAGAGGAACTCCTGCGCGACAAGGAGATCATCTGGCAATGCGTGAGCTGCAACAGATGCACCTATGCCTGCCCGCGCGATGTGGTGCCCGAAGCGGTGATGAAGGCGACCGCGCATTGGCTCGAACTGAAGGGCCATACCGGCGAGAGCCCGTCGTCCGTCTTTGATCGCGGCTTCACCGACAACGTGCTTGCCTCCGGCAAGATCGAGGAGGGCCATGTGCTGCGGATCTTTTTCTGGCGCACCGGCCAGCCGCTCGCGCCGCCCTGGCTGCGCGATCTGATCCTGGGGCTCGCGAAGAAATTGCCCGTTTTCTACCTGTTCAACCTGCTCTGGACCGCCGTGTTCCGCCCGCGCACCCGCGACTGGGGCAAGACCGGCGCCGCGATCGAGGAGTATGTGCGCGAGCGCCATGCCGAGCAGGCGGCAGCGCTCGGGCTTTCCGGCGAAAGGAGGCACTGATGGCGAAGGACATGGAACGGCCCAAATCGCTCAAGCAAGTGGCCTATTATCCGGGCTGCGCGCTGGAGGGCACGGGGCATGCCTACAACCGCTCGACGAAGGCGGTGGGCAAGGCGCTCGGGCTTGATCTTGTCGAGGTGAAGGACTGGAACTGCTGCGGCGCGATGGAGGTGAAGAATATCGACCCGCAGGTGCAGACCTACCTTTCCGCGCGCAATCTCGCGAAGACCGAGGAGATGGGGTTCGACGTGGTGATGGCGCCCTGCAACGGTTGCTATCACAATCTGAAAAAAGCCGAATACGATCTGGCCCACAACCGTCAGGCGGTCGAGGCGAATGCGCGGATCGCGGGCAAGGCGGGGCATCACGCCTATCAGCCCGGCGGGGTGGAGACGATCCACGCGCTCGACTGGATCAAGCGCGCGGTGGGCGAGGAGGAGCTGGCGCGGCGCACGGCCGGCAAGCTGAAGGGCATGAAGATCGCCAATTACTATGGCTGCATGTATACCCGCCCGCGCCATATCTTTCCGCAAAACGACCGCGGCGGGGAGAGCGAGTCGAGCTACAAGCCGCATTTCATGGATGACCTGCTCGCCGCGGCCGGGGCGGAGAATGTCGATTTTCCGCTCAAAACCGCCTGCTGCGGCGGCGCGCATGCGATGTCGGATGCCGATACCTCGACCGAGCTGGTGTTGAACATCCTGACCACCGCCGAGGCCTGCGGCGCAGAGGTGATCGCCACCGAATGCCCGACCTGCCATACCTCTCTCGAGATCCACCAGCTGCGCGCGGAAAAGCTTCTGGGCCGCAAGACCACGGTGAAGATCCTCTATTTCACCCAGCTTCTCGGCCTCGCGCTCGGGCTCTCGCAGCGCAAGGTCGGCGTGCAGGAAAACATGGCCGACCCGCGCGGCTATCTCAAGGCACGGGGGCTGGGGTGATGGGGGTCTTTCCTGCAATCATCGCCGCGATCGATGCCGGGCTCGAAGGGCGCGAAGACCTGCCCGGGCTCGACCGGCTTCTGTCGATGGCGGAGGAAGTGCTGGTGGCCTGGCTTGTCGCGCAGGGCCAGCCGGTGCCGCGCGACGAGGTGGAGGGGTTCTGGCTTCTGGGCCTGCACCGGCAGGGGGCGCGGGCGAACCCGTCTTTCAACGCCTGCCGCGAGACCTGCCGCGAAATAGTGTTTCGCCGCAACGTCGCGCTGCTTTACCCTGACGAGGCCGACCATGCGCACAAGCTGATGGCGATGGTGGTGAAACATCTGGCCCTCTTCGTCGGTGGGAAGCTGGAGCAGACGGGGTTGGGCGAATTCTGTTGTTCAGCACGGCCGCTGCATGTGGCCGAGGCGGATTGAGGAGGAGGACAAGATGCCGATCGTGCGTGGATGCAGCCTGCCCGACGAGCTTTTCTACGATGTGCCCAACAATCTGTGGTATCGCGCCGAGGCGGACGGCAGCTACACCGTGGGGATGACGATGATCGCCACCGCCATGGCCGGGGCGCTGGTCGCCTTTACCGCCAAGAAGGTGGGCAAGACGATCGATGCGGGCAAATCGGTCGCCACGGTGGAAAGCGGCAAATGGGTCGGCCCGGCGAAGCTCGGCTTTGCCGCCGAGATCGTGGCGGTGAACGACGAGCTCACACAAAGCCCGAAGCTCGCCAATACCGATACCTACGGCGCGGGCTGGATGGTGCGGGTGAAGCCCGTCGACCCGGCGGCGGCAAGCGCGGTTCTGGTGCCCGGCTCGGGCGTGGCCGCGCCCTATGAGGCCAAGATGGAAGCCGACAATTTCGCCGGCTGCGCCGCCTGAATGATGGAATGTCTCCTCTCGGGCGGTCCGCCCGGGAGGGCGTGAAACGGGGGCGGGGAGGCCTCGAGAGCCGGCTGACTGTGGCGGCCGGGCCAGGCAGGCATTCTCGCGCTCAAGGGAGGGAGCATGACGGAAAACAACGCGAAATCCATGTCGATCATCGTCACCAAGGGCACGCTCGATTGGGCTTATCCACCCTTCATCCTCGCCACGACCGCGGCGGCGATGGGGCTTGAGGTGACGATGTTCTTCACCTTCTACGGGCTGACTTTGCTCAAGAAGAAGCTCGATCTGAAGATCAACCCGCTCGGCAATGCGGCGATGGAGATGCCGGTTGCCGGCATGCATATGGCAATGCCCAACCTGATTGCCGCGATGCCCGGCGCCACCGCGCTCAGCACCACGATGATGAAGGAGATGTTGAAGAAAAAGGGCGTCGCCTCGATCGAGGAGCTGCGCGAGATGGCGATTGAGGCGGATGTGAAGATCATCGCCTGCCAGATGACGATGGATCTGTTTGAATACAACAAATCCGACATGATCGAGGGGCTCGAACTGGGCGGCGCCGCCACCTGGGTCGATGCTGCCACGCGCTGTGACATCAATCTTTACATCTGAGGGAGAGAGACAATATGGCCGACCAGGTGCTGGATGCAAAAGGGCTCAGTTGCCCGCTGCCGATTCTGCGCACGAAGAAGGCGATCAAGGAGATGAGCACCGGGCAGGTGCTCGAGATCCAGGTGACGGACCCGGGCGCGGTGGCGGATTTCGAGGCCTTCTGCCGCACCACCGGCAACGAGATGCTGGCGCAGCGCAGCGAGGGCGGCACGCTGATTTTCGAGATCAGGGTGAGCTGATCTCAGCGGAACAGCAGGAAGGGGACGCGGCAGGCCCGCATTGTGGCCGTGGTGGTTGAGCCGATGAAAAGCGAGCGGATGCGGGAATGGCCGTAGGCGCCCATCACCAGCATGTCGTAGCCCCGTTCCTCGACCATCCGTCCCAGCACCCCTTCGGGCTGGCCCTGCAAAAGCGTGGTCTCCGCGACGATCCCGGCGGCGGCGAGCATCGCTTTCGCATCGGAAAGGCGTTTTTCGACCGCAGGCGCTTCGATGTCGATCGCCACGAGATGCACCTCGAGCCCGGCAAACAGCGGGCTGCGGGAGATGTGATCGACGGCCTTGAGTGCCGAAACCCCGCCATCATGGGCCACAAGGACGCGCCCGATCGGATGGAAGGCGCGGTTGTCCACCAGCACCGGCACCCGGCAGGAGCGCGAGATCCGCTCCAGATTGGCGCCCAGATGCTCCATCGCCTGATCGGCATCCTCGCCGCGTTTGCCGAGCACCACGACCCGCGCCTGCGACTCATATTCGGCGACGATCGAGAGCAGATCGCCCTGCCGCAATTCAGTTGTCACATCGGAGACGCCCGCGGCTTCGAGCAGCGCCTTGGCATCGTCGAGCAGCGCGCGCCCCTGCACGCCCATCAGCCGGGCGCGCTGCGCATCGAGGGCGGAAAGCTCCTCCATCACGCCCGAGCGACGGCCAAGCGGCGCGGGCGCCCCCACCTCGGGCGGCACCACGCCATTGGCGCGCAGCACATGCACCACAATCACCGGCGCGCCGGTCGCCCGCGCAATCCAGGCCGCATGGTCGCACACGCTCGTGGCATAGATCGAGCCATCGACGAAAGCGATGATCTTTTCGCTCATGAGACCTCCCCGGTCGCGTTCAGAGCCTTGTCACATTGGCGATTACACCCGTTTCGGACGCCTCACAAGCGGGCTGCCGAGGCGTCCTTAAAGGCGGCCGCAGCGGCTCAGAAATCGAGCCGCGCATCTGCCGGTTCTTCGGCGAAATAATCATGGTTCTGTTGCAAAATCCGGTCGATCTGCTCCTTGATCCGGCTCAGATGCGCGCGCATCGCGGCTGCGGCCGCCTCGGGCTCGCGGCCCCGCAACGCGCCGAGGATCGCCACATGGTCATCCCACGCAGTGCGCGAGGCGAAGGAGAGCGAGAGCATCCGCACCCGGTCCATATGCCCCTTGTTCTCGGCGATCAGCTCCCAGGTGAAGGCAAGATTCGCCCGCGCGCAGATCTCGCGGTGGAAAGCGTCGTCGAGGCGGTGGAACGCAGGGCGGTCGTCGGCCTTGATCGCCCGGTCCTGCGCCTCGATGATTGCGGCCAAAGCGTCAAGATCGGCTTCGCACAGCCGCGGCGCGGCGGTGCGGATCGTCTCCACTTCGAGCGCGGTGCGGATGAAGCGCGCGCGCATCACAGCAGCCGCCGAGATCAGGGTGACGGTGGTGGCGCGCTGTGGGCGGATCAGCAGAAAACCGAGTTTTGACAAGCGGTAAAAGGCATCGCGCACGGGTTGGCGGGAGACCCCCATCGCCTTTGCTACCTCCACCTCGGAGATCTTCGCGCCGGGCTTCAGCTCAAGCGAGAGCACCTGCCGATAGAGCTCGGCATAGATCTGATCCGCCACGGTCATGGGCGCGAAATCGAGCTTGGGCAGATGCAATACCTGGGTCATGTCCATCCTCATTGACGGAGCGGTTATACTAGCATATTAGTTTATCAAGGTGGTTCCGTCCACCGTTTGAATATCAAGAGAATGGGGGAGGAACCATGGCTCTGCTGGACGCTGACCGCCTGTTTCCGGTCGAGGAACGGGTGCGGGGCTTGGCCCGGGCGCTTTATGACACCGTCAAGGATGCGCCGATCGTCTCGCCTCATGGCCATACCGATCCGCGCTGGTTTGCCGAGAATGCGGCCTTCCCCGACCCCGCCCAGCTCTTTGTGACGCCGGACCACTACGTGTTCCGCATGCTGCACAGCCAGGGCGTGCGCCTTGAAAGCCTCGGTGTGCCGCGCGCCGATGGCGGGCCGGTGGAAACCGATGGCCGCACGATCTGGCGTCGCTTTGCCGAGCATTTCCACCTGTTGCGCGCCACCCCCTCGCGGATCTGGCTCGACCATGCGTTCGAGACCGTGTTCGGGCTCACCGAGCGGCTTTCGGCCAAGACCGCCGATGCCTCTTACGATCATATCGCCGAATGCCTTGCGCGCCCCGAGTTCCGCCCGCGCGCCCTGTTCGAGCGCTTCAACATCGACGTGATCGCCTCCACCGAAAGCCCGCTCGATGAGCTGAAATGGCACCGGATGATCCGCGAAAGCGGCTGGGGCGGGCGCGTGATCACCGCTTATCGCCCCGACCCGGTGGTGGACCCCGATTTTGGCGGGTTTGTGAATAATGTCGAGCAGTTCTGCGGGCTTGCCGGGGAAGACCCGGCAAGCTACGCGGGCTACCTCGCCGCGCACCGCAACCGGCGCGCCTATTTCAAGACGTTCGGCGCCACGTCGAGCGACCACGGCCACCCGACGGCCACCACTCACAACTTCAGCCCGGCGGAAGCGGCAGCGCTTTACGATCGGGTCCTGTCGGGCAAGGCCGATGCCGCGGAGCGCGAGGCGTTCCGCGGACAGATGCTGACGGAAATGGCGAAGATGTCGCTTGACGACGGGCTGGTGATGCAGATCCACCCCGGCGCCTTCCGCAACCACTCGGGCCCGGTGCTTGACCGCTTTGGCCGCGACAAGGGCTATGACATCCCCTCGCGCACCGATTACGTCACCGCGCTCAAGCCGCTTCTCGATGCGGTGGGCGAGGAAACCGGGCTGACGGTGATCCTGTTTACCCTCGATGAAACCACCTATGCGCGCGAACTGGCGCCGCTTGCGGGCGTATATCCCTGCCTGCGGCTTGGCCCGCCGTGGTGGTTCCATGACAGTTTCGAGGGCATGTGGCGGTTCCGCCAGATGACCACGGAAACCGCGGGCCTTTATAACACCGTCGGCTTCAACGACGACACCCGCGCCTTCTGCTCGATCCCCGCGCGTCACGATGTGGCCCGGCGGGTCGATGCGGCCTTCCTCGCCACGCTGGTCGCCACCGGGCGGCTTTGCGAGGACGAAGCTTTCGAGGTCATGCCCGACCTCGCTCACCGGCTTGCCCGGCAAGCCTACCGGCTCTGAGCCAACTCATGGGAGGAGAAAAACCATGAAACATCTGACGACCCTCGCGGCGCTTCTCGCGGGTGTGGCCTTCGCGGGGGCTGCTGGCGCCTGTGACACCACGCTGCGCGCCTCTGACACCCACCCGGATGGCTATCCGACCGTCGAGGCGGTGAAGGCCATGGCGCAGGAGGTCGAGGCGGCCACCAACGGGCGCGTCTGCATCGAGATGTTCCCCTCCGCCCAGCTCGGCGAGGAAAAGGACACGATCGAGCAGACCCAGTTCGGCGTCATCGACCTCGTGCGCGCCTCGTTTGGCACCTTCAACGATATCGTGCCGGAAACCCAGCTCTTCTCGCTGCCCTATCTGTTCCGCTCGACCGAACACATGCATGATGTTCTTGACGGTCCGATCGGTGCCGAAGTGGGCGAGGCTTTCGCGCAGCACGATCTCATTGCGCTCGCCTATTACGACGGCGGCTCGCGCAGCTTCTACAATGCGAAGCACCCGATCAATTCGATCGCGGATCTCAAGGGGATGAAGTTCCGCGTGATCCCGAACGATGTCTTCGTCGACATGATGTCGGCACTGGGTGCCAATGCCACGCCGATGCCCTATGGCGAGGTCTATTCCGCGATCCAGACCGGCGTGATCGACGGGGCCGAGAACAACTGGCCCTCCTACGACAGCTCGGGCCATTACGAAGTCGCCAAATACTACACGCTCGACCAGCACCTGATGGTGCCCGAAGTGGTGGCGATGTCGAAGAAAACCTGGGAAGGTCTTTCGCCCGAGGATCAGGCGGCAGTGAAAGCGGCGGCGCTGAAATCGACCCAGATCGAACGCGATCTCTGGGCGGCACAGGAAAAGGCTTCGGAAGAAAAGGTGAAGGCGGCGGGTTCGGAGATCGTCTCCGAGATCGACAAGGCGCCCTTCATCGAGGCGATGAAGCCGGTCTACGAGAAATACGTGACCACGCCCGAAGCCAAGGATCTCGTGCAACGGATCCAGGACACCCAATAAGGGAAAGCGCGGCCCCGGCCTGAAGGCCGGGCCGCCATTGCTCGCGATCCGGTCGTCCGCCCGCGCGCCCGCGGCGCGGTCGACCCTTTCACGCCTCGGGAGCCTTCCGCGAATGCGCGATTTCATGGAACGACTTGCCCTCGCCACGGGGCTCCTGGCACGTGCCGGGCTGTGGTTTTCCGGTATCGGACTGGTGCTGATGACAGCCTTCGTCTTCGCCCAGGTCTTTTACCGCTATGTGCTTGGCACAAGCCTCTTCTGGGCGGAGCCTGCCGCCGTGATGCTGATGGGCTGGTTCATCTTTCTGGGCGCCGCCGTCGGCATCCGCGAGGGCTACCACCTCAGCTTCGACGTGCTGCTCTACGTGCTCCCCGAAAAAGTGCGGCTCACTCTTTTCACGGTGTCCGATCTGGTGATCTGCGGCTTCGCTGTCGGCATGACAAAATATGGATGGGAACTGGCGATCAAGACGGCCAGCACCACGATGCCCGGCCTCGGCATATCGGGTGCCTTCAACTTCCTGCCGCTTGTGGGCGGGGGGGTGCTGCTCATCCTGTTCTGCATCGAGCGGATCCTGCGCCGCGCTGTCGGTCTGCCGACCTCGCGCTTTGGCGACGATCACGAGCCTCTCCCTACTGCGAATGACGCCCCGGCGGCAAAGGAGCGCTGACATGGAACTCTGGATTCTTTTCGGCACGTTCGTCGGGCTTTTGCTGATCGGCACGCCTGTCGCCTTCTGCCTCGGCATCGCGTCCTTCGCGACCGTGCTCTATCTTGGCCTGCCGCCGGTGGTGGTGTTCCAGCGTCTCAACTCGGGCGTGTCGGTCTTCGCGCTGATGGCGATCCCGTTCTTCATCTATGCCGGCGACCTGATGGTGCGCGGCGACATCGCCCGGCGCCTCGTGGCGCTGGCGGGGGCGCTTGTGGGCCATATCCGCGGCGGGCTGGGGCAGGTGAACATCCTTGCCTCGGTGATGTTCGGCGGCGTTTCCGGCTCGGCCGCGGCCGATGCCTCCGCGGTCGGCGGGCTGATGGTGCCGCAGATGCGCGAGCGCGGCTATGGCGCGGATTACGCGGTCAACATCACCGTTGTCGGCGCGATCATCGCGCTGATGCTGCCGCCGAGCCACAACATGATCATCTATTCGATCTCGGCGGGCGGCAAGATCTCGATTGCCGATCTCTTCACCGCAGGTATCGTGCCGGGCCTGATCCTCGCGCTCTCGCTGATGGTGGCGGCCTGGTTCGTGGCGAAGCGCCGCGGCTATCCGACCGAGGCCTTCCCGGGCCGCAAGGCGCTGGGGCGGCTCTTCCTCAATGCCGTGCCCGGCCTGATCATGATCCTGATCATCTTCGGGGGCGTGCGCTCGGGTATCTTCACCGCGTCAGAAAGCTCCAATATCGCGGTTGTCTATGCGCTCGTTGTGACCGTGTTCCTCTACCGCACGATGACGTTTTCGGAGTTCGTCGAGGCGACCAAGGGCGCGGTGCGCACCACCGCGATGGTGCTGATGGTGATCGGTTGCGCGGCGGCCTTTGGCTGGCTGCTCGCCTTTGAAAAGGTTCCGACGCGGCTGATTTCGGCGCTGCAGGATTTTTCCGACAATCCGATCGTGATCCTGCTCCTGATCAACGTGCTGCTTCTCGTGCTGGGCACTTTCATGGACATGTCGCCGCTGATCGTGATCTGCACGCCGATCTTTTTGCCGGTGGCTCAGGCCTTTGGCGTCGATCCGGTGCATTTCGGCGTGATCCTCGTGCTCAACCTCGGCATCGGGCTCTGCACGCCGCCGGTGGGGGCCGTGCTCTTTGTCGGTTGCGCGGTGGGCAAGGTGCCGATCGCGGCCGTGATGAAGTCGATCTGGCCGTTCTATTTCGCCGCTTTCGGAACGCTGATGCTGGTCACCTATATTCCGGCGCTCTCGCTCTGGCTGCCCGGCGTGTTCCACTGAGGAGATCATCATGCGCGCTTCCCCCTCCGCCTATCCCGTCGTCGAGACCGGCCCCGGTGCCACCCGTCAGGTGCTCAGCGAGGCGCCCGAACTGATGGTGGTGCGCTTCGCCTTCGAAGCGGGGGCGGAGGGGCTTCTCCACAGCCATCCGCATGTGCAATCCACCTACTGCCTCTCCGGGCGGTTCCGTTTCGAGCTTTCGGGCGAGACCTTCGAGGTCGCCCCGGGCGACAGCTTCACCATCCCCTCGGGGGCGGTGCATGGCTGTCTTTGCCTCGAGCCGGGCGTGCTGATCGACAGTTTCGCCCCCCGCCGCGACGATTTTCTGTGAAAGGGCCTGAAATGCTGACCGTCGAAACCCGCCACGCCGTGCATCAGGAGCATGCGAAAACCCTCGACACTGAAGGGCTGCGCCGTCACTTTCTGGCGCAGGATCTGTTCACCGAAGGCGAGATCCGCCTCGTCTACACCCATTACGACCGCTTCGTTCTGGGCGGCGCGGTGCCCGGCGCGGGCACGCTCGTGCTCGACAAGGTCGAGGAGACCCGCACCCCCTCCTTCCTCGACCGCCGCGAGATGGGGATCGTGAATATCGGCGAAACTGGCACCGTCACCGCTGCGGGCGAGACCCATACGCTTGAGCGGGGCGATGTGCTCTATCTCGGCATGGGCTCCGGGCCGGTGAGCTTTGCCGGGGCGGGGCGGTTCTACATCACCTCCGCCCCCGCGCATCGGCGCTGCCCGAGCCGGCTCATTCGCCTGTCCGATGCCAAGGAAGTGCGCCTTGGCGATACCGCCACCGCCAACAAGCGGGTGATCAACCAGTTCATTCATCCGCTGGTGATGGAGAGCTGCCAGCTCGTGCTCGGCTATACCACGCTTCTGGATGGATCGGTCTGGAACACGATGCCCGCCCATGTGCATGACCGCCGGATGGAGGCCTATCTCTACTGGAATATGGATGAAAAGGCCCGCGTGCTGCATCTGCTGGGCGAGCCCACCGAAACCCGGCACCTGTTCGTGGCGAATGAGGAGGCCGCGCTCTCGCCGCCCTGGTCGATCCATGCGGGCGCGGGCACCGGGGGCTACACCTTCATCTGGGCGATGGCGGGCGACAATGTCGATTACACCGACATGGACTTCGTGCAACCGGAGGAGCTGCGGTGAACCCGTTCTCGCTTGCAGGGCGGCGCGCTCTGGTGACGGGCGCCAATACCGGCATCGGTCAGGCGATTGCGGTCTCGCTTGCCGCGCAGGGCACACGCGTCACCTGTGCCGGGCGGCGCGATTGTGATGAAACGCTTGCCCTGATCGCCGCCGCCGGTGGCCATGCCGATTTTCTCGCGCTCGACTTTGCCGACCCGCTGGCGGGGCAGGGGGTGTTTGCGGGCGCGGGCTATTCGATCCTTGTCAACAACGCGGGCATCATCCGCCGCGCCGAGAGCCTCGATTTCACCGAGGCGGATTGGGACGCGGTGATGGATGTGAACTTGAAAGCGCTTTTTTTCACCACGCAGGCCTTTGCCAAGGCCGCCCTTGCAGAGGGCAACACGCCCGCCGCTGTGGTCAACATCGCTTCGCTGCTCTCGTTTCAGGGCGGCATCCGCGTGCCCTCCTATACCGCCGCCAAACATGGCGTGGCGGGCATCACCAAGATCCTCGCCAATGAATGGGCGGCCAAGGGCGTGAACGTGAATGCGATCGCGCCCGGCTATATCGCCACCAACAATACCGAGGCGCTGCGTGCCGATGAGGCGCGCAATGCCGCGATCCTTGAGCGGATCCCGGCGGGCCGCTGGGGCGCGCCCGAAGATATCGGCGGCACCGCGGCGTTCCTCTGTTCCCCCGCTGCGCGCTACATCCATGGCGCGGTTCTCAATGTCGATGGAGGCTGGCTTGCCCGCTGACACCCCCGCACCGCGGCTTTACCGCACCACGCCCGCCCCGAAACTGGGCATCGTCCACCTTGGCCTTGGCGCCTTTTTCCGGGCCCATGGGGCGATTTTCACCGAGGAGGCGATCGCCGCCTCGGGCGGAGACTGGGGGATTTTGGGCGTCTCGCTGCAAAGTGCCGGCACGCGCGATGCGCTGGAGCCCCAAGGCGGTGCCTATATCGCGCTCGAACTCGCGCCGGAGGGTGCAAAGGCGCGCCCGGTGCAGGTGATCGCGGGCGTGCTCGTGGCGCCGGAAAACCCGGAGGCGGTGCTGGCTGCGATGGCCGATCCGGGTGTCAAGATCGTCTCACTCACGGTGACGGAGAAGGGCTATTGCCACGAGCCCGCCACCGGCGCGTTGAACCTTGACCACCCCGATATCGCGCATGATCTTACGGCCGCCTTGCCGCGCTCGGCGCCGGGCTTTATCGTACGCGCGCTCGAGCGCCGCCGGGCTGCGGGCCTTGCCCCCTTCACGGTGATGAGCCTCGACAACCTGCCCCATAACGGCAAGGTGCTGCGCGGCGTGGTGCTGGCGCTTGCGCGCGAGATCGACCCGGAACTCGCCGACTGGATCGCCGCCGAAGGCTGCTTCCCGGCGACGATGGTGGACCGGATCGTGCCCGCCACAAAGCCCGAAGACATCGCCGAGGTCGAAGCCCTGATCGGCTGCCATGACGCGGCGCCGGTGATGCACGAACCGTTCCGCCAATGGGTGATCGAAGACAGTTTCGTCAATGGCGAGCGCCCGGGCTGGGGCATGGTCGGCGCGCAACTCGTCGCCGATGTGACGCCCTATGAGCATATGAAACTGCGCATGCTCAACGGGACGCATTCCTCGCTCGCCTATCTTGGCTACCTTGCCGGGCATGAGACGATTGCCGAGACGATGGCCGATGCGGTCTTTGCCCGCTTTGTGGCAAAGCTCTGGAAAGACGAGATCATCCCCGCGCTGACCCCGCCGCCGGGCGAGGATCTTGGCGCCTATGCCGAGGCGCTGGCAAAGCGCTATGCCAACCCGGCGATCCGCCACCGCACCTGGCAAATCGCGATGGACGGCAGCCAGAAGCTGCCGCAACGTATCCTTGGCACGCTTGCGGAGACCTTTGCGACGGGCCGCCATGCGCCGGGCCTGCAACTCGCCGTTGCGGCATGGATGCGCTACGTCGGCGGCGTGGATGAAAAGGGCGCGCCGATCGAGGTAAAAGACCCGCTCGCCGCGCGCCTCAAGGCGCTTTCCGACAGTGCCGAGAGCCCCGAGGGCAAGGTTGCCGCGCTGCTCTCTCTGCGCGAGGTGTTTTCCGAAGAGATGGCCGCGGCGCTTCTGGCCCCGGTGAGTGCGGCCTATGCGCGCCTCCTAGCCGTGGGCGCGCGCAAGGCGGTTGAGGAGATCCTGTAATGGAAGAATGCTGGCGCTGGTACGGCCCCGAGTTTGATCGCATCACCCTGCCCGAAATCGCGCAAACGGGCGCGACCGGCATCGTGCATGCGCTCCACGAGATCCCCTATGGCGAGATCTGGACGCGTGAGGCGATTGCGGCGCGCAAGGCCCAGATCGAAAGGGCGGGCTTTCGCTGGTCGGTGGTCGAGAGCCTGCCGATCCATGAGCGGATCAAGCGCGATGATGGCGATCTGAGTGGGCTCTTTGCCAATTACCGGCAGTCGATGGCGAACCTCGCTGCCGAGGGCGTGACAACGATCTGCTACAACTTCATGCCGGTGCTCGACTGGACCCGGACCGACCTGCAGGCCCCCGTGGCCCGCGGCGGCTCGTGCCTGCGCTTTGAGGCCTACCGGATGGCGGCCTTCGAGATCCACATGCTGGGCCGCGAGGGCGCGGAGGATGACTATTCCCCCGAGGTTTGCGCGCGGGCGAAAACCTGGTTCGAGGCGAGCGGCGAGGCGGAGCGCAACGCGCTCTTGCACGCGATCATGTCGGGCCTGCCGGGTGCGTTTGACCGCTATGACATCGCCGGGCTGAAGGCGCAGCTTGCGCTTTATGACGGCATTGGCCGCGAGGAAATTCGCCGTAACTACAAGCGCTTCCTCGAAGAGGTGATCCCGGCGGCGGAAGAGCTTGGCATGCGCCTTTGCGTGCATCCCGATGACCCGCCGCGCAACATCCTCGGCCTGCCGCGGGTGGTCTCCAATGCCGAAGACATCGCATGGATCTTGCAAGCGGTGGAAAGCCTCGCCAACGGGCTGACGCTTTGCACAGGCTCGCTCGGCGCCAATCCGGTGAACGATCTGCCCGCGATTGCCGAACGGTTTGCGCCGCGCATCCACTTTGCCCATCTGCGCAACGTGAAAAAAGACCCCGATGGCAGCTTCGAGGAAGCCGCGCATCTGGCGGGCGATACCGATATGATTGCCGTGGTGAAGGTGCTGATCGCGGAAGAGGCCCGGCGCAAGGCCGAAGGCCGCGCCGATGCCGCCATTCCGATGCGGCCGGACCATGGCCATGAGCTTCTGGCCGATGTCGGGCGCGGCACCTTCCCGGGCTATCCGCTGATCGGGCGGATGCGTGGCCTTGCCGAGCTGCGCGGTGTGGTGATGGCGGTGTCCCATGGCTGACGTGCTGATCCTCAACTCCGCCGATACGGTGGCGGTGCTGACGGTGCGCGCCGCGGCGGGGGCGGATCCGCTCGGCCTTGGCGCCCCCTTGCCCGCGCCGCTTGCCGCGGGCCACAAGATCGCGCGCATCGCGATGGCCCCGGGCGACCGGGTGGTGAAATTCGGCCAGATCATCGGTTTGGCGACACAGCCCATCGCCGCCGGGGAGCATGTGCATTCCCACAACTGCGCCTTTTCGGACCATGACCGCGCCTATGCGGTTGGCGCCGATCTCGCGCAGGCGGAGGCGGCGGTTCCCGAGATGGCGCCGCAAAGCTTCATGGGCTACGCGCGTGCCGATGGCCGCGTGGGCACGCGCAACATGATCGCGCTTTGCGCCACGGTGAACTGCTCGGCAACGGTGATCCGCCACGCCGCGCAGGAACTGCTGGCGGAGGGCGCGCTTGCAGCCTTTCCCAATGTCGATGGCATCGCGGCCTTTGCGCATGGCACCGGCTGCGGCATGGCGGCCACCGGGCGCGGCGCAGACCATCTGGAGCGCGTGCTCTGGGGCACGGCGACCCACCCGAACGTGGGCGCCACCATCTTTGTCGGCCTTGGCTGCGAGGTGATGCAGCTTGCCCGGATGCAGGCCCGCTTTGGCGAGGCCGGGAGCGAGCGCTTCCACGGCCTGAGCATTCAGGAGATGGGCGGCACCCGCGCCACGATCGAGAAGATCAAGGCCGAGGTGCGCCGCCTGCTGCCGCAGGTGAACGCGATCACCCGCACGCCGTGCCCGGTCTCTGCCCTCACCATCGGGCTGCAATGCGGCGGCTCGGATGGCTTTTCGGGCATCACCGCCAACCCCGCGCTTGGCGTGGCCTCCGATATGATCGTGGCGCAGGGCGGCACGGTGATCTTGTCGGAAACGCCCGAGATCCACGGCGCCGAACAGCTTTTGCTGCGCCGCACCTCGCCCGAGGTGGCTCAGCGCCTCACCGCCTGCCTCGACTGGTGGGAGGATTACGCCGCGCAGGGCGGAGGCTCGATGGACAACAACCCCTCTCCCGGCAACAAGCAGGGCGGCATCACGACGATCCTCGAAAAGTCGCTCGGGGCGGTTGCCAAGGCGGGGGCAACGCCCTTGCGCGCCTATTACGACTATGCCGAGCAGGTGACGGCCAAGGGCCTCGTCTATATGGACACGCCCGGTTATGACCCGGTCTCTGCCACCGGGCAGATTGCGGGCGGCGCGCAGCTTGTGGTCTTTACCACCGGGCGCGGCTCTGCCTTTGGCTCGAAACCCGCGCCCACGATCAAGATCGCCACATCGGACCGGCTCTTTGCCGCGATGCCCGAGGATATGGATCTGAACGCGGGCGATGTGCTCTCGGGCGTGAGCCTCGCCGAAAAGGGCGCCGAGATCTATGCTGCGATCTTGCGCGTGGCCTCGGGCGAGGTGACAAAATCTGAGGCGCAAGGCCTTGGCGACAATGAATTCCTGCCCTGGCAGGTTGGCGCGGTGATGTGAGGCGGCCATGAAGATTGCCTGTGTCGGCGAAGCGATGATCGAGCTCAACCCGGACCGTGCTGGCGCGCAGATCGGCTATGCGGGCGATACGCTCAACACCGCAATCTATCTCGCGCGCAACTTTTCCGCGGCAGAAGTCGATTTTGTCACTGTGCTCGGGCGCGACGGCATGTCGGCGCGGATGGAAGCTTTCATCCGCGCCGAAGGCGTGGGCACCGGGCGCATCACCCATCATGCCGAGCGGCTGCCCGGCGTCTATGCGATTGCAACCGACGAGACGGGCGAGCGCAGCTTCAGCTACTGGCGCAACCAGTCGGCGGCGCGCACCTTGTTTGAAGATGGTTTCGCGCAGCTCGAAGGCTGCGACGTGATTTATCTGAGCGCGATCACACTCGCGATCTTGCCGCCTTCGGTGCGCGCGGGTCTGCTCGCTCATATCGGCGCCCATCCGGCAACGGTTGTGTTCGACAGCAATTACCGTCCGCGGCTCTGGGAAGATGCCAAGACGGCGCGGGATTGCATTGCCGCCGCCTGGGCGGTGAGCGATATCGCGCTGCCCTCGGTCGATGACGAGATGGCCCTTTGCGGGGAGGCCACGCCGGCCGAGGTGCTGGTGCGGTTTCGCGCCATGGGCTGCACGCAAGGGGCGCTCAAATGCGGGGCCGCAGGGGCTTTGCCGCTCGATCCGGGCGTGAGAGCGCCCGATTTTCCGCCCGCCGCGCGCGTGGTCGACACCACGGCCGCCGGGGACAGTTTCAATGGCGCCTATCTCGCAGCGGTGTTGCAGGGCGCGCCCGAGGCCGAGGCGCTTGCCCGCGCCCATGTGCAGGCCTGCGCGGTGATCGCCCAGCCGGGCGCGATCATCCCCCGTTAGCCCTATCAGGCTTGGCCCGAGCGCGCTGCGGCTCTATAACGCTGCGTCATCTGCCCGGAGGTCGCCATGCCCGATGATAGTTTCACCCGCTGCGAGCCGCGTCTGACCTCGCTCTCGCATGGAGGGGGCTGCGGTTGCAAGATCGCGCCGGGCGTGCTGGAGCGGATCCTGGCCGGCAGCCTCACGCCTCTGGTGCCGCCCGAGCTTCTGGTGGGGCTCGGCACCTCCGATGATGCGGCCGTCTGGCGGCTCAACGACAGTCAGGCCCTTGTCGCAACAACCGATTTCTTCATGCCGATCGTCGATGACCCGCGCGATTTCGGCCGGATCGCCGCGACCAATGCGCTTTCCGATGTTTACGCCATGGGGGGGCGGCCGATCCTCGCGCTGGCCCTTGTCGGCATGCCGATCAAGACGCTTTCCGAAGCGACGATCGGTGCGATCCTGAAAGGCGGGGCGGATACTTGCGCGGCGGCGGGTGTCGCGCTCGCGGGGGGGCATACGATCGACTCGGTCGAACCGATCTACGGGCTCGTGGCGCTCGGCCTCGTCCATCCCGATCAGGTGAAGACCAACGCGGGTGCGCGGCCCGGCGATGTCCTGATCCTTGGCAAGAGGATCGGCGTCGGTATCCTCACCGGGGCAATGAAGAAGGGGCAGGCCTCGGCCGCGGAAGAGGCGGCGCTGATTGCTTCGGTCACCCAGCTCAACACGCCCGGAACCGAGCTTGGCACGCATGCAGGCGTACATGCGATGACCGATGTGACGGGGTTCGGGCTCGCCGGCCATGCGATGGAAATGGCGCGCGGCTCGGGCTGCGATCTGGAAATATTCTGGGCTGATGTGCCGAAATTCACCGGGGTGCGCGAAGCCGCCGCTGCGGGGCATGTCACCGGCGCCTCGGGCCGCAACTGGGACAGCTACGGCACCATGGTCGATCTGCCCGCGGGGTTCGACCTGCTGGACCGTGGCCTTCTCACCGATCCGCAAACCTCGGGTGGGCTTCTTGTCGCCTGTGCCCCCGAAGCGGCGGATGAGGTGCTCGCGATCTTTCATGCGCAGGGGTTCGACGCCGCGGCGGTGATCGGCCGGATGGGGGCAGAGAACCCCGCGCCCCGGTTGCGCATCTTCTGATGCATCATCTTTCATCTTGATGTGATTTCTCCCCTGCCGGGCGTGCCGGGGGCGGGCCTTGCGGAGCTTGGCGCTGGACCGGCGCGAGAGCGCTCCTTAGGCAGAAGGGGTCTTTCCAGCCCCGAGGATGCCATGGACCTGAGCCTTTCGCACGAGCAGACCCTTCTGGTGCAGACCGTGCGTGATTTTATCGCTGCGGAACTGGCGCCGCTGGAGGCCGAGGTCGAGGACACTGGCGCGCTGGCGCCCGAACATGCTGCGCGGATCTTTGACAGGAGCCGCGGCCTCGGGCTTTATGCGATGAACATTCCCGAGGCATTTGGGGGGGGCGGGCTCTCGGCGCTCGACACGATGCTGGTTGAGGAACAATTCGGCCGCACCTCCGACATTCTCGTCCGCCGCGCTTTCGGCAATGTCTATGAGGTGCTGCTCGCTTGCGAGGGGGAGCAGATCGACCGTTGGCTCACCCCCACCGTGCGCGGGGAGCGGGTCTGCTCGATCGCCATCACCGAGCCCGGTGCGGGCTCAGATGCCGCCTCGATCCGCACCAAGGCGGTCGAGGACGGGGAGGGCGGCTGGCGCCTCACCGGCACCAAGCATTTCATCTCCGACGGGCTCGTGTCAGATTTCTTCGTGGTCTCCGCCGTCACTGATCCGGACAAGGGGGCCAAGGGTATCTCCCTGTTTTTGGTTGATAAAGGTGCGCCGGGCTTCACCATCGGGCGCGATCAGCCGATGATGGGGCTGCGTGGCACCTCGCATGTGGAGCTGAGCTTTGACGATGTTCCCCTCGCGCCCGTCACCATGCTCGGTGCGCGCGGCATGGGGTTTCGCATGGCGCTTGGCGTGCTCGGAAGGGTGCGTCTCGCGCAGGTGGGCGCGCGCTCGATCGGCAAGGCGACGAAAGTGCTCGACCTGATGCTCGATTATGCCCGCGAGCGGCGCCAGTTCGGCCAGCCGATCGGGGAGTTCCAGCTTGTCGCGCAGATGCTCGCAGACTCTGCGCTCGAGATCAATGCCGCGCGCCTCGCGCTCTGGCAGACTGCGCTCGAAATCGACGCCGGGCGCGACCCGCGCAGCCGCATCAGCCTTGTGAAGGTGCAGGCGGCCGAAACGCTTGGCCGGGTGGCGGACCGGGCGGTGCAGGTGTTCGGCGGCATGGGCTTTTGCAAGGATCTGCCGATTGAGCGCTATTACCGCGACGCCCGGATCTACCGCATCTTCGATGGCACCTCCGAGATCCACCGCACCGTGATGGGGCGGGCCTTGATGAAGGGCGAGCCGGGGCTTTACGACCCGTTTGCCTGATGCATCAGGCGCTGCGCTCAGAGCAGGTGCAGCGCCTCTTCCGCCTCGATCTCGCGCAATTGCGCCAGCATCCGCACCGGTGCATTGGCCGCGCCCATGCCGGTATAGCCGCGCCGCTCCACCACCTCGAAGAAGAAGCCGTTGATCGCGCGGGTGTAGAGCTGCAGATAGCTGCCGCCCTCGTCGCGGTCATACATCAGGTTCCCCTCGCGCAGCCGGGCGATGAAATCGGGCGCGAGGTCGAAACGCAGCGCGAGGTCTTCGTAGTAATTGGGCGGGATGGCGAGCACGTCTTGCGGGTCGAGTTTGGCTGCGAGGCCGAAGATGTCGTCGCTCGCCAGCGCGATATGGTGGAAGGGCGCAAAGCCCGACTTGCCGAGGAAGCGCTGCGTTGTGGTGCCCGCGCCAAAGCTTGCGTTGAGCGAGAGCCGGAAGGCGGCGCTGTCGTTCACCAGAGTGCGTGAATGCACCGTGCCATGCGGGTCGAGCACATCGCGCAGCTCATGCGCCCGCAAGTCGAAGGCCGCGCGATAAAAGAGCAGCCCCGAGAGGAAGAGGTTTGGCTGCAGCGCCTGCGCCACATGGTCGATATGGGTCAGCAACCCCTGCGCGGGGGCGGCACCGGTGACGTGGAACTCGGGCCCCGGCGCATAGCGGCCGGGTTGCAAAAACAGCACCGAGCCGCCGGGGCCGCGCAGCCGCGCAAAGCCGTAAGGCTCGGCCAGTTCCACCGCCTCGCCATGGAAGAGGCCGATCCGGCCCAGCATCAGCGGCATGTCTTCCACCACGAGCCCGACGCCCGAGACCGAGGCGCCCTGCACGAGATAGATCGAATGCGCGAGGCCCTTGGTTGTGGTGTTCAGCGCAAGCGTGATCGCGCCTTGGCTCCAGAGGCTCACGGGGCCGTTCTCATGCGTTTCGACAAATCCCAGGGCGTTGAAAAGGCTCGTGAAGTCATCGACATCCCCGCCTTGCGCCGTGAATTCAACCAGCCCCGGGCCGCGCAGGTCGGCGCGCGGGCGGGCGGTGCGGGTGTGGGTTTCCTCCAGCAGGTGGAAGGCGCGCATCGCATCCTCGGCGATCCGCGCGGCGGGCAGCGAGCGGATCTGGTCGTTGAAGCTTTCGATCGACATCGGCCCGTCGTAGCCCTGCACGAGAAGCTGGCTGTAAAGCGCCGCAACGGGGAGGGTGCCCTGACCGGGAAAGAGCCGGAACGAGGCGGCGATCAACGCCGGGTCGATGCGCGTGGTGGGGGTGTCGGCGAGATGGACGAGGAAAAGCTTCTGGGGCTCGATCTCGCGCAGGGTCGCGAGGGCGTCTTCAAGCGAGCCGCTTGCCGAGGCGAAGAGATGCACCGTGCCGATCACAAGGCCGAAATTCTTGCGCCCGACCGCCTGCACCGCGGCATGGGCGGCGGCGACGGTGGGAATATGGCGCGAGGAGGCGAGCGCCTCGTAGCCCACCTTGAGCCCGCGCGCTGCTGCCATGTCGGCGAGCAGGCGCAGGTCTTCGAGCGCGCCCTCGGCGTGGCTCTCGGGGCGGGTATTGGCGCAAAGGATCAGCATTTCCGCGCCGATCCGCGCGGCGAGATCGAGGAATTTTTCCGCCCGCGCGAGCGCCTCGGTGCGGGCCGCGCCCGAAAGCCCTTCGTAGTCGCGCAAAGATTGGAGCGAAAGCACCGCGATCCCGGCGTCCCGGGCAAACCGGCCGATCTCGTCGGGGGGGCCATCAAAGCCGATGATGTCTTCGCGGAAAATCTCGATCGCCTCGAACCCGCACGCGGCTGCGGCCTCAATCTTGTCTTCAAGCTGACCAGAGAAGGAAATCGAGGATATCGCGCGCATCAAAGCCTCCGGGCCTTGCAGCCGTGCCGCAAGCGGTTGTTATTGCAGAAACAAGGGCTGTTCGGGCCCGTTGGGCGCAGTCTAGTCGAAGCCGGGCCGTCGTGGCAAACCGCAAATCGGGCCGCCTGTCCGGTGATGCAATCTGGCCGGAGGCGAGATGCGGCGTGACCCGCGGGAGGGCTGGACGGTGCGGACTTGATGCCTCATTCTGGGCGGCATGAGCGATCATGAGCCGTCCCGCCCCCGAATTTCCGATATTGCGCTGCTTGCCGGGGTTGGCACGGCCACGGTGGACCGGGTGTTGAACAACCGCCCCGGGGTGCGGACGGCGACAGTGGAACGGGTGCGTGCGGCCGAACGCGAACTGGCGCTGACCGGGGCGCGGCCGCAACTGGTGCCGCCCGCGCCGGCGGGGCTGGTGCTCCGCGCCTTTCTTGGCGGACCGCCGGGTTTTGCCAACGAGAAGCTTGCGCGTGAGTTGCGGGGGGCGGCGCGCACCCGCGGCGTGCTGCTGCAGGTGGATTTTCCGCGCCGGACAGATGCCGCAGCACAGGCGGCGGCGCTGCTGGCCTGCCTAGAGGATGGCACCGGCGGCGTGATCGTGCAGCCGAGCGAGCATCCGCTGCTGCGCGATGCAGTGATGCGGCTACAGGCGGCGGGGGTGTCCGTGGTCTCAGTGTTGAGCACGCTCCCTGGCCTGCCCGCGCTGCCCTATGTCGGGCTCGACAACCGCGCCGCGGGCCGCCTTGCCGGGCAAATTTTGGCAAATCTTATTGGAAAAAAAGGGAAAATCGCTTATTTCTTCTCGGATGCGATCTACCGCAGCCATGAGGAGCGCGAGGCCGGGCTGCGCTCGATCCTGCGCGAGGAATTTCCCGCGATCGAGGTGGTGGAGACGCTTTCTACCAATGACATGCCCGATCAGTGCTTCCGCCTTGCCACCGATCTCTTCGCGCGGCGACGCGACCTTGCGGGGGTGGTGAATTTTGCTGCAGGCAACCGCGGGCTGGAACGGGCCATTGCCGATGCCGGGCTTGCGGGCACGCTCTGCTTTGTCAGCTTCAACCTTACCGCGCTGTCGCGCAAGGCGCTGATCGAACGCACCATGGCGGCGGTGGTGCATCAGGATATGGGACAGATCGCGGCGCGCGCGGTTTCGGCACTGATCGCGCTGCATCGTGGCGAAGTGCCGGTGCTGCGCCCGGTCCCGGCCGAACTGATCCTGCGCGAGAACCTGCGCGACACGGAAGAGCTTTGATGCATCATTGAGCTTTGAGGCATCGAAAGTGACCCCGTGCCGTCTGGCGCCGACCCGTGGAGCATGGCCAAGGCTTGGGGCAGGACGCGCAGGGCGCTAGCAAGGCGGAAACAGGAGGATCCCGCCATGACCGAACCCAGCGCCCCCCTGCCGCTTGCCGGCATCAGGGTGATTGACTACAGCCATTTTCTTGCCGGGCCGTTCCTGTCGCGCCAGCTCGCCGCGCTTGGTGCCGATGTGATCAAGGTGGAGCGGCCGCGCACGGGCGATGCAGGCCGCGCCTCTCCCACGCAGCGCGCCGGCGTCTCGGGGTATTTCCTGCAGCAAAACATGGGCAAGCGCGGCCTCTGCCTTGATCTGCGCCAACCTGCAGCGGTGGATCTGATGCGCCGCCTTGTGGCCAGCGCCGATATCTTCGTCGAGAATTACCGCCCCGGGGCGTTGAAAAAGCTCGGCCTTGGCTATGAGGCGCTCTCGGCGCTCAATCCGCGGCTGATCTATGCCTCGGTCTCGGCTTTCGGCCATTCCGGCCCGCTCTCGGACCGGCCGGGCTTCGGGCTCATCGCCGAGGCGATGTCGGGCGCAATGTCGATCATCGGCACCGAGGGGGCGGCGCCGCCGCTCTTCCGTATGCCGCTTGCGGATATGTATACCGGCAGTCAGGGAGCGACGGCGGTGCTGGCGGCGCTTCTGTCGCGGATGCAGACCGGGCGGGGCCAGCACATTGACCTTGCGCTTTATGATTGCATGGTCTCGATGCATGATTACGCGCTGCAGGGCTATCTGATGTCCGATGGGGCCGAGATGCCCAAGCGCTCTGGCGACAACCTTCCTGATTCAACGGTTTATGGCTGTTTTTCCGCGCCCGATGGCGATCTGGTGATCGCCGCGCAAGTGGATGAGAGCTGGCTCAGGCTGGCTGAGCTGATGGGTGGTGCGGATCTTGCCGCCGACAGCCGTTTTCATGGCGCTGCCAGCCGCAACGCCCATAACGTAGAGGCCATTGCGTTGGTGCGGGGCTGGTGCGCCGCGCAGCCAAGCCGCGCGGCGGCGCTGGCCGCGCTTGAGGCGGCGGGGGTTCCCGCCGCGCCGATCCAGACCATCGACGAGGTGGCGAGGGATCCGCAGATCGCCGCGCGCGGGATGATCCTCGAGCAGGAGCACCCCAGGCTTGGCCGGGTGAAAGTGCCGAACCTGCCGTTCCATTTTTCCGGCCTCGATCTCGGTACCCCGGAAGCCGCCCCCGCGCTAGGCCAGCACAACCGGGATCTGGCGGCGCAGCTCGGCTTCAGCGCGGCAGAGATCGCGGCGATGGAAGCGACAGGGGCGCTTTACGCGGAAATCTAGATCGCGAAGCCCGTCAAATCTCCAGGAAGGCGACGAGCCCGGTCAGGGTGAAAAAGGAGACCGCGGTGGTGAGGATCAGCGCGGTCGCAGCCAGTTGCGGACGGCCGTAATTCAGCCCGAAAAGCGCAAAGCTGCTCATCATCGGCACTGCGGCATTGAGAATGCCTGCGCGTGCGAGCACCGGATCGACCGAAAAGGCGAGCATCGCCGCGCCAACGAGCGCCGGGAACACCACGAGCTTGAGCGGCACAAGCCGCACCGCCGCCCAGCCGAGCGCGCCGGGAGACAGCTCGGCCACTGCGGCGCCGATCACCAAAAGCGCCACGGGGGCCGCGACCGGGTTCAGCATCTCGAAAGTGCGCGCCAGTGTTTCGGGGAGGGGGAGGCCTGTCGCCGCATAACCGAGCCCCGCGACCGAGGCGATCAGCAGCGGGTTGCGCAAGGTGGTGGCGGCAAGCCGGCCAAAGCTAACGCGCCCGCCCGCGGTTTCCATCAGTCCGATCGCGAGCGGCAAGGTGACAAGGTTTTCGACCAGAAGATGCAGCGCAAACACGCGAAAGGCGGTGTCGGCGCCAAACACCATCGTCACGACAGGCAGCCCGAAATAGGCCGAGTTGGAAACCGAGGCGCCCATCGCCTCCAGCCCGGCATCGGCGCGGCTGTTGCCAAGGCCAAGCGAGAGCGCGAGCGTGAGGCCCCAGATCGCCACCGAGGCTGCGGCATAGGCGGCGAGATAATCGAGGCGCAATGTCTCGTGAAGCGGCGCCCGGGCAAGGGCATAAAAAAGCGTGGCCGGGATGAACACACGCAGCACGAGCCGGCCGAGCGAACCCATCTCGCCTCCCGCCACCCAGCGCGTACGCACCACCGCCCAGCCTATCGCCACAAGCAGATAGACGGGTAGCAAGAGCGCAAGAACGGTCAGCATCGGCTTATTTCGACAACAGCGAGCAGGCGCGGCGCAGGCAAAGCTCATAACCCTCGATGCCGAATCCAGCCATCACGCCATCGGCGCGCGCGGAGATGAAGCTGTGATGACGGAAGGGCTCGCGCTTGTGCACATTCGAGATGTGGCATTCGAAAACGGGCCCCTCATAGGCGTAGAGCGCGTCGAGGATGGCGACCGAGGTGTGGGTGAAGGCGCCGGGGTTGATGATGATTGCCGCGGCCTTCTCGCGCGCCTCATGGATGGTGTCGATCAGCACGCCCTCGTGGTTCGACTGGAAGCAGGCGACGGTGAAGCCGAGACTTTCGGCGAGCGTGGCACAGCGCGCCTCGACATCGGCGAGCGTTTCAGACCCGTAGATCGCGGGCTCGCGCTTGCCGAGCAGGTTCAGGTTCGGACCGTTCAGGATGTAGATGGGTTTCGACACTCGGGCCTCCTGCCGCTGCTTCGGGGCGAGCCTAGCGCGCGCCGGGCGCGAGAGCCATGGCAATCACGAAAACCTGTCCGGGGGCCGGGCATCGCCGCGAAAAATGTGCCGGATTTGACGGAGTGCGGCAAAACTCATGGTCGTGACCGGTCCGGGGGGCTAGGGTGGCCAGATTAGCGGCCCGCGGGCCGCGCTTTGGCCAAAACGGAAATCGGATCATGACTTCGTCTGAAATGCCGCGCAGCCTGCGCCTTGGCCTGATCGGTGGCAACATCACTGCAACACGCTCACCGGCGCTGCATGTTGTCTGCGGGCTCTCTCTGCGCTGCAATGTCACTTACGACCTAATCATTCCGGCGGAGCGCGGCAAGGGCTTTGCCGCGGTGCTCGCCGATTGCGCGGCGCAGGGGTTCGACGGAGTGAACGTGACCTATCCGCACAAGGAGGAGGCCGCGTCGCTGGTGGCGCCGGGCGATGCGGTGGTGGCGGCGATGGGAGCGGCGAATACGGTGAAGTTCACGCCCTCCGGACCCCTCGCGTTCAATACCGATTACGCGGGCTTCAAGGCGGCCTATCATGCGGCCTTCGGGGCGGTTTTGCCGGGGCGGGTGATGGTGCTCGGTTCGGGCGGCGTGGGGCGTGCGGTGGCCTTTGGCCTTGCCGATCTGCATGCAAGCGAGCTTGTGCTCGTCGACCGGGAGCCAGCCAAGGTGGCACGCCTTGCCGAAGCGCTGCGCGCCTATGCGCCGCTTTTGAAGGTTGTTTCGGGGCATTCGGGGGTCGAAGCAGATCTGAAGGGGTTTGACGGCGTCGTCAATTGCACGCCGCTCGGCATGGTCGGGTGTCCGGGCTCGGCGCTGCCCGAAGGAGTGCGCGGTGCGCTGCGCTGGGCTTTCGATGCCGTCTATACGCCGATCGACACCCGCTTTCGCGCTCAGGTGGAGGGGCTCGGCGCCCGGTTCCTGAGCGGTTACGAGCTCTATTTCCATCAGGGCATCAACGCTTTCGAGATCTTCTCGGATCTGCATGTGAGCGACCCGGGCTGGGTGCGCGAGATCATCCAGCGCGGGAGCTGACGGGGCGAGGCGGCACCGCTGTTTTGCATGGGCATGCCCTGCGCGGGGGGGCCGGATCAGGCTTCATCCTTGCCGGGCCGGCGGCGGTGCAGCCGCGTCTTCAGCATCGGCCAGAGCGGCGTCGAGGTGAATAAGATCGCCAGCACCGCGAGGAAGAGCGTCAGCGACAGGGGCGAGGTGAGAATGCCGTGCATCAGCCCGCCCAGGCTCTCGCGCTCGGAGATGATCGCGCGGCGCCAGTTGTCGTCGATCAGCCGCGACAGGATCACGCCGAGGATCACCGGGCCGAGTTGGTAGCCATAAAGCTTCATGAAATAGCCCAGCACCCCGAAACCCAGCATCCAGTAGACATCGGTCAGGGAATTGTTCACCGCAAAGGCGCCGATGATCGACAAGAGCAGGATCAGCGGAAACAGCATCGCGCGCGGCAGCTCCACCACCTTCACGAAGAGCCGGATACCCGTCAGGCCGAAGAGCAGCATGAATCCGACCGCCAGCACCAGCGCGCCGAGGATGAACCAGAACATTTCGGGGCGCTCGATCATCAGCATCGGGCCGGGGTTCAGCCCGTGGATGAACATGGCGCCGATGATGATGGCGGTGACGGAATCGCCCGGAATGCCCAGTGTCAGCATCGGGATGAAAGCGCCGCCCACAGCCGCGTTATTCGCGGTTTCGGGGGCGACGAGCCCCTCTTGCGCGCCTTTGCCAAAGGGCACTTTCGGGTTGCGGGTCACGCGTTTGGCATGGTCGTAGGCCATCAGGGCCGCGATATCGCCTCCGGTGCCGGGCAGGGCGCCGATGATCACGCCGATCGCCGAACTTTGCAGCGAGAGCGGCAGGAATTTTACCACGGCGCGCCAGGAGGGGATCACGCGCGAGATCTTCTGTTTCACCGCGGGGGTGTCGATGTGCTGGAGCTGCATCAGCGCTTCGGACACGCCGAACAGCCCGATCATCACCGCGACGAAGGAAATGCCGCCCCAAAGCTCGACATGGCCAAAGGTGAAGCGCTCCTCGGCGGTGAGCGGGTCGAGCCCGACACAGCCGATGGTGAGGCCGAGCGCGCCAGCAAAAACGCCCTTGATCAGGCTCTCGCCGGAGAGCGAGCCGACCAGCAGAATGCCGAGCACCGCAAGCAGCAGGTAATCGCGCGGCTGGAAGCGGATGGCGAATTCCGAAACGGCGGGGGCGGCAAGGCCGAGCACCGCAATGCCAACGAGCCCGCCGAGCGCCGACATCGTCGTGGAAAGCCCGATCGCCTCGCCCGCGAGGCCCTTTTTGGCGAGCGGATAGCCGTCGAGCGCGGTGGCGATGGCGGAGGGCGCGCCGGGGATGTTGAGCAGGATCGCCGTGCGCGAGCCGCCGTAAACGCCGCCCATATAGATGCCGATCATCAGCGCGAGCGCGTCATACATCTCCCAGCCGAAAGTGAAGGAGATCAGGATCGACACCGCCATGGTGACCGAAAGCCCCGGAATCGCGCCGATATAGATGCCCGCAAACGTGCCAAGCCCAACGAGGCCCAAAAGCTGCGGGTCGATCCAGCTCATGAAGAAATGCGCAAAATCCATCACTTGCCCCCGCCCGAGAAGAGTGCAGCGATATAGGCCAGAATCTCGCGCTCGGGCACCAGCCCCTCGGGCATCAGCACGGAGAAGACGAGGCGGAACACCACATAGACGAGGATGAGCGAAAGCGCCGCAAAGCCTGCCGCGCGCCACAGCGCGCAGCGCATCATCGCCCAGGTCGAGAGTGTCAGGAACAGAAAGGAGGTGGGCAAAAAGCCCACGGGTTTCAGCGCCAGCGCATAAAAGCCCATCAGTATCGCGGTCAGGATCACGAAGCCCGGAAAGATCGCGCGCCAGCCATGCTCGAGGCTGTGTGGCAGCCGGAAGGTGCGCAGCGCGATGACAACGGAGGTGATCGCCATCACCCCGGTCACGAAAATCGG
This sequence comes from Rhodobacter maris, assembly GCF_900217815.1. Taxonomy (GTDB): domain Bacteria; phylum Pseudomonadota; class Alphaproteobacteria; order Rhodobacterales; family Rhodobacteraceae; genus Rhodobacter; species Rhodobacter maris. Next base: position 215,764 of record NZ_OBMT01000003.1, read on the forward strand.
AAAGCTGCCGGGTTCGGCCAGCCCCGCAAAGCCCGAGATCCCGGTTGCGGTGTGAAACAGGAACAGGCTTGCCGCCACCATCAGAACGGAAAAGAGCCGTTCTCCGGGCAGCCTGCGGCTGGGGTCGTGCATCGGGGCCTCCTCGCAAGGGAACACCGCCCCCGGTCGGAGGGCGGTGTTCGGCGTCTTACAGCAAACTCACGGACGCGGAATGCCGAACTCTTCGGGCGATGTCTTGGCGATGCCGGCATCCTGCACGAGCCAGGAGGTGACCGATTGCCATTTCGCCATATATTCCTTGGCCGCGTCGCCAGTCAGGTTGAGCGGCAGGTAGGCGCGGTTGTCGAGCAGTTCGACAAAGTCAGGGGCCTTGGCGCCTTCCAGATAGGCGTTCGAAAGCTTGGTCACCACCTCCTCGGGGGTGCCCGCCTTCACGAAGACACCGAAGAACGGACCCCAGGGCAGATATTTGCCATAGCCCGGAAAATCTTCGGTGATCGGCGCCACATCGGGGATGGCGGCATTCGGTGTCGCATCGACAAGGGTGAGCACCTTCATCCGGCCGCCTTTGATGCCCTCGAGCGCGGCGCCGAGCACCGCGGGCATCACATCGATGGCGCCGCCCTGCAATGCGGTGAGGGCCGGGCCGTCGCCATCATAAGGCACGAAGGTCGCAGGCAGGTCCACTTCGGCGCTCAGCATCGCGGTGACGACCGAGGGCAGGCCGCCCGGGCCGGTCGAGCCGAATTTCACCTCATCGGGGTGGGCCGCCATATAATCGACAAGCTCGCGGAAGCTGTTGTAGGGCGCATCCGGCCGCGCCACGAGGATCGGCACGCCGCGCGCAAGCAGCGCCACCGGCTCGAAATCGCTGTTATAGTCGAATTTGCCGAGCCCCATCACCTTGTAAAGCATCGGGTTTTCGGCGCCCATCAGGACGGTGTAGCCATCGGCGGGCTGAATCATGGTATATTTGGTGGCAATCGCACCGACGCCGCCGGTCATGTTCTGCATCACGACCTTGCCGCCGAGGATGTCTTCGGCATGCGGCGTCACCGCGCGCATCACCGCATCGGTCGAGCCACCGGCGCCCCACTGGATGATACCCTGGATTTCCTTCTCCGGATATTCGGCCAGCGCCGCGCCCGCGATCACGAGCGCCGCAACAGAGACCGCTCCGAACAGCTTCAGTTTCATGTCTTCTCCTCCCAGAGTCGCCTTGCCCGCCGTGGCGCGGGTGCCGGGAGAGTTTCCGATACGGCAAGGGGCGTCAAATGTTAAAATCGTCGCCCGAGCCGCACCTGTGCCCTATTTGGCCCCGCACCTGACCAAATGGACAGGTGCTTCCGGCGCGGTCACAGGCTGGGCGTATTTTGCTCCACGACGGCCTCCATCGCGACATAGCTTGAGGTTGCCGCAACATGTGGCAGGGTCGAAAGCTGCTCCCCCATGATGCGGCGGTAATCGGCCATGTCACGCGAGCGGATCTTGAGCAAGTAATCGAACCCGCCCGCGATCATGTAGCATTCTTCCACTGCGTCGATGGCCCGCACCGCGGCATTGAACTGTGAAAGCGCCTTTTCGCGCGTGTCGGTGAGCCGCACCTCGACAAAGGTGACATGGCTGAGCCCGAGCTTGAGCGGGGACAGGATCGCCCGGTAGCCGGTTATCAGCCCCATCTCCTCCATCGCGCGGATCCGCGCCGCCACCGGGGTCTTGGAGAGCCCGACCTTGCGGCCAAGCTCGGTGATGGCGATGCGCGCATTGGCGGTGAGCGCGTTCAGGATCTTGCGGTCGGTCGAATCGAGCGGGTCAGTCATGCCTGAATTCCGGCTGAATAATGTTCTCTTGGGCTATGATAGTGACATGCTATGGACGCATCGTCCATGAGCCACGTGATAGAATCGCGCAAATGCCCAAGGAGCGCGTCCGATGATCCACCCTGTTCTCTCCCCTCTCGGCCCCGAGGCCAAATTCGCCCCCGAACCGGAGGTTCTGGCCCGGCTGATCGCCGACTGGGGCCCCTCGGAGGCCACGCGTGCCGCATCGGTGCGTCGTGCCGTGGCGCTGATCGGGCGACTGCGCGCGGCGGGGCGGCCCGGCATGATGGAGCAGGTGCTCGCTCAATATGCGCTTTCGAGCCGTGAGGGCGTGGCGCTGATGTGCTTGGCCGAGGCGCTGCTGCGCGTGCCCGATGCCGCCACCATTGATGCGCTGATCGAAGACAAGATCGCGCCTTCGGACTGGAGCCGCCATCTGGGCGCCGCGGCCTCGCCGCTCGTCAATGCCTCGACATGGGCGCTGATGCTGACGGGCAAGGTGCTGGAAGAGGGCGAAGGCGTGGCGGGCACGCTGCGCGGCCTTGTGCGGCGTCTTGGCGAGCCGGTGATCCGCGTTGCCGTGGGGCAGGCGATGAAGGAGATGGGCCGCCAGTTCGTTTTGGGCGAGACCATCGAAAAGGCGCTTGAGCGGGCAAAATCGCGCGAGGCGCAGGGCTATACGCTGAGCTATGACATGCTGGGCGAGGCGGCGCTGACGGCGGGCGATGCGGTGCGCTACCGTGAGGCCTATGCGCGCGCCATTGCCGCGATTGGTGCCGCTGCCAAGGGCGCCACCGTGCACGACAATTCGGGCATTTCGATCAAGCTTTCGGCGCTGCATCCGCGCTATGAGGTGGCGCAGGAGGCCCGCGTGATGGCCGAGCTTGTGCCGGTGGTGCAGGCGCTCGCGCGGCAGGCGGCCGTGGCGGGCATTGCGCTTCATGTCGATGCCGAGGAGCAGGACCGGCTCGCGCTCTCGCTCAAGGTGATGGATGCGGTGATGGCCGATCCGGCCACCGTCGGCTGGGAGGGCTTTGGCGCGGTGGTGCAGGCCTATGGCAAGCGCGCCGCGGCGGCGATCGACACGCTTTATGAAAGCGCGCGCCGCCACGACCGGCGCATCAACATCCGCCTTGTGAAGGGCGCCTATTGGGACAGCGAGATGAAGCGCGCTCAGGTCGAGGGGCATCCGGGCTTTCCGCTCTTCACCTCGAAAGTGGCGACCGACGCGGCCTATCTCTGCTTGGCCTCGAAACTGTTTTCGCTTTCGGACCGGGTGTTCCCGCAATTTGCCACGCATAACGCGCATACCGTTGCGGCGGTGCAGGAAATTGCCGCCGGTCGGCCGTTCGAATTCCAGCGCCTGCATGGCATGGGGGCGCAGCTTCATGACATGGTGCTGGCCGAAACCAAGGGCCGCTGCCGGATTTATGCGCCCGTGGGGGCGCATCGCGACCTGCTGGCCTATCTGGTGCGGCGGCTGCTCGAAAACGGCGCCAATGCCTCCTTCGTGCATCAGATCGTCGACCCGGAGGTGCCCGCCGAACGGATCGCCGCCTGCCCGTTCGACCGGCTCGCTGATGCCACCGCGCCGCGCGGGCTCGTGGCGCCCGCCGCGCTCTTTGGCGAGGCGCGCGCGAATTCCCGCGGCTTCGACCTCTCCGATCCGGCGGTTCTGGCCGCGATCGACGCCGCCCGTGCGGGCGATATCCCCGATGCCGAGCCGTTGACGGCTGGCCCCGCAAGCGGGCCGCGCCGCGCCGTTATCAACCCCGCCACGGGGGCCGAGGTCGCGCAGGTGACTGAGGCCGATGCGGCGACTGTTGCCGCGGCACTCGATGCCGCGCAGGTCTGGGCCGCGCCGGCCGCCGAACGCGCTGCGGTGCTGCGCCGTGCTGCCGATCTTTATGAGGAAAACTTCGGCCCGATCTTTGCCGTGCTTGCGCGCGAAGCGGGCAAAGCGCTCCCCGATGCGGTGGCGGAGCTGCGCGAAGCCGTTGATTTTCTGCGCTACTATGCGGCCCAAGGGGAGGGTGAGACGCGCGCGCCCCGTGGCCCGATTGTGGCGATCAGCCCCTGGAACTTCCCGCTCGCGATCTTCTCCGGCCAGATTGCCGCGGCGCTGATGGCGGGGAATGCCGTGCTTGCCAAGCCGGCCGAGCAGACGCCGTTGATCGCTGCTTTGGCGGTGCGGCTTCTGCATCTTGCGGGCGTGCCGCGCGCTGTGCTGCAGCTTCTGCCCGGCGATGGTGCGACGGTTGGCGCCGCGCTCACCCGTGATCCGCGCGTCGCGGGCGTGGTTTTCACCGGCTCGACCGAGACCGCGCAGATCATCGCGCGTTCGATGGCCGCGCATATGGCGCCGGGCACGCCGCTCATCGCCGAAACCGGCGGCCTCAATGCGATGATCGTCGACAGCACCGCGCTTCCCGAACAAGCCGTGCGCGATATCGTCGCCTCCGCCTTCCGCTCGGCGGGCCAGCGCTGCTCGGCGCTGCGCTGCCTTTACGTACAGGACGACATTGCGCCCCGGATCCTCGAGATGCTGAAAGGCGCGATGGACGAGCTCACGCTCGGCGACCCGTGGCAAGTGGAAACCGATATCGGCCCGGTAATCGACGCCGAGGCGCAGAGCCTGATCGAGGCCTGGGTCGCGGCGCATGAAAGCGCGCTCCTGCACCGCGTTTCCGCGCCTTCTGACGGGCATTTCATCGGTCCGGTGCTGCTGAAAGTCGAGGGCATCGCGCAGATGGAGCGCGAGATCTTCGGCCCGGTGCTGCATTTTGCAACCTATGCCGCCGAGGATCTGCCGCAGGTGATCGAAGCGATCAACGCGCGCGGTTTTGGCCTCACTTTCGGGTTCCATTCGCGCATTGATGGCCGCGTCGAAGAGGTGGCCGAAGAGGTGCGTGCAGGCAATATTTACATCAACCGCAACCAGATCGGCGCGGTGGTGGGCAGCCAGCCCTTTGGCGGCGAGGGGCTCTCGGGCACCGGGCCGAAGGCGGGCGGGCCTCTTTACCTGAACCGCTTCTTTGCGCCCGATGCGCCGGAGGCGCCGCAGACGGCAGCGGCCCCGGCCGCTCTCGAGATCGTTCTGCCCGGCCCGACCGGTGAGCTGAACCGGCTCAGCTTCCATCCGCGCGAGCCGGTGCTTTGCCTCGGCCCGGGGGTGGAATGTGAAGCGGCACAGGCAACGGCTGTTTTGGCGCTGGGCGGGCGGGCAAAACGCCCCGAGGCTCCGGTGACGCCCGAGCAACTGACGGACATGGAAGGCATTTCCGCCGTGCTCTGGTGGGGCGATGCGGAGCGGGGCCGCGCCTTCGCGCAGGCGCTCGCCGCGCGGCCCGGGCCGATCGTGCCGCTGCTGACGGTGCGGCCCGATGCGGCGCATGTGCTCCATGAGCGGCATCTGTGCGTCGATACGACCGCCGCGGGCGGCAATGCGGCGCTCCTGGCCAGCTGAGTGCCGATCCATGCGTAAAACGCATGGATGCGCATGAAATCGGCGGTCGATCCGGGGCCGCCGACGCGCTAACAAGGGCCTTGGCGCGGCAGGCGCGCCGAGGGAGACGGAGATGACGGACGCGCCGCTCAAAGGGCTCAAAGTGGTCGAGCTGGCCCGGATTCTGGCCGGGCCGTGGATCGGTCAGGTGCTGGCCGATCTGGGCGCGGAAGTTGTAAAAGTAGAATCCCCCGAGGGCGACGACACCCGCCGCTGGGGCCCTCCCTTCATCGAGCGCATCCGCGCAGACGGCACGTTTGAGACCGTGGCGGCCTATTTCCACGCTGCAAACCGCGGCAAGACCTCCGTGACCTGCGATTTTTCCGACCCGGAGGACTTGGCGCGGCTGAAGCGGCTGATTGCCGGGGCCGATGTGGTGATCGAGAATTTCAAGTTTGGCGGGCTGAAAAAGTTCGGTCTCGATTACGAAAGCCTTGCCGCCACCAACCCCGGCCTCGTCTATGTCTCGGTCACGGGTTTTGGCCAAACCGGCCCGCGCGCCGCGCAGCCGGGCTATGATTTCCTTGTGCAGGGCATGTGCGGGATCATGGACCTGACCGGGGCGGCAGGGGGCGAGCCGCAAAAGGTCGGAGTGGCGTGGATCGACATTTTTACCGGGCTTTATGGCGTGATCGGGGTGCAGGCGGCGCTCGCCGAGCGGGCGCGCTCGGGCCGTGGCCAGCAGGTGGATATGAGCCTTCTCGATTGCGGCGTCGGGGTGCTGGCCAATCAGGCGATGAACCATCTGCTCGGCGGGCTGGTGCCGCACCGGCTTGGCAATGCGCATCCGAATATTGTGCCTTATCAAGTGTTTCCGGCGGCTGACGGGCATCTGATCATTGCTTGCGGCAATGACCGGCAGTTTGCCGCTCTGTGTCAGATGCTCGGTTTCCCGGAGCTGGCGCAGGCGCCCGACTATGCCACCAACCCGGCCCGCGTTGCGCATCGTGACGCGCTTTGCGCGCGCATTGCCGCGGCGACCGTGGCGCGCTCGAAAGCGGATCTGATTGCCGCGCTGGAGGCGGCGGGCGTGCCGGGAGGGCCGATCAACGATGTGGCCGAGGCTCTGGCCGAACCGCAGGTGATTGCGCGGGGCATGCACATCGCACCCGAAGGGATCGCCGGGCTGCGCACGCCGATTGCCTTTTCGCGCTCGGATCTGACGCTTGAGAAGGCGAGCCCGGTGCTCGGTGACGGAGATTGGCATTTTTCCGTCGGTTGAGGCGTTGCCGGAGGGCGCGCGCGCCGCATATCTGGGCAAACCGCGCGGGAACGAGTGACCAAGATGCCGAGTTTCGACTTCGACCGGGGGCCGGAAGGCGCCGGGCAGCGTTTCGCGCAGCCCGAGGCGGTGATCCGGGTCGAGCGGCCGGAGGAGGTCGCGCCCGCATTCGCGGCGATTGCGACGGCGCAGCGGGCAGGCAAATGGCTCGCGGGGATGATGAGCTATGAGCTGGGCTATCTCTTCTCCCCCAAACTCGCGCCGCTTCTGCCCGAAAACCGGGATCTGCCGCTGATGCTGTTTGGCGTTTACGATGCGCCCGCGCCGTTGCCCCCCGAGGTGGCGCCGTGCCCGGAGGCGCCCGCCTTTACCCCGATGATGTCGCAGGCGGAGTATCTGGCGGCATTTGCTCGGGTGCAGGGCTATATCGCGGCGGGAGACTGCTATCAGATCAATCTGACCTTCCCGCTTGGTGCGCGTTTCAGTGGCGATCCGCGCGCGCTTTATGCGCGCCTCAAGGCGGTGCAGCCGGTCGGGCATGGGGTGCTGCTCGAGGCGGAAGATTTCACGCTGCTCTCGCGCTCGCCGGAACTCTTCTTTGCCATTGATGCGGCTGGCCAAGCCACGGTGCGTCCGATGAAAGGCACGGTGCCACGCGGCCGTGACCCTGCCGCAGACCGCGCCGCAGCGGACTGGCTCCGCGGCTCGGAAAAGAACCGCGCCGAGAATTTGATGATCGTCGATCTGTTGCGCAACGATCTGAGCCGGATTTCGGCGCTGGGGTCGGTCAGGGTGCCGCGGCTTTACGAGATCGAGAGCTACCGCACCGTGCATCAGATGACTTCGACCGTCACCGCGCAGATCTTGCCCGGCACGGACTTTCGAAGCATTTGCGAGGCGCTCTTTCCCTGCGGCTCGATCACCGGCGCGCCGAAGATCCGCGCCATGCAGATCATCCGCGAACTGGAAATCAGGCCACGGGGTGCGTATTGTGGCGCTATCGGCTGGATCGCCCCCACAGGCGCGATGGCGTTCAACGTGGCGATCCGCACCATCACGCTGCGGGGCGATGAGGCGGTGCTGAATGTCGGCGGAGGGCTGGTGCATGACAGCGAGGGGGCGGCAGAATGGGCGGAAGCGCTGAGCAAGGCCGCCTTCGTGCGCGCGCCCCTGCCGGATTGCAACTGATCGAGACGATGCGCTGGGTGCCGGGGCTCGGCGTCGAGTTGCTGCTCGGCCATATGGCGCGGCTCGAAGCGGGCTGCGCGGCGCTCGAGATCCAATGCGATCTGTGGCGGGTCGAGCAGATGATCGATGCGGTCCGCGGCGAAGAGCCCTTGCGCCTGCGGCTCACGGTGGGGCTCGATGGCACGGCAGATCTCACGCAGGCGCCGCTGCCGGACCCCAAGCCGATGTGGCGGGTGGGGCTGGCGCAAGCGCGGGTTGATGCGACGGACCCGTTCCGGCAGATCAAGTCGACGGAACGCGCGCTTTATGACGGGACAAGGGCGGATCTCCCCAAGGGGTGGGACGAGGCGGTGTTCCTCAACGAGAAAGACGAGCTTGTGGAGGGCACGATCAGCACGGTCTTTCTTTGGGCGGACAATGCGCTTCTGACGCCACCGCTTTCCTCGGGGGCGCTGCCGGGCGTCTTGCGTGCCGATCTGATCCGGGCGGGCCGCGCGCGCGAGGCCCGGCTCAGCTTTGCCGACATCATGGATGCGCGCATCTATATGGGCAATGCGCTGCGCGGGCTCATTCCGGCAGTGGTGATCTGAGGGGGATTCCCATCCCTGCGCGGCTGTGGCAGGGTGCGGGCGCTAACATGAGAGGACCGCATGCGGAAAGTGGAACTGGGCCGGACCGGCGTGATGGTAACGGAAATCTGCCTTGGCACGATGACCTGGGGGACGCAAAATACCGAGGCCGAGGGCCATGCGCAGATTGATTGCGCGCTCGATCGGGGTGTGAATTTCATCGACACGGCAGAGGTTTACCCGGTCAACCCGATCAGCGCCGAGACCGTCGGGCGCACCGAGGAAATCATCGGCACTTGGTTTGCCAAAACCGGGCGGCGCAAGGAGGTGGTGCTCGCCACCAAGATCGCGGGCAATGGCATGAAGGCGGTGCGCGAGGGCGGGCCGATCTCGCCTCAGGAGATCCGCACCGCGGTCGAGGGCTCTCTGAAGCGGCTCCAGACCGACCACATCGACCTTTACCAGTTCCACTGGCCGAACCGCGGTGGCTATCATTTCCGCCAGAACTGGAAATATGACGCCACGAAGCAGCCCGGTAAGGCGGAGATCGAGGCGGATATGATCGCCTGCCTCGAAACCCTCGCGGCGCTGCGCGGCGAGGGCAAGATCGGCCATTTCGGGCTTTCGAACGAAAGCGCCTGGGGCACGATGCAATTTGCCCGCCTTGCGGACGCCGGGCATGGGCCGCGCGTCGCCGCGATCCAGAACGAATATTCGCTGATGTATCGGCTCCACGATACCGATCTGGCCGAGACCTGCGTGCATGAGGGGGTGACGCTGCTTGCCTATTCGCCGCTCGCCACCGGCATGCTGAGCGGCAAATATTCGGGCGGGGCGGTGCCGGAGCGCTCGCGCCGTTCGATCAACCGTGATCTCGGCGGGCGCTCGAACCCGCGCGCGTTTGACGTGGCCGATCTTTATGTCGGGCTTGCCCGCGAGGCGGGGCTCGACCCGGTGACGATGGCGATTGCCTGGGTGATGGGGCGGCCTTTCCCGGTGGTGCCGATCATCGGCGCAACTTCGGTGGCGCAGCTCGAAAAATCGCTCGACGCCGCGGGGAGAACGCTCGACAAGGCCCTCCTCGACGCAATCGACCGGGTGCATCATGCCCATCCGATGCCGTTCTGAACTCGCTCTCCTCGGGCTCGTTGCCCTGCTCGCTGCCTGCAAACCGGGGGGCGAGCCAGAGGCGGCGCTGCCCCCGGTGGGGGAGGCCGCGCTCGCGCAGCAACAGGCCCAATGCGAAAAGGATGGCGGCCAGTGGGCGCGGCTTGGCGGGGCGTTCACCTGTGTCCGGCGCACCAAGGATGCGGGCAAGGCGTGCCACACCGGCCTTGACTGCGACGGCGCCTGCCTCGCACGCTCGATGACCTGTGCGCCTGCGCGCCCGCTTCTGGGCTGCAACGAGGTGTTGTCCGAAACCGGGATCAGGGGGACCGAATGCATCGACTGAGCACAGCCGGGGCCGGGCTTTTGATGGCGGCGGCGCTTGCGGCCTGTTCCCCGCCCCCGCCGCTTTTGGCGCCCCTGCGCAATACTGGCGCGCGGATCTCTTCGGCGGCGCTTTTTGATCCGGCCCGCTTTGGCGGCGACTGGATCGTGGTGCAATCCGGTACGCCGGGCTGCATGGGGGCGAAGCAAAGCTGGATCTGGGACGCAAAGCACGGCCGCTATGATCTCACGGGCGTGGATTGCACCGGTCTTACCCCGAGCCGTCTCAATGGCGAGGCGGAGCTGACCGGGCCGGGCGGGCGGCTCAGCGCGATCAAGGGCTACGGTCAGGACGTGATCTGGGTACTCTGGTTCGATCAGGATTACCGGGTTGCCGCGCTTGGCACACCCTCAGGATCCTGGGGGGTGATCCTGGTGCGCCCCGGGCATGACCGGCTCGACCTGATCAATGCGGCGCGCGAAGTGATGGAATTCAACGGCTACGATACCAGCCGGATCGGCCCGTGATCGCGGCACGGCCGGCTATTTCAGCCGGGCGAAAGTCGCGCGCGGCCCGCGGTTGTCAAAAAACGGGATTGTCGCGGGCTCGGTTCCAGAGACCAGTTGCGCCTGCACCTCGGCCAGCACCACTTCGGTGATGAAAGGCAGGTTCAATTCGCGCGCCTGCGCGAGCGGCACCCATTGCAGAAGGCTCAGCTCGTCGCTTGCGCGGCTGAAATCATCGGGGTCGCAGGCAAGCGCGCGGGCCTCGGCGAGAAAGAACCGTGCATCGAAGCGACGTGGTCGGCCGGGCGGCGTGATGGCGCGGAAGATGAAGCGCAGCCCCGCAGCAGAGGGGCGATGGCCGGTGGCCGCAAAACCGGCCCAGTCTTCCGGGACCGGCCCCTCCCAGGCGCCGGGCTCCCCGAGGATCAGCCCGGTTTCCTCCCAAAGTTCGCGGATCGCCGCGGTCGCCAGCGCCGGGCCGATGCCGTCCGGGGCGTCTTGGGCGAGACGTCGCGCGGAAGCGTCGGGCAGGGGGGCCGCAAGGGGCACCACACTGTCGCCCGGATCGAGCGCACCGCCAGGGAAGACATGTTTCGAGGGCATGAAGGCGGCCGTTGCACCGCGCAGACCCATCAGCACGGCCGGTCCCTCGGAATGATCGCGGCGCAGCACGATCAGCGTCGCGGCATCGCGCAGAGCGGATTTGTCGATAGTCATGCGGCCTCGATCGGGCGGGGACGGTCGGGGCAAGCCTAGCGACGGCCCCGGTCGCTGAAAAGCCTGACCGCGCGTCACGGTGTCGTGAAGGGGCGACGGAATGGTGCGGCCGGGGCGTTTGGTCAGCACATACGGACAATGAACCGTGCGCGAACAGGAGAATAATGATGAAATCTGCTCTCACCAAAACGATGATCGCCGTGCTGGCGACGAGCGTAGCCCTGGGGGCGATGCCGGTGCTGGCGCAGGAGACCGCACCTGCCGCAGACGCCGCCAATCCGGCGCAAGCGGTGCCGCCCGCGGCGATGCCGGGCGGCCCCGGCCCGATGGGACCGCAAGGTGGAATGGGGATGGGCGGCATGGGTCCGCAAGACGGGATGGGGCCGATGGGCGGTTCGTTCGAGGGTCCGATGGGGCCGCTGGCCGACGGTTGGCCCGCCATTGATCTGAAAAGCCTCGACACAGATGGCGATGGCAAGGTGACGATGGCAGAGATTCAGGCCAGACGCGCCGAGATGGCGAAGGGGATTGACGCGGATGGCGATGGTCTTCTGAGCGCCGACGAACTGGTGGCAGCCGATCTCGCGCGCATCAAGAGCCGTATCGAGACACGGGTGCAGGCGCGGATTGCGGCGCAGGATATCGATGGCGATGGCAAACTCTCGGCGGCGGAACTTGCGAGCCCGCCGGTGCCGGTGCGGCTGTTCGAACGGCTCGACACCAATGACGATGGTGCGGTGAGTGCGGAGGAAATGGCGCAGGCGCCGCAAATGATGCCGCACCGCGGCCAGGACCGCGGCGGTCGTCCCGGCCCGCAGGGCATGGGGCCGATGGGTCAGGGGCCTCAGGGCATGGGGCCGCAGGGAATGGGGTCGATGGGCCCGGGCCAGAATGGCATTGGGCCCGCGGGAGACCAGGGGCCGGGCGGGGGCTGCGATGCCGCTGCGCGAGATCATCATCGCGGCTGGTTCAATTTCGGCAATTGACGCCGGAAGCGGGCGGCCCCGGGCATCCGGGGCCGGGCCGATGATTGCGATGCGGATCGATCCGCGCTAGGCCTGAGGCGATGGAGATGGCATTCGACGCGCAGAGCGAGCTTTCCGACGAGGCCCTGCTGGTGCTTTATGGCAACGGCGACGGGGCGGCGGCGCGCGCGCTCGTGACCCGGCTCGGGCCAATCGCCTATCGTGTCGCGCTGCGGATGCTGAACGATCGTGCCGAAGCCGAGGATCTCGCCCAGGAGGCGATGCTGCGGCTGTGGCGGATCGCGCCGGACTGGCGTTCGGGCGAGGCGAAACCCTCGACCTGGATCTACCGCGTCACCACCAACCTCGCCACAGACCGGCTGCGCAGGCGGCGCGGTCTGGGGCTCGACGAGGCGCCAGAAGTGGCCGACGGGGCGGCTTCGGCGCTCGACACGATGATCGAAACCGATCGCGCCTCGGCGCTGGAATGCGCTTTGGCGCAACTCCCTGCGCGGCAGCGTCAGGCGGTGGTGCTGCGCCATCTCGAGGGACTCTCGAACCCCGAGATCGCGGCGGCGATGGAGATCGGGGTCGAGGCTGTGGAAAGCCTGACCGCGCGTGGCAAGCGCGCCCTTGCGGCGCTTCTGGCGGGTCGGCGGGAGGAACTGGGGTATGGGCATGACTGAGATGAGTGACGAAGACGACATCCGGCTTGAAGATTTCTTTGCCCAGGCGCGCCAGGTGGCGCCCGAACCCGCGCCGGCCCTTCTGGCGCAAATGGCGCTTCAGGCCGAAGTGATTCTCGCCGAGCGGCAGGCGGCCACTGCCGCTGCGCGCGCCAAAGCGGCGGTGGCACCCCGGCGCGGGCTGCTGGCGACCCTTGCGGAGACGTTTGGCGGGTGGAGGGCGCTCGGCGGCATGGCGGGCGGCATGGCCACCGCCACCGTGGCCGGGCTCTGGATTGGCATCGCGCAGGCCCCGAACCTGATGCAATCGGCGGGGTTTGCGACCAACGGCACGAGCACGGCTGCGGTGAGCGAGACATCAAGCTATCTCAACGATGGCGATATTCTGGCGCTGGCACTGGTGGATTGAGAGGGCAGGCATGACGAACGACACGACCGGCGCACCGCAGCCCGCACCGGGGAAAAGCGCCGAGGGGCGGATGCGCGGCGGTGTGAAAGTGCTTTTCATCCTCTCGCTGACGCTCAACTTTCTGGTTCTGGGCGTCGTCGCCGGAGGGGTGATCGGCCATTTCCGGCATCCGCCGCCCCCCCCGGGGATGGAGCGCGGCAGCGGCGGGCCGGAGGCTTTCGCCTTCGGGCCGCTCGCCGGGGCCTTCACCCGCGAGGACCGGCAGGCGATGCGCCGCAGCGCCGAGGGCGCGGGCAGCGATCTGGCGGGGATGCGCGCGCAGATGCAGTCCGATTTCGCGCAACTCGATGCTGCGCTTCGGGCGCAGCCCTATGATGAGGTGAAATTGCAGGCCGTGCTTGCCGAGATGCGCGCCCGCTCGCAAGCGCGGATTGATCTGGGCGAACAGGTGATGCTGCGCCGGATCGCGGCGATGAACGATGCCGAGCGCGCCGCCTTTGCCGACCGGATGCAGAAGGGTGTCGAACGGTTTCAGCACCGCTTTGACGAGCGGCACGGACAACGGCCGGAAGGGGGAAGGCCCGGGGAAGACAGACCCGGTGACGCCGGCCCCGGATACGGTCAGCCGGGCCGCGCCGGAAACTGAGCCGACAGGGCGCGGCGGGGCCGGTCAGGCCGCGCCGCGCTGGAACACGGTCACTTGATTGCGGCCCTCGGCCTTGGAGCCCAGGAGCGCGCGGTCGGCCTGATGGATCAGCTGCTCGATCGCTTCGGGCTCGGAGCCCAGATTGCTCGTGCCCCCGCCGATCGCGAGGCCAATCGACACGGTGATGTCGAGGCGCAGTCCGCCGGGCAGATTGAAGGGCGTTTCCTCGATCATCCGGCAAAGCCGTTCGGCGGCGATCCGCGCCGCCTCGAGCGTCGTTTCCGGCATTGCCACCAAAAATTCCTCGCCGCCGATCCGCGCCACCAGATCGACCTGTCGCAGATTCATTGTCAGCCGCCGCGCCACCTCGACCAGAACGGCATCGCCAGCGGGATGGCCATAGGTGTCATTGACCGATTTGAAGCGGTCCAGATCGAGCGCCATCAATGCGAAACTGCGCCCCGAAAGCCGCGAGCGCTCCGCCAGCCGCGCCAGATGCGGCATCGCGTAGCGGCGGTTGTAAAGCCCGGTGAGCGGATCGACCAGCGCGAGCCTCAGCCCGTCGGCCACCCGTTCGCGCTGCCGGTCGTGGCGGCGCTTGCGCGCGATCTGGGCGCGTAGCCTGAGCGCCGCCTCTTCAGCCAAAGCGGGCTCGGTGAGCCGCCCGGGCGTGACATCGGAGGCGCCGAGATCGAGCGCCACGGCCGAGGTTTCGCGTGCCGCCTCGGGCACGCCGATGCAGATCACCGCATGGCGCGAGCCGGTGCGCGAGCGCAGCTCGGACATCAGCCGCAGCCCCTCACCCGGGCGGGTCAAATCGGCGGCGATCACATAGGCATCAAGGGGCGGGCTCTCGGCCGCGGCCGAAAGCGCTCCCTGATAATCGAGCACCCGCAGCGTATCCTGCGGCAAGAACCGCGCCATCGCATTTTTCCAGCTGACGCAGGTTTCACGATCCGGCGCGACGAGGCCGATGCGGGCGGGCGGCTCGATGGCCGGGGCCGCCGCCTCGGCAAACCCGAGATCCTGACAGGTGGTTTCGCGCAGCCGCAGTTCCTCGTCGGTCTCGCGCATCCGCATCAGCGCGCGCAGCCGGGCGAGCAGCGTCAACTCCTCGAACGGTTTGACGATGAAATCATCGGCCCCCATCCGCAGCGCCTCAAGGCGCAGTTCGGGTGTGGGAAAGGCGGTGACGACGATCACCGGGAGATGACGGCTGGCCGGATCGGCTTTCAGCCGGCGGCACACGTCCAGACCGCTCATGTCGGGCAGCTGCACGTCGAGAAGCACGAGATCAGGGCTCTCCTGCGCGACCATGCGCAGAGCCGCCGCCCCGGTGCCGGCCTGAATCGTCTCGTATCGGGCGCCCGCAAGCTTGACCTTCAACACGATCCGATTGGTCGCGACATCGTCCACGATCAGGACTTTCCCTGCCATGAACTTTCTGCTCCTTCCACCTGCTCGTTATGATGTCTATCATTGCTTAGGAAAGGTTAACAAATCCTTTAACATTGCGAAGGGGCAGTGGTTTGGAACGCGATTCGGCACAAATTCTTGCGATCAGGGCCCTGGGCTGGATGGCCGGAGAGCCTCCTGTCTGGGACGCGTTCCTGGCTGCGAGCGGGGCGGATGCAGGCCAGGTGCGCGCCGAGGCGGGCCAGCCGCAGATGCAGCGCGCGGCGCTTTCCCATGTGATGCGGGAGGATGACTGGGTGCGCGCCTGTGCGGCCGCGCTCGGTGTGCCGCCCGAAGACCTCGCTATGGCGGCGGCGCTGCTTGAGGGCCCGGGCGGCCGGAACTGGACCTGAGGGGGCGTGATGACGGATATTGTCGCGATCCTCTTTGACAAGGATGGCACGCTTTTCGATTTCGAGGCGACCTGGGGGGCCTGGGCGCGCGGGCTGATGGCGGATCTGGCCAGTGGCGATGCGGCGCAGATCGGGCTGCTTGCGGACGCGATCGGGTATGATCTTGTGGCGCAGCGGTTTGCGCCCCGGTCACCGGTGATTGCCGGGACGGTCGCGCAGGCCGCAGCCTTGATGCTGCCGTACCTGCCGGGGCGGGAGCTGGGCGAGCTTGTGGTGACACTCGATGCCGCGGCGCTGCGCGCCCCGCAGGTGCCTGCGGTCGATCTGCCGCGCTGTCTGGGCGGGCTGCGCGCATCCGGGTTCCGGCTTGGCGTGGCGACGAATGACAGCGAGGCCTCGGCGCGCCACCAGCTTGCGCGGGCAGGCGTTGAAACGCTGTTCGACTTCGTCGCGGGCTACGACAGCGGCTTTGGTGCGAAACCCGAGCCGGGCCCGCTGCTGGCCTTTGCCGCGCGGCTGGGCGTGGCTCCGGAGCAGGTGGCAATGGTGGGCGACAGCCTGCATGATCTTGCCGCCGCCCGCGCCGCCGGCATGCTGGCTGTCGCGGTTCTGACCGGCCCCGCAACGCGCGAGACGCTGGCCCCCGCCGCAGATCTGGTGCTTGAGACGATCGACGGGCTCGCCCCCTGGATCGCCGGTTCCCCACAGGTCTGAACCCGCTGGCATACCGGCGCCGTCGGCGCTAGCCTGCCGCAACGGCAGGAGAACACTATGACGGAACGGCTCATTTTCATTTTCATCGGCCTTGTCGGCGGGCTCGCCTTCTGGGGGCTCACCGAGGCGCCCGAGGTGTTCCGGGCGGCGTTCCTCTGGCTGCCGCTTTGCGTCGCTGCGGCGGCGTTCTTCTTTGCGCTGCTGTCGATGCTCTCCGATCTCGGGCTGCGCCGGGCGCTGTTGCTGGCGGCGGGCATCGCGCTTGTGACGGCCGCGCTCTCTGCGCTTGAACGGAGCGCTTTCGCGAACGCGGCGCAGATGCTCGACACCGGCCACAACCTTGCGGCGCTGATCGTGCTCGGCACGCTTCCGGTGCCCTTTGCGCTCGCTTTCGGGCGCGAGGGGCGGCATGGGCTCACCGATTACCGCATTCTCTTCATGGAGAGCTGGAACATTGTTGTGCGCCAGCTTGCCGCCTGGCTTTTCGTCGGCGTGGTTTTTGCGGTGCTCTGGTTGATGGGAGCGCTGCTCGATCTCGTGGGCGTGCATCTGCTCAGTGCCCTTCTCCAGCAGGGGCTGGCGGTCTGGCTGATCCTCGGCGCCACCCTCGGGCTCGGCCTCTCGGTGGTGACGGAGATGTCCGACATGGTCTCGCCCTATCTTCTGCTGCGGTTCTTGCGACTGCTGACCCCGCTCGTGCTGGCCGTGGTGACGGTCTTCCTCGCCGCGCTGCCCCTGCGCGGCCTCGGCCATCTCTTTGGCGCGCTCTCGGCGGCCTCGGCGCTTCTTGCGACGGCGCTGGCGGTGATCGGGCTCGTATCGGTGGTGGTCGATCAGGACGAGATCGAGGAGGCGCATGCGCCGGTGCTGACCTGGTCGGCGCGCGGCCTCATGCTTTTGCTGCCAGCGCTGGCAGGGCTTGCGATCTGGGCGCTGGCCGAACGGGTGCGCCAATACGGCTGGACGCCGGACCGGGTGGCGGCAACGGCGCTCGCCGGGGTGGTGGCGGGCTATGCGCTAGGCTATCTGGGCGCGCTTTTGTCGGGGCGGCGCTGGATGGAGAAGCTGCGTCAGGCCAATGTGGCGATGGCCTTCGCGATGATCGGGCTCGCCGCGCTCTGGCTCACGCCGCTGATTTCGCCGGAACGGATCGCAGCGCAGGGGCAGCTCGCCCGCTTCGCCGCGGGAACCGTGCAAGCCGGGGCTTTGCCGCTTTGGGAGATGGCGCATGACTGGGGCCGACCCGGGGCTGCGGCGCTCGCGGATCTGCGCAAGGAGGCCTCGCAGGATGGTGCGCTCGCGGGCCGGCTGGCCCAGCTCGATGCCGCCGAAAACCGCTTCAGCTTCGCGCGTGCGGCGGCCCCGGCTTCCGTTCCCGTAACCTGGCCCGCGGGGCTTGTGCTCTGGCCCGCGGGCGAAGCGCTGCCCGAGGGGCTTGAGGCCGCGCTGCTTGCCGCGCTCGAACCCACAGAGCAGGCGCAATGCGCCGCCCCCGCCGGGGCCGGGGCCGTGCCGTCCTGCGCGCTGGTTCTGGCAGATCTGAGCCCGGTGGCGCCCGGGCCGGAGGCGGTGCTTTTGCGCGCTGCGGAATGGGGCGCGCCGAGCGTGTTCGTGAAGGGGCCGAAAGGCTGGAAACGGGTTGCGGCGCGGCTTCTGGGCGCGGGCACGGCGCCCAGCGGGACCGATCTGATCACCGCGCTCGAAGCGGGCTCGGTGGCGCCGGTTCCCGTCGACCTTCGGGCACTGCAGGCGGGCGCCTGGCAGATCATCGTGCTGCCGCAATAAGCCGCGCATGCGACCTGCGTGGCCCGACCGACCCTGCCGGCCCGCGCACACTGAAAAAAACGGGCCGTGTGGGAGAATCCGCTTCGCTCCCCGGTGCCTCTTCGTGCTTTCTTAACAGCCGAACCTCTAGGCTGCGCGCGTGGAGGTCGCATGCTCGGTGTTGTCAATAAATCTATCCAATCCTTTTTGAGCTCCCATTACGGGGGGCATGTCTGGCGTGAGGTGGCCGAGCGCAGCAACGTCGACCCGGCAGGGTTCGAGGCGATGCTGAGCTATGACGACCGTCTTACCGAGGCGCTGCTCGACGCGGCTGAAGCGGTGCTGGAGACACCGCGGGCGATGATCCTCGAAGATATCGGGGCCTGGCTTGCGATGACCGAACCGATGCGGCGGCTGTTGCGCTTTGGCGGCGCGGATTACTGGGACTTTCTGTTTTCCCTCGATGAACTGCCCGGCCGCGGGCTGATGGCACTGCCCGGGCTTGGCCTGCCCGAGCTGATGCTGGCGACCGAGGCGCAGGGCCGGTTCACGCTCTCCGTGAAGGGCGCGATGCCGGGCTGGGGCGCGGTTATGGCGGGGCTCATGCGCGCGATGGCGGATGATTACGGTGCGCTCGTGCTGATCGATGCGAGCGGGCGCAGCGGTCCGGTGGAACGGGTCTCGGTGACGCTGCTCGATATGGCCTTTGCCGAGGCACGGCATTTCGATCTGGCCCTGCCGGCGGGAGTTTTGCGCCATGACCTTGCTTGATCCGAAGGGCCCGGTGCTGCCCGGCGCCCCCGAATTGCAGCTGACCCTCACCCCTGCGGTGCTGGGGCGACTGATGCCGCTGTTCCTCTGGCTGGACCGGCGCGGCCGGATTCAGGCGATGGGGCCGACGCTGGCGAAGATTGTCGGATCCGAGGCGCTGGGCACAAGCTATGCGCGCCATTTCACGTTGCGGCGCGCGCGCGGGCGTGATCTTGGCCCGGAATCGCTCGCGGACGGCCGGCATATCGCGGTGACGCTGGTGCGTCATCCCGGCTTCAACCTGCGCGGCACGGCCGTGGAACTGCCGGGCGCGGCGCAACCGGGGGCCCTGCTCGTCAATCTCTCCTTCGGGATCCACCTTTCGGAAGCGGTGCGGTTCTTCGGGCTGACCGAACAGGATTTCGCGGCTTCCGAGCTGGCGATCGAATTTCTCTTCCTCGCCGAGGCGAAGACCGCGGTACTGAACGAATTGCAGGCGCTGACGCGGCGGCTTGAGGAGGCGCGGCGCGAAGCCGAGAGCGAGGCGCTCAGCGATCCGCTCACCGGCCTGCCGAACCGGCGTGCCTTCGATGCCGCGCTCGACCGCGCGGTAAAGCTGCTCGCACGTGGTGGGCGCAGCTTTGCGCTTCTTCATCTCGATCTCGATTTCTTCAAGCAGGTCAACGACAATCTTGGCCATGCCGCAGGTGATACGGTGCTGATCCGCGTGGCGCAGGTGCTGGCGGAGGAGACCCGGCGCGGCGATATGGTGGCGCGGGTCGGCGGCGACGAGTTCATGCTCATTCTGCGCGGGCCGATCGACGAGCGGCGCGTCGCCGCCTTCGCAGAGCGGCTGATCGCCCGGCTTGAGGAGCCGATCTTCTATGATGGCCGGCCCTGCTGCGTGTCCGCTTCGATCGGTGCGGTGATCGGCGCCGATGGCGCGGGCGCGGTGGCCGACCGGATGCTCGCCGACGCCGATTCGGCGCTTTACCGCTCCAAGCGCGCCGGGCGAGGGCGCTGCACTGTCTGCGCGGAGTGAGCGAGGGCGCGTCGCTGCGTCCCGTCACCCGAGCGTCACATGCCGGTGGCGCGGGGCCTGCCGATCGGATAGGGCAGGGGCATGAGACAGGGCTTTCCCATTGCCATGCGCGGCCAGCGCATCGGCCTTCTGGGCGGATCGTTCGATCCCGCCCATGAAGGTCATGCGCATATCACCCGCGAGGCGTTGCGCCGGTTCGGGCTCGACCGGGTCTGGTGGCTCGTCTCGCCGGGCAATCCGCTGAAAGCGCGCGGCCCGGCGCCAATGGCGACGCGGCTGAGGCAGGCGCGCCGGGTGATGCGCGATCCGAAAGTGGTGGTGAGCGGTCTTGAGGCCGAGCTCGGTACGCGCCACACAGCGCAAACGCTGGCGCGACTCACCGCGCTTTATCCGGGGGTGCAGTTCGTCTGGCTGATGGGGGCCGACAATCTGGCGCAATTCGACCGCTGGGAGGGCTGGCGCCGGATTCTGGCTCTGGTGCCGGTGGGGGTGCTGGCGCGCCCCGGGCACCGGATGGTGGCGGGGCAGGCGCGCGCCGCACGGATCTTTGCGCACGCAAGGCTCGATGCGGGCCGGGCGCGGCTCTTGCCTTTCGCGCGCCGTCCTGCATGGTGCTTCGTGCAGATGCCGATGTCGGACCTCTCCTCTTCCGCGATCCGCGCGGGGGGCGGCTGGCGCGGCCGGTGAGGGCGCACGACGGGGACGGACCATGAAGCTGACGCGGCGGAGCATTCTGTGCGGGGGTGCGGTTGCGGGGATGACGGCGCTGGCTGCGCCACGGCTTGCGCGGGCTGAGGCGCAGGCGCTGCGCCCGCTCTCCGGGGCGGAACTTGTCGCGGCGGCGCAGCTTGGCGGCGAGGTGGGCTATCTGGTAGCCGATGCCCGCACCGGGCTCGTGCTCGAGGCGATGAATGCGGATCGGGCAATGGCGCCCGCCTCCACGGCAAAAACGATCACCACACTTTATGCGCTTGAAACGCTTGGATCTTCCTATCGTTTTGTCACCCGGCTGCTGGCAACGGGGCCGGTGAGCGGGGGCGTTTTGCGGGGCGATCTGATCCTTGCTGGCGGCGGTGATCCGACGCTCGACACCGACGGGCTCGCCGATCTGGCCGCCCAGCTCGTGCGCGCGGGCGTGCGCGGGCTCACCGGGCGGTTCTACACTTGGGGCGGTGCGCTGCCCTATGCCGCCGAAATTGCCGCCGACCAGCCCGTCCATGTGGGCTACAACCCGTCGATTTCCGGGCTGATCCTGAATTACAATCGGGTGCATTTCCGCTGGAAACGCGGTCAGGGCGGCTATGCGCTGGGGATGGAGGCCTGGTCGGAGAAATACCAGCCCACGGCCTATACGATCGACGCCGCGCTCGCAAACCGTTCGACGCCGCTCTTCGGCTACCGGCAGACGGGGGGGAAAGAGCACTGGACGGTTGCATCGGGGGGGCTGAACAAGGCGGGAAGCCTCTGGTTGCCGGTGCGCCTGCCCGATGCTTACGCGGGCGATGTGTTCCAGACACTGGCGCGGGCGCAGGGCTGTGCGCTGCCCGCGCCCGAACCCCTGCGCGGGCTGCCTGCCGGTGCGCAAATGATCGCCGCGCGGCAATCGTCAGAGCTTCCGGTGATCCTGCGCTCGATGCTCAAATATTCCACCAACATCACCGCCGAGGCGGTGGGGATGACCGCGAGCGCGGCGCGCGGGGCCAATGCGGCGCGCGGCGCTTCGGGCGCGGCGATGAGCGCCTGGCTCGCGGCCAAGCTTGGGGGGGGCAAGGCGCGGTTTGTCGATCATTCGGGGCTTGGGGCCGAGGACCGGATCTCGGCGCTCGAGATGGTGCGCGCTGTGACCCTGCTTGGTCCGAAGGCGGGGCTGCGAGGATTGATGAAGCCCTTCGGGCTGCGCGATAGCGCGGGGCGCACGGTTGAGGTGCCGGGGCTGCGCGTCGACGCCAAGACCGGCACGCTGAATTTCGTCTCGACGCTGACGGGGTTCATCACGGCGCCTGACGGCACCGAGCTCACCTTTGCGATTTTCACCGGCGATCTGGCGCGCCGCGCGCGCTCGCAAAGCAGCGGCGAGCCCGAAGGGTCACGAACCTGGGTGCGGCGGTCAAAAGTGCTGCAAAGCCAGTTGATCACGCGCTGGGCCGCGCTTTACGGCTGACGCAATGGACCGGCTTTGCCGCTGCGAGGCTTTCCCGCCTGCCATCCGGCGGCAATGAAAACCTTGTCGCTTGCACGACCCTATCTCTTGCGGGGTCGTTTCACCCCGCCGCGTTGCCCCGGGCGGCCCGCGGTTGAGCGGCCCTTGGCCTGTGTCGCGGCTTCGACCGCTTCTTCCACAACGGACTGACGCGCCAGCGGATCGTCGGCAACCACTAGCTCCACCGCCTCGAGACGCTTGATCTCGTCGCGCAGTCGCGCCGCTTCCTCGAATTCGAGGTTCTCGGCAGCCTTGCGCATTTGCAATCTCAGCCCCTCAAGATGCGCCGCCAGATTGGCGCCCGATTGCACTTTATCAACTTTTGCGGTGACGCGCGCCATATCGGTGTCGCCCGCCCAGAGCCCGGCCAGCACATCCTCGACATTCTTGCGCACGGTCTGCGGTGTGATGCCATGCGTCGCGTTGTAAGCGATCTGCTTTTCGCGGCGGCGGTTCGTTTCGCCAAGCGCACGCTCCATCGAGCCGGTGATCTTGTCGGCATACATGATCACCCGGCCATCGGCGTTGCGCGCGGCCCGCCCGATGGTCTGGATCAGCGAGGTCTCCGAGCGCAGGAAGCCCTCCTTGTCGGCATCGAGAATGGCCACGAGCCCGCATTCGGGAATGTCGAGCCCCTCGCGCAGAAGGTTGATGCCGATCAGCACGTCAAAGGCGCCAAGCCGCAGATCGCGCAGGATCTCGATGCGCTCAATCGTGTCGATGTCGGAGTGCATGTAGCGCACCCGCACCCCCTGTTCGTGCAGATATTCGGTGAGGTCTTCCGCCATGCGCTTGGTGAGCGTGGTCACAAGCACGCGCAGCCCGCGCGCCGCGACCTTGCGGATTTCATCGAGAAGGTCATCCACCTGCGTCTCGACCGGGCGGATCTCCACCTCCGGGTCCAGAAGCCCGGTGGGGCGGATCACCTGTTCGGTGAACACGCCGCCGGTCTGCTCCAGCTCCCATCCCGCGGGTGTGGCGGACACGAACACCGATTGCGGGCGCATCGCATCCCATTCCTCGAATTTGAGCGGACGGTTGTCCATGCAGGACGGCAGCCGGAAGCCGTGTTCGGCGAGCGTGAACTTGCGCCGGTAGTCGCCCCGATACATGCCGCCGATTTGCGGCACGGTGACGTGGGATTCATCGGCAAAGACAATCGCCGTGTCGGGAATGAATTCAAAAAGAGTCGGGGGCGGCTCGCCCGGATTGCGCCCGGTCAGATAGCGCGAATAGTTCTCGATGCCGTTGCACACACCCGTTGCCTCGAGCATCTCAAGGTCAAAATTGGTGCGCTGCTCAAGCCGTTGCGCCTCCAGAAGCTTGCCCTCGCCGGTGAGCTGCTTGAGCCGCTGCGCGAGCTCCGAGCGGATCGACTTGATCGCCTGCTGCAGCGTCGGGCGGGGGGTCACGTAGTGGCTGTTGGCGTAGATCCGGATCTGCTCGAAGCTGTTCGTCTTCGCCCCCGTGAGCGGGTCGAATTCGGTGATCGCTTCCAGTTCCTCGCCAAAGAAGCTGAACTTCCAGGCGCGGTCTTCGAGGTGGGCGGGCCAGAGGTCGACCGTGTCGCCCTTCACGCGGAAGGCGCCGCGCTGGAAGGCGGCATCGAGGCGCTTGTATTGCTGCGCCACGAGGTCCGCCAGAAACTTGCGTTGATCGTAAAGCCCGCCCACGGTCAGGTCCTGCGTCATCGCCGAATAGGTCTCGACCGAGCCGATGCCATAGATGCAGCTCACCGAGGCAACGATGATCACATCGTCCCGCTCCAGCAGCGCCCGGGTGGCCGAGTGGCGCATCCGGTCGATCTGCTCGTTGATCATCGATTCCTTCTCGATATAGGTGTCGGTGCGCGCGACATAGGCCTCGGGCTGGTAGTAATCGTAGTAGGAAACGAAGTATTCCACCGCGTTGTCGGGGAAGAAGCCTTTGAATTCTCCGTAGAGTTGCGCCGCCAACGTCTTGTTGGGCGCAAGGATAATCGCCGGGCGCTGGGTCTCCTCGATCACTTTCGCCATCGTGTAGGTCTTGCCGGTGCCGGTGGCCCCCAGAAGCACCTGATCGCGCTCGCCCGCAAGCACAGCGGCGGCAATCTCGGCAATCGCGGCGGGCTGGTCGCCGGCCGGGGCAAATTCGGTCTTCATGGTGAAACGCTTGCCGCCTTCGAGCTTGGCGCGGGTGAGCACATCGGGGCGTTCGACGGGGCGGTTGTCGTTGTTGTGGGGCATGCTGAGTCCTCGGGCAGGCCTCACTGTCGGTCCCTTTTCGTTCTCTTTCAAGGCCTTGTCGAAAGAGTTGCCGAAAGGTTAAGGTAAACGTTCAAATTGATATAGCAAATCAATGAGTTGCGCGGATATTTCGCTTGCGATTCGGGGCCGTTGTTCGCATGTTGTCGGAGCAAGCAGCATTCGCTACCGGCCGGGGCACCACCCCCACCCCTCGCTCCCCAGACCCGGCCGGTAGCATCCCTCCCCCTTCTTCCGAGCATGATGTGCGGGCGCCTGTGCGAACCGCAGTTTCGGCACACAATGGTATGCAGCGCTTGCGTTTCCGCGCGGATCCGATACAAAGAGGTGTCAGCAGAGAGGGTCCCATGCGCGCACGTATCTACCAGCCTGCCCGCAACGCGATGCAGTCCGGCCAGGCGAAAACCAAGCTTTGGTATCTCGATTTCCTGTCATCCGAGGCGCGGGACATTGACCCGCTGATGGGGTGGACCGGGTCGTCGGACACGCAAAGCCAGGTGCGCCTCAAGTTCGACAGCCGCGAGGCGGCAGAGCATTATGCAAAAACCAGAGGCATCGATTATGTCGTGACGGGCGCCCACAAGCGCGCGATCAATATTCGCCAGATGGGCTATGGCGAGAATTTCCAATCGAATCGCCGTGCGAACTGGACGCATTGAGAGTGTAGAAAAGACCCGAGTTCTCACCGTAGGGCATAAGTTTTAACCGAGATCTGCATATGGGGCGCCCTTGGGGCGCCCTTTTTGTATCTGCTGTGCGCAGGGCGAAGGCTCGTGCGCGGCCCGCGCGCAACAGGGATGACCGTAACAGGGATGACCGTGACAGCGCTGACCTGCACCGGCAGATCTTCCACGATCGCCCCGCACCATCTGTCGAAGTGCGGGGCGGCGGCGAACCAAGGGGCTCTGGACCCGTGCCGGCAATGATCGTGATGCGGCTGCGAAGATCGGAGAGATCCTGCCGCGGATCTCTCCCTACCCTTCAAGCGGCGGTGGCCCGGGGATCCGTCTCCGCGGTGCGGAACCGCTTGACATTCGCAACGAGTTGATCCGCCTCGATCCGCAGGGCCGAGAGTGCGGCATTCGTCTCTTCGATCATCGCGGCGTTTTGCTGCGACACCCGGTCGAGCTCGGTGGTTGCCTTGGAAATCTCCGCGATGCCGACCTTGCTTTCGCCCACGGCGCCCGCGATATGCTCGATCCGTTCCTGAACATCCCCGATCGAGCCGACGATCTGGCCAAGCGCATCGGCCGTGTGATCCACCATCTCGACGCCGCGCCCGACGTCGCGCGCCGCGGTTTCAATGATCTGCGCGATCTCGCGGGAGGCTTCGGACGAGCGCTGCGCCAGCGCGCGCACTTCCGAGGCGACAACGGCAAAGCCGCGCCCGCTTTCGCCCGCCCGCGCCGCCTCGACCCCGGCGTTGAGCGCCAGAAGATTGGTCTGGAAGGCGATTTCGTCGATCACCTGGAGCACGCGCTCGATCCGTTCGGACGATTGCCGGATGCTTTCCATTGCGACAAGCGCATCCTGGGCAATGGTGTTGCCGCTCTCGGCATGGGTCGAAATGGTGTGCATGCGCTCCTTGGCATCATTGGCGATCCCCGCCATGCCACCGATGGAGCTCGCCATTTCCTCAAGTGCCGAGGCGGTTTCCTCAAGCATCGCGGCATTGTGCTCGCTGCGCCGAGCCAGATCGTGCGCGGCGGTCCCGATTTCGGCGCTCGAACTGTCGATGATGCGTGAGGTGTCCTCGATCGCCCGTACCGTCGTTGTGATGCTGTCGTTCGCCGCCCGCACCGATTGCGCCATCTCGGCGAAGACACCGACGAAACCATCAGAGATGAGATAGGTCAGATCGCCTTCGGCGAGGTGACGTAGCGCCCTGTTCACCTCGGCGATGCCCGCATCGGCGATCTCGCCGATCTGGTTCAGACCCCGGCAGATCTCGGCCAGGATCCCCTCCTTGTCGGCCAGGTCGATCCGGCGCGAGAAATCACCTTGCGCACAGGCATTGACGACGACGGAAATCTCGGCGGCGATATGGCGGTCGCGTTCGGCCATCAGCCGTGCCGCCTCGGCCTCGCGGGCCAACCGCGCTTCCTTGCCGGCCCGCGCCGCTGCCTCGCGCTCGGCTTCCTGCCGGCGATGCGCCTCGCGCTCTGCCCTGGCTTGCCGCTCGCGCTCCTGCGCCTCAAGGATGCTCACCCGGAAACTGTCGAGCGCCGCGCCCATTTGCGCCGTTTCGCGCAGGTGCGGCAGGGGCAATGCAGTATCCAGCGCGCCGCGTGCCATCTCGCCCGCCGCCTGTGCGAGATCGCGCACATCCGTCTCGGTGCGTCGCACCGATCGCAGGCCAAGGATCAGGGAGCCCACGAGGGCGCCGACGATGATCCCGCCCACCGCAAGAAAGCCGATCAGGGCGGAACGGGCCTCGTCGGCCGCTTCCGCCTTGATGCCATTGCCGATCACGCTTTCGGCCTCCTTCATCGCCTCGATCCTTTGGGTCGCCGTCGCAAAAAATTCTTCGCCCGTCACACCGCCCAGATCCTGGGTTTCGGGCGAGGTGAAGGCGATCTGACGCATCCGCGCCAGCTCGACGTTGGCCGGCAGCGTTTCAAGGCGCGCGACCGCGGCGCGGTCTTGCGGGGCGGCCAGCGCCTCGAAGAAGAGGAGCGCTTGTTCCTGCTGCGCCACCATCGTGCGCATTGCGAGCAGGACCTGGGTGCCGAAGGCGCCCTTGCGAAAGGCTCCGGCCCCCAGCGCCCGTTCGAGTCCGGAGCGCTCTTTTGCTGTCAGGAAAGCGCCATAGGCGGCGATCCGGTTGCTGATCCGCGCGTTCGAAGTGGACCTCGCCACCACTTCGACCATTTGCAGCACATCTGCATCCATCTCGGTGTAATATTCGATCGCCTCGGCCACTGGCAGGCTGCGCGCATCGACCCCGCTGCGGATCTCCTCGGAGCGTTCAAAATCTCCCGCAAGTTCCGTCACGAGCGCGGAAATCTCGTCGGACAGATGGTCGAGCCCGATCCCGTCGGCCTTTGCCAGAAGCGTCGCGCGTGCGGTGTCGGTGGCGGTGCGCTGCGCCACCAGCCGCTCGGGCAAGGTGGTTTCCGTGCCGTTCAGGAACAGGCTCGTCATGCCGCGTTCGAGTTGCTGTTCATGCGCCACGGCGCCCGCGTCCTGGGCCAGCTCCATCAGTTGCTGAACCATGCGCGCATCGCTCAGCACCTGCCAGCGCTCTGCGATCAGGAAAATGCCGAACACCAGCGCGAGGGTCGCGGGAAGGCCGAGAGACACCGCCATGACGCGGCGCAAGGAGGTTTTGGGGAGGTTAACAGATGTCATCGTTACTACCACAGATCTACATGGGAAAAAGGTGCGGCAAGTTTCCTAAAGCTTCGCAAAGGCGCCCCGGGCCGTGGATTGATCCCGCAAGCGGTACTCGCAAGCGCTTGGATCAACACCGCATTTCTTTCCCTAAAATCCCGACTATCGGCGGTTTTCCCGAAAAAAGGCGGCGTGTTGCCCCTCGCGGCCTGTCCTGCAGGCAACCAAACAGAAGCGGGCGGGCGCGGGGCGAGCCGGGTCAGAAAGGGATCGGCGCAACCGCGCGCTGCGACGGTGATCCTCTGGCTGCGTCAGGCGCTTTGCGTCCCGGCCCAGCGGAACACCCTTAATCCTTTCTAAACCGAGCCGGATTAAGCCTGTTTGTGCTGCGGCCGTGGCCAATTTGGCCCCGATCACATCTCAGAAGGAGACAGCTTTGAACGCCGAAGAATTCCTTTTTCCGCGCGCGCTGGAGGTCCGGCCCAGTAAAATATCGAAGGTTCTGGTCCTCGGCTCCTGCATGGCCGAGGAAACCGTAGCCGGGTTCCGCCGCCAGACGCCGAACACCGAGTTCGATCTTCTGGTTTTCAACGGGCCGGGCGATTTGCCCGATCTGTCAAAAGAAGCCGTTCTGGCCTATGATTTTCAATATGTTCAGCTCTCGCTGCGCTACATCGTGCGCGATGAGGTGGTGCGCTTTGCCGATTTCCAGCAGCCCGGCGTTGCAGAGAGCGTCATGGAGCGATCCTTGCAGTTCTTGCGGGTGACGCTTGAAGCGGCCCTCGCCTACAACCGTGCGCATGGTCTGCTGACATTCGTGACGAATTTCTTCGTGCCGCAGGTGCCGGTCGTGGCGGCCCTCGACCGGGCGGGCAGCAGCAGCGATTTTGCGTCAATCGTCCGTCGGCTGAACGAGGAATTGGCGCGGCTCGTGGCGACCTGTCCCAATGCCTATATCGCCGATGTGGACATGGTTGCCTCTGCCTGTGGCAAACGGTTCCTGATGGACGACACTTTCACTTTCTACTCGCATTCCCATTTCTGGTCGGCGGTCGACAACGAGTTCGACATCTCTCCGGAGTGGAACGCCCCGGCCTGGGGGCGGCTGGACCCGGTGGTTCCTCTGGAGGACATCTACGCCGGGCCGGGGGGTGATGTGTTTTGCGCGCTCTGGCGTCAGGCCGAGTGCCTCTACCGGATCGTGAACCAGACCGACATGGTCAAGATGGTCATCTTCGATCTGGACGACACGCTCTGGCGCGGCCAGATCGTCGAGCATTATGGCCCCGGGATCGCTTCGCCTGTGTTTCACGGCTGGCCTGTGGGCATGTGGGAAGCGATCCAGCACTTGCGCGCGCGCGGCATCATCACGGCGGTGTGCTCGAAAAACGAGGAAAGCCTCGTTCGCGAGCGCTGGCATCATGCCGTGATGCCAAGCTGGCTCACGCTCGACGATTTCGCCATCGTCGAGATCGGCTGGACCCCGAAGGCGGAAGTGATCGGGCGGATGATCTCGCGGGCGGGACTGACCCCCAAGAGCGTGGTATTTGTCGATGACAATCCGGTCGAACGTGAGGCGGTTCGCGCGGCCCTGCCCGGCATCCGCGTGCTTGGCGACTCGCCGAACCAGACGCGGCGGATCCTGCTGTGGTCTCCGGAAACGCAGCTGGCGACATTGTCGAACGAAACGGTCAATCGCGAAACGTCGATCCGGCAGATCCAGCATCGGGAACAGGACCGCGAGACCCTCTCGCGCGAGGAATTCCTGCGCGATCTCAATTGCCGGGTGCGTCTGGTCCGGGTGCCGTCGACCGCACATCGCGACGGTGCGCGCTGCCTGGAACTGCTCAATAAGACCAACCAGTTCAACACAACAGGCCTGCGCTGGACGGCGGCGCAGCTCGACAGTGTGCTCGCCTCCGGCGGCACGCTTTACGGCTTTTACGCCCAGGATCGCTATACGGATTATGGATTGGTCGGGGTGGTGATCTATCGCGAGGGGATCTTTGTGCAATTCGCGATGAGCTGCCGCGTCCTTGGTTTGAGCATCGAGCAGGCGGTCATTCGCGAGATCATGGCCGATGTGCGCCTGCGCGAGCCGGGCCGTGAGTTCGGGGCCCGCATCTTTGCCACCGACTCCAATCTGGTCAGTCGCGATGTGTTCCTGAAATGCGGCTTTCGCGCGCTCGAGACCGATCAGACCGTGCAGGTCGCCGCCGGTGGAACCGAAGTCGCCGCGCCCGCGCATGTCGCGCTCACTTTCGAGCTGTCTGCCGCCGCCTGAGCGCGGCGAGGCCCGGCCTTCGTCGCGCCGAAGGCACCAAAGCGGCCGTGCCGGCTTCAGCCCCGTCTCGCGGGGCTCGGAGCGCCGGAGCGAAGGGCCGCTCCGGCACGCCGTCACATCAGCCGCTCGATCGCCATCGCCGTTGCCTCGCCCCCGCCGATGCAGAGCGTGGCGACGCCGGTTTTCAGGCCATGCGTCTCAAGCGCGGCGAGCAGCGTTACGAGCACCCGCGCCCCCGACGCGCCGATCGGATGGCCAAGCGCGCAGGCGCCGCCGTGGATGTTGACCTTCTCGTGGTCCAGATCGAGCGCTTGCATCGCCGCCATGGCCACCACCGCGAAAGCCTCGTTCACCTCGACAAGATCGACCCGCGCGAGGTCGAGATCGAGTTTGTCCGAGAGGCGCCTGAGCGCCCCGATCGGCGCCGTCGGGAAGAGGTTTGGCCTGTCGGCATGGGTCGCATGGCCGAGAATGCGGGCGCGGGGGGTAAGGCCCCGCCGTTCGGCCTCTGAGGCCCGCATCAGCACGAGGGCCGCGGCACCGTCGGAGATGGAGGAAGAATTCGCCGCCGTCACGGTGCCGCCCGCCCGGAACGCGGGGTTCAGGGTCGGGATCTTGTCGAGCCGTGCCTTGCCGGGCTGCTCGTCGATCTCCACGAGTGTCGTGCCCTTGCGGCCCGAGAGCGGGACCGGTGCGATCTCGGCGGCAAACCGCCCCCCTGCGATGGCCGCCTGCGCGCGGGTGAGCGAGGCGATCGCGTAGCTGTCCTGCGCCGCGCGGGAAAAGCCGAAGCTCTCGGCGCAATCCTCAGCAAAGGTGCCCATCAGGCGGCCCTTGTCATAGGCGTCTTCGAGACCGTCGAGGAACATGTGATCGAGCACCTGATCATGCCCGAGCCGGTAGCCCCCGCGCGCCTTGGCGAGGAGGTAGGGGGCGTTCGTCATGCTCTCCATGCCGCCGGCAAGCACCACCTGCGCCGTGCCCGCAAGCAGCAGGTCATGCCCGAACATCGCCGCTTTCATCCCCGAGCCGCACATCTTGTTCACCGTGGTTGCGCCAGTAGCGAGCGGCAGCCCCGCGCCAAGCGCCGCTTGCCGCGCGGGGGCCTGCCCCTGCCCGGCAGGGAGCACGCAGCCCATGATCACCTCCTCCACGGCCTCGGGCGGGAGCCCGGCACGCGCGACCGCGGCCTTGATCGCCACCGCGCCGAGATCGGCCGCGCTGGCGGTGGCGAGATCGCCCTGAAAGCCCCCCATAGGGGTGCGCGCCATCCCCACGATCACGACAGGATCCATCGCATCCCCCCTCATTTGGCGGCCATCCTGAGCGCACCGTCGAGCCGGATCACCTCGCCGTTGAGCATCTGGTTCTCGAGGATATGGCGCACGAGCGCCGCATATTCGGACGGATCGCCGAGCCGGGGCGGAAACGGCACCGAAGCGCCGAGGCTCGCCTGCACCTCCTCGGGCAGCCCTGCCATCATCGGCGTCTGGAAGATGCCGGGCGCCACGGTGACCACGCGGATGCCATGGCGCGCGAGTTCCCGCGCCGCGGGCAGTGTGAGTGCCGCAACGCCGCCTTTCGAGGCGGCATAGGCGGCCTGACCGATCTGGCCGTCAAAAGCGGCGATTGAGGCCGTGTTGACGATCACGCCGCGCTCGCCCCCCGGGCCGGGCGCGTTGGCGGCCATTGCCTCTGCGGCAAGACGCAGCATGTTGAACGTGCCGACAAGGTTGATCGCGACCGCGCGGGCGAAACTTTCCAGCCGGTGCGCCCCCTCGCGGCCGAGGATCTTTTCGCCCGGCGCCACGCCGGCACAATTGACCAGCCCGTCGAGACGGCCGAATGCCGCGCGGGCAAGCTCGATTGCCGCAATGCCCTCGGCTTCGCTTGTCACATCGGTGCGTGCGAACCGGGCTGCCGTCCCGAGCTCCTCTGCCATCGCCATGCCCGCTTCGGCGTTCACATCGACCAAAACCACCGATCCGCCCGCTTCCGTGACCATCCGCGCGACGGCCGCGCCAAGCCCCGAGCCGCCGCCGGTGACAGCGAAGACCTTGCCTTCGATCTGCATGATTTCCTCCCTTTCCCTGAGGGAAAGTTTAATCGCGCCCGGCCGCCCCGCAATGCCCGAGCGGGTCTGAGGCCGAAAGCGACGCAACGGAATTTGCCGTTGACGGGGCCGGACCGGGCGGCGAGAACGGCACAAAGGAGAGCGCCATGAGCACTGCCACCCCCGCCACCCGCGCCCTTGAGGCTGCAAAAGTGGCATTTGAGCGGATCGCTTACGACTATGTCCCGGGGCAGGAGAAAATCGGGCTGCATGCGGCCGAGGCGATCGGCGCCGCGCCGCGGGAAGTGCTGAAAACACTGATGGTCGAGGTGGATGGCAAGCCCGCCTGTGCGGTGATCCCGTCGGATGGCTCGCTGTCGATGAAGAAGGTGGCGGCGGCTTTCGGAGGAAAGACCGCGGCGATGATGGCCCCCGACAAGGCCGAGCGTCTGACCGGTTTTCATACCGGCGGCATTTCGCCTTTCGGGCAGAAAAAACGTGTGCCCGTCGCGTTCGAGGAAAGCGCGCTCGGACTGGTCTCGGTGGTGATCAACGCTGGCCAGCGCGGCTTGATGGTGCGGCTCGCGCCAGCCGATGCGCTTGCCGTCTCGGGCGGCACGGCGCGGCCGCTTCTGGCGGGATAAGACATGTCATGGCCCCTGCGGCGGCCGGACAGCGGCTGCAATCCAGGGCGAGGCTGAAGGCGATGCGGACCCGGGGCTCCGGCCGGGAAGAGAGGCCCGATGATGAAAACGCTCCCCCCGTTTTGGCGACCGCGACGGGGAGATGCGCAGCCTACGCGCAAGCGGCCGCGGCTCGGTCCGCACAACCGGCTTGGCGGCTTGAGCGGATTTTAGGGGCTCACCCGACACTTCAGAAATTCGGGGGCCAGCCGGAACGGCAATGGACCGGCGCGCTGCGGAGCGACAAACGCTTTTGAACCGGGGCGCGCCGGGGCGCGAAGAAGGGGATTCACAAGCCGAATCACTCGTGCTAGCCTGAGGGCAATCAAGGACCAGAAGGTCCATACCCAGGGCACGGGACATACAGGCAAAGACCTCTTGACCTCTCGAGGCGTTCGTGAGGTCAAGAGATTTCGGAAATCCGCGACATTCCCGGAAGACCCTTGCCGCTTTCGCGGTGCGCCCATGCGCGCCGGCGGCCCGAACCCGATCAACGCTCGGTGAGTTTGAGTTCGATGCGGCGGTTCTGGGCCCGGGCATCCTCGCTTGTGCCTTCCGCTACCGGGCGGAATTCGCCATAGCCCGCCGCGGCGAGGCGTTTCGGGGCGAAACCCTGTGCGTCGATCAGGTAGCGCACCACCGAGAGCGCGCGGGCCTGACTGAGTTCCCAGTTGTCCTTGAACGCGCCTTGCCCGGAAAGCGGTGTGTCATCGGTGAAGCCATCGACTTCGAGCACCCAGTCGATCTCGGGCGGGATCTCCGAGGCCAGGATGCGGAAGGTTTCTGCCACACGGGCGATTTGCGCCTGCCCTTCCGGGGCGAGATCGGCCGAACCGGGAGTGAACAGCACTTCGGACGAGAACACGAACCGGTCGCCCACCACCCTTACGCCTTGCCGGCCTTCGAGCAATTGCGACATCCGGCCGAAAAATTCCGAGCGGTAGCGCGCAAGATCCCTCGCTTCCGCTTCGGCGCGTTTGCGCGCCTCTTC
The DNA here is from genome assembly GCF_900217815.1 of Rhodobacter maris. Classification (GTDB taxonomy): domain Bacteria; phylum Pseudomonadota; class Alphaproteobacteria; order Rhodobacterales; family Rhodobacteraceae; genus Rhodobacter; species Rhodobacter maris. The sequence goes on from NZ_OBMT01000003.1 coordinate 249,294, forward strand.
TTCCAGCGTGGCGCGACGCTTCTGCTCGGCGGCCACCTGCGCCAGCGCAGCGTTGAGCTGGGTGCCGAGCGCCTCGACTTGCACCTTCGCGGCATCGTCCTTCGCTTTAGCCTCCCCCAGAACCGCTTGCAGATCGGCAAGCTGGCCGCGCAGGGCCGCGATCTGCTGGTTCAGAAGTGCCACCTGTTCGGCATTGCGGTCGGCCTCTGCCCGGGTTTCGGTGAGGGTCTTTTCAGCCAGCGCCTTCAGCGCGGCTTCCTTCTCGGCGGCGCTCAGCTGGGTCTCGAGCCTGCCTTGCAGATCCGTTTTCGCAGCCTCGGCGGCAGCGAGAAGCGTGAGCGTTTCCTCCGCCTTCCTGCGCGCCTGATCGAGGTCGAGCCGCGCTGCTGCGAGGGCGCTGTCGGTGGCCTTCAGATCCGCCTGAAGCCCCGCGATCTGCGCCGCTCGGGCCGTGAGATCCGTGCCTTGCGCCGCGATCGTGGCACTTTGCGATGCGATCCGTTCACGCGCCGTCGCGGCCTCGGCAAGAAGCCCCGCCACCTGCGCCTCGAAAGCGGAGATCTTCTCGCCCGCCGCGGTGAGCCGCCCGGTCAGCGCAGTGTTTTGCGCCTCTTGCAGGGAGAGCGCCTGCGCCAGCCCCGCCACCTGCGCGGCAAGGGCATCAAGCTCCTGATCTTTCGTGGTGATGGTGTCGCGCAGCATGGATTGCACGATCAGGAAGATCGAGATCACGAAAAAGAGTACCATCAAAAGCGCCGCCATCGCATCGACGAAGCCGGGCCAGACATTGGTGGAAAAGCGTGCGCCGCGGCGCGCCGAGAGTGCCATCGCGCCCCCTAACCTTCGGTTCGCGCACGCGCGAGCACCGCACGGGTGAGGGCGGCAAAGTCGTTGTGCAGCTCCGCCATGCTCTCCTGCCGACCCGCCGCCATCTCTTCGAGGAGCCGCGACATCTGCAGGTCGATCGAGCGCATCCGCATCCGCATCTCGCCATCCATCTCGGCATTCTGTGCGGCGTCCGCCCGTGCACTCACCCCTTCGAGCGCCGCAATCAGCCGCTCTTGTCCGGCGGTCATATGATCGATCGCCTCGGCCTGTGCGGCGCGGGCGGAAAGTTCGGGCGCCATCTGCGCGGCAAAATCGGTGAAAGCCTGCGAGAGCCGGGCAAGCTGAAGTTCAGTCTGGCCGCGGGCATGTTCGGCGCGCGCGAAAAGTGTCTGCAGCGCATCCATCTGCTCGGCCATGTGATCGAGGATCTCGGTCACGGCAGCGTTTTCTCCCCCTTCGCCTTCGCCCGCGGCAAAGCTGAGCCGGGTGATCGAGGAGATCCACTCCTCAAGCTCACGGTAAAAGCGGTTTTGCCCATGCGTGACGAAGAGCTCGAGCAGCCCGACGACAAGCGAACCCGCGAGCCCCAGAAGCGAGGAGGAAAACGCGGTGCCCATGCCGCCAAGCTGGCTCTCCAACCCCGCCATCAGCCGGTCAAAAACTGCCGTGGCGGTTTCGCCGGGTGCCGGCGCGAGGGCGCGGATCGTGTCCACCACGCCCGGCACAGTGGTCGCAAGCCCGTAAAACGTGCCCAGAAGGCCAAGGAAGATCAGCAGGTTCGAGAGGTAGCGGGTGATGTCGCGCGCCTCGTCGATGCGGGTAGCGACCGATTCGAGGATCGAGCGTGCCGCGGAAGTGGCAATCGTCCGGCTCGTGCCGCGCGCGCCCAGAAGGGCGGCGAGCGGCGCAAGCATTTGCGGCGGGCGATACTGCGGGCGGCCGGGACGGTCCGCCGCGAAGCTCTCGATCCAGACCACGGCTTTGGCAAGCTGCGCCACTTGCCAGAAGCAGCCGAGCATGCCCAGCACGAAGACGGCGAGGATCAGGCCGTTGAGCCAGGGGCTCGCCTCGAAGATCGTGAATACCCGGCCATAGGCAAACCAGCCGCCGAGGCCCACGAGGGCCAGCACCGCAAGCATCGAGAGCACCTGCCGGACGGGTTGCGAGAACTGCGGGGCCTGGGGGCGGGCCGGTGCGCGCATGAAGTGCCTCTCGTCTTCTTTCCCGGAAAGATTAGGGCGGGGGCGCGGCGCTCACAAGGGTCAAGCTGGGAGCGCCCGTACCCGGGCCGCAAGTGTGGCGAGCGCGTCATCCTCGAGCCCGAGCGCGCCCAGATGTGCGACGGTATTGAAAAGGTAATCGCGGTTCGGCCCGCGGGTGCCTGCGGCGGTGGCGATGATCTGCGCCTCTTCTTCGGGCGAGAGGCGGCAATATTGCGGCCCGTCCCGGTCGATCACGTAAGCAATCGCGGTGACGCTGCGACCGTCTTTCAACGTTACGGGAAGCTCGCGTTCCAGATAGGCGTCGGAGATCAGTTCGCGGGCGCGGGTCTCGGCCAGCACGCGCGAGCGGTCATCCTCCGCCACGCGCAGCGCCACGCCCCAGCAATGCGCCCCCGGGGCGGCGTCGAGCGCGAGCACGAGGCCCGGCGCCGCTGTGGTGCCGCGAAAATGGATCGAGCGCATGCAGAAGCTGCGGTGCCAGCCGTCGAGCCGCGCGGGGACGACTTCCGCGGGCGCAAAGCCCGGATCCCAGATCAGCGACCCATAGCCGAAGATCCAGAGTGCGTTTGTCATCCGCTGGCCCTCCCTTGCGGCGCGGCATAGAGTGTGGCGCAGGGTTTGGAAAGGGGGCGCAATGCGGGGCTGGATCGGGGCAGGGCTTTTTGTGGCGGCGCTGGGCGTAGCCAGCTGGGGCGCCGGCATGGCGCTGGAGCGGGGGGCCGTGGCGGGCTTTGCAGCGCTTTCGGCGCGCGGGCAAGGCGGGCTCGAGGCGGCGCAGGCCGTGGGCTTTCCGGCGCGGATCGGTGTGGATCTGCAAGGGGTTGCGCTGCGTGATCCGGCCCGCGGGATCGACTGGGAGATCCCCCTGGTCGAGATCGCCGCTCCGCTCTGGGCGCTCTGGTCCTGGCGCGCCGATCTGGCGCTGCCGCAAAAGCTCACGCTGGGCGGGCAAAGCTTCACGCTCAGCGGCGCTCAGGCGCAAGGCGCGATGCGGTTCGGTTTCGGGGCGGATCTGCCGCTGCGCGCCCTCGGGGCGGATCTGCAAGCGATCCGCCTCACCCATGAGGGGGCGGCGGCTCCCGCCTTTGCGCTGGATCGGGCGACCGTCGCAGTTGAAAGCACGGACACTGCGGGCGGTTATCATTTGCAGGCAGGGTGCACGGATTTCGCGCTTCCGCTCGGGCTCATCACGGGTTTCATTCCGGAGGCGCGCTTCCCTGATCAGATCGAAACATTCTCGCTTGACGCGAAGCTGACCTTCGCCGCCCCGCTGGGGCTTTTGCAACACCGCCCGCCGCCGCTCACCGGCCTTGAGATCGGTGCGGCGGAACTGGTCTGGGGCGGGCATGCGCTGACGGCCACCGGAGCGCTTGCGATCACCCCCGAAGGCTGGCCGGAGGGCTCGGTAATGCTCGCAGTTTCCGATTGGGACGCGTGGCTCACGCTCGCCAAGGGCGCGGGGTTTGTGCCCGCCGGCAAAATGCCGATGCTCTCGGCGCTGGGGCAGGGGCTCGCGCGCCAAAGTGCTGACGGGCGCGTGCATCTGCCGCTCAGCTTCCAGAACGGGATGGTCTTTTTCGCCGGGTTGCCGCTTGGACCTGCACCGCGGATCGTACCCTAGCTAGCGACAATAGGGGCCTGAGCGGTAATACGCCGTATCGACATGGATATGATTGAGGTGGAACCGGTCCGATTTCGGCCCGAGCACGGTGCCGAAGGGGCCGCAGGCGGCTGCATGGATCGCGCGCAGCATCCGCGGCTCGCTTTTCCAGCCGGTGAGCACGTCGATCACCCGGCCGTTTTTCAGCGTCACCCCGCCGAAATCCACCGCGCGTCCCTGCCCGTGTTCGGAGAGCTTCGCGCCGCGCTGATTGTTGCGTGGACGGCAGGTGTAGCTCGCGAAGATCTCGATCCGCGCAATGCCGCCGCCCTTGCGCCCCACCGCCGGAACGATGCCACGGTCGATCCAGGTTTTCATCGCCTGCGCCGTCGCGCAGTCGATCGTCAGGGGGTCCGAGAAGGGGATACCCGAAATGGCTGTCACCTTCACCCCATCGCTGAGCCCGCAGCCCGGCACCTCGCCCTTGATCGGCGCGATCTGCGTGCCCTCGATGCCGCGGGTGCCGCAGAGCGCGCCCCGGGGCGAAAGTGCGGCCGTGGGGGCGCTTGCGGGGCCGGAGGCGCGCGGAGCGGGCGCGGCGGGGCGGGGGAGCGGTTTCGGCGTGCTCAGCACTCCGGGGCGGAACAGGCTTCCGGGCATTGCCGCAGGTGGTGGGGCGGCGGGGTCGGGGACAGGTTCGGGTTCAGGCTGTGGCATGCTCTCTGGCGCAGGGGGGGCCTGCGTCCCGGGGCGCGGCAAAGGGCGCGGTGAGCGGGGCAGGGCTGGCCCGGTCGTCGTTTCAGATCCTTCCGTTTGTGGTCCTGTCGCTTCTGGCTCCGTCGCCGCAGGGGCGGGCTCAGTTGTTTCGGGCGCGGGAGGTTGCGGAAAGAGCGAGGCGCCGGCCGTCCCCGCCCCCGGACGGGGCGCCAAAACCATGGGCTCGGGTGCGGCGACGGGCTTTGCGGGCGCGGGCGCCGCCGCGGCGGGATGGGGCAGGGGGCGGGGCGACCGGTCGAGCGGGCGAGCCTCCCCCAGGGCCGGGGCGAGCGCGAGGGCCGCTGCGAGCGCAAGGGCTTCCGCCCGGCGCATCACTTCGTCTCGGCGGGGGGGCTGCGGCCGAAATCGGGGGCGGCGGTATCCTGCCCGGCCTCAATGATACCGCGCCGGATCGCCCGCGTGCGGGTGAAATAGTCAAACAGCATCTCGCCATCGCCCATCCGGATCGCGCGTTGCAGCATGAAGAGCTCTTCGGTGAACCGGCCGAGGATGTCGAGGGTGGCCTCCTTGTTCGTCAGGAAGACGTCGCGCCACATCGTCGGATCGGAGGCCGCGATCCGGGTGAAATCGCGAAAGCCGGAGGCGGAATATTTGATCACCTCGTCATGGGTGACGCGGCGCAGATGGTCGGCTACGCCCACCATCGTATAGGCGATGAGGTGGGGCGTGTGGGAGACGACGGCGAGCACGAGGTCATGCCGCGTCACCTCCATCTCCTCGACATTGGCGCCCATCGCCGCGAGGAACCCCTTGAGCCGGGCGACGGCGGCGGGGTCATTGCCCTCGAGCGGCGTGACGAGCCACCACCGATTGACGAAGAGCGTGGCAAAACCCGAGCGTGGCCCGGAATGTTCGGTCCCGGCAAGCGGGTGCGAGGGGATGAACTGCACATGCGCGGGCATATGCGGGGCGACGGCCTCGATCACCGCCTGTTTCACCGAGCCGACATCCGTCACGGTGGCGCCGGGCGCGAGATGGGGCGCGATCTCTGCGGCAATTGCCGCCATCGCGCCCACCGGCACGCAAAGCACCACAAGATCGGCGCCTGCCACCGCCTCGGCGGCGGTCTCGAACACCCGGTCGACAAGGCCGATCTCGAGCGCGGTCGCCCGTGTCTCGGCCGAGCGGGCATGGCCCCAGATCTCGCCCGCTAGCCCGCCCGCGCGGATCGCATGCGCCATCGAGGAGGCGATGAGCCCCAGCCCGATCAGCGCGACCCGGTCATAATGTTTCATGGCTCAGACCGTGCCGCCGGCCTTGAACACGCCGATCAGATGCGCGACGCGGCGGCAGGAGGGCTCGTCGCCCACCGTGATGCGCAGGCAATGCGGCAGCCCGTAGCCCGCCACGCGCCGCACGATCAGCCCGTCTTTCTTCAGAAATTCATCGCAGGCCACGGCCTCGGCCTCGGAGCCGAAACGGGCAAGCACGAAATTCGCCATCGAGGTGTCGTTCGGCACGCCGCGTTCGGCCAGCGCTTCCGAGAGCCAGTGCCGCAGCCGCGCATTCTCGGCCCGGCAATGGGTGATCCAGTCCTGATCGCGCACCGCCGCCTCGGCGGTTTCAAGCTGCGCGGTCGAGAGGTTGAACGGGTCGCGAATGCGGTTGAGGACGTCAATGATCGCCTGCGGCCCGTAGGCCCAGCCGATGCGCAGCCCGCCAAGGCCATAGATTTTCGAAAACGTCCGCGTCATCACCACATTGGGGAGCCGGTCAGCAAGTTCGGCGCCGCCGTCATAGCCATCGACATATTCGGCATAGGCGCTGTCGATCACGAGGATCGCCTGTTTCGGCATGCCAAGCGCCAGCCGCTCCAGCTCGGCCAGCCCCACCATCGTGCCGGTCGGGTTGTTCGGATTGGCGATGAAGACGAGTTTCGTCTTTTTGGTGCAGGCCTTCAGGATCGCATCGACATCAATCGTGCGCTCGCGCTCGGCCACCGAGACCGGCGTCGCCCCCGCGCCCTTCGCGGCGATCGCATACATCAGGAAGCCGTGCTCGGTGTGGAGCACTTCATCCTTTGGCCCGGCATAGGCATTGGTGAGCATGCGAATGAGTTCGTCCGATCCGACGCCGCAGATCACCCGGGCCGCATCGAGCCCGTGTACTTCCGCGATCGCCTGCCGCAACCCGGCATGATCGGTCGACGGGTAGCGGTGCAGCTTGTGCATGCAGCGCTGGAACGCCTCCTTCGCCTTGTCGGAGGGCCCGTGCGGGTTCTCGTTCGAGCTGAGCTTGATCGCATCGCTGACCCCGGCGACATGCGCCGCCCCGCCTTCGTAAAGCGCGATGTCGAGAATGCCGGGTTGGGGGCGAATAGGGTCGGTCATGGCAGCCTTTCCTCGTACGTGTCGCCTCAATAGCGGGCAAGTTCGCGCTTTGGAAGCCTTGTTTCAGCCGCGCGGAGACGGGGCGCAAAACCGTGGCCCGCTTGCCGATCCGGAAGGGCGGGGGGCGGTCGTTTACGAAAAATGCACGCCTTTGCGCAACGAAAGGACAGCGCTCTGGTGCTCGCCCCGGTCCGGGGCGGCGCCGGGGCGATCCGTTCCTCGATCACAGGCTGACCATGTCCGTTCCGTCTTCTCTTCGTTCCGCGCTTCTGGGCGCTGCCCTGCTGTGTCTTGCCCTCGGCGTGCCCGATGCCGCCGGGGCCGATGGGCTCGCGGCGAGCTTCCGCGCCCTGCCCGAGGCCGATCGCATCTCTGTGCAGCACGAGCTGCGGCGCGCCGAGCTTTTTCTCGGGGATGCTGACGGGCGCTGGACCGGTTCGACAGAACGCGCGCTGCGCCGCTCTGTCGAGAAGATCGCGCAGGTCTCGCAGGAGCGGTTGCACCCGCGGATCGGGTCCGAAACCGAGGCAACGCAGTATCTCGATGATCTTGGTGCGGGCAGTTACCGACGGATCCTTTATCGTGGCAGCCTGTTGGAACGCATACTCTACATCGACCGCGATCCGGTGATGATGGTGCAACGCGCCCTGGCCGAACACGCCGCCGAAAAGTAGGCCCTGAGGGGCCAGCCTCTCCCGCAGCGTCAACCGGTTCCAAAGAAAAAGGGCCGCCCATGGGGCGGCCCTTCCGGTTCGGAGGCGAAGAACAGATCAGTTCTTCGCGTAGAATTCGACCACGAGGTTCGGTTCCATCTGCACCGGGTAGGGCACGTCGCCCAGCGCCGGGGTGCGCACGAAGGTCGCGGTCATCTTGTTGTGGTCGACTTCGAGATAGTCGGGCACGTCACGCTCGGCCGATTGCACGGCTTCGAGCACGAGGGCGAGTTGCTTGGAGCGATCGCGCACCGCGATCACGTCGCCTTCCTTCACGCGGTAGGAAGCGATGTTGACGCGCTTGCCGTTCACGGTGACGTGGCCGTGGTTCACGAATTGACGCGCGGCGAAGACGGTCGGCACGAATTTGGCACGGTAGATCACCGCGTCGAGGCGGCGCTCGAGCAGGCCGATCAGGTTTTCACCGGTGTCGCCCTTCACACGCTCGGCTTCGGCGTAGATGCGGCGGAATTGTTTTTCGGTCAGATCGCCGTAGTAGCCTTTGAGCTTTTGCTTGGCGCGGAGCTGGGTCCCGAAGTCCGACAGCTTGGCCTTGCGGCGCTGGCCGTGCTGGCCCGGACCGTAATCGCGCTTGTTGAGCGGCGATTTCGAGCGGCCCCAGATGTTCTCGCCCATGCGGCGGTCGATTTTGTACTTGGCAGCGGTGCGTTTGGTCATCGCTGATCTCCTTCTGTGTTACGAAGGGCGTTGTCCTTTCCCTCCACCCCATCCGCGAGGCTTCGGGCGACAGGTTTCCCCTTGCGGGGTCCACCAACACCAATGAAAGGCCCGGCAGCCTTGGCCACCGGGATGGGCGGCTTATACAGGCCCGCGCCCGGGAGTCAACGGAGCGATGCGGAAAATCCCGCGCTCAGCGGGAAATCTCGACGCCAAGCTGGCGGCGTCCGATTTCGCGCCCTTCCCGGGTGAGCACGACCTCGGCGCTATAAGGTCCGGGCGTGAGCCCGCCCGCGGGGGCGCGCTTGCCGCCATAGCGATAAAACAGCGCCTGTGGTTTTTCCAGACGGGTCTGATGGTCGAAGACGAAACCGCCGGGGCCGGTGAGGCGCAGCGTGAGCAGATCGCCTGCGCGGCTCTCATAGCCATAGGCCCAGAGGAGAAGCGGGGCATCGGCGGGAAGGGTCGCGGGGGCAGCGAGGCCTGCTTTCACCGCGTCAAAATCTGGGGGCGCAGCCGCCAGGCCCGCCTGCAACAGCCCGCCGCCAACATAGGGCAGGGGCGCGCGCCAGAGCCCGTCTGCGGGAGGGGTGTCGCAAGTGAGCGCAGCGCCGGGGTGGAACGGGTCGATCTCGTGGCCATCCTTGCGCACAGTCAGATGAAGATGGGGAAATTCCGCCGCACCGGAGAGGCCGATCAGCCCGAGCCGGGCCCCGGCTGCGACCTGCTCTCCCGGTTTCACTGCCACCGAGCCGCGTTTGAGGTGGCAATACTGGGTCTGATAGCCCTCGGCATGGTCGATCACCACGCCATTGCCGCATTCCTTGCCCGCGACGCTCTCGCCCGAGAGAAGCGCGCCATCCGCCTCACCATCGCGCACCGCGCGCACCCGGCCCGGTGCCGCGGCGATGACCGCCACGCCTGTTGCCATCGCCGCGCGCGTGGGGAGCGCGAAATCGGTGCCGTCATGGCCCTCATAGGTGGCCGAGCCGCAGCCGTAATCAACGACGCCCGGCCCCGGGTCTCGGTCGAGGTAATGCTGGATGTAGCAGGTCTCGCCGAGCGTGCAGGCGACGGGCAGATCGAGCGTGAGGGCCGCCCCCGCGCCGGGCAGAAGCGCCGCGCACAGCGCGATAAAAAACCCCCGCCCCGACAGAGCGGGACGAGGGAGGAAGAAGGCTTTGGGGGCGGTGCCCCCGGTGGCCGGGAGCCGCATCGCTCAGCCTGCGGGCAGGAGCCGCGGTTTCGAACCGGAGAGGCGCGGCTTGCCGGGTTCCTCGACTTCGAGGGCGATCGCGTCGTCCTTCACCGTCACCCGCACCACGCCGCCTTTCATCAACCGGCCGAACAGCAGTTCCTCGGCGAGCGGCTTTTTGATGTGCTCCTGGATCACGCGGCCCAGCGGGCGGGCGCCCATCTTGTCGTCGTAGCCCTTCTCGGCGAGCCAGCCCGCGGCCTCGGGGGTCAGCTCGATATGCACGTTGCGGTCGATGAGCTGCGCTTCGAGCTGGAGCACGAACTTGTCGACCACCTGCAAGATGACCTCGCGCGGCAGCGGCGCGAAGCTCACCACCGCATCGAGGCGGTTGCGGAACTCCGGCGTGAAGGTGCGCTCGATCGCGGCGGTATCCTCGCCCTCGCGGCGCTCGCGGCCAAAGCCGATTGCGGCTTTCGCCATGTCGGAGGCCCCGGCGTTCGAGGTCATGATCAGGATCACATTGCGGAAATCCACCTGACGGCCATTGTGGTCGGTCAGCTTGCCGTGGTCCATCACCTGCAGCAGGATGTTGAACACATCGGGGTGCGCCTTTTCGATCTCGTCAAGCAGCAGCACGCAATGCGGATGTTGGTCGATGCCATCGGTCAGAAGCCCGCCCTGGTCAAAGCCGACATAGCCCGGAGGCGCGCCGATGAGACGGGAGACCGCGTGTTTCTCCATGTATTCCGACATGTCGAAGCGGAGCAGTTCCACGCCAAGCGTGCTCGCAAGCTGATTGGCCACCTCGGTCTTGCCGACGCCGGTGGGGCCCGCAAAGAGGTAGTTGCCAATCGGCTTTTCGGGCTCGCGCAGACCGGCGCGGGAGAGCTTGATCGCCGAAGCGAGCGCCTCGATCGCCTTGTCCTGACCAAACACCACACGCTTGAGCGTTTTTTCCAGATCGCGCAGCACCTGAGCATCGTCTTTGGAGACGTTTTTCGGGGGGATGCGGGCGATCTTCGCCACCACGGCCTCGATCTCTTTCGCGCCGAGGGTCTTGCGTTTCTTGCTCTCGGGCAGGAGGTGCTGGGCCGCGCCCGCCTCGTCGATCACGTCGATCGCCTTGTCGGGGAGCTTGCGGTCATGGATGTAGCGCGCCGAAAGCTCCACCGCCGCCTTGATCGCGTCATTGGTGTAGCGCACCTCGTGGTGCTCTTCGAAATAGGGTTTGAGCCCCATCAGGATCTTGATGCTGTCGGGCACAGAGGGCTCGTTCACGTCGATCTTCTGGAACCGGCGCGAAAGGGCGCGGTCCTTTTCGAAGTGCTGACGGAATTCCTTGTAGGTGGTCGAGCCCATGCAGCGCAGCTTGCCGCCCTGCAGCGCGGGCTTGAGCAGGTTGGAGGCATCCATCGCGCCGCCCGAGGTGGCCCCGGCCCCGATCACGGTGTGGATCTCGTCGATGAAGAGGATCGCGTCGGGATGGTCTTCGAGCTCTTTCACGACTGCTTTCAGCCGCTCTTCAAAGTCGCCGCGGTAGCGGGTGCCCGCCAAAAGCGCGCCCATGTCGAGCGAGTAGATCGTGGCATGGGCCAGAATTTCCGGCGTCTCGCCGCGGGTGATCTTGAGCGCGAGGCCTTCGGCGATCGCGGTTTTGCCCACGCCCGGATCGCCCACCAGAAGCGGGTTGTTCTTGCGGCGGCGGCACAGCACCTGAATGCAGCGCTCGACCTCTTCGGCGCGCCCGATCAGCGGGTCGATATCGCCTTTTTGCGATTTCTGGTTCAGGTTCACGCAGTATTTGCCAAGCGCGGATTCCTTTGCCTCGCCGGGCTGCGCGGCCTCGGATTTCGTCTCTTCCTCGGCGCCGACAACCGGACGGGCCTCGCCAAATTCCGGGTCTTTCGCCACGCCATGGGCGATGAAGTTCACCGCGTCATAGCGGGTCATGTCCTGCTCTTGCAGGAAGAAGGCGGCGTTGCTCTCGCGTTCGGCAAAGATCGCGACGAGCACATTCGCCCCCGTCACCTCGGTGCGGCCCGAGCTTTGCACATGGATCGCGGCGCGCTGGATCACCCGCTGGAAGGCGGCGGTGGGAACGGCTTCGGAGCCTTCCACCTCGGTGATCAGCGTCGAGAGATCGTCGTCGATGAATTCGGTGAGCGTCTGGCGCAATTCCTCCAGATCGACCCCGCAGGCGCGCATCACACGGCTGGCATCGGGTTCGTCAAGCAGCGCCAGAAGCAGATGTTCGAGCGTCGCCAGTTCGTGTTTGCGGGTATTGGCAAGGGCCAAGGCCGCGTGAATTGCTTGTTCGAGCGTGGTCGAGAACGAGGGCATCCGGCGCTCCTTTCTTGGGGTAATCCGATCCTGGCGTCACAAGGTTAAGTTTCGGTGGATTTCGTCGCGCTTCAAGCCCTGAAGGGGCATTTTTCTCGACCCGTTCTAACTCTGTTGCAATTGTGATCAGTCCCGGAGGATGGCGCCCGCGATTGCAGCGTCACCGTGTCTGGTCTGAGGAAGCGGCGCCCGGATCGAAACCCGGGGCGCGGCTGGTGAGCGCGCTCACAAGGTCAGCGCGCCCCACCATGCCGACAAGACGGCCGCCATCGAGCACCGGCACGGGCAGCGCGCCGGGCTCGGCAAAGCGCGCCAGCAGCGCCGCCAGAGGCAAGTCGGCGGCGACCGGGCGCGGCAGCGGGTCCATCAGTTCGGCCGCTTGCGGTTCGCGGGCGAGAAACGTGCGGGAAGGCTGGCCATAACCTGCCGCGAGTGCGGCGATCAGGCGGCTCTGATCGACAAGGCCGAGCAGGCTCCCCTCGCTGTCGGCCACGGCGAGCACCCGCAACCGACCGGCGCGCATCCGCGCGATCAGCTCGCGCATCGGCATTTCCGGGCCAACAGTCACGGCTGGGTGCATGATCGTGCGGGCGGGGGTGGTGGCAAGGAGCGTCTGCGCTGCGCGTGCCGCGACCGCCGCGGTCAGCCGTTCCAGATCCTCGGGCGCGATGTTGGTGGACTGGCGGAAATCGAGCAGCATCTTTTCCAGCGCCGCGGCATCAAGGCCGCTGGCGGGGCGGGGGGCATCGGCGATGCGGGGTAGCCGGTTCGGGTAGCGTTGCCGGAACAGCCGGTGCCACAAAAGCGCGAGCCCGATCAGCCCCGCCATCAGCGCCCCCACCGGAAAGAGCGGAAAGAGCGGATGCACCGGCCGCCCGGCCTCGGCTTCCAGCACCACGAAGAGGGCCACCCCGGCGGCGGGCGGATGGAGCGCGCGCAGCGCCATCATGCCGGCCACCGCTCCCGCGAGCGCTGCGCCGGTGGCAAAGGGATAGGGCACGAAGCTGGTGGCGGCCACCGCGGCTTCGGCCGAGATCACCATGCCCATGAAGGCCGACCAGGGCTGGGCGAGCGGCGAATTGGGAATGGCGAAGATCAGCACTGCCGAGGAGGCGAGCCCCGAGACGAGGAAGAGCCCGTTTGCGCGGTCACCATGAAGCGCGGAGATCGCGACATCGGCGAGCGCCATGGCAAGCCCGACCCCGAGGGCCGGGCGCAGGATCTCGGGCAGCGGGCGGCGCCCCATCGCCGGGCCAAAGCCGCCCAGAAGGCGCCCGAAGCGCTTCAGGGGGCCGGGTGCGGCCATCGCTCAGAACCTGTCCTTGCGCGTCCGCGCCGCGGTGAAGACCTCGAGCGGTTGCGCGTCCTCGCCAAGGCCCAGCGCGGCGCGTAGGCCCGGTTCGGCGCTGCGCAGGAACGGGTTGGTGGCAAGCTCGGTCGCGAGCGTCACCGGCAGGGTGGGGCGGTCTTCGCGCCGCGCCGCCTCTGCCGCGGCCAGGCGCGCCAGAAGCGCCGGATGGTCGGGCTCGAGGCTGAGCGCAAAGCGGCCGTTCGCAAGCGTGTATTCATGCCCCGAACAGACCAGCGTTTCGGGCGGCAGCGCGGCGAGGCGTGCGAGCGTCTCGTGCATCTGCGCCGGGCTGCCCTCGAAAAGCCGTCCGCAGCCCCAGCTCATCAGGCTGTCGCCGGAGAAAAGAAGCCCCGCGTCGGGCAGGTAATAGGCGATATGGCCGAGCGTGTGGCCGTCGGCGCCGAGCACCTGCACGTCTTCCACCCCCACCGGCAGCACCTCGCCGGGGCGCAGCGGATGATCGAGCGGGGGCAAGCGATGCGCATCGGCTGCCGCCCCCGCCACCTTGGCGCCCGTGGCCTGGGCGAGCGCCTCCGCCCCGGCGATATGGTCGTTGTGGTGATGAGTGAGCAGGATGTGATGGAGCTGCCAGTCGCGTTCGGCGAGCACCCGCATCAGGGGCGCCGCCTCGGGCACATCGACGGCAACGGTGGTATCGGTGGCTGTGTCATGCCACAGATAGGCGTAATTGTCGGCCAGGCAGGGAATGGTGAGCAGTTCGAGGGTCATGGCGTTTTGAACTTCTTGCACTATCCTGACCAAGCTAAGCCGAAGGAAGGCGGAACTGCAATGCATCTCGACGTGCTCGACCTGCGCGAATTCTACTATCGCACCCAGCTGGGCCGCACGGCGCAAAAATCGGTGCGCGACCGGGTCGAGGCGCTCTGGCCCGCCACCGGGGGCGAGATGACCGGGCTCACCGTGGCGGGGTTCGGCTTTGCGGTGCCGCTCTTGCGCCCCTACCTTGGTGCGGCGCGGCGGGTGATCGGGTTGATGCCCGCGCCGCAGGGCGTGATGCCTTGGCCCGCCGGCGAGCCCAATGTCTCGGTGCTTTGCGACGAGACCCGCTGGCCATTGGAAACCGGCCGGGTCGACCGGCTGATCGTGCTGCACGGGCTTGAGGTCTCAGATCATCCCGATGCGCTGCTGGAAGAATGCTGGCGGGTGCTCGGCCCCGGCGGGCGGGCGCTTTTCATCGTGCCCAACCGCGCTGGCCTCTGGGCGCCGCAGGAGACCACGCCCTTCGGCTTCGGGCGCCCCTATACTCTGGGCCAGCTTGATGCTCAGGTGCGCCGTGCCGGTTTCGTGCCCGAGCGGCAGACGGCGGCGCTTTACATTCCGCCCTCGCAGCGGCGGTTCTGGTTGCGCTCGGCCGAGATGTGGGAGCGTATCGGCATCCGCGCCGCGGGGGTTCTGGCGGCGGGGGTGCTGATCCTCGAAGTGTCAAAACAGGTCCATGCGCCCCGTCGCCCGGGGCTGGGGGCGGCGGTACGCAAGCCGCTCTCCATTCTCGAGGGCACGCCGAACCCCGTCGCGGGCAGGGTCTGAGGGTGCCGCGGCGCGGAAAGAGAATCGCTGCTCCGCAGCTTGCCCCCGGGCGAGCGCGATTTTCCCCCGGTGGCGCCTGAGCTTGCGCCCCGCGCCGAAAGGGGCGGCGAGGCTCAGCGCTAACATCCGGGGCTTGGCCTGAAATGTGCCCCGGACATTCACATTCCGTATGCCAAGATGGTTGCGAGGGTCACATTGCTCTGTTACTAGCACCCCCGAATGCGGCGCGCGCATGGGAGACTTGCGCGTTCCAGGGGGGCCTCTGCCCCGGTCGCGGCGGTGTCGGCCGGGGTGCGGAGGCAAAAGCATCGGAAGGGTGGACGTGTCCGAACCAGCTTCGATTTCTGCAGCCATTGCCGGGCGCTATGCCACGGCCATCTTCGATCTTGCGAAGGACGCCGGCGGGCTGGACGCGCTTTCGGCCGATGTGGACGCGCTCCGCGACGCGCTGAACGCCTCGACCGATCTGCGCGACCTGATCGGCTCGCCGGTCTACAGCCGCGCCCAGCAGGAAGCCGCGATCGCTGCGCTCGCCGCGAAGATGGGGCTCTCGGCGCCGCTTGCCAACGGGCTCAAGCTCATGGCCTCGAAGCGCCGCCTGTTCGCGCTGCCGCAACTGCTCAAGGGGCTGGCCGAGGCGATTGCCGAGGCCAAGGGCGAGATGACCGCCGATGTCACCTCCGCCATCGCGCTGAGCGCCGCGCAGACCGAGAAGCTGGCGGCCACGCTCGCCAAGAAGACGGGCAAGACCGTCAAACTGAACGTCGCTGTCGATGAAAGCCTCATCGGCGGCATGATCGTCAAGCTGGGTTCGCGCATGATCGACACCACGGTCAAAGCCAAACTCGCTTCCCTCCAGAACGCCATGAAAGAGGTTGGATAATGGGCATCCAGGCTGCTGAAATCTCTGCGATCCTCAAGGAGCAGATCAAGAACTTCGGGCAGGATGCCCAGGTTGCCGAAGTGGGCCGCGTGCTCTCGGTGGGCGACGGTATCGCGCGCGTGCACGGGCTCGACAACGTCCAGGCCGGCGAGATGGTCGAATTCCCCGGTGGCATCCGTGGCATGGCGCTCAACCTCGAAGTCGATAACGTCGGGATCGTTATTTTCGGCTCCGACCGCGACATCAAGGAAGGCGACACTGTCAAGCGCACCAACGCCATCGTGGACGTTCCGGCGGGCAAGGGCCTGCTCGGCCGCGTCGTCGACGCGCTGGGTAACCCGATCGACGGCAAAGGCCCGATCGAAGCCGCCGAGCGCCGCATCGCCGACGTGAAAGCCCCGGGCATCATTCCGCGCAAATCGGTGCATGAACCGATGGCGACCGGCCTCAAGTCGGTCGACGCGATGATCCCGATCGGTCGCGGCCAGCGCGAACTGATCATCGGTGACCGTCAAACCGGTAAAACCGCGATCGCGCTCGACACGATCCTGAACCAGAAGTCCTACAACGACGCCAACCCGAACAACAAGCTGCACTGCTTCTATGTTGCGATCGGCCAGAAGCGCTCGACCGTGGCGCAGCTGGTGAAAAAGCTCGAAGAAGCCGGCGCGATGGAATACACCACCGTTGTCGCCGCGACCGCTTCGGACCCGGCGCCGATGCAGTTCCTCGCCCCCTATTCGGCGACCGCGATGGCGGAATACTTCCGCGACAACGGCATGCACGGCCTGATCATCTATGATGACCTCTCCAAGCAAGCCGTCGCCTACCGTCAGATGTCGCTGCTTCTGCGCCGTCCGCCGGGGCGTGAAGCCTATCCGGGCGACGTGTTCTACCTCCACTCGCGCCTGCTCGAGCGTTCGGCCAAGCTGAACGAAGACTTCGGCGCCGGTTCGCTGACCGCTCTGCCGGTCATCGAAACGCAAGGCGGCGACGTGTCGGCCTTCATTCCGACCAACGTGATCTCGATCACCGACGGTCAGATCTTCCTTGAAACCGAACTCTTCTACCAAGGCATCCGCCCGGCCGTGAACACCGGTCTGTCGGTGTCGCGCGTGGGCTCCTCGGCGCAGACCAACTCGATGAAATCGGTGGCCGGCCCGGTGAAACTGGAACTCGCCCAATATCGCGAGATGGCCGCCTTCGCGCAGTTCGGCTCGGACCTCGACGCCGCCACGCAAAAGCTGCTCAACCGCGGCGCCCGCCTGACCGAGCTGATGAAGCAACCGCAATATTCGCCGCTGACCAACGCGGAAATCGTTGCGGTGATCTTTGCCGGCACCAAGGGCTTCCTCGACGCGATCCCGGTGAAAGAAGTCGGTCGGTTCGAAAAGGGCCTGCTCGCCTATCTGCGCTCTTCGCGCAAGGACATCCTCGACTGGCTCACCAACGAGGATCCGAAGATCAAGGGCGATGCCGAAACCAAGCTGAAGTCCGCGATCGAAGAATTCGCCAAGACTTTCGCGTGACGGCCTGAAAGGACAGGGAGATGCCCAGCCTTAAGGACCTCAAAAACCGGATCGTGAGTGTCAAGAACACTCGCAAGATCACGAAAGCGATGCAGATGGTCGCGGCGGCGAAACTTCGCCGCGCCCAGGAAAGCGCGGAAGCTGCCCGCCCCTACGCCGAACAGATGTCGGCGGTTCTGTCGAGCCTTGCCACTGCGGTGGGCTCGAACGAGGGGGCGCCGCGGCTTCTGGCCGGCACCGGCTCCGAGCAGGTTCAGCTTCTGGTCGTGATGACCGGCGAGCGCGGCCTGTGCGGCGGCTTCAACGCCAACATCGCCAAGCTCGCGCGGACGCGGGCCCATGAGCTGATCGCCCAAGGCAAGACGGTGAAAATTCTCACCGTCGGCAAAAAGGGCCGCGACGCGCTGCGCCGCGACCTGGGCGACCATTTCATCGGCCATGTCGATCTGAGCGAAGTGAAGAAGCTCACCTACGCCACCGCGCAGGGGATTGCCGAAGACATCCTCGCCCGCTTCGACGCTGGCGAATTCGATGTCGCGACGATCTTCTACTCGACCTTCCAGAGCGTGATCAGCCAGACGCCGACGGCGCAGCAGATCGTGCCGGCCGAGATCGAAACCGTGGAAGCCGGGGCCTCGACGGTCTATGACTACGAGCCCGGCGATCAGGAGATCCTGACGGCCCTCCTGCCGCGCGGCGTGGCGACGGCGATCTTCGCCGCTCTGCTCGAAAACAACGCGTCCTTCAACGGCGCCCAGATGACGGCCATGGACAACGCCACCCGCAACGCGGGCGACATGATCGACCGTCTGACAATCGAGTTTAACCGCTCGCGTCAGGCCGCCATCACCAAAGAGCTTATCGAAATCATCTCGGGCGCCGAGGCGCTCTGACGGAACCGGAGATAGAACCAATGGCAAGCAAAGGCAAAGTGACCCAGGTCATCGGCGCCGTCGTCGACGTGCAGTTCGAAGACGGCCTCCCGGCGATTCTGAACGCCCTTGAAACCACCAACAACGGCAAGCGCCTCGTGCTCGAAGTCGCCCAGCACCTCGGCGAAAACACCGTGCGCACGATCGCCATGGACGCCTCGGAAGGCCTCGTGCGCGGCGCCGCCGTGAGCGATACCGGCGGCCCGATTACCGTTCCGGTGGGCAATGCGACGCTCGGCCGTATCCTCAACGTCATCGGCGAGCCGGTGGACGAGCGCGGCGCTGTGGCGAAAACCGAGGCCCGGGCGATCCACCAACCGGCCCCCGATTTCGCGGCGCAATCGACCGAAAGCCAGATCCTCGTGACCGGCATCAAGGTGATCGACCTGCTCGCCCCCTACTCGAAGGGCGGGAAAATCGGTCTCTTCGGCGGCGCCGGCGTGGGCAAGACCGTGCTCATCATGGAACTGATCAACAACATCGCGAAAGTGCACTCGGGCTTCTCGGTGTTCGCGGGTGTGGGCGAGCGGACCCGTGAGGGCAACGACCTTTACCACGAGATGATCGAATCGGGCGTTATCAACCTCGACAACCTCGAAGAGTCGAAGGTGGCCCTCGTCTACGGTCAGATGAACGAGCCTCCGGGGGCCCGTGCCCGTGTCGCGCTGACCGGCCTGACGCTGGCCGAGCAGTTCCGCGACCAGTCCGGGACCGACGTGCTGTTCTTCGTCGACAACATCTTCCGCTTCACCCAAGCGGGTTCGGAAGTGTCGGCGCTTCTCGGCCGTATCCCCTCGGCCGTGGGCTACCAGCCGACGCTCGCCACCGACATGGGCGCGCTGCAAGAACGCATCACCTCGACCAAAGCGGGCTCGATTACCTCGGTGCAGGCGATCTACGTGCCGGCCGACGACCTGACCGACCCCGCGCCGGCCACCTCGTTCGCCCACCTCGACGCCACGACCGTGCTGTCGCGTGCGATCTCGGAACTCGGCATCTACCCGGCCGTGGACCCGCTCGACTCCACTTCGCGGATCCTCGACCCGCAAGTCGTGGGCGAAGAGCACTACCAGGTCGCCCGGGACGTCCAAGGCATGCTGCAACGTTACAAGTCGCTGCAGGACATCATCGCCATCCTCGGCATGGACGAGTTGAGCGAAGAAGACAAACTGACCGTGGCCCGCGCCCGGAAGATCCAGCGCTTCCTGTCGCAGCCCTTCGACGTGGCGAAAGTGTTCACCGGCTCGGACGGGGTGCAGGTTCCGCTCGAAGACACCATCAAGTCGTTCAAGGCTGTGGTGGCGGGCGAATATGACCACCTGCCGGAAGCGGCCTTCTACATGGTCGGCGGCATCGAAGACGTGATCGCGAAAGCCCAGCGCCTCGCCGCTGCGGCGTAAGGGGGGCATGATGGCCGATACGATGCAGTTCGACCTCGTCTCGCCGGAGCGGAAGCTCGCTTCCGTCCCGGCCCGCGAGGTCCGTCTTCCCGGCGTGGAAGGCGATCTGACGGCGATGCCGGGCCATGCGCCCGTCATCCTGACGCTGCGGCCGGGCATCCTGACCGTGGTGAGCGCCGAAGGCACCGCCGAATTCGCCGTCACCGGCGGCTTCGCGGAGGTCTCGGGCGAGAAAGTGACCGTTCTGGCCGAGCGCGGCGTGACCAAGGCGGAACTGACCGCCGCGATCCATGCCGAGATGCTGGCGGAGGCGAAAAAGGTTCTCGACGCGGCGCCGCCCTCGGTGGCGGATGCGGCGGCGAAGATGCTCGCCGATATGGAGGCGCTCGGCACTCACATCAACCTGTGAGCGCGGCCCGCAAGGACTGGAAAGCCCCGGCCTCGCGCCGGGGCTTTTGTTTTGCGCGCCCGCATAATAGCGTGCCCCGAACCAGAAGGAGCGAGTGGCGCTGCATGCTGAAACTGTCTTCCACGCGGATCGGGATCGCGCAGGGCTCGATCGTGCTCTTTTCTGACTATCAGGACGGCGGCGTGATGTGGACGGGCGAGGGGCCGCGCGAGCTGCGCCGCGCGGTCGTATTCGACGAGCCATTCCAGGAGACGCCCGCGGTGCAGGTCTCGCTGTCGATGTGGGACATCGACCAGAAGCACAATCCGCGCATGGATATTTCGGCCGACATGGTGACGGTCGAGGGCTTTGTCATCGTGTTTCGTACCTGGGGGGATACGCGCGTGGCCCGGGTGCGGGCCGACTGGCTCGCGATCGGCGGTTGCAAGCATGAGGAGGATTGGGAGATCCTCTGAGCGTCAAGGCTCGCCGTCATCCTCCAAGTCCATCCCCTCGGTCGCGGCGCGATGCGCGGCAAGCTTGCGCGCCAGCGTGCGCCGATGCATGCCGAGCCGTCGCGCGGTCTCTGAGATATTGAAGCCGGTCTCGGCAAGGGTGCGCTGGATCAGCTCCCATTCCTGTGCCTTCACGCCGATTTGCGGCGCCTCGATCTCCGGCATCGCCATCCCGGCGCGGTGCCCAAACGCCGCCTCGATCTCGCGCGCGGTGGCGGGCTTGGCGAGATATTGCGTGGCCCCGAGCTTGATCGCCTCGACCGCCGTGGAAATCGCGGCAAAGCCCGTCAGCACCACAGTTGCGGGCGGGGCAGCCTTTTCGCCCAGGGCCTTCACCACGCCGAGCCCGGAGCCTTCGGCCAGCTTCAGATCGACGATCGCATGGGTGAAATCATAGCGCCCGGCGAGCCCGATCGCTGCCTCTTCGCGCGTTGCGGCATGCACCTCATAGCCGCGCCGCGCAAAGGCCCCGGCGAGGGTCTCCGCGAGATGTGGATCATCCTCGACGATCAGCAGGCAGCGGGGCCCGGAAGGCGCGGCGGCAGTGTCGGTCATGATGGATCTCCTGGGCCAAGGGGGCGGTCGAGTACCGGCAGGCAGAGCCGGACCTCCGCGCCCGCGGGGGTGTTGCGCAATTCCATCCGGCCCCCCAGCCGGTCGATCGCATTGCGCGCGAGAAACAGGCCGAGCCCGCGGCCGGGCATGCCCGAGCCCGAGAGGAAGGGCGCGCCTGGATGGGCAAGAACGCTTTCAGGAAAGCCCGGGCCGCGATCGGTGAGGGTCAGAACGAGCCGTTGCCCCTCGGTTTCAAGGCGTGCGGAAAGTGTGCCCGGCGCCGCGCTCTCGGCATTGTCGAGCAGGTTGACGAGCGCGGCCTCGAAAATTGGCGCCGTCAGGATGCGGGCGCCACGCAGGGTGGCGCTTGCGGTAAGCGGTACCCGCGCCCGCCCGCGTGAGCCGCTCCACATGGCAAGGATGCGCCGGATCTCGGCTTCGGCGGGCACATCCGCCGCCGCCTCGAGCCGTTCGCGCCCCGCGGCCTGCAATGTACGCGAAACGATCGCGCGGCAGCGGTGGAGCTGTGCGATCATCCGCTCAAGCTCGGATGTCATCGCCGCGCCTTCCGGCGGGCCGATCTCGGCCCAGTCATCGAGCGTGACAGCAAGGGTGGTGAGCGGCGTGCCGAGTTCATGCGCCATGCCCGAGGCGAGCAGCCCGAGCCCGACAAGCTGATCGGCCTCGGCCTTGGCGCGGCGCAGCTCCTCGATCGCCGCCTCGCGCGCCGCCATGCTGAGCCGCAGCCGCAGCACGAACCAGACCATCAGCGTCGAGGTGAGTACGAAGGCGAGGAATAGCCCGGTCGGCGCCGCCCCCGTGGTCTCGCCCCTGAGCGCGGAGCGGGTGACGAGCCAGGACATTGCCGCATTGCTCAAAAGATAGATCGGCAGTGCGGAGAAGGGCGCGCAGAGCGAGACGGCAAGAAGCGGTGGCACTGCGAGCAGCATCAGGAACGGGCTTGAGGCGCCACCAGACAGAGCGAGGAGCGCAGTCAACGCGCCGCTGTCGAAGGCGAGCTGCAGCACGATGATCCAGTCCGGCAGTTTTGTCGAGCGCTGCACCGAGACTGCGGTGACGAGATTGTAAAAGACCAGCAGTACCACCACCACGGCGATATGTTCGACCGGCAGGGCGATGCCAAGAACCTTTACGGCATAGGCAGTGGCGGCGATCAGGCTCGCAAGCGCCACCCAGCGGATCTGCACGAGCAGCCAGGCGGTCTCACCATGCCGGGTGGCGGGCGGAACGGCAGATCTGGGCTCGGCAGGCGCAGGCGGCGGCATCGGGTCTCGCACAGGTTGCGGCGGATTGGGGGCGACAATGCCGCAAGCCCGCCGCAGGGGCAACCGGATGCGACCGCGGCATCGGATTGGTCTTTGCTCCGGCGGCGCAGGCTGCTACCGTTGGCCGAGGTTCTCCAAGAGGTTTCGATGCCCCGTTTTGCTGTCGCCCCCGCCCTGCTTTTGCTGGCTCCGCTTGCGCTTGTCGCCTGTGTCGAGGGAATGCCGGCTGACCCAACGGCGCCGAAGATCAGCCAGCGCGGCACCTGTTTTGCTTATGTCGGTACGGAGCCCGGCGGGCAATTCTCGCTGATCACCGGCAAGGGCGATGGCACGCTTGCACCGGCTGCCCAAAAGGTCGGGCCGATGTCGGCCGACAAGGTTGATGCCGCGCTCGCCCATGAGATCGAGGTGATGCAAGTGATGCCCGAATGCCTTGCGGTCTACGCGCGCAACCGCGCCGCCGCGCAACCTGCCCCGGCGCCCGTTCCCGCCCCGGCGGGCTGAGCCCGCTGACGGCGGGATGCGGTGCCTGAGTCCGCGCCGCCACACCTCCCCCCCCGTATCTGGTAGGGTCACATTTTTGCTACCCGATCTGTCGGTTCCCCCCTATAGTCTGTGGATAACCGGGGCGTCAGACCCCAACATGAGGCGGGAACAGGAAGAAAGGGGAAGCGATGCGCTGCCCATTTTGCGGGAATGTCGATACTCAGGTGAAAGATAGCCGTCCGGCGGAGGATCACGTGGCGATCCGGCGGCGGCGGTTTTGTCCGGCTTGCGGGGGCCGGTTCACCACCTATGAGCGGGTGCAATTGCGTGATCTCGTGGTGATCAAAAGCTCCGGGCGGCGCGAGGATTTCGACCGCGACAAGCTCGAGCGCTCGATCCGCATCGCGATGCAGAAGCGCCCGATCGACCCGGAACGGATCGATCAGATGATCTCCGGGATCGTGCGGCGGCTCGAATCCTCGGGCGAGACGGATATCCCCTCGCGCGCCATCGGCGAGATCGTGATGGAAACGCTGGCGCGGATCGACACCGTAGCCTATGTGCGTTTTGCGAGCGTTTACAAGAACTTCCAGGCGGCTGACGATTTCGACAAATTCGTCTCGGAACTGCGTCCGCAAGGCGGAGAAGCCGAGTGAGCGAGGCCGACGGCCGCTTCATGCGGCTGGCGCTGAGCCTTGCCGCGCGCGGGCTCGGCTCGGTCTGGCCCAATCCTGCCGTAGGCTGCGTGATCGTGCGCGACGGCCGGATCGCCGGGCGCGGCTGGACGCAGCCGGGCGGGCGGCCCCATGCCGAGCGCCGCGCGCTCGATCAGGCCGGGGCAGCGGCGCAGGGCGGCACGGCCTATGTCACGCTTGAGCCCTGCGCGCATTTTGGCCATACGCCGCCCTGCGCTCTGGGGCTGATCGAAGCGGGCATCACGCGCGTGGTTTCGGCTTTCGAAGACCCGGATCCGCGGGTGGCGGGCAAGGGGCATGCGATGCTGCGCGCGGCGGGCATCGAGGTTGTCACCGGTGTGATGGAGGCCGAGGCGCGCGCGCTTCAGGCGGGGTTTCTGAGCCGGATTTCCTATAATCGCCCGTGGCTTGCGCTGAAGCTCGGGGCGAGTTTCGATGGCCGGATTGCGCTTGCGAATGGCGAGAGTCAATGGATCACCGGCCCGGAAGCCCGCGCCCGCGTGCAGGCGCTGCGCGCGCGGTTTGATGCGGTTCTGGTCGGGGGCGGCACGGCGCGCGCGGATGATCCGCTGCTCACCGTGCGTGCCTTCACGCCGGTGCGCGCGCCGGTGCGGGTGATTGTGGCGCGCAGGCTCGATCTGCCGCGTGACCGGCTGGCGGGCTCCCTTTCTGCCGCGCCGCTCTGGCTTGCGCATGGCGCCGAAGCGCCCGTCGAGGCGCGGGCCTATTGGGCGGGGCTCGGCGCCGAGTTGATCGAACTTCCCGAGACACCTGCCGGGCTCGACCCTGCCGCCTTGATGATGGCGCTGTCCGGGCGCGGGCTCACGCGCGTCTTTTGCGAGGGCGGCGGGCAACTTGCCGCGGCCCTCATGGCGGCGGGGCTTGTGGACGAGCTGATCGGCTTTACCGCGGGCGTTATGCTCGGCGCGGATGCGCGGCCCGGCATCGGTGCGCTGGGGCTTGACCGGCTGACAGAGGCGCCGCGCTATCGCCTCACGGAGGTTCAGCCGATCGGTGGCGACGTGCTTGCGCGCTGGCGCCGGGACTAACGCCAGAGCCCGGCGTGGCTCGCGAGCAGGCCTTGCAACTTGGCAAGCAGCCGATTGATCCCCCCGGGCCGGGGCAGGGGCCCCTTGGCGAGCCGTTCGAGCACCACCTCGGGCGGGCAGGGGCGTTGCGAGACCGGATCGTAATAGCGTGGATAGGCAATGAGCGCGGCATGGGCGAGGTGCTCAAGGCTGACCTTTGCGCCGCGCCGGGCCGGGATCTCTCCAAGATCGCGGGTAAGCCCCCATCCGGCATAGAAGGGCGCGCCGGTGGTGGTGACGGGTGTGCCGCGCAACAGCGCCTCGAAGCCCAGAAGCGAAGTCATCGTCCAGACCTCGTCGACTGCCTCGATCAGGGCGATCGGGTTCGATTTGTGCAAGATCGCGTCAGCGTAGCGCAGCGCCTCTTTGTCAGGAATGGCGCCGGGGCGCAGCCCCGCCTCTACATCGGGATGAGGTTTGAAAAGAATGATTTTATTTGGGTTTTGAGTTCGAACAAGGGCCAATAAAGCCAGATTTGTGCAAATCTTGCCGGCACCGAGGCGGATCGAGACATCGTCTTCCACCTGCCCGGGCACCAAAATCCGGTGCCCTTCGGGCAGGTCGGGGAGATCTCCGCCGATGTTGTATTTCGACACACCCGCCCGGCGCAGCCCCGTGATCAGCCGTGCGGCGCGCCGATCTCCCCCGGGGGGGAGGGGAGCGGTGATCAGCGCTTCGAGATCAGAAGGGCGAGTGGGGTCGTAATAGATGCCGCGGGTGTCGGTGACCAGCGACAAGGGGGGCACAAGATCGGCGCCAAGCCCCTTCGAGCGCAGGAACCCGTCTTCGATGCGGCGCGCGGGGGCGTTGAACCCCTGGGGCTCCTTGCCCGCCCAGACCAAGAGCCCGCGCCCGCTCTGCTCTGCGCTTTTGGCGGCGCGTTCGGGCGGGTCGATGAAGTTCAGCCGCTGTTCTTGCCCGAAGAACGCCTGTAACGGGCCGCGTTTCCACAGCCGCATGCCGGTGGCGACATGGCCAAAGCGATCTTCGCGGAAGGCGCGCACCTCGGCTTCAAGCTGATCCATCGCCTCCTCGAAGGAGCAGGCACGGGCGCGGCAGGGGTCATACCAGCTTGGCGCGAGGATATGGCTCACGGCAAAAAGTTGCGCGCGGGTGAGGCGGCGGCTGCGGCGGGCGACCGGAGTTTCGTCCTGCGTCAGCCCCCAGCCCGCATAGAAGGGCTGGCCGAAAACGCGCGGCTTGTGGCCCGCAAGGATCGCCTCATAGCCCATCTGCGAGGAGACGGTATAGACCGCCACTGCGCCTTCGAGCAAAGCCCAAGGGGAGACCGGCGCCTCGTAAAGCCGGGTGCGCGCATCTTCATGGGCAGGCGTGTAATGGCCGGGGCGCAGCCCGGCGCGGCTTTCGGGATGGGTGCGGATGAGGATCCGCGCGCCCGGGTTCTCGATCTGCGCGACGGCGAGCATTTCGCGGAAGGTGGCGGGGGTGGCGCCGCCAAAGCGCACCGAGGCATCGCCCGCGATCTGGTCGATCACCAGCACATAGCCCGGAGGAGGCGGGTCGAGATCCGGGTCGAAGTCGTTGTATTTCGAGAGGTTGGAGGCGCGCAGCCGGGCAATGCCCTCGCGCGCGCGGTCCAGAAGCGCGGTGTCGTCAAGCGGCGCGCGGGCGGCGAGGCGCTCGAGCATCGAGGGGCGGGAGGGGTCGAAATGCACGCCATCGGGGTCGATCAGGAGCCCGAGCGGGCCGCCGGCGTCGCGGGCGCGGCCCGGATGGACGGAGCGCAGGAACGCATCTTCGACCCGCAGGAGCCCGGCCCCATAGCGTGCCGCCACCCGTTCGCCGCGCGCGGCGAAAGGAGAGCGGCCCCAGACCACGACCCGGTCCTCGGGGCCGGGGCGGCCGAGATGGAGTGTGTAGCCCGAGGTGCGCAAGATCGCGGCGAGCCGCGGCTCGCGCCAGAAGCCGAGCGTGTAACAAAAGAGCCGTCGCGGGGGACGTTCCGCCGCGGCCGGCTGCTCCGTCGTCTCGGGCATCAGTTTCCGGCGAGGGTGGAGAGGGAGTTTGCGCTGGTCGCCGAACCGGTGATCGCCGAAAGCGCCTTTTGCCACTGCACATAGGGCGCCTCTGTGACATAGACGGTATCGCCGTCGCGGATCACGAAGTCGCGCGCCATGAACATGCCGTTCGGCTCGGTCAGGTTGAGCACATAGATCATGCGCTGATCGCCCACGAGATCATTCCGGCCAAGCACCACCGAGGCAATCTCGGCCGGTTCGTTGCGCAGAACGAAGACGCCGGTGGGATCGGCGAGGTTGGTCTGCAAGCCGCCGACGGTGGCAATGGCTTCGAGCGCGGAAAGCGTCTGGGTCTGGAAAGGCACGCGGGCCTGTGCGCCGGTTGCGCCAAGCGAGGTGAAGGCGCGGGTGTCCTCTTCCACGAGGATCACATCGCCCGGGCGCAATGCGATGTCCATGCGCGGGTTCTTGTAAAGATCGGTGAGCCAGGCGGTGCCCTGCTTGCCGCCGCGCTTGACGGTGATCTTGGCGATCTCGGGCTTGATGCTGACGCCCCCCGCGCGCGCGATCATCGCGGAAAGGGTGCGGGTGGGGCGCTCGATTGCATAGACGCCCTGGCCGCCGACCGCCCCCATGATCGAGACGGTCGCACCATCGCCCGCGGCCCGGGTGACGAGCACTTGCGGGTCCGGGGTCTGGGCATCGAGCTTTTCGGTGATGATCTTGCGCAGGGCGTCGGGCGAATTCCCCGCCGCCTTGATCTTGCCTGCGTAAGGCACGAAAATATTGCCCGCGCCATCGACCTGCACTTCGGACAACTGGGTGGCCGAGGCCCCCTGGGGCGCCAGAAGCCCGTTGTCGACGTTTTCCCAGATCGTCAGCATCAGTGTGTCGCCGGGGTTGATCGTATCCGACCCGATCACCCCAGCCCTTTGAAAGTCAGACGAAAATCCGAGGGCGGGTTGTACAGCGGTGGCACGCGCGACATGGTCGTTGACGGAGACGACAAAGGCGTCGCCCTGCCGCATCACGGAGCCGGAAAAGATCTCGCGCTTGTTCGGGCCAGAGCGCGGCAGGCCACAGGAGGCCGTCCCCAGAACGGCCACCGAAAGGCCCAGCATGAGGGCCCTGCGGGGGAGTTTTGTCGTCACTGCTCGGGCTCCTCTTCGGGATGGCCGTTTTGTTTCGCGACAAGTTAGCGCGTAACTGCCGAAAAATCCATCACGATCAGTTCACAACGCGCAACTGTTGCCGTGGCGCCGCGTTTCCAGCGACGAGCGCCTCATAAGGATCTTCGGGGGCGAGCATCATGTCGATCACCTGACGCATCAGGATCCGCCGTCCCCGCGCCGAATAGAAACCGCCCGGGATCTGCGAGGTCTCAAGCAGATAGTGGCGGTAATCGCGATAGCCGCGGGTATCGGGGCGGGCCGGGGCCGCGAAGAAGGCGGCGAGCGGCTGGGCGGAGACGAATTCGGGTTTGTCGTAGACGGCGCGGCCAAAGATCTTGAGCGGCAGGCCGCGCCAGAGCACCTGCTGGCCTGCGGTCGAGTTGATGGTGACGGCCGAGCGCGCCTGGGCGAGCAGCGCCGCGAGCTTGCCGCCACCGATGAAATGCACCCGCCCCGCGAGCCCATGGCGCCGGGTGGCGGCCTGGATCTTGCCGGCGAGCGGTGCACGCCCGTCTTCAAGCGGATGCGCCTTGAAGACAAGATGGTGATGGCGCGGCGCCCCCTCGGCAAAGCCCGTGGTGACGAGGTCGATGAACTCTTCCTGCGTGCGGAACGGCGAATGCATCTGCATCGAGGCGTCATGCTCGAGTTGCAGCAGCACGAGATGGATCGGATGACCGGAAAGCCGCACCCGCGCGGTTGAAATCATCCGTTCGAGCGCCTGAAACGGCATCCCTATGAGCCGCTTGAAGTAGAGCCGGGTCTCCGAGACCACCGAGACACCGCGATGCGGCACGAAGCCCGGATAACCGCGGTTCATCGCCAGCACGAAAAAATGATAAAGCGCGCCATAAAAGATATGCTGGCGCGTGTCGCCCCAGCGCGGCGGGGCATCGGGAAAGTCGATCTCGCTTTGCGCGAGCGCGGCACGCATCTGCGCGAGGCTGAGGGACATCAACCGCGAATGGCCGTTCGCGCCGCCGCGCTCATAGGTGACCCAATAAGGGCGCAGGTACCCCTCCTCGAACACATGCACGGTGAGCCCGCGCGCCCGGGCCGCCGCGATCGCCTGCGCATGAACGGGTCTTGTATCGCCGTAAAGCACGAGATCGGTGACGGATTTCTGCGTGAGGATGGTCTCCAGCACTGCGGGCCAGTCCGCGGGCGGGCCGTTGAAGGGCAGGTAATGCGCCTTGTCCGGCCAGAAAGCCTGATCGCCGCGGTTGAAGCCTATGCGCCAGACCTCGGCGCCCGCGCTCTGCAGCATCCTCCCGAGTTGCGCGAAAAAGGGTCCGTGTGGACCTTGCAACAGAAGGAAGGTGCGGCCGGAGGCGGTCATTGCGGGCGGGGTCTTTCAGTCTGGCTCCTTCTTGTGGCGCGGGGCGGGGGCGGTGTCACGCTCAAATAGGGAGAGGGACGCGACCGGGAGGGCGAAACCCGGACAAACGCGACGCTCGGACGCATTTCTGCGCCGGTCCTGTGCACTCATGCGTCGGGCGCAAGCCTTGCGTGCGCGCCCCGTGCGAGCTAGGCAGAAGCAAATCAGGCAAAGGAAGAGCCATGTTCACCGGAATCGTGACCGATCTGGGCGAGATCGTCAGTCTTGAGAAAACGGGCGACCTGCGCGCCCGCATCCGTTCGGGCTATGACATGAGCACGGTCGAGATCGGCGCCTCCATCGCCCATGCGGGGGTTTGCCTCACCGTGATCGCCACCGGGGCGGATTGGTATGATGTGCAGATTTCCGGCGAGACGGTCTCGAAAACCAATATCGGCGCCTGGGAACTGGGCAAACACATCAACCTCGAACGCGCGCTGAAAGTGGGCGACGAGCTGGGCGGGCATATCGTTTCGGGCCATGTCGATGGCGTGGCCGAGATCATCGCGATGAAGGACGAGGGCGAAAGCATCCGGTTTTCCTTCCGCGCGCCGGACATGCTCGCCAAATACATCGCGCCGAAAGGCTCCGTCGCGCTCGACGGATGCTCGCTCACCGTCAACGAAGTGGACGGCTGCACCTTCGGCATCAACATCATTCCCCATACCAAGTCCGTGACCACTTTTGGCACCGCCAGAGTGGGCGACATGGTCAACCTCGAAATTGATACGCTCGCGCGCTATGTCGCGCGGCTGACGGAGTGGAAGGCATGACGAACCCGGTGGACAAGTCCGGCGCACACGACAAACCCGGCCCGGTGGAGCAAAGCTATCACGATGCGATCTCGACCATCGACGAGATCATCGAGGATGCGCGCAACGGCAAGATGTTCATTCTCGTGGACCATGAAGACCGCGAGAACGAGGGGGATCTGATCATCCCCGCGCAGATGGCCACACCCAATGCGATCAACTTCATGGCCAAGCACGGCCGCGGCCTCGTCTGCCTTGCGCTGACCGCAGACCGGATCGAGGCTCTGGGCCTGCCGCTGATGGCCTCGGCCAATTCCTCGCGCCACGAAACGGCCTTCACCGTCTCGATCGAGGCCCGCGAGGGGATCTCCACCGGCATCTCGGCGCATGATCGCGCCCGCACCGTGGCCGTGGCGATCGACCCGACCAAGGGGCCGCAAGACATCGCCACGCCGGGACACCTGTTCCCGTTGCGCGCCCGCGAAGGCGGCGTGCTGGTGCGCGCGGGCCATACCGAAGCCGCGGTCGACATCTCGCGGCTTGCCGGCCTGAACCCCTCGGGCGTGATCTGCGAGGTGATGAACGAAGACGGCACGATGGCGCGGCTTCCCGACCTGATCGCCTTCGCGCAGATGCACAACATCAAGATCGGCACGATCTCTGACCTGATCGCCTATCGCCGCCGCCATGACAGCCTGGTGCGGGAAACCGCGCAACGCCCGGTGCATTCGGTGCATGGCGGCGACTGGTCGATGCGCGTTTTCACCGACCAGACCGAGGGCGCGGAACATATCATTCTCACCAAGGGCGACATTTCGACGCCTGAGCCGGTGCTGGTGCGGATGCATGCGCTTGATCCGCTCGCCGATGTGCTTGGCCTCAATGCCTCGAAAGTGGGCGATCTGGGCCGTGCGATGGAGGCAATTGCCGCCGAAGGCCGCGGCGTCGTCGTGCTCTTGCGCGAGACCAGCGCCAAGATGGTGATGCCGGGCGAGGCCTCGCCGCAGACGCTGCGCCAATACGGGCTCGGCGCGCAGATCCTGCTCGGGCTGGGGATCAGCCATCTGAAGCTGCTCACCAACTCGCCCAAGCCAAAGCTTGTCGGCATCGAGGGCTACGGGCTCACCATCGAAGAAACGCGGAGCTACTGAGATGGCGGGCAACGAAAGCCATTACACGCTGCCGCTTCCGGCGTTTGACAAGCCGGTGAAGCTCCTGATCGTTGTCGCGCCCTATTACCGGGACATCGCCGACAACATGATCAAGGGGGCGAAAGCCACCGCCGAAAAGGCGGGCGCGAGTGTTGATATCATCGAGGTGCCCGGCGCGCTGGAGATCCCGACCGCGATCGGCATGGCCGGGCGGATGGCCGATTACGATGGCTATGTGGCGCTTGGCTGCGTGATCCGCGGCGAGACCACGCATTATGACACGGTCTGCAATGACAGCTCGCGCGGCCTCACGCTCCTCGGCCTGCAGGGGCTCTGCATCGGCAACGGCATCCTGACGGTGGAAAACCGGCTCCAGGCCGAGGTCCGTGCCGACCCCGCCGATCAGGACAAAGGCGGTGGGGCCGCGGCTGCGGCCTTGCATCTTGTCGCGCTCTCGCGCAAATGGGCCACCCGGACGAAGGGAATCGGCTTCCGCCCCGCAGGCGAAGAGATCCGCATCGCCGGTGAGACCGAAGGACCGAGCCGCGCATGACCGACACTACCCCCGAGACCCCGAAGAAACCGAGCCCGGAAGAAAAACGCCGGATGCGCTCGGCGGCACGGCTCTATGCCGTGCAGGCGCTTTTCCAGATGGAAGCCGCGGGGCAGGGGGTGGACCGGGTTGCGCGCGAATTCGAGGATTTCCGCTTCGGCATGGCGACCGAGGATGAGGGGACGGAGCTTTCCGAGGCCGATCCCTCGCTGTTTCGCCGCCTTCTCGACGATGCGGTGATGTGGCAGGCGCGGGTGGACCAAGCCACCGACCGCGCGCTGGTGGCCACCTGGCCGATCGACCGGATCGACCCGGTCTTGCGGGCGCTGTTCCGCGCTGCGGGCGCCGAGATGGTCAACCCGGCAACGCCGATCAAGGTGGTGATCACCGAGTTCGTCGAGGTGGCGCGCGCATTTTTCCCCGAGGGGCGCGAGCCGAAATTCGTCAATGCGGTGCTCGACCACATGGCGCGCGAGATCCGGCCCGAGGCCTTTTGAACCGGACCGGAGCGGCCCAATGGGCCAAACCTTGACATTAAATATGCCATTTTGTCGATATTTTGTGACGCGACTGCGGCAAATTGGCAAAATTTCGGTATGAATCTCCGGATTTCGCGCTAGACTGATTCCAAAGCTGGAGGAATCGACATGCCGGAGTTGGTGCGTCTCTACATCCGCAACATCCTTTTCGGGGCTCTTCTCTCGGCGGCCTTTGTGGGCATGTTGCTTGGCTTCAACGTCGTAAATCTGCGGCATCTGATCCTCACCTCCGATATCGGCTATATCGCGATCGCGCTTCTCTTCGTGTTCAACACGGTGGTGTTCGCGGGCGTCCAATTCGGCATCTCGGTGATGGCTCTGGCGGAGAAAGAGCCACCGCGCGGGGGGGGGCGGCGCGATGCCATTCCGACCTTCGAGATGCCGCTCGACATGGTGGCCATTCCGGTTCCGGTCGACTCCAAATCCAAGCGCAAGATCGTCAAGAAACTGTACTGAACCCTCCGGACACGGAAGCCCCTCGCTTCGGCGGGGGGTTTTCGTTTGTGAAGGCTCAGCTTTTCGCGTCGGCGAGTGTTGCGGTTGCGCGTTGAAGGGCCTGAAGGCCACGGCATCGGCAAAAGGTGGCGGAAACCGCAGCGACCGTGGGGGCGAGATTTCCCGAGAGCCTGACAAGTCAGGTGGGTGCCAGATACCCAGGCCAGGGCCAGGGCAGAGCCAGTTCCCTCAGGAATGGTTATCGGCCACTGGAAAAAGGCCCCGTTCACGCGAAGAGCAGTAACCGCCGCCTCTCAGATAGGATGTGCCGGGGCGCAGGGCAAGGGCTCAGAGTTCCTCCCAGCGGCTCAATCCTTTGCGGCACCAGCGTTGCTGCTCGATGAGCCCGATCGAGAGCGTGTAGATCGGGATGCCGAGCAGCGTCGAGGCAAGAAAGATCGTCGGATCCGCCACGATTCCGCGCCACCCGAACACCGCATTCACGGTGATCCAGACCAGCCCGAACGGCAGCCCATAGGCGAGCAGCCGCAGATGCAGCGGCAGATAGGGCCAGGGGCGCGGCTCCTGCCCGACCAGTTGCATCAGCCGGATGGCGACAGGGCTAAGCGGCCGCGCCCGCAGGCCGGCAGCTTTCATTTCGGCCTGCGCGGCCGCTAGACGGCGTTCGTGCTCGGACATGGCCTGACCCTTGAAGATCGTTACCGCCTCAGCCTCGCGTTCCGCCCTCGCGTCGTCAAATGTCGCAATGCCGCACTCGACAAATGTTCTCTCTTCGTTCATGCTTCGGGCATGGCAAAGGATCTTCTCCCCGGTCAACTTATCGCGCGTGGCGTGATGCGCTGTCTGATGGATCATGGCTTCGCCTGCCTGCCCGAGGTCGTGCCAAAGCCCGGATTACGGGTCGATGTGATGGCGCTTGGCCGCAAGGGCGAGATCTGGGTGGTGGAGTGCAAATCCTCGCGGGCGGATTTTACCTCGGACCGCAAATGGCAAGGCTATCTGGCTTATGCAGACCGGTTTTTCTGGGCGGTTGAGGGAGATTTCCCGACCGCGATCCTGCCGGAAGAAACCGGTCTGATCCTTGCGGACCGGTTTGGTGGCGAGATCCTGCGCCTGCCGCCCGAGGCGAAGCTCGCGGCTCCGCGCCGCAAGTCCGTGATGCAGGGATTTGCCCGCACCGCGGCCCTGCGCCTTGCGGGGCGCGATGCGGCAGGGCTCAGCGTTTTCCTCTAGGCTTGGCGCCTTTCGGCTTTCCGCCAGCGGCGATCTCGCGGGCCGCCTCGGCCGCGGCGAGCAGCTCCTCGGCGATTTCTTCCGCCTCTTCCGGGTCGAAATCGAAGGGCAGTTCGAACCCGTCACCCGAAACGAAGATCCGCACCATGCCCTGATCGGTGGGGCCGATCTGCAAATCGCCCGCCATTTCGTTTTCGTCGTTGATCCCCATCCTCTCCTCCGCTGCGGCTTCTCGTCCCGGCCTAGCCAAAGCAGCGCGGCGGGGCAAGCGCTTCGGTCATTTCTGCGCCCGCTTCCCTCTTGCATTCCCCCGCGCCAGAAGCTAAACGCCCCTCAGTGCCGCCTTAGCTCAGTTGGTTAGAGCGCTGGATTGTGGATCCAGAGGTCCCCCGTTCGAGCCGGGGAGGCGGTACCATCCCCCCTAAATGAGTGAACCGCAAGCACCTCGTGATCAGAGGTTGGGCGTGCGGCGCAACGGTCGGCTGTCGAGGATCTCCCAGTCTGCGACGGGAATGGTTGCGGCGGACCGCACGATCTGCACCCGGTCGAACCGGAGCGACCGCCCGCACCAGAGCGCAAGGCCGCGTGCCGCAGCCGTGCGATGCGCATGGGCGCGCGGGCCGTAACCCAACGAGAGATGTGGCCGGAAGGCGCCGTGCCCTGCCTCGGGGGGGAGCGATTCCGCGAGCGCGCGGCGCAGGCCTGTCAGCCCCGGTCCGGGCTGGAGCGCGAGGTAGAGCGCGCGAAACCGCTTGGTCTCGCCGGCCAGCGCCGTGATCCGGGCCGTGAGCGGTGGGGTGGAGCGGGCCAGCGCGTCAACGGCCGCCTCGAGCCGCGGCAGGGGAGCGGCATTGTCGCCGATCAACGTTACATGCGGGGCGAAAGCCGCGGTGCCGGTCCGCGTGGCGATCCGCGCGATCTCCGCCGCGAGGGCGCGCGCCTCTTCTGCGGCCGGGACGAGCCAGATCGAATGCAGGGCGGCGGGGGTCAATGGCTGTTCCTTGCGATGAAAGGCGCGGGGATCCGCACCACGCGGCCGGGGCGCTGTGGCTCGGCAAGCCTGCTGGCGAGCAAGGAGAGGATCTCGGCCACTGTGGCGCGCGCATCGTTGCGCACGGTCGAAAGCGCGATGCCGGGCCAGCAGGCGATCGAGATATCGTCAAAGCCGACGACCGAAATATCCTCGGGAACGGCACGGCCATGGATCTCGCGCAGCGCGGCCATCGCGCCCATCGCCATCGCATCATTGCCACAAAACAACCCGTCGAGCGCCGGGGCCTGACCGAGCAGCCCGGCGACGGCGGCGTAGCCGCCCTCGAAGCTGTAATCGGCGCTGCAGGTGGCGGCGGGCAGAAGCCCCGCTTGCGCGATCGCGGAATGAAACCCCGCCCGCCGTTCGGCATCAGAAAAGAGATCAGCCGGACCGCCGAGGTAGCCGATCTGGCGCCGCCCCCGGGCGATGAGTGCCCCGACCGCCGCCTCGGCGCCGCCAATATTGTCGCCGCAGACCGAATCGACGCCGGGCAGATCCATCACCCGCCCCGAGACGACGAGCGGGATGCCAAGCTTGCTGCAATAGTCCACCACCGGCGCCCCAACCGAGCCGCCGCGCAGGATCAGCGCATCGAGCGGAAAGCCGAGCACGCCGAGAATATCTTCCTCGATCATTTCGGGAGCGGCGAGGATCACGAGCGGCCATTTGCCCATCGCCGCGAGCCCCTCAAGGAGGATTGCCTGAAAATCGCTGTCGAAATGATTGGCGAGTTGCCCCACCAGCACCGCCACGAGGTTGGACCGGCCGCGCCCCTGCAACCCCGCGGCGAGCCTGTTGGGCCGATAGCCGAGCTGCTCGGCCACCTTGAGGATGCGGGTGCGTTTGTCGGCATCGAGGTAGCTTCCCGGCGTGAAGGCGCGCGAGACCGCCGAGCGCGAGACGCCCGCGCCCTGCGCAACTTCGGCCGCTGTTACCCGCCGCACGGGTCCGCGGCTCTCGTTTGCCTCGACACTCATCCGCCCCTCCCGGTCTCGTCCCGTCACACCGCTGTAACAGCGGCGGTCTATGTGAACACGTGTGCAGATTTTGCATGACGGTTTCATGAAGGCGAACCCATGACCCTTGTCGAACACCGCACTTCACCGCTCGGACGGAGTATTTCCCTTGCAGGGCTTCATCTTGGCTATGACGGTGCGGATGTGATCACCGATCTGTCGCTTGATGTGGCTGCGGGCGAGTTCATCGCGCTTCTGGGCGAATCGGGCTGCGGCAAGACGACAATCCTGCGCGCGCTTGCCGGCTTTGTGCCGGTGCGGGCGGGAGGGATTGCGGTCGACGGAGTCGACATGAGCCAGACCGCGCCCGAGGCGCGCGGCATGGCGATGATGTTTCAGAGCTATGCGCTCTGGCCGCATATGACAGTGGCCCAGAATATCGGCTACGGGCTGAAATTGCGCCGTCATCCGCGCGACGTGATCCGCGCAAGGGTGGCGGAAATGGCCGCGATGGTGGGGCTTGAGGATCTCACCGGGCGGCGGGTCTCTGATCTCTCGGGGGGGCAACGGCAGCGCGTGGCGCTGGCGCGTGCGCTCGCCATCGATCCGCCGGTGCTGCTCCTCGACGAACCGCTCTCCAACCTCGATGCCGGGATCCGCGCGAGCATGCGTCACGAGATCCGCGCCCTGCAGCAGCGCCTTGGCCTCACCACCATTCTCGTCACCCATGATCGCGAGGAGGCGATGTCGATGGCCGACCGGATCGTGATCCTGCAGGAGGGCCGGATCGCCCAGGCGGGCCGCCCGGAAGAGGTCTGGCACCGGCCGGCAAGCCCCTATGTGGCGCGCTTCATGGGGGTGGACAACCGCCTTGCCGCGCGGCTTGAGGGCGGGCTTTTGTGCGTCGGCCCTGCGGCGCTGTCGCTCACCGGTGCGCTCCATGCGCCGCAAGGGCTCGCCGAGGGCGCCGCGGAGGTGATGTTTCGCGCCGAGACCGTCCGGCTTGAGCCGCCCCCCGGTCCTTCCCTCTCCCTTGCGGGGGAGGTGCTTTCTCATTCTTATCTGGGCTCCGTCTACCGCCACGAGGTCGCGATTGGCGCGGACCGGATCATGGTGGACGCCCCGACCCGACATGGGACCGGCGCGCGCGTCGATCTGCATGTACCGGCCACGGCGCTCTGTCTGTTTCCTGCAAGATCCGAGAGCGCCGCGACCGGCCAAGAGGCGGCATAGCTGCCGTTCCCCCCTTGATCCGCTAGGAGAAAACCATGCCCCTGCGAATTGCAAAGACTTTCTGGCCCGCCGTGCTGACGCTGGCCGCCGCGCTGGGCGGCGCGAGCCTCGCCGAGGCCGAGGAGACCCTCACCGTCGCCACCGGCGGCAGCGAGAACATGGTCGATTACGTGACCGATTACCTCGGCCCGATGTTCGAGGCACAAAACCCCGGCTGGAAGGTCACCACCGTCGGTACCGGCCCGGGTGATGCCGGCAGCCAGGCGATCCTCGAAAAGCTCACGGCCCAAAAGGACCGCGATGTCTGGGATCTCGATGTGATCGTGACGAACCAGCTCAAGACCGGCGAGATGGTCGAGAGCGGGCTTTTGCAAAAATACCGCGACGAGATCGCCACCGGCCCGCTCGTGACGAGCGTGAGCGCCGAAAACGCGCTGGGCACCGATGTGGCGGGCTACGTGATGCCGATGTTCATCTCGCAAACCGCGATCGCTTATAACCCCGATCTGGTGCCCGAGCCGCCGCAAACGATGGCCGGGCTCCGCGACTGGGCGGCGGCACACAAGGGCGCCTTTGGCTACAACGGCATCAAAAACGGCATGTCGGGCGTTGCCTTTGCCACTGCCTGGATCTACGCTTTCGGCGGCGATGCGGCCGTGCTGATGACCGGCCCCTATGACAAGGCGCAGGAGGCCGGCTGGACGGCAGCCTTTGCCGAGCTCAAGGCCTTCAACGAAAATGTCACCTTCACGCCGGGCAATGCGGGCACGCTCGACATGCTCAACCGTGGCGAGATCGCGATGGGTCCGGTCTGGGTCGACATGTTCTACAGCTGGCAGCAGGACGGGCGGCTCAATCCGAACCTGAAGATTTTCCTGCCCGAGCCCGGCATGCCCGGCCAGCCCTATTACTACGCGATCCCCGCGAAGGCCGCGCATGCGGAAGCGGCGAAAAAATTCATCGCCCTTGCCACTTCGCCCGAGGTGCAGGCCGAGGGGATCGTGAAAAAGTTCAACTGGTATCCGGGGATTGATGCGACGCATCTGCAAGGCGTGCTCGATGAGGCGAGTTGGGCCAAGCTCTTCACCGACATCACCCCCGAGGATCTGGCGGCAAAGGCCAAGCCCTTCCCGCTGGGCGCCTATTTCAACGATCTGCTTGAAGATTACGAGACCAAAGTCACGAACTGATCTGCGCGACATCCACCGGGGGCGGCGGTGACCGCCCCCGGATTTTCGTCCTGAAGGCAAACCCCATGTTCGGTCGCAAGGCTTCGCTCCTGCTCATCACCCCGGCGCTGACGATGATGGCCGTGCTGTTTCTCTTCCCTCTCGCGTCCTCGCTTGCCTCCGCCTTCTGGCAAGACGCGGAGGCGCGCTGGGGGATGGGCAATTTCTGGCGCGCCTGGCAGTTCTACTCTGCCGATATCCTGTTCTCGCTCGTCATCGTTGTTCTGGCAACGGCACTTGTGGCTGTGCTCGCCGTGGCTATCGCGGGCTATCTGACGCTCGGCGAGAGCCGCCTGTTCGTTGCGCTGCTGGGCTGGCTTTACCGCTGGCCGCTCTTCATTCCCTTCGTGGTGGCGGCGCAGCTGATGCGTACCTTCCTTGCCAAGAATGGCATGATGAACACTGCACTGGTTGAACTGGGTCTGCTCACCCCCTTCACTACCCAGAGCTTTCTCGACTGGCGTGGCATCGTCATCACCTTCGTCTGGAAGCAGACCCCGTTTGTCGCGCTGCTTCTGGCGGGCGCGATGGCCGCGCTCGACCGCGCCACGATCGAGGCGGCGCGCAACCTTGGTGCGAAGCGGTTGCGGTTGCTGCTCGATGTGGTGGTGCCGCAGGTGATGCCGAGCCTCGCTTCCGGGCTGATCCTGAGCTTCGTCACCATGATGTCGGTGCTGTCCGTGCCGATGATGATCAATGCCGAAAACCCGACCATGCTCACCGTCGACATGGCCTGGCGCATCAATGCTTATGGCGATTACGGCATGGCGAATGCGCTTGGACTCATCGCCTATGCGATGACCGGGCTCGTGGCCTGGGGCTATTTGCGGCAGGGGCTCAAGGAGAAATCGGCATGACGCCGCGCCGTCCCGTCCTGCCTTCCGCCCTCAGGGCCACGCTCACCGGCCTTGCACTGGCCGCGCTCGCGCTCGCGGTCTTCGGGCCGCTGACAAACATGCTTCTCTGGGCCTTTGCCGAGACCTGGTATTTCCCCGCCAAACTGCCGCAAAGCTATGGGTTCGCGTTTTGGGAGCGAGTCTTCCGGCCGCAGGGCAATGCAATGATCTCGCTGGGAAATTCGCTTGTGATAGCGGTGCTGACCGTCGTCGTCTCGCTTCTTGTGGCGGTGCCGGCAGGGCTTGCGCTCGCGCGCGGGCGACTCCCGGGGCGGGCGCTTTTCCTGTTTTTGTTCCTGCTGCCGCAGGCCTTTCCGGCGATTGCGGTACAGATGAACGTGGCGCGCATCTTCTATAGCCTCGGGCTCAATGGCACTTTCCCCGGGGTCGTTCTGGTGCATGCGATCCAGGGGCTGGTGTTCTCTGTCTGGATCTCGGCCGCCGCCTTTGCTGCCGTTGATCCCGCGCTTGAGGAGGCGGCCGCGAATATGGGCGCGCCCCGGTTCACCGTGTTTCGCACCGTCACCCTGCCGCTGGCGCTGCCGGGTTTGATCGCCAGTGCGATCTTCGTTTTCCTGATCTCGCTCGATGAATTCACCGGAACGTTCTTTGTGGGCGTGCCCGATGTCACGACGCTGCCGCTTCTGCTTTACAGCGCCGCGCTGGAGGGGAATTACCAGATCGCCTCGATCACGGCGCTGATCCTGCTCGTTCCCTCGGTCGTCTTCATGCTGGTGATCCAGCGGTTTCTGAAAGCCGATGTGCTCGCCCGGATCGGTTGAGCTCACGCCGCCCCAAGCGTGAGGAGGGCACGGCGAAATTCGGGCTCGCTCAGCACCACCTCGCCGGCGCCGAGGGCTGCCGCATGGGCGAGCGCGCGGGAGGTGAGCCTTTGCGCGGTTTCCACCGCCTGCGGCAGGGGGTGGCGGCGGCCGAGCCCGGCAAGGATCAGCCCGGCAAACAGATCCCCCGTGCCGGGGAGCGCGATCGGCAGATGCGCGGTCGGATGGCGGCTCGTGCCCGAGGGACCGAGGATTACACTCTCGATCTGTCCCGGGGCGGTGTCGTCGAGCGCGCAGCCTGTGGTGATGAGTGTGGCCGCGGGCGCAAGGTTCAGCGCCGCTTTCGCGGCGACGAGATCGGCCAGCGTGGCCACCGGTTGCCCGGTGAGCCAGCCGAGCTCGAACGGGTTCGGCGTGGCGAGATCGGCAAGCGGCAGGAGACGGTCGCGCATCACCCCGGCAATCGCCGCGGGCACATAAAGCCCGGGGCCCGCATCGCCCAGAACCGGGTCGCAAAGATAGCGGAGCCGAGGGTTCGCGGCCTTCGCCTCTGCAACGAAATCGGCAGTCATTTCTGCCACTTCCTGCGAGCCGATATAGCCGGTGAGGAGAAAATCGGCGCGTTCGGCCAGCCCGCGTTCACGCGCGCCCTGCAATAGGTCGGAGAAGAATTCAGGCGGCAGGGCGCGGCCGCGCAGCGTTGGATAATCGGGGGTGTTGGAAAATACCACGGTCGGGATCGCGGCGACCTCGAGCCCGGCGGCCTGCATCGGAAAGAGCGCCGCGGAATTGCCGACATGGCCGAACACGACCTGGCTCTGGATCGAGATCACGAAGGGAGGGGGAAGCATTCTGGCCGCTTGGTCCTTTGCGCCGGTTCGTGCCGTCGCGACGGGCGGGAGGGTCGCGCAGGGCTATGCGGCCCAAATAAGGCGCCTTGGCGGCGGGATGCAAGCCCGGCCGGAGCGCGGGAACGGCCCTGACGGTCTGACAAAGCCGAGGCCCGCGGATCGTGCCGCGCGAACCTGGGGTCACCCGGGCGCCAGACTTCGGGCAGTTCCGGCGATTCCTGCCAGCCCACGGCGCGCGTTGCCCCGGATCCGGAGCGGGCGGGCTCAAAGCCGGGAAAGCGTGGCGCTGCGCAGAAGCCGGCGCACGTCGCGCTCGGTACAAAGCTCGGTGGCGGGGGTCATCACCGCTGCCGCGGCTGCCGCTGCGCCCCAGCGCAGTGCCTCGGGCAGCGCGAGTCCGCGCCCGAGGCTGAGCGTGAAGGCGGCCACAAAACTGTCCCCCGCGCCGACCTTGGAGATCACCTTCTCGGGCACCGCCTGCGCCACCCAGCGCTCGGTTGCGGTGGCGAGCACGTTGCCATCGGCCCCGCGCGCCACCACCACCGCATGCGCGATACCCTTGTGCACGAGTTCCTGCGCAAAATCGGCGCTGTCGGAGCGGGCGGGCAGCGCTCGTCCGGCGAGCTCTTCCGCCTCAAGATCGTCCATGCGGAGCACATCGACCGGTTGCGCCCCGGCAACGAGGAGCTGATGCAGTGCCTTGCCCGAAGTATCGAGAAAGAACCGTGCCCGGGTGCGGGCAATTTTCGTGGCGAGCCGGGCCGGGAAATCATCGGGTACGCCCGGCGGCTGGCTGCCCGACAGCACGACGATGCCGTTTTCGGGTGCGGATTTCGCGATCCGGTCGAGCACCTTGCGTACATCGGGGCCGCTCCATTCCGGTCCCGGCATCACGAAGCGGTATTGTTCGCCGCTTGCGGCATCGGTGACGGTAAGGCTCTGGCGCGTCTCGCCCGGTGCGGGGAAGGGGGCAAGGCCGATTCCCTGCTCGGCAAGCAGGTGCATGACCTTGTCGCCGGTCGGCCCGCCGAGAGCGACAAAGGCGGTCGAATGGCCGCCGAGCGCCGAAATTGCCCGGCTCACATTGATGCCGCCGCCGCCCGGGTCGGTGTCGGGCCGGGTGCAGCGCAGCTTGCGCTCGGGGGCGACAGTATCGGCAAAAATGGAAAGATCGACAGTGGGGTTAAGGGTGACGGTGAGAATCGCTGTCATGCCTTGCCTTTCCGGGGGGCGCCTGGCCCGGGGAGTATTTAGCGCCAACATTGCAGGTTCACCCTCCCGGGGGAAGGGCAGAAACCCGTTATTAAGATCTAGATGTTTATTTATTCAAGAACACGATTGGAGGTGTGAATGATTCCTGATGTGTCCGATCCGCGCTGGAAGCGGGTCCTTACGAGTGACTCCGATCTGTCGGCGGCGTCCCTGGCAACCCGGATCCTGATCTCGCGCATGCGCCGCGAGGTGGCCGAAGCGCCGGGGGCGCTTGCTGCCAAAGTGGGCGAACTGCGCGATTTCGTGACGAAGAACCCCTTTGCTGTCGCTGATGTGTCGAAATTCTGACCGGAGAAAACGATGAAAAACGAAATGTTGACGGTTTCCGAGGTCTCGAGTCGAATCGAAGCCGGGGATGTGATGGTGATCGCGGGCGACGAGGCGCTGCTGGCGCAACTGCCCAAGGGTGCCTGGATTGGCGGGACCACTGTTTACTTCGTCACCGAAACCGGCGGTGCGGTGGTGCGTGACCGGCTCTTTTGCACCACGATCAGCGCCGCGACCGGCGCCACGCCGCGCCATCTCGATGTGGCGGGGCTTCCGGGCATCTCCGCGGGTTACAAGCCCGGCGGTGTGACGATGATCATGATCCCGGCCTTCTCGGTGGCGCATTCGCAATTCGCCGTGGATGGCCAGAGCTATCCGGGCCTGTTCGACCAACCGCTCGCGGGCTGGATCACCGGCGTGCATCTCGACGAGATCGGCAAGCGCGCGCCGAAAGTGTTCGACGGCACCACCGGCATCGGTCATGACGAGGGTGCGGTTCTGCTCCATGTTGCGCTGCCCGAGAGCGTCTCGATCGACCTCGACATCCTCAACATCTTCGCCCGGGGTGATGACGCGAAGCTGAGCTTCGTCTTTGACGAAAGCGGCTTTGTGGCGAAAACCGCGATGGTGAATGGCGAACGGGTGAACCTCGCCGCCTATATCACCGAAAACAAGATCGACACGCGCCTGCCGCTGGTGGCGAATTACGCAGGCGCGCTCGTCAATGTCTCGATCCAGTCGGCCGATCCCGAAACCGGCGAGGTGAAATTTTACGCGCCTGTTGTCGCGGGCGTCGAATATCGCCTGGCGAATGCGCTGGGCTCCTATGCCCAGGCCTTTGCGCAGGGCGCGGGCGATGCGGGCGCGGGCCAGTATTCGTGCAACTGTATCCTGAACTACCTCTATGGCGAGCTTGAGGGCCAGCGCACCGGCGGCTTCACCGGCCCGGTCACCTTCGGCGAAATCGCCTATATCCTGCTCAACCAGACGCTCGTGCGGATGGACATCAACGAAAACGCCGCTTGATCGCAGTTCGCGCGGCCCGTTCGCGCGGAGGTTCATGCGGCTTCGGGGCGCGGCTTGCCGCGCCCCGGCCTTCGGTACAGGTCTCTCTCCGGGGACCTCCCCCCCCGGCGCGACGGTGCGAGCCCGCGCCGGGAGGTTTTGTTTGCGGGGTGGCAGGCGCCGTCCATCCGGACGCCGGTCCCGTCTAAAAAGTGGCGGCAGGCCCGCGCGCGGCGTCCCGGGGTCATCGTGATCCGGCGGCAGGGGCGCGCCCGGCCATCAGGGACGCGCGAGATCGAAGGTTTCCGTGATCGTCGCGTAATCCTGATAGCCGAGCCGGGAGAGGCGATCCGGCGGGCGGAAACGGCCATCATGCAGGCAATCGGGGCGGATGTGCACGCCCACGACTTCGCCGTGAATGAGGTAGTTGTAGGCGCCCAGCAGCGAGATCACCTGCACCAGCCGGCATTCGAGGCTCGCGGGCGCGATGGCCACACGCGGGCAGTCGATCCCCACACATCCCGCCTTTTCGAGCCCGGTGGCGACGAATTCATCCATGCCCGCAGGCAGCGCCGCGGAGGAGGCATTCATCGCTGCGATCAGATCGGAAGAGACGAGATTGACGCAAAACACCCCCGTTTCGCGGATCTGGGCGAGGCTGTCCTTGGTATCGCCGCGATCG
Source organism: Rhodobacter maris (assembly GCF_900217815.1). Lineage (GTDB taxonomy): Bacteria > Pseudomonadota > Alphaproteobacteria > Rhodobacterales > Rhodobacteraceae > Rhodobacter > Rhodobacter maris. The sequence goes on from NZ_OBMT01000003.1 coordinate 293,056, forward strand.
GCCTTCGCCGAGGTCGAGGCAAAAACGAGCTGCGGCGGGGTATAGGCGACGGCATTGAAGAAAGAATAGGGGGCGAGATTGTCGCCCAGTCTTCCGCGCGTCGAGATCCAGCCGATCGGACGCGGGGCCACGATCGCGCCAAACGGGTTGTGGGGCAGGGGACAACCCTCCTCGGGGCGGTAGAACATCGGCTTCTCCTTTGATTTGAACCCGAGATTAGCGCGTGTTAGGCGCGGGGAAAGACGGATAATCGCGGGAATCGGGGGCGATATGTACCAGCTTGAGGAAGAGACCGAGGCCGACTGGTGGGAGGTGGAGGCGCTTTATGACCTCTGCTTCGCGCCGGGGCGAACGGCGCTCTCCTCCTACCGGTTGCGCGAGGGGGTGGCGCCGGTGCAGCCGCTTTGCCTGACGCTGCGCGAAGATGGGGTGCTTGCTGCGGTGATCCGCTACTGGCCGGTGCTGGTGGGCGGCGCGCGGGTGCTGCTTCTGGGCCCCGTCGCCGTGCACCCGACGCGGCAGGGCGAGGGGCTCGGCGGCCTTTTGATGCGCGAGAGCCTGGCCGAGGCACGGCGGCTCGGCTGGGAACGGGTGCTGCTCGTGGGCGATGCGCCCTATTACCAGCGGTTCGGGTTCGAGAAGATCGACGGGGTGGAGATGCCACCTCCGACCAACCCCGAGCGGGTGCTGGCGCTGGAGTTGCGCCCCGGCGCCTGGGCGGGGGTGCGCGGGCCGGTGGAGAAATTCGTCCCCTGATCTTTCGCCCGCGTCTCCCGCGCCCCATATCGGGGAAAACAGGGGAGAACCATGCAGCCCGAAATTCTTTTGCCGGTCACCGATCCCGGCCTGACCTCGGCGCTCGATGCACTGGCGCGCCGCCATCGCTCCGCCTCGGGGCCGATGATGCAGGTGATTTCGCTTGTCGGCGCCACCACGGAGGGGCTGCTCGGACGGCTCCCCGCCCCGGTATTGAACGGTCTGCAAACGGCCACCGAACGCGGGCTCGACACCGCTTTCGAGGCGGCGCGCCGCTCGCGTGGTGTCGTCGCGGACCGGCCCGACTGGGTGAACAAGGCATTGGGTACCGCGCTTGGTGCGGCGGGGGGCGCGGGCGGTTTGCCGAGCGCTCTGGCCGAGTTGCCTTTCACCATCACGCTGCTCTTGCGCGCGATCCAGGGCATTGCCGCCGAACACGGGTTCGATCCGGAAAGTGAGGAAGTGCGGGTGGAGTGTCTGCGCGTCTTCGCCGCCGCCGGGCCACTTGATGCCGATGACGGTGTCGACATGGGGTTTTTGACGGCACGCATGACGCTGACCGGCGCCGGGTTGCATGGGCTGATCGGCAAGGTTGCGCCCAGGCTTGCTCTGGCGCTTGGCCAGAAGCTCGCGGCGCAGACGGTACCGGTGCTCGGCGCGGTGGCGGGTGCGGCGGTGAACTACGCTTTCACGAGCTATTATCAGGAGATCGCGCGGGTCCATTTCGGGCTCAAGCGGCTTGCGCAGGAAAGCGGCGAGGACGAGGGGCTGTTGCGCGAGGAACTGGTGATGCGGCTGACCCGATCCAGCCGCTGACCCTGTCGCCCGCTCCCGGTTCAGTCCGGGGGGGCGCCTGGGGGATCCGGGAGGCAATGCCGTTGCGCGGTGCCGAGCCTTTGCCTGGCCTGTCGGCGCTACGCCGCTCCGGTCAGCCAGTCGCGCAGCACGGTGCAGAGCCCGTCCGGTGCCTCTTCATGCAGCAGATGCCCCCCCGGCATCTTGCGCAATTCGACTTGCGGCATCGCATGGGCGGCGCTTTCCGAGACCTCGGGCGGCACCGCCTTGTCGCCCGCCCCGGCGAGCAGGAGTGCGGGTTTGCGCAGCCGCGGCAGGTTCAGGATCAGCGTCTCGAGCCGCCATTGCGCCATCATTTCCAACGCGCCCCGGACATGCTCGGTATCCCTGATCAGGCGGGTATATTGCGCCTTGCCCTTGGGCTCGATCACCGAGCCGGTGCTGTCGAGGAGCCGGCTCACCCGCGCGGGCGAGGCCCAGAGCCGCGCCGCCATCGGCGCGGTGAGCGGGAAGGCGGCAAGCCCTTGTGCGATGAGCGGGAAAAGCACCCCGGCCACGCCTTCGAAATGGTCGAGCGCGGCATTGATGCCGATCACCCGCGGGATCGCCGTGTTGAGCGCCATCTGCAACGCGATCGCCCCGCCCGCGGAATGGCCGATCACCGCGGCGGGGGTCGTGCCGAGCGCGTCGCAAAGCGCGGAGAGATCCTCGGCAATCGGGCCTAGGCCCAGCCGGTCGCGTTCACGGGTGCGGGTGCAGCCATGGCCGGGCAGGTCGGGCACGATCAGCCGGAAATGCTTCGAGAGCCCGGGAATGGTGCGCCGGAAGCTGTGGCCCGAGGCGCCAAGGCCATGGAGCAGCAGGAGTACCGGGGCCGCGCGCGGGCCGATGTCGATTACCCACCAGTCGATGCGATCGACCCGATGAATCCGCGCGGCAGACCGGTTGGGCCAGTTTGCCGGCAGGTTTCGCGGATCCATCTACGCCTCCAGAGCGGCTCCAAGCACATCGGCCATGCGATGCGCATTGGCCCTTGGCAGCGCAATGTAATGCCCGCCCATGTTCTGCGCCAGTTCCTTGAGGCGCTGATTGGGCCGCATCGCCGTGTCGATGATAACCGCAGGTGTGCCGGCGGCGCGGATCGCCCGGGCCATCTGGGTGGCTTGCTCTTCCGCCAGCGCGCGGTTCGCGCTGCCATCAAGGGCGATATTGCCGCGCCCGTCGGTGAGCAGTGCGATGGTGGGCGTCATGCCGCGCGAACGCGCCTGTTTCGCGGTCGAAAGCGCAAGTTCGAGCCCATGCGCGAGCGGTGTGCCGCCGCCGCCGGGGAGCCCCGAGAGGTGACGCTTCGTTTGCGTCAGCGAGCGCGACGGCGCAAGCAGAAGCTGCGCCCCCTCGCCACGGAAGCTCACAAGCGAGACATGGTCGCGCTGGCTGTACGCGCGCGCGAGCAGGAGTTCCACCGCGCCCTTCGCCTCGGAGAGCCGCGCCATCGCCGCAGAGCCAGAGGCATCGACGGTAAAGATCAGAACCCGGTCCGACATCTCCTTGCGGCGGCGCAGATGGATGTCGGAGGCATCCACCAAGAGCACCTGCTTTTTGCGCGCGGCGGGGGCCGATTTGCGGCGCATCCCCTGCCAGGGAGCGGCGCAGCGCAAGGTGGCCACAAGGTCGATGCGGGCATTGTCTTCAAGCTTGCCCTTGCGCGAGGGCAGCGGGCGGCCACGGCGGTTGCCGATCCGCTCTTCGCCCGAACCCGCGCCCCCATTCGCGGCCTTCAGGCGGGACCGCAGGTCGATGGTTTTGAGAAGGTCATCGGGCAGCATCGCCCGCACCGCCTCGACGATGATCTCGCGCGGCAGGCCCTCGCCCGGATCGGTCTGATCCTGATCGTCATTCTCGGGCCGGTCATTGTCTTGCGGCTCGGGCGGCGGAGGGGGCGGGGGCTCGTCTTGCATATCTTGCAGCGGCATGGCGCGATGGGCGAGCGTGAGTTGCGCGGCGTGGAGGACATCATCCTTTTCCACCACGGTCCGGCCATCGAGCGCCGTGAGGATGCGCGCGGCGGTGAGCGCCAGCATCGGCGCGCGCAGGCTGAGGATGCGCAGCCGTGCGCAGCCCTCGACCACTTCGCGCACCCGCTCCGAGGGCATCTCGATGTGCGGGAGCAGCACGCGGGCACTGGCGATGCGCTCGGGGTCGGGCAGGAGCGCCGCGCCGTCGATCGAGCGGGTCTCGCTCAGGTCGATGAAGAGGCCAAGCCGGTCGGCGATCGAGAAGGGCAGGCCCTCTTCGGCCTCGGCGGCCTCGTCGAGCGCAATGAGCGCCTGTTGGCGGGCATCGAGCGCCTGCGCGAGGCGGGCGCCGAGCTTCGGTGTGCAGCGCTCGGCCATCGGCAGGATGAACACGCGCGGCTCATCGAGCAGGCCGCCGCGCAGCACCGGGCGGCCGGTGTGCAGCGTCTCGGCCACATCAAGCCCGCCGTAAAGCGCCTGATCGTCCAAATTGGGGGGCAGGCGGCGCAGCGCCATCGGGAACGGGAGTGCCGCCAGAACATCGGTGAAAGCCGTGCGCACGGGGCCGGCGCGCGAGCGCAGCCAGAGCCCGCCCAGTGCCGCCGGATCGACCGTCAGCACCGCAAGCGCCGAGCGGAGATGATCTTCTTCCATGGTCAGGGCAACGTTTCTTCGACCGTGCGGGCCACGCGGGCGGTGGAGCCGGCTTCATCCAGCGGGTCGCGGCGCAGACGGTGCGAAAGCGCCATGCCCGCCACCTTGCGGATATGTTCCCGGCCCACGGCGGGGGCACCTTCGAGCGCGGCGAGGGCGCGCGCAGAACGCAGGAGCGTGAGTTCCCCCCGCAGACCATCCGAGCCCAGCGCGATGCAGAGCGCGGCGCAGTCGTAAAGCGCGGTATTGGGCGCCTCGACCTTCGGCAGATGGGCGCGCGCGGTCAGGATCTGCTCGCGGATCTCCATATCTTTCGGGCGCCATTCCTCAAGGAACTTGAGCGGGTCGGCGTCATAGGTATCGCGCCGCCGGATCACCTCGACGCGGGTTTCCACGTCGCGCGGGGAGAGCACCTCGACCGAAAGGCCGAACCGGTCCAGAAGCTGCGGGCGCAAATCGCCCTCTTCGGGGTTGCCCGAGCCCACCAGCACGAAGCGCGCCGGGTGGCGGATCGAGAGCCCGTCGCGCTCGACCACGTTCTCGCCCGATTGCGCCACATCAAGGAGCAGGTCGACGATGTGATCTTCAAGGAGGTTGCATTCGTCGATGTAGAGATAGCCGCGGTTGGCGCGCGCCAGAAGGCCCGGCTCAAACGCCTTCTCGCCATGCGAGATCGCGCGTTCGATGTCGAGCGCGCCCACCACGCGGTCTTCGGAAACGCCAAGCGGCAGGTCCACCACCGGGGTTGCCTTGCGCACGATGTCTTTTGAGAGCACCGTCGCCCATTCCGGGATCATCTCGACTTTCGGCGAGTTGACCGGGCAGCCCTCGACCGCCTCGATCTCGGGCAGAAGGGCGGCAAGTGCACGCACGGCGGTGGATTTGCCGGTGCCGCGGTCGCCAAACACCAGAACGCCGCCGATGCCGGGGTCAACGGCGGTGAGCAGGAGCGCAAGCTTCATGTCTTCCTGGCCGACGATGGCCGAGAAGGGAAATACGGGTCGCGGTCGTGCGCCTTCTGCCTGGGGACGAATTTGAGCGACAGCAGAGGTCATGCAGCTTCCCTTTCCAAGTCTTTCCGGGCCTCCAGCGGGTTTCTGCCCATCCAGGTGCCCTCGGTTCCAAGCAGACGGAACCGGGCGTAGAGTTCTTCGGTGAACCATCCTTGCTCGCGTGCGGCGCGGATGGCCCGTCCGTGCGGGGTGTCGCCCCGCGCGAATTGCGACATCGCCTTCACATCGGGCCAGATCGAGAAGGTGACCTGATGGAAAAGCGGAATTTCTCCGATGCCGATCTTGAACATCAGGTTCGGATCGGCGCCGACTTTTTCGGAAATATCGGGCACGCGCGACCAGAAACGGGTCGCCATATGCGGTTTGATCGAGGCACGGGTGAGCGCGACCACCGGGCCGGTGCCGGGCTCGGCATCGGGTTCGGGGATGAACGGGTTGCGCCCCGCCCAGCTGCCGCGCGAGGAGACCGGCTCGAGATGGATGAAGAGCTGTTCGTCCGAATGCTTGCGCCAGTTCTGCCAGACGGGGCTTTCCTGGGTGACGGCGCGGGCGTCTTCCTCATTGGCGAAAGCGGACATGATCGCCCAGACATGGACATTGGGTTTGGGTGTGAACCCTTCACCGGTGCCCGAGCCGCAGAGTTTGAAGAAGCGCAGCCGGGTTTCGTCGTGAAGCGGTTTGCGGGCAAGGATCATTTGCGAGATGATCCAGGGCAGGCGGCTCGTGCTTTCGAAGCGGAACAGGCTGAGCGTCGCGACGGCCATCAGGCATCCCCCTCACATTTCCCCAAGTGTAAATGCATATTTACATAGCCCCCCTGCGATGGAAAGGGGGACAGACGTTTTGTCGCTGTGCCGCCATGTCGGTTGTAAATCGGGATTGACGCCCTATCATCCGCGCCATGCAACGGAATTCCAGTGAAAAGACCATGTCCATGAACACTGAAGGCAAGGGCCGGGCCGTCGTTATCGGCGCCGGTCTCGGAGGTTTGGCGGCGGCGATGCGCCTTGGCGCCAAGGGGTGGAAAGTGACGCTCGTCGACAAGCTCGACCGCCCCGGCGGCCGCGGCTCCTCGATTACTAAGGGCGGTCACCGATTCGACCTCGGCCCGACCATCGTCACCGTGCCGGACCGGCTGCGCGAGCTCTGGGCCGAGTGCGGGCGTGACTTCGACGCGGATGTGAAGCTGGTCGAGATGGATCCGTTCTACAAGATCCTGTTCCCCGATGGCGAAAGCTACACCGCCTACGGTGATGACGAGAAGGTCAAGGCCGAGGTGGAGCGGATCAGCCCGCGCGATGTGGAAGGCTTCCGCCATTTCATGTGGGATGCCCACGCGCGTTACGAATTCGGCTACGAGAACCTCGGCCGCAAGCCGATGCACAAGCTGTGGGATCTGATCAAGGTTCTGCCCACTTTCGGCTGGCTGCGCGCCGACCGCTCCGTCTATGGCCATGCGAAGATGATGGTGAAGGATGACCATCTGCGCTTCGCGCTCTCCTTCCATCCGCTCTTCATCGGCGGCGACCCTTTCCACGTCACCTCGATGTATATTCTCGTCAGCACGCTCGAGAAGAAATTCGGCGTGCATTACGCGATGGGCGGCATTCAGGCGATTGCCGATGCCGCGGTGAAGGTGATCGAGGCGCAGGGCGGCACGGTGCTGCTGAACACCGAGGTCGACGAGATCCTCGTGTCGCGCGAGGGCAAGGCCACCGGGATTCGCCTCGGCGACGGCAGCGAGCTCCCCGCCGAAGTGGTGGTCTCGAACGCCGATGCGGGCCACACCTACAAGCGCCTTCTGCGCAACACCACGCGTTGGCGCTGGACCGACGAGACGCTCGAAAAGAAGCGCTGGTCGATGGGCCTTTTCGTCTGGTATTTCGGCACCAAGGGCACGGCCAACATGTGGAAGGATGTCGGCCATCACTCCGTCGTCGTCGGCCCGCGCTATAAGGAGCATGTGAAGGACATCTTCATCAACGGCACGCTCGCCGATGACATGAGCCTTTACGTCCACCGCCCCTCCGTGACCGATCCGAGCGCCGCGCCGAAGGGGGATGACACCTTCTATGTGCTCTCGCCGGTGCCGCATCTGGGCCATGACAATGGCGTGGATTGGGACAAGGAAATGGAGGCCTACAAGGCCAAGGTGCTCAAGGTGATCGAGGAGCGGCTGCTGCCCGGCGTCGGCGCCAAGATCACCGAGGAAGTGGTGTTCACGCCGAACACCTTCCGCGACCGCTATCTCTCGCCCTTCGGCGCGGGCTTCTCGCTTGAGCCGCGGATCTTCCAGTCGGCTTGGTTCCGCCCGCACAATGTCTCTGAAGAGGTCGATGGCCTCTATCTGACCGGCGCGGGCACCCATCCGGGGGCGGGTGTGCCTTCGGTGATTGGCTCGGGGGAACTCGTGGCCGACATGATCGGCCCCGCTCCGGGTTTTGTCGCCACCGAGAAACCTGCGGTGAAACCGGCGCCCCCGCCTGTCGCGGCGAAACCCGCCCCGGCTGCGGCCCCGGCGCCCGAGCCCGCGAAACCGGCACCGGAAAAGGCGGCTGCGGTGAAGGCGGCTGCGGTGAAAGCGGAGGCCCCGAAACCGGCGCCCGAGCCCAAACCCGAACCGGTAGCGCCCGCGCCGCAAGCGGAAGCCGCGAAACCGGCTCCGGCGGCGGCCAAGCCTGCGGCGAAACCCGCGCCCAAGCGCGCTCCGCGTGGTAAGGGCCGGAAATGATCGCCCCGGAAGATATGGCGGTTTGCCGCGAGCTGATCCGCACCGGGAGCTATTCGTTCCATGCCGCCTCGCGGGTTCTGCCCGCGCGGGTGCGCGATCCGGCGCTCGCCCTTTATGCTTTCTGCCGCGTCGCCGACGATGCGGTGGATGAAGTCGCGGCCTCCGACAAGGGGGCCGCGGTTGCGCGCCTGAAAGACCGGCTCGACCGGATCTATGCCGGTCAGCCGCGCGATGCGGCCTCCGACCGGGCCTTTGCCTCGGTGGTGGAGGAATTCGAGATGCCGCGGGCGCTGCCCGAAGCGCTGATCGAAGGGCTCGAATGGGATGCCTCGGGGCGGCGCTACAAGGATCTCTCCGAGCTTCAGGCCTATTCGGCGCGTGTGGCTTCGGCCGTTGGCGCGATGATGTGCGTGCTGATGCGGGTGCGCGACCCCGATGTGATCGCGCGGGCCTGTGACCTTGGCCTTGCGATGCAGCTCACCAATATTGCGCGCGATGTGGGCGAGGATGCCCGCGCCGGGCGACTGTTCCTGCCGCTCGACTGGCTCGCCGAAGAGGGGATCGACCCGGAAGAATTCCTTGCCGATCCGCAACCGCTTCCCGGCATTTGTCGCTGCACCGAGCGGCTGATCAAACGCGCCGACATGCTTTACTGGCGTGCCGCGACCGGCGTGCGCTGCCTGCCGCTCGACTGCCGCCCCGGCATTTTGGCTGCGGGCCGGGTTTATGCCGCGATTGGTGATCAGGTCGTGCGCCGGGGCCATGACAGCGTGACGAGCCGCGCCTATACCTCCGGGCGGCGCAAGCTGGTGCTGATGGTCGGCTCGGTGTTCTCGTCGATGGGCTTTTCGCTGTTGCCGCGCTCGGCGCGGCTTCATGCAAAACCCGAGCCCGAGATCGCCTTCCTCGTCGATGCGGCATCGCGCAAGCCCGAAGGGCAGGATCGTGCCGAGCTTCTGATCGGCGCGATGATGGCGCTGAAGGCGCGCGACCGCGGGCTCGCCTGAGCCTGCGGCCTCGCGCCCGCGGGCTGCGACAAAACGTCAGGGCGCCCGATTTGAGCGGAACCTCGGGCGCCACAAGGGGTTATGGAAGGAACGTGCAACCTTCCCAACCGGAGGCCTCTGATGAGCCTGCCCCTGTTTTTTGTGTTCCTTGCTTCCTGCCTCACCGCTGGCACCACGGGTGCCGTGTTCAAGCCCAATACCTGGTATGACAGCCTCAACAAACCCGAGTGGACCCCGCCGAACTGGGTGTTCCCGACGGTCTGGACCACGCTCTACATCCTGATGTCGATTGCCGCGGCACGGGTGGCGGGGCTCGCGGGCGAGAATGCCGAGGTGGGCATGGCGCTTGCGCTCTGGGGCCTGCAGATCGGTTTCAACACGCTCTGGACGCCGATCTTTTTCGGTCTGCATCGTCTGGGCGGCGGCATGATCGTGCTGGTCGGGTTGTGGCTGACCGTGTTTGCCACCACGATCCTGTTCTGGCGCATCGACTGGGTCGCGGGGCTGCTGTTCGTGCCCTATGTGATCTGGGTGACCACTGCGGGTGCGCTGAACTGGAGCGTGTGGCGTCGCAATCCCAATGAGCCCGCCGTCACGCCGTAAGCGCCACGCCGTAAGTTCTGACGAGACTCAAAAAGCCCGCCTTGCCAATGCAGGGCGGGCTTTTCATGCCTGAGCGGCGTCTCAGTCCTTGAACGTCCAGCCCGCGCGGCGCGGCACGCGCACGGCAAGCATCGGCTTCAACACCGGCTGACGGAACCGCACGAGGTCGAGCGCCTCATGCATGCCCATGCTTATTTCGCCGTCGATCGTGGTTTCCATGAGCGCGCGCGAATAGAAAGGCGCTTCGAGAAGCGAGAACACGCCCTTCGGCTTTGCGCCCGGATCACAGCGGGTTTCGCGCCGCACAAACCAGGGCGTGCGCTTCATCTTCACGAGCGGCGGCGGGGTCTCCACCTCGCGCACCGAGCCATCGGGGTTGATCTGCACCGCGAGCGCGACCTTGGTGCCGTCGAGCCGGGTGGCATCGTAAAAGCAGACCGTGCGGTCCTTCAGCGGGAACCGTCCCCAGGTCCAGAAGGCGAAATCTTCCTCAAGCGCGCGGGAGCCGAAATTGGCGTCAAAATAGCCATGCCCGGTCCATTTGTGCCCGGGCGCGAGGTCGACCTCGACCTTGGCGATGGGGGCAAAGGGGCGCCAGGTGTGGCCGGCATCGGGGGTGAGGCGCACTTCGGCCTGCGTGACGGCCTGGGGCGTCAGAACGATCCGGCCCTTGAGCTTGCCGAGCTTGGGCAGGGCCCCCCATTCATCGACATCGATGATCAGTTCGGTCCCGGTCCAGGTGAGCTTCGACGGGCCGACCTCGAACGTGTCGCGGGTCTGGCGCAGTGCCGAGCGGCCGCGGTCAGTCATCGTGAAGCGGCCGTCACGGCCGGTCGTCACCAGGTTGATGCAGCAATGGTTCTGCGGCTCCTTGCGGCCCGACCAGCGATACCACGGCGAGAACACCGAGCCGATGAAGGCGATCATCGAAAACGCCTTGGTGCCATCGTCCGAGATGCCGTCGCAATACCACCAGGCGTAGCCGTTCGGCCCTACTTCGCGGCGGAAATCCGGTCCGCCGCCAAGGCCCTCGCCGCATGCCTGCCGGAAGTCAGCGCCATGGGAACCCCCGCGCCAGGATGGGTGCCCCCACCCGCCAGATAGAGCCCCTTCAGCCCGGTCCGTGCCAAAGGCCGCTGAAATGTCGCCAACACCCCCTCGGGTGAGCCCCCGTAGATCGCCCCCTGCGAGCCCGGAAACCGGCGCGACAGCAGCGCGGGCGTCGTCAGCCCCGGCGCGTCCGGCTCCGGTTCGAACCTCAGCCCCATCGCGGCCAGCGTCGGGAAGGTGCGTGCCCTGCATTGCGATTCCTCCTGCGGGAAGGGTTGGTGGCCCGCAGGCCCGTTCATGATGATCTCGAAGCGCTCGATCTCGGGGGGCGGGCTCGCCATCTCGCGGTCCTGCGCGCAGACATAGAGCGTCGGCTCTTCCGGCATCCGGCCCACGCCGATCGGGCCGAATTCAAGCTCCGGGTCGGCGCTGAAAAAGACGTTGTGATGAGCAAGCTCAACGCCCACGGGCTTCGCGCCAAAGGCCCAGACCCAGGCCGAAAGGCTCGGCTCGGGGCGGCGGGTATCCTCCATCGAGGCGCGCGCGGCATCGCCCAGAAGCCCGTCGCGCAAAGCCCCCGGATCGCCGTTGAACACGCAAGCCGAACAGGGGATCGAGGTGCCGTTCTCGATTTCCACCGCGACCACGCGGCCCTCCTTGCGCACGATCCGCTTGGCGCGGGAGTTGAAGTGGAACTTCACCCCCTTCCGCTCGGCAACACGCGCGAGCGCCGCGGCAACGCCATGCATCCCTTCCGCGATCGCCCAGACCCCTTGCACTTCGGCCTGCCAGATCAGCGAGAGCACCGCGGGCGTCTGGCTGGGCCTGCCGCCGACATAGGTGGCGTAACGGCCAAAGAGCTGCACCAGCCGCGGGTCGGAGAAATGGGCGCGCAAGAGGTCTTGCATCGTCAGTCCCGGGCGCAGGGCGCGCCAGAGTTTCGGGCGGGCCAGTGTGGCGGCGACGATTCGGCCAAGATCCGGCTTTGGCGCCGCGATCACCGAGCCCGAGAAGGCGTCCCACATCCCTCGCGTGATCCGGTCGAAGCGGCGGAATGCCGCAGCCTCCTTCGGCCCGAAGGCCGCCTCGATCGCCGCGATATTGGCCTCGAGATCGGTGAAAAAGTCGAGCATCGCCCCGTCGGGCCAGAAATGGCGCGCGAGCCGCGGCAGCGGAATCAGCGTCAGCTCGTCTTCCGTCCGGGTGCCGCATTCGGCGAAGATCGCATCGAGAACATGGCGCATTGTCAGCACTGTCGGGCCGGTATCGGCCAGCCCGGAGGGGGTTGGCACCCCGCGGGCCTTGCCGCCGGGTACGTCGCCCGCTTCAACAACCGTCACCTTGATGCCTTGCGCCGCGAGCCCCGCCGCTGCCGCCAATCCACCCATTCCGGCGCCGATCACCACGACGCCCGTCTCACCTTGCATTCCCGCGCTCCAAACATATCCCCGGAGGGTGCAATTTGTCCCATCCCCCGGGTGTAACTTTCAGTTTACACATGGAGGGGCGAATGCCAATGTCCCGAGTGACGCAGCGGAGGGCCCTTTCATGTCCATGATGGATACCCGTATCGAGACGGCGCTGAAAGCCGCGCTCTCCCCCGAGGCCCTGGCGGCTTGCCCGCCGCGGCTCGCCACCTCGCTGCCCTATGCGGTGTTTCCGGGCGGGGCGCGGATCCGCCCGACGATCCTGATGGCGGTGGCTACGGCCTGCGGCGACGACATGCCCGCGGTGAGCGACGCGGCCGCCGTGGCGCTTGAGTTGATGCATTGCGCGAGCCTCGTGCATGATGATCTACCCGCCTTTGACGATGCCGATATCCGCCGTGGAAAGCCCTCGCTGCACAAGGCCTATAGCGAGCCGCTCGCGGTTCTGGCGGGCGACAGCCTGCTCATCCGCGGCTTTGAAGTGCTCGCCGCCGTCGGGGCGCAATCGCCCGACCGCGCGCTCAAGCTCATCGCCAAACTCGGCCAGCTCTCGGGCGCCTGCGGCGGCATCTGCGCGGGTCAGGCCTGGGAAAGCGAGCCCGAGGTTGATCTGGCCGCCTATCACCAGTCCAAAACCGGCGCGCTTTTCATTGCGGCAACGCAGATGGGCGCGATTGCGGCGGGTGCCGAGCCCGAGCCGTGGTTTGATCTCGGGATGCGGATCGGCTCCGCTTTCCAGATCGCCGACGACCTGAAAGATGCGCTCGTCCCCGCCGAGGTGATGGGCAAGCCCGCCGGGCAAGACAGCACCCACCAGCGCCCGACCGCGGTGCAGACGATGGGGATCGCGGGGGCGACCAAGCATTTGCAAGACGTGCTCGCGGGCGCCATCGCTTCGATCCCGTCGTGCCCCGGGGAGGCGAAGCTCGCCCAGCTCGTGCAGCTTTACGCACAGAAAATCATGGATATCCCGGCTGCCGCTGACCGGAGTTGAGCCGTGGCCAAGGATGATGTCAGCGTTTCGAGAAGCGAGGCTGCGGCCGCGCCGGTGAAACCGCCTGCGGGCCCGGTGCCCGATCTGGGCCGTGAGGAACCGCCGCGCCCGCCGGGCAGGGTCGGCTTTTTTACCCGCATCGCGCTTTCGCCGCGGCTGCATGAAATCTTTGAGCGCATGCCGCTGATGAACCGCGTCACACGGCGCGAGGGCGTGGCGCTGTTCGATGTCGTCTCGGGCTTCGTGCAGAGCCAGGTTTTGCTTGCCGTGGTCGAGTTCCGGCTTTTGCACATCCTCGCCGAGGGGGCCTGGCGGCTCGAGCAGATCTCGTTGCGCTCGGGGCTGGCCGAAGACCGGCTTGCGGTTCTGTTGCAAGCCGCTGCCGCGCTCAAGCTCGTGAAGTTCCGCCGCGGCCTGTGGCATCTGATGCCGCGCGGCGCGGCCTTCATCACCGTGCCGGGGCTCGAATCGATGGTGCGTCACCATCCGGTCCTGTACCGCGACCTTTGCGACCCGGTTGCCTTCCTCAAAGGCCAGACCGAGCCGGAGCTTGCGGGCTTCTGGCCCTATGTCTTCGGTCCGCTCGCGCGGGAGGATGCCGGGCTTGCCGCGCGCTATTCGCAGCTCATGGCGGACAGCCAGCGCACCGTCGCCGATGATACCTTGCGGCTGATCGACCTGTCCAAGGCGAAGCGACTGATGGATGTGGGCGGGGGCACCGGCGCGTTCCTGCGTCAGGCGGCGGCGCTCTACCCCGAGCTGGATCTGACGCTCTTCGATCTGCCGCATGTGCTTGAGGTGGCAGACCGCTTCAGCCCGCGACTCACGCTCGCGCCCGGCTCGTTCCGCGATGACCCGATTCCCGAAGGGGCCGATGTCATCTCTTTGGTGCGGGTTCTGTATGATCATCCTGACAGCGTGGTCGAGCCGCTGCTGAAAAAAGTGCATGCTGCGCTGCCGCCCGGAGGCCGTCTGATCATCTCCGAAACCTTCGGTGGCGGCGAAAAACCGGATCGCGCCTGCGACGTTTATTTCGCCTTCTACACGATGGCGATGTGCTCGGGGCGCACGCGATCCCCCGAAGAGATCAAGCAAATGCTTGAAAAGGCAGGGTTCGTTCGGGTGACGAAAGCCCGCACCCTGCGCCCCTTCATCACCTCGGTGATCGAAGCCGAACGCGGATGAGCCCGCGCGGCCCGGCCCGGAAGGGGCCGGGCGGGGTCAGAAAGTCGCACGCCCGATTGCGTCGAAAGTGTCTAATCAAATTGACAGTCGGGCGTGTAAGTTTAATCATACATCTAGGCGTGATCTGCCCGACTCTCCGGCCCGATCGCGTCGGGAGTGAGAGATGGAAACGCAAGTCGTCATAATGTCCGGTCCGAAAGCGATCTCGACGGGCACCGCTGGACTGATCGACCCCGGTCCTTCGGATCTCGTCGTCGACGTCGCCTATTCCGGCATTTCGACAGGTACCGAAAAGCTGTTCTGGCTTGGCACCATGCCACCCTTCCCGGGCATGGGGTACCCTCTCGTTCCCGGCTATGAGAGTTTCGGAGAGGTTGTCGAAGCCGGCCCCGACACCGGCTTTCGACCGGGTGATCACGTCTTCGTCCCCGGGGCGAACTGCTACTCGGGCGGAGTGCGCGGATTGTTCGGCGGTGCCTCCAGGCGTCTGGTCACGGCAGCGTCGCGGGTCTGCCGCCTCGATGCCGGGATCGGCGCCGAGGGGGCGCTGCTCGCGCTCGCCGCCACCGCCCGCCATGCGCTTGCCGGGTTTGACAATGCGCTCCCCGATCTGATCGTGGGGCATGGCACGCTGGGCCGTTTGCTCGCGCGCCTCACCATCGCTGCGGGCGGCAAGCCGCCGGTGGTGTGGGAGATCAACGCCGCTCGCCGGTCCGGTGCGCAGGGCTATGAGGTGCTTGACCCGGCCGAGGATCCGCGCCGCGATTACAAGGCGATCTATGATGCCTCCGGGGCGCCCGGGCTGATCGACCAGCTCGTCGGCCATCTCGACAAACATGGCGAACTGGTGCTGTGCGGCTTTTATACCGTGCCCGTGTCCTTCGCCTTCGTGCCCGCCTTCATGAAGGAGATGCGCCTGCGCATCGCCGCAGAATGGCAGCCCGCCGACCTCTCCGCGACCCGGGCCCTGATCGAGAGCGGCGCGCTCTCGCTCGATGGTCTCATCACCCATCGCCGCCCCGCGGCCGATGCGGCCGAGGCCTACAGAACCGCTTTTGAAGACCCCGACTGCCTGAAGATGATCCTCGACTGGAGTAAAGCCGCATGAGCGACGCACCGAACCTGAGAGGATATGACGACCGGCTTCGGGCCGAGGCCTCCGAGGAGCCGACCATGGAACTACCCGACTTCCCGCCCACCAAGAAAACGCAGATCATCGCGATCTACGGCAAGGGCGGCTCCGGCAAGTCCTTCACGCTGGCCAACCTCAGCCACATGATGGCGGAGATGGGCAAGCGCGTGCTGCTGATCGGTTGTGACCCGAAATCGGATACCACCTCGCTGCTCTTTGGCGGCAAGAACTGCCCCACCATCATCGAGACCGCCGCCGCCAAGAAGGCCGCGGGCGAAGAGGTGAAGGTGAGCGATGTCTGCTTCAAGTCCGGCGGCGTTTTTGCCATGGAGCTGGGCGGGCCGGAAGTGGGCCGCGGCTGCGGCGGGCGCGGCATCATCCACGGCTTTGAAACGCTCGAAAAGCTCGGCTTCCATGAATGGGATTTCGACTTCGTTCTGCTCGACTTCCTGGGCGACGTGGTCTGCGGCGGCTTTGGCCTGCCGATCGCGCGTGACATGGCGCAAAAGGTGATCGTGGTCGGCTCGAACGACCTGCAATCGCTCTATGTGGCCAACAACGTCTGCAATGCGGTGGAATATTTCCGCAAGCTCGGCGGCAATGTCGGCGTGGCGGGCATCGTCATCAACAAGGACGATGGCACCGGCGAGGCGCAGGCCTTTGCCAAGGCCGCGAATATTCCGATCCTCGCGGCCATTCCCGCCGATGAGGATCTGCGCCGCAAATCGGCCGCCTATCAGATCGTCGGCACCAATGCGACGGCTTGGGGGCCGCTCTTTGCCGAACTCGCGCAAAACGTCGCCGATGCGCCGCCCCTGCGGCCGCGCCCGCTCAGCCAGGACGAACTCCTGAGCCTGTTTGAGGCGAGCGACGAGGGCGGGCATGTCGATCTCGTGCCCGCGACCGATGAAGACCTGCGGGGCGCCAATGCCGCGCCGAAGCAATCTCTGGAAGTGATCTACGACGATGTCTGAGAGCCAGGGCGCATATGGGCCGGGCGAAGGTAGCTGCGGCGCGGGAGACGAGCGGCTTCAGGCCGCCGCGCGCGCCGCGGGCAATGCCGAACTGCTCGAGCGCTTCGCCGCCGACTATCCGCAGGGGCCGCATGACCGGCCGCAAACCATGTGCCCGGCCTTTGGCTCGCTCCGTGTAGGGCTCAGGATGCGCCGCACTGCCACCGTGCTTTGCGGCTCGGCCTGCTGCGTTTACGGGCTGAGCTTCATTTCCCACTTTTACGGCGCGCGCCGCTCGGTGGGCTATGTGCCCTTCGACTCCGAAACCCTCGTGACGGGGAAACTCTTCGAGGATATTCGCGCCGCGGTGCATGAGCTGGCCGACCCGGAGCGTTACGACGCGATCGTCGTCACCAACCTCTGCGTGCCCACCGCCTCGGGTGTGCCGCTGCGGCTGTTGCCGAGCGAGATCAATGGCGTGCGCGTGGTGGGGATCGACGTTCCCGGCTTTGGTGTGCCGACCCATGCCGAGGCGAAAGACGTGCTTTCGGGCGCGATGCTGAACTATGCCCGGCAAGAGGCGATGGCCGGTCCGGTGCAGGCGCCTGCCTCGGGCCGGGCCGACCGGCCAACGGTCACGCTTCTGGGCGAGATGTTCCCGGCCGATCCGATGGTGATTGGCGGGATGCTCGCGCCGATGGGCCTTGCGGTTGGTCCGACGATCCCCTGCCGCGACTGGCGCGAGCTTTATGCCGCGCTCGACAGCAAGGTGATTGCCGCGATCCACCCGTTCTATACTGCCGCGATCCGCGAGTTCGAGGCGGCGGGGCGGACCATCGTCGGCTCGGCTCCCGTGGGCCATGACGGCACGATGGACTGGCTCGCCAATATCGGCAAAGCCTACAACGTGGCGTCCGAGCAGATTGCCGCCGCGCAAAACGCGTTCGGTCCCGCGATCAAGGGGGCGATTGCCAATGCGCCGATCAAGGGGCGGATCACGCTTTCGGGCTATGAGGGCTCGGAGCTTCTGGTCGCGCGTCTCTTGATCGAATCCGGCGCCGAGGTGCCTTACGTCGGCACCGCACTTGGCCGCACCCCCTGGAGTGCCGCCGACAAGGACTGGCTTGAGGCGCGCGGCACGGTGGTCAAATACCGCGCCAGTCTCGAAGATGACTATAAAGCGATGGAAGCCTTCGAGCCCGATCTCGCCATCGGCACCACACCCGTGGTGCAGAAGGCGAAGGAAATGGGCACGCCCGCGCTTTACTTCACCAACCTCATCTCGGCGCGCCCGCTCATGGGCCCTGCCGGCGCGGGCAGTCTTGCGCAGGTGATCAACACCGCGATGGGCAACCGCGAGCGTATGGTCTCGATGAAGGCCTTCTTTGCGGGGGTGGGCACGGGCGATACCGCCGGGATCTGGGAAAACGAGCCGGTGCTCCATCCCGACTTCCGCGAAAGCCAGCGCAAGAAACAGGAAAAAGCCGCCCGTGTGGCCAAGGCCGAGGAGATGATCTGATGCTCATCCTCGACCATGACAGGGCAGGGGGCTACTGGGGCGCGGTTTATGCGTTCTGCGCCGTCAAAGGCCTGCAGGTGGTGATTGACGGTCCGGTGGGCTGCGAGAACCTTCCCGTGACCTCGGTTTTGCATTACACCGACGCGCTGCCGCCGCATGAACTCCCCATCGTCGTCACCGGGATCGGTGAGGAAGAGCTTGGCCGCGAGGGCACGGAAGCGGCGATGAGTCGGGCGTGGAAAACGCTCGACCCGCATCTGCCCGCCGTGGTGGTGACGGGCTCGATTGCCGAGATGATCGGCGGCGGCGTGACGCCGCAGGGCACGAACATCCAGCGCTTCCTGCCGCGCACCATCGACGAAGACCAATGGCAATGCGCCGACCGCGCGATGACCTGGCTGTTCACCGAATTTGGCATGACCAAGGGGCGGATGCCCGGCGAGCGTGTGCGCCCCGAAGGGGCGAAGCCGCGGGTGAACATTCTTGGGCCGATGTACGGCACCTTCAACATGGCCTCGGATCTCGCGGAGATTCGCCGTCTGATCGAGGGAATCGGGGCCGAGGTGAACATGGTGTTCCCCTTGGGCGCGCATCTGAGCGAGATGCGCAACCTCGTGAATGCCGATGTGAACGTGGTGATGTACCGCGAGTTCGGCCGCAACCTCGCCGAGAAGCTCGGCAAGCCCTATCTGCAGGCGCCGATGGGCCTTGAGGCGACGACGAAGTTCCTGCGCACGCTCGGCGAGCTGACGGGACTCGACCCCGAACCCTTCATCGAGCGCGAAAAACACACGACTCTGAAGCCGCTGTGGGATCTGTGGCGATCGGTCACGCAGGACTTCTTTGGCACCGCTTCCTTCGGCGTTGTCGCGAATGAGACATATGCGCGCGGTATCCGGGCGCTTCTTGAACGCGATCTGGGCCTGCCCTGCGCCTTTGCCGTGCCCCGCGTGGCCGGAAAGAAGACGAATAACGAGGAAATTCGCGGTTTGATCCGCCAAACCCGGCCTCTGGTCGTGTTCGGCTCGATCAACGAGAAGATTTATCTCGCCGAAACCAAGGGCGGGCATGGGCCTGCGGCCTCTTTTGTGGCCGCCTCCTTCCCCGGAGCGGCAATCCGCCGCGCGACGGGCACCCCCTTCATGGGCTACACAGGGAGCGTCTACTTGCTGCAGGAAGTCTGCAACGGCCTGTTCGACGCTCTGTTCAATATCCTGCCGCTCGCCTCCGAAATGGACAGCGCCGCGGCAACGCCTACCACCTTGCGTCGCGACATGCCTTGGGATGTGGATGCGCAAGTGGCACTTGACCGGATTGTGAGTGAACATCCGGTACTTACGAGGATTTCAGCGGCCAAGTCCCTGCGGGATGCGGCCGAGAAAGCAGCCCTTGATCAAGGGGCGGAACGTGTCGTGCTGGAGATGGTCGAAGCCCTGGGCGGGCTCGGGCGCTCCGAGAAGAGGGGGGATACCAAGTGAACAGCAACGAGATCCGCGCTCATGGGGTGTCGCATGGACACCGTGCCCCCCGGCCCGAATACACGCTTTATTTCTCGCTCATCCTGATCGTCGCGATGCCCTTCGCGCTGATCGGCTGGGTGAACCGTCTTGTCCGTGATCGTCGTCTGCCCGAGATGGGCCCGTTTGCCCGCGCCTGGCGCGAGGCGACCGAGATCACGCCCGAGATCTTCCGGCCCTGAGCCGGACGGAATTTCCAACGGGCGCCAGCGCCCTGCGGATGTGAGTTCTCCATGGGCGGGATGAGCCCGGCCATGGCGGAAATGCGGGATGGTATGGTGCCATCTCGTCTACCCGGCCGCAGGGGTTGCGGCGTCAGTCTGCCAATCCGGAGGTTGTTATGGCTGATAAGAACGACCTGAGCTTCACAGGTCTTACCGACGAGCAGGCGCAGGAACTGCATGCCGTCTATATGAGTGGTCTCTCGGCGTTCATCGCCGTTGCGGTCCTTGCTCACCTGGCGGTCTTCATCTGGCGTCCGTGGTTCTGAGGAGAATCTGAAAATGTCCAAGTTCTACAAAATCTGGCTCGTTTTCGATCCCCGTCGCGTGTTCGTGGCGCAGGGCGTGTTCCTGTTCCTCCTCGCGGTGCTGATCCATCTGATCCTGCTCTCGACCCCCGCTTTCAACTGGCTCACCGTCGCCACCGCCAAACATGGCTATGTGGCCGCTGCTGCCGAATAAGCGAGACTGAGGCGTTGCGGGCGGGGCGCATGCCGTCCCGCCCGCGACCATACCGCAAGACGCAACCCATCGGCACGATCCGGAGCCTTTCGCCGGGCTAAGGACCGTCCCGCAACAGCGGAGACACGGGCATGGCTTTGCTCAGCTTCGAACGAAAATATCGCGTGCCGGGCGGCACCTTAGTTGGCGGGAACCTTTTCGACTTCTGGGTCGGACCCTTCTACGTGGGGTTCTTCGGGGTCACCACCATCTTCTTCGCTGCCCTTGGCTTTCTTCTGATCCTGTGGGGGGCTGCGCTGCAAGGCACGTGGAACCCGCAACTGATCTCCATCGTGCCGCCGTCGGTCGATGTGGGCCTTGGCATGGCCCCGCTCGCCCAAGGTGGCCTGTGGCAAGTGATCACCGTCTGCGCCATCGGCGCCTTCTGCAGTTGGGCGCTGCGTGAAGTGGAGATCTGCCGCAAGCTGGGCATCGGCTACCATATTCCGATCGCCTTCTCGATGGCGATCTTCGCCTATATCACGCTGGTGGTGATCCGCCCGGTGATGATGGGTGCTTGGGGCTATGCCTTCCCCTACGGGATCTGGACCCACCTCGACTGGGTTTCGAACACCGGCTACACCTACGGGAACTTCCACTACAACCCGTTCCACATGGTGGGCATCTCGCTGTTCTTCACCACTGCCTGGGCTCTGGCCATGCACGGCGCGCTCGTGCTCTCGGCGGCGAACCCGGTGAAGGGCAAAACGATGCGCTCGCCTGACCATGAGGACACCTATTTCCGTGACCTCATCGGCTACTCGCTCGGCACGCTCGGCATTCACCGCGTCGGCCTGCTGCTCGCTCTGAATGCGGTGTTCTGGTCGGCGGTCTGCATGCTGATCACTGGCACCATCTACTTCGATCTCTGGAGTGACTGGTGGTACTGGTGGGTGAACATGCCGTTCTGGGCCGACGTCGCGGGAGGCATCAATGGTTGAGTATCAGAACTACTTCGCTCAGGTGCAAGTTAAGGGGGAACCCGAACTCGGCCTGAAGGAGCAGGTGGACCTCTCCGAACGTACCGGTGCCGGCTTCATGAGCATCCTGGGCTGGATGGGCAACGCCCAGATCGGTCCGATCTACCTCGGCATCGCGGGCACCGTCTCGCTGGCCTTCGGGATTGCCTGGTTCATGACCATCGGCTTCTGGTTCTTCTACCAGGCGGGCTTCAACCCGGCCGTGTTCATGCGCGACCTGTTCTTCTTCAGCCTTGAGCCGCCGCCGGTCGAATACGGCCTCGGTCTCGCTCCGCTGGGCGAAGGTGGCGTGTGGCAGATCGCGTCGCTCTTCATGGCGATCTCGGTCATCACCTGGTGGATCCGCGTCTACACCCGCGCCGACCAGCTCGGCATGGGCAAGCACATGGCCTGGGCGATGCTCTCGGCAATGTGGCTCTGGTCGGTTCTCGGCTTCTGGCGCCCGATCATGATGGGGTCCTGGAGCGTGGCTGTGCCCTACGGCATCTTCTCGCACCTCGACTGGACCAACCAGTTCTCGCTGGACCACGGCAACCTGTTCTACAACCCCTTCCACGGTCTCTCGATCGCTTCGCTCTATGGCTCGGCCCTGCTGTTCGCCATGCACGGCGCGACGATCCTTGCGGTCAGCCGCTTCGGCGGGGAACGGGAACTTGAACAGATCTGCGACCGCGGCACCGCCTCGGAACGCGCCGCCCTGTTCTGGCGCTGGACGATGGGCTTCAACGCCACCATGGAAGGTATCCACCGCTGGGCGCTGTGGATGGCGGTTATGGTGACGCTGACGGGCGGTATCGGCATCCTGCTCTCGGGCACGGTCGTCGACAACTGGTACGTCTGGGCCCAAAACCACGGCTATGCGCCCGTGACGCCCTGAGGAGATAGTGACCATGTTCGGCAAACCCTTGTTCGACAAACCCTATGACTTCAACAACAGCTCGAAGTTCACCATGGGGATCTGGATCGGCCGTCAAATGACCTGGGGAGCGGTGCTCGCATCGATCTTCGTGGGCTTCCTGCTTGGCCTGTTCCTCGTGTCTTACGCCGTTGGCATGTTCCTGCCGGAACGTTCCAAGCAAGCGCCTTCGCCCTACACGGCTCTCGAAGTCGTCTCGGTCACCGAAGTCGCCTGATCGCTTTCCCGGCCGGCCGCGCTTGCGCGTGGCCGGCCGGGTTCCGTTTCCGGACCCCTGTCCGGAAGTTGGGGCCCCCACAGGTCCCGATCCCTTCCCTGTTCAAACAGGCACCTGGTGCCGTGCGGGCGCGCCCCTCGGCACCATTTTTCAAAGACCGCTCATCGGAGGACGCAACCATGAGCACCAAGACCCCCACCCCCCATCTTGACCGCGTCACCGGCCCGGCCGATCTCAAGGGTATGAGCACCGCCGAACTCACCGCGCTCGCCGGCGAAGTGCGCCGCGAAACGGTCGAGATCGTCAGTCAGACCGGCGGTCACCTCGGCTCCTCGCTTGGCGTGGTTGAGCTGACCGTGGCGCTCCATGCCGTGTTCAACTCCCCCGGCGACAAGCTGATCTGGGACGTGGGCCACCAATGCTACCCCCACAAAATTCTCACCGGGCGGCGCGACCGCATGCTGACACTGCGTCAGGCGGGCGGCCTTTCGGGCTTCACCAAACGCTCGGAAAGCCCGCATGACCCGTTTGGTGCGGGCCATTCCTCGACCTCGATCTCGGCCGCCCTTGGCTTCGCAGTCGGTCGGGAGCTGGGCCAACCGGTCGGCGACACGATCGCGATCATCGGTGATGGCTCGATCACCGCGGGCATGGCCTATGAGGCGCTCAACCACGCGGGCCACCTGAAATCGCGCATGTTCGTGATTTTGAACGACAATGACATGTCGATCGCGCCTCCCGTCGGGGCGCTCCAGCATTACCTCAACACGATCGCCCGGCAGGCGCCCTTTGCCGCGCTCAAGGCTGCCGCGGAGGGGATCGAGATGCATTTGCCGGGCCCCGTGCGCGACGGCGCGCGGCGTGCCCGCCAGATCGTCACTGCGATGCCGGGTGGCGCGACTTTCTTTGAAGAGCTGGGCTTTGATTACATCGGCCCGGTGAACGGGCATGACATGGGCGAGCTGGTAGAGACGCTGCGCGTGGCCCGCGCCCGCGCCTCGGGGCCGGTGCTGATCCATGTCTGCACCACCAAGGGCAAGGGCTATGCCCCCGCCGAGGGCGCGGAAGACAAGCTCCATGGCGTGTCGAAATTCGACATCGAGACCGGTCAGCAGAAGAAATCGGTGGCGAATGCCCCCAATTACACCGCCGTATTTGGCCAGCGCCTGACCGAGGAAGCCGCGCGTGATCCGGCGATTGTCGGCGTCACCGCCGCGATGCCCACCGGCACCGGGCTTGATGTGATGGGCAAACGTTTCCCGAGCCGGGTGTTTGACGTTGGCATTGCCGAGCAGCACGCGGTGACCTTTGCCGCCGGGATGGCGGCGGCGGGGCTCAAGCCCTTCGTTGCGCTTTATTCGAGCTTTGTGCAGCGCGCCTATGACCAGATCGTGCACGATGTCGCGCTGCAAAATCTCCCGGTGCGGCTGATGATCGACAGGGCCGGGCTGGTGGGGCAGGACGGCGCCACCCATGCCGGTGCGTTTGACGTGTCGATGCTTGCGAACCTGCCGAATTTCACCGTGATGGCGGCGGCGGATGAAGCCGAGCTTTGCCACATGATCGTCACCGCCGCGGCCCATGATCAGGGGCCGATTGCGCTGCGCTATCCGCGCGGTGAGGGCCGGGGCGTCGAGATGCCCGAGCGCGGCGAGGTGCTGGAACTCGGCAAGGGCCGGGTGCTGCAGGAGGGCACGGATGTCGCGATCCTGTCTTACGGCGCGCATCTGGGCGAGGCGCTGAAGGGCGCGGAGCTGCTCGCGGCCGAAGGCGTTTCTGTCACCGTGGCCGATGCCCGCTTCGCGCGCCCGCTCGACACCGATCTGATCGACCGGTTGATCGACGCGCATCCGGTGCTGATCACGCTCGAGCAGGGCGCGATGGGCGGGTTTGGCGCGATGGTGCTGCATTATCTCGCCCGCACAGGTCAGCTTGAAAAAGGCCGGGCGATTCGCACCATGACGCTGCCCGACCACTTCGTCGATCACGGCGCGCCGAACGAGATGTATGCTTGGGCGGGCCTCACCGCCGCCGACATCTGCAAGACTGCGCTCGCCGCGCTGCGCCCGAGTGCTGCACGACATCAGCTCCACAGCGCCTGAGATGCGCGCCGGATCTCAGATCCGGCGCAAGTCTGCCTTGGCCACCAGCCGCCCGGTGGCCACGCCGCCGGGCGCGCCGCCCCGCGGCTCCTCGGTAATCGCAAGCGTCGCATTGGCAATCCGGTCGCGCAGAGCCGCCGGGATCGGCATCGCCGCCTGCCCGCGGCGTGGCATCACGCCAAGCGAGATGGGAGCAGCCTCTCCGGCAATCAGCCAGAGCTCGAAATCGCGCCCCGAGGCGGGTTCGGAGCCGCCCATCGAGACCCGCATCTCGCCGGTTTTCTCGTTGTAAAGCGCGGCGAGGCGCACACTGCCATCGACCGAGATCATGTCGGAGACCCACATCCGGCCCTGGGTCGGCATCAGCGGTTCGCCGAACCACAGGATCGCGCCGAGAAAGGCGGCAGAGAGCGCCGAGGCGCCGGCGAGCCAGCGCCACAGCCCGGAGCCCGCAGGGGCCGGTGATCCATAGGCGCGGGCCTCGATCCCCGCCCAGAGCCGGGTCGGAGGCGCGACCGGGCGCACTTCCTCGGCCAGCGGATCGAGCCGCGCCTCCCAGCGGGCCACCTCGCGCGAAAAAGCCGGATCGGCCACGATTCGCCGCGCCGCCGCCTGCCGTTCGCCCAGGGGCAGGGTGCCCAGCACATATTCGCCCGCAAGGGCAATGTCTTCTGCCGTGAGCTCAGGCATCTCCGAGGCACTCCCGGAGCGAGATCAGTGACCGGCGCAGCCAGGATCGCATCGTGTTGAGCGGCACTTCGAAACGCTCGGCCAGCTCGAGATAGCTCTCCCCCTCGACATAGGCGCGCCGCACCGCCTCTGCCCGCTCGGGCGCAAGCCCCTCCATGCAGGCGGCAATGCGCCGCCCGTCCGAGGCGCGGATCGCCTCCGCCTCGGGCCCGGGCGCAAGGCTTGGCAGCGCTTCGAGCACCTCGACATCCGCCGCATCACCGCGCCGCGCCCGCAGCCGGTCGATGCAGAGATTGCGCGCCACGGCGTTGAGCCAGGCCGAAGGGCTTGCCACATCGGGCGCATACCGGTCTGCGTTGATCCAGATTTTCACGAATACATCCTGCAAGGCATCCTCCGCTTCACGGCGGTCCTTGAGGAGACGCAGGCAGATCGCAAAAAGTTTCGCGCCCTGCGCAGAATAGAGCGTCGAAAAGGCGACCCGGTCGCGGAGGGCCACCCGCGCCAAGAGCGCGGCGAGTGCTTCGCCCTGCGATTGTGCCCCTTTTGCCATGCCCTCTCCGATGAAATGCGTGCAGTACGCTTATGCACGTATATTTTTGCGTGCGCGTGCAACCTTTCGCCGGTTATCGCGTATTCTCACATGGGACAATCGCACAGGCGAGGCAAAGGTGACAACCGGAACGAAGCGGATTGCGGTGATCGGCGCGGGCATCTCGGGGCTCGGCGCAGCCTGGCTGATGCGGGGGCACGAGGTCGTGGTGTTTGAGGCCGGGCGGCGGATCGGTGGCCACGCGCGCACGATTGCGGCTTTCGGGGCGATGGTCGACACGGGGTTTCTGGTGTGCAACCGGGTGACCTATCCGCTTTTCACAGCGCTGATGGACAGTCTGGAGGTGCGGTTGCAAGCCGCGCCGATGAGTTTTGCCGCGAGCTTCGGTGATGGCGCCTATGAATATGGCACGGCGTCCGCCCTCGACATGTTCCGCCAACCCCGACGGATTTTTGACCGCTCGCACTGGCTCATGATCCGCGATATCCGCCGCTTCATGGCGGAGGCGCCAAAAATGGCCGGGCTGGGCGGCTCGATCGGCGAGGTGATCGCGGAACTCGGCCTCGGACGCGAGTTCCGGGATCGCTTTTTGATGCCGATGTCCGGGGCGATCTGGTCGACGCCGCCGCGTTTCATGCTCGATTTTCCGGCCGACCGGTTTTTGCGCTTTTTCGCGAGTCACGGGCTGATGGGCGAGGGACCGCGCCCGCAATGGCTGACGGTGACGGGCGGCGCTTCCACTTATGTCGAGGCGCTTGCGACCGCCTGCGGCGCAGAGATCCGCCGCTCCTGCCCGGTGCAACTGCTGCGCCGCGGCCCGGGCGGGGTGACGGTGGTGAGCCCGCGCGGCGAGGAACGCTTCGATCAGGTGATCCTTGCGACCCATGCGCCGCAGGCACTGCGGCTTCTCGCCGATGCCGATGCGACCGAGACCGCGGTGCTTGGCGCGCTTTCCGTCGAGCCGAACCGGATGGTGCTCCATTCCGATCCGGGCTTTCTGCCACGCCGCCGCGCGCTCTGGTCCTCCTGGAACCATGTCACCGCGGCCCCCCCGGGCGGGCTGCGCAACCGCCCCATTTCGCTCAGCTACTGGCTGAACCGGCTGCAACGGGTGGAAACCCCTGCGCCGCTTATCATGACCCTCAACCCAGAGCGCGAACCACAGGCGATCCATAACGAGGCGACGCTGTCGCATCCGCAATTCGATGCCCGGGCGCTTGCGGCGCTTGAGCGGCTTGGGGAGATCCAGGGCCGCGGCGGGATCTGGTATACGGGTGCCTGGACGCGCTACGGCTTCCACGAGGACGGGCTTCTTTCGGCGCTCAGGGTCGCGCAGGCGATGGGGCGGGACTGGCCGCTCGGCCCGGACCCCTGGGCTGCGGAGATGCCCGACTGGGTGCGCCGTCCGCGCAGCGCTGCAGGGCTTGCCGCATGAAGGATGCGCTCGCGCTGATCACGTTCGCGCTGGCTTTGGCCTTTGCGGCGGCGCCTGTGCTGACCGAGGGGTTTCGAGGCTTTACCCCGGGCCAGTTTCCAGTGCCCTCCGACCGCTGGCCGGTGGTTCCGGCAGGATGGGCCTTTGCGATCTGGGGGGTAATTTATTTGTGGTTGGTGGCCGGGGCCGCCTGGGGGCTGGTGCGCGCCCGCACCGCCCCCGCCTGGCAGGCAATGCGCGCGCCGCTGTGCCTCAGCCTTGCGATCGGTGTCCCCTGGATCTGGGTGGCGAACCTTCAGCCCGCGGCGGCCGCGGTGATGCTCGTTTTCATGGCCGCGACGGCGATTGCCGCCTTTCTCAAGGCACCCTCCGGCCCGTGGGCCGCCTGGCCGGTCGGGCTTTATGCGGGGTGGCTGAGTGCGGCGACCGCCGTGGCCTTTGGTGTGGTGCTGCCGGGGCAGGGGGTGCTCGCGCCGCACAGCGCCACGTTCGCGGCGCTTGCGGGGCTGCTGGGCGCAGCGCTGCTGGTGACCTGGCGGCGCAGCGATGTGCCAAGCTATGCCGCTGCGGTGCTCTGGGCGCTCTGGGGTGTCATCGTGGCCAATATGACGGCGGGCGATCTGCCGGTGAGCTTCGCAGCGGCGCTCGGCATGGTTGCGCTCATCACGGTTTCAATTCTGCGCAGGAGGGAGATGCAATGAAGGTTCTCACAATGGCGACGGCGCTGCTCACCGGCTTTGGTGCTTTGGGCGCAGCCTCGAAGCCCGCGCCCGCGGCCGATGCGCCGAGCTTCACCTTCGTCTCGATCGAGGGGGGCACCATCGATACGGCCGATTTTCGCGGACATCCAGTTCTGGTGGTCAACACCGCCTCGCTTTGTGGTTTCACCCCGCAACTCGGAGGGCTGCAGAAATTGCATGAGGAATTCGGCCCGAAAGGGCTCGTAGTGCTTGCCGTCCCCTCCGACGATTTCAAGCAGGAACTCGACAACGCCAAGGAAGTTTCTGAGTTCTGTACGCTGACCTACGGCATCACCTTGCCGATGACCGATATCACTCACGTGAAGGGGGAGGCGGCGCATCCGTTCTACAAATGGGTGAAAAGCCAGACCGGCTTTGTGCCGCGCTGGAATTTCAACAAAGTGCTTCTGGACGGCACCGGGAATGTCGTCGACACTTGGGGCTCGCTGACGCCGCCGGGCGCGGATGCGATCCGCGATGCGATCGTGCCGCTGCTGCCGGGAGCCTGAACGCAACCGGAGGCGAAACGAAAAGGCGCCGGAGAGCCCCCCGGCGCCTTTTTCATTGGGGCCGTGCGCTCAGCGGCCGCGGATACGCGGGTCGAGCGCGTCGCGCAGCCCGTCGCCGATATAATTGACCGAGAGCACGGTGAGCGAGATCGCTACGCCCGGCAGCACCACGCGCATCGGGTAGAGCTGGATCTGGTCGACCGCGTCGAACAGAAGCCGTCCCCATGTCGGGAAATCGGGCGGGAAGCCGAGCCCGAGGAAGGAGAGCGCGGATTCGGTGATGATCGCCGAGGCGATGCCGAGCGTCGCCGAGACCATGATCGGCGACATCACATTGGGCAGGATATGGCGCAGCACCATGCGATGCGCAGGCGTGCCGATCGAGCGTGCGGCGAGCACGAATTCGCGCTCCTTCAGCGCCAGCACCTCGCCGCGCACGATCCGTGCCGTCTGCATCCATGAGGTGGCGCCGATCGCGGTGACGATGAGCAGGAAGATCCCGCCCTCCGGGCCGAAGCTCTTGGAGAGCGGCTCGCGAAAGAGCGTCACCATCAAGAGCAAAAGCGGCAGGAGCGGCAGCGCAAGGAAGAGATCGGTCATCCGCATCAGCGGTCCTTCGAGGCGGCGGAAATAGCCGGCCAGAACCCCGATGGTGGTGCCGAGGAAGATCGCGAGCCCCATTGCGGTCAGCCCCACCGAGAGCGAGACTTTTCCGCCTGCCATCATCCGCGCGAGGATGTCGCGGCCAAGCTGGTCGGTGCCGAGCGGATGGGCCATCGAGAAGCCCTTGTTGCGCGCGCGCAGGTCCACATAAGTGGGCGCCATGTCCCACAGCCACGGCCCGATCAGGATCCCGGCTATGATGATCACGAAGATGGTCAGCCCGACCAGTGCGCCCTTGTGGGTCTTGAACTGGTCCCAGACATCCCACCACTGGTTGCGGGGCGGGCGGAAAGTTGCGGTGGTCTCAGTCATAGCGGATCCGGGGATCGAGGATGCCGTAAAGCAGGTCGGCGATCAGGTTGAAAAGCACGATCAGCGTGGCGAAGATGAAGGTGAGCGACATCACCATCGGCAGGTCGTTGGCGTGGATCGACAGGATCAGCTGCTGGCCGAGCCCGTTCACCTTGAACACCTGCTCGGTGATGATCGCGCCGCCGAAGATCTGCGGCACGCCAAGCGCGATCACGGTGACGACGGGGATGAGCGAATTGCGCAGCACGTGGACGAGCACCACGACCTTTTCCGTCAGCCCCTTGGCGCGGGCGGTGCGGACGTAATCCTGGCCGAGATTGTCGAGCATCGAGGAGCGCATGAAGCGCGAGATCTGCGCGGCGTTGTAAAGCGCCAGCACGGTGACCGGCATCACCATCTGGCGGAGCTGCGCGGTGAAGCTTGCCCAATCGGTGACCTTGAGCGTCGTGTCATAGACCGAGGGGAACCATTTGAGCTTCACGGCGAAGAGGATGATGAGAACGACCCCGGTGAAGAAGGTGGGGACGGAAAAGCCCACCATTGAGATGAAGGTACCAAGGTTGTCGAACCAGGAATATTGCCGGTAGGCCGACAGGATGCCGATCGGCACGGCGATGAGCACGCCCACGAGATAGGCAGAGCCCACCACCATCAGCGTTTGCGGGATGCGTTCGGCGATGATGTCCATCACCGGCTGGCGTGACTGGAACGAGATCACGCGCTGCATCCCCTCGGCCAGATGGGTGCCGAAGAGCGTGTCGACCAGATGCATGGGCTCGACCCAGAACATCTGCTTGAGCCAGAGGAAATAGCGGACATACCAGGCCGCATCGAGGCCGAGTGCGGTGCGCATCTTCGCTTTCACCTCGGGGGGCACGGTGAGCGGCACATCGCCCAGAGGGTCGCCCGGGGCGGCCTCCAGGAGCAAAAAGATCACCAAAGAGATGATCAGAAGCGTCGGGATCGCGATCAGCAAGCGTCGCAGGGTAAACTGGAACATCGGCGCCTCGGGGCATTTCTCTTGACCGGGGGGTGGCGGGGGGGCGCCGGGCCGCAGGCCCGGCGCCCCCCCGCCCGGGTCGGACCGGCCCTGCCGGTCCGACACCGCTTTCAGCGGGAAGGGATCACTTGATCCGATACCAGTCGGAAGCGTTCCACAGTTCGCTGTCCCAGGTGTTCAGGATCACGCCACCGAGACTGTTGGAATGCGCCGAGAGCCGGCCGCGGTCGACGAGCGGAACGACAACATAGCTGTCTTTTGTCAGCATCTCGTTCATCCGCTTGGCGAGCGTGGAGCGCTCCGTCATGTCGCCCGTCGCGCCGAGTTCCTTGACCTTCTCGTCATAAGCCGGATCGCAGAAGCGGTTGATGTTCTCGCCCTGCCACTGGTTGTCCGGGTTCGGCGCCTTTTCACAGGTGTATTGCGCCAGATAGGGCTCGGGATCGGTGCCGTCGAAGTTGTTGGCATACATCTCCACATCGGCATAGAACTTCTGGATCGTGTCCGGCGAGCCTGCGTCGCCGCCGAAGAACACCGACGGGTCGACCGTCTTCAGTTCGACCTCGACGCCGATATCATTCCACCATTGCTTGATGATCGACTGGAAGTCCTGCCGTATCGCGTTCACCGAGGTCTGATAAACCAGGCGCAGCTTCTTGCCGTCCTTGTCGCGGATGCCATCGCCGTCGCTGTCGGTCCAGCCCGCCTCATCGAGCAGCGCCTTGGCGCCTTCGACATCCTGGGTCAGGCAGTCGGTGTTGGGGGAGGCGAACATCTCGGGCGCGGGCACGAGGTTGCAGGTCGGACGGCCCGCCTCGCCATAGCCGATATCGACGAGGATCTGCCGGTCGATCGCCATCGAGAGCGCCTTGCGCACGCGCAGATCCGAAAGGATCGGGTGCGGGTGTTTCGCGGTCGAGCGTTCGCCCTCGGGCAGATCGGGCGATGGATCGGTCATGTTCATCTCGATGCGCTCGACGAGCGTGCCGAAAGCGTTGACGAACTGGCCCTTGCCCGCGGCCGCAAGCTCGGCCTGCAACTCGGGCGAGATCTGGGTGTTCCAGGCATAGTCAAACTCGCCCGTCTCCATCACCGCGCGCGCCGCCGCCGTCGCATCGCCGCCGCCCTTCACGAGCGCGGTGGCAAAAGCCGGTTTCGCCGGGTCGCGGTAGTTCGGGTTGGCTTCCAGCATCACCGTGTCATTCGTGCGGAATTCAGTCACACGGAACGGGCCGGTGCCGATCGGCTTGAAGTTTTCTTCGGTGCAGGTCGAGGCATTGGCGCCGGTGCAATTGGCGAATTGCGCGGCCTGCAGGATCGGCGAGGTGGCGCCGACAAAGGCCATGAACGGGTTCGGCTTTGGCTCCTTGAAGGTGATCTTCACGGTCAGATCGTCCAGCGCCTCGACCTTCTCGATGCCCTCGTAGCGGGCGAGCTGTGCGCAGCCGCCGGCCGGATCCATGCAGTAATTCGCGGTGAAGACCGGGTCATTGGCGGTAAAGGGCGTGCCGTCCGACCATTTCATTCCCGGCTTGATGTGCCAGGTGATGCTCTTCATGTCTTCCGAGATGCCGCCGTTCTCGACGCTCGGGATCTCGGTCACGAGGCGCGGGATCACCTCGCCTTTTTCGTTGAAGCCCGCGAGCGGCTCAAGCACGAGGCTGCCCACTTCGATGTCTTTCGTGCCC
The DNA here is from genome assembly GCF_900217815.1 of Rhodobacter maris. GTDB lineage: Bacteria > Pseudomonadota > Alphaproteobacteria > Rhodobacterales > Rhodobacteraceae > Rhodobacter > Rhodobacter maris. Next base: position 324,934 of record NZ_OBMT01000003.1, read on the forward strand.
GACGAGAGATAGGCGTTCATCGTCGAGACGGCTTGCGCGTAAAGGATTTTCACATCGCCGTCGCTGCCGCGTTCGGCAAAGGCGGCGGGCGCGACCATCAGCGTCGCGGCGGCGCCGAGAAGGGCGGTTTTCAACTTCATGTCAAGCTTCTCCTTGTTGGAAGTTGGGGTCTTGCGGGCTCGGTTAGCGCCCCGGGTTGGCCCCGGAGTTTGCCGCTCCGACAGCGGCTTCTTGGATCAGATGGCAGGCAAGAAAATGCCCGGGCGCAACTTCAGTGAATGCCGGCTCCAGCTCGCGGCAGACCGGCATCACCTTCGGGCAGCGGGTGCAGAAATTGCAGCCCTTGGGCGGGTTGGCAGGCGAGGGCACATCGCCCTTGAGGATGATGCGTTGGCGCGCGGTCTCGGCATTCGGGTCGGGCTCGGGCACGGCCGACAAAAGCGCCTGCGTATAGGGGTGGCGCGGCGCATCGTAGAGCACATCGCGCGAGGCGAGCTCGACGATCCGGCCCAGATACATCACCGCCACCCGGTCGGCGATATGGCGCACCATGGAAAGATCGTGCGAGATGAAGAGATAGGTGAGCCCGAGGCTGTCTTGCAGCTCTTCGAGCAGGTTCACCACCTGCGCCTGGATCGAGACATCGAGCGCCGCGATCGGCTCGTCGCAGACGATGAATTTCGGGTTCAGCGCCAGCGCGCGCGCAATGCCGATGCGCTGGCGCTGCCCGCCCGAGAATTCATGCGGGTAGCGGTTGGCGAAATCGCGGTTGAGCCCGACCTTGTCCATCAGCTCGTAGATCCGCGCCAGCTTTTGCGCGCGCGACAGCGTGGTGTGCTCGTCGAGCGGCTCGCCGATGATGCTTGCCACCGTCATGCGCGGGTTCAGGCTTGCCTGCGGATCCTGAAACACCATCTGCATGCGCGGCCGCATCGCGCGCAGCTCGCTTGCCGGCGCGGCCAGAACATCCTCGCCGCCGAGCACGACACGGCCCGCCGTGGGCTCGTAAAGGCGCAGGATCGCGCGTCCGCAGGTGCTCTTGCCGCAGCCCGATTCCCCCACGAGACCAAGGGTTTCCCCCTCGTAGATCGTGAAGGACACGTCATCGACCGCCTTCACGTCGCCGACCTTCTTGCGGAACACCCCCGCCGTGATCGGAAAATACATCTTCAGCCCCTCAACTTCGAGCAGGGGGGCGCGGGTGCCGTCAGCCATGGGCGGCCTCCTTGATCAGCGCGTCCGTGCGCGGGGCGGAAGCGTCGAAATCCCAAAAACAGGCGGCGTCATGGCCGGGGCCGACCGGGGAGCGTGCCGGGTTGGCGCGGTCGCAGGTCTCAAAGCGCGTGGTGCAGCGGTCGCGGAACGGGCAGGCGGTGGGCGCGGCGCGCAGGATCGGCGGTTGCCCCTCGATCACGTTCAGCTTGTCGGCGCGCTCACCGCGCACGCTCGGCACGGTTTGCAGCAGTGCTCGCGTATAGGGGTGGCGCGGCCGGGCGAAAACCTCTTTGACCGGGCCCTGCTCGGCGATCTGGCCGCCATACATCACCATCACCCGGTCGGCGATGCCCGCGATCACGCCGAGATCATGGGTGATCCAGACGATCGCCATGCCAAGCTTCTGGCGCAGGTCTTTGACGAGTTCGAGGATCTGCGCCTGAATCGTCACGTCGAGCGCGGTGGTGGGTTCGTCGGCGATCAGCACCTTCGGGTCGCAGGCGAGCGCGATCGCGATCATCACCCGCTGCCGCATCCCGCCCGAGAACTGGTGCGGGTAGTCCCTCAATCGCTGTGCGGCATCGGGAATGCCCACGAGATCAAGGAGTTCCTTTGCACGCACCTGCGCTTGCGCCTTCGTCATCCCCATATGTTTGATCAGCGGCTCGCGCAGCTGATAGCCCACGGTGAAGACCGGGTTGAGCGAGGTCATCGGATCCTGAAAGATGAAGCCAACGCCGGGGCCGCGCACCGCGCGCAGCTGGGCCGGCGTGCATTTGAGCAGATCGAGCCCGTCAAACATCACGCGTCCCTCGCGCACCTCGGCGGGCGGAGAGGGCAGCAGTCCGATCAGCGACATCATCGTGACAGATTTGCCCGAGCCCGATTCGCCGACAACGCCCAGAAGTTCGCCGGGCTTAAGATCGAAGGAAACCGAATTGACAGCATGCACTTCGCCGCCGCGAGTGCGAAAGATCGTCTTGAGGTTCGTCACCTCGAGAACGGGCTGCGCCCTGTCGCGCATGAGTCCCCCAGTCTTTTGTTTTTGCACCGTTTTTCGGGGCATATTCTGATAATCCTCACCAGAAGGTGAAGATATTTGACCGATTGTTAGAGATTTTTTCGGCTCACGCAAGCGCTAACGCGGGACGAGCCCTGCATCGGCTGCATGGCGCCTGCCCGGTGGGCAGGGCTTGACCATGGCCGCGCGCCCGGCAAGCCTGAGCCACCGCTCCTGCCCCTCCGAAAGAGATCGCCATGCAATTTCCCATCCGTGCCACTGATGCTCCGCGTTTTTCCGCAGCCTTGCCAGAGGCCTGCGATGTCGTCGTGGTGGGCGCGGGTGTCGCGGGGGTGATGAGCGCCTATTACCTCGCCAAGGCGGGGCGGCGGGTCGTGCTTTTGGAAAAGGGCCGGGTGGCGGGGGAGCAATCCTCGCGCAACTGGGGCTGGATTCGTCAGCAGGGCCGCGACCCGGCGGAGCTTCCGATCATGATGGAGGCGATGCGGCTCTGGGAGGGCCTTGCGGACGAGCTTGGCCCGGACCTCGGATTTGCGCGCTGCGGCGTGGCGTATCTGAGCGACAGGCCCGGGGCGATGGACGGGTTCGAGGCCTGGGTGACGCTGGCGCGTGCGCATGGGCTCGAAAGCCATCTGCTTGGCCGCGCCCAGCTGGCCGCGGCCGTGCCGCATCGCACGAACTGGGTTGGAGGGCTGATCACCCCTTCCGATGCCCGCGCCGAGCCCTTTGTGGCGGTGCCGATGCTGGCCGGGCTGGCCGAAAAGGCCGGTGTGACGATCATTGAGGGCTGCGCGGTGCGTGCGCTCGATCTCGCCGCGGGCAAGGTCGCGGGGGTGGTGACCGAAAAGGGCCGGATCCGCGCCGGGCAGGTGCTGGTTGCCGCGGGGGCCTGGTCATCGCTCTTCCTGCGTCGCCACGGGCTTGCGCTGCCGCAGCTTCTCGTGCGCTCCTCGGTGGCGCAGACCGCGCCGATGCCGGAGATCACGCAGATCTCGGCGGTGGATGATGTGTTCGCCTGGAGGCGCCGCCTCGATGGTGGTTACACGCTCGCGCCCGGCACCTCGCATGATTTCTACCTTGGTCCCGATGCGCTGCGCCATTTCCTGAAATACGTGCCGCAGATGCGCCGCGACCTTTCGAAAACCGCGATCCATCCGCGCGCGCCCGCCGCTGGCTGGCCCGATGGCTGGTTCACGTCCCGGCACTGGGCGGAGGATCGCGAGAGCCCGTTCGAGCGGATGCGGGTGCTCGATCCGCCGCCGAACCGGATCTATCTCAACAATGTCACGCGCGCCTTCGCTCGCGCCTTCCCCTCGCTCGGCGCGCCGAAACTGATCCGCAGCTGGGCGGGGATGATCGATGTGCTGCCCGATACCGTGCCGGTGCTCGATGCCGCGCCGATTGCCGGGCTTTATGTCGCCACCGGGCTTTCCGGTCACGGTTTCGGTATCGGCCCCGGCGTCGGGCGGGTTATGGCCGCGCTGATGACCGGCGCCCCTCCGGGCCACGATCTGACGCGCTTCAGGTGGAAACGCTTTACCGACGGGTCAAAAATCGACCTTGGCCCCACCTTCTGAGCTTGCGGCGGGCAGGCGAATAGGGAAACCTGTCTCGATGATACCGCTTTTGCGATCCCCTGAAAGAAGAGCAAGACCATGCCTGTGAAAAACCGTTTCGCCGAATTGCTGCCCGAGATCACCGAATGGCGCCGGGACATCCATGAAAATCCGGAACTTCTGTTCGATCTGCCGCGCACCTCGGCCAAGGTGGCGGGGCTGTTGCGCGATTTCGGCTGTGACGAGGTCGTCGAGGGTATGGCCGGCACCGGCGTTGTCGGTGTGATCCGGGGCAAGACCGACACGGCGGGCCGGGTGATCGGTCTGCGCGCCGATATGGATGCACTGCCGATCATCGAGGCGACCGGGCTCGACTATGCCTCGAAGACGCCGGGCAAGATGCATGCCTGCGGCCATGACGGGCACACCGCGATGCTGCTGGGCGCGGCCAAATACCTGGCCGAGACGCGGCAGTTCGACGGCACTGCGGTGGTGATCTTCCAGCCTGCGGAAGAAGGCGGCGGCGGCGGGCGCGTGATGGTCGAAGAGGGGCTGATGGAGCGCTTCGGCATCCACGAGGTCTACGGGATGCACAATTCGCCGGGTATTCCGCTGGGCACCTTTGCGATCCGCCCGGGCCCGATGATGGCCGCGGCCGATCAGTTCGAGGTGGTGGTGACCGGCAAGGGCGGCCATGCGGCGAAACCCCATGAGGGGATCGACACCACGCTTGTCGCCTCGCATATCGTTGTGGCGCTGCAACAGATTGCCTCGCGCAATGTCGACCCGCTCAAGCAGGTCGTGGTCTCGGTCTGCACTTTCCGTACCGAAAGCGAGGCGCATAACGTGATCCCGCAGAAGGTATTGCTGCGCGGCACCGTGCGCACGCTCGAGGCCGAGGTGCGCGACTATGTCGAGGGGCGGTTCCGCGCCGTGGTCGAGGGCATCGCCGCCGCGCATGGCGCAACCACCGAGATCAAATACGAGCGCGGCTATCCGGTGACACTGAACGCGCCCGACAACACCGATTACGCGGTGGCTGTCGCGCATTCGGTCTCGGGCAGTGTCGATACCTCCGTGGCGCCGCTGATGGGCGGGGAGGATTTCTCCTATATGCTCAATGCCCGCCCCGGCGCCTATATCTTCCTGGGCAATGGCGACACTGCGAGTCTGCACCACCCGGCCTATAATTTCGACGACAATGCGATCCCGTTCGGATCGAGCTGGTATGCGGGGATGATCGAAGCCCGGATGCCGGCGGCCTGAGCGGGCGCTTTCGGCCCCGGGCTCTCCGGGGCCGATGCGGGCCGGTCAGCGGCCGTAGATCGCCGTCAAGCTGGCATGGTCGAGTGCCGCGGCATGGGCAAAAAAGCCCACCACCGCGCCCGAAGCCGTCTCGTCGATGCCGAGTTTTTCCTGCGGCATGGCGTAAACGGTGAAAATGTAGCGGTGCGGTTTGTCGCCTTGCGGCGGGCAGGGGCCGCCCCAGGCATTTTGTGAATAATCGTTGCGCGCGGCCATCGCGCCTGCGGGAAGTGCGGCCGCTGTGCCGATGCCGCGCGGCAATGCGGTGGTGCTGGCAGGCAGATCGAAGAGCGACCAGTGCCAGAACCCCGAGCCGGTCGGCGCATCGGGATCATAAACGGTGAGAATGAAGCTGTTGGTGCCTTCGGGGGCTCCACTCCAGCTTAGCGCGGGGGAAAGGTTCGGGCCGGTGCAGCCAAAGCCGTCGAAGATGAAATCTTCTCCGATCGTCTTACCCTCGGAAATATCAGGCGAGGTGAGCACCATCTCGGCCGCAGCCGGGAGAGCGGAAAGGGCGAGGAGCGCGGCCAGAGCCGGGCCTGTGGCGAGCAAGGAAATACGCATGAAATGACTCCGTCAGGGATTTCGGGTGGCGGGGGCCACCGTCGTCAGCCTAGGCGTGCTGCATCGCAGCGGCAATTCCCCTGTTGGGGAATTGACAGGGTCAGTCTTCGCGCGGGACGATCGCGGGCAGATGCGCAAAGAGCCGCCCCCAGTGGCGGAAGAACACGAACTGCCCGGCGTCCTGCAGCAATTCGAAGGTGATCCAGGGGTAATCGGCGCGAAATTCGGCAATCGTCGCGGGCGGGGCGATCGGATCGGTCGCCCCGTTGACGAACACGACCGGCAGCCGCCCCCGCAGCGCCGCCACGGCCTTTTGCCACTCGCCCCGGGCGAAGGCCTGCATTTCGAGCGCATAGGCACGATGCGCCAGATGCCGCGGCGAGAGCGCCACCCGCGTGCCATCGAGGATTGCCGCGCGCGCTTCGGGCTCGGTCAGGAGCGCCACATCGGGGGGCGATCCGGCATAGACCTGACGGACAAATTCCTCCCGCCCGATCCGCGCCGCGAAATGAAAGCCCCCTTGCGCCACGAGGGGGATCAACGCCGGAGTGTAATGCGCGGTGCCGACAACGAAGCGGTGCCATTTGTCCATGCGCCGGTATTGCGCCTTGCGCGTCACCGGCAGTACGCCCGCGAAGGCGATCATCCCGCTGACCATCTCGGGGAAGGCGCGCGCAAAGCCGAAGCCGAGCGCGCTGTCGTTTTCGAGCGTGACGAGCGGCGCGCGCGTTACGCCCTCCCGGGCGAGGATCGCCGCGATATCGGCAAAGATCGCGCCGGGCGCATCGGCGCCGGCGGAAAGCGGCGCGCTGTTGCCATAGCCTGCGCGGATCGGCACGATCACCTTCAGCCCGTGGCGCGCGGCCTCCGCTTCGGCGGCCTGTGGCCAGCGGCAAAAGCCGTAAGTGCCGTGGAAAAACACCAGTGCCTGCCCCTCGGGCGCGCCGAACACCCGGTAGCTCAGCCGTCGCCCCCGGTGCAGAAAGCTGCGCTCGTCGGGAAAATAGGGCAGGGGCGCGGTTCCGGGATCGTTCGTGGCAGGGTCCGGAACGCCGGGGTCGCGCCAGAGCGCCGCGCCAAGCTGGGAGAGCGCCATCTGCGAGCCTGCGCCGGTTTTGGTCAATATCCGCTCGATCTGCTTTTTCACCGTTTCAGGCGAAACGCCGCGGCGCTGGGCAATCTCCTTGCGGCCGAGGCATTGCAGCGACAGGCGCAGCACATCTGTTTCGGCTTCCGTCAGATCGAAGCTCTGTGCGAGTTCCGCGGCCAGGCGTGCCTGACTCTCGGGATCGAAAAGCACGGTGAAAACCGCGTCCTGCGTCCCCTCGTAACGCAGCGGAATGCGCCGGGTGACGGTGCCCGAGAGCGCACCCGAAAATGCGCCCGAACATGCGAGGGGCAGGCAGACGGAGCCTTGCAGAAGCTGCAACGCCCGTGGATTGGCATGCAGCACCAGACCATTCGGCGCCACCAGCACGGCGGGCAGATGACGATAAAGCGCGAAGAGTTTCTCGAGCTCTGGAAAGGGCGCAGACTGGCCAAGGATCGTTCCCGCCTGCGCGACATGCCGCGCCGCCATCACCGGGTCGATCGGACGCGCGCCCGGGAATTCGGGGCCGTCTTCGGACGGTTCGGTGTCCGTGAGCGCCAGCGCGCCGAGTGCGGTATCGACGAGGCGCTCGTAATCTTCGGGGTTGAGTGCGGTGTGATAGATCTCGCAGACGAGGTCATTGGCCTGCGGTTCGGGCTGCATACGCGGATGCTGCCAGCGATCGGGCGCCTCTTCGAACATGGCCTGACCTTTGCCGCGCGCCGGTCGCGCGCTCCCTTGTGACTCCAACATAAGCGAAATATCCGGGCCGACGGCGCGCCTACGGGCAGCCCGGACCGGCTCACTATAACCGCCTCGCCGCGCCCCACAACCGCTGGTCGCAAAACCGCGCCAGCCGCTTTCTGTCGCAGGCGGTCCGGGCGATCTTCATGGTTTCGCAGCGAATTTGTCACCGCACCGTTACCTGACGTCGCCACCAAAGCCGCGAAACCACAGTCCCCGGGGGATCGAAATGTTGCGCAAGCTTTCCTGTTCCGTCCTTGCCTTTGCCGCGTTTGCCGGCACCGCGCAGGCGCAAACCGAAATTCAGTGGTGGCACGCGATGGGCGGCGAGCTGGGCGCCAAGCTCGAGGAGATCGTCGCGGGCTACAACGCGAGCCAGAGTGACTACAAGGTCGTGCCGACCTACAAGGGCACCTATGCCGAAACGATGACGGCGGCGATTGCGGCCTTCCGTGCGGGCGAGCAGCCCGATGTCGTGCAGGTCTTTGAAGTGGGCACCGGCACGATGATGGCGGCGCAGGGCGCCGTCTACCCGGTCTACAAGCTGATGGAAGACATGGGCGCCGACTTCGACCCGAAAGGCTTCCTGCCCGCCGTTGTCGGCTATTACACCGACACCGAGGGCAACATGCTCTCGATGCCCTTCAACTCCTCGACGCCGATCCTTTACTACAACAAGGACGTGTTCGCGAAGGCGGGGCTCGACCCGGAAAAAGCCCCCGCGACCTGGGCCGAACTTGAGGCGGATGCCAAGCAGATCATGGCTTCGGGCGCGGCGAAATGCGGTTTCACCACCGGCTGGATCAGCTGGGTGCAGCTGGAAAACCTCTCCGCCTGGCACAACCAGCCGATCGGCACGGAAGAGAACGGCTTTGGCGGGCTCGATGCCGAGCTGACCGTGAACGGCCCGGTGCAGGTCAAGCACTGGGAGAACCTCGCGCGCTGGCAGAAGGAAGGGATCTTCCAATACGGCGGGCCGGGCGGCGGGGCCGATGCGGCGCCGAAGTTCTATGCCCAGGAATGCGCGATCTACATGAACTCCTCGGCCTCGCGTGCGGGCGTGATCGCGAATGCCAAGGATTTCACCGTGGGCTACGGCATGCTGCCCTATTACGACGATGTCGAGGGCGCGCCGCAGAACTCGATCATCGGCGGGGCAACGCTCTGGGTGCTGCAGGGCAAGGAAAACGATCACTACAAGGCGGTGGCGGATTTCTTCCACTACCTCTCCTCGCCCGAAGTGCAGGCCGACTGGCACCAGTTTTCGGGCTATCTGCCGATCACCCAGGCCGCCTATGACCTCTCGAAAGAGCAGGGCTATTACGACGCCAACCCCGGCGCCGAGACCGGCCTGAAGCAGATCACGCTGAACGCGCCGACGGCGAATTCGAAGGGCCTGCGCTTTGGCAATTACGTGCAGATCCGCGACGTGATCGACGAGGAATTCCAGCGCCTGCTCTCGGGCGAGGTCGATGCGAAAACCGCGCTCGACAGCGTCGTGACCCGCGGCAATGCGCTGATCCGCGATTTCGAAGCGGCGAACAAGTAACGCCCCCAAAGCCGAAGACCCCGCGCCCCATCGGGCGCGGGCTTGCCGTTCCGGACCTGCCATGCAGCACAAACGCACCACCTTCCGCCACCGCGGTCTGCCCTATCTGCTGCTCGCGCCACAGCTTGCAGTGACAGGAGTGTTCTTTCTCTGGCCCGCGGGGCAGGCGGTCTGGCAATCCTTCCTGCGTGAAGATGCTTTCGGGCTCAAAACCTCCTTCGTCGGGCTCGCCAATTACACAAAGCTGCTCCACGACCCGCAATATCTGGGCAGCCTGCATGTCACGGTGATCTTCTCGCTCGCGACGGCGGCGCTTTCCATCGTTTCCGCGCTTGTCCTTGCTCTGGCCGCCGACCGGGTGCTGCGCGGTCCGCGCGTCTACACCGCGCTTCTGGTCTGGCCCTATGCCGTCGCCCCCGCAATTGCCGGCGTGCTCTGGTGGTTCCTCTTCAACCCGACGATCGGCATCCTCTCCTATGCGCTGCGCGCGCTCGGACATGACTGGAATCACCTGCTCGACAAGACCGATGCGATGGTGCTCGTCATCCTCGCCGCCGCCTGGAAGCAGGTGAGCTACAATTTCCTCTTCTTCCTTGCGGGCTTGCAGGCGATCCCGGCGTCGCTGCGCGAGGCAGCGGCGATTGATGGCGCGGGGCCGGTGAAGCGTTTTTTCACCATCGTTGCGCCGCTCCTGTCGCCCACCACCTTCTTTTTGCTCGTCGTCAATGTTGTCTACACGATGTTCGACACTTTCGCGGTGATCGACGCGACGACCGAGGGCGGGCCGGCGCAGGCCACGAATATCCTTGTTTACAAGGTCTATCGCGACGGCTTCATCGGCCTTGATCTCGGTGGCTCCGCCGCGCAATCTGTGGTGCTGATGGGGATCGTGATCGTGCTCACCGTGGTGCAGTTCCGCTTCATCGAACGCAAAGTGACCTATTGAAATGGTCGAAAACCGCCGCTTCCTCGACATTCTTGCCCATGCCGTGCTGCTCCTCGGCGTTCTCGCCGTGGCCTTCCCGGTCTATGTGGCCTTTGTGGCCTCAACCCACCCGAGTTCGGATTTCGTCTCCGGCGTGGTGCCGCTTCTGCCCGGCTCCGAGGGTTTGGCCACCTACCGCGAGGTTCTCGCGGGCGGCGGCTCGACGCAGATGTCGGTGCCGATCGCGCTCGCGCTCAAGAACTCGCTGATCATGGCGCTCGCGATTGCGCTCGGAAAAATCGCGATCTCGATCCTTTCCGCCTATGCCATCGTCTGGTTCCGCTTTCCGCTGCGCCAATTGGCGTTCTGGGCGATTTTCATCACGCTGATGCTGCCGGTGGAGGTGCGGATCGTGCCCACCTTCAAGGTGGTGGCGGACCTTGGCCTGCTCAACTCCTACGCCGGGCTCTCGGTGCCGCTGATCGCTTCGGCGACGGCTACCTTCCTGTTCCGGCAGGTGTTTTTGACCATCCCCGACGAGTTGATGGAGGCTGCGCGGATCGATGGCGCCGGGCCCATTCGCTTTTTCCGCGATGTGCTGGTGCCGCTCTCGCAAACCAATATCGCGGCGCTCTTCGTGATTTTGTTCATCTACGGCTGGAACCAGTATCTCTGGCCGATCCTGATCACCACCGATGACAGCTTCACCACGGTTGTCGCCGGGATCAAGCGCATGGCCGATGTGACCGATGGCGAACCGCGCTGGAACGACATCATGGCGACGGCGATGCTGGCGATGGCGCCGCCCGCACTCGTGGTGATTGTCATGCAAAGGCTCTTTGTGAAGGGCCTCGTCGAGACGGAGAAGTGAATGGCCGCGATCACGCTGGAGAACCTCACCAAGACCTATGCGGGGGGCGTCACCGCCGTCTCGGGCGTGGATCTGGACATCGCGGACGGCGAATTCGTCGTGCTCGTCGGCCCCTCGGGCTGCGGAAAATCCACGCTTTTGCGGATGATCGCGGGCCTTGAGACGGTGAGCGCGGGCGCGGTGCGGATTGGCGCGCGCGAGGTGAACCGGCTCGAGCCCGCCGAGCGCGACATTGCGATGGTGTTTCAGAACTACGCGCTTTATCCGCATATCACGGTGCGCCAGAATCTCTCTTACGGGTTGCGCAACCGCCGCATCCCGAAAGATGAGATCGCGCGGCGGGTGGGGGAGGCGGCGCGGATGCTCGAAATCGGCCCCTATCTCGACCGCAAACCCCGTGCGCTTTCGGGCGGGCAGCGCCAACGCGTGGCGATGGGGCGCGCGATCGTGCGCGAACCGGCGGCGTTTCTTTTTGACGAGCCGCTCTCTAACCTCGATGCGAAACTGCGCGTGAGCATGCGCGGTGAGATCCGCGCATTGCAAAAACGCCTTGGCACCACCTCGGTCTATGTCACCCATGATCAGCTTGAGGCGATGACGCTCGCCGACCGGCTCGTGGTGCTGCGCGGTGGGCGGATCGAGCAGGTGGGCACGCCGCTTGATGTTTATCGCAATCCGGTCTCCACCTTTGTCGCCGAGTTCATCGGTGCGCCCGCGATGAACCTTTTGCCCGCCCAAATCGCGCAGGAGCGGCTGCGCCTTCCCTGCGGCGCCGCGGTGGCGGTTCCGTCCTGCCTTTTGCCCCGTGCCGAAGGCCCGGTCACGCTCGGGCTGCGCGCCGAGGATCTGCGCCTTGCCAGCCCGGAAGACGCCGCTTTCCACGCCGATCTCTCCCATGTCGAAGAACTCGGCTCGCAGCGGCTCGCGCATCTGCGGCTCTCAGGCCATTCGCTTGTCGCCGCCTTTGACAAAGGCGTGGCGCTCTCCGACCGGCTCGCGCTCGCCTTTGCGCCCGAGGCGGTGCATCTCTTTGATGCACGGACGGGGCTGCGGCTGGGAGCGCCATAAGGCGGGGCGCGGTTCGGCCCGGGCTTCTCTTCCGGTGCCGCTTCGTGCAACTGTGGACTGGATGCTCGCGCCGCTGGCTGCAACCGAAAGGCTCCCCATGACCCCGCCGCTTCTGGGCCTCGCCCTCCTGATCGAGAATTTCCTGCCGCTGCGCGACTGGATCTGTGGCCCGGGCCGGGCGCTCGAAATTCAGGATTTCATCACCCCGAACCTTCCCGTCAGCGAACGCGATGATCTGCTTGCGGCCTGGAAAAGACTGCTTGTCGACCACGAAGGCCCGCGTGGCATCCACGGGCCGTTCTTCGGGCTCGACCTCTCCAACCCCGACCGCGATATTCGCGCCATCATTTCCGCGCGCTTTCTCTCGGCGCTCGAAGTGGCCGAAACGCTCGGCGCCACGCATATGGTGGTGCATTCGCCCTTCACCTATTGGCAGGTGCTCAACCGCGACAATTACCCCGGGCTTGAGGCCGCCGCCTTTGCCGCCTGCGCCGAGTGCCTTGCCCCGGTGCTGTCGCGCGCCGCGGAGATCGGCTGCACGCTGATGCTTGAGAATATCGACGACACCGATCCTTCGGCGCGGGTGCGGCTGGCCCGCCAGATCGACCATCCGAACCTGCGCGTCTCGCTCGACACAGGCCATGCCGAGCTGGCACATGGCCGCTATGGTGCGCCCCCCGTGGTCGATTTCATCGCGGCGGCGGGCGAGATGCTCGGTCATGTTCATCTGCAGGATGCCGATGGCTATGCCGACCGGCACTGGCATCCGGGGGAGGGCCGGATCCCGTGGCGTCCGGTGTTCGATGCGCTCGCGGAGTTGAAAGCACCGCCCCGGCTTCTCATCGAAGTGCGCGCCCATCATACCCGGTTGCCGCAAAGCGTGGCCCGGCTTGAGGCGCTCGGGCTCGCACGCTAGCCGGCGTCGCGGATTTTCACGAAAACGTCATCCGGGTTCCACGCCCGCGTTGCCTGCCGCGCCTACACCGCCCCCGACCAGCGACAGACCGGGGGGCGGTGTGCTCGAGATTCGCGAAGTGACACGGGTGTTTGGCACCCGCACCGCCGTTGACCGGGTCTCGATCCGCATCGACCGCCCCGCCTTTGTCGGCGTGATCGGCCGCTCCGGCGCCGGCAAATCCACGCTTTTGCGGATGATCAACCGCCTCACCGATGTGAGCTCGGGCGAGATCCTGTTCGAAGGGCGCGACGTGGCCGCGCTCAAAGGGGCGGAAAAGCGCGCCTGGCAGAGCCGTTGCGCGATGGTATTCCAGCAGTTCAACCTTGTGCCGCGGCTCGATGTGGCCTCGAACGTGCTCCACGGCCTCCTGGGCCGCCGCGCCACCCTGCCCACGCTCTTCAACCTCTGGTCGGCCGCAGACATCTCCCGCGCACTCGAGATCCTCGACCGGCTCGGCATCGCCGATCAGGCGTCGAAACGTGCCGAGGCGCTGTCGGGCGGGCAACAGCAACGCGTTGCCATTGCCCGCGCGCTGATGCAGGATCCGGCGATCATCCTGGCCGACGAGCCGATCGCCTCGCTCGATCCGATGAATGCGCAGGTGGTGATGGATACGCTCCACCGCATCCAGACCGAAGACGGTCGGATGGTGCTTGCCAACCTGCACACGCTCGACACGGCGCGGCGCTATTGCGACCGGGTGATCGGCATGCGCGACGGGCGCGTCGTCTTCGACGGCACGCCCGCGCAGCTTTCCACCCAGGTTGCCCGCGAAATCTATGGCGCAGACGAGCGTTTCGACGAGGCCGCGACCTCTACGGCACTTACGGCCGGCACCCAGGCCGATGACGCTTATGCCACCGAGATGCTCGGCGCCTGACCCATCCCCCGGCCGGGGTGGCCGGGGCCAAACCGGAGACGACCATGAAGACCCTGTTTGCCCTCCTCGCCGCGACCGCCGCGCTTGCCAGTGCCGCTTCGGCTGAAGGTATCACCCAGTTCAACATCGGCATCCTCGGCGGCGAGAACGCCCAGGACCGGCTTTCCTCGAACGAATGCTTCCGCAAGGCAGTCGAAGACACGCTCGGCGTGCCGGTGAAACTCTTCGCGCCCGCCGATTATGACGGCGTGATCCAGGGCCTTCTGGGCGGCACGATCGACGCGGCGCTGCTCGGCGCTTCGGGCTATGCCAAGATCTATCTGACCAACCCCGATGCCGTCACCCCGGCGCTGGTGACCACTCACCCGGATGGCTCCTCTGTCTATTACTCGATCGGCTTCGCGCGGCGCGACAGCGGCATCGCCTCGCTCACCGATGCCAAGGGCAAGGTTTTCGGCTTCGGCGATCCGAACTCGACCTCGGGCTATCTGATCCCTTCGCTCGAGATCCCGCAGATCATCGGCGCGAAGATGGAAGACTATTTCGGCGAGGTGAAATTCACCGGTGGCCACGAACAGACCATCGTTGCGGTGAACAACGGCGATATCGACGCGGGTGTGACCTGGGCCGATGGCAATGGCGACTGGGAAGACGGCTATAACGAGGGCGCGCTGCACAAGGCGGTGCAGGCCGGTCTCGTCGACATGAACGATCTGGTCGAGATCTGGAAATCGCAGCCGATCCCCGAAGGCCCGTTCGTGGTGCGCAATGCGCTCCCCGAAGACGTGAAGGAAAAAGTCATCGCGCTGATGGCCGGCCTGCACGAGAAAGACCCCGAATGCGCCAATGCGGTCAATTCGGGCGAGACCGCGGGCTTCGTGCCGGTGACCAATGCGGCCTATGAGCAAATCATCGCCGTGCGCAAGATGCAGTCGAACTGATTTTATGACGATCGACGGGGGCTCCGGCCCCCGTCTATTCCTTGTGGCGCCGGATTGTCCGGGCGCCCCGTCCGGAAAGGCGCCACATGGCGGATGCCGCTCTTCCCGCAGATGAATACCTGGCCCTCGTGCGGCGCAAGCGGCTCTACGGGGCGATCCTTCTTTTGCTCTTCGTGCTTCTGATGGCCTCGGGCTTCGAGATTGCAGATGCGCGAAATGCGGGCAGCTTCGTGGGAGGCATCACCCATGTCTTTGATTTTCCCGGCGAGATCTTCTCTGAGGCTCTGCGCGATGGACGTAACCTGCCGGGCTTCGTGGTGAAGTTCCTGCCCTCGCTTCTTGAAACGCTCAACATCGCTGCGGTCTCGACGCTGATCGGCGGTATGATGGCGGCTCTGCTCGCGATCTTCTCCACCCGCGGGCTCGCGCTCTGGCCGAAGGGCATCTTCCTGTTTCGTCGCGCCATGGATGTGATGCGCGCGATGCCGGAAATCGTCGTGGCGCTGGTGCTGATCTTTTTGCTGGGCGGTGGGCCAGTGCCGGCGATGATCGCGATCGTCGTGCATACTGCGGGAGCGCTCGGCAAACTCTTCTCCGAAGTGGCGGAAAACGCCGACCTCAAGCCCGTCGAGGGGCTCGCCTCGGTCGGCGCGGGCTGGCTTGCGCGGATCTGGTTCGGGATCGGGCCGCAGGTGGCGCCGAACTGGTCCTCCTATGCGCTTTTGCGCTTCGAGATCAATATCCGCGCCTCGGCGATCCTTGGTTTCGTCGGCTCGGGCGGCATTGGCTATGACCTGAAGACGGCGTTGCAATGGGGGCAGGGCAAATACGATCAGGTGGTGGCGATCTTCCTTCTGCTCTTTCTCACCATCGTGCTTGTCGATGCCGTCTCAGACCGCGCCCGGGCGCGGCTGGTGCGGGGGAGGGCGGGCGCATGACCGTGAGCATGATGAAAAGCGTGAGCACCCCGGTGCGGTTGATGGCGGAGATCGGTCTTGCGCGCGAATTCGCGCGCCGTCGCAGCCGGATGATCATGCTCATCCTCGCGGTGCTGGCCTATCTCGTCTATGTCTTTTTCGCCTTCGACATCCCCGGCGTGGCGGGGCGGATGCGGCCGGAAAACACCGCCACGCTGATTGGCGATTTCTGGAGCTACAAAACCCATGTGACGCGCGATCTGCGCAAGGAGAGCTTCGAGGTCGCGATCGAGGGCGAGACGAAGGGGCGCTACGCATCCGGCACCTATCCCGACTGGGTGCATCCGGGGCCGGAACCCGTCGTCGATCTGCCCGATGGCTCGCGCGTCACCTATACCGAGACGGGCGCGGTGATCGACCGCGCGGGTTATGGCCGGATCACCCTTGCGCGGGAGGGGCGGCATATCCGCCTCACCCTGCCCGAGGGGGCGGTGGCGCCCGGGGGGCTTTCCGCCTCGCAGACGCGCATCGGCCTCACCGGGCCGTGGTGGCGCTTCTCGATCACGCCGACGCGCACCGAGACCTTCCGTTACCAGCCGGGCTGGGAGCTTTTCTTCTTCACTCTCGAGAGCCCCTTTCACGGCAAATCGGCGGGCGAACTGCTGGCGCTCGCACTCTGGGAGCCGCGGCTCGATCCGGCACGCGCGAATATCGTCGGCATGCTCGAAGATATCTGGACCAACAAGATGTGGCGTCATGGCGATGTGATCTGGGCGCTGGGCGAGACGGTCTTGATGGCGTTTCTCGGCACGATGGGGGCGGGGCTCATCGCCTTTCCGCTCGCCTTCCTTGCGGCCTCGAATTTCACGCCGGGGCGCTGGCTGCGCTTTGCACTGCGCCGCATGTTCGATTTCTTCCGCGGTGTCGACGGGTTGATCTGGACCGTCATTCTCAGCCGCGCCTTCGGGCCCGGCCCGCTCACCGGCGCGCTTGCGATCCTGATGACCGACACCGGCACCTTCGGCAAGACCTTCTCCGAGGCGCTCGAAAACATCGATGCGAAAGAGACCGAGGGCGTGGCCTCCACGGGGGCGAATGCGTTGCAGCGCGCACGCTTTGGCGTGGTGCCACAGGTGGCGCCGGTCATTCTCAGCCAGCTTCTCTACTATCTCGAAAGCAATACCCGCTCCGCTACGGTGATCGGCGCGCTGGTGGGCGGCGGCATCGGGCTTTTGCTGACGCAGGCGATCCTGACCCAGAAGGACTGGGAGGAAGTGTGCTGGTATATCGTGTTGATCATCGGGATGGTGATGGCGATGGACAGCCTTTCGGGATGGCTGCGGCGGCGCGTCATCAAGGGGTAGACCATGCCGAAACTGCACCGCACCACGCCGCTGATCGGCCCCGAGTGCGAGATCGTCAATGTGAGCTTTGGCGCTTTTGTCGAGGTCGGGCGGGGATCGCGGCTGCTCAATGTCGAGATGCAGGATTACGCCTATTGCGACCGTTTCGCCGATATCGCCAATACCACGGTTGGGCGATTTTCCAATATCGCCGCGATGACCCGGATCGGCCCGACCGATCACCCCTGGCGCCATGCCGCGCAGCATCACTTCCTCTATCGCTCTTCCTATTACTGGGACGATGTGAGCGATGATGCGGGGTTCTTTGCCCATCGCGCGGGGCGGCGGGTGCGGCTTGGCGCGGATTGCTGGATCGGGCATGGTGCGATCATCAAGCCCGAGGTGAGCGTGGGAATTGGCGCCGTGGTGGCGGCCGGTGCGGTGGTGACGAAGGATGTGGCGCCCTTCATGATCGTGGCGGGCTGCCCGGCGCGACCCCTGAAAAGGCGCTTTTCCGAGCAAGTGGCGGAGCGGTTGCTGCGGCTGGCCTGGTGGGACTGGAGTCACGAGACCCTGCGCGCGCGGCTCCAGGATTTCCGCACCCTGCCGGCCGAGGAGTTTCTGGAGCGCTACGAGGGGGTGCCCGGCTGAGGGGGGCGCCGGGGCGGAGCGCCCGGCCCGCCCACGAGGAGCGGCCCGGGCGCTGCCCGGTGTGCCACCGGGCGCGGGGCCCTAATCGTTGCGCTCCGGGGTGACGCTCAGCGCGACCCGCTCGCCCACGAACCAGGTAAGCCCGTATTCGACCGGGGCGCCGGCGGGATCGACATTCACCGCCTCGGTGCGCAGGAGTGCCGCGCCGTCGGTCACGCGCAAGAGCCCGGCGCGGGGGCCGCGGGCGAGCTCGGCGGTGATCCGGGTCGAGGCACGGGTGTAATCGCAAAGCCCCGCCTCGCGCAGCGCCGCGGTGACCGAGGCGAGGCGGGCGAGCGCCTCGGGCAGGGCGGGAAAGCGCGCCGCGGGGAAGGCGGAGCGGAAGAGGCCGAGCGGCACCCCGTCGGCAAGCGAGATCCCCTCGAAGAGATGCACCTCTGCGCAGCCAAGCGCGGCGGCTTCCTCGGGCGTGGCGGCACGGGTCTCGATGCGCAGCACCACCCGCGCGGGGGAGCGGCCCGAGGCGGTGACATTTTGCTGAAACCGCACCCTTCGGCCGAGCGGATAATCGGCGCGGGGCGCGGCGGCCACGAACACCCCCGCGCCGCGGCGCGCATGCACCAGCCCCTCGGCGGCAAGCGCCGCGAGCGCATGGCGCACGGTGTGGCGGTTCACCCCGAACCGCGCCGAAAGCGCGGCCTCGGTGGGCAATTTTGCCCCCGGCGGATAGGCGCCGCCCGCGATCTCGCTGCGCAGGCTTGCGGCGATGGCGGCCCAGAGCGGGGCAGGTTTTGTCATCAAAGCTTCACTGGCGGAATCGCCCCATCTACGGATATTTGTCTAGTTGTATATTAAAGGAGACAACTTCGCAAGATGTCGAACCTCTCTCCCGAACCGGCGGTGCGGGCCGCGCGCATGGGGCTTCTGGCGCGTGCCCCCGCGGCGCGGTTGGCCCAACTCTTCCCCGATCTGCCCGCGCATGACTGGCTGCGCGCGCCCGAGATCGGCGCGGTGATGCTGCGCGGGCGGATGGGCGCGGTGGGGGCACCCTTCAACCTCGGCGAGATGAGCGTGACGCGCTGCGTGCTGCGGCTTTCTGACGGGCGCGTCGGGCATGCCCATGTGCAGGGGCGCGACAAGGATCACGCGACCCGGGCCGCCGCGCTCGATGCGCTGATGCAGGGGCCGGAGGCCGGGCGGATCGAGGCCGAGGTTCTGGCGCCGCTGCGCGCCGAGGAAGCCGCGCGGCGGCGCCAGCGGGCCGAGCGGGCGGCGGCGACCAGGGTCGAGTTTTTCACATTGGTGCGCGGGGAGGATTGAGGATGGAAGACCCCCTTTCGGGCGGCTTTGCCGATGCACCGGTGCAGGCCGCACGCGCCTTTCGCGCCGCGCTCGAGGCGATGGCGCGGCCGGGCCGGATGCAAAGGCTCGCGGGCGCCACCCCGCCCGCGCCGCTTTCGGTCGCAGCGGGGACGCTGCTTCTGACGTTGGTGGACGACACCACGCCGCTTTACCTTGCGCCCGGCCATCAGGGCGCAGCTCTGCGCGACTGGATCGCCTTTCATTGCGCAGCGCCCCTTTGCGCGCCCGAAGAGGCGGTCTTCGCGCTGGGCCGCTGGGAGGGGCTGCCGCTGGAGCGCTTCCGGCTCGGCACGCCCGAATATCCTGACCGCTCGGTGACGCTGATCGTCGAACCCCCCGCGCTTGCGCCGCAGAATGCGCAGCTTTCCGGCCCGGGCATTGCCACGGTGCAGGCGGCACAGCTTCCCGAAACGGCGGCGTTCGAGGCCAACCGGGCGCGCTTCCCGCTTGGTTTTGACGCTTTCTTTTGTGCGGGCGATCAGGCCTTTGCCCTGCCGCGCTCGACCCGGGTGGAGGCGCTCTGATGTATGTGGCGACGAAGGGGGGCGAGCGGGCGATTGATGCCGCGCATGGCTGGCTGGCGGCCGAGCGGCGCGGTGACCCCGGTGTGGCCGAACTTTCCATCGCGCAGATCCGCGAGCAGATGGCGCTCGCCGTCAACCGCGTCATGGCGGAGGGCTCGCTTTATGACCGTGACCTTGCCGCGCTCGCGATCAAGCAGGCGCGCGGCGATCTGATCGAGGCGGTGTTTTTGATCCGCGCCTATCGCACCACGCTGCCGCGTTTTGGCGCCTCCATGCCGATGGAAACGGGGGCGATGCAGATCACCCGGCGCATCTCGGCCACTTTCAAGGATGTGCCGGGGGGGCAGGTGCTGGGCCCGACCTTCGACTATACGCACCGGTTGCTCGACTTTGCGCTGATGGCGGAGGGCGAGGCACCGCTTGCGCCCCGCGCGCCGGCCGAGGAGGTGCCCGCGCCGCATGTGCTGGGCCTGCTCGACCGCGACGGGCTGATGGAGCCGGTCCCCGAAGGCGCGGCAGTGCCGCCCGATCTCACCCGCGCGCCACTCGAACTCCCGGCCTCCCGCGCATTGCGGCTGCAGGCGCTTGCCCGCGGCGACGAGGGCTTCGTGCTGGGCCTCGCCTATTCCACCCAGCGCGGCTACGGGCGCACCCATGCCTTTGTGGGCGAATTGCGCATCGGCATGGTGGCGGTGGAAATGGAGATCCCGGAGCTTGGCTTTGCCGTCGAGATCGGGGACGTCGAACTGACCGAATGTGAGACCGTGAACCAGTTCATCGGCTCGAAGACCGAGCCCGCGCAATTCACCCGCGGCTATGGGCTGGTGCTGGGCCAGTCCGAACGCAAGGCGATCTCGATGAGCCTTGTGGACCGGGCGCTGCGCTGGGAGGAACTGGGCGAGGAAAACACCGGCGCCCCTGCGCAGGACGAGGAATTCGTTCTGGCGCATTGCGACAACATTCAGGCGACGGGGTTTCTGGAGCATATCAAACTGCCCCATTACGTCGATTTCCAGTCCGAACTGGAGTTGATCCGGAAGCTGCGGCGCGGCGCGACGGCTATGAACGAGGCGGAAGAATGAGCTCAGTCGTCCCCGCTGGCGCAATCGGCCGCGCCGTCAAACCCGCAGGAGAGCTCGGATCCGTTGCTTGTCCGGGGGGTGGGCCTGCGAAGGCGCAGGTCATCGCGGTTGAGCCGTGCGGCGAGCATCATGATCACGAAAAGCGTGGCGAAAAAAACGGCAAGCTGCATCATTTTTTGCCTCCTGGCCCCGGAGGGCACCATGACTGAGGCCTATAGCTTCGCGTATCTTGACGAGTCGACCAAGCGGATGATCCGTCGCACCCTGCTCAAAGCCCTCGCCGTGCCGGGCTATCAGGTGCCATTCGCCTCCCGCGAGATGCCGATGCCCTACGGCTGGGGCACCGGCGGCGTGCAGGTGACGGCGGCCTGCCTCGTGCCCGAAGACGTGCTCAAGGTGATCGACCAGGGCGCGGATGACACGACGAACGCAGTCTCGATCCGGCGCTTCTTCCAGCGCACCGCGGGTGTGGCGGTGACCGAACACACGACCGAAGCAAGCCTGATCCAGACACGCCATCGCATTCCCGAGGCGCCGCTCAAAGAGGGGCAGATCCTCATCTATCAGGTGCCGATCCCGGAGCCCCTGCGCTTTCTCGAACCGCGCGAAAGCGAGACCCGCAAGATGCATGCGCTTGAGGAATACGGGCTCATGCATGTAAAGCTTTACGAGGACATCGCGCGCCACGGCGCGATTGCCACCTCCTACGGCTATCCGGTCAAGGTCGAGGGGCGCTATGTGATGGACCCGAGCCCGATCCCGAAATTCGACAACCCCAAGCTCTCGGGCAACCCGGCGATCCAGCTGTTCGGCGCCGGGCGTGAGAGCCGGATCCATGCCCTGCCGCCCTATACGCGGGTGGTGAACCTCGATTTCGAGGATCATCCGTTCGAGCCGACCAAGGCCGATGCCGCCTGTGACCTTTGCGGCGCGACGACGAGCTACCTCGACGAGGTGATCATGGATGACGCGGGCGGGCGGATGTTTTGCTGCTCCGACACCGATTTCTGCGCCACGCGCCGGGCCGCGGGGCACGCGGGGCGGCTTGCGCCCGGGGGAGAGGCGGCATGAGCGCGCTGCTGCAGGTCGAGGGGCTCGAGAAGCGCTATGGCGCGCGGATCGGCTGCACCGGGGTGAGCTTCGATCTTTTCCCCGGCGAGGTGCTGGGCATCGTGGGCGAGTCGGGGTCGGGGAAATCGACGCTGCTGGCGTGCCTTGCCGGGCATCTTGCGGCTGACAGCGGGCAGATCCTTTACCGCGGCCGCGATCTTGGCGCCATGGCCGAGCCCGAACGGCGGGTGCTTGCCCGCACCGAATGGGCCTTCGTGCATCAAAACCCGCGCGACGGGCTGCGCATGGGGGTGAGCGCGGGGGCCAATGTGGGCGAGCGGCTGATGGCGGTGGGCGCGCGCCATTACGGCGCGATCCGCGCCGCGGCCGAAGACTGGCTTGGCCGGGTGGAGATTGATCCGGGCCGGATCGACGACCGCCCGCGCGCCTTTTCGGGCGGCATGCAGCAGCGGCTGCAGATCGCGCGCAACCTCGTCACCGCCCCGCGGCTTGTCCTGATGGACGAGCCGACCGGGGGGCTCGATGTTTCAGTGCAGGCGCGGCTTCTCGATCTTCTGCGCGCGCTCGTGCGCGAGATGGGGCTTGGCGTGATCATCGTCACCCATGACCTTGCCGTGGCGCGGTTGCTCGCCGACCGGCTGATGGTGATGAAGGATGGCCGGGTGATCGAGGCGGGGCTCACCGATCAGGTGCTCGATGACCCGCAGGCCGCTTATACGCAGCTCCTCGTTTCCTCGGTGCTGCAGGTATGAGCGGGAGGGCGGGCGGGGCGAAACATCAGGGACCATGCCGATGATCCGGATCGAAAATCTTTCCAAAAGCTTTACGCTGCACAATCAGGGCGGGGCAGTGATCGAGGTCTTGCGCGGCGCGGCTCTGAGCGTTGCGCCCGGTGAATGCGTGGCGCTGACAGGCGCCTCGGGGGCGGGAAAATCCACCCTGATGCGGATGATCTGGGGGAATTACCGCGCCGCCTCCGGGCAGATCCTTGTGGGCGGGCTCGATGTGGCGCAGGCGAGCCCGCGCGAGATCATTGCCTTGCGCCGCGACCGGCTCGGCTATGTGAGCCAGTTCCTGCGCGTCGTGCCGCGAGTTCCCACGCGGCGCGTCGTGGCCGAGCCGCTCCTCGCACTTGGCATGGGAGAGGCCGAGGCGATTGCGCGGGCCGAAGGCTTGCTCTCCACCCTCAACATCCCCGAGCGGCTCTGGTCGCTTTCCCCCACCACTTTCTCGGGCGG
Organism: Rhodobacter maris; assembly: GCF_900217815.1. Lineage (GTDB taxonomy): Bacteria > Pseudomonadota > Alphaproteobacteria > Rhodobacterales > Rhodobacteraceae > Rhodobacter > Rhodobacter maris. The sequence continues at coordinate 347,809 of NZ_OBMT01000003.1, forward strand.
CGAGCAGCAGCGGGTGAACATCGCGCGCGGCTTTGCCCATCCTTACCCTGCGCTTTTGCTCGACGAACCCACCGCCTCGCTCGATGCGGTGAACCGCGAGGTGGTGCTCGGCCTGATCGCGGCGGCGAAGGCGCGCGGGGCGGCGCTGATCGGCATCTTTCATGACGAAGCCGCGCGCGCCCGCGTGGCCGATCGCGCGGTCGACGTGACGGCCTTCACCCCCGCGAGGGCGGCATGAGGGGGCGGCTCTTCGCGCTTGTGGGCCCCTCGGGCGCGGGCAAGGACCGACTGCTTGCCGGGCTGACCCTCGCGCGCCCCGAAATTCACCGTGCGCGCCGCACCATCACGCGCCCGGCCGCCGAAAGCGAGGATTTCGAAAGCCTCGATGCCGCGCAGTTCGAGGCAGAGCGCGCCGCGGGCGGCTTTGCGCTCGACTGGTCGGCACATGGGCTCCTTTACGGTATTCGGCCCGCGGAACTCGCCCGGCTCGCGGCCGGGGGCGATGTGATTTTCAACGGCTCGCGTGCCGCGCTCCCCGCCTGCCTTGCCGCCTTCCCTGACCTGCGGGTGATCGAGATCTGGGTTTCTCCGCAGGTGCTTGCGCGGCGTCTTGCCGCCCGGGGGCGGGAGAGCAGGGCGGAAATCGAGGCGCGGCTTGCCCGTGCGGCGCTGCCCCTCCCGGGGGGCATCACGGCGCATCGGATCGTGAACGATGGCCCGCTCGCGGCAGGCATTGCGGCGCTGCTCGCCGCAGTTCAGCCCGAGAGCGTGTGACGGGAAAGCAGATGGAACCGTCCCGCCGCATCCTCGCCAAAAAGACAGAGCTGATCGACCGGGAAGGGCCGGGCGAGATGGGGGGCGAAATGCGCCTCCGCCGCCGGGCGCAGGCGTTCGATCTCCGCCGCGGGCAGATCGCCCGTCAGCGTCATGTGGAAACGGTATTCCTCGAAAACATAAGGGTAGCCGAAAGCGCCGAGCAGGTCGCGCTGGCGCGCCGTCAGCCCCTCTGGGCGGCGGCGTGCAAGCTCCTCGCGGCTCGACGCCGCGCGGAAGGGCTCGAACCGGGTCACCACCTCGGCGGCGAGCGTCACAAGCCCCGCTTCGTTCCCTTCCGGGCGGAGCGCCAGAAAGCGCCCGCCGAGCGGCGCGATGCCGAGGCCGGGAATCTCGACCGGCGCGATCTGCGCCGCCTCATGGCCGAGCGCTTCGGCGAGATCGTCGGCACTCATCCCCTCTGCCAGCCGGAATGGCGCCTTCAACGTGGCATGAAACCCGTATTTGCGCGGCGCCTCGGTGGCCGCGGCGATGCCCGCAACATCGGGCTGCACCAGTTCCACCCCGGCCTCGGCATCCCAGCCGAGCCAGGCGGCGCCTGCCTGGGCCAGCCCGCGCTCGGCGGGCGCGAAGTAAAGCGCGTAGCGTTCGATTTTCATGGTGCCCCCGTGCGTCCCGTTCCGCCCCCTTGGCAGCGCTTTGTCACCGCGGTGTGACACTCGCCTGCGACATGGCTTCCCGCAACCCTTCCCTCCGAGGCTCCGATGACCGATCCGACCGAAACCGTGCTTGCCAATGCCACGCTGGTTCTGCCCGAGGGGGTGATGCGCGGCGCGCTGGTGCTGCGCGAGGGGGTGATTGCCGAGATCCGCGAGGGGGGCACGGTGCCTGCGGGGGGCGAGGATTTCGAAGGTGATCTGCTCGCACCCGGGCTCATTGAGCTGCATACCGACAATCTCGAGCGCCATATCGAGCCGCGCCCGAAGGTGACCTGGCCGCATGCGGCCGCGCTGATCGCCCATGATGCGGAGTTGTGTTCGGTCGGTATCACCACGGTCTTCGATGCGCTGCGCGTGGGCTCGATCCGGTTTTCGGGGATGCGGGGCGATTACCGCGAATATGCCCGCGCTCTGGCCGATGAACTCCTTGAAATGCGCGCGCGCGACGGGTTCCGGATCTCGCATTACATCCATTTGCGTGCCGAGACCTGCTCGGAGACCCTGCTCGAGGAACTCGCCAAATTCGGCCCCGGAGACCGGGTGGGGATTGTCAGCCTGATGGATCACACCCCCGGTGCGCGGCAGTTTCGCGACATCTCGAAACTGCGCGACTATGTGATCGGCAAGCACGGGCTGAGCGAGGAGGGCTTTGCCGAGCATGTGGCGAGCCAGCGCGCCTTGCGCGCGGCATTTGGCCCCGCGCATGAGGTGGGCGCGGTGGCGGCGGCGCGCCACTTTGGCGCGGTGCTCGCAAGCCATGACGACACCACCGCCGAGCAGGTGGCGGCTTCAAAGGCGCATGGGGTGCGCTTTGCGGAATTTCCGACGACTTACGAGGCGGCCGAGGCCTGTCATGCGCAGGGCATTTCGGTGATGATGGGGGCGCCGAACCTCATCCGCGGTGGTTCGCATTCGGGCAATGTCGCCGCAGCTGATCTGGCCGAAGCGGGACTTCTGGATATTCTTTCGTCGGATTACGTGCCATCGGCGCTTCTGTCTGCCGCGCTGATGCTTGGCGATATCTGGGGCGATGTGGCGCGCGGTCTGGCCACGGTCACCGCGGCGCCCGCCCGCGCCGTCGGGCTTGTGGACCGCGGCCGCCTTGCCGTCGGACTGAGGGCCGATGTGATCCGCGCGCATCGCATCGAGCAGACCGCGGGGCTGCGCGGCGTCTGGGTGCGCGGGCGCCGGGTGGGCTAAGGCCGGGTAAGGGTGTTGCGCGATCTTTCCTCTATCTGACAGATCGTTGCGTGTCTTTTTCGCAGCTGTCGAGATTTGCCGAAAAGGGCGCCGCAGGGCCGGTTGCATGCTTGGCGGGGGCTGCGGGGGCTGCTAGGGCTGGGGCGCACAAGGCCGGAAGAGACATGGACAGCAACACCCAAGACAGCGTTGTGGTGCGCCATCGCGACCTCGAACGCTATGCAAATGCGGCGCTCAAGGCGGGGCGGATCATGATGGAAAGCGGCGCATCGGTCAGCGTCGTGCACCGTGGCATCACGATGATTGCGAAGGGGTTCGGCGTGGAGACCGTGGGCCTGCGCTCCGGCTATGCCTCGATCGCGATGACGCTGCGCGCGGAGGAAACGACAATCACCCGGATGCTGCATCTGGGGCGGCTCGGTGTGAATCACCGGCTCGATCTTGCGGTGCGGGAGCTTTGCGCGCGCGCCGAGACGGGGGGGATGAGCGTCGAGGCGGTGGAGGCGGAGCTGACGCGGCTGGTGCGCGAGACGCCCCGCCACGCGCCGTGGTTTACCGCCGTGGCGGTAGGGCTTGCCTGCGCCTCCTTCGGGCGGTTGCTCGGGATCGACTGGCTCTCTTTCGGACCGGTGCTGCTCGGCGGCACGCTCGGGCAGTATCTGCGCCATCACCTCCTGCACCGGGGCGTGAACATTTTCCTCGTTGCGGGAGCGATCGCGTTTTTTGCCGCCACTGTCGGCGGGCTCGGATCGCTTGCGCTGCAGAGCACGACCGTGCATCTGGCAATGATGGCCTCGATCCTTCTGCTGGTGCCGGGCGTGCCCGCGACCAATGCGCAGGCCGATATCATGGACGGCTATCCGACGATGGGCAGTGCACGGGCGGTCTGGGTCTTGATGATCATGGTGTTTGCGGCGGTGGGCGTGTGGTTTGCCGAAGCGCTTCTGGGGATCAGGGGGTGAGCATGGAGAGCCTTTTGCCATTCGTGCCGCATCTGGCGCATCAGGCGCTGTTCGGCGCGCTTGCCGCCGCGGGTTTCGGGGTGCTGTTCAATTTCGGGCTCAAGGCGCTGCCCTGGTGCGCCGCGGCCGGGGCGCTCGCCCTTGCGGTGCGCACGATCGGGCAGGATCTTGCCTGGAGCCTCGAAGGAGCCACTTTCGCTGCTGCGATCGTCACGAGCTGTTCTGTCTCGGCGCTGCGTCGCGCGCTTGGGCCCGCCTGCAACGCCGTGGCGCTTGCGGGGTGCATCCCGATGGTGCCGGGCGCCTTTTTCGGGCAGGCGCTGCTGGGCTTCTTTGCCGTCACCGCGCCCCATCCCGCCGATGCCGTCGAAACATTTGTCATGGCCTCGGAGCATATCATCCGGGTGATCTTCACGCTCGGCGCGATTGGCGCGGGATTGGTGATCCCGGCACAACTTCTGAAGAATCAAGACTTCTGAGCCTGCTCGCGTGGCGTTCGGGTGGCCATCTTCAGGCGGTCATCCGCTCGCTGCGCGCGCCGATCCAGTTCGCCAGATCCACGTCTGACATCGGCCGGGCGAACAGGAAGCCCTGCAGGCAATCGCAGCCGATCCGTGCCAGAGCCGCAGCCTGATCGGGGCTTTCGATCCCCTCGGCGGTGACGCCGATGCCGAGCGCGCGGCCGATGTTGCAGATCGCCTCGACCACCGGATCGACGCCCTCGGGCGCGCGCGCCGATTGCGCGGTGAGCGAGCGGTCGATCTTGAGCCGGTCCGGGCGGATCCGCTGCACTGTGGCAAGCGAAGTGCGCCCGCGGCCGAAATCGTCGATCTCGATGGCGATTCCCTGTGCGCGCAGCCGCGCCAACACCTCAAGCATCGCATCGGTGATCTCGTCGAAATCGAGCGTTTCCAGAAGCTCGAAAGCGAGCGGGCAAGGCAGCGGGCCGAGCGCGGCGAGGTCTTCGAAAAGGTCGGGCTGCATCAGGCGCTGCACGTCGACGTTGACCGAGATCCGCGGCAGTTTGATGCCGCGTGCCGCGAGGCTGCGCACCGTCTCGACCGATTTTCGCAACACAATGCCGTCGATCCGCGCGAGCAGCCCCATCTCGCGAGCCACCGGCAGGAAGCGGTCGGGTGGGATCACCCCCTCCTCGGGGTCGTGCCAGCGCACCAGCGCCTCGGCGCCGACGAGCCGTTGGTTGCGGGCGTCGATCTGGGGCTGGAAATGCACCGCGATCCGGTCCTGGCGCAGCGCATCGACGAGCTTGTCGGAGATGCGCTTGGTATGCTCGACCCGGCGCCGCAACTCGGGCGAGAACACGATGATCCGGTCACGCCCCGCATTCTTGGCCTCGTAAAGCGCGATGTCGGCGTTTTGCACCAGTTCACCGGCATCGCCCCCGGCGCGCGCGCTTACCCCGACCGAGACGCTGAACCACAATTTCTTGCCCTCGAACACCACCGGCTCGCGGCAGGCGCGCAGGAACCGCTCGGCGCATGAGCGCGCGCGCGTCTCTGCCCCCGTGCCCTGAACGAAGATGGCGAATTCATCGCCCCCCATGCGCGCCACCACCGCCCCTTCGGGCGCGGCCCGGGTCAACAACCGCGCCACCGCGCAGAGCAGATGATCCCCCGCCTGATGGCCGAAAACATCGTTGATTGACTTGAAGCGGTCGACATCGAGGTGCAGATAGGCGAACGGCAGATCGGGCCGGACATTCTCGAAGCTTTCGCGCATGCACAGATCCATGCCACGGCGGTTCGCGAGCCCGGTGAGCGGATCATGAAGCGCATCATGGGCGATGCGGGCGCGCGCGGCTTCGGCTTCGGCGCGCGCGGCGACCAGTTCGGCCTCGCGGGCCACTTGCTCGGTCACATCGTAATTGACGCCCAGGGCCCGCACGGCCCGGCCCTGCCGATCGCGGAAAAACCGCGCATGGGTGCGCATCACCCGGATCTCGCCCTCGGGGGTGAGGATGCGGTAATCGCTCGCCAGATCGGTGCCGTGCTCGCGGGCGCGGCGAAAATCGGCGCGCGCCTTCACCCTGTCTTCGGGATGAACATGGTCGAGCCAGGCCTCCAAGCCGCCTTCGAAGCTGCCGGGGATGAGGCCATAAAGCGCATGCATCGTCTCGTCCCAGATCTCGTGATTGTTGAGAATGTCGAGATCCCAGACGCCGATCCGCCCGGCACTGGTGGCGAGGCGCAGCCGCTCCTGCAGGAAGCGGGCGCGTTCGGCTTCGGTCTGTGCAGCCTTTGCCCAGCGCGCGAGGCCGAGCCCCGCCATGCCGACGAGCTGCGCCGCGACCGTCGCACCGAGGCCGGTGCGCAGCGCCGCCGTTAGCGCTTCGGCGCGCATCTTGGCGCTTGAGCGCAGCGCCAGCACGTCAAACAGTCCTGACGGGCTTTGCCGCAGGGCGACGACGAGATCGGGCAGGTCATAATGCATCGTGCCGGGGTGCGGTGAGGTCTCGTGATCGACATGCGGGGCCAGCGTCTCGCGCACCGACAAGGGCAGGGGTTTGGTGCCATGCGGATCGGGCAGGGCGATGAACTGGCCATCGGGCCGCATGCGCAGGAAGACCCGCAGATCCTCAGCCCGGAAGGGGGTGCGCAAATGCGCGAAAAAAGCTTCTTGCGCCACCACCGCCACGACACCGGCGAACTGCCCTTCCCGGTCGTGGATCGGCAGGCTCAGGGGCAGTGACCAGGCACTGTCGATGCGCGCGCGGATCGGCGCGTTGACGTAAAACCCGTCCCAGCTGTGATGGCGATGCACCGAGAAATAGGGCCGGTCGGAGAGGTCGAGGCCAACCGGATCGCCGCCGCCATATTGGCCGGCGACCACATGACCCGTCCGATCGAGCACCAGCGCCGCAGCGAGACCATGGTTTTCGCGCATCACCTCGGCAATCGCCGGCTTCGCGCCTTCCGTGAGGTTCTCTGGCGCGAGATGTTCGAGCAGCATCTCCGCAGAGAGGCGCATCGAGCGGATCAGCAGCTCGACATGATCGGCGGCGGCATATGTGTCCTGCTCCAGCCGTTCACTCAAGCGGTTCCAGCTGCGGGTGTATTGCAGGGTGCCGAAAAGTCCTCCGAGAGAGGCCGCCAGTCCGAGGACGAGCAGAATGCCGGAAAACGGTCTGAATGGCATGGCAGTCCATACTTTCGGACGAAATCTTACTTTGACGCCGTCACGATATGGCGCCAGGGTTAACGGTGTCTTAACGCGCGGCGGCGCGGGCTGCGGCAATCTGGGCACGGTGCGGGGCGATGGCGGCTTCCAGCTCATGGCGCGGATAGGGCGTGCTGGAGCGCCCGGCGCGGCCCTCGGCATCGAGCACCATGCCGAAGGCGGTCCTGCGCCACAAAAGCAGGGTGACATTGCCATATTGCGAGATTTCGGGGCTCTGGCGGGTGAGAGCGGCAAGTGACATGGCGATGGACATGACGATTCCTCGTTCCTGATGTCACGAGCCTGACCGAACAGGGTTAACAAGCCTTCAACCCCATGCGGCGCTGCAAGCCGGCCATTGGCCCTTCGAGAGCTGGCGCGCCGATGCGATGGATGGGAAGCGCAGTCCGCTTTCGCCAATGCGGGGAGGGGAACCTGTCGCGGTGCTCTGGCTGAACGGCGCGCGCGCCTTGCCTCCCGGCGCCCGCAAAGCCCCCCTTCGATCCGGTTCATCCGGTTCGGTCTGCCCGCGGTGCCTGAACCCTCCCTGCCGACGGAAGTCACGGCAGCCGGAGCCTTTGCGCCGGGTTTGCGACGAGACTCCGATTTCGGGAGCGGTGCCACCGCACCAGTTTAAATCTTATATCATTGTTGTTTAAAAAATGCGGGGAATCATCTACTATAGGTTGCATTGCTGAGTGTTCGTGGTGAGTTTACAAGATGCAGACCTTGTCCAAGTTCATCTTGCAGCTACCGTTAGAAGGGCAAGACCTCACAGGGTTCTGCCGTGATCCAATCGGCTATCTGGACGCGCAGGGATATTCCACCGCGGGTCTGCCCAGGCGGGTGGGCATCCTGTCTCCGGATGCGATGATCGATGTCACCACGGTGAAAGCCCTGCGCGAGCTTTTGCAGATCCATCGTCTGCCTGAGCCGGCAGGGGACGACGCGGAGGACGCCCCGTTTGAAAGCCCGAAACCGGCACCTGCCGGGAACGAGGCCGCCGCGTCAAAGAGCCCCGCTTTGCCGGAACGCCGGATCCTTGCGGCTCCTGCCCTGATCTTTCCCAACACCCCGGCAGAACCGGTCGAGAATATCGTCGCCGCGCCGCAGGCGGAGGCCGCCGCGGCCAGCACGAAACCCGGTCTGCCCTTTCCCGTCTTTGCCAAGGCGTTTCACAAGCGCAAGGCGCTGTGCAAGGCGCATCTGAGGCGCGGGGCCGAGAGCGCTCCGCTCCTGCGCGCCGCCTCCCCGCCCGCGCCAGATCTGGGGCCGCTTCCCGATGCCGGCCAGTCGGGCATGGTCGCCTTGCGCCGGATCATCGGCCCTGCGCCGGACACGGGGGTGGGCACGGCGGAAAGTGCCGCCGCCGAAGCGATCATTCTGGCCGATGATCGGGTGCAGGTCTCCGATACGTTCAGTCAGCCCTTCCGCTGGCTGTGCCGGCTCGAAATCACCGCGGCCACCGGCTCGAAATGGCTCGGGACCGGGTGGTTCATCTCGCCGGGCGTGATTGTGACCGCGGGGCATTGCGTCTTCATGCACAACCATGGTGGCTGGGCGCAGTCCATTACCGCCCATGTCGGGCAAAACAGCGCGCGGGTCGAACGTTCGGTTCTTGCCACGCACTATGCCACCACGCGCGGCTGGGCCGAGAGCCGCGACGCGGCGCATGATTATGGCGTGATCTTCGCGGAACCGGCCGATCAGGGCTATTTCGGCTATGGCGTGCTCAGCGATACGATGATCTCCGGCGCGCTGGCCAACATTTCCGGTTATCCGCAAGACAAGCCCCCCGGCACGATGTGGGGCCATACCAAGGAGCTGCGCCCGCCGCAGCCCCAGACCCTGTTTTATGAGATCGACACATTCGGCGGTATGAGCGGCGCGCCGGTCGTGATGTGGGATGGCCAGGATTATGTGGCGATCGGCATTCACAACTACGGCGACACCACCGCGAACAGCGCCAGCAGGATTACCGAGGAGGTCTTTTACAACTTGGAACGCTGGAAGGCTTTTGGCGCCAGCGTCTGAGGCGACTTGAGGCGGCAACCAGACCAGAAGGGAGATGGACATGCGCATTCACGTTTACGGGCCTGCGGGCGAAGCGGAAGCTTCGCAGATCACGGGCAAGATGACCGCTGCGAGGGTGGGGGCGACAGTGGCCCCGATCAAGGGCGGCTCGGCGGCCTTTCTCGACATTCACTATCACGGGTCGGATGCGGCCGATCTGGTCAGCGCTCCGGCCCTCTCGAAGGGCGGCTCGGCGGCGTTTCTCGACATCCATTACCACGGTTCGAACGCTGCCGATCTCGTTTCGCGCTCGGCGATCGGTGAAAGTGCCGCGGCCGAAGGCGGCACCTTGATGTCATCGAGTTCGGCAATCACCAATGCCCTGACCGGGCGCACCGCGGTCAGCGCGAAACCGGTGGTGAACAATCCCGCAGGCTCGGCGGCCTTCCTCGATATTCATTATCATGGCTCCGATGCGGCCGATCTCGCCGCCAACCCCGCAGTCGACAAGGGCGGGTCGGTCGCCTTTCTCGACATTCACTATCATGGCGCGACCGCAGCCGATCTGGTCAGCACCCCGGCCCTCTCGAAGGGCGGCTCGGCGGCTTTTCTCGACATCCATTACCATGGCAGCCAGGCCACCGACGTGATCCGGCCGGAAGCCGGGGGGCTCACGATGCCGACCGCGGCGGGCTCCCCCGCGCTGGCCTTGCCGAAAGGTGGCTCGGCGGCTTTCCTTGACATTCATTATCACGGCAAGAGCCTGACCGATGCGGATGTGAAAGGGATGCCGGGCCTGCATATCGGCGATGCCGCATTGCTGGATATCCACTACCACGGATGACCCGGAGAAGGGTCCGGAGGTCATGCTCCGGGCCCCCTCCGCCTGCCCCGCAAGAACCGGTCGTGTCCTGCACGACCGAACGGTGAAGGATGGCCATGACCTACGTTTCCCCCGATACCGCCCGGCCCGCGCCCCCCGAGGGCCGCCTTGATCTTGCGCTCGCGGTGATGCCGTTCGGGCTTTGCGCAATCCCGAGCATCGGGCCTGCCACGTTGAAGGCGGCGCTTCAGGCCCGGGGCAAGCGTGCGCGGATCTATGATTTCAACCTCGAATATCTTGCCGCGATCGGCCCCGATCTGACCCAGTCGTGGCGGCTGCATGACGAGATCGCCTATTTGTGGGATTTTCTGCCCGGAGAGTGGCTGTTCAGCCCGCGCCAAAGCGCCGAAGCCGATATCGCTTATCTCGAAGACCTGTTGCGCCAGAGCGTCGTGTCCGGCGCTCTTATCGAGAGGCTGGCCCGGTTGCGTCCCGGCGCGGCGGCGTTTGCCGATTATGCCGCGCGCAGGCTTGCGGCTTCCGGCGCCCCGGTGGTGGGCTTCACCACCTCGTTCATGCAAACCCAGCCTTCGCTGGCCACGGCGGCGGCGCTCAAACGCCTCGCGCCCGGCGTCAAGATCCTTTTTGGCGGGGCTAATTGCTTTGGGGATATGGGCGAGGCGTTGCTCGAGGCCTATCCGCAGATCGATGCTGTCGCCACCGGCGAGGCCGAGCAGACGCTCGTCTCCATGGTCGAGGCCCTGACAAGCGGCGAAACTGAGCGGGTCGGGCGGATCCCGGGGTATGTCACCCGCGGGCCTGCGGGCATCAACCGGCGCGCGGAGCTTGCCGCGCCTGTCCGGATGGATGACCTGCCGATCCCAGATTTCCGCGATTATTTCCGCACCAAGGCGGATCTTGAGGCGATGCGCGGCCCGCTGCCGGATCTGCCGATGTTCCTGCCCATCGAAACCGCGCGGGGCTGCTGGTGGGGAGCGAAATCGCATTGCACCTTCTGCGGCCTCAATGCCGATCGCATGGCATTTCGGTCCAAATCCGCCGACAGGGCCGTGGCGGAATTCGAGCAACAGGCGCAGCGCTGGAACCTGTCGAAGTTCTTTGTCGTCGATAATATCCTCGATCACGGCTATTTCCGCTCGGTCCTGCCGCGGCTAGCCGCCTCCGAACGGAAGTACTTCGTCCATTACGAGATCAAGGCGAACCTGCGCCGACATCATTTCGAGGCGATGCGTGCGGCAGGAGTGATGAAGGTGCAGCCCGGGATCGAGTCGCTGGACAGCGAGATCCTCAAGTTGATGAAGAAGGGCATCACCGCCCTTCAGAACATCCAGACGCTGAAATGGCTGACCGAGGGCGGTTTCGATGTCTCCTGGTTCATTCTCACCGGCTTTCCCGGCGAGACGCTTGGGCAGTATGAACAGATGGTCAAGGTGCTGCGCCGGATCTCGCATCTGATCGCGCCGGGCAATCTTGCGCCGGTCTATATCGAGCGGTTCAGCCCCTATCAGACCCGGCCGGAGGCGTTCGGTATCCGCCTGACGGGGCATTCGCGCTGGTATGATCATGCCTTCCCCGAGATCCCACAGAGCCTGCGCTCCCGCATCGCCTATCGCTTCGACTACGAAGACCCCCAGCGCGATCCGCAGATCGACGTGTTCCTTCAGACCCGGATGAAACCGCTCGTAGAGGCGTGGAAGGCTGATTATCGCGCTCTGGGCTGCACGTTGCACCTTCTGCACGCGCAAGGGGCAACGGTGCTTGCGCTCGGCCCGCTCGCGCGCCCGGAGCGGTTGATCTTGCTGCCAGAACGCTACGGGCGGATACTGCGCGCGGCCGATGAAATCGTCGCCCGCGAAAGGCTGAGTTCCTCGCCTATGCCCGAGACTGAGTGGGACGCGATGGGCGCGCGGCAGATTTCTGACCAGATCCTGCAGCGCTACCTCTCCTGCTTTCCTGACCGGGTTCAGGATCACCGCGACCGCGGCCGGGGCAAGGATGCAGAGGACATCCTTGGCCAGCTCCTTGCTTCGGGGCTGTTGCTCGCGGAAGGGGATCGGGTTCTGGCGCTGCCCGTCGATGCCTATGCGGGGCAGATCGCCTCGATCTGCGACGATGCTCCCGCCCGCCAGCCCGTCATGGCAGGGATGTGAGCCGATGCCCCGCTCCCCGCTCCGCGTTGCGCTGATTGAAGCCCCCTTCGGCCCGGCCGCCTGGCCCTCGATCGGCACGTCCCTGCTCAAGACCCGGTTGCAGCAGGCCGGTCATCAGGCCGAGGTGATCTATCTCTCGCTGCGCTATCTCGACCATCTCGGCCTCGATACGCTTGAAAGGTTGCAACGTTATCAGGACATCTGCGACAGTTTCGGCGTGCATCTGGGCGAATGGGTCTTCGGCCCGGCCGCTTTTCCCGATGCGCCCTGGCAAGAGACCGACCCCGCCTATCTGCAAGCGCTCGAACGCAATGGCGAGGCGGCGGCGAAATGCGCCGATGCGGTCGCCTGGCGGCGGGGGGCGGCGAATTTCATCGATGCCGAAATCGCCCGAACGGACTGGTCGCGCTTCGATATCGTGGGCTTTGCCAATTCCTATTCGCAGCTCAATGCCTCGGTGGCGCTCGCCAACCGGCTCAGGGCAACCTATCCCGCACTGCGGCTGATCATGGGGGGCTGCGGCTGCGCTGATCCGATGGGCTATGGCGTGATGCGGCTTTGCCCCGCTCTGGATGCCGTGGTGATGGGGGAGGGCGACGATGTCATCGTCCCGCTTGCCGAGGCGTTGATCGCCGGTGTGCCCGCGAACCTGCCCGGAGTGTTGGAGCGCGGGCCGCAGCGGACCATCCGCTCCGGCCCGCCCACGATGCGCATCACCGATGCCAACAGCCTGCCGGTGCCGGATTATTCCGATTATTATCGATATCTCCCCGAAGGGTTGCGCCGCGCCTTGCCCTTTTACATTCCAGTCGAGGCCTCGCGCGGCTGCTGGTGGGGGGCAAAGCATCACTGCACATTTTGCGGGCTGAGCCCCACCAAGATGCCTTATTTCCGCAAGGAGCCCGAACGGTTCCTGTCCGAAATCCGCGCCCTCGCCGCGGCCCATGCCCCGCCGCGTTTCATGGCGGTCGATAACATCATGCCGCATGATTATTACACGCAGGTCTGCCCCGAACTCGGCGAGGCCTCCGGCGGGGCGGAGTTTTTCTTCGAGGTGAAGGCAAACCTCGACCGGCGCGTCATCGAGACCTTCGCCGAAAATGCGATCAGCCAGATCCAGCCCGGAATCGAGAGCCTTTCCACACCGGTTCTGAAGCTGATGAAAAAGGGAACGACCGGGATCCACAACGTGTACACCCTGCGCCTTGCCGAAGAACTTGGCCTGCGGGTGCATTGGTCGATTCTGTTCGGCTTCGAGGGCGAAACCGTGGCGCATTACCGCCATCAGGCTGAGCTGAGCCGCCGGATCCGTCACCTGCGCCCGCCGCTCGGGTTGGTGCGCTGCGAGGTGGAGCGGTTTGCGCCGATGTATCGCTTCCCCGAGGAGCACGGGCTCGAAAACCTCCGCCCGTCGCGCTGGTATCGGTATTGTCACCCGGCCGAGGCAGAGACGCTTGCCCTTCTGGCCTATCGCTTCGACGCCGACCGGAGCCCCGAGAGATTGGCCATCCTCGATCAGATCGCCACCGAAACGGCCGGTCCGGTGCAGGACTGGCGCAACGCCTATGCCGAGCGGAGCCATCGGCTCGTGATCGCCGATGCCCATCTTGTGATCCGTCGCGTCGGCGATTTTCAGATCGACTACGTGCTCGGCCCGGTCGCAGCCCGCTTGATGGGCGATCTTGCGGCTCCCACCGGGCTTGCAAAGATCGGGGTCACGCGCTGGTGGTCGCACCCCTCGCCCTATCTCGACCCCTTGGTGAGCGCACAGATCGCCGCAGAGAACAGCCGCATGCGCCGCGCGCACGAAATCGACGGGACCGATCCGACCGAAGTGTTCATCCAGCTTCTCGCGCATGGGCTCGTGGCCGAGGAAGACGGGCTGGCCGTCGCCTTGCCGTTGTTCTCCGCCCCCGTGGTCCCTCGGACGGAGATCCCGCGGGCGCTGGCGCGGCAATTGTCCGGCATCACCGAGGGGGCACGGCCATGAGCACTGCAGTTTTGCTTTACACGATGCGCTGCAACATCGCCTGTGCGCATTGCTCGGTGCATTCCGGGCCCGGTCGCCGGGGAGAAATGGACCTGGAGCGCGCGCGTGCCTATGTCGATCAACTGGCGGCGATGCCCGAGATCCGGTTTATCGACATCTCCGGCGGAGAGCCGATGCTGCATCCCCAAGAAGTGACCGCGTTGATCGAGCACATCAAGCGGCGTGGCAAATCTGTGCGGCTAACGACAAACGGGTTCTGGGCCGCGACGCCGCGCCGGGCAGAGGAGATGCTGCGTCATCTCAAGGCGGCGGGGCTCGATGCGGTGGGGCTCTCGCTCGACAAATGGCACCTCGATTATCTGCCGGCCAGTATCGCGCGGAATTACGTCGATGCCGCGCGTGTGGTGGGTTTTGCGCCGCTGGTCTCCTGCGTGGTCCGGGGCGATTGCGCCGACCCGCGCGCGGGCGCGCCAGAGGATCTGCGGGTATTGCTCGATTTCTACGGGCTTGGCGAGGAGCGCGCGACCGATCTGAACGACTGGGGGCGCTATATGGACAGCCTCGCCCCCGAGGCACGGGCAGAGTTTCTCGCCGAGACCATTCGCGAGCGGTTGCTGGTCAACTGGCAATATCTCACCGGAGAGGGGCGGGCGGCAGAGAAGCTGCACAAGGAGGTGGTGTGGCGGCCGCTTTCCGCCACACCGGAAGAGCGCTGCTCGGTTGCGGGGCGAATGCCCACGGTTGATCAGGACGGGAGGCTCTTTCCTTGCTGCGCGCCCTGGGTGAACCATCCCGAGCGCGCCTATGCGGCCCCGCCGGGGCGGCTGGGTCAGGCGATCCATGAAATGGAAGCGCGCCCCGCGCTGCGTGTGATCCGTCAATGGGGACCCAAACGGTTGATGCTGGCTCTGATCGCGCGCGGCCACAGCTTCCCGCGGGACAATTCTGGGATTTGCAACCTGTGCGGCCAGATGCTTGCGACGGCCGATCTCGAAGAGCTCGACCGCGCCGCCGAAGACGTGCTTCGGGCACAGACCGCCGGGAGAGAGGTGATGGCGGAAATCTGACCGCGAGGCCCCAGAGGCTCTGTGTGGCGGTGGGCGCATCGAGCGCGCGGTGCGGCCAGCAGCCCGATTGTCATGATCGCGTCGGCTGTCGATATGCCCGCGCCGCTTGGGGCGAATGACCATGCCCACACCCGCCGAAGACCAGATCGCCGAACTGGCCAAATGGCTTGCCGCGGCGTCGCACAACGGCGTGTCACCCTGCGGTGATCCGATCAAGCGAGGCAGACCCTGCGCGAAGTCTGCACCGCCGCTGGCGTTGATCCTGACACCGACCGGGCCGTAATCGGCCTGCCGCTTTACGCCATGCCGCCCGGCGTGGCGCTGAAATTGCGCCCGCTGTTGCCGGTGCGCAGAACCCATCCACTGGGCCTTGAATAACCTGAACTGCCCCGATACTTCGGCATAGGGGCCTTTTTCGTTATTGCTGTCGTCCGGGCCTTTCAAGGTATTCGGCGAAATCTTCGGTAAATTCAAATCTATCGACGTTGTTGAATGTGATGTTCACGGCAGCGCCATAATTCTCACAAACCTTCATTTTTCTAATAGGTGCTCATGATCTTCGAAGAAATATGAGAAAATCATTTTCCAGGCCCGTTATAGATGCATTTTGGGGGCATTGCTATAAATTCGCGGGTAAACGGGTACCTCTTCAAGTCCTGTCGCATTTCAGAGATAAGTTCAGGCATCTTGCCCTCAAGGTCTTCAAAGTTGCGGGAGCGAACAACCTCAAGATTTTGCAGAGCCAAATATGCTTGAATTTCTGAAAGCCTTTTCCATTCAATGAGGGTATCGCGGGGATGGCTTGAAACATCCGTATCAATTAGGCGGCTGCAAGTCTGGCAAAGCCAGATGCCGTTTTCAATTGATGAACGTTCTTCGGCGGTCATGTTAGGGTCAAACCAAGGCCCACCAGCGGACGCCGCTGCAATGTGTGCCGCAACTCCAATGCTTGCGCTGCCACCGCTCCCGTCAGCGAGGAGCGGTTCCGGGCGATGCTGCACGAGGCGCAGGCGATTGCGGGGAAGATGCCGAACTTCCGGCGCCTGCATCTCGATCTGTGGACCGAGGGCGCGCAGTCCTGGATCGAGCGGGAGGTCTGGGACAAGGGGGCGGCGCCCTTCGATCTGCGCGCGCTTCGCGGCCGCGATGCCTGGGTGGGGATTGACCTCTCGAAGACCACGGATCTCACCGCGATCTGCGTTGCGGTGCCGGTCGACGGGCTGATCCATCTGATCACCTACACCTTCCTGCCCGCCGGGCCGAAGGGGTTCATCCAGCGCGC
>NZ_OBMT01000012.1 GCF_900217815.1 Rhodobacter maris
GACAAGGCGGCACAGATCCGGGTTGCCGATGAGGTCTTCGGCGGCACCGGCGGCGAGCGCTTCGTCGAAATGCTCGACCGGGGCGAGGCCAGCATTGCCGCGGTGATGAAGCGCGCCTCGGTGCTCACCGAAGAACAGATCGCGCAGGCCGATGAGCTCGACCGGCGCTATACCGCGCTCACGGCGAGCCTGCATCGCGGCTGGCAACAGGCGGCACTCGGCGCCGCCGACTTTGTGGCCCAGGTGCTCAATATCCAGACCGAGACCGACAATCTCGCCGCCTCTGACCTCTTTCGCAACCGCTTGCAGGCACCGCAGATCCTCGGGCCGGACGTTGACGGTGCGTTGAAGGACAACGGGCAGGCGGTGGCAGACAATGCCGAAGCCATTTCCGATTTGCTGAGCCTTTACGAGAGCTTCGGGGCCGAAGCTGACAGGCTCGCACCGATCCTGAGCCGCTTCGGTGGTGAGCTGAACCGCATGGGCGAGACCGCGGCCGGGCAGAGCTTGCAGGATGTGGCCCTCTCGATGCAGAGCCTCACCGGCAAGCTCGATGCAGGCGAGATCAGCGCGGGTGACTTCGAGCGGCAGATGCGGGCGCTGATCGAAGAGGCGCAATCGGCCTTCCGCGCGCTCGGTGACATTGACGATGCGCGCTTTGCCAAGGTCATTGACCGGCTGGGCGGGCTCTGGACCGCGCTTGAGGCGCTGCGCACGAAGGCGGCAGAGCTGCGCAACACCCTGCCGGGCGGGGGGCCTGCGCTCGGTGACACGCGCGCCGAGGCGATTGCCGAGGCTCGTTCGGGCAGCTATGCGCAAAGCAGCCCCTATGTGCTCGACAGCTCCCCCCGCCCGAAACAGCCGCCGCCGCTTCTGGGCGAAACAGGCCCCGAGCCCGGTGCGGGCAAGCGCGGTGGCGGGCGCGGTGCCGATGACTTCGCCCGCGTCGTCGCCGACCTTGAACGCGAGAAAGCCGCCCTTGATGCCGAAGCCGCTGCGCTGATCGCGTCTGCCGCTGCCGGGCGTGATTATGCCGATGCGGTGGAACTGGCCCGCACCCGTGCCGAACTCCTGACCGCAGCCGAGCGCGAGGGCAAGGCGATCACGCCCGAGCTGAGCGCGCAGGTTGATCAGCTCGCGCAAAGCTATGTGGCGGCAGGCAACCGCGCCGAAGCGGCGGCAGACAAGCTCAAGCGGATCGACGAAGCGGGCAAACGCGGGGCCGCGACATTGACCGACCTCTTCACCGGCGTTCTCGAAGGTTCCATGAGCGCCGAAGAAGCGCTCGGGCAACTTCTCCTGAAGCTCGCCGAGGTGCAATTCGAACGCGCGATGACGGGGCTCTTCACCGGCGCCTTGGGCGGCTTTGGCACATGGCTCGGCGGGGCGCTCGGCTTTGCCTCGGGTGGATATACCGGCGACGGCGGCAAGCTGGAACCGGCGGGCATCGTTCACCGGGGCGAGTTCGTCATGTCGAAGGCCGCAACCGCGCGTCTGGGCGTTGGCAACCTAGACGCCCTGCACAGTGCTGCCCTTCGCGGTTACAGCGACGGCGGCTTTGTCGGGGGTTCGGCACCGAAGGCGATGGGGGCGCTCGGTAAGGCCACGGCCGCGCCAGTAATCACGCTCAACAATGCGGTGACGGTGAACGCGAGCGGCGGCACGCCCGAAGCGAATGCCGACCTCGCCCGGCAAGTGGCAGATCAGACCGAGCGGGCGATGCGCGCCGTTGTGGCCGAAGAGATCATGCGTCAGATGCGCCCCGGCGGCATGATGCGCTGAGACTCCACAGGAGCGCCGTGGAGCGCGTTCTTCCTCCCGCGGGCAGGTTGGGCCGGAACGGGGCATGAGGTGACTCAGAAACCCCTCTCTGAGTCTCTGGCGGTGCTGCGGAGGCAGGGACCGGGAACGGGTGTTTCAGCCGAGGGAGAGAAGCGGGCGCAGCCCGCGAACGACCGGGGAAGGGAAGCATGTCAGCATTCCTTTCCGCGGTTTCCTATTTTGGTCCAAATATTATTTGTTGAGTAAATTAGAATACGAAGCCGCGGAAAGGAATGCTGACACACCTCCGGTTCAAACCTACTTTCCTCGGTTAGGTTTCCCCTTCCTCGGCCGAATTGAGCTTCCTCGGCAAAATCCCCGCACCATCCTCGGTTCGAAAGCACCGCCGCGGCGCCTTCAAAGAAATGCACAGAAACGCTCCGGGGGTGAAGATACCCCTTGAAGCGCTAACCGTTAACTATTATAAGCATGCATGTAACCCTTCCAACGTGAGTTAATCATGACCAATCATATTCGCCTTCCCTCGGAACGTATCGAACAACTGCGCCAGATCGCCGAGGCGAGACACACCACCATTGCCGAAGTGATCGCCGGGTTTGTCCGGTCCGAAATCGCCGCTGGCACGATCCCCGCCGCTGTGCCCGGCATCGACGTTGAAACAGCCGGAACCGAGATCGTCATCAAGGCGAACGGCTTCGAGGCCTCAGTGCCGATGCATGAGGGTCCGACGCTCGCCGACGTGCTGAAAGGCGCAGCCACGCTCTCGACCGATCCCGAGCGTAAGAAGCAATGGCTCGAAGGCCTCGGCGCGCTCTCGGGGGTGCAAGTCAGACGTGCGGGCAACGGCTTGAAGATCGTCTCGCCTTTGACAGGCCAAGTGTTCCCGCTCAACCTCGACGTTGCCGTTGACCTCGGCGAGGAAATCGCACGCCAAACGACCAAATAAGAACAGGGGCGAGCGCGGCAACGCTCCACCCCTGAATATGTCCTTTGATGACCCCTCGAAAATACCATGTGCTCTGACAACACTCAAGCCTCTACCCCGAGTTTGACCCCTTATTCCGGTCAATCTGACAAGGAGATTGAGGCGTGGTTTCGCTGGAAATACCCGAACGGCGCGACCGACAAATCGCCGGGGGCCTATGCGGCCGAACTCTTCAAATCACGACCGAACCGCGACGACCCGACCGGGAAAGATGAGTGGTATTCCCGCCTCACCGGGGCACAACTCGCTATTCTCGACGATGCGAAGCGCGTGAAGGGCGCCGAAAAGGACGAGAAGAAGCGCATCCAGTTTCGGGGCCGATACGATCTGAGCGACGAGGAAAGCCGCAAATACTGGGCGCTTCGTGACTTGCCCCCCGTGGGTGGCAAGATGGTGGAATGGGACCGGGCGCGGGACATGTTGCGAAAACGCAAGAGCGCTGCGCCCCGGAAAAACGCAGACCTCTCGACGATGACACCCGCCGACGCGGAACAGCACCGCCGCAAACAGAACGCCGAGGCCAAGCAACGCTCGCGCGCGAGGAAGAAAGCCGAGCAAGCTGCCGCGGTTCAGTTGGCCCCGGCCACGGCTCTTGCCTCAACGCAAGCCGCGCCGAGCGATGACATCGCCGCGTTACTCGCCATTCTCGACGCCGCCGAGATCGCCGCGGAAAATGATGAAGCCAACCGGAAATAGCTATCAAGCTAGATAGCTAAGTAGCTAATTTAAAATAGAAATTTCTATTGACGCCGGATTCCGGCCCGGTCTAGACTCTGCTTATCGAACCACTTCGGAGCACATGGGATGCCGACATTCATCAACGAAGAGACCTACACCCGCCTTCTGATCGACCTGCGTGAGGCTGCGCGGGCCGGTGATTGGGAAAGCGCCCTCGCCGAAGTTCTCGGTGGGGTGAACGTCCTGCCCGAGGCGTGCCGGGGCGACTTTGTGGGGTGAGAAAAGCGAGCATGCGAGGTTCGCTTGTTCGCGAAAAGACACCAATTTCGAAGCCGGTTGCGGCTCGACCTTTGATTCTAAAGGAGAAAACACCAATAATTTGCCTTCGATTTGCCGTGCGACAACCACTCGAAAAGTGTTTAATAACAGGTTTGCCCCGCGCAGATCAGCGCTGAGCACAAACCGGGACGGGCCGCCCTAGGAAAGCAATGACCCGCCCCTGATCGCAACGTTCGGAAAAGAGGAAAAACATGACCGAACATCTTAAGACGACACCCCTCAAACAGAAGGAAGCCGGTATGGCCCTCGATATCATAAAGAAGCCCAAAGCAGCAACACCTGCCCCGTTCATGATGACCAAAACAATGTTCACCCTGTGGATCAACAAGATCCGCTTGATTGGCGATTTCGATTTCCGTTATCCGAGCGCATACTTGAGTCAAGAACAGCTCGAAGGCCAATCTGATTGGGAAGACGTCGAGATTTATCTCGATACAACCGAGGGCCTTGTGACTGCGCGTCACGAGAAAGACTCAGAGCTGGTATGGGTGACGATCACTCCCCAAGCGCCTTGGTCAAACATCGAAGACGCTATGCACTGGTTGATGAACGAAGCGAAGGCGGCCTGAACACCGGCACCATGAACTTGTTCTCGGGCGGGGTGAAAACCTCGCCCGGCACATAAACGACAATGCGGGCGCTTCGTGTGCCCGCATTTTTCCTTTCCCACCGAACAAGATCGCGACACCGCCCTATAGAGAAAGGGTAATAACCCGAGCGTCCGCATGTCTGCACCCGTCACCCTTTCCGAGCTTCAAAAGATGCACCAGATGGCCGCCGCTCTGGTGGTAGCTGATCCGGTCTATCTGCCGGTCTTCGAGCGTATCGAGCTTGAGCTCGCGGCCTGTCAGGCCAAGGATGATGCGATCAGTCGGGCGCGCGCAATTGCTGCCTGTTACAAGGCGGTTGCTTGAAGCAGCTCTTGCATGTGCTCAAGCGTGGCGCCGTCACCATAGCGCTCGCGCGAGAGGCGATGCCCGAGCAAGTCGCGCCTGATCCTGTCATCAATCCCCGCGGCGAGCATCCGGTCTTCGAATGAGTGACGCAGCGAATAGAGCGTGTGGTCTTCGCTTTCCATGAGCCCGTTTTCACGCAAAAACTTGTTGATCGTAGCGGAAAGGCTGGCGCTGCTCTCCCGGTAGCGCGGAAAGCCCTCTGGGAAGGCGCGCAGGGCCTCAAGCGACACGCCAAGAAGGGGAACGATGCGCTTCGCGTGCTTCGTCTTCACTTGCCGACCTTCCGGCTCAATCGAGATATGCGGGACGTTGTGATTGAGCTTGATTGTCTTCGACGACAGGGCGGCGAGTTCCGAAGGTCGGCATCCCGTGTTGACCATCGCAAGCAGGATCGCGCGCGCCTCGGGGTTCAGCCCGTCCAGCGCACCCGGCGCAAGCAGCTTCTCCTTGATCCATTTCACTGAGAAGGGCGGGCGCTTCTTGGCGTCACCTTCCTTGAAGGCTAGATCAGTGAGCGGCAGCACGAGGCCGAGCCGCTTCATTCTGTTGACAGTCTTCAATATGTCGCCGAGGTGAATCAGATCCTTGTTTGCGCTGTTGGGTGTCAGCTCTTCTTCTTCGAGCCGTTCCATCCACCAGTTGCGGAAGTCGAGCATGTCGTCGCCGCTGATTTCGTGAATCGCTTTGTCACCGATGACCGCGATGAAGTTCTTCACGGCCTTGATCCTCGGGTTCTTCCAGCGCCGAAGCTGATCTTCGGACTTGCCAAGGGTCTTGTCCTTCGCGAGATTCCAGTAAAGCTCAAGTGCCTTACTCACCGAGAGCGCAGGGGTTGGTTCTGCGCCAAGCAGCGCGGCGGCATCGCGCATGTCCGGCGCCGTGGGTTTGTCCTTGAAACCGCCGACTTCCGCGAAGCGATCCCGCAGCTCTTCGAGCGGAAGCTTCGCGACCTGATCGGCCCGCATATAACGAAAGCCACGCGCCTCGGCCAAGTCGCGGGCGGCCTCAAAACGCGCCGCTGCATCCGTGGTGTCGCCCGCGAGCTTCGCTTCCCAGCCCGCAACCATCTGTTCCCAGGTTGCGGCCTCTTTCGTCTGCGCGACCGCGCGGGAATCCGTGTGCAGGCTCACCCATATGAACTCTCGCGGTTCAACCGACGCGTAACGTTTCGGGACGCGCCGATAGAGGTGCAAGGTTCCCTTCACCGAGCCGCCGCGAGTCTTGATCGCCATGATGTGCCCCTGAATGCTTCGGGGCGAGTGTAGCACAAAGTGTAATGCAAAATGTATAGCAAAAAGCGCCGGCGGGCACGAGTGCAAATCAAAAACCCCCTGAATATCAAGGGGTTACCGGACTTCAAATGATTGTGAATGGCGGAGACGAAGGGATTCGAACCCTCGAGACGGTTTCCCGCCTGCACCCTTAGCAGGGGTGTGCCTTCGACCACTCGGCCACGTCTCCGTCGATCCGTATATGCGGCAAGTCCCGGCAGAACAAGCGCCTTTTTACTGTGGCCGGAGGCCGCAGGCAAAGCGCAGGGTGTTTGATCCCCTGATCGAGGAAACGATCCATTCACTGGACTGGATTGACGCCCTCCGGGACAGGGGCGTCGCGACTGCGCCGCGTCCCCTCACGCTCTCCGAGATGCACAATGGCCAATCACATGCCACGACCGAGGCGTCGAGCGGGAAGCGCGGCATCACTCAAATCCGGTTCACGGCGTGGATGGGGTTGAGTTGACCTGGCCTCACCGGGCCAAAGCCCCTCACCCCTCTGCAGGTCTCAGGCCATCTGCCGCATGGCCTGCAAATCGGGCACTGGGGAGTGCCGGTCGACCGGCGGCATCCGCGCCGGGTTCTTCACGACCCTCCAGCGCTTCCGCTGCCGCCCCGGGGCGTCGTGAGTGGTCGTGACAACGTCGAGGCTGGCCTGCCTGCAGCCGCTCTGCCACCGCCCCCGTTGGCACTGGCCGCGCGCTATTTGAAGTTGCGGCTGTCCTTGATCTGGTCCCAGGCCCAGACAACTTGCTGCAGAAGTTCTTCCTGAGACCGGTCGCCACCGTTCATGTCGGGATGCAGCACCTTGATCAACGCCTTGTAACTTGCGCGGATCTCGGTCTTCGTCATCGTGTCCTTCGCCTCGAGGATCTCGAGCGCGCGTCGCTCGGTCGGTGGCAGCTTGCGCCCCACCGCGGCACGGCCCGGGTTCTGCGTCGCATTCTGCCCCAGAAGTTCCATCGGATCGGTGATGCCATGGCGCGCCCACCCCATCTCTTCCTTCGAGCGCCCGAAAGGCTTGGTGGGGCGCTCCCAGACATTGGCATTGTCGAGGAAGGCCTGAAATTCCTCCTCGCTCTGCCCCTGGAAATAGTTCCACTTCAGGTTGTACTCGCGCACGTGATCCTTGCAGAACCAGAAATAGTCATCGAGCACTTTCGGGCTCTTGGGGGCGCGATACTGGCCCGGCTCGTTGCAATCGGGATGATCGCATTTGCGCGTCGAGGTCTCGAATGCGCCCGACATGCCGCGTTTGCCCTTGGTGCGGCGCTGCTTGTCGGCAGCCGCGGAGATGTTGAAGCCGAAGGGGTCGGTCTTGCTCATGGGGCCTCGCGCATTCTCATCCTCGGCATCGCTTCTTGCGGCAACGGACCGACTCGGGGGGGAGAGGATAGAGCATTTGCCGCGAAGGCCAAGAGGCAAACTGCCCCTGGGCCTCTCCCGGACGCCGCAACGCTGCACAAGCAAGGATTTTCTGCCGCATCGCAGCAAAATATTTTGTTTACAGCCCGCTTGGGTCGGTTAACCTGCCCGCATCCGGGGGGGAGGCCGGTTCGCCGGACCCCGGGGAACGTCGCGAAACAGACGACTGGGAGGATATATTTACATGGATCGTCGCACCTTCATCCGGAAGGGCGCGCTCGGCACTGTTGCCGCCGCCGCCGGAACTGCTCTTGCCGCCCCCGCCATCGCGCAGGAGAGCCCGACCGTCACCTGGCGGCTCACCTCGTCCTTCCCGAAATCGCTCGATACGATCTATGGCGCAGCCGAGACGATGGCGAATTACGTGCGCGGCATGACCGACGGGAAATTCAACATCCAGGTGTTCGCGGGCGGCGAGATCGTGCCGGGGCTGCAGGCGATGGATGCGGTCTCTTCGGGCACGGTCGAGGCCTGCCACACCTGCTCTTATTACTACTGGGGCAAGGATCCGACCTTCGCCTTCGGCACTGCCGTGCCTTTCGGGCTCAACATGCGGATGCAGAACGCCTGGTTCTACTATGGCGGCGGCAACGACCTGATGAACGAATTCTATGCGGGCTACAAGGTCACCGCGCTGCCCTGCGGCAATACCGGGGCCCAGATGGGCGGCTGGTTCCGCAAGGAAATCAACACGCTTGACGACCTCAAAGGGGTCAAGATGCGGATCGGCGGCTTCGGCGGCAAGGTGCTGGAACGGCTCGGCGGCGTGCCGCAACAAATCGCGGGCGGCGATATCTACCCGGCGCTGGAAAAAGGCACGATCGACGCCACCGAATGGGTCGGCCCCTATGACGATGAAAAGCTCGGCTTCTACAAGGTCGCGCCCTATTACTATTACCCCGGCTGGTGGGAAGGCGGCGCCTGCCTGCATGCGATGTTCAATGTCGATGCCTATAACGCGCTGCCCGAACCCTACAAGGTGGCGCTCACCGCGGCCTGTCAGGCGGCGAACCAGGATGCGATGGCAAGCTACGACTGGAAAAACCCGACCGCACTGCAATCGCTGATGGCCAATGGCACCCAGCTGCGCCCGTTCAGCCAGGAAGTGCTCGACGGCTGCTTTGCCGCGGCCAACGAAGTCTATGCCGAGTTCGACGCCTCGAACCCCGCCTTCAAGAAGATCCATGACAGCCAATGGGCCTTCCGCAAGGAGGCCTATCTCTGGATGCAGCTGTCGGAATACAATTACGACACCTACATGATGATCCAGCAGCGCAACGGCAAACTCTGAGCCGCGCCCGCGAACCGCCCCCGGAGAAACCTCCGGGGGCTTTTCCTTGCCCGGCGCACTCCCTAGATAGAAGAAAACAAAGGGGGAGACATGCCCGGCATCCTGATCACCGGCGGCGCGAAACGGATTGGCGCGGCGATGGCGCGCGGCTTCGCAGGGGCGGGCTTCCGCGTCATGCTGCATTACCGCGCCTCTCGCACGGAGGCCGCAGATCTCGCTGCCGAGCTGAACCGCGATGGCGAGATCTGCCGTATTGTCGCGGGCGATCTTGCAGATCCGGCCGCGGTGCAGGCGGTGTTCGATGCGGCGGCAAGCTGGCTCGGGCGGGTTGATGTCCTGCTCAACAATGCGTCGAACTTCATGAATGACGATGTCTTCACGCTGAACGATGCGACGATGGATGCGCATTTTGCGGTGAACCTGAAGGCGCCGGTGGCGCTTGCCGCACGACTTGCCGCGCAGGAGATGGACGGCGCCGACGGGCTGGTGATCAACATGCTCGACAACAAGGTTCTGGCGCTGAACCCGGATTTCTTTTCCTACACTTTGTCGAAAGCGGCGCTCCATGCCGCGACAGAGATGCTGGCGATGCGCTTTGCGGGCGCGCCGCGGGTGAACGGCATCGCTCCCTCGATCACCCTAATCTCCGGCAAGCAGACCCCCGAGAACTTTGAAAAATCAAGCCGCATCAACCCGCTGGCGCGGCAAGTGACGCCCGAAGACCTCGTGCGCGCGGCGCTCTATCTCTGGACGGCGAAAGGGGTGACGGGCACAGTGATCGCGGTCGACGGCGGCCAGTCGCTCTGGCAATTGCCGCGCGACGTGGCCTTTCTGGTCAAGGAAGGATACCTGCATGGCTGAGCTCGTCATCCGCCTGGAAGAACTTGAGATTACAATGTTTCTCGGCATCCATGACTTTGAGCGCGCGCGCCCGCAACGGGTGCTCGTCTCCGCCGAGATCACCGTCACCGGCACCGACTGGACGGCCGGAACATTCTTTGATTACGATCCGGTCGCCGCTTTCATCCGCTCTTTCAACGGCACACGGATCGACACCCAGGAAGAGCTGGTGAGCCGCATCCATGCCTTCGTGCGCGCGCGCGAAGGCGTGGTCCATGCGGCGGTTGCCTCGAAGAAACCCGATGTCTACCCCGATGCAAAGGCGGTGGGCGTGCTGCTGCGTGGCTGAAACGGCCCGCCCGGGGGCTGCTGTTCAGGGATGCAGGCGCTCCGAAGCAAGACCTTAACCTTTCCGGCCCAGAGTCCCGGGCAAGTATGATCAGGGCGAGGGTTTTATGCCGGGGGGATTCGCGGATTTCGAAGCCATTCTGACCGGGTTTCCGGGAGCGATCGCGCTCGTGGAAGCCTCGGGCCGTCTGTGCTGGGCCAATCCGGCCTTCACCCGGCGTTTTGCCGCTGAGATCGACCCTGTCGGGCGGACGCTGGCCGATCTTCTGCCCGAGACATTGCTGCGCCGCCTGATTCCCACTCTTGCGATGACCCCCGGCGGCCCGGCCCGTTTCCGGGTCAGTTGCGAGGATGGCGGGAGCGGGACTTGCCCGCTCGATGTCTCGGTCTGGAGCCTGCCCGCCCCCCCCGAACCCGACTCAGGCGCGGTGCTTTACGCCGTGCAGCTCACCGAGGCGCTCTCCAGCGAGGCCGCCGCCGGAAGGCTCGGCCTTGCCCTCGCCCGCGCCGAGGCGGAACTCGAAGCCGCGCGCGCCGAGGTCGATATTCTGCGCATCTCTTCCGAGGCGAGCGGTGTCGTCGCCTGGCATCGCTTTCCGGAATTCGGCTATGGCGAGATCGGCGCGCATTTCGGCACCATGCTCGGCTATCCCGCCGAGGAACGCATCGATATCACCAAGCTCGCGGAGCTGACCCATCCCGACGATTACGAAATCACCAAAAGCGACTTCCTCGCGATGGTCGATGGCGAGAGCCAGTCTTTTTGCCATGATTTCCGGGTCCGCCGCGCCAATGGCAGCTGGGCCTGGATCACCTCGCGCGGTCAGCGCATCGACCGGAGCGATCAGGGTCTGCCGGTGATGATGTGCGGCGCGCTCACCGATATCAGTGACCGCAAGGACAGCGAGGCCTGGGTGCTCGAGGCCTTTGCCGAGGCACAGGAGGCGCGCGACGCCGCCGCGGGAAGCGCCGAGATGATGCGCACCGCGATCCTGTGTGGCGAGATCGCCGTCTGGACGCTCTGCCCCGACCTCGGCGAATCCTGGCTGCCTGACGAGGGCTATCAGTTGCTCGGCTACAAGCCGGGGGCTTTCATCCCGGATCATGCCGGCTGGCAAAGCCTGTTTCACCCGGAGGACCGCGACGAGTCGATTGCCCAGATGCGCGCGCTGGTCTCTGGCGAGAGCACGGTTTACGCGGTCGAGCACCGGCTGCGCCATGGCGACGGCAGCTACCACTGGTATCGGATCGTCGCGCGCAAGATCGACCGCTCCGCGCGCGGCCTGCCCTATCTCATCTCTGGCGCGACGACCTGCATCGACCGGGTCAAGGAAAACGAGCGCCGCTTGTCGGAAGCGCTCGCCGATGCGCAACAAAGCCGCGCGCTCGCCGAGGAACGGTCCGAACTGCTGCGCACCTCGGCAATCTGTGCCGGAATCGGCCATTTCTCGATCTGCCCCGAAACCGGCGAGGGCTGGACCGCGGACGAGACCTATCAGCTCTTCGGATTCGCGCCGGGCACTTTCCCATCGACCGAGGCCGGCTGGCGCGCGCTGATCCATCCCGACGACTTGCCCGAAGCGATCAAGCAGGCCGAGGCGATGAAAGCAGGTTGCTCGGACCTTTACTCGCATGATCACCGCAGGCGCCATGCTGACGGCAGCTGGCACTGGTATCGCGCAGTGGCCCGCAAAATCGACCGCACCGATCAGGGCCTGCCCTATCTGCTCTCCGGCGCAATCATCAATATCGACGCGGTGAAAGAGAACGAGCGCCGCCTCGCCGATGCCGCCACCCAGGCCGAAGAGGCGCGCGCCCGGCTCGACAATCTGGCCGACAACGCCCCCGGCGCACTGTTCGAATACCGTCGCGATGCCTCGGGCGCGGCGGCGCTGCCCTATTTTTCGGCCAAGCTGCCCCTTATGCTTGGGGTCAACGCACGCGATCTGATCGCCGACGCGAGCACGATCTATACGCATATGACCGAGGAGCATCGGGCGCAGATCCGCGAAATGATGGAGGTCTCGCAGCAACGTAACAGCAGCGCGATGGCCCGGTTCGCAATCGACCACCCGCAACACGGGCGGCGCTGGCTCGCGGTTCTCGCCCAGCCCTATTCGCAATCCGATGCGGCAACGATCTGGTTCGGCAACCTGCTCGATGTCACCGAGCAGGTGGCGATCGAGGAACGCGCCCGGAGCGCCGCCGAGGAGCTGCGCCGGGTACACGACCGGATGATGACGATGGCCGAGCATGCCCCCGGCGCGATTTTCGAGCTGCGTCGCCTGCCCACAGGGGCGCTGACCTTCGCCTTCTTCTCCCGCGTGCTGCCCGAACTTCTCGGCGTGAACCCGACCGATCTCAAGGCCGACATGAACGTGCTGTTCACCCATTTCCCGATCGAGGATCTTGAGCGCGCGCAGGAGGCGATAGACCAGTCTGCCCGGACGATGACGCGGTTCGAGCTCGAACACCGGATCGACCATCCCGAACGCGGCTTGCGCTGGATCCATGTCTCGGCGCAGCCCTTCGCCCGGCCCGACGGCACGATCGTCTGGTATGGCAATACGATGGATGTCACCGAGCGGGTCGAGACCGAGAAGCGCGCGGGCGAGGCGGCCGATGCGGTTCGACATGCGCTCGAACGGCTCGCCTGGATCGCCTCGATCGCGCCGGCCGGGCTTTACGAATTCAAGCGCGCGGCTGACGGCTCCACATCGATCCCCTATGCCAGCCCCTATTTCGAAGAGTTGATGGGGCTTGGCTATGGCTTCTTCCAGCAGAACCGCTCTGCCGAAGAGGTTTTTGCCAATGTGCATCCGGACGATCTGGATGATTTCATCGGCGCGCAAGGGCTGACGGCGACCAAAATGGAATTCTGGAACCAGCGGTTCCGCGTCGAACACCCGAGCCGAGGCGAGATCTGGCTGGCCAATTCCGCCACCCCGCGTCGGCTTGAGGACGGTGCGGTGGTCTGGACCGGCGCCCTGCATGATGTCACCCAGGACGTGCGCCGCGAGGCGGAGCTGCGCTCGGCGCATCTGCTTGCCGAAGACATGCGTGCCGAGAACGAGCGTCAGGCGCTTCATGACGGGCTCACCAGCCTGCCGAACCGGCGCTATTATGACAAGGTGCTCGCGCAGCGCATCGCCGGGGCGCAGGACGGCAGCAAGCGCGATTGCACGCTGATCCGCATCGATCTCGACCATTTCAAATATGTCAACGACACGCTGGGCCATGAGGCAGGCGACATGGTGCTGGTGCGGGTGGCGCAGGCGCTCCGCGAGACGCTCCGGGCCAGCGACTTTGCCGCGCGGATCGGCGGCGACGAGTTTTCCATCGTGCTGCGTTCGGGCAGCTCCCGCGAGGAGGCGCGCGCGATCGTCGAGCGGCTGCAGGCGAAGCTTGGCGAGCCGCTCCTCTTCGAGGGGCGGCAATGCCGGTTCGGCGCCTCCTTCGGCATCGCGCAGACCGAGGATCTGGCGCAGATGGGCTCCGAGATCCAGCTCTTCGCCGATGCGGCGCTCTACCGTGCCAAGAATGCTGGGCGCAACCGGATGGAATTCTTCACGCCCGAGCTGCACACCAACCTGCTGCTTGACCGCCGTCTCGCGGCAGAACTGCAAGAAGGGCTCGACCGCGACGAATTCGTGCCCTTCTTCCAGGCCCAGGTGTCAGCCGAGAACGGCGCGCTGACCGGGGTGGAAACGCTTTTGCGCTGGCACCATCCCGAGCGCGGCCTGCTCGCCCCCGATGCGTTCATGCATGTGGCCGAACAGCTGCGGCTCGTGCCGGAGATCGACCGCGTGATGATGGAGAAATCGCGCGGGGCGCTCGCGCGCTGGCGTGCCCGCGGCCTGCAGGTGCCCAAGATTTCCTTCAACGTCTCGGCCGGGCGGATGAACGACCCTGACGTGGTGCAATCGGCGCGCAGCATGGTCGATGGCGAGACGCGGGTGACTTTCGAGCTTCTCGAATCGATCTTCGTCGAAGAGGAAAGCGAGACCTTCCGGTTCCATCTCGATGCGATCCGCGAGGCCGGCATCGAGATCGAGATCGACGATTTCGGCTCCGGCCATGCCTCGATCATCGGGTTGATGCAAATCGCCCCCTCGGCCCTGAAAATCGACCGACGCATCATCGCCCCGGTGGCGCGCGATTCGCGCGCGGCGAACCTCGTGCGCGCGATCATCGAGATCGCCGAGACGTTGGGCATCGGCACGGTGGCCGAGGGCGTGGAGACCGAGGCGCAAGCCTCGGTGCTGCGCGAACTCGGCTGCGATATCTTACAGGGCTATTTGTTCTCGATGCCCCTTTCGGCCGATGATTTCGCGCGTCGGCAAGGAGTTACCTGGCTACCAGGCCCGGAAGGCCTCCCGCAGGCACGGCGGAGCTCCTGAGCCGCCGCTTGGCTCTTGCGGCGTGGACAGCCCGGGCCGAGGCGGCAAATGCCAGGCGCGAACACGGGTTTGCGGGCGGGCATATCTTCACGGCCTGATCGGGCCCGATGAAAAGGCCCCGTCCATGCGGACAAGGGGCAGCAATGGGCCGAGCACATTGATCAGCTCGAAGCCTTCGCAACGGGCGGTTTGCCGATGTGAGGTTGCGGCATTGCATCCGCAGCAATCGGTGACATCTGACGTTCGTACGGCCGGCTGTGGACAGCGCATTGCGCAGGATGCGGACGCAGCTTGTTCGAAAACGCAGCTGGCGCGACCAATGCAATGCGTCCTGAACCGCCGGATGAGAGCATGGTGGCACCGCATCGCGGGGAATTGCCAATAGCTCACCTAATGCAGCGATGGTGAACATTCTCCTTTGCGGGAGCCTGCGGCTTGCCCTTAGCTGATCGAGAAAACGGGCGTGTCCGCCGCAGCCCGATCCATCAGGGAGACGAACCATGCCGCCAAGGATGCGCCTAGAGGGCATCTACACCCCCGTCATCACACCATTTTCTGCCGCAGGCGAGATCGACTATGACGCCTTGGCCGAGCTGGTCGAACGGCTCGTTGGCGCGGGGGTGCATGGGCTCATCTCGGGCGGGTCCACCGGCGAGAACTATGCCGAAACGGTCGAGGAACGTCTGGCCATCGCCCGCTTCGTGACCGAGCGCGCCAAGGGGCGGCTGCCGGTCATCATCGGCACGGGGGCGATGCGCACGCCCGATTCGATCGCGCTGGCCGCGGGCGCGCGCGAGATGGGGGCGGATGCGATCTTGCTGGGCAGCCCGCCCTATGCGGTGCCGACGGAACGCGAAAACGCGCTCAATGCGCTGGCCATCGACCGCGCCGCGGATCTGCCGATTATTCTTTACAACTACCCGGGTCGGATGTGCGTCGAGATGGGGCGCGATTTCCTTGACCGTGTGGGGCGCTCGCGGAATGTCATCGGCATCAAGGAAAGCTCGGGCGACATCAACCGCTTGCATCTGCTTGCCCGGGATTATCCGCATATCCAGCTGAGCTGCGGCATGGACGATCAGGCGCTTGAATTCTTCGCCTGGGGCGCGCGCAGCTGGATCTGCGCGGGCTCGAACTTCCTGCCCGAAGAGCATATCGCGCTTTACGAAACCTGCGTGGTGCGGGGCGATTTCGCCAAGGGCCGCCGGATCATGTCGGCGATGCTGCCCTTGATGCGCGTGCTCGAACAGGGCGGCAAGTTCATCCAATGCGTCAAGCACGGGGTCGAGACCACCGGGCTTTACGCCGGAGCGATGCGCCCGCCGCTCAAGGGGCTGAACAAGGACGACAAACGCGAACTCGAACAGGTGATCGGGACGCTGAAAACGACCGTCGCCGCGATCCTGAAGGGGAACTGACCATGGCCGATCTCTTGACGCACGAAGACTACCAAGCGCGCGCCGCCAGCCTCGATCTGCCGCAAAACGCCTTCATCGACGGCAGTTTCCGCCCGGCGCTGTCGGGCAAGACCTTCGAGACGCTGAACCCGGCCACGGGCTCCGTTCTTGGCATGATCGCGGCCTGCGGAGCCGAGGATGTCGATTTTGCCGTTTCGAAAGCGCGCGCGGCTTTCGATGACGGGCGCTGGTCAAAACTGCCGCCGGGGGCGCGCAAGGATGTGCTGATCCGTCTGGCCAAGCTGATGACGCGTGATGCCCGTGACCTCGCGGTGATGGAAAGCCTCGACAGCGGCAAGACGATTTATGATTGCGAAACCGTCGATGTGCCCGAGGCGATCCATGTGATCAAATGGCATGCCGAACTGATCGACAAGATCTATGATCAGGTTTCCCCCGCCTCCGACGACCATATCGCGATGATTGTACGCGAGCCGGTGGGGGTGGTCGGCCTCGTGCTGCCGTGGAACTTCCCGCTTCTGATGCTGGCGTGGAAGATCGGCCCGGCGCTGGCCGCGGGCTGTTCGGTCGTGGTGAAGCCTGCCGCCGAAACCACGCTGACGGCGCTGCGCATCGCGGAACTTGCCCATGAGGCCGGTGTGCCGCGCGGCGTTTTCAACGTCGTCACCGGATCGGGCGCCGAGGTGGGCGAGCCGCTGGGCCGTCACCCCGATGTCGACATGGTTTCCTTTACCGGCTCGACCGTCACCGGGCGGCGCTTCCTGCACTATTCGGCGGACAGCAACCTCAAGGAAGTGGTGCTGGAACTGGGCGGCAAGAACCCCTGCATCGTGCTCGATGACGCCGAACATCTGGATGCCGTTGCCGCGCATGTGGTCAATGGCGCGTTCTGGAACATGGGCGAGAATTGCTCCGCGGCCTCGCGACTGATCGTGCAAAAGGGGATCAAGGCGCAGCTGCTGACACGGGTGGCGGAACATCTGCGCGCCTGGGTGGTGGGCGATCCGCTCAACCCGGAAGTGCGGGTGGGGGCGCTGGTGTCCAAGGCGCATTTTGGCAAGGTTTCCGCCTATCTGGAGGCCTGCAAGGCCGAGACTATCCATCTGGGCGGCCAGATCATCGCCGAGGGGTTCATCGAGCCGACCGTGGTTGAAGTGTCCTCATCCACCAGCAAACTGGCCGTCGAGGAAATCTTCGGCCCGGTGCTGACAGTGATCGAAGTGGCCAGTTTCGAGGAAGCCATCGCGGTGGCGAATGCGACCGACTACGGGCTTTGCGCCTCGATCTTCACCGCAAACGGCAAGCGGGCGCTGCGTGGCGCGCGGGCTTTGCGGGCGGGCACGGTGACGGTGAACAGCTTTGGCGAAGGCGACATCACCACGCCGTTTGGCGGCATGAAGCTGTCGGGCTTTGGCGGGCGGGACAATTCCATCCATGCGCATGATCAATATACGCAACTGAAGACGATCTGGCTGGATCTGACCGACCCCGCCGACAGCTCGACCGATTGAGGGACGCGATGAGCACGCATGAAGCGATCCGCCAACCGCGGTTCACCGGGCCTGCGGGCTGGGCGGCGATCCTGCCGCCCAGCCCGCCGCGGCCGGTGCTGCAAGGGGCGCAGGGCTGCGACATCGCCATCATCGGCGCGGGCTATGCCGGGCTCTCGGCGGCGCGCCGGTTGTTGCAGATCGATCCGAAGCTTTCGGTGGGGGTGCTCGAGGCCGGGCATCTGGCCGAGGGCGGCACCGGGCGCAATTCGGGCTTCATGATCGACCTGCCGCATGAGTTGACGGCCTCGGACTATGCCGCGGGCGGCGAAAGCCGTGACCGGGTGCTGACGCGGCTGAACCGGTTTGCGATCGATTTCGCGGCGGCGGCGGTGGCGGAATTTGACATCCCGGCGGGCTGGTTTCGCCGCACCGGCAAGATCAACGGCGCGGCCTCGGACGTCGGGTTGGCCGCGAACCGCGCCTATGCGGAGCATCTGGCTGCGCTGGGCGAGGCGCATGAGATGCTCGACGCGCGCGCGATGCGCGCGCTCACTGGCACCGATTATTATCAGGGCGGGCTTTTCACCCCCGGCGCGGCGATGCTGCAACCGGCAGGCTATGCGCTGGGTCTGGCGGGGGGGCTCGAACGCGCGGGGCTGCGGATCTACGAGCGTTCCGGCGTGACCCGGATCGAGACGAATGCAAGCGGCTGGACGGTCAGCACCGCGGGCGGGTCGTTGACCGCCGCGCGCGTCATTCTGGCGACGAACGGGCATCTGGAAAGCTTCGGTTTCGCCAGGGGGCGGCTCATGCATGTGATGCTGAACGCCTGCATGAGCGCCGAGATGAGCCCGGCGCAGATCCGGGCACTGGGCGGGGCGGAGGAATGGGGCCTGACCCCGGCCGATCCGATGGGCGCGACGGTGCGGCGGATCGGACCGGCGCAGGGCGGGCACCGGATCGTCATCCGGCAGGGCGCCTATTACCGCCCCGGCATGGAAACCACTCCGGCGGAACTGGCGCGGCTGGTGCGCGCGATGCGGCGCAAGTTCGACGCCCGCTTTCCGATGCTGAAGGATCTGGCCTTTGACCATGCCTGGTCGGGGCATCTGTGTCTGACGAAGAACGCCGTCACGATGATGCGCGCGCTTGAACCCGGGCTTTTTGCCGCTTGCGTGCAAAACGGGCTGGGCACCGCACGGGGCACGCTGAGCGGGATCGGCGCGGCGGAACTGGCGATGGGCCAGCGCTCGGAGATCACCGACTATTTCGGCGCCGAACCGGAGCCCACAAAACTTCCGCCACATCCATTCGACACGATCGGCGCAAACGCCTATCTTCGGCTCAAGGAATGGCAGGCCCGCCGCGAATGAAACCCCGGGAAAGGAGTGCGATGGCCCCCGTCAGACGTCGTCATCTGCCCTCTCTCGGTGCCTTCGCCACGTTTGAAGTGGCGGCCAAGCATCTGTCCTTCACGCTGGCTGCGAAGGAATTGAACGTGACGCAAGGCGCGGTCAGCCAGCAGATAAGGCTTCTGGAAACCGCGCTTGAGACGCCCCTTTTCATCCGCAAGCACAATGCGCTTGATCTGACCGAGGCGGGCAAGGCGCTCTTTGCCTCGGTCACGGTCGGGCTCGATGCGATTGCCGATGCGGTGGCTGCGATCTCGGGCGGGACCGAGCCGCAGCAGGTCA
Source organism: Rhodobacter maris (assembly GCF_900217815.1). Taxonomy (GTDB): domain Bacteria; phylum Pseudomonadota; class Alphaproteobacteria; order Rhodobacterales; family Rhodobacteraceae; genus Rhodobacter; species Rhodobacter maris. The sequence continues at coordinate 18,924 of NZ_OBMT01000012.1, forward strand.
CTGTCTCGGCCACCGACGGCATGGCGCGGTTCTGGCTCAAGCCGCTGATCGACAGTTTTCGCGCCCTGCACCCCGAGGTGGGCTTCACCATCCTCGCCTCGGATGCCGATGACACTTTGCGCAACTATGCGCAGGTGGACATCGCGCTGATCTGCGGCAACGACCGGTGCGAGGTCGGCGAGCAGGTGCATTTCCTGTTTCCCGAACTGGCACAGCCGGTCTGCGCGCCCGCCTATCTGGCCGCGCATGGGCCCTTTGAGACGGTCGAAGTCTTTAATCAGATCAATCTTTTGCACCTACATGACAGCCATTGGAACGCCGATGCGATCGGCTGGCAGCCGCTGGGCTGGACGGAATGGTTTCGCGCCAATGGCGGGGTCTGGGCCAAGGCGCCCTCGAGCCTGATCACCAACAAGGTCGGTCTTTTGATCGAGGCGGCGCTGGTGGGCGAAGGCGTGATGCTGGGCTGGCACCACATGGTGCGTCGCCATATCGAGGCGGGCGAACTGGTCTTTGCCCATCCCGGCACGATCGGCGCGGGGCGCGGCAATTTCCTCAACTGCCGTCAGGCGGCGTTGCGCCGCCCCGCCGTCGCGCGTTTCGTGGCGCATCTGCTGGCGGCGCTCTGAACCCTTCTTGCAATAGTTTCCCTTATGCCGCGCCGCACGAAAAACTCGTTTGCGGGCAGATGCGAGGCTGACGGATACTTCTGGAATTCCGGGCAACCGGAGCGCCGGTGAGACATCAGAAGCTCTTCGGCACGGGAGATGAAACAGAGCAAATCGACGCTATCGGTCCCGCCGCAGCCCTGCGCCGCGCGATCCCGGCTGCGCGTCAGATTTGTTCGGAAATGACCAACAGGAGAGCGAGATGCGGAAGTTTCTGGGTGCGATCTGCACGGCGGCGATGGTGATGGGCGGGGCTGGCGCGGCGCTGGCCGAGGGCAAGGTGATCCATATGGGCACGATGTCCTGGGAAGACCTGACGCCGATCACCGGCATCACCAAGAAGGTGCTGGAAGACAAGGGCTACACCGTCGAGGTGACCGAGTTTTCCGAATGGGGCATCGCCTTTGCCGCGATGACGCGCGGCGACATCGACATCATGGCCTCGCAGACCGATTACGTCGCGCATGATTACTGGACCAAGAACATGACCGCGCTGGAAAAGATCTCGCCGGTCTCGCACGGGCTCTATCAGGCCTTTGCGGTGCCCTCCTATGTCGATATCGCCTCGATCGAGGATCTCAATGCCAATGCCGACAAGTTCGGGGCGAAGATCATCGGCATCGAACCCGGTTCGGGGCTGATGCGCGATGCGGCGACGGCGGTTGAGGATTACGGTCTGGATCTGGAACTGGTCGAAGGCTCGACCGGGGCGATGACGGCGGCGCTGAAATCGGCGGCCGACCGCAAGGACTGGATCGTCGTCACGGTCTGGACGCCCTCGTGGATGATGCTGAAATACGACCTGAAGTTCCTCGCCGATCCGAAGGGCGTCTTCCCCGGGCCGCAAAGCTACTACTGGGTCGGCGCGAAGGGCTTTTCCGCCGCCAACCCGGCCGCGCGCGAGGCGATCGCCAGCGTCTATGTGCCGCTTGAGGACATCACCGCGATCAACGCGGCAGTGAATGATGGCAAGACGATGGATCAGGCCGTGGCCGACTGGCTGGCCGCCCATGCCGATCTGGTGTCGCGTTGGGAAGACATCAAGGCCGAATGAATTCCACCGGCCCGGGGGCGCCCCTGCCTGCGGGCCGTTCAATTCCTGCGCGCGAAAGACCATCGGCATGACGCAAGACCCCTCTGAAATCCTCATCGACTGCCGCGATGTCTGGAAAGTTTTCGGCGAACGCGCCGAAGACGCGATCGCGGCGATCCGCACGCACGGCGCGGGCAAGCGCGAGGTGCTGCGCGATTTCAACTGCGTGGTCGGCGTGGCCGAGGCCAGCTTCCAGATCCGCAAGGGCGAGATCTTCTGCATCATGGGGCTGTCCGGCTCGGGCAAATCCACCCTTGTCCGGCTGCTCAATCGCCTGATCGAGCCTTCCTTGGGCGAAATCTCGATCCGCGGCCGCAACATCTCGCAGATGAACCGCAAGGATCTGCGCGCGCTCAGGGCGCATGAGATCGGCATGGTGTTTCAGTCGGTGGCGCTGATCCCGGGCCGCACGGTGCTCGACAATGCCGCCTTCGGGCTGGAGGTGCAGGGCGTTGCGCGCGCCGAACGCCACCGCATCGCGCTGGATGCGCTGGCGCGGGTGGGGCTGTCGGACTGGGCCAATCACTTGCCGAAGCACCTCTCGGGCGGGATGCAGCAGCGCGTCGGGCTCGCCCGCGCCATCGCCTCCGACCCCGGCATCATCCTGATGGACGAACCGTTTTCGGCGCTTGACCCGCTGATCCGTCGGCAATTGCAGGACGAATTCCGGCAACTGACCAAATCCTTGGGCAAATCCGCCGTCTTCATCACCCATGATCTCGACGAGGCGATACGGATCGGCGACCGGATCGCGATCATGAAAGACGGGATGATGATTCAGATCGGCACCGCCGAAGAAATCGTGCTGCACCCGGCCGATGCCTATGTGGCGGAATTCGTCGCCGGAATTTCGCGGCTGCATCTGGTCAAGGCGCATTCGCTGATGCTGCCGCCCGGCGCTTATGCCGGTCCGGTCGAGAAACTGGCCCGCACCGCGCCCGAGGCCGACGTGCAGGCGCTGATCGATCTGGTGCTGGCCGCGCCCGAACAGGCGGTAGCGATTGCCGAGGGCGAGACGCTTTTGGGCGTCGTGACCGCCCGCACCCTGTTGCAGGGCATCCGCGGCGAAGACGCCGATCAGAAGGCGCAGTAAGATGGCATGGCGTGACGGCATCAAGGCCTTCGATGCGGCCATCGACGCGGGCATGGTCTGGATTTCCAGCCATGGCAACGAGGCCTTCGCGCTTTTGCGCGGGCTGCTGGAGGGCGGCTTCGGCGCGATCCTGTGGCTCTTGGCCGAACTCCCGTTCTGGGCGCTGGCGGGCATGGTGGGGGCGCTCGGTTGGCGGTTGCTGGGGGCGCGCTTCGGGGCCTTTGCCACGGCAAGCCTTGCGCTTTGCGCCGCGCTCGGGCTTTGGACCGAGACGATCGAGACACTGGCGCTGGTTCTGTCGGCAACGACGATGGCGGTGCTGATCGGCGGCGGCATCGGCGTTTTCGCCGGGCTATCGCCACGGCTCGCGCAGGTGCTTGATCCGGTGCTGGACCTGATCCAGACCCTGCCGCCCTATCTTTACCTGCTGCCTGCCATCGCCTTTCTGGGCTATGGTCCGGCCACCGCCATTCTGGCCACCTTCATCGTCGCGGTGCCGCCCACGGTGAAGCTGACCGCGCTTGGCATCTCGCGCACGCCCGTCGAGTTTCTGGAACTGGGCGCGGCCTCGGGCGCCAGCGGCTGGCAGGTCTTTGCCAAGATCCGCCTGCCCTTCGCGCTGGCCTCGATCATGGCCGGGGTGAACCAGAGCCTGATGATGGCCTTTGGCATGGTCGTCATCGCCGGCATCGTCGGCTCGGGCGGGCTTGGGCAAACCATCTATGCCTCGGTGCGCACGCTCGACATCGCCCGTTCGGTCGATGCCGCCATCGCCATTGTCGTCCTGACCATCGTGCTTGACCGCCTGAGCCAGACCGCCGCCCGCCCCCAAGGCCAGCAAAAGGAGATCCGCACATGAGCGATCCGCTGTTTTCCCCCGGCACGCTGATCGCCGCGGGTCTCGACTGGCTGAACACCCACGGGCATGGCGTTTTCGCGCTGATCGGGGGCGCGGCAGAGGCGGTGCTCGATGGCGCCGAGACGGCGCTGCGCCTGCCGCCCGCCTGGGCCTTCATCGGCGCGGTCACGGCGCTGGCACTTTGGGCCTTTGGCGGGCGCATGGCGCTTTTGGCGGCGGTGTCGCTGGGGCTCTGCCTTGCGGCGGGGCTTTGGAAACAGGGGATGCAGACGATTGCGCTCGTCTCCGTTTCGGTCACGGCGTCTGTGGCGCTGGCCTTTCCGCTTGGCCTTCTGGCCGCGCGGCGGCCGCGGCTGGAACGGGCGCTGCGCCCGGTGCTCGACATCATGCAGACGGTGCCGCCATGGGTCTATCTGATCCCGGCGGTGATGATCTTCAGCCTCGGCAAGGTGCCCGCGCTGATTGCCACCGTCGTTTACGGCATCCCGCCGATGCTGCGCATCACCACGCTTGCGTTCAAGGAAGTCCCGCATGAGCTGGTGGAACTGGGGCAAGCCTCGGGCGCGACCCCGCTTCAAGTGCTGAGCAAGCTTGAAATCCCCGCGGCCCGCAAGACGCTGCTGGTCGGGCTGAACCAGACGATCCTTTTGTCGCTGGCCATGGTGGTGCTGGCCGGTCTTGTCGGCGGCGGCGGTCTGGGGGCAGAGGTGACGCGCGGGCTGACCCGGATGGAGATGGGGCTTGGACTGCGCGCGGGTCTCTCGATCGTCGCTGTTGCCATCTTCCTTGATCGCATGTCACGCAGGGCGCTGGAATAAACGCCCGGAGCGACGATGACCGATTCTGCGCCCTTGGTGCCGCTTGGCGCCGCTTTCTTCCCGGTCAAAACCCCGGGCGAGACCCGCAAATACGCCTTTCTGCTGGTGCCGGGGTTCACGCTTTTGGCCTTTTCCTCGGCGGTGGAGCCGTTGCGCATCGCCAATCAGCTCTCGCAGCAGCCGCTTTATCAATGGCGGCTGCTGTCGGAGGAGGGTCAGGCGGTGGCCTCGTCTTCGGGGATTTCGGTCTGCACCGATGACGATCTTGCGGCGCTGCCGCGCGACACCCGGCTCTTTGTCTGTTCGGGCAATCCGGCCAGTGCCGCCGCCGCGCCGCCGGTGGTGGCGATGGTCAGCCGCCATGCCCGCTTTGGCGGCACCGTGGGCGGCATTTGCACCGGCGCCGTGGCGCTGGCCGAGGCGGGGCTCTTGGCGAACACGCCCTTCACGCTGCATTGGGAAAACCAGCCCGCCTTTTGCGAGGCCTTTCCCGATCTCTCGCCCAGCCCGACGATGTTCGAGATCGCGCCACGGGTGATGACCTGCGGCGGCGGGGCCGCCTCGACCGACATGATGATTGCGCTGATTGCCGCCGATCACGGCGCGGAATTTGCGGCGATGGTGTCGGAAATGTGCCTGCGCAAGGTGATGGTCGGGGTCGATGCGGCGCAGCGTTCGGCGCTTTCGGTGTTGATCCGCTCGCGCAATCCGGGGCTGATCGCGATGGTGGCGCGGATGAAGGCGCATCTGGAAGACCCGCTGCCGCTGACCGAGCTGGCGCGGCTTTCAGGCTATTCGCGCCGTCATGTGGAGCGGATGTTCCTGTCGGTTCTGGGCGAAACGCCGGGGGATTTCTATCGCGGGCTGCGGCTCGACCATGCGCGCAATTTGCTCTCGACCACCGATATGCCGCTGATCGAGGTGGCGGTGGCTTGCGGCTTTGGCAGCGTGGCGCATCTGTCGCGCAGCTTCCGCGCAAGGTTCGGCATCGCCCCCACCAAATTCAGCCGGGGCCTGCGCGGCGGTCCTGAACCTGCCCAGATGCGCCGATCAACCAGCCGTCCCAAGCAGCCGGAAAGCTGAGCCAAGCCGCCTCCAGACAGCTTGGCTTGCGTTCGCCGCGCGGATTTGGTCTCGCACCAACAAGGCTGCGCGCCGCGTTGTTTTACGCCTCCACCTGCAAAAGGGTCTTGATCGCGCGGCGTTCGTCCATCGCGCGGTAGCCCTCCTCCACCTCCGCGATGGGCAGCACCAGATCGAAGACCTTGCCCGGGGCGATCCGGCCCGCCAGCACCCTGTCCATCAGATCGGGCAGGAAGCGGCGCACCGGGGCGGGGCCGCCCAGCATCCGCTGCTGCTTGAAGAACATCTGCTGACCGTCGAAGCTGACGCCATGCGGCACGCCGACATAGCCGATCGAGCCGCCGGGACGGCACACGCCCGTCGCCTGCGCCATCGACCCGACGGTGCCCACCGCCTCGATCACCGAGGCCGCACCGATGCCCCGGGTCAGCTCCAGCACGCGCGCGATCCCCTCTGCACCGCGTTCGGAAACGATGTCGGTGGCGCCAAACTCCAGCGCCAGTTGTGACCGCGCCGCATGCCCGCTCATCGCGATGATGCGTTCCGCGCCCAATTGTTGCGTCGCCATCACCCCCATCAACCCGACCGCGCCATCGCCCACCACGACCACCGTTCCGCCTTCGCGCACATCGGCCGCCACCGCACCATACCAGCCGGTTCCCAGCACATCCGACACCGCCAGCATATGCGGGATCATCGCGGCATCGGGCATCTCCTTGGTGGCAACCAGCGTGCCATCGGCCAAGGGCACGCGGGCATAGGGCGCCTGCGCGCCGGTCATGAATTCGCGCCTCTCGCACGACGATTGAAAGCCGAACTGGCAATGCGGGCAGGTGTTGTCCGAAAGGCAAAAGCTGCCCACGACGAACTGGCCGGGTTTGACGGAGCGGACCTCAGAGCCCACCTCGACCACGACGCCGCAATATTCGTGGCCCATGTGCATCGGCGCATCGATCGGGTTTGCGCCGCGATAGGGCCAAAGGTCCGAGCCGCAGATGCAGGTGGCCGCCAGCTTGATGATCGCATCGGTGGGTTTGAGAATTTTCGGATCCTCGACACGTTCATAGCGAACGTCGCCGGGGCCGTGCATCACGGTTGCATACATCTTCTGTCCTTTCTTACGGGGCATCCGGCCCAGCGGCATGGGCGCAAGCTAGGGGTTTTCCGTCCCGACGATAATGCGCTAGACCGGTATTGGGTCTATCTTCGGGGAAGATGAATGCGGCGCGATGAAATGGGCGATCTGATCGCCTTTCTGGCAGTGGCGGAGGAGCGCAGCTTTACCCGCGCGGCGGCGCGGCTCGGCACCTCGCAAAGTGCGGTCAGCGCCGTGGTGCGGCGGCTTGAAGAGCGGCTTGATGTACGGCTGCTGACCCGGACCACCCGGTCAGTTTCCGTGACCGAGGCGGGGCAGCGGCTGGTGGATGCGCTGCGCCCGGCCTTTGACGGGATCGAGGCGCAACTTGCCGCGCTCGATGACATGCGCTCGCGTCCATCGGGCACGATCCGGCTGACCGCCTCGCGCCATGCGGCCGAGCGGATCGTGATGCCGGTGGCGAACCGGCTGATGGCCGATTACCCCGAGCTGCGGGTAGAAATCCTTCTCGATCAACGTTTTGTCGATATTGCGAAAGAGGGGTTCGATGCCGGCATCCGGCTTGGCGAAAGCGTCGATCGGGACATGATCGGGGTCAGGATCTCGGGCGATCTGCAACTGGTCGTGGCTGGCTCGCCCGCCTATTTCGCCCGCAGTCCTGCGCCGCAAACTCCGCAAGACCTGACGGGGCACAACTGCATCAACCTGCGCCTGCCGACGCTCGGCGGGCTTTATGCGTGGGAATTCGAAAAGGACGGCCGCCCCCTGACGGTTCGGGTCGAGGGGCAATTCACGACGAACGACCCCGAGCTTGCGCTTCATGCGGCGCTCGATGGCCGGGGGCTTGTGTGCCTGATGACCGATTATCTTGCCCCGCATCTCGCCTCGGGGCGGCTGGTGCGGGTGCTCGCCGACTGGTGCCCGCCGTTTCCGGGCTATCACCTTTACTACCCCAGCCGACGCCAGATCACCCCGGCGTTTCGGCTTCTGATCGACGCGCTGCGCTGGCGGGGGTAGCCCCCCGCCAAGGGTCGGGCGGTCAGCGGTAGGAAAGGGCAAGGATCGCCTCGGGCAGACGCGCGCCTTGAACCGCGATCTTCGCCGCCTCGGCTTCGATCTCGGCCAGATCCTCGGCGGTCAGGCTGACCAAGGCCGCCCCCACATTCTCGGCCACGCGGTCCAGCCGCCGCGTGCCCGGGATCGGTACGATGAAGGGGCGCTGCGCCAAGAGCCAGGCCAAAGCGATCTGCGCGGGCGTGGCCCCCTTGGCGGTGGCGATGCGCGCCAGAAGATCGACCAGCGCGATGTTCGCCGCCCGCGCCTGCGTCGTAAAGCGCGGCGAATGGGCGCGGAAATCATCGCTGCCGATCTGGGTCGTGGCGTCGATCTTGCCGGTCAGGAAGCCCGCGCCCAAGGGGCTCCACGGCACGAAACCGATGCCGAGTTCGACGCAAAGCGGCAAAATCTCCGGCTCGGGCTCTCGGGTCCACAGCGAATATTCGCTTTGAATGGCCGCCACCGGCTGCACCGCATGGGCGCGGCGGATGCTTTCGGCCGAGGCTTCGGAGAGACCGAAGGCCCGCACCTTTCCCTCGGCGATCAGATCGCGCACTGTGCCTGCGACGTCTTCCATCGGCACATCGGGATCGACGCGGTGCTGGTAGAACAGGTCGATCACCTCGACGCCCAACCGCTTCAGACTGGCCTCAGCCACCTGACGGATGCGTTCGGGTCGGCTGTTCAGCCCCCAGTCGCGCACCCCGGTGACTTGATCGATGTTCCAGCCGAATTTCGTGGCGATCGTCACCTTGTCGCGGATCGGTGCCAAAGCCTTGCCCAGCAATACCTCGTTCGTCCAAGGTCCATAGATCTCGGCGGTGTCGAAATGCGTCACGCCCAGATCGTAAGCGCCGCGGATGACGCTGATCGCCTCGGCTTCGCCCGGGGCGGCGCCATAGGTGGCGGCGAAACTCATCGTGCCAAAGCCGATTTCGGAGACCTCAAGCGGGCCAAGTCTGCGAGTTTTCATCTCTTTCTCCTGCAAGCGGCGGTACCGTTTCTGCCGATCAATCTGGGGGCGGCGGGGCGCGGCGGCAATCGTCTGAAATCAGATTGCTTTCATCTGCTGTGGATATGAATGATCCGGGCCGTCGCGGCATCCCAATTCATATCCGACGAAGATCAGCCTTAGCGCAATTCAGGCACTGGTCAGAGCAGTGCATTGCGCGCAGATCGGCGGCGAGATCGGCCAAACTGGCCGGGAAAGGTCAGACCATGCCGCAGATGCCCCTGCCCTCCCGACGTCGCACACAACATGCCGTGTTGATCGTCGTACTTGCAACCTACATGATGATCATTCTTGACACATCAATCGTGATCACCGGCCTGCCCGAGATCCGCGACGGCCTTGGCTTCAGCCCGACCGGGCTCAGCTGGGTGCAAAACGCTTATACGCTCAGCTTCGGCGGCTTCATGCTTTTGGGCGCGCGGGCGGGTGATGTGCTGGGGCGGCGGCGGGTCTATCTGGCGGGGCTGGCGGTGTTCCTGCTCGCCTCGGCTGTGATCGGGCTGGCGCCGAGTGCGGGGGTCTTGTTGATCGCCCGCGCGGTGCAGGGCGCAGGGGCGGCGGTGCTGGCGCCGACGACGCTCTCGCTTTTGACCATCCACTTTGCGGAAGGGGAAGAACGCAACCGTGCCCTTGCGCAATACGCCGCCGCCGCCGGGATCGGCTCGAGCCTTGGGCTTGTGCTGGGCGGGGTCTTTGCCGGCTGGATCTCGTGGCGGGTCGGCTTTCTGGTCAACGTACCGGTGGCGGGGGTGCTCTATTGGGCCGCCGCACGGCTTTTGCAGCGCCATCCCGGCACCGGGGGGCGGCTTGACATCAGCGGGGCCATCCTGTCGACGCTGGGCATGGCGGGGCTCGTCTATGGCATCGTGCGCTCGGCCACAGCGGGCTGGACCGATCCGGTCACCCTGGGCACGATTGCGACGGGGCTGGCGCTGATCGCGGCTTTCCTGATCGCGCAGCGCCGCCGGGCCAACCCGCTCTTGCCGTTGCGCCTGTTCGCCAGCCGCGAAAGGGTCGGCGCCTATCTTGCCCGGATGATGTTTCTGGGCGCGATGGTCAGCTTTTTCTTCTTTTCCACGCAACTGATGCAAGGCGAGTTGCACCTGACGCCGGTGCAGGCGGGGGTTGGCTTTCTGCCGGTGACGGTACTGACCTTCCTTGCCTCGCTTTCCCTGCCGCGCCTTGTGCGGGCCTTCAGCAACGGCCCGGTGCTGATCGCGGCCTTCCTTGCCATCGCTTTGGGCCTTGTCTGGCTGGCGCAGGCAAGCCTTGACGGCTGTTACCTCGACGCCGTCGCGGCGCCCATGCTTCTGATCGGCATCGGTAACGGGCTGGGTCTTAGCCCGCTGACCGCCGCCGCGATGCGCGGGGTCGCCCCCGAGGAGGCCGGGGCTGCCTCGGGTCTGGTGAATGTCGCGCATCAACTGGGCGGCACGCTGGGGCTGGCCACGCTGATCACCGTTTTCGCCGCCGCGATGCGGGGCGTTTCGCCCCCCGAGGCGGCCCTTGCCCAAGGGATTGTGGCCGGGCTGCACGGGGCGGCGGCTTTGGCGGGGCTTGGGGGGATGATCAGCCTTGCCCTGATCCGTCCGGCCGAATGTCGGCGGTAGCGCCGGCAGACCCGCGTTTCGAGGAGGCGCGTGGGGCCGCGGACCACCCGGTAGCGGGTCGGTCCCGCCGGGAACCGTGCTTCGCTCGACAACGATGGACGACGCCTATTTCCAGTTTCAGCGCAGCGACCTTGGAGGCGGCCCGCCATACTTAAAGTCCGTTTGCCACCCGTCGAGACGGTGCCAGGCTTCGCACCGCGCCCCGCACGATCGGCGGCTCAGGGCCGCCCACGCCTCTCGCTGAGATTGCTGCAGCGGCGGTTTCTGGGGCAGTATTTGTCGTACCGGAGGAGCCCGTCGCTGAACACAACGCGGTGCATCGAAGCGGTCGTTCGCGCGTGGGCTGCAAGAAGGGTGTCGTGGCTTTCCCCTCGTTCGGGTTTGAGGCGTCAGAGCCCCTCTTGGCCGTCAAGAATATCCTTCCATGATGCGCTTGGCGGGGTCTTTGCCCCGGCGCAGACCCGGCATGTCCGGCACGAGAGGTCGTCTCGGAGCAAATCCATTTGAGGCCAAGGACGCCGGGCTCAGGCCAGCCCCGCCAAATGGGTCAGAATTCCAAGGCTCGCCGACCCGGCCAGCACCCCTGCCATGCCCCAGCCACGCTTGAACACCGCCCAAAGTGCCAAGGCGGCAATCAGCGTCGCGGGCAGATCGAGCGTGGTGATCTGCGGCAGATCAAGAGCGGCCGGCCCGAGATCGACCCGCCCCACCTCGCGCCAGAGCAGATGCAGCGCGAACCAGAGCGCAAGGTTCGTGATCACCCCCACCACCGCCGCCGTCACCGCCGAAAGCGCCGCGCCCAGGGCCCGGTTTGTGCGCAGCCGCTCGATGAAGGGCGCGCCAAGGAAAATCCAGGCAAAACAGGGGGCAAAGGTCACCCAGCTGGCAAGGAGGCCGCCCAATGTGCCCGCAATGAGCGGCGCCTCCCAGCCCGCGATGCGAAAGGCCGCCATGAAGCCCACGAATTGCAGCACCATGATCAACGGCCCCGGCGTCGTTTCCGCCATGCCCAGCCCGTTCAGCATGTCGCCCGGGGCAAGCCAGCCGTAATCGGTTACCGCCGCCTGCGCCACCCAAGCCAGCACCGCATAGGCGCCGCCAAAGCTCAGCACGGCCAGTTTCGAAAAGAAGAGCGCAATCGCGGTGAAGACACTCTCCGGCGCAAGCAGACAAAGCGCCGCCACCGGAACCAGCCAAAGCATCAGCACCACGGTGGCTGCCTTCAGCGCGGCGCGACGCTCGGCTCCGGTCGGGTCGCCGTGCTCCTCGCCCAGAACCGTTTCGGCATCGGTGATCGCAGGGGCGCCCGCCGCGCCATGCCCGCCGGGAGCGAAGGCCTTGGGCGCGATCAGGCCACCAAGCACGCCAATCAGCGCCGACGCCGCCACGATGAGCGGAAACGGCAGCGCAAAGACGAAAATCCCCACAAAAGCAGCCAGCGCCAGCGCCCGTTGCGCCGCCGTCTTTAACGCGCGTTTCGCCACCCGCGCCACCGCCTGCGCAACGATCGCCAGCACCCCGGCTTTGAGCCCGAAGAACAGGCCCGCAACCAGCCCGACCTCGCCCCAAAGCGCATAGATCCAGCTGAGGGCCATCAGTGCAGCCACACCGGGCGCGATGAACAGCAGGCCCGCCAGCAGTGCGCCGCGCACGCCATGCATCAGCCAGCCGATATAGGTGGCCAGCTGCATCGCCTCGGGACCGGGCAACAGCATGCAAAAGTTCAGCGCATGCAGGAAACGCGCGTCTCCAAGCCAGCGTTTCTCCTCGACAAGAATGCGGTGCATGACCGCGATCTGCCCCGCCGGCCCGCCAAAGGACAGGCCCGCGATCCGCGCCCAGACGCGCGCCGCTTCGCCCAGACCGGGCCGTTCGATGGTCGCGGGCATCAGGGCCCTCCTGCGGCAAGGATGTGCTGCCCCATGCGGGCCTGTCAAACCCGCACGGAACAGGCTTGGGCGCAGATCAGGCCGCGTCGTAATGGGCAAAGACGCGGGTCTGGCCGTCGGGCGTGATCAGATGCACGTCATAGGCCTCGCGCTGATCTTCAGGCCCCATGCCGGGGGCGCCGAGCGGCATTCCGGGCACGGCCAGCCCGAGCGCCGCGGGGCGTTCTGCCAGAAGCCTTCGGATGTCGGCCGGGGGAACGTGGCCCTCGATCACATATCCCTCGACGCGGGCGGTATGACACGAACGCATCGGCGCGGGGATGCCGCTTTGCACCTTGAGCGCCTGCAGCGCGTCGTAATCGATCACCCGCACCGTCACGGCAAAGCCGTCGGCCCGCAACACATCGATCCAGGCTTCGCAGCAACTGCAGTCGGGATCCTTGACGACAGTGATTGCCACCGGTTCTGCGGCGGCAAGCGGGGACGCGGCCAGAAGCCCCGCCACAAGGGCGAGGATCTGACGGCGGGACAGGTCGTGCTTGGTCATGTCGGTTCCCCCTCAGGCGCTGACGTGGAATTCGGTCATCATGCCGGTGGCGAGATGCCCCATGTGGTGACAATGCAGCATCCATGGCGCGGCCTCGCCCGCATCCAGCGCGACCGTCACGCTGCCCATCGGCGGCACCGAGACGGTATCGCGCACCGCGCCCTCGAAACGGGCGCCGTTCACCTCGACCACCTGAAACACATGGCCGTGCAGATGCATCGGATGCGCCATCATCGACATGTTGTGAAACATCATCTCGACTCGTTCGCCCGATTTCGCCTTCACGGGCAAGCGGTTATCCCATGTCCGCCCGTCGATCGTCCATTGATAGGGCATCATCATCCCCATCAGCATCACCATCGGCTGCGCTGTGGCAGTCCGTGCGGGAAGCGGCGTGACGGCGCGGAGCGCCAATTCCTGCGTCATGTCCCCCGAGACCGCCGAATGGGGCACGTCAGAAAGATCGGCCAGCTTCGGCACTGCCGCCCCTTTCGGCGCGAGGATCAGCCCGGTGCGCTCGCGCGTGCCTTCGCGCAGCGCAAGGATCGGCAGGGCGGCGCCGTCGCCCGGCATCTCGATTTCAATGTCGAGCCGCTGCCCGGGCGAAATCGCAAACCGCGTGCCCGGCAGCGGCACCACCGGGTTGCCATCGACCGCGACGAGCCGCGCCTTTGCCGCGCCGGTGTCGATCCAGAAGGCGGTCATCGCCGCCCCGTCGATCACCCGCAGCCGCACCCGGCCGCCCTTTTCGACCCGCACCACCTCGGGATCGGCGAGCGTCCGGTCGTTCGCCAGATAGGCGTCGAAGTCGTAATCGTTCAGATCCATCGACATACCGCCTTCCATCGCGGCGTGCATCTCTGCCATGCCGGGCATGGACATCATGGCGCCCATTCCCCCCATGCCCTGCATGCCCGGCATCGGCGCGGCGGAATGATCCATGGCGTTGTGGTCCATCGCCGTGCCGCCGGTGATCGTCTCGAGCACCTCTTGCGGGGTCGCAAAGGCGAAGTCATGGAGCAGCATCACCACTTCCTGCCGGTCTTCGGCGACCTCTTCGGGGCGGCGCACGATCAGCGGCGCGGCCAGAAGACCGATTTCCTGATCGGGGATGTGGCTGTGCATCCAGAAAGTGCCCGGGCGGGCTTCGAAATCGAAGCTGCGGCTTTGGCCGGGTTTCAGCATCGGGTTGGTGTTCGGCACGCCGTCTTGCGCATTGGGCGGGATCTGCCCGTGCCAATGCACGATGGTGTCGATCGCAAGCGCATTCGTCAGATCGGTGCGAAAGCGCTGGCCCGGATCAAGGCGCAGGCCGGACCGGCCCTGCGCATCCAGAAGGCCCATCACGGTCGCTGCACGACCATTCACCTCGATCACCCGCGTCGTGGCGGTGAGCGAAAAGGCGTCGGCAGCAGCCCGGGCGCGGGCAGGCACAAGGGGGAGCGCGGCAAAGGCCGCAGAGGCGGCCAGAAAGCCGCGGCGGGAAAGATTGGTCATGGTGATCTCCGGTTCAAGAAGGGGAACGTGGCGAAGATCAGACGCGGGGCGGCGGGCCCTCGGGTTCGGGGGAAACGAGCGCCAGCAGCACCGGAACCGCAGGCGGGAAGAGGCGCGAGATACGCTCGGCCCGTTCTGCGGGCTGCACCGGCTCGGGCGTCAGCGACGCGGACAGACAATGATGCAGGCAGCCGTCCGGCGCGGCAGGGTCGGTATGGTGTGAGGCAGACAGAGACGGCATCCCGCCCATGTCCTTCATGCAATCAGTGCCGTGATGCGGACAGGCCGGAGGCGCGGCGACGACCGGTGCAGCGGTTCCAAGCGCCGCCAGAAAGACGGCGATCAGGGTCAGGCGAAGCAGGGCGCAAAGAATCCGCATGGGCGCAGCATGGCACGAGACGGGGCCGCTGTCAGGTGACGATTTCATGAGCAAAGCGTGGCGGCTCCCTCGGTTCTCTTCAGGCATGATGATGCGACATCACCGTGAGCAAATTGCCCGGGGTGCCTTTGCCAAACCTTGCGCTGCGCCCGGCACGACCGAAGGCAATGGGCGGCTCACACCCCTTGCTGCGGTGGGCTCGAATGACCGGTTCGCAGGCCGGTGCCGTGAAGGTCGTTTGCCTCGAAAGGGCCGGGTACGTCGATCCGCACCGGGAGCGTCACGGCACTATGCGCGGCAGGTCAGGCCGGGCAGATCGGGCCGTGTCCGACGCTCTGACCTTTGCGGGGAGAATACGGCCGAGGCGGGCTTGCCGCCGAGAAACTGGTCTTGTTCGCCCCCGCTTCGTGGCAAGACCCAACGCAGGAAAAGGCCCCCATCCTTGCGGACAGGGGCCAGGTTCGTCGATCAGGCTCTTCATTGGTGCCCGAGGTTTTGGTTTCGCCTGGGCCTTCTCGACGTCTGGGGCAAGCGCACCTGCCCCCGATCTCTCAATTCAACACGCGCGCGCCCGCTTTCATCAGCGTGACGGTGGTGGTCGCGCCGCCCATGCGGATGTCGGTCACATCGAGCCCCTGCACCGCCGCAGCACCCCCGGCCGCCTCGCCCGTGACCTCAATCGAGGCGCCGCCGAAGGTGGCATCGAGCAACCGCCGCAGCGCCTCGCCCTTCGCCTCGGCTTCATAGCCGCCGGGGATAGGGCGCAGCGCCACTTCGGGCAGGGTCTTGGTGCCAACGATCAGATGCATGAGCTTCTATTGCCTATAGGAAGAAGAGTTTCAGGAGGCATCGCGCTGCCCCCTGATCGACGTTCATTCAGCTGCCACGAGATTAGCCCGTTGCAGTTCGACGGTTACCTTGAGATTTGGCTTCCCCGAAACATACCCAGAGAAAACGCCCCTGCCGGAGACCAATTGACCTTTGAGTTCCAACACGAAACTGCTCAAAGGTCCGAAGATCGACATTCCGTAGCCGGAGTGTTGACGAACACTCACTTTGCCGACCAGTGTATCTCCCTGCTCTTGGAACTTGCCGGAGAAAATAAACGCTGAGTCGCCCCCTTTCACAGTCAGGTCCTCGAGTTCAATAACCCCGGCCCCGACTGAGCCCAAGCTACTACGGAAACGCACCGTGTAAGTGCCATTGCTAGTGTGGGACACAGCCCAACTCCTTTCGATTTTCCCACAACCTCCCACGTTTTCCATGGGATAGGTCTGTGGATAGACCGACACGTTATTGATACCGCCCCTCAGCCATGATTTCCCGAGCCTATCGACCCGGGAGGGCCGAGATTTGGTAATCCGACGGTGTGCCAATCATCCGCCGGAAAGCCGGGGCGCAAAGCTCGAACCTTTGCGCCCCAACCTTCAACCTCTCAGCTACAACCGCTCGTGGCGCCGCAGGTGTTGCATTTCATGCAGGTGCCGTTGCGCACGAGCGTATAGTTGCCGCATTCGCCGCAGGCCTCGCCCTCGTAGCCCTGCATCTTCGCCTTGGCGCGCGCATCCATCGCCACCACGCCCGAGGCGATCGCGGTCGAGACGGCGACATTGGCCCCCACCGCCATCGCGGTCTCGGGCACCAGCGTGTTGAGCGCCGCCACCGGGTCCATCTGCCCGGCCCCGCCGCGCAGCACCACAAGCTCTTGCGGCAGCCGCTTGCGCAAATAGCCGGTCGAGGAGATCTGGCGCAGCACTTCGAGCGATTTCGAGGCCGCGCTCTCGCTCACCGGCTCGACATTGCGCTTGCCCTCGTTGGCGCCGCCACCAAGGTCGTCGAAAGCAGTGCCCTGCGGCTTGATATGGGCCAGATCGGTACGGTCGAGATAGCTCACCGCCAGTTCGCGGAACACATAGTCCAGTATCGAGGTGGCGTTCTTGATGCTGTCATTGCCCTGCACCATGCCCGCGGGCTCGAATTTGGTGAAGGTGAAGGCATCGACGAATTCTTCCAGCGGCACACCATATTGCAGCCCCACCGAGACCGCGATTGCGAAGTTGTTCATCATCGCGCGGAAGCCCGCGCCTTCCTTGTGCATGTCGATGAAGATCTCGCCCAGCGAGCCATCGCCATATTCGCCGGTGCGCAGATAGACCTTGTGGCCACCGACCACGGCCTTTTGCGTGTAGCCCTTGCGGCGGTCGGGCAGTTTTTCGCGGTGCGAGCGAACGATCTCCTTCACCACGATCTTCTCGACAATTTTCTCGGCCAGCACCGCGGCCTTCGCGGCCTGGCTGCCGGTGGCGAGGATCTCTTCGGCTTCCTCGTCGTCTTCCACCAGCGCCGCGGCGAGCGGCTGGGAAAGTTTCGAGCCGTCGCGGTAAAGCGCATTCGCCTTGATGCCGAGCGACCAGCTCAGCTCATAGGCCGCCTTCACATCCTCGATGCGCGCACTGTTCGCCATGTTGATGGTTTTCGAGATCGCGCCGGAGATGAAGCTCTGCGCAGCCGCCATCATGCGGATATGGCTCTCCACGCTCAGATAGCGCTTGCCCTTCTTGCCGCAGGCATTGGCGCAGTCGAAGACGGCGTAATGCTCGGGCTTGAGGAACGGCGCGCCCTCCAGGGTCATCGTGCCGCAAACATGGTCGTTGGCGGCGTCGATCTGCGCGCGGGTGAAGCCCAGATGGCGCAGCATGTCGAAAGTGGGGTCGTTGAGCTTCTCGGCCGGGATGCCGAGCGTCTTGGTGCAGAAATCCTCGCCCAGCGTCCATTGGTTGAAGACGAAGCGGATGTCGAAAGCCGAGGGCAGCGCGGCTTCCACCTTCTCGATCTCGCGCGCGCCGAAGCCATGGCCGATCAGCGCGGTGTGGTTGATGCCCGGGCAATTGCCAAGGCTGCCGTGGCCGACCGCATAGGCGATGATTTCCGCGACTTGCGCCGACCCGTAGCCAAGCCCCTCCAGCGCCGCGGGCACCGAGCGGTTGATGATCTTGAAATAGCCGCCGCCCGCGAGTTTCTTGAACTTGACGAGCGCGAAATCGGGTTCGATCCCGGTCGTGTCGCAATCCATCACGAGGCCGATCGTGCCCGTCGGGGCAATCACCGAGACCTGCGCGTTGCGGTAGCCATGCGCCTCGCCAAGCGCGAGCGCCTCGTCCCACGCCATCTTGGCGAGCGCGATCAACCCCTGATCGGGGCAATTCGGCGCATCCAGCGCGACGGGCGGCACCTGCAGCCCCTCATAGGCGCCGTTGCCATGCGCTGCGGCGCGGTGGTTGCGGATCACCCGCAGCATGTGGCCTGCGTTTTTCGCATAGCCCGGGAAGGCGCCGAGTTCGGCCGCCATCTCGGCCGAGGTCGCATAGGCGATACCGGTCATGATCGCGGTCAGCGCGCCGCAGAGCGCGCGGCCCGCATCGCTGTCATAGCCAAGCCCCATGTTCATCAGGAGCCCGCCGATATTGGCATAGCCAAGGCCCAGCGTGCGGAAATCATAAGAGCGCTGCGCGATTTCCTTCGAGGGGAATTGCGCCATCGTCACCGAGATCTCGAGCGTCACCGTCCAGAGCCGGGTGGCATGGACATAGGCTTCCGCATCGAACTCGCCGCCCTTGAAGAAGGTCAGCAGGTTCATCGAGGCGAGGTTGCAGGCGGTGTCGTCGAGGAACATGTATTCCGAGCACGGGTTCGAGCCGCGGATCGGCCCGTCTTCGGGGCAGGTGTGCCACTCGTTCACCGTGTCATGGAACTGGATCCCCGGGTCTGCGCAGGCCCAGGCGGCATGGCCGACCTGATCCCACAGATCGCGCGCCTTGATCACTTTGGCCACGCCGCCATCGGTGCGGCGCAGAAGCTCCCAGTCGGCATCGTCCTTCACCGCCTTCAGGAAGGCGTTGGTGACCCGCACCGAGTTGTTCGAGTTTTGCCCCGAGACCGAGATATAGGCGTCGCTGTCCCAATCGGTGTCATAGGTGGGGAATTCGATCGAGGTGAAGCCCTGCCGCGCATATTGCAGCACGCGGTTGATATAGGTCTCCGGGATCATCGCCTTCTTGGCGGAGCGGATCGCCGCTTTGAGCCCCTCGTTCACCGCCGGATCGACGCGTCCGGCCTCCGAGCCGTCAAAGCTGCGGATCGCCTCGAAGATCCGGTTCAGCTCGCGCTCGTGCATTTTCGAACCGGCAACGAGCGAGGCAACCTTTTGCTCTTCGATCACCTTCCAGTTCACGAATTCCTCGATATCGGGGTGATCCATGTCGCAGATCACCATCTTGGCGGCGCGCCGCGTGGTGCCGCCCGATTTGATCGCACCCGCCGCGCGGTCGCCGATTTTCAGAAACCCCATCAGGCCCGAGGATTTGCCCCCGCCCGAGAGCTTTTCGCCCTCGGCGCGCAAGCTCGAGAAGTTGGTGCCGGTGCCGGAGCCGTATTTGAACAGCCGCGCCTCGCGCACCCACAGATCCATGATGCCGCCCTCGCCCACGAGGTCGTCCTTCACCGATTGGATGAAGCAGGCATGGGGTTGCGGATGCTCATAGGCCGAGGCCGATTTCACGAGCTTGCCCGACATGAAATCAACGTAGTAATGGCCTTGGCTCGGCCCGTCGATGCCGTAAGCCCAGTGCAGCCCGGTGTTGAACCATTGCGGCGAGTTCGGTGCCGCCATCTGCGCCGCGAGCATGTAGCGCATCTCGTCGAAATAGGCGCGCGCATCTTCCTCGGTCGAGAAATAGCCGCCCTTCCAGCCCCAATAGGTCCAGGCGCCGGCCATCCGGTCATACACTTGCTTGGCCGAAGTTTCGCCGACAAAGCGTTGATCTTCAGGCAGTTTTTCAAGCTTGGCAGTATCGGGCACGGAGCGCCACAGGAACGCGGGCAGGCCCTCTTCCTTCACCCGCTTGAGCGCGGCCGGAACGCCCGCCTTGCGGAAATATTTCTGCGCCATCACATCGGCGGCCACCTGGCTGAACTGCTCGGGAACCTCGACGCAATCGTTGTGGAACACGATCTTGCCATCCGGGTTGCGGATCTCCGAGGTGGTGGTGGTAAAGGCAATTGCGCCATAGGCGCCGCTTTCCGCCGAGGTGAACTTGCGTTCGATCTTCATCTGCCCGTCCCTTGGTGCGTTCGTGGTCTCGTTTCGGTCTTGAGACGCAGGAAAGATCCGCTTGCAAACCCCCGCCCGGGATCTCGCAACTGCGGATCGTGCCTGGCGGCCGACCGTTTTGATTGGCTGTCTCGCTTGAGCGCCCAACACTAAATCTGGTGGCTCAACTTATGACGTCCCACAACCTGCCGCGTGTAGCAGGCAGCGTCAACGCAATTTTCACCAATTCCAGGCGCGTTTTTCTGTTGACGGGGGATGGCGGATTTTCCGCCCAGATTCTTCCACATCCGGCAGGGCCGCGGCGCGGCGCAGTCAGGGCGCGAATTTCCCTTTCGGCGCGCCATTTTACACGTCAAAGTTGTTGATGATGTCGAAATCATCCACAGCCCCCCAATATCTTGTGGAGAATTTGAGCGCGGGTCACGCCCGGTCCATGCTGCGGCTGCACGGGGACCGATCTGCCACGGTTCATCGCCAAAGCGCGGAAAAAGGAAGCAAAAGACGCTCCGAACGACCGCGGGGGATTCGCGGCTTCGGCCCCCTTGCACCACAAGACAAAGCCCCTGCGAGCAGGCCTCGCCCATACCATATGTAGCGGAAATATCCTTTCGATTCCCGATCCGCAAATAAGGATGGGGCCCCGAGTCGGTACATTTTTCGGATTTACAGGAGCACGAAAGGCCCATCGGCAGGATGGTCGGGGCGGCGAGATTCGAACTCACGACCTTCTGTACCCAAAACAGACGCGCTACCAGGC
The DNA here is from genome assembly GCF_900217815.1 of Rhodobacter maris. Lineage (GTDB taxonomy): Bacteria > Pseudomonadota > Alphaproteobacteria > Rhodobacterales > Rhodobacteraceae > Rhodobacter > Rhodobacter maris. Next base: position 39,491 of record NZ_OBMT01000012.1, read on the forward strand.
TGCGCTACGCCCCGACGCGCCCTCTCTAGCGGCAGGGCGCGGTGCTGAAAAGCGGAAATCTCAGGGAACGAGCGGTGCTACCGCAAACCCCGGCACCAGCCCCAGCTTCGCCGCCTGTCCGCCGCCGAGCTCAAGCACATAGCGCACCGGCCCGCCCGAGGGGATTGGCGTCTCGTCGAGCGGTCGCGCCCCCGCATGGATCCGCGCGATCCGCCCCTCCTCGTCAAGAAAGATCATGTCGAGCGGGATCAGCGTGTCCTGCATCCAGAACGCCACCTCGCGTGGGCTCTCGTAGAAGAACAGCATCCCGGTTCCGGGCGCGAGCATGGTGCGCCCCATCAGCCCCCGCGCGCGTTCGGCCTCGTCGTCAGCGATCTCCACGGCGATGCCCGCAAGCTCTGCGCCATCCCGGTCGAGGACGCAGAGCGCCGCCCTGTCACCTGACGCGCGCGCCGCCACAAGGGCGGCGGGGTCATGAGCCTGGGGCGCACAGGGTCCGGCCAGAGCCGCCCCGGCCGCGCACAAAGAAAGCGATAAACAGATCAGGCGCGCAGCGCCGCTTCCCAGCTTGCGACCTGCGCCGCCATGCGACCGCGCCGTCCCTCGATCACCTTCAGACATACCGCTTCCCCCGGCGCCAGATCGGCAAAGCCCGAGCGGCGCAGCACCTCGACATGAATGAACACATCTTCGGGCCGACCGAACACATTTGCAAAGCCAAACCCCTTGGCCTTGTCAAACCACTTCACCCGTGCCGGTTCATAGGGCAGCGCCGCGACCATCTCGGGGTCGGTCTCGCCCAGATCCTCGATCGGCGCGAGCCGGGTTTCGGCCTCGGGCGGCAGGATCTCGAGCACCTCGACCGCCTGCGCACCTCGCGGCGTCGCCTGCACCCGCACCCGGATCCCGGCATTGTCCGCCACCGATCCCTGACCGAAATTGCGAAGCACATTCGCGTGCAGCAAGATGTCCGGGCCGCCCTCTGCGTCGAGGATGAAACCGAACCCCTTGCCGGCATCAAACCATTTCACGCGCCCGGTTACTTCCCGGACACTGTTGTGTGTTTCCAGCATTCGCCGTTGTCCTTGGCCTTGCGCGGGCCGCTTCTGGATCTCTCGCGCGTCAGCTTCCAGTTGTCACAGGTCAGCGACCGGTTTCAAGCCGAAAAGACTGTTCGGTTCGGATGTTTTGCAATTCGCGAAGCGTGAATGACCGCCGTGATCGGGAACTGTAACCGACCGGATCGAAAGGCTTTCACGGATTACGTCGCGTCACCTCCCAGGCGGCTCCGGGAGCCGTTCGGCACCAGCGGAACCTGTCGTGCAAGCGAAAAGCGCCGTCCGCCCAGAACTCGATCTCCAGCGGCACGAGCCGGAATCCCCCCCAGAACGGCGGGCGGGCAGGCATCGGCCCATGCATTGCCGTGACTTTCGCCACCTCCGCCATCAGCGCGGCGCGCGAGGGAAGCGCTTCACTTTGCCGCGACGCCCAGGCGCCCAGACGCGACTTGAGCGAGCGCGAAGCATAGTAGGAATCGGCCTGCGGACCGTCCTCGCGACTCACCAGACCCCGGACCCGAATCTGCCGCCGCAAGCTTTTCCAATGCGCCACGAAGGCGGCCTTGCCGAGGCCCGGGCCCGCGCCCTCGATCTCCTGTGCCTTCACCGAGCCGTAATTGGTGTAGAAGAGGAAGGCGCCCCCCGAGGGCGCGTTTTGCGCTTCGATTTCCTTCAGGAGCACCATCCGGACATTGGGCAGCCCCTCGGCGTCGACAGTGGCCAGCGCGATCGCATTCGGATCGTTGATCTCCGTCTTTTCCGCTTCGGCAAGCCATGCCTGTGCCAGCGCGAAAGGATCCTCCCCCGCGAAAATTCCCGTCCTGTCGCTCATCGGATCGTCCTTCCTGGCGGGCCGCGGGCGCCCCTTCGCTGCGACGACTGGGCCCCTGCCCCGGCGTCAACCCGCCTTGATGCCCCTGCATTCTTCGCCTAATGCTTTCGCACTTACCAGAGGGAAGCGGGAGAATCCGACATGACGACGGGCCTTATGGCGGGAAAGCGCGGTCTCATCATGGGGCTGGCCAATGACAAGTCGATCGCCTGGGGGATTGCCAAAGCGCTCTCCGATGCGGGCGCCGAACTGGCCTTTTCCTATCAGGGCGAGGCACTGAAAAAGCGCGTCGAACCGCTCGCCGCCTCGCTCGGCACGCCGCTTCTCTTTGAATGCGACGTCGCAAGTGAAGAGAGCCTCGATACGCTCTTTGCCGGGATCAAGGACGCCTGGGGCACGGTGGATTTCGTCGTCCATGCGATCGGCTTTTCCGACAAGAACGAGCTGCGGGGCCGCTATGTCGATACCTCGCGCGGCAACTTCACCATGACCATGGACATTTCGGTCTATTCCTTCACCGCGGTCTGTGCCCGCGCGGCGGCGCTGATGCCGAACGGCGGCGCGCTGCTCACCCTCACCTATTACGGCGCCGAGCAAGTGATGCCGCATTACAACGTGATGGGCGTGGCGAAGGCGGCGCTTGAGGCCTCGGTCAAATATATCGCGGAAGATCTTGGCAAGATCGGCATCCGCTGCAATGCGATCTCGGCCGGGCCGATCAAGACGCTTGCGGCCTCGGGCATCGGGGACTTCCGCTACATCATGAAGTGGAACGAACTCAATTCGCCGCTGCGCCGCAACGTGACGCAGGAAGAAGTCGGCAAAGCCGCGCTTTATCTCTGCTCCGATCTCGGCTCGGGCACCACGGGCGAGAACCTGCATGTGGATGCGGGCTATCACGTCGTCGGCATGAAGGCGGTGGATGCGCCCGATATCGACGTGGTGACGGGCCGCAAGGACTGAGCCCAACCCCGAGGGAAGAATGACGCTCGCCGCTTTTCTTGCGATCTATTTCGTGAACCTGGCGGCGGCGATCTCGCCCGGCCCGGCGGTGCTTCTGGCCGTGCGCACAAGCCTGCGCGAGGGCTTTGCCCGCGGGGTCTGGCTGGCTATCGGCATCGGGCTCGGGGCCTGCGTCTGGGCCTTGGCCGCGCTCTTCGGCCTTGCGCTTCTCTTCAAGATCGCCCCCGCCCTTTTGAGCGTGCTCAAGGTCGCGGGGGCGGGCTATCTTTTCTATCTTGCGGTGAAGATGTGGCGCCACGCACCCGAGCCACTCGATACGCGGATGGATGAGACAACCTCGGCGCGCTCGAACCTTGGCCTTGTCTGGCAAGGGATCGCGGCACAACTCGCCAATCCGAAACCGGCGGTCTTCTTTGGCACGATCTTCCTCACCTTCATCCCGCCGGATGCGGCCCTCTGGGCTTATGGCGTGATCCTCTTCATCGTCTTCTTCAACGACGCGGCCTGGAATGTGATTGTGGCGCGGATCTTTTCGCTCGACCATGCGCGCCGCGTCTATCTCGGGTTGAAAACCTTCATCGACCGTTTCTTTGGCGGGCTTCTGGGGCTTTTGGGCCTCAAGCTCGCCCTGAGCTGAGGAGCACACGCATGGCCGAGCGCTTGCCGCATGAAAAAGGCTTTCACGTAAGCTGGGACCAACTCCACCGCGACGCGCGCGCGCTCGCCTGGCGGCTGGATGGCAAGGGGCCGGGCGACGGCGCGTGGCGCGCCATCGTCGGCATCACCCGCGGCGGCATGGTGCCGGCGGCGATTGTGGCGCGCGAGCTCAACATCCGGGTGATCGATACGATCTCGGTGAAGGGCTACAACCACCAGACCCAATCCGACCCGGTGGTGATCAAGGCACCGCAGGATGATCTGATGGGCGATGGCGGTGAGGGCATTCTCGTCGTCGACGATCTCGTCGACTCGGGGCGGACGCTGGAGCTGGTGCGCAAGCTCTACCCGAAAGCGCATTTCGCCACCGTCTACGCCAAGCCGAAGGGGCGGTTGCAGGTGGATACGTTCATCACCGAGGTGAGCCAGGACACCTGGATCTTCTTCCCCTGGGATATGGCGCTGCAATATGTGCAACCCTATCGCGGCACCGATTGAGGGGGGCGGCCCTGCGGGCCGCTTGCCTCCGGCGGGGATATTTTTTGCAAGATGAAAGCGACGCGGCGTCTTTCGGGGCGCCGTTTTCTTTGCGGCGGGCCGCCCTCCCTGCCCTTGCCAAGCGCGCGCCCCGGTGGTGAGGTGGCGCGACGTTTGCCGGAGGCCCAGATGACCCTTTCCCCGCTCAACCCCGCGCTTGGTGCCACCTTCGCTCCCCCGGTGATGGAGGCGCGGCGCTGGCTTGAGGGGGTGCAGTTTGCGCCCGAGCGGCCGCTGATCAACGTGTCTCAAGCCGCGCCGGTCGAGCCCCCGCCGCTGGCGTTGCGCCAAGCCATTGCGACCGCCGCGCTCGACACCCCCGCCGCCCATCTTTACGGGCCTGTCCTCGGCCTGCCGGATTTGCGCGCAGAACTCGCCACGCAATGGTCGACGGCTTATGGCGGCGCGATCCGCGCCGATCAGGTGGCGATCACGCAGGGCTGCAACCAGGCCTTTTGCGCGGCCCTTGCCACGCTTGCGGGCGCGGGCGATGCGGTGCTTCTGCCGACGCCGTGGTATTTCAACCACAAGATGTGGCTCGACATGGCCGGGGTGGAGGCGGTGCCACTCCCCACCGGCGAGAGCCTGCTGCCGGACCCGGACCGCGCCGCGCGCCTGATCACGCCCGCCACCCGCGCCATCGTGCTCGTGACCCCCAACAACCCCGGGGGCGTCGAATATCCGGCAGAGCTTGTGCGCGCCTTTTACGAGCTCGCACGATCGCGCGGCCTCGCGCTGATCCTGGATGAGACCTACCGCGATTTTGACGCCCGTCCGGGCGCACCGCATGATCTCTTTGCCGATCCCGACTGGGCCGAGACGCTCATTCACCTTTATTCCTTCTCCAAGGCCTACCGGCTCACCGGCCACCGCGTCGGCGCCATCGTCGCCTCGGTCGCGCGGCTCGCGGAGGTGGAGAAATTTCTCGACACCGTGGCGATCTGCCCGAGCCAGCTTGGCCAGATCGGCGCGCTTTGGGGCATGCGCAACCTTGCTCAATGGGTCGCGGGCGAGCGCGCCGAGATCCTCGCGCGCCGCGCCGCGATGACGGCGGGTTTTGCCAGGCTCGACGGCTGGAAGCTCCTTGGCTGTGGTGCTTACTTTGCCTATGTCACCCATCCCTTCTCCCTGCCCTCCCCCGAATTCGCCAAAAGTCTCGTGCGCGAGGCCTCCCTTCTCCTGCTTCCGGGCACGATGTTCATGCCCGCCTCCGACCCAGAAGGCGCGCGCCAGCTCCGCATCGCCTTTGCCAATATCGACACCCCCACCATCGGCGAATTGATGAGACGGCTTGCCGCCCTCGCGCCGTGAGCCTTGCGGGTCCGCGCCCGAAGCCCTAAACACCGCTGAAAGGCCGAAAACCGGGAGGACGGGATGTCGACGAAGCTGCGCACGCATGGCAAGGGCGTTGTGGTCTGGATCCTGCTTGCGATGCTCGTCTTCGGGCTCGGCGGCTACGGGGTGCGCAGCTTCTCGAGCGGCGTCAAGGCGATCGGCTCGGTTGGCGGCACCGATATCACCGTGCAGGACTATGCCAATGCGCTCCGGCAGGAAATGAACGCTGCTGCGGCGCAGGTTGGCCGAGCGATGAGCTTTGAGGAAGCGCGCGCCATGGGCCTCGACCGCGCGGTGCAGGCGCGGCTCTTCGGGGCGGCAGCGCTTGGCGAACAGGCCGAGCGGCTGCATCTTTCGGTCGGCGATGCCGAGGTGAGCCGCCAGATCATGCAGGCGGCGCCCTTCCAGGGGGCAGACGGCAAGTTTGACCGTACGGCCTACCGCGAGGTTCTGCGCCGTCAGGGCTACACCGAAAAGGCGTTCGAGACCCGGCTGCGCGCCGATATCGCCCGTTCGATCCTGCAAGGAGCCGTGGCGGGGGGCGCGACGGCACCGAAAACGCTCGTGGATGCTTATGTCGGCTATCTGGGCGAGACCCGCGATATCAGCTTTGCCGAGATCACCGAGGCGGAACTCTCCACCCCGGTCGGCACGCCCGACACGGCGGCGCTGAAAGCCTATTACGAGGCCCATCAGGCCGATTTCACCAAGCCCGAGGCGCGCGAGATCACCTATGTCTGGCTCACGCCCGAAATGCTCGAGGACAAGGTCGAGATCGACGCGGCGTCGTTGCAGGCAAGCTATGACCAGCGCAAGGATGACTATGTCCAGCCCGAGCGCCGCGCGGTGTCCAAACTCGTTTTCCCGACCGAGGCAGAAGCCGAGGACGGCATGGCGAAGCTGGCCGCGGGCACGGTAACGCTCGCCGATCTCGCGAAGGAACGCGGGCTTGACCCGCAAGACATCGCGCTTGGCGAAGTGAGCGAGGCCGAGATCGGCGGCGCGGCGGGCAAGGCAGTCTTTGCCGCTCAGGGCCCCGGTGTGATCGGCCCCTTCGAGACGGATCTTGGCCCGGCGCTTTTCGAGATCACCGCCATCGTCCCGGGAGAAACGACGACGTTTGAGGAGGCGAAGCCGGATCTGAAAGCCGAACTCGCGATGGAGCGCGCACGGCGGATGATCTTGGACCAGACGAGCGATCTTGAGGACCGGCTCGCCTCGGGGGCGACGCTCGACGAGATGGCGCAGGAAACCGGGATGCAGCTTGGCCATATCTCGCTCTCGGCGGACACCACCGAGGGCATCGCCGCCTATGAGAGCTTTCGCGATGCCGCAAACAAGGTGACGGCGGAAGATTTCCCCGAACTCGGCACGCTCGACGATGGCGGCGTCTTCGCGCTGCAACTCGACGGCATCACCCCGGCGGCGCCGATCCCCTTCGAGGAGGTGCGCGACAAGGTCACCGAGGGCTGGCGTACCGCTGAGCTCACGCGCCTGAAGGAAGAGCGCGCGAAAGCGGTGATCGCCGATCTCGCAGCCGGCAAAAGCCTTGCCGATCAGGGTTTTGCCGCTCGCACCGAAGCGGGTCTCGCGCGCGGCGCCTTTGTCGAGGGCGCGCCGCAGGCGCTCGCCCGCACCGCTTTCGAAACCGCGCCCGGCAAGGCCGCCTCGCTCTCCGACGCTGGCAAGGTCTATGTGATCTCGGTCAGTGCGGTTCATGCTGCCAATCTTGAAAGTGCCGAGATGAAGCAGCTCACCGGCACCTTCTCGGACCGGCTGGGCCAGATGATCGGCAATGATCTCGTCGATTTCTACGCGCGCGCCGCGCAGGACGAAGCCGGCATCACGCTTGACAGCGCCGCGATCAACGCGGTGCAGTCCCAGATCCAGTAACGGAGGCCCCCATGGTTGCCCTTTCTCCCAGTTACGAGGCGTTCGAGGCGGCCTGGAGCGCGGGTCAGAACCAGCTTGTCTATGCGCGCCTCGCCGCAGATCTGGACACGCCGGTTTCGCTGATGCTCAAGCTGGCGGATGCGCGCGAAAACTCCTTCATGCTCGAATCCGTCACCGGCGGCGAGGTGCGGGGGCGCTATTCGATCATCGGCATGAAACCCGATGTGATCTGGAAATGCCACGGCGAGAAGGCCTGCATCAACCGGCAAGCCCGGTTCGAGGATCGCTTCGAAGACTTGCCGGGCCATCCGTTCGAGAGCCTGCGTGCGCTCATTGCCGAAAGCCGGATCGAGATGCCCGAGGATCTGCCCGCCGCGGCGGCCGGGCTTTTCGGCTATCTCGGCTATGACACGATCCGGCTGGTCGAGCATCTGCCGAACGTCAACCCCGACCCGCTCGGCGTTCCCGATGCGGTGCTCATGCGCCCCTCGGTGGTGGCCGTGCTCGATGGGGTGAAGGGCGACGTGATCCTTTGCGCCCCCGCTTTCCAGGGCTCGGGGCTTTCGGCGCGCGCCGCCTATGCGCAGGCCGCCGAGCGGGTGATGGATGCACTGCGCGATCTCGACCGCACGCCGACCCAGGGCCGCGAGATGGGCGAGGTGGCGAAAGTGGGGCCGTTGCGCTCGAACTTCACGCCCGAGAGCTACAAGGCCGCCGTTGAAAAGGCGAAAGATTACATCCGCGCGGGCGATATCTTTCAGGTCGTGCCGGCGCAACGCTGGGCTGCCGATTTCCCGCTGCCGCCGTTTGCGCTTTACCGCTCTCTGCGCCGCACCAACCCCTCGCCCTTCATGTTCTTTCTGAACTTCGGCAGCTTCCAGATCGTTGGCGCCAGCCCGGAGATCCTCGTGCGGCTGCGCGCGGGGGAGGTGACGATCCGCCCGATCGCAGGCACCCGCCCCCGCGGGCAGACGCCCGAGGAAGATCGCGCGCTTGAGGCCGATCTGCTCGCCGACAAGAAGGAACTGGCCGAGCATCTGATGCTCCTTGACCTTGGCCGGAACGATGTCGGCCGGGTGGCGAAGGTGGGGACCGTGCATCCGACCGAGAAATTCGTGATCGAGCGGTATTCCCACGTCATGCATATCGTTTCGAACGTGGTGGGCGAACTCGCCGAGGGCGAGGATGCGCTTTCGGCGCTGCTCGCGGGGCTGCCTGCGGGCACGGTGTCGGGCGCGCCCAAGGTGCGGGCGATGGAGATCATCGACGAGCTGGAGCCCGAAAAGCGCGGCATCTATGGCGGCGGCGTCGGCTATTTTGCCGCCAATGGCGAGATGGACATGTGCATCGCGCTGCGCACCGCCGTGGTGAAGGACCAGACGCTCTACATTCAGGCCGGCGGCGGCGTTGTCTATGACAGCGACCCGGAGGCCGAGTTTCAGGAAACGGTCAACAAATCCAAGGCGCTGCGCCGCGCCGCGGAGGATGCGGGCCTGTTCGTCCGGCACGGCAACAGCTGAGCTGCGGCACCCTCAGGGCGCCGCCATCGCCTCTACGGTGGCCGAGAGCGGCGCGAGGTTGAGCGCACTTGCCGCGCCTGCGCGCCAGTCCTCGAGCCCCGCGACGGATTCGGGCCAGGCCGAGAGCATCACCACCACCGCGCCATCGCGCCCGGCTTCAAAGGCCGCGCGCGCCAGCGTGCGCGTGATGTAGGGCGCTTTTTCACGACGCTGATCCAGCTCGCGCCAGATCCGGCTTTGCAGGCCCGCCCCTGCCGCGCCCATGCCCGCCGGACGCGTCACATAGACCATCCCCTCATCGGCGAGCGCCCGCTCGACCTGCTGGCGCAACAGGCTCACACCCTGAAACACCGGCGGATCGGGCTCGACGAGGGCAAGCGCCTCCGGCATCGCGGCGCGCCATGCGGCAAGCGCCACCTCCACATCCTTGGGGTCCGCCCCCGCCGGGAGCGGATCGGCCAGAAGCGCCACCTCGAACCCTGCCGCGCGATAATCGGCGGCAGCGGCGGCGGCATCGGGGCGGGCGGGATCGAGCACCACCGTCACCCAGGGGCCAAGCGCCTTGATCGTCTCGCGGTCGAGCCCGCCCGCGGCGGGGCCAACATCGCGCAACAGCACCGTGAGCCACGGCTTGCCGGGTTTTTCCGCATAGGCGGCAGCAAAGCGCTCGATCGCCGGGCCCTCGGCGGCAGGCATCGGCGCGGCGGAAGGCGCGGCCGCGGGCGCCTCATCAGACGCCGCCTTGGGTCCGGCCCCGGCAGTGGCAGGCCCCGATTGTGCCGCGGCGCCGATCTGCGGCAACCGGTTCACCCGGGTGCCCGCGGCATCGTCAAAACCGCGGCCCGTGCCGGGCACGATCACGCCCGGCAGCGCCGGACTGGCAGGAACCAGCGCCCCATCGGGCATCAGGGTGATCTCCTGCCCGGGGCCGGGGAGCGCGGCAACCGGTGGCAGATCGGGGGCGACGGTCTCGCCCGGGGGGGCGACAGGCATCTCGGGTGCCGCGCCGGGCAAGGTTTCAAGCGCGGCCTCCGGCGTCACCGGGTTGGTGGGGGCCGCGGGGGCCTTCGCCTCGGTCTCGGGGCGCGGTGGCGGATCGGTGACCGGATCGGCAGCGGGTGTCGCGGCCTCGGCCGGAGGCGCGGCAGGTGGCGCCGCCGCTCCGTTCGGCACGGCAGTTTCCGAACCGGGCGTGGGCGGCGTCTCGGCACTGTCGCGCACGAATTCAGACCCTGCGGGCAGCGGCACCTCCTGCGCCGGCCCACTGCGGGCCGCACTCGCCTCGTCAGATGCGGGGGGCGCTTTGGTCTTGGACTCGGGGACAACGGGCGGCACAGCCGTTTCAGGACGGGACATGGCCCCCGGTCCGGCCACGGTTCCGGCGGGGGCGACCGCCGTCCGGGTGGTCGGGGGGGGAGGCAGTATCAGCGAGGCCGCAGCAAGCCCCAGCCCCGAAACGACGACCCCGGTCGTCAGTCCCGCAATCACGCCACGCGCCATTCTCCGCTCTCCCGTTTCACGCCTGTTCCGGCTCTTGTGCTTTCTGCGCCCGAGGGCCGCGCCCTCCCAGCGCCTTGCGGGCTTGACCCCGGCCGCCTGCTCTGAGCATCTATACCCCGACGTCGGGCCCGGTTCACCCCCAGAATGCGGGCGGCGAGGAAGGAATGCCCATGCTGCTGCTCATCGACAACTACGACAGCTTCACCTACAACCTCGTCCATTATTTCGGCGAGCTCGGCGCCGATGTGAAGGTGGTGCGCAACGACGCGATGGATGTGCAGGAGGCGATGGGCCTTGGCGCAGAGGCGATCGTGCTCTCCCCCGGCCCCTGCGACCCCGCTCAGGCGGGCATCTGCATTCCGCTGACGCTGGCGGCCGCCGAGGCGGGCGTGCCGTTGATGGGGGTCTGCCTTGGCCATCAGACCATTGGCGAGGCTTTTGGCGGCAAGGTGATCCGCGCGGGCGAGATCGTGCATGGCAAGATGGGGGCGATCCACCACGCGGGCAAAGGCGTCTTTGCCGGGCTGCCCTCACCGTTTCAGGCCACGCGCTATCATTCGCTGATCGTCGAGCGCGAAAGCCTGCCCGATTGCCTTGAGGTCACCGCATGGCTTGAGGGGGGCATGATCATGGGCCTGCGCCACAAAGAAAAGCTGATCGAGGGGGTGCAGTTCCACCCCGAGTCGATCGCTTCCGAACACGGCCATCAGATGCTGCGCAATTTCCTCGATACCGCGAAAGTGAAGGTGAGCGCATGAGCGAGCTCAAACCCCTGATCGGCCTTGCCGCCGAACGCGCCCTGACCCGCGCCGAGGCCGAGACCGCCTTTGAGGCGCTCTTTGAGGGCGCGGCGACCCCCGCACAGATGGGCGGGCTTTTGATGGCTTTGCGCACCCGCGGCGAAACGGTCGACGAAATCGCCGCCGCGGCCGCGGTGATGCGCGCGAAGATGACCCGGATCACCGCGCCTGCAGGCGCGATCGACATCGTCGGCACCGGCGGCGACGGCAAGGGCACGCTCAATATCTCGACCGCCACCGCGCTTGTGGTCGCGGGCGCCGGTGTGCCGGTCGCCAAGCACGGCAACCGCAATCTCTCCTCCAAATCCGGCGCCGCCGATGCGCTCACCGCGCTCGGGCTTGACGTGATGAAAGGCCCGGCCGCCGCGCAACAGGCGCTGAACGAGGTGGGCCTCACCTTCCTCATGGCGCCGATGCATCATCCGGCGATGAAGCATATCGGCCCCACCCGGGTTGAACTTGGCACGCGCACGGTGTTCAATCTGCTTGGCCCGCTGACCAACCCCGCGGGCGTGAAGCGCCAGCTCACCGGCGCCTTCTCCCGCGCCTGGATCCGGCCGATGGCCGAGGTGCTCAAGGCGCTCGGCTCCGAAGCCGCCTGGCTCGTGCATGGCTCGGACGGTACCGATGAGCTTTCGATCTGCGGCGTGAGCTGGGTGGCGGCGCTCGTCAATGGCGAGATCACCGAATTCGAGGTGCATCCGGAAGAGGCCGGCCTCCCCGCCCATCCGTTCGAGGCGATCATGGGCGGCGAGCCCTCTGAAAACGCGGCCGCCCTGCGCGCGCTTCTGGCAGGGGCACGGAGCGCCTACCGCGATGCCGTGCTGCTCAATGCCGCCGCTGCGCTCGTGGTGGCGGGCAAGGCGGGCACGCTCCGCGAGGGCGCGCAGATCGGCGCGGAAAGCATCGACAGCGGCGCGGCAGAGGCCAAACTTGCCGCGCTGAAAGCGGTGCTCGACGCATGACGAACATCCTCGACCGGATCAAGGCCTACAAGCTTGAGGAAGTGGCGGCGGCAAAGGCCGCGCGGCCTCTGGCCGAGGTGGAGGCCGCGGCCAAGGCCGAAGCCCCGGCCCGCGGCTTTGCCGAAGCGCTTCGCAACAAATCCGCGCAAGGCTATGGCCTGATTGCCGAAATCAAGAAAGCCTCGCCCTCGAAAGGGCTGATCCGCCCGGATTTTGACCCGCCCGCGCTGGCCAAGGCCTATGAGGCGGGCGGCGCCGCCTGCCTCTCGGTGCTGACCGATGGCCCGAGCTTTCAGGGCGCGCCTGACTTTCTCGTCGCCGCCCGCGCGGCCTGTGCGCTCCCCGCGCTGCGCAAGGATTTTCTCTACGATCCCTATCAGGTCGCCGAGGCGCGTGCCTGGGGGGCGGACTGCATCCTGATCATCATGGCCTCGGTTGAGGACAGCCTCGCCGTGGAGCTGGAGGATGTGGCCTTTGGCTGGGGCATGGATGTGCTGGTCGAGGTGCATGACGGCGCGGAGCTTGACCGCGCGCTCAAGCACCTGAAATCGTCGCTGCTGGGCGTGAACAACCGCAATCTGAAGACTTTCGAGGTGACGCTCGATGTCACCCGCACGCTTGCGCCGACGATCCTTGCCGAAGGGCGCGAATTGGTCTGCGAAAGCGGGATCTTCACGCGCGAGGACATGGCGGCGATGGCCGAGGTTGGCACGCGGCGGTTCCTGATCGGCGAAAGCCTGATGCGGCAGGCCGATGTGGCGGGGGCAACCCGCGCGCTGCTCGCATGCTGAGCCATTTCGACGGCGCCGGAAAGGCGCATATGGTCGATGTCTCGGACAAGCCGGTGACGGCACGCGAGGCAGTGGCGGAGGGCTGCATCGTGATGGCGCCCGAGACGCTGGCGCTTGTCCTGCAGGGCACAGCGGAAAAGGGCGATGTTCTGGGCATCGCCCGCGTCGCCGGGATCATGGGAGCGAAGAAGACCTCCGAGCTTATTCCGCTCTGCCATCCGCTGCCGATCACCAGGGTGGCGCTTGAGCTGACGCCCGATGAGGCTTTGCCCGGAGTGCGGATCCGCGCCACGGTGAAGACCACAGGGCAGACCGGGGTGGAAATGGAGGCGCTGACTGCCGTTTCGGTCGCCGCGCTGACGCTTTACGACATGCTTAAGGCGGCCGAGAAATCCATGCATATCGAGGAGATACGGCTTGTGATGAAGGATGGCGGCAAATCGGGCCGCTATGAGGCCGCGCCGTGATTTCTGTCGCGGAGGCGCTCGCGCAGGTGCTGGCGCTCGCCCGACCGCTTCCGCCCGAGCGCGTGCCGCTTGCCGAAGCGCTTGGCCGTGTGCTGGCCCAGCCGGTCACGGCCCGCCTCACCCAGCCGCCCTTCGATGCCGCGGCGATGGATGGCTACTGGATTGCCGCGGCCGATGCCCGCCCCGGCGCGCGGCTTATCGTGACCGGCGCGGCCGCGGCGGGCCATGCGCATCAGGGCGCGCTTTCCCCCGGACAGGCCTTGCGCATTTTTACCGGCGCGCCCTGCCCCGCAGCCCCCGGCCGGGTGATCCCGCAGGAAGATGTGACCCGCGAAGGCGACGGCATCACCCTTGGCACCTTGCCGAAATCCGCCCATATCCGGCCCCGCGGCGGCGATTTTGCCGAGGGCGCCGAGGTGTTTCCGCGCCGCCCGCTCACACCGCGCGATCTGGGCCTGATGGCCGCGATGAACATCGCAGAGCTGCCGGTGCATCGCCGCCCCCAGGTTGCGATCATCGCCACCGGCGACGAACTCGTGATGCCGGGGGAGCGCCCCGGCCCGGACCAGATCCTGTGCTCGAACAGCTTTTTGCTTGCGGGCGCGGTGACTCAGGCAGGCGGTATCGCGCGCATGCTGCCGATCGCGCGCGATACCGAGGCGAGCCTGCGTGCCGTGCTCGGCGCGGCCGAAGGCGCCGATCTGATCGTCACTTCCGGGGGCGCCTCGGTGGGGGAGCATGATCTAGTCGGCAAGGTCGCGGGCGAGATGGGGCTCGCGCGCGCCTTCTGGCAAGTGGCGATGAAACCCGGCAAGCCCTTGATGGCGGGGCGGCTCGGGGGGGCTGTGCTTTTGGGTCTGCCCGGCAATCCGGTGGCCGCGGCGGTTTGCGCCGATCTCTTCCTTGCACCGGTTTTAAAGCGTTTTCAGGGCCTTGAGATTCCGGCCAGCACCGCCAAAGCGGTGCTTGGTTGCGATGTGCCGCCGGAAGGTCCGCGTGCGCACTACCAGCGTGCCCGCCTTTCGCTGGGCGGCGATCTTCCGGTGATCACCCCTTTCGCGCAGCAGGATTCCGCGGGGCTGAGCGTATTGGCGCAGGCGGATGCGCTTTTGATCCGCCCGCCGCAAGACGGCCCCCGGAGCGCGGGCGAGATCGTCGACTATCTGCCGCTTTGAGCCGGACGCGTTGACACGAAACGCGAACGAGGTTAGAACAAGAGGTGAACGCAGGGGGACGTCTGGCACGAGGGGATCGTGAATGCTGACACGCAAGCAACTGGAACTTCTCGAATTCATCCAAAAGCGCATGGCGCGCGACGGGGTGCCCCCGTCTTTCGACGAAATGAAGGATGCGCTCGATTTACGCTCGAAATCGGGTATTCACCGGCTCATCACCGCGCTGGAAGAGCGCGGCTTCATTCGCCGGCTGGCGCATCGGGCGCGGGCGCTGGAAATCGTGAAACTGCCCGAGTCGCTCGAGGCGGCAGCGGTCGCCGCCGCAGCGACACCGGCGAAGCCGAAGGTCCGTCCCGAGGGGATCGAAGGCGACCGGGTGGACCCGCCACGCGGCGCGATGGCCGTGGCAGCGGCCGCGCTGGAGATCCCCCTGATGGGGCGGATCGCGGCCGGGGTACCGATCGAGGCGATTGCCGAGATCTCGCATCATGTGGCGGTGCCCGGCGCGATGGTTTCCGGCCGAGGCGCGCATTACGCCCTTGAGGTCAAGGGCGATTCGATGATCGAGGCGGGGATCAACGATGGCGACATCGTGGTGATCCGCTCACAGGGCACGGCGGAGAGCGGCGAGATCGTGGTGGCACTGATCGAGGATCACGAGGCGACATTGAAGCGCTATTTCCGCCGCAGCGGGATGATTGCGCTCGAGGCGGCGAACCCGGCCTATGAGACGCGGATGCTGCGCGAGGATCAGGTGAAGGTGCAAGGCCGCCTTGTGGGGCTGATCCGCAGCTATTGAGGCGGGCGGGTCCAGAGCCGGTTGCCAGCCTCCGTCGTAACCGAGCGCATCCGGCCCGCCACATCGAAGGCGAGCGCACCGCTCCGCGCGAGGCTGCGGCTGTCGTAAAGCGTGCACGCGCCGGTGAAATCCACGGGCGCGGGTTTGTCAATCACGACCAGAGCCGAAGCCCGGCAGGCCTCGGGCAGGGCCGCGGGCGCGCCCTTCCCCGTCAGATGCACGAGGGCATGGCCCTGCCACTCCGCCTGCCGGCGGCCCCTCGGGCCGACAAACCCCGGGCGTTCGGCAGCCTCTTCGGGCGTGGCCGTGTCGCCATCGGCCACAAGCCAGCCCTCGGCGGTATAAACAGGCGCGGCTTTGGACAGGGCGCGTCCCGACGGGGTCATCAGCCCGACAAGCGCGCCCTCAGGCGCGATCAGCAGGGCCGGGCGTGGGGCGAGCGCCCAGCCGGCAACACTGAGCGCGAGCATGATGACGGCGCAGGCGCGTAGGCCCCCCCGGGCCAGCACGGCGACAGCTGCAGCGAGCGCCATGGTCGGCAGCACCCATCCGGGCGGCGCGGGAAGCACGCTTTGCGCGCCGTCAAGCCCCGCCACCCAGGCGGCGACGGCGAGCACCCAGCCGGTGCCCTTGCCCATCACCCAGAGCGCGGGGCCCGCAAGGCCAAAGGGCGCGAGGCAGGCGGCGATCACGCCTGCAGGCATCACCACGACCCCCATCATCGGCACTGCGAGCAGATTGGCGAGCAGGCCGTAATGCGACATGCGCCCGAAATGCGCCGCCGCGATCGGCGCGGTGACGACCCCGGCGACCAGCGAGGTGAGGATCAACATCGCCAGCGGGCGCAACGGAACGGGGATGTGCTTTTGCCAGGCAGGCCAGGGTTTTGCGATCAGGATCAGCGCCACGGTTGCGGCGAAGCTCATCTGGAAGCCGGGGCCGAGCAGCGCCTCGGGCCAGAGGGCGAGCAGGACGAGGGCGGCAAGTGCTACGGTGTTCAGGGAAAGCGCGCGGCGGTCGAGCAGCACCGCCGAAAGCATCACCGAGGTCATGATCCAGGCGCGCTGGGTGGCGATATCGGCGCCGGAAATCCACAGATAGGCGGTCGAGGCCAGAAGCGCCGCGATGGCGGCGATTTTTTTCGTGTTCCACCAGAGCGCCACCCAGCCGATCAACGCGAACCCATGGCGGATCGCGGCGAAAACGAAGCCCGCGAGCATCCCCATATGCAGCCCGGAGATCGAGACGATATGATAGAGATTGGCGGCGCGCATCTCTTCGTTCGTGGCCTCCTCGATGCCGGAGCGGTCCCCCGTCATCAGCGCGGCCGAGACCGCCCCTGCCTGCCCCGGGATGCGCGCCTGCATCGCCGCGGAAAGCTGCATCCGCAGCCGGTGCGCGGCAAGCGCCCGGTCGTCCGGGTCGGGCGGGGCGATCACCACGACGGGCGCGCGGGTATAACCGACGGCGCCGAGCCTTTCGAACCAGGCGGTGCGGCGGAAATCCCAGGCACCGGGCTCCACCGGGCCATTGGGCGGGCTCAGATGCGCCGTGGTCATGACCACCAGCCCCGGCTCCGGAGCGAGCGCATCGCCCCCCCCATGCAACGCGATGCGCACCTTTGCGGGCGTGCGCGCGGGGGGAGTGCCGGGCAGGCGCACCTGATCGAGAGTGAGGCGCAACACGTCGCGCGCCGAGCGGTCGATCCGCAGAATTCGCCCCTCGACCGGGCCATAATAGCGATGCGCAAGCACCGGGGCGGCGACGGTGCGAGCGCGCAGATCGGCGGCCAGAAGCCCGCAAGCGACGAAGATCAAAAGCGCCGCAGGCAGTCGCACGGGCCCCGCGCCCCGCGCCCAGACCAGCGCAGCGGCGAGCGTCACCGCACCCGCCAACACACGCAGCCCCGCCGTCGGCTCGTCGGGGAGCGTGAAATAGCCCCCGATCCCAAGACCGAGCGCGAGCGGTGCCCAGAGCATCCAGTCGAGTTGGGCACGCGCAACCGCGCCGAGAGGGTCGGAAAGCCCGGCCATGCGGAGACCCCGCGCGAGCGGCCCAGCTTCGAAACCGCTGCCCCCGGCGATCCGCTGCACTTGTCGCGCCCCCCCTTGGTGATTTAGAGAAATCCCCAAGAGAGCCTACGGGCATCATGGTTTCCAAAAGGTTAACGTGGCCGCTCCGGACCCATCGGCGCGCCGCGAGAAAGGCCCCAATGTCGCAAAAGCCAATGTCGCAAAAGATCGTCACCCGCTTCGCCCCCTCGCCCACCGGCTATCTGCATATCGGTGGTGCGCGCACGGCGCTGTTCAACTGGCTCTACGCGCGCGGCCACGGCGGCACGTTCCTTCTGCGCATCGAGGATACCGACCGCGCCCGCTCCACTCCCGAGGCGACGGCGGCGATCCTGAAAGGGCTCGACTGGCTCGGGCTCGATTACGACGGCGAGGTGGTGAGCCAGTTCGAGCGCGCGCCGCGCCATGCCGAGGTGGCCCGCGAGATGCTGGCCCGGGGCATGGCCTACAAGTGCTTCTCCACGCAGGAGGAGATCGAGGCCTTCCGCGAGGCCGCCCGAGCCGAAGGCAAATCGACGCTGTTCCAGAGCCCGTGGCGGGACGCCGACCCTGGCACGCATCCCGATGGCGCTTACGTGATCCGCCTGAAGGCCCCGCGCGAAGGGGTGACGGTGATCGAGGACAAGGTGCAGGGCAAGGTGACCTTCCGCAACGACACGCTCGATGACATGGTCTGTTTACGTTCGGATGGCACACCGACCTATATGCTGGCGGTGGTGGTTGACGATCATGATATGGGTGTGACGCATGTGATCCGCGGTGATGACCACCTGACCAATGCCGCGCGGCAGGTGCAGGTCTACACTGCGATGGGCTGGGATGTGCCCGCTTTCGCGCATATTCCGCTCATTCACGGCCCCGATGGCAAGAAGCTCTCGAAGCGCCACGGCGCGGTCGGGCTCGAGCAATATCAGGCCATGGGCTACCCGGCGGCGGGGATGCGCAATTACCTTGCCCGGCTGGGCTGGAGCCATGGTGACGATGAATTCTTCACCGATGCGCAAGCGAAGGACTGGTTCGAGCTGGAAGGAATCGGCCGCGCGCCCTCGCGGCTCGACTTCAAGAAGCTCGAGAACATCTGCGGCCAGCATATCGCGCAGATCCCCGATGCCGATCTGATGCCGCAAATCCACGCTTATCTGGAGGCGGCCGGGGAAGCTTCACTTTCCCCTCACCAATCCGACGCTTTGCTTGCGGCCCTGCCGCTTGCCAAGACCGGCGCGAAGACCTTTGGGCAACTCCTTGAAAAGGCGCGCTTTGCACTGATCTCGCGGCCCGTGGCGATGGATGAGAAGGCAGAGAAAGCGCTCGACTCTGTATCCCGTGGTATACTGGGAGAATTGACGCAGAGGCTGCAAAATGCTAGCTGGACGCGGGAAGACCTCGAAGCCGTTGCCGCGGAGCTGGCGCAGGCGCAGGGAATCGGCCTTGGCAAGATTGCCGCGCCGATCCGCGCCGCGCTCGCAGGCCGCACGGCCACTCCCTCGGTCTTCGACATGATGGAATTGCTCGGCCGTGACGAAGTCCTGGCCCGGCTGGAAGATCAGGCGGCCTGACCGGGCCGCCTTTCCCGGGAAACCGGAAAGACCGCGAGCCGGATTTGTCGGCTTCCGGCCCAGACGCGCCGACGCGACCCGTCGGCTGACAGGAGAGGTTCTTATGGCTGAAACCCAACGCGTTGCCACACTCACGCTAGACGGCAAAACTTACGAATTGCCGGTGATTTCGCCCACCGTCGGGCCGGACGTGCTCGATATCCGCAAGCTCTACGGGCAGGCGGATGTGTTCACCTATGACCCCGGCTTCACCTCCACCGCGGCCTGCGAATCGGAGATCACCTATATCGACGGGGACAAGGGTGAGCTTCTCTACCGCGGCTATCCGATCGAGCAATTGGCCGAAAAGTCGCACTACCTCGAAGTCTGCTATCTGCTCTTGAACGGCGAGTTGCCGAACGCCAAGCAGATGGAAGATTTCGAATATCGGATCACGCGGCACACCATGCTGCACGAACAGATCCACATGTTCTTCCGCGGCTTCCGTCGTGACAGCCACCCGATGGCGACGATGGTGGGCGTGGTCGGCGCGATGTCGGCCTTCTATCACGACAGCTTGGACATCAACGACCCGTGGCAGCGTGAGGTCGCCGCGATGCGGATGATCGCGAAACTGCCGACGATCGCCGCGATGGCCTATAAATATTCCATCGGTCAGCCGATGGTCTATCCGCGCAACGATCTGAACTACGCGGAAAACTTCCTGCACATGTGCTTCTCGGTTCCGGCCGAGCCCTATACCGTGAAGCCGGAACTGGCCAAGGCCATGGACCGGATCATGATGCTGCATGCCGATCACGAGCAAAACGCCTCGACCTCGACGGTGCGCCTGGCCGGTTCTTCGGGCGCGAACCCCTTTGCCTGTATCGCCGCCGGCATCGCCTGCCTCTGGGGCCCGGCCCATGGCGGCGCCAACCAGGCCTGCCTTGAGATGCTGCGCGAGATCGGCTCGGTCGAGCGGATCCCGGACTACATTGCCAAGGCGAAGGACAAGAACGACCCGTTCCGCCTGATGGGCTTTGGCCACCGCGTCTACAAGAACTTCGACCCGCGCGCCAAGGTGATGAAGGAATCGGCCGACGAGGTGCTTGAGCTTCTGGGCATCCACAACAACCCGACGCTGCAGGTGGCCAAGGAACTCGAACGGATCGCGCTTGAGGACGATTACTTCGTCTCGAAAAAGCTCTATCCGAACGTCGACTTCTATTCCGGTATCATCCTCGAGGCGATGGGCTTCCCCACCGCGATGTTCACCCCGATTTTCGCGCTCTCGCGTACAGTGGGCTGGATTTCGCAATGGAAGGAAATGCTCGGCGATCCGACCGGCAAGATCGGCCGTCCGCGCCAGCTCTATACCGGCAAGACGATGCGCGATTATCTCGACGTCGCCGCGCGCTGAGCGCTCGCAGTGGCGTGCAAGACAAGGCCGGGGGAAACCCCGGTCTTTTGATGTTGCGGGCCTTGACGGATGCGCCCCGGCGCGCTTCTCTGGGCCGGTATCGAGCATCTCGGAGGGTCTGATGGGCAAGCCGCAGTCGATCGCGATTTCCGCCACGCCGCAGGAGGTTTTCGCCCGCTATGAGGCGGTGGAAAGCTGGGCACAATGGGATCCGGAAGTGCGCTCTGTCTCATTGCCCGAGGGGCTGCTCGTGGGCGCGCGCGGCTGGCTCAAGCCGCGCAAGGGGCCGCGCTCGGCGATCGTGGTGACGGAGGTGACGCATGGGCGCTCCTTCACCGTCGAAAGCCCGCTGCCACTCGCAAAACTGCGCTTTCATCATCGGCTTGAGGCAACCGAGACGGGCTGCACCACACAGCATTGGCTGAGCTACGGCGGGCCGCTCGGCTTTTTGCTCGCGCTCACCGCGGGCCGGTCGATCGAAGCGGGGATGGTGCAGACACTGGCCGGGCTGAAGGCCGAATGCGAGGGCACCGCCCCCATGCGCTGAGCCCATTCCCCCCTCGGCGTTGCACAGGGCTGCCCCCGGTGCTATTTTGCCCCGGGGATCCCGGTGATCCCCGAAAGGAGAGACCATGGTCTGGCTGCTCACGCTTTACACGCTCTTTTCGCTCGCGCTCCTGTTCGGCGCGGCCGAGCTGGAACGTCGCGCCATCACCGAACGCCGCCGCGGCCCCAATGGCCGGGCGATGCTGCTCTCTCTGGTGATCTCGGTCGTCGCCTCCGTTTTCGTGATCATCGGCGGCGCGATCTCCTCGGGCTGGATCTATATCCTGCATCTGCTGGGCGCCTCGATCCTCTATCATGGCTTCATGGGGATCTCGCTCGTGCACGGGCTGCAGGAGACCTCGGCCCGCACGGCGCGCCAGCGTTTGCCGGCGCGCGTCTGAGCCCCGCATCTTCGCCTCCCGCCGCACATCCGCGCCGCATTCCGCTCGCGTGCGCGCAAATGTCGCTTTCGCGCTGTCTCCTGCCCTGAACCCGGCGCTAGGGTGGCGCAAAGGGAGACGGCGATGTTTCTGAGCGTTTTCGATATTTTCAAGGTGGGCGTCGGCCCTTCCTCCTCACATACGATGGGGCCGATGGTGGCGGGGGGGCGGTTTCTTGAGACGCTGCGCGCCTCGCCCTTCCATGCAAAAGGGCTGCGGGTGCATCTGCACGGCTCGCTCGCCTTTACCGGCAAGGGGCATGCCACCGACCGCGCCACGATCCTCGGCCTCGCCGGATTCCTGCCCGAGAGTTACGAGCATGAGGCCGCCGAGGCCGCGCTGACCGCAAACCGCGAGAGCCACCGGCTCTGCCCGGAGGGGCTCACTCCGCTCGCCTTCGACCCCGATCATGATCTCATTTTCGACTATGGCGCGGCGCTGCCGGGCCATGCGAATGGCATGGTGATCGAGGCGCTCGATGCCGAGGGCGACGTGATCCTGCGCGAGACCTATTATTCGATCGGCGGCGGCTTCGTGCTGACGGAAGCCGAGCATGCCGCCGTGGATGACCGCGCGCTCTCCACCCCTTCGGCGGTGCCCTTCCCCTTCCGTTCCGCCGCAGAAATGCTGACGATGGCACATGGCTCAGGGCTGACGATCGCGCAGATGAAATGGCGCAACGAACGCCGCTACCGCTCCGAGGAAGAGATCACCGCCGGGCTCGCGCGGGTCTGGCAGGTGATGAACGAGTGCCTCACGCGCGGGCTTGAGGGGGCGGGTGAACTGCCGGGGGGCTTGCGCGTCAAGCGGCGCGCCAAGGCAATTCACGAGGCGCTGCTGGCCGAGCGCGGCATGAACCTCGCCGCGCCGCATACGATCAACGACTGGATCTCCTGCTATGCGATGGCCGTGAACGAGGAGAATGCCGCGGGCGGGCAAGTGGTGACTGCCCCCACCAATGGCGCGGCAGGTGTGGTGCCCGCGGTGATCCGCTACTGGCTCGACCATGTGCCGGGCGCGACCTCCTCTCGGGTCGGGGAATTCCTTCTCACCGCCGCCGCCGTGGGCGGGATCATCAAGACCAATGCCTCGATTTCTGGCGCGGAATGCGGCTGTCAGGCGGAGGTCGGCTCGGCCGCGGCGATGGCGGCGGCGGGGCTGGCGGCCGTACTTGGCGGCACCCCCGAGCAGATCGAGAACGCCGCCGAGATCGCGCTCGAGCATCATCTCGGCATGACCTGCGACCCGGTGAAAGGGCTCGTGCAGGTGCCCTGTATCGAGCGAAACGGGCTTGGCGCGATCAAGGCGATCTCGGCGGCCTCGCTCGCGCTGCGGGGCGATGGCACCCATCTCGTGCCGCTCGACGCGGCCATCGAGACGATGCGCCAGACCGGGCGTGACATGCATGAGCATTACAAGGAAACCAGCCTCGGCGGGCTTGCGGTGAACGTTCCGAACTGCTGATTTCGGGAGAAGCGCGCCCTCCTTGGGCGGGCTCAGCATGCAGCGGGGGGCAGCCTCCCCCCCCCCGCCCGCTCAGATATGCAGCGCCCGCCCGTAGGCGTCGAGCACCGATTCGTGCATCATCTCGCTCAGCGTCGGATGCGGGAAGACGGTCTGCATCAGATCTTCTTCCGTCGTCTCGAGCGTGCGCCCGATCACATAGCCCTGGATCATCTCGGTCACTTCGGCGCCGACCATATGCGCGCCCAAAAGCTCGCCCGTCTTGGCGTCGAACACGGTTTTCACCATCCCCTCGGCCTCGCCAAGCGCGATCGCCTTGCCGTTGCCGATGAAGGGGAAGCGGCCGACCTTGACCGCGTAGCCCGCCTCTTTCGCCTTGGCCTCCGTCAGCCCCACGCTCGCCACTTGCGGGTGGCAATAGGTGCAACCCGCAATCGAGCCGGGCTTGATCGGATGGGCGTGTTTGCCCGCGATGAGTTCGGCCACCATCACGCCCTCATGGCTCGCCTTGTGCGCAAGCCAGGGCGCACCGGCGATGTCACCAATCGCATAGAGCCCCGCCACACCGGTGCGGCAGAAGTCATCGACCACCACATGGCTGCGATCGATCTTCACCCCAAGCGCCTCAAGCCCGAGCCCCTCGACATTGCCGACGATGCCGACCGCCGAAATCACCGTGTCGAATTCCGCGGTCGTCACACCCTTGGCATCTTCAAGATGGGCCACGACCTTGCCGGGAGAGCGATCAAGCTGCTTCACCGTGGTCTTTTCGAGGATTTTCATCCCCTGTTTCACGAACTGCTTTTTCGCGAAGGCAGAGATCTCGGCATCTTCCACCGGCAGCACCCGGTCGAGCACTTCCACCACTGTCGTCTCGGCGCCGAGCGTGTTGAAGAAGCTCGCAAATTCGATCCCGATCGCGCCCGAGCCGATGACGAGCAGCTTTTTCGGCATGCGTTTGGCCACCAGCGCGTGTTTGTAGCTCCACACCAATTCGCCATCGGCTTCGAGCCCGGGCAGTTGCCGTGCCCGCGCGCCGGTGGCGAGCACGATGTTCTTCGCGGTGATTTCTTCGACGGTATCGCCGGATTTCACCGCCACTACGCCTTGGCGCGGCAGCGTGGCCTCGCCCATGAAGACCGCGATCTTGTTCTTCTTCATCAGATGGCCGATGCCGCCCGAGAGCTGCTTGGCGACGGCGCGCGAGCGCGCCACCACGGCTTCGAGGTCAAAGCCAACCTTCTCGGCGGAAAGGCCGAATTCCTTGGCGCGGTGCATCAGGTGGAACACTTCCGCCGAGCGCAGCAGCGCCTTGGTCGGGATGCAGCCCCAGTTCAGGCAGATGCCGCCCAGATGCTCGCGCTCGACCACCGCGACCTTCAGGCCCAGTTGCGCGCCGCGGATCGCGGCCACATAGCCGCCCGGCCCCGCACCGATAACGATCATGTCGAAGCTCTTCGCGGCCATCGGATCCTCCATCAAAAGATGGTTTGGTGCTAAACTATTTCCGCCCCCGCTTCAAGAAGCCGCACCCAGAATTGAAAACGCGCCCCCGGAGGGGCGCGCGTTGCGAGTCGCTGTGATCGGTGCTCAGCGGTCGAGCGAGGCCAGCATCCGGTCATAGCCGCCCGCCCAGAGGAAGGCCGCCTCCTCATCCGAGGAATAGCGCCCCACCAGCTCATTGCGCCAGGGGAAACGGCCGAAGCGCGCGATCACCGCATGATGCGCCTTGGCATGCAGCAGATGCTCGTCGGGCATCCGCTCCTCGGCCAGTCGCACGCCCTTTTCCTGATCGGCGATATTTTCCGAATGCATGAAGGGCACATAGAAGAACTGCCGCAGCGGATCCTCGATCTCCATATCGAAGCCATTCCCGATCGCCATCTCGGCCACCTTGCGCGCCTGCGCATCCGTGGCAAAAGCCTGACGCGAGCCGCGGAACATGTTGCGCGGCAATTGATCGAGCAAGATCACCAGTGCGAGTGCCCCCACCGGTGTCTCGGACCAGTCATCGCAGGCTCCCGCCTGGGCGCGCTGCCAGAGCGCCGAATAGCGGCGGAGAATCTCTTCATCAAGTTCGGGCGTAGCATTATACCAGCGTTCCGGGCCGACGATGTCGTGCCAGAACGCGATCAGCTCCTTGATCGGCTCCATTCAGGACCCCCATATCGGTTGAGCAGTAAACCAAGCCTGACCGAGCAGGCGAGAAGCGCAAGCCTGACCAGACGTCGGCGAGGTTCTGCGACGCAGAAATTTTGCGGTTCGCCCAAATAACAGGCAAACGCCTCAACCCTGGGGTGATTTTTGCGTATTTTCCGGGCTTTGCTCGGCCGGGTTTTCCGCTGCATCTGCGGTTTTGGCAGCTTCCGGAGAGACAGGAGCCGCACTGGCCTCACTGCCCGCATCAAGCACCGCCTCAACAGCGAGCGCCGTCGCGCCGGGCGAGACCACTGCGAATGCGGCCGGGTGGGCCCCTTGCCGGTCGGGCGCGCGCAGAATCCGCCAGAGCGCGTAAAGTACGATCCCGGTCATCAGCAGCCCGACATAGAGGAAGAAGCCGCCCGGGCCGAGCGTCTCCATCAGCCAGCCGGTGACCGGCGGACCGGTGATGGCGCCCACGCCATTGACGAAAAGAAGCCCGCCCGAGGCGGCGGCCATATCGGTGCTGTCGAGATAATCGTTCGTGTAGGCGAGCAGGAGCGCATAGAGCGGGTTCGCCACCCCGCCGATCACCGCGCTCAGAAACAGCAGCACCCAGAGCCCCGGCGCGAGGACATAGGCGGCCAGCATCGCCGCCGCCCCCACCGCGGCGACCCAGAGGATCAGCCGCCGCCGGTCCATCCGGTCAGAGAGCCAACCGATCGGAAATTGCGCGACAAGCCCGCCAAAATAGATCGCCGCAACAAACAGCGAGATCTGGCTGACCGAGAGCCCGACCTGCGTGCCCCAGACCGAGACCATCGAGAAAAGCGCGGCGAAGGTGCCACCCATCAGGAAGATGCCCACCACACCGAGCGGCGAGATCGCAAAGAGCTTGCGCAGGCTCAAGCGGCGCACCTCGGCAAAGGCGGGCGCGGGCCCGGCGGAAAGCAGGATCGGCGTGAAGGCGAGCGAGACGAGCACCGAGGGGATCACAAAGAGCAGATAGCCCGCCGGATCGGCCACGTTCATCAGCGCCTGCCCCGAGATGATGCCGATCATCTGCACGATCATATAGGCCGAGAGCGCGCGGCCGCGCAGATCGTTGCGGGTCGAGGCGTTGAGCCAGCTTTCCGCGGTGATATAGACGCCCGAGAAGCAGAACCCGATCAGCACCCGCATCAACGCCCAGGCCAGCCAGTTCGGCCAGGCGGCATAGAGGATCAGTACTGCCGAAATGAGCGAGCCCAGCGCCGCGAACACCCGCACATGGCCGACGCGGCGGATCATGATCGGCGTCATCTGCGAACCGAACAGGAAGCCCGCAAAATAGGCCGCCATCACCACCGACATCTGATAGGTGCCGATCCCCTCGATGGCGCCGCGGATGCCCAGAAGCGTGCCCTGCATGCCGTTGCCGACCATCAGGAGCATGATCCCCAGAAGCAGCGGCCAGGTGGTGCGCAAAACGGTCAGCATCGGTGAGTCACTCGCTTCATCAAGGTCATGCAGGCGGAGCACAAAGAATAGGCTGTGCCGCGGGTGGCGTCACCCCCCGAAGCGACAGGGCGCCCTCACGGCTCCGGGAACAGCAGCGAGGCATCGCCATAAGAAAAGAAGCGATACCCCCTTGCCACCGCATGGGCATAGATTTCCCGGATCCGTTCCTGCCCCATCAACGCCGAAACGAGCATCAGCAGCGTCGATTTCGGCAGATGGAAATTGGTCATCAGCGCATCGGTGACGCGGAAGCGGTAGCCCGGATAGATGAAGATATCGGTGGTGCCGCGGAAGGGAGCAACCCGCCCATCTTCCCCGGCCGCGCTCTCGATCAGCCGCAGCGCCGTGGTGCCAACGGGAATCACCCGCCCGCCCGCGGCCTTGGTCGCATTGATCTCGGCGGCGGCCTGTTCGGAGACCTCGCCCCATTCCGCATGCATCCGGTGCGTGGTGACATCCGCAACCTTCACCGGCAAAAACGTGCCCGCGCCCACATGAAGCGTCACCTCGGTGAACTGGACGCCGTTTTCGCGCAAGGTCTCAAGCAGTTCCGGGGTGAAATGCAGGCTCGCCGTGGGCGCCGCCACGGCCCCCGCATGGCGCGCGAAGACGGTCTGATAATCGCTCTTGTCGGCCTCGTCGGGGGCGCGCAACGCGGCGATATAGGGCGGCAGCGGCATCGCCCCCGCCTCCGCCAGCGCGGCATCGAAATCCGCGCCCGTCACGTTGAAGGCGATCCGCATCTGCCCCTCGGCAATCGCCATCACCCGCGCCGAAAGCGCCCCGGAAAAAACGATCTCCTCGCCCTCCCTGAGCTTGCGCAGAGGCTTGGCGAGCGCGCTCCACTCCCCCCCTGCCGCAGGCTCCAGAAGCGTCACCTCGACCTTCGCCACCACCTCGCCTCGCGCCGAGGCGCGGCTCCGGCGCCCCGAGAGCCGTGCCGGGATCACTTTCGTATTGTTCAGCACCAGCCGGTCGCCGGGCCGAAACAGCGCGGGCAGATCCGCCACCGTCAGATCGCGGAGGTCGCCCCCCTTCGCCACAAGAAGCTTTGCCGAACTGCGCGGGCGTGCAGGGCGGGTTGCGATCAGCCCCTCGGGCAGATCGAAGTCGAAATCATCGAGCGTCATCATCATTCGGTCACAAGCTGCGGCGGCGGGCGGCGGAAAATCTCCCGAAACGCGCCGGGCGTGAAGATCGAGAGCGGGTTGATCGAGATCTGCGGTCTATCCGCTGTGCCGTCGATGCGGTAGGTGAAACCGAAGAGCCCTTCCCCCTTGCGCGCGAAAATCTGCCCGATCGCGTTGACGAGATAGAAGGGCGTGACCACCCCCTCCATCTTCAGCGCCTTGGTTTCGGGGTAATAGGCGCCGGTCATCGTCACCCCCATCGAGGCGCCGATCGCCTCGCCCGTCTCCACCGAGACCCCCTGCGGCGTGATGCGGAAGGTGCTTGAAACATCGGAAAAGAGGATGCCGTCGCCGTTCAGCTGTTCCAGCAGCCCGATCACCGAGGCGGCCGAGAGCATCGAGGCCAGCACCGGCGCATCGCGCACCTTGAGATTGGTGATCTTTGCCGAGCCCGAATAGCTTTTCGCCTCAAGCGGCAAGAGCGCGAGATCGAGCTTGCCGCCGCGGGCCTTCGCAAAGATCCCGGCCGCCGCAAGCACCGCGCCACCATCATCGGCCAAGATCCGCACCGCCACCCGCCCCTTGTGCGGCACCACCTGCCCCGAAAGCGCCGGCCCGCCGTTCAGCGTCGCGTCAAAATCGCCCGTAAGCCCGCCCCGATTGGCAAACCGCCCTGCAAGGCCGGTGAGCACGATCCCGTCGGTCACCGTCACCTGATCGAACCGTGCCGAGATCGCGCCGCCATCCGAACCGTTGCGCCCCTGGCCAAGATCCGGCAGCGCGCGCAGGTCGAGCTTGCCTGAGCGCACCGCAATATCGGGCGGGCGGTTCACTCCCCGCCCGGTCAGCTCGACCGCGCCGGAGAACCAGCGCCCGAGCGTAAGCGTGTCAAACCGCGCGGCCTTGAACCCCGAGGCGCTCAACTCGATCCGGCCGGCAGCGCTCAGCCCCGGCGCCTCCGCGGTCAGCTTCTCGACCGTGGCAACCGGCCCGAGCGTGCCCGCGAGCGTCAGAAGAGCTTTCGTTGCCGCCGCCTTCGACCAGCCGACCTCCGGAATAGAAAGTGTCAACCCCTTGAGATCGGTTCGGAAATCGTAGCGCGTGGGCGCATCCTTGCGCAGATCGAGCGCCAGATGCCCCCAGCCCG
Source organism: Rhodobacter maris (assembly GCF_900217815.1). Taxonomy (GTDB): domain Bacteria; phylum Pseudomonadota; class Alphaproteobacteria; order Rhodobacterales; family Rhodobacteraceae; genus Rhodobacter; species Rhodobacter maris. Next base: position 68,176 of record NZ_OBMT01000012.1, read on the forward strand.
CCCCCGCCACCGCGCCTTTCGGGAGGCCGATCTTCAGATGCTCGAGCCCGGCAGGGGTGACCTCGACAAAGCCATCGACCGTCGAATGTCCCCGCTCCTCGGGCCCGAAGCGTTGCGTCCAGCGGCCCTGAAACGGCACGATGTCGAACCGCCCCGCCCCTGCCACGGTCATCCCCGCACCATCGGCCCTCAGCCGCAGAACGGGGGCCGCGATCACATGGCCGGGCACGAGCTTTTCGGACTGCACATCCGTAAGCCGTGCCTCAACCTCGAACGCCACGTCCTCGGCGCGGATGTGCTTTTCGAGCAAGAATTTCAGCGTCGTATGCGCTTCTGCCCAGCCCCTGGCAATGTCGGGGCGCTGCCCCGCCTTGGAAAGAAAATGAAACGGCTCCTGATCGAGGAGCGAGAGCGCCGCAGGGATCGGCGAGCGGGTGACGAGCTTCACCTCGGCCCGCGCCGGGTTCTCGCGAATATCGGGCACGGTCATCACCGAATCCGCCACCTCGATCTCACCGCCCTCGGGGGCCACGAGCCGCCCTTCCTCGACCATCAGCGTATGGCGATTCTCGGTGATCCCGGCAAAGCCCCGGCCGGCGCGCACCGGTGGCAGCGTGCGCAGAACCTGCACATCGGCGCCCCGGAACTCGTAGCCAAGCTCAAGCCGCGGCTCGGCGCCGGGTCGGAGCCGCACCGCCGCGCGCACATTGCGCAACTGTCCCGTGGCGACATTCTCGAACAACCAGTCGCGGGTATGCGGCACCAGCGCCTTCGGCCAGAGCGCGAGCAGATCGGCCGAGGTGATCTCTCCCACCGCCGCATCAAACGCCACGGTCCAGCCCTCCGGCCCGGCCGAAACGTTGCCCCGTCCTTCCACCCGTCGCGTCCCCTCGACGAGCTGGACCTGACCGAGATCAACGCGGAACGGATCGAGCCGAAGCCGCAGGTCGAGCGCGCCCCGCGAGATCCGGGCGGGTGTCTCAAAAAGACCCTCCGGGTCGGATTGAATGTCGGAAAGCGCGACCTGAGCGAGCGCCTCGCGCGGCAGCCCGCTCTCGAAATCGCGCAGGAGCACCTGCCCGGAGGCGCCCAGCCGGAGCGCCCGGCTTTGCAGATCAAGCCGGTCGATATCGACGCGTCGCTCCAGCGGGTCGTAATGGAGCCGCAGATCGGCCCCCTCGAAATCAACCGGTTTTGCTCCCTCGACCGGGTGCAGCGCGCCCGCACCGATGCGCAGCGTCGCGTCAAGCCGCTCCATCTCGCCCGCTTCGGTGATGCCCGAATGAATCGTGCCAGAGATCGGCGCATCGAGCAGCCCGAGGATGGCCAGCGCCGGGCTTTGGACCGCCAGATCGGCGGCCGGAACCTCAGTGACCGCCGCGCCAAAGGCCGCGCGATGGCTCCGCTTGGAAGTTGAGGCGGTGAGCGCCACCTGCGCCGGCAGCCGATCACGCTCGCCCACATCGAAGCCGAGGCTGAGCGCAATCGTCTCGGCGTCCTGAGTGAGCCGCACCTGCCCGTCGCGCACCTCCCAGACCCGGTCGGTGCGCGCATCGACAAGGCGGATATGCAGATCCTCGGCGGTGATCTCGTCAACCGGGGCCAGTACCGGCGTGGCAAAGAAAGCCTCGATCGCATCGGTGAGCCGGTTCGGGTCGGTCAGGTCGAGCCCGGCAAGCGCAGCCCCGTCCTCAGCCTCGGGCAAGGCGAGGTCGAGCCGCCCGTCAGCACGGCGGAAGAGCGCCACCCGCGCGCCGCGCAGGCTCAGGTTTTGCGGCTCGATTCGCCCCGAGAGAAGCCCGGCCAGCCGGAACTGCGCGCGAATCTCGGGCAGCGCCGCGATCGGCAGGCCCGAAGGCTGGTCAAGCTGCACCAGGCTGAGGCGCACCTCGGGCACGAAACCCGGCTCGACCGCAAGCGCCGCGCCGCCGATATGCAGCCCGATCCGGCCGGAGAGGGCCCGATTGGCGCGCGTTTCCAGAAGGCTCACCACCCCTTGCGGCACTGCAACCGGCAGATGGCTGAGCGCCAGAAAGCCAACCAGCGCGCAGGGCAAGAGCAGCGCAACCGAGAGCACCATCCAGATCCCGAGCCGCCGACGCCAACGCCGCCGGACGGGCGGCGCCCCGGTGGCGTCCCTTTGCTCCTTGTCGATGCCCTGCAACACTCCGCTCGCTGCTGCCTGTTGGCGCCGCTTTGACGGCGCTTCATTCTGCCCTAGCTTAACCTTCGCATCTGCCATGGAGGAACGCAAATGATCGCTGTCGGCGAAAACGCGCCGGATTTCACCCTGCCGCTCACCGATCCGGGCACCGAGGCGGCCGAGCTCACGCTTTCGGCGCTGCGACCGGGCACGGTGGTGCTCTATTTCTATCCGAAGGACGACACCCCGGGCTGCACCACCGAAGCGCTAGATTTCACCCGCCTCGCGACCGAATTCACCGCAGCCGGAGCGACCGTCGTCGGGATCTCGAAAGACGGCCCCAAGGCGCATCAGAAATTCTGCCAAAAGCACGGGCTCGGCATCAAGCTCGTCTCCGACGAGACGGGGGCCACCTGCGAGGCCTATGGCACCTGGGTCGAAAAGAACATGTATGGCAAGATCTCGATGGGGATCCAGCGCGCCACCTTCCTGATTGACGGGGAAGGAAAGGTCGTGGGGGCCTGGCCGAAGGTCTCGGTCAAGGGCCATGCCGAGGCGGTGCTGGAGGCCGTACGGGCGCTCGGTTGAGCCCGCCCGCCTCCACAGATCTTCCGGGCGCGGCGCATCTCCTCGCGCCCGGTAAGGGATTTTCAACCATGAGGCGATATAAAAAGAGCACTCTCGCGCAAAAAGAGCGTGCTTCGGCAGGATCTTGCGCAGTTCCGCGCCGTCATCGGCAGATTAGCCCAATCGCCGGGCAAAACGGGTTGCAGCCCGGTTCTTCCCCTTGCTAAGCCTCACGCGGTCCCGGCAGCGCAAGGCGCGCCCGGGAGGAGGACAGGGCCGTACCCTCGCCGGCCCGCAACCGACAGGAAGATCGCCTTGCCCCGCCGTATCCTCGACCGCGTCAACACCGTGCTCGACCCCTGGCTGCCCGAACAGCGGCTGTTTCTGAAATCGGAAGACGCGACCCGCTTCGTGCGGATGCGCCCGCTCACCCAGGCGGTGACGCTGTTTCTGGCGGGGATGCTGTTTCTGTGGTCGGTCATCGCCACGTCGCTGCTCTTCATCGATGGCATCTCCTCGGGCGGCGCGCGCGAACAGGCGCAGATCGCCAAGGCCCAGTTCGAAAGCCGGCTCGACATTCTCGCCCGTCAACGCGACCAGCGCGCCACCGAAGCACTCGCCGCGCAGGACCGCTTCCAGATGGCGCTCGGACAGGTCTCGCAAATGCAATCGCAACTCCTGGCCTCCGAGGAGCGCCGCCGCGAGCTGGAAACCGGGATTGACGTGATCCAATCCACGCTCAAGCGCACCATGGCCGAACGCGACGAGGCGCGCGAAAAGCTGGCTGCCGCGCGCGGCACCGGCGCGGAAAGCTCGGAACGGCTCACCGCCCGCATCGGCGACATGGGCGGCACCGTCGATCTGCTCACCGTGGCGCTCGCGCGCACCGCGACCGAACGCGATCAGGCGAGCCGCGCCGCAACCGCCGCCCGCGAAGAGGCCGAACAGGCCGAGCTTGACCGGCGCCTCCTCGAAGAGCGCCACGACGAGATTTTCGACACGCTCGAGGGGGCGGTGCGGATCTCGATGGAGCCGCTCGACAGGATGTTCCGCAAGGCGGGCATGAACCCCGACGACATTCTCAGCCAGATCCGGCGCGGCTACTCCGGCACCGGCGGGCCGCTCCTGCCCGCGGCGATCTCCTCGAAAGGTTTTGCCGGGCCCGATGCCGATACCGCGCGCGCCGAAGGCATCTTGCAGCGGCTCGACGAAATGAACCTCTACCGGATCGCGGTCGACAAGCTGCCCTTTGCGATCCCGCTCCGAGGCGGCTATCGTTTCACCTCTCCTTTCGGCTATCGCTGGGGGCGGCTGCATGCCGGGGTGGACCTTGCCGGGCCGGTGGGAATGGATGTGCACGCCCCCGCCGATGGTGTGGTGGCAGAGGCGGGCTGGGAAAACGGTTACGGCAACGTCATCAAGTTGCGCCATGAATTCGGGGTTTCCACGGTCTATGGGCACCTCTCCAAAATCCGCGTGAGGGTCGGGCAAAAAGTGTCGCGCGGGGAGGTGATCGGTGATACTGGAAATACCGGACGGTCCACCGGACCGCATCTGCACTATGAAATCCGGGTGGGTGGCGCCCCCATCAACCCGATGACCTTCATCAAGGCGGCTCAGGATGTTTTCTAAAAGCAAGATCCACGAACCCGGCCCGAAAACGGCCCCCGATTCCGAGAAAAAGCCCGAAGCCGCGCCTGCGCCTTCGCGCCCGCTGGGCGATTTTGTCCCCGCTGCGGCGCCGCGCGCGAAACCGGCCGCCTCCGTGCTCTCCTCCGATCTCACGGTGATGGGCAATATCAAGACCACCGGCGACATTCAGGTCGAAGGTGTGGTCGAGGGCGACATCCGCGCGCATCTGCTGACCGTGGGCGAAAGTGCCACGATCAAGGGCGAGATCGTCGCCGATGACGTCGTGGTGCATGGGCGTGTGGTGGGTCGCGTGCGTGGGCTCAAGGTGCGCCTGACCTCCACCGCCAAGGTCGAGGGCGACATCATCCACAAGACGATCGCGATCGAATCGGGCGCGCATTTCGAGGGATCGGTGCAGCGTCAGGACGATCCGCTGCAGGGCGCGAATGCCCCCAAGCTGATGGCCCCCGAGCCCGCGGCGGCACCGAAAGCGCCGGCCGCGCCGCAACCGACCGCCGGCAAGTAAGGGCGCAGGGCGCGTATGCGAGGGCGGCTTCGGCCGCCCTTTTGCGTTTGGCCGGAATGCGGGCAGCCGCTCCCCGCTTCACCGCCCGCACCGAGGATTTCGACGATGCGGATTGGCGTCCCCTGTGGCATCCCTCGCGGTGCCCGCCCTGTGGCCAACCTGTTGCGAGAGCCCCCCGGATTGCAGCGGCCCACAGGGTGTTCGGGCGATGCCCCCCTGTGACGATGGTGTGAAAAGATTCGCGCCCCGGCCCCCTTTGCCCGCCGCCTTTCGCCTTGCCAGTCAGGCCCCGAGCCCCTAGAAGGACGGCTGAAAATTTTGCCAGATGCGTGCGGTTGCGTGCGCCTGAACCAGAGGAAACCCCATGCAGGTCACCCAGACCCTCAACGAAGGCCTCAAGCGCGGCTACAGCTTCACCCTGACCGGCGCCGAGCTGGAGGAGAAAGTCACCGCCAAGCTCACCGAGGCGCAGCCCGAAGTCGAGATCAAGGGCTTCCGCAAGGGCAAGGTGCCGATGGCGATCCTGCGCAAGCAATTCGGCGACCGCATCCTCGGCGATGTGCTCAACGAAAGCGTTGACGCCGGGCTGAAGGAAATCCTCTCCACCTCGAACGAGCGCCCCGCGATGGAGCCGAAAATCGAGATGGAAAACGGCCAGGACTGGAAACCCGGTTCGGACGCGACCTTCACCGTCACCTATGAAGCGCTCCCCGAGATCCCGGCGCTCGACCGCTCGACCCTCACCCTCGAACGCCTCGTCGTGAAAGCCGAGGAAGCCGCCGTGACCGAAGCGCTCGAAAACCTCGCCAAATCGGCGCAGAATTTTGAAGACCGCAAAAAAGGCACCAAGGCGAAAGACGGCGACCAGGTCGTGATCGACTTCGAGGGCTTCCTCGGAGACGAGCCCTTCGAGGGCGGCAAGGGCGAGGAATACCCGCTCGTGCTCGGCTCGGGCTCGTTCATCCCGGGCTTTGAAGAGCAGCTCGTCGGTGCCAAGGCCGGTGAAGACGTCGAAGTGAAAGTGTCCTTCCCCGAGCAATACGGCGCTGCGCATCTCGCCGGCAAGGAAGCCACCTTCAAATGCCACGTCCATGCGGTGAAGGCCCCGAAACCGGCCGAGATCGACGACGAGTTGGCGAAGAAATTCGGCGCCGAAGACCTCGCCGCCCTGAAGGCCCAAGTCGCCGAGCGTCTGGAGATGGAATATAAGGGCGCCGCCCGTGCCGTGCTCAAACGCGCACTGCTGGACGCGCTCGACGGCAAGATGAGCTTCGAGTTGCCGCCCTCGCTCGTCGAAGCGGAAGCCAACCAGATCGCGCACCAGCTCTGGCACGAGGAAAACCCCGACCACCACGGCCATGACCACGGCGAGATCACCGTGACCGACGAGCACAAGACACTGGCGGATCGCCGTGTGCGTCTGGGCCTCGTGCTGGCCGAGCTTGGCCGGGTGGAGAAGATCGAGGTCACCGATTCCGAGATGACGCAAGCGGTGATGAATGCGGCGCGGCAATATCCGGGTCAGGAGCGCGCCTTCTTTGAATTCGTCAAGAGCAACGCGCAGATGCAACAGCAACTCCGCGCGCCGATCTTCGAGGACAAGGTGATCGACTTCATCGTTGCGGGGGCTGCCGTGACCGACAAGGAAGTCACCAAGGAAGACCTGCAAAAGGCGATCGAAGCGCTCGACGAGCTCTGAGACACCCCGTCACCGGACAGTGACCAAAGGCCGCCCCGAGGGGCGGCCTTTTGCTTGGGTGCGCGCTCTGGCGCAAACACATTGACGCGCGTGTCTTTTGCCGATGCCGGTCTGGAAGTCTGGCAGACAGCCGCTCTGTGCATGACTTTTGCGCCTCGCGGCCTCCCCCCGGGCGGCAGGAGGGCCGCAGGCCGCACGACATCTTCGACCGGCCGCGCCCGCAGGCCCGCGCCTGCGCGGCCAAAGCCTATTGCATCATTTCCTTGGTGGCGCTGAGTTTCAGCCCCTCGTAATCGCGCACCACGCGGTCGATGTCCCATTGCAGGCGCGTGAGAAAGACGATGTCGCCATCGTGGTCATGGGCAATATGCTGCTTGTTCACATTGACCATCTTCTCGACCACATCCTTCGGCCCCTGCACCCAGCGCGCCGAAGTGAATTGCGAGGGCTCAAACCGCACCGGAATGCCGTATTCGATCTCGATCCGGCTCGCCAGCACGTCGAATTGCAGCGCGCCCACCACGCCGACGATGAAGCCCGACCCGATGGAGGGCTTGAACACTTTCGCCGCGCCTTCCTCGGCAAATTGCATCAGCGCCTTTTCGAGATGCTTGCCCTTCATCGGGTCGGTCGAGCGCACCGATTGCAGCAGTTCCGGCGCGAAGGACGGAATGCCGGTAAAGCGCAGCTTCTCCCCTTCCGTCAGCGCATCGCCGATGCGGAGTTGTCCGTGGTTCGGAATGCCGATGATGTCGCCCGCCCAGGCCTCCTCGGCCAGTTCGCGGTCGGCAGCAAGGAACAGAACCGGGTTCGTCACCGCCATCGGTTTGGCTGAGCGCACATGCAAGAGCTTCATGCCGCGTTCGAAATGGCCCGAGGCAAGCCGCACGAAAGCCACCCGGTCGCGGTGCTTGGGGTCCATGTTCGCCTGCACCTTGAAGACGAAGCCCGTCACCTTCTTTTCGTCGGCCGAGATCTGCCGCTCGGCGGCGCGCTGCGGTTGCGGCTCGGGGCCATATTCGCCCATGCCGTCCATCAACTCCTTCACGCCGAAGGAATTGATCGCCGAGCCGAACCAGATCGGAGTCATATGGCCCTCAAGGAAGGCCTGCCGGTCGAAAGCGGGCAAGAGCGCGCGCGCCATGTCGAGCTCTTCGCGCAGCTTCGCGAGCTGCTCGGCGGGGATGTGCTCGGCCAGCTTCGGGTCGTCGAGCCCGTCGATCTTGATGCTCTCCGCCACCCGGTTACGGTCGGCGCGGTCCATAAGCTCGAGCCGGTCGTGCAGGATGTCGTAGCAGCCGAGGAACTCGCGCCCCATGCCGATGGGCCAGCTTGCCGGCGCCACATCGATGGCGAGGTTTTCCTGAATCTCGTCGATGATCTCGAACGTGTCGCGGCTCTCGCGGTCCATCTTGTTGCAAAAGGTCAGGATCGGCAGATCGCGCAACCGGCAGACCTCGAAGAGTTTCCGGGTCTGGCTTTCCACCCCTTTCGCACCGTCGATCACCATGATCGCGGCATCGACAGCGGTGAGCGTGCGGTAAGTGTCTTCCGAGAAATCGGAGTGGCCGGGCGTGTCGACGAGGTTGAAGCGATAGGTCCGGAAATCGAAGCTCATCGCCGAGGCCGAAACGGAGATCCCGCGCTCCTGTTCGAGCTTCATGAAATCCGAGCGCGTGCGCCGCGCCTCGCCCTTCGCGCGCACCTGCCCCGCCATCTGGATCGCGCCACCGAAAAGCAGGAACTTCTCGGTCAGCGTGGTCTTGCCGGCGTCGGGGTGCGAGATGATCGCGAAGGTCCGGCGGCGGGCGATTTCGGGCGGGAGGACGGGTGCGTTGCTCATGGCGCGCCTTTAACGCAAGGGCGCGCGCGGAGCAATGGGGCGTCGCCGCGCGGCATCCCGGACACAGCTGAACGGACACGTTCACCCTGATTGATCCTGATCATGGAATTATTAATGGAATCGTTCCATACTCGAAGAATCTGGCCGGAAGCGCTTGGAGGAACGCGTCCGGCGAACGGGTGAGGGCCAAGCCCCCGCCCCGCAACAGGAGTGTGCCTATGGCAAGGAGTGCTGCCGCCGTCTCGCCGCCCGCCCCGCAAAGAGTTGCGCATCGGGCCGCGCAGAAAACTGTTCTGTGCCCCTACTGCGGCGTGCCGCTCTACACCGCCAAGGATCGTGCCGAGCATCTTGAGGGCCATCGGTGCTGCTGCGAGGGCAGCGGCTGGGATTGTGCCGACCTCACCGATCCACACGAACGCGACGCCTGCCGCCGCAAGGGCTGACACAGCGCGCCGGAACCGTTCGACCGCGCCGTGATCTGACACCCGATCTCTTGGGTGTGAGGTGTCGGCGCCAAAGGGCGGCGTCCTTCTCTTTCCTTCTCCGCGCTCCCCCCCTATCAAGGGCAAAAGGGAGGCGCCCATGAAGATCGCAAGCTTCAACATCAACGGCATCAAGGCCCGCGCCGAGGCGCTGCCCGCCTGGCTCAAGGCCGCCGAGCCCGATGTGGTCGCGTTGCAGGAGATCAAGTCGACCGACGAGGCCTTCCCGCACGAGATCTTCGAGGGGCTCGGCTATCAGATCGTCACGCATGGGCAGAAAAGCTTCAACGGGGTGGCGCTTCTGAGCCGCTATCCGCTCGAAGACGTGGTCTGTGGCCTGCCCGGCGACGAGACCGACGCCCAGGCGCGCTGGATCGAGGCTACCGTGGTGGGCCGCCGCGCGGTGCGGATCTGCGGGCTCTACCTGCCCAATGGCAACCCGGCACCCGGCCCGAAATACGATTACAAGCTTGCCTGGATGGCGCGCATGCGCGCGCGCGTCAGCGCGCTTTTGAAAACCGAGGAGCCGCTTGTTTTTGCAGGCGATTACAATGTGATCCCGCAAGATGAAGACGCCGCGAAGCCGGAGACTTGGGCGACAGATGCGCTGGCGCTGCCCGAAACCCGCGCCGCCTTCCGCAAGCTTCTCAATCTGGGCCTGACCGATGCCTTGCGCGACCGCGTGCCCGACCCCGGCCAGTATACGTTCTGGGACTATCAGGCCGGCGCCTGGCAGCGCAACAACGGCATCCGCATCGACCACCTCTTGCTCAGCCCCCAGGCAGCGGACCTGCTCACTGCGGTGGGCATCGACAAGGAGGTGCGCGCGGGCGAGAAACCCTCCGACCATGTGCCGATCTGGATCGAGCTCGACGCCTGACCTCTTGCCCGGAGCCGCGAAACGCGCTAGGCCGCCGGGCTTCGGCAGGAGGTCTTACATGAACACGCTGGCGATCGACTTCGGCACGTCGAATTCCGCGGTGGCGGTCCTGGAGGCGGGCACAGCGCGGCGTCTGAACATCGAGGGCGGCGCCGAGGTGCTGCCCACGGCAGTGTTCTTTCCCGCCGACCGCGGGCCGATGCGGATCGGCACCGCCGCCACCGAGGCGCTCATTGGCGGCGAGGAAGGGCGCTACATGCGGGCGCTCAAATCGGTGCTCGGCACACCTCTTTTTCATGAAAAACGCCTGATCGGCGGCAAGCGGCGCGGGCTTGCCGAAGTGGTCACCGCCTTTCTCGCCGCTCTGAAAGCCCGTGCCGAGGCCGAAACCGGGCGCAGCTTCTCCAATGTGCTTTCGGGCCGCCCGGTGCATTTTCACGCCGAAGCCGCACGCGATGCGCAGGCCGAGGCCGACCTGCGCGGCTGCTACCTCGCGGCAGGGTTCGAGCATATCCGTTTCTGTTTCGAACCCGAGGCGGCGGCATTGGCCTCCCCTGCCCTCCCGCCCGGCGCGCTCGGGCTGATCGTCGATATCGGCGGCGGCACCTCGGATTTCTCGCTCTTCCGCGAGACCGCTTCGGGCATCGAGATCATCGCGAGCCATGGGATCCGGCTCGGCGGCACCGATTTCGACCGCGCGATCTCGCTTGATCACGCGATGCCGCTCCTCGGCCACGGCGGCCAGCTCCGACGCGAATTCGGCCCGGAGCTCCTGCCGATGCCCGCCGAGATTTACGTCGATCTCGCGACCTGGGCGAAGATCCCCTTTCTTTACACACAGGAGACCCGCAACGCGGTGGCGCGGATGCGCAAGCTCGCGGTGGATGCCCGCGCGCTTGGCCGCCTCGCCGATGTGCTCGAACACGAGATCGGCCACGACCTCGCTTTCGCTGTCGAGCGCGGCAAGATCGAGGCGAATGCGGGCAAGCCCGGCGCGATGATCCGCATGGGCAAGATCGAACGCGGGCTCTATGCCGAGATCAGCGCCGGCTCGATGACGGCTTCGCTGGTCCGCGCGCGCAGCGACCTCGCGGAGGCGCTCAGCGAAACCTGTCGCATCGCCGCCGTCCCGCCGGGTCAGGTCGGTGTGGTGGTGCTGGTCGGCGGCTCGAGCCTGATGGGCCTGGTCGCCGAAGAGGCGCAAAAGCTCTGCCCGGGGGCCCGGCTTGAACGCGCCGAAGCCTTCACCGCAGTGATCGACGGGCTTGCCCGCGCCATCGAAGGCGCGGACTGAGCCCGCTCCGAGGTCAGATTTCCTTCGTCACGTCGTAGCCGTGCACCCAGTCGTAGCGGTTGAGCACCTGCCCCGGTGCGAAAACCGAGGCCGTGCGCAACGCGAAATGGCCCAGCGTGCGCTGGAACCCCGAGAGGTGGTAATTGCGCGCATTGCGATTGGCCGCCTCGACGATCGCCTTGCAGCGCCCCGCCCGCATCGACTGGTAAACGCCGAGCGCCACCCGGTCGTTCTCATATTTGGCAAGCGTCTGCGCCAGCACCCAGGCATCTTCAAGCGCCATCACCGCGCCCTGCGCGAGAAAGGGCAGCGTCGGATGCGCCGCATCGCCGAGGATCACCGCGCCGCGGCCCTGCCAGACGCGGGCGACCGGATGACGGAAGAGCCCCCAGAGCCAGGGCTCGCGCACCGCCTCGAGCCAGTCCTGCACCTGTGGGCAAAACTCCTCGAACGCAGCAAGCATAGTCAGCGGATCGTCGCGCAGGTTCCAGCTTTCCTCGACCCAGCGCCAGCGTTCCTCCACCGCCACGATATTGCGCAAGCCCCGCCCGAGCGGATAGCTGACAAGGTGCTTGCCCGCCCCAAGAAACACCTGCGCCACTTTCGGCTCGGCATCGTCGCAGGGCACAAGCGCGCGCCAGGCGACCTGATGCGTGAAAAACGGCCGCGCCTCGCCATTGAGCGCGCGGCGCACGCGCGAATGCAGCCCGTCGGCGCCAATCAGCAGGTCAGGTTCGATCGTCTCGCCCATCGCGGTGAGAAGCTTCGGCCGCCCCGCGCTCAGATCGACATCCTCGACCTTCTGCGACAGCCGGATCTCGACGCCCGCATCGCGCGCGCCCGCCGCCAGCAGCTCGATCAGCCGGGCGCGATGCACAAGCCGGTATTCCGCTCCGGGGCGCAGCTTCTCCAGATCAAGCCGGATCACCCGGCTGCCGGTTTCGCCATCGAGCATCTCGATCGCTTCGGTCGCGGGCCCGGCCGCCGCGAGCGCATCGCCAAGCCCCAGAGCACGCAGCACCTTTGCGCCATTGGGCGAGATCTGCAGCCCCGCCCCCACTTCGCGGATCTGATCCGCCTGTTCGAGAACTGTCACCTGGGCGCCATGCAGCGCCAGTGCCCGCGCCACGGCGAGCCCGGCGATCCCCGCCCCCAAGACTGTTACGCGTCGACCGATCAGCACCGCCCGCGTCCTTTCCATAAGCAAACACCGGCACCTTGGGGGCACCGGCAAAGCCTGATCTTCAGCGTGTCACGGATCGCGTCACAAACAGGCCTCACCCGGGCCCGTCGGCCGGCTTCAGTCGTCGCGATGCACCCGTTCCCGGCGTTCATGCCGCTCCCGCGCCTCAAGCGTCATCGTGGCGATCGGGCGGGCATCGAGACGTTTCAGAGAGATAGGTTCTCCGGTCATTTCGCAATAGCCATATTCGCCATTATCGATGCGACGCAGTGCCGCGTCGATCTTGGACACGAGCTTGCGCTGACGGTCGCGGGTGCGCAATTCCAGCGCGCGGTCGGTCTCCTCGGAGGCGCGATCCGCCAGATCGGGCACGTTGCGCGCCGATTCGGCCAAGCCTTCCAGCGTCTCCTGCGATTGCTCCAGAAGCTCCGTCTTCCAGGCGGAAAGCTTGCGGCGGAAATATTCGAGCTGCCGGTCATTCATGAAGGGTTCGTCTTCGGCCGGCCGGTAATCGTCGGGAAGGAATGTCTCGGCTTTCATCGCGTCACTCACTTTTGTGCCCTCGGTCGTGGGGGCGTCACCCCCCGGCGCCGCTTGCGCGCTCCCATAGCGCAAGCGAGACGCGATGTCACGCCCCGCGTTCGCGGTTGCGGCATGTTTCCTGCGTCAGCCTGCCCACGGCTTGCGGCGCTTTTGCGCCGCAGCTAGGCTCGAACGGCAGCAAAAGGGAGAATGCCGTGCAGTTCCGCTCGACCGAAAGCTATGTCGCGCCGCCCGATCTCGTGGTGGCGGTGAATGCCGCCGTGGCGCTCGAGCGGCCGCTGCTGGTGAAGGGCGAGCCCGGCACCGGCAAGACCGAACTCGCCCGGCAAGTGGCGCAGGCATTGGGGCTGCCGATGCTCGAATGGGCGATCAAATCGACCACCAAGGCGCAACAGGGGCTTTATGAATACGATGCCGTGAGCCGGTTGCGCGACAGCCAGCTCGGCGATGCGCGGGTGAATGAGGTGAAGAACTACATCCGCCGGGGCAAGCTCTGGCAGGCCTTCGAGGCGGAGGGCAAGGTGGTGCTGCTCATCGACGAGATCGACAAGGCCGATATCGAGTTTCCGAACGACCTGCTGCAGGAACTCGACAAGATGGAGTTCCATGTCTACGAGACCGGCGAGACGATCCGCGCGTGCCACCGCCCCGTGGTCATCATCACCTCGAACAACGAAAAGGAACTGCCCGACGCTTTCTTGCGGCGATGCTTTTTCCATTACATCCGCTTTCCCGATGCCGAGACCCTGCGCGCCATCGTCAAGGTGCATTTCCCCGCCATCAAGGAGGCGCTTCTCGCCGCGGCGCTGACGCGGTTCTACGAGATCCGCGACACGCAGGGCCTGAAGAAGAAACCCTCGACCTCGGAAGTGCTCGACTGGCTGAAACTGCTGCTGGCCGAGGATCTTGGGCCCGAGGATCTGAAGGCCGATCCGGCAAACCTGCTGCCGAAACTCCACGGTGCGCTTCTGAAGAACGAACAGGATGTGGCCCTGTTCGAACGGCTCGCCTTCATGGCCCGGCGCGAGCGTCGCTGAGGCGGCGTTTCGCCCGCTCGCGGACCCGGCACGCCGGAGGGGCGCCCTTCCCGGCCCGTGGCCCAAGATGCCGCAAAGCTGCGGCGCGCCGTCGCAGCCGGGCTTTGCCTTCGCGCCCGCCTGCCCTAGAACGGAGATCCAACAGGGAGAGCGCGATGTCGGACGATGCATGGGTGATCTTCACGCCTTCGGGCAAACGCGGACGGGTGGCCAAGGGCACGCCGGTGCTGGCGGCGGCGCGCGCGCTTGGCGTCGATCTCGATTCGGTCTGCGGCGGGCGCGGCATCTGCTCGAAATGCCAGGTCGCGCCGGGATACGGCGAATTTCCCAAGCACGGGCTGCACGTGGGGGCGGAGGCGCTCTCGCCCGTCAACGCGGTCGAGGAGCGGTATGACCGGATCCGCGGCCTGAAGCCCGGGCGGCGGCTCGGCTGCCAGGCCTGCATTCAGGGCGATGTGGTGATCGACGTGCCCGCCGAGAGCCAGGTGCACCGCCAGGTGATCCGCAAGAGCGCCTCGGAGCGGGTGATGGAGATGGATCCGGCCACGCGCCCGCTTTATGTCGACGTGGCCGAGCCCTCGATGCACGAGCCCTCCGGCGATTTCGAGCGGCTCTCAGCCGCTCTCCAAAGCCAATGGCAAGTCAAAGGCTTGCAGGCCGATCTTGCGGTGCTCGCCACGCTCCAGACCGCGCTTCGCAAGGGCGGCTGGAAGGTGACGGCCGCGGTGCAGGAGCCGGGCGACGGCACCGCGCCGCGGCTTTTGGCGCTTTATCCGGGCTACCGCGAGGCGCCGCTTTACGGGTTGGCGATCGACCTTGGCTCCACCACCATCGCGGGCCATCTGGTCGCGCTCGATGATGGAAGCGTGTGCGCCTCCTCCGGGCTGATGAACCCGCAGATCCGCTTTGGCGAGGATCTGATGAGCCGGGTTTCCTATGCGATGATGAACCCCGGCGGCGCGGCCGAGATGACGGCGGCGGTGCGCGCGGCGATGGCGGGCCTCGCCGCCACGCTCACTGAAGAGGCGGGGGTGGAGCCCGAGGCGGTGGTCGAGGCCGTCGTCGTCTGCAACCCGGTGATGCACCATCTGCTTTTGGGCCTCGACCCGGTCGAGCTGGGTCAGGCGCCCTTCGCGCTTGCGTGCGGCGCGAGCCTGAACCTTGCGGCTGCCGAGATCGGCCTTGCGCCGCTCGCGCCCGGGGCACGCGCCTATCTCCTGCCGCTGATCGCCGGCCATGTCGGCGCCGATTGCGCGGCGGTGGCCCTCTCCGAGGCGCCCGAGACGCGTGACGATCTCTCACTCATCGTCGATGTCGGCACCAATGCCGAGATCCTCCTGGGCAACCGGTCCCGCGTGCTGGCCTGTTCCTCCCCCACCGGTCCGGCCTTCGAGGGGGCGCAGATCTCCTCGGGCCAGCGCGCCGCCCCCGGCGCGATCGAGCGCATCGAGATCGACCCGGTCACGAAGGAACCGCGCTTCCGCATCATCGGCAACGCGCATTGGTCGGACGAGCCCGGTTTCGGCACGCCGACCATCACCGGCATCTGCGGCTCGGGCATCATCGAAGCGGTGGCGGAAATGCGCATCGCCGGCCTTCTCGACGCCTCCGGCCTGATCGGCTCGGCCGACCAGGTGGGCAGCGCGCGCTGCGTTCCGATGGGGCGCACGCAGGAATATGTGATCCATGACGCCGCGCCCGAAGGGCCGCGGGTCACGGTGACCCAGGGAGACATTCGCGCGATCCAGCTCGCGAAATCGGCGCTTTACGCGGGGGCGCGACTCTTGATGGACGAGATGGGCGTGGACAAGGTCGACCGTGTCGTGCTGGCGGGCGCTTTTGGCGCGCATATCAGCCCCAAACACGCGATGGTGCTCGGCATGATCCCCGACGTCCCGCTTGAGGCGGTGACCTCCGCCGGGAATGCCGCGGGCACCGGCGCGCGCATGGCGCTGTGCTCGCGCGCCGCGCGACGGTCGATCGAGGCGCAGGTGACGCGGATCGTGAAGATCGAGACCGCGATCGAACCGCGGTTTCAGGAACATTTCGTGGCAGCCAATGCGATCCCCCATGCGACCGCGCCCTTCCCGGAACTCGCAAAAATTGTCTCCCTGCCGGATGTGAGCTTCAACGCGGGCCCCACAGGCGAAGGGGGCGGGCGGCGGCGGCGGCGCGGTTGAAAGGCCTTTGACATCGCGGCTATCGGGCCGCCGACCGACGTTGTTGGGCAAATCGAAGATAGGGCGAAAGCTGCCCTTTGCCGCCACGTTTTAATTGGCGGCCCCGATTTCGGCCCAGCCAAGGGCCGAGGCGCGGCTCGTGATCGCGATGCGGATGTGTATCTCTGCGGTCTGGCGATCGGGATCCCGGGACATGATCCTATCGCCGAAGGATGTGAGGCGGTTCCTCTGCGCCTCGATCCGACTTCGGATGTGATAACCCGACCATCTCTTCCAGAGCCCTTGCCCAGATGGCGTCTCGCCCGAAGGGTCTCGTTGCGGCTGGAGCCCGGATTGCGGCCGCTGAGAACGGGCAAACCAAGAATATCGTTTTCGCCGCGGGCTGGTCGGGGGATCTCGCCCCGCGCACGCCGGCATTGATTGGCGAGAGCGCCGAGATCCCCGACGAAGCCGCTGGCACACATATCGACCCGCTGACGGCGACAACCGTTGCCAATGCCGGGCGTTACAAGGGATACGCGCTTCCGCGGTTGCGTGATTGGCGACGCAGTCTGCATCATGTTCAAAGCGTTAGCTGCAGATGCGCAGTTTCAGCAGATGATGATCGACCGCACCATCACCAAGCTGCACCGCCATGGGGCCTCCCCGGCGCGAAGCCCGGCAAAGCGCCGTTCAATCCTCGATGGCATCCTCAGCCGGGCCAAGCCGCGGGGCGCGGCCCTCGGGGGCGCGAGCGCTGAGAAAACCGCGGCGCTCGGTCGGTTCATCTTCCACCAGCTCGGCGCGGGCGCGGCGGGGAGCGGCATTTTCCAGCGGGCGGCGGAACACCATCACGTTGTGAAAGACCGTGGTCTTCGAAGTGAGGCCAGTACGCTCTTCGGCGGGCAGCGTCTCGGCGCGCCAATATTCCCAGCCCTCGGCCGCCATCTCGTTCATCATCAGCCCGAGCGCATGGGCAAAGCGCGCGGCACCCGTTTTCAGCCCGCGTTCCTTTTCGCCCCGCATCGGCGCGGGCACCACCTTGTATTCCCAGACCAGCATCACCGCCCCCATCGTCTTGCGCGGGCAGAAAACACCGCCCCGCGGGACGGGTCAAGGAACGAAGGGGTGAGGCCCCGTTTTCTCTCCCCGGGCTGTGTCCCTCACAATGCGCCTCTTGCACCCCCTCCTGCGATGCGCCACAAAACGGGGAGACGACAGTGAGGAAAACCGATGCTCGACCAGACCGCCAAGCCCACCGAGGAGATCGACCTGCGCGAGGTGTTCGGCCTCGAAAGCGACATGAAGGTGAAGGGGTTTGCCGAGCGCACCGAACGCGTGCCGGATCTCGACCCGACCTACAAGTTCGACCCGGATACGACGATGGCGATTCTGGCGGGCTTTGCCTACAATCGCCGCGTGATGATCCAGGGCTATCACGGCACCGGCAAATCCACCCATATCGAGCAGGTGGCGGCGCGGCTCAACTGGCCCTGCGTGCGGGTAAACCTCGACAGCCATGTGAGCCGGATCGATCTCATCGGCAAGGATGCGATCAAGCTCGTCGATGGCAAGCAGGTGACGGTGTTCCACGAGGGCATCCTGCCCTGGGCTTTGCGCAACCCGACCGCCATCGTGTTTGACGAATACGACGCGGGCCGGGCCGATGTGATGTTCGTGATCCAGCGCGTGCTGGAGGCCGACGGCAAGCTCACGCTGCTCGATCAGAACGAGGTGATCACGCCGAACCCCTGGTTTCGCCTGTTCGCCACGGCCAACACCGTGGGTCTGGGCGACACGACCGGGCTTTACCACGGCACGCAGCAGATCAATCAGGGCCAGATGGACCGCTGGAGCCTCGTCGCCACGCTGAACTATCTCAGCCACGATGCCGAGGCGGCGATCGTGCTCTCCAAGGTGCCGCATTACAACACCGAGGCCGGGCGCAAGAAGATCAACCAGATGGTGACGGTGGCCGATCTCACCCGCACCGCCTTCATGGCCGGCAACCTCTCGACCGTGATGAGCCCCCGCACCGTCATCGCCTGGGCGCAGAATGCCGATATCTTCCGCAACGTCGGCTATGCGTTCCGCCTGACCTTCCTGAACAAATGCGACGAGCTCGAACGCGCCACGGTGGCCGAGTTCTACCAGCGCCTCTTCGACGAGGAACTGCCCGAAAGTGCGGCGGTCATCGCCGGGCGTTAACCCCGGCGACCCTCGGCCTCAATGCAAACGGCGCGCCCCGAGGGACGCGCCGTTTCGTTTCGTGAGTGGTCGTATAAAACTTAACCGCGCGCGGCCTTGGTGGCGGCGCCCCACCAGGCGATATCGGCCAAAAGCGCTTTCGCCGAGCCTTCGATATGGCCGGCAATTTCCGACATTTCGCCATTGGCGCCGAGCGGAGAAATTGCCATGAAATCGCCGCCGCCAATGTGCACAGCATTGCGCACCGGCACCATTTGCAGCTCAACCGCAATGGCGCGCAGATGCTCGACCGCGCGCCCCGCGCCCAGCCCGCCGTAACCCACGGCACCCATCGGCTTTTTCGCCCATTCGACATAGGCCTGATCGAGCGCGTTTTTCAGCGCGCCGGTGATCGAGTGGTTATATTCGGCCGTCACGAAGATGTAGCCGTCGAATTCGGCCACTTTCTTTTGCCATTTCACCGCCTCGGGCGATTGCGAGGGGGCCCAGGCGTTCGAGGCGACCTCGTCGAAGAACGGCAGCTTGTAGTCGCGCAGATCGACGAGTTCGAAGCTGATTTCGGGATGTTGCGCTTTCGCAAAACCCAAAAACCACTGTGCGGGCTTGTCGGCCAGCCGGGTCGGGCGGGTCGAGGAGAGGATGATGGCGATTTTGAGTTCGTTGGACATGGAAACCTCCGCGGTCCGGAATTTGTGCCCTCAATATCGCGCACAAATGCCCCTTCGTCATACTGTTTTCTGCGCAACTGCGCACATGATCCGTGCCCCGTTGCCCCGACCGGACGCACCCTCTCCGCCGCCGCCATACAGGTGCTTTACGCCGCGCTCCGGCGGTGCTTTACATGAGCCATGACGAAGCCCAACGACAACCCCGCCGACCCGTTCAAGAAGGCCCTTGCCGAGGCCACGAAGACACTCGCCGAAACGCCTGAGATGACCGTGAGTTTCTCGGTCGATCCTTCCGGCGTATCGGGCGGGCAGATGCGGCTGCCGCAGGTGAGCCGGCGGATGACGCGCGACGAGGTGATGCTTGCGCGCGGCACGGGCGATGCGCTGGCTTTGCGCGAGCGCCACCATGATACCAAGGTGGCGGCACGCTACACCCCCACGGGCGAGATGGCGAAAAGCCTGTTCGACGCGATGGAGACCGCGCGTTGCGAAGCGCTTGGGGCGCGCGACATGCCGGGCACGCTCACCAATATCGACTTCAAGATCGGCCATGAGGCGGAGCGCAAGGGCTATGGCCAGATCCGCACGCAAGCCGAGGCGCCGCTCTCGGTGGCCGCGGGCTACCTTGTGCGCGAGATGGCAACGGGGCGCAAACTGCCCGCCGCCGCCGATCACGTGCTCGACCTCTGGCGCGGGTTTCTGGAAGACAGCGCCGGGCAAGACCTTGAAAACGTGAGCCATGTGCTCTCTGATCAGGCGGCCTTCGCGCGCATGGCGCGCAAGGTGATCGCCGATCTCGGCTATGCCGATCAACTGGGCGACGACCCGGATGAAGAGCAAGGCGACGACAGCGAGGCCGAAGAGGCCGAGAATGACCCCGACGCGTCGAACGAGGATCGTTCGGAGGAGGATCAGGTCGAGGAGGACAGCGAGGCGACCTCCGAGCGCGCGCAGGAAGAGCAGCAGGACCAGACCCAGACCACGGTGAGTCAGGACGATCTCTCCGATCAGGAGCTCGGCGAAGAGGTGGAGATGCCGCAGGCGGATGCGCCGCTGGAGCCGCCGCCCCCCCCGCCGCACAGCCAGGCCGACCCGAATTACACCGTCTTCACCACTGAATTCGACGAGGAGATCCGCGCCGAGGATCTGGCCGAGCCGGTGGAGCTCGAACGGCTGCGCGCCTATCTCGACACGCAGCTTGAGCCGCTCAAGGGCGCGGTGGCACGGCTTGCCAACAAGCTGCAGCGCCGTCTGCAGGCCCAGCAAAACCGGAGCTGGGAGTTTGACCGCGAGGAAGGCACGCTCGATGCGGGCCGGCTTGCCCGCGTGGTCGCAAACCCGACCACGCCGCTCTCCTTCAAGGTCGAGAAGGACACCCAATTCCGCGACACCTGCGTGACGCTGCTGCTTGACAACTCCGGCTCGATGCGCGGCCGGCCGATTTCCATCGCCGCGATCTGCGCCGATGTGCTGGCCCGCACGCTGGAGCGCTGCTCGGTCAAGGTCGAGATCCTCGGCTTCACCACCCGCGCCTGGAAAGGCGGGCAATCGCGCGAGCGCTGGCTTGCCGAGGGCCGCCCGCAGGCCCCGGGCCGCCTCAACGACCTGCGCCACATCATCTATAAAAGCGCCGATGCGCCCTGGCGCCGGGTGCGCTCGAACCTCGGGCTGATGATGAAAGAGGGCTTGCTCAAGGAAAACATCGACGGCGAGGCGCTCGAATGGGCCTACAAACGCGCCACCGCGCGCCCCGAGGCCCGCAAGATCCTGATGGTGATCTCGGATGGCGCCCCGGTCGATGATTCAACGCTTTCGGTCAACCCCGCGATCTACCTTGAAAAACACCTGCGCGACGTGATCGCCATGGTGGAGCGCAAGCGCGCGGTCGAACTCATCGCCATCGGCATCGGCCATGATGTGACGCGCTACTATAGCCGCGCCGTCACCATCACCGATGTGGAGCAGCTCGCGGGCGCGATGACCGAGCAGCTCGCCGCGCTCTTTGACAGCGATCCCCGCGCCCGCGCCCGCGTTCTGGGCATGAAGAAGGCCGTCTAACCCCTCCCGGAGGCAGCATGTTTCAGGATTTCACCAGCCGCTCCACCCCGGATCTCGGCGCCGGGCGGTTGGCGCGGCTGCGCGCGGCTGCCACACAGGCGGGGCTTGCGGGCTTTCTCGTGCCGCGTGCCGATGCGCATCAGGGCGAATATGTCGCCGACTGCGATGCCCGCCTCGCCTGGCTCACCGGCTTCACTGGCTCGGCGGGCTTTTGCGTGGTGCTGCCCGAAATCGCGGGCGTCTTCGTTGATGGCCGCTACCGGGTGCAGGTGCGCGCCGAGGTGGACCTCGCCGCCTTCACCCCGGTCGACTGGCCCGAAACCAAACTCGGCCCCTGGCTTTTGGAGCATTTCCCGCAGGGCGGGCGGATCGGCTTTGATCCGTGGTTGCACGCCCGCCGCGAGGTGGAGGAACTGCGCCGCACGCTCGCGGGCTCGCAGATCGAACTGGTCGAAAGCGCCAATCTTGTCGACGCCATCTGGGAGGATCGCCCTGCCCCGCCGATGGCGCCCGCACGGGTGCACCCGCTTGAGTTCGCGGGCGAACCGAGCGCCGCGAAGCGCGCCCGGCTGGGGCAAGGCCTTTCCACCCGTGGCGCCGAGGCGGCAGTGTTGACGCTGCCCGATTCCATCGCCTGGCTTCTCAACATCCGCGGTGCCGATATCCCCCGCAACCCGGTGATGCAGGCTTTCGCGGTGCTCCATGCGAGCGGCCATCTGACGCTTTTTGCCGAAGGGGAGAAGCTCTCGCCCGCGCTGCGCACAGCCCTCGGCCCCGAGATCACCCTGCGCCCCGTTGCCGCTTTCGAGGCCGCCCTGCGCGCCCTCACCGGCCCGGTTCTGCTCGATCCGGCCACGGCGCCACATCAGGTTGGCCGCGAGCTTGAGGCTGCGGGCGTTGCGGTGATCTGGGGCGAGGATCCCTGCAGTCTGCCCAAGGCACGCAAAAACGCAGCCGAAGTCGCGGGGATGAAGGCCGCCCATATCCGCGATGCGGCCGCGCTCGTGGAATTTCTCGCCTGGCTCGATGCGGAGGCGCCAAAAGGCCAGCTCACCGAGATTGATGTGGTCAAGGCGCTGGAGGAGGCCCGCCGCGGCACCGGCCAGCTTCTCGACATCAGCTTCGACACGATCTGCGGCGCAGGCCCCAATGGCGCGATCGTCCATTACCGGGTGAGCGAGGCCACGAACCGCCGGGTCATCCCGGGCGAGCTCCTGCTGATCGACAGCGGCGCGCAATACCCCGACGGCACCACCGATATCACCCGCACCATCGCGGTGGGCCCCCCGCCCGAAGGCGCGGCCGAAGCCTTCACCCGCGTGCTGCAGGGGATGATCGCGCTCTCGCGCGCTCGCTTCCCGCGGGGCCTTGCCGGGCGCGACCTCGACGCGCTCGCCCGCGCCGCGCTTTGGACGGCGGGGATGGATTACGACCACGGCACCGGCCATGGCGTCGGCGCTGCGCTTTGCGTGCACGAAGGCCCGGCGCGGATCTCGCGGATCTCGGAAGTGGCGCTTGCCCCCGGCATGATTCTCTCGAACGAGCCCGGCCATTACCGGGAGGGGCATTGGGGGATCCGGATCGAGAACCTGCTCCTCGTCGAGGAGGCCCCGAAAATCGATGGCGGGCGCGACCATCTGGGTTTTGCCACCCTGACGTTCGTGCCGATCGACCGCCGCCTGATCGTCACCGGAATGCTCAGCCCCGCCGAACGCGCCTGGCTCGACAGCTATCACGCTGCCGTCTTCACCCGCATCGGCCCGCTCACCGCGGCCCCGGTGCGCGTCTGGCTGAAAGCCGCCTGCGCCCCGCTCTGAGCACGTTGCGCTGCGGCCTGTTTGCGGACAGGAAGACGAACGGGCGCCGGGCAGCCCGGGCCGGGGGACGAGACCAAACCGGGCGCGCGGCAGGCCGTCATCAGAGTATCACGGCGCCCTTATTGTTTCTTTGTTCTTGAATCATGGATCCCCAAAACGCCTCTGCCGGATTTTCGGGGGGCTTGTTGCGCTAATCACGGCGTAAGTGGCTGCTTCTTTCCCGCTCAGCTTCAGGCGATGGCGTCGATCTCGGCCCTTCCGAGAGCCGAGCCGAGGTTCATGATCGCAATGCGGATCTGGATTTCGACAGTTTGTCGATCGAGACCTCGTGGCATGATCCGTTCACCGAAACGCGTCAGACGGTTCATTTGAACGTCGATGCGACTTCGGAGGTGATAGCTGACCCATTTCTTCCAGATCGTTCGGCCCGGACATCGGTCGGCTCGCAATATCTCGCCTCGCGTGATAGCGGGGGCGCGATAGCGGCGCGGCTCGGACGATGCCTTGATCGCTCATTTCCAGCGCAGACGGAGCAGCAACCTATGGCTCAGGCGCGCGGGCGGCTGGATTTGGGGTCATACAGCGGCGCGAGGCTGGCTTCGGCTTCGAAGATCCGCCCCGCCACGTCGATACTGTAGCTTGCCCCCAGCAGCTCCGCCGCCGTTTCATCGGTGCGGCAGGGCACATAGCCCAGTCCGATCGCGGTCCCCAGCGCATGGCCGTAATTGCCCGAGGTAAGCTGGCCGACGATGCGCCCATCGCGCAAGATCGGCTCGTTGTGGAACAAAAGCGGCTCGGGGTCGGTCAGGCGGAACTGCACCAGCCGCCGCGTCAGCCCCGCCGCGCGCTTGCGCAACACCGCCTCGCGGCCGAGGAAATCGCCTTTCTCCGGCTTCACCGCAAAGCCCAGCCCGGCTTCCAGCACATGATCTTCGTCAGTGATGTCATGGCCGAAGTGGCGATAGGCCTTCTCGATCCGGCAACTGTCCATCGCATGCAGCCCGCAAAGCTTTAGCCCGACCGCTTCGCCCGCCTCTATCAGCGTCTCGAACACATGCGCGGCCTGATCGGTGGGGATGTAAAGTTCCCAGCCCAGCTCACCCACATAGGTGACCCGATGCGCCCGCGAGAGACCCATGCCGATCTCGATTTCGCGCGCCATGCCAAAGGGATGCGCGGCGTTCGAGAAATCATCTGGCGAGACGAGGCGCATCAGGTCGCGCGCGCGCGGGCCCATGATCGGCAGCACGGCTTCGGCCGAGGTGACATCGGTGATCGTCACCCAGTCCTCGCCCAGATGGCGGCGCAGCCAGACTAGATCGCGGTGCAGCGTGGCGCCCGGCACGACAAGGAAAAAGGCGGTTTCGCTCAGCCGTGTGACAGTCAGGTCGGCCTCGATCCCGCCCTTCGCGTTCAGCATCTGGGTGTAGACGATGCGGCCCGGGGCGACATCGACGTCATTGGCGCAGAGCCGCTGCAAGAAGGCCACCGCGTCGCGCCCCTCGACGCGGATCTTGCCAAACGAGCTCATGTCGAGAAGCCCCACGCCCTCGCGCAAGGCCAAATGCTCGGCGCGCTGGTTCTCGAACCAGTTCTGCCGCTTCCAACTCAGGCGATACTCCCGCTCCTGCCCCGCGCGCGCAAACCAGTTCGCGCGTTCCCAGCCCGCCACCTCGCCAAAGACCGCACCGCGCGCCTTGAGGTGCTCGTGCAGGGGTGAACGGCGGATGCCCCGCGCGGTCGCCATCTGCCGATAGGGAAAATGGTCGGCATAAAGCAGGCCGAGCGTCTCGCTGACCCGTTCCTTGAGATAGCGCCGGTTGCGCTGGAACGGCTGCGCGCGGCGGATATCGACGTCCCACAGATCAAAGGGCGGCGCGCCATCGTGCATCCACTGCGCCAAAGCCATCCCCGCGCCGCCCGAGGAGACGATGCCGATCGAATTATACCCGGCCGCCACCCAATAGCCGCCGAGGTTAGGCGCCTCGCCCAGATAATAGCGGTCGTCAGGGGTGAAGCTTTCCGGGCCGTTGAAGAAAGTGTGGATGCCCGCCTCGGCCAGCATCGGCATCCGCGCCACGGCCTGCTCAAGGATCGGCTCGAAATGGTCGACATCCTCGGGCAGCTGGTCGAAACAGAACGCCTCGGGAATGCCACTCATCCCCCAGGGCTTGGCCTTGGGCTCGAACGCGCCCAAGAGAATTTTCCCTGCATCTTCCTTGTAATAGGCGCATTCGTCGGGCACCCGCAGCACCGGCAACTGCGCCAGACCCGGGATGGTTTCGGTGACGATGTAGAAATGTTCGCAGGCATGCAGCGGCAGCGTGACGCCGTTTTGCGCCGCCAGATCGCGCCCCCACATGCCGCCGCAATTGACCACATGATCGGCGGCGATATGGCCGCGCTCGGCCCCCATTTCCCAGTCAACCCCTGTCACCCGGCCGTCAGCAGTCGTGACTTTTGTCACCTTCACCTGCTCGATGATCCGCGCCCCCGCCATCCGCGCGCCCTTCGCCAAGGCCAGCGCGATATTGCCGGGGTCGGCCTGCCCGTCGCCCGGCAGATGCACCCCCGCCACCACGCTCTCGATGTTGAGATGCGGATACATCGCCAGCACCTCAGCGGGGGAAAGTTCGTTCACCTCAACGCCAAAGGCGCGCGCCAGCGCGGCCTGGCGCAAGATCTCCTCGCGCCGCTCCTCGCTCAGCGCCACGGTGATCGAACCGCAGCGCCGGAGCCCGGTGGCAAGCCCGGTTTCCGCCTCGAGCCGACCGTAGAGATCGGCGGAATATTTCGCGAGCCGGGTCATGTTCTGGCTCGCACGCAATTGCCCGATCAGCCCCGCCGCATGCCAAGTGGTGCCCGAGGTGAGCTGCTTGCGCTCAAGCAAAACGATGTCGGTCCAGCCGAGTTTGGCAAGATGATAGGCGACCGAGCAGCCCGAGATGCCGCCTCCGATAATGACGACGCGGGCTTTGGCGGGAAGGTCGGGCATGGCGACTCCGGGGCTGAGGGGATGGCTCAGCTAGCCACCCCATAAATGAAATTTCAAGATAAAATTTCACTCAGGAGTTTTCGTGATGCCGAATTTCACCCTGCTTCGCCGCATGCCTTGAGCTTTTCACCCGCTTTCGGCAGGATGGGGCGCGAAAGGGACCCCTTATGAGCCATCATGTCGGCGAAGATATCCGCGCGTTGCGCAAAACGCGCAGCCTCACGCTCAAGCAGCTTGCCGCCGAAGTTGGGCGCTCGGTCGGCTGGCTCAGCCAGATCGAGCGCGGCCAGACCACCCCTTCGGTGCGCGACCTCGGGCTTCTGGCCGAGCGGCTCGGCGTCAACATCAGCTTCTTCTTCCGCTCCTCGGGGCGCGCGCTGCAAGAACAGGGGCTGGTGCTGCGCGCCGCCGACCGCCCGATGATCGGCTCGGCGGAAACCGGGCTGACCGAGGAGCTGCTCTCGCCCACGCTGGGCGGCAGTTTCGAGATGATCCGCTCGGTCTTCGCGCCGGGATCCTCCAGCGACGGGCCGTTCAAACCCTGCGAGCGCGAAGATGGCGGGGTGCTGCTCTCGGGCGCCCTCACGCTGATCATCGGGCAAACCGAGATCGCCCTTGCCCCCGGCGACAGCTTCCAGTTCACCGGCGCCGATTACGGCTGGCGCAACGAAGGCCCGGAGCCGGCAGAGGTGATCTGGATCGTCTCGCCGCCGATTTACTAGGCGGAAGCGCCCCCCGCTTTCAGCCCTTGCTCAGCCCGAGCTGGCGCGGAAAGATCCCGTCGTTGGCGTCGAACGTCTCCTTGGCCAGCATGTCGAGCCGGAAAGTCAGCCGTTCGCGCGGGAAGGGTTTTTTCATCTGCATCGATCCTTTTCGGCGCCGACCGGCTGGGCCGTCTGCGCATGGTGATGTGGGGTTTCGTGCTCCCGATCCTCGGCTCGGTGAAAACTTATTGCGAGGGGCACGGCGCGGCAGCGGGCAATCAGCCTGTGGTCGATGGGGGCGTGGCGCGGGCCGGGCTTTGCCGCGCTGTTCGGCGGGCTGACGGCGCAGGCGGCGGGCACAGCATCGTCGCCTCGATCCCCTCGGGCGGGGGCGAGAAGGCAATTGGGCTGCGTGCCGATTTCGACGCCCTGCCGTGGAAATCGCAAATCCCCGGTCGGGTGCATCTGTACGGCCATGACGGCCATAGGGTGATGCTTCCCGGCGCGGCGCACTATCTGCCCGAGACGCGCAATTCCAACGGCACGGTCACGGTGAACAACGCAACGCCGAAATCGTCGAAAAGAGGGAGACAGGATGCCATGACAGGCCCCCGGTCGGCCCGACTTCGCGCATAGCGACGACAATTGCACCTCACAACTGTTTTTTCGCAGCCACTTCTGGCCGGGGCCTGTGATGAATCGTCGGGTTGCACTTGGAACCCGCACGACCATAAGGGAGGGGCGCGAACAACAGCACAAGATCCCGGCGACGCAAGGCACGTCGCCCACCGGCCGGTTTTCTGCCGAAGACCGCAGTGCGAGGGACAAGAAGGAGACTGGCGTTTGGAACTGATTCTGAATTTCTTCAACTGGCTCAACGGCATCGTCTGGGGCGTGCCGATGATCGTCTTGATCATCGGCACCGGGCTTTTCCTGCAACTGCGCCTTGGCTTCATGCCGATCCGCAAACTCGTCTACGGCTTCCGGATGATCTGGAAAAGCCGCACCCCCGGCACCGAGGCGGAGGGCGAAATCACCCCCTACGCCGCGCTGATGACCGCGCTTTCGGGCACCATCGGCACCGGCAATATCGCCGGCGTCGCCACCGCCATCGCGGTCGGCGGCCCGGGGGCGCTGTTCTGGATGTGGGTCACCGCCTTTGTCGGCATGGCGACGAAATATGCCGAAGTCGTCGTCGCGGTGAAATATCGCGAGGTCGATGACAAGGGCGAGCATGTCGGCGGCCCGATGTTTGCGATCAAGAACGGGCTCGGGCGGAACTGGCGCTGGCTCGGCACGGCGTTTGCGTTCTTCGGCGGGCTTGCGGGCTTTGGCATCGGCAACATGGTGCAGGCGAACGGCATTGCCGCGGCGATGCAGAATTCCTTCGGCCTCGAGACCTGGATCACCGGCGCCGTGCTGACCGCGATCACCGGGCTGGTGGTGCTCGGCGGCATCCGCCGCATCGGCGCGGTGGCCGAAAAGGTCGTGCCCTTCATGGCGATCGTCTATCTGGTCTGCGTGATCTTCGTGCTGGCGATTTTTGCCGGCAACATCCCCTCGGCTTTCGCCACCATCGTCTCGGATGCTTTCACCGGCACCGCGGCGGCGGGCGGGTTCCTTGGCTCGACGATCCTGATGGCGATGCAAAAGGGCGTCGCGCGCGGCATCTTCTCCAACGAGGCGGGGCTTGGCACTGCGGGCATCGCGCAGGCCTCGGGCTCAACCTCGAACCCGGTGTTCTCGGGCGTAATCGGCATGATGGGCACCTTCATCGACACGGTGATCATCTGCACGCTGACGGGCCTTGCGATCATGGTCACCGGCGTCTGGACCGGCGGGGAAACCGGGGCGCTGCTCTCCTCGCAGGCGTTCGAGGCGGCGATGCCGGGGGTTGGCAAATATGTGCTGACGATTTGTCTCGCACTCTTTGCCTTCACCACCATCCTCGGCTGGGCCTATTACGCCGAGAAATGCTGGGAGTTCCTGCTTGGCACGATCAGCGAGAAGCCGTTCCGGATACTGTGGACGATCGCAGTGTTCTTCGGCGCGACGCTGAGCCTCGATTTCGCCTGGCTGGTGGCCGATACGCTCAATGCGCTGATGGCGATTCCGAACCTGATCTCGCTGCTTCTCCTCTCGCCCGTCATCGTCAAGCTGACGCGCGACTACTTCGCCCAAGGCAACGAAGGCGGACACTGACATCCGACCGGCCGGGGCACCCTTTCGGCTGCCCCGGCCGACGCCGGACGCCCCCGGATCGGCAAGCCACGATCCTTTGGACCCCATCTCTTTGGCAAGGAGCCGAAGGTGCAAAGGGGACCACGGTTGCGCGCCCCAGCCTCACGATGACCTGAAAACGGGGCCTATCTTCGGCCCTGTCGAGGCCATGACGCAGCTCATTGATTGGGCTGCGCTTTGCCGCGTCGCAACATGTCGCCGCGGTGCACCATGGGATCGCCTGCGCCCTGCTTGGCAGCGTCGGCATTCATATGGTCTTTCAAGCCTGAACGCGCGGGGAGGAGGGGCCGCGCTCGTCCGCAACCCTCGGGGCTTTGCCCTGATCTCCAGAGGAGCAATGATCCTCTGGAAACATCCCTCCGGAGCGACATGATCATTGAGCACCGCATGAGATGGCCTTGAGCGCCCGGGCGACAACATGGCGACGGGGTTCGGAGCAGTTTTCGGATCCGCACAACCAGACTCGACTCCTTCAGACAAGCAGAGCAATCGCTATCTGGCCGGCGGCTTTGCGCTTGGCAGGTTGCGCAGTTTTCTCGCTCTCTGATCGTCTGCTTCTGCAAAAATGATCGATGCACAAAGGCCCGGGGCGCGGTTCTTCAGTATCAACTGCGCACCGTGGAGCTTGGCGATCGCCTCGACGAGGCTGAGCCCGAGCCCGCTGCCGGGGGTGTTGCGGCTGGCCTCAAGGCGCACGAACCGGGCCCGCACCCGGTCAAGATCCGCCTCGGGAATGCCCGGCCCGTCATCACAGACCGACACCACCGGGGCATGGCCGCCTTGCAAAGACAGCGTGATCCGCGCCGGTGGCGGACAATGGCGCAGCGCATTGTCGATCAGGTTCACCAAAGCCTGACCGAGGAGCGCGCGATCGCCTGCGACGTTCACAGCTCTGTCCACCTCAAGGCGCAACTCGTGCCCCATATCCTCGGCGCTGGCCAGCATCATCTCGAAAGCGTCCCGGCACAGCGCTTCCAGATCAACCTCTTGAGGCGAAATCGCCACCATCCCCGCCTGCATCCGCGCAAGCCGCAAGATCGCATCGAACGTGGCCGAGATCTGGTCCAGATCGGCAAGCGCGCTGCCGATCTCTGTGCGCGTGGGGGCGGGCAGCGTGCGATCCAGAGCGACGGGCTCGAGCCTGAGCCGCAGCCGTCCAAGCGGCGCGCGCAGATCATGGGCGACATCGGTCGAGACCTGCCGGATCGCCGAGATCCCGGCCTCAAGCCGATCAAGCGCGGCATCAACGCTTTGCGCGAGCCGGGTCAGGTCATCACGCCCATGATCGCGGATGCGCAGATCGTGCCGCCCCGCACCAACAGCATCGAGCACCTGCTCCATCCACCCGATCCGGGCCTCGGTGCGCCGCGCAATGACGATTGCAAAAGCCGTCGACAGAAGCGCCGCAAGCCCGAGCGCCCAGCCAAAACTGCCCGCCAGAATCTCGGTCTGCTCATGCAGCCAGTCAGCGTCATGCCCGGTCATCACCCAGCCTTCAGGGATCAGAAGGCCATAGGCAACAAAGCGCTTGGGCAGGCCCGGACCGTCGAGCGCCAGCGTGAGATCGGTGCCGGTGCGCAAATAGCGCAGGCCCTCGAACGGCGCCACAACACGGGCATTGCCTTCGACCGCCCCGCCCGCTGCGGGCAGATAGGCGACAATCTGCGCCCCGTCGCGGCTCACCGAAGCCAAAGCCGCCACCTGCGCGCTCAGATCCTCCAGATCGCCTTCCCTTGGCGCAAGCGCGAGGGCGCGGGTATCCGCCTCGACCTCGCTTTCGAGCCGATGCGCCATACCGCGCGATTGCAGCTCATAGGCCAAGCCTCCGGCGACGAGCGCGGCGAGGATGAACACTGCGGAGATCACCAGCGCAAAGCGCATCGACCATGTGACCGTGCGCCTCATGCTGGCTCAAACACGTAGCCGATGCCGTGCAGCGTGCTCAGATAGGGCGTGGCGAAGGGCTTGTCGATCTTCGCGCGCAGGCGGCTGATATGGGTCTCGACCACGCTGGTTTTCGGGTCGAAATGAATGTCCCACACCGCCTCGAGCAAGATCGTTTTCGTCTGCACCCGGCCCGGGCGCTCCATGAAATGCTTCAAGAGCAGGAATTCGCGCGGTTGCAGCTCGATCTTTTGCCCCGCCCGCCAAGCCTCGCGCGAGAGCAGATCGAGCCTGAGATCGCCCTGCACAAGTTCGGTCACCTCCGCGCGCAAGGCCGGGCGGCGCGCGATCGTGTCGATCCGCGCCAGAAGCTCGACGAAGGCGAAGGGCTTGACCATGTAATCATCCGCTCCCGCGCGCAGCCCCGCCACCTTGTCCTCGACGCTGTCCATCGCGGTGAGCAGGATCGCGGGCGTGTCGATCTGCGCCGCACGCAGGGCCTTGAGCAAGGCAAGTCCGTCGAGCCCGGGCATCATCCGGTCGAAGATGAAAAACTCATAAGGCATCCCCGTCGCCTGTGTGAGCGCCTCGCGCCCGTCGCGCAACAGGTCGACGGCATGGCCCTCCCGCGCAAGCCCCTTGCGCAAATAGGCGCCGGTCTCGGCATCATCTTCGGCAATCAGAATTTTCATGGCGACAGTTTCTTTCGGATGCTTGCTTCTGTCACGCGCGATCCGCGCCCGGCTGATCCATTTCTTACGATTTTGTAAAGACCACGTCAGGCGCGCACGACAGGGGCCGCAATACTCTAAAGGCGCTCTGATCTCAGGCTGCCCGCGAGGATTTCCGATGATGCTCTCCCCGTTTCCCCCTGTTTGCGATGCGAGGACGTGGCCGTGATGCGGCTGACGGGCGGCGTGCGGCCACAGGCTCCGTTACGGCGCCACGCGATGCGCCCGGCAAACCTGCTCGCGCTTTGCTTTGCAACGCTTCTCGGGCTCTGGCTTCTGCTCGCTCTTGCGTTCCTCCACGGCAGCGCCCTCATCGCTCTTGATACCGAACTGGCACGTTTCATGACGCAACTCTGGAGCCCGCCGGGTCTGGCAGCCTTCACCCGCATCACCGCGCTCGGCGATCCGGCGGTCGCTAGCGCCCTGTTCGGGCTTATCTCGTTCTGGGCACTGTTGCGGCGGCGCCCCGGGCTCGTCCTCGGGGTTCTGGTCGCGATTATCGCCGAACTCGCCACCGTTTCGATGGCCAAACACGGCTTTGCCCGTCCGCGTCCGGAGTTTGGCTACTTCATGGAAACGTCGGGCAGCTTCCCCTCGGGGCATTCTGCCTTTGGCGTCGCCTTTTACGGGATGCTGTTTTACAGCCTGTGGCGGCTGGGGCAGTTGCGCGGCTTCCTCGCCTTTGCGCTTGGCGCGATGACGGCCGTTTTCGTCGGCCTGAGCCGCCTTTATCTCGTGTCGCATTATCTGTCTGACGTGCTGGCGGGCTGGGTTCTGGGCGGTATGTGCCTGATTGTCGGGATCGCTGCGGCACAATGGTTCTCGCGCGATACCGCGCGCCTCTTTCGCGCCCTTCCCCGCTGGCAATGGGCCTTCGCCTGGCTCCTCTCGCTTGGGCTGCTCGGAACGGCGGGTCTTTACGACATGCGCTATTCCAAGCCGCTCCGGGCTGCCGCAACGGCAAACATCGTGCTGGCCGAAAGCACCGCCCCTGCAGAGCGAACGGAAGCCCCGCGCTAGCGGGCCAAAGCGCCGCGCATCCGGTCAACCGAGCTGATCGTCAACGAAGAGCGCCGCAACTTGCGCTCACCCGGAGAGACCCGATGTTGCAGAGACCCGCGTCCGCGCCCGCGGCTTTCAACCGACACACCCGCCCCAAAGGGAATATATCTTCATCGCCCGCTGTCACGCTCGCCCCCTACTTACCCCGCCATTACGCAGCAAAACCCGGCACGTTAGAACAGGAAAGCGTCGATATCATCGCCATCCGTGGCAGGTGGAGGCTCGGCTTTGGGGGGCGTCGTCGGCACGGTGCCGGTGATCCGGTCATGGATCTCGCGCTCCTTATGCATTGTGTAATGCGAGCGTATCGTGCCCAGAGCCGCCTCATCGACGCCGCCATCCGCCGCTTGAGCCTCAATCCCTGCGGATGTGATCGCTTCGGCCAGATCCGACCAGTTGCGGCCGCCTGCCGATATCTCGCGTGTCTGCTTGGCTGTCGCATCAAGCAGAACCGACGCCTTGGGACAGGATTCGGCGAGGAGCTGAGTATTGGTCGACAGCCGTGACAGCACCGCCTCAAGTCGGCCCGAGGCCGCGAGCGGTGCCCCAGTCAGATCTCTGCCCTCGAATTGAGACGCGCGCCGACGCGCGGCCTCGATGGCGCTTTGGGCTCCCGCGAGGATCCCGCGCACCTTTGTCGCGGCTGCGCTGGTATCGCGCGCGAGCCCGCCAACTTCGGCCGCGATGACGCGCAGCCCGCTCGCGCGATCGCCCAGACCGCTGCAGCGCACCGCCATGTTGAGGCCGAGGAGCCTCACATCCCGCTCGAGCCGCTCAAGCTGATCGATTTGCGCCAGCATTTCGCTCATCGCATTTGCGGCGCTTTCACTCAACTTTTGGGCGTTCGCGCGGTTCTCAGCCTCCTTGCGCAGGAGCGGGCCGAGCGACTGAAGGTCTGCCGCGAGTGCGGCGAGCGCGAGGCTGCTGTCGGCGATGGATTTCCCGGCGCGGCTGGTTCCGTCGTTGAGCACCTGGCCGGCATCGTCACGCAGAAGGTCTATGGCAGAGTGAAGCGTTCGGATCTCGTCGAGAAAATCGGTATTCGTGGACTGGATCTGGGCCGAAGCAAGACGCCAGAGCATGGCGACGGTTGCACCCGGAGTTTCCCCGCTGCGCTCCGCGATCCGCGCGAGGATCTCCTCGACATGCTCAAGCCGCTGGCGCGTGCCGTCGCCCACCTGTGTCGCCATGATGGCATCGCCGATCCGCGCCCCGATGCTTGCGGCGAGGCCTGCCGAGCGTTTGGCATGATCCGCCGCCTGCACGCGCTGCGCCTCGACAAGGCGCAGATGACCCTCCAGATGCTGCGCGATCGTAGCCATCGTGCTGGCATAATCTCTGCCGAAATCGCCCTGAAGCTGGAGGCTTTCGGCCACCGTGCGGGCCACTCTGCCCTGCACATTGGTGATCTTGCCGACGGTCGCCTTCGCGCCGCGCGAGATCTGGATCATCTCTTCGGTGAAAGCCATCATGTCGGTCTGACTTGTGCCGAGTGCCGCGGCGACGATGCGCGCGTTGATGGCCACGAGCTCCAGAAGACGGATCGCCTTCTCGGTTTCGTCGAGCGGCGCGCGCAACGCATGCGTGGTTTCGGCGAGCTGTTCGAATTCGACATTGCCCGCAGACATGGCCGAGATGATGGTGCCGACCTCGCTGCGCAAGGCATCGATCGAGCTTACAGCCGAGAGGAAATCTTCCCCCTCGAATTCGGCCGCCATCGCACGATGCGCGCCCGACACGGCCTCAAGCAGCCGCGCGGCCGCAACGAGGTTGCCACCCATCGCCAGAAAGGCGCGTTCGATTTCCTCGCGTGGCTGTGCAACGCGCGCTGCGAGGGCGGCCACGTCAGGGTTCGTGCCCTGCGCGGCTTCGGTCGGCCCCTCCGAAAAACGCACCGCAGGAAGCGCGCTCATGCCGGTTTGACCGTTTCGATCGGCGTGTGACGGATCTGCACGATCGCCTGCGCCATGCGCGAGAGCGGCAGAACCTTCATCGCCGCGCCGCGCTCGATCGCTTCCTTCGGCATGCCAAAGACGATGCAGCTTTCTTCATCCTGGGCAATTGTCGTTCCACCTGCCTGACGGATTTCAAG
>NZ_OBMT01000036.1 GCF_900217815.1 Rhodobacter maris
CATGGCAGGAGGGTGCCGTTGCGCAGGGCGAGCGAGCGCGCATAGGCGATCTGCTTGGGCGTTGCGGGCAGCGCAGGCGCGGTGCTTTCCATGGTCGATCTCCCCTGCTGAGCTGACTCTCAAGATAGAACAAAGAGGGAACAAAATCAAGCCGGGCGCCGGGAGACAGAGGCTCGAGAGGGAGAGATGGGTCGGGAAAGGTCAGGCCTGAGGGTGCCCGAGAGAGGGTGTCCGGGCTGGCCCTATCCCTCATTCCGGAGTTTCCCGATGACCTTTCTTCCTCCTGTTGCGCCTTTGCCGCCCCTGCGGCCCTTGGATCCGGCGCCGGCGATCATTGCTGTGGCCGAGGCGCTGCAGCCCGATCTGGCGCAAGGCGCGCCGATCGACGCTTCGCGCCTGCGGCCCGAGATGGAGCGCGCCTTTGGCGGCTCCGATGCGTCGGGCGCCTGGGATTGGAAGCTCGCCTATGAGGCGGGCGAGGTGGCGCTTATCCTCTTTTTGCGGAAATTCGGGCACGCGCTTCTCGCCCGGGCGGGGTCGCCTGCGGCGCTGATGCCGGTCCTCACCAAGGTCGCGGGTCTGCTGCCGACCCATACCCGCCGCTCGGAGGAGATGGAGCGGTTCCAGCAATTCTCGACGCCGCTGCCGATGGGGCTCGCGGCCCTTGCTGCGACGCAGATCACCCCCCGAGATCTGGTCCTCGAGCCTTCGGCCGGGACCGGGCTTCTGGCGATCCTGGCCGAGCTCGCGGGGGGCGGCCTCGCGTTGAACGAGCTGGCGGGCATGCGCGCCGATCTTCTGCAATTGCTCTTCCCGGGCCGCCCCGTCACCCGTTTTGATGCCGCGCAGATCGACGATCATCTCGATGCGGCGCTGCGCCCGAGCGTCATCTTGATGAACCCGCCCTTCTCGGCACTCGCCCACGTCGATGGCCGCACGACCGAGGCGACCGCCCGACATCTGCGCTCGGCGCTGGCGCGCCTTGCGCCGGGCGGGCGGCTTGTCGCCATCACTGGGGCGGGGTTCGCGCCCGACACCCCGGCTTGGGCCGAGGTTTTCGCGCGCCTGACGGAGACCGCGCATCTGGTGTTCACCGGCGCGGTGTCCGGGGCCGCCTTTGCGCGGCACGGCACCAGCTTCGAGACGCGGCTCTCGGTCTTTGACAAATGCCGGGGCGGCGAGGTGGGCGGGATCACGGCTGATCTGCGACAGCCGATCTCCCCTGACGCCGCAGATATTCTGGCCCGGATCCTGCGCGAGGTTCCGCCCCGGCTCGAACTGGAACAGGACGCCCTGGCAGGGCAGGGGCCCTCTTCCCCCTTCCCGGGGATTTCTGCCCCTGCCGCGCGCAGGCCTATCAACCCGGCACGCGCGCGTTTTGCCGCCCGACCGGCGCAGGTTCCGACGCCGATCAAGGCCGAGGAGATCGACTATGCGCTGCGGGATGCCGCCGAGGATGGAAGCACGGCGCATCTGTCGGATGCGATCTACGAGACCTTCCGTCTGCAGACGATCGACATCCCCGGCGCGGCCGCACACCCGACCAAGCTCGTGCAATCGGCGGCGATGGCCTCGGTTGCGCCCCCGAAACCCAGCTACCGTCCGAAGCTGCCCACCGCCGTCCTGCGCGATGGTCTTCTCTCCGACGCGCAGTTGGAGACCGTGATCTATGCGGGCGAGGCGCATGGCGCGCATCTCGCCGGATCGTGGATCGTCGATGAGACCGGCGACATGGTCTCGGCCGCGCCCGAGGATGCCGCTGACGCCGTTCGTTTCCGCCGCGGCTTTTTCCTCGGCGATGGCACGGGCGCTGGCAAGGGGCGCCAGTCGGCCGGGATCCTGCTCGACAACTGGGCGCAGGGCCGTCGCAAGGCGCTCTGGATCTCGAAAAGCGACAAGCTTCTCGAGGATGCGCAACGCGACTGGTCGGCCCTTGGTCAGGAGCGGCTTCTGGTGACGCCGCTTTCGCGCTTCGCGCAGGGGCGCGACATTCCGCTCTCCGAGGGCATTCTCTTCACCACCTATGCGACGCTGCGTTCTGAGGAACGCGGTGCGAAGAAATCCCGCGTCGATCAGATCGTCGATTGGCTCGGGGCGGATTTCGACGGGGTGATCCTGTTTGACGAAAGCCATGCCATGGCGAATGCCGCTGTGGCGAAGGGCGAGCGTGGCGATCAGGCGGCCTCGCGGCAGGGCAGGGCGGGTTTGCGCTTGCAGCACAGACTGCCCAATGCCCGCGTGGTCTATGTTTCGGCTACGGGCGCCACCACCGTTCACAACCTTGCCTATGCGCAGCGCCTCGGGCTCTGGGGTGGCGAGGACTTCCCCTTCGCCACCCGCGCTGAATTCGTCGAGGCGATCGAGGCCGGAGGCGTCGCGGCGATGGAGGTTCTCGCGCGTGATCTGCGCGCGCTCGGCCTCTATACCGCGCGCTCGCTTTCCTATGACGGCGTCGAATACGAGATGTTGGAGCATGCGCTCACGCCCGAACAGCGCCGCATCTACGATGCCTATGCCGGGGCTTTCGCCATCATCCACAATAACCTGGCGGCGGCGATGGAGGCAGCGAACATCACCGGCGAGAGCGGCACGCTCAACCGTCATGCCAAATCGGCCGCGCGGTCTGCCTTCGAAAGCGCCAAGCAGCGCTTCTTCGGTCATTTGCTCACTTCGATGAAAACCCCCACGCTGATCGGCGCGATCGGGGCCGATCTGGCGGCGGGCCATGCGGCGGTCATCCAGATCGTCTCGACCGGCGAGGCGCTGATGGAGCGGCGTCTGGCCGAGATCCCGACCGAGGACTGGAACGACATCCGTTGTGACATCACTCCCAGGGAGTATGTCCTGGACTACCTCGCCCATTCCTTTCCGGTGCAGCTCTACGAGCCCTTCACCGACAGCGAGGGCAATCTCTCCTCGCGGCCCGTGGTACGCGACGGTCAGCCGGTCGAATGCCGCGAGGCCACCCGCAGGCGCGACGCGCTGATCGAGAAACTGGCCGCGCTGCCGCCCGTGCCGGGGGCGCTCGACCAGATCGTGCAGCGCTTCGGCACCGACCTCGTGGCCGAGGTCACGGGCCGGTCGCGCCGCATCGTGCGCAAGGGCGAGGGTGCTGCGGCGCGGCTCGTCGTCGAGACCCGCGCCGGCTCTGCCAACCTTGCGGAAACCGCCGCCTTCATGGATGACCAAAAACGCATCCTGATCTTCTCTGATGCGGGGGGCACCGGGCGCAGCTATCACGCCGATCTCGGTGCGAAGAACCAGCGCCTGAGGGTGCATTACCTTCTCGAGCCGGGCTGGAAGGCCGATGCCGCGATCCAGGGGCTGGGGCGCACCAACCGCACCAATCAGGCGCAGCCGCCGCTCTTCCGCCCCGTCGCGACCGATGTGAAGGCGGAGAAGCGGTTCCTCTCGACCATTGCGCGGCGTCTCGACACGCTCGGCGCGATCACGCGCGGCCAGCGCCAGACCGGCGGGCAGGGGCTCTTCCGGCCCGAGGACAACCTCGAGAGCCCTTATGCCCGCGACGCCCTGCGCCAGCTCTATCGCCGCCTCTATCGCGGCGATTTCGCGGGCTGTTCGCTCGGGGCTTTCGAGGATGCGACGGGTCTCAGCCTGACCGACGACAACGGTCTGAAGGATGACCTGCCGCCAATCACCACCTTCCTCAATCGTCTGCTCGCGCTGACGATCGACATGCAGGGCGTGCTCTTTTTGGCGTTCGAGGCGCTGCTCGATCAGCGGATCGAGGGGGCAATCGCCGCCGGTGTCTATGACCTCGGGCTCGAGACGCTGCGCGCCGAGAGCTTCCGCGTCACCGATGCCCGGGTGATCTACACCCATCCCGGTTCCGGTGCCGAAACCCAGCTTCTGACCATCGCAGAAAAGCGGCGCAACACGCCGACCTCGCTCACCGATGCACTCGATTGGCTCGATGACCTCGGCGCGCGCTGCCTGATCAACAGCCGCTCTGGTCGCGCTGCGGTTCAGGTGCCCGCCACCAGCCTGATGCTCGATGACGGCACGATCGAGCCTCGTCTGCGCCTGATCCGTCCGACCGAGGCGAGCACGGTGCCTGTCAAGATCATGGAAGACACCCACTGGCTGGAGGTCGACCGCGCGGCCTTCACCACCGCCTGGAATGCTGAGCTGGCGGAGGTTCCTGAATTTTCCGAAACCACGCTCCACATCGTGGCGGGGCTGCTGCTGCCGATCTGGAAGCAGCTCCCCGAGGACGAAACCCGCGTCTATCGGCTACAGACCGACGATGGTCAACGCCTCATCGGTCGCAGGGTTTCGCCGTCTTGGGTCGCGGCCACGCTGGCAGATGCCGCGCCAAAGCTCACGGGGGCGCAAGTCCATGCGCTCGTTCTGGAGGGCAAGACCACCGTGCGTCTGTCCGAGGGGATGGAGTTGCACCGCTCCCGCGTCATGGGCGTCAACCGG
Organism: Rhodobacter maris; assembly: GCF_900217815.1. Lineage (GTDB taxonomy): Bacteria > Pseudomonadota > Alphaproteobacteria > Rhodobacterales > Rhodobacteraceae > Rhodobacter > Rhodobacter maris. The sequence continues at coordinate 4,447 of NZ_OBMT01000036.1, forward strand.
ATCGAGCTTTCCGGATTTTCCGAGGCGGCCAAGGACCGGCTCAAGGC
>NZ_OBMT01000037.1 GCF_900217815.1 Rhodobacter maris
GCGTCGCCATGATCGGGTCGTAGGCTGACTGTGTCGGCGGCCTCTACTGCGGCATTCTCGATTCGAGGTTGTGCTGTAGCAGTCAAGGCCGGCCCTGAGCGGACATTGGGCACCCAGGCTGGATGCCGCAGCCGCAGCCCACATTCCCGACATTCGCAGCCGGAGCAAAGTCCACCTCCACCCAAGGTCGCGAGGAACTGCGCACCCCCTCGACTTCATTCGAAAGGGCGACGAGTTCGTTGTCATTCGGGTGTACTGGGTCGCCTGCTCTGCTGCCGACCTGCAGGACGTGATGCACGAAAATGCGCGCCACTAAGCGGTCGGTTTAAACCTCAACCGCCGCCGGGAAGGTCTTCCGAGGCAGGCCGGGTGGGCGCGATGGGTTTGAGGCCAACTGCGCCTCGATTGGCGGACGGAGGACAAGGCGCAGCGCGTGGACAAGGAGCGAAAGCCCACGGTAGATATAGCCGAGGTTCGACGGCCTGAAGCCGAGGGTGTGTGCTCATCGGCGATCACACGGTGCCTGCGGATTGGGAACACCGGCGTTTTGCGGGCAGTTCTAGAAAAAAGTACGCGCTCAAGGCGAATAGAAAATGACGATCAGGCCAACCCCTCGGCCAACATGAGCCTGTGCGCGCCATCGGCCCTTGCGGCGCTGCGCGACGAACTGCTGGCTCTGATCGAGGATCTCCGCAAGCGCACACCAATGGAGCGCCTAATCGCGATCGCGCAGGAGACGGAAAAGGATCGCTGGGGCATCGAAGCTCTGCTGGCGCGTCTCGACCCAAAGCCCATGAGCAAATGAAACCACGCTGTCCGCCCGCACCGCTCTTCGAAAGAATATGAGAGGGGGGACGATCAGTTCAGCCGTCATCAGAGTTTGGCCAGTTTCCACCGATGCGAAGGTCATCGACGCTCGTGGCGTCGGCGGGCGCTTGTATGGAGATGCGCCAGTCCTCGGTGCGCGCTGATGAGAACTCGACACGCTGAATCCCGACATCACCATCGCCATTGTAACGAATCTTACGCGCCTCCTCGATGGTTACGAACTCGGGCTCGATCCACATTGCCGTGCTGAGGAAGACGAATCCTAGGCGCGCAGGGCCATCCAGTGTGTCGATGGTCACGGTGCCTGGATAACGAATACGTGCCGTTCGGGTGATCGGCGGCGCGGCCTTCTCGATTTCAGCATAGGGATCGAGCGAGTTCTGAACCTCGTGCCAGATAGAGTTGATCGACCAACTCGACCCGCCCTCGCCGTGGAAAACTGGGGCAGAAAGGTCCGTGTCGCTAGGCAGGACATAGTCAATTCCGTCTGGCTCGGGCCGGACATCGCCCTCGTCCGGACGATAGGTTCGAATGCCCACACCTGTACAAACGCATCGCTTGTGCCAGAAGATGACCACGTCCAGGCCAAGAAGAGGATTTAGGTCTTGCGCTTGCACGTCCGCGATGCGCCGCAACGTGATCCCGAGGCGTTGTGCTACTGTCTCGGCCTCAGGAGAGAAGCCGGAATGGCTCACCGCGATCGTATGATCCGCGCCGATAGACGAGCGCTTGGTGGCCAGTTGCTCGAGCCAGGTCACGTCCTGTACCTTGGTTCGGCGTCGACACTCTATCGTAATCAGCATTTCCGCCGTGCCGACCTTAGTGCGGATCGTCGCGTCCACTTCTCGGAGGCGCCCCGTGAGCTTACACCGGATACGATCAGGCGACTTGATGACAATTCCTTGTGGCCCGGCGTCGGCTTCGATCCGGGCGATGAGTTTCTCGAACTCGCGCCACTGGGGATCATTGCTACGCCGGGCGGTCACTTTGCCTCGCTCCCTTTGGAACTTGCCTCAAGGAACATCGGGAAGAAGCTCCTTTGCCGCTTGAGCTTCAGGACGTCGCCAAAGCCGATGGCACTCGCGCTGCGGCGCTCGCCGCCACCCGGGGTGATGACCGCGATGTCTGGGTTTTCGATGATTGCGCGGTGAACGTCGTCGGTGTGTGCAGGCGTGGCATTGTAGATGCCCTCGTAAAAGTCGCCAACGCCAATGACATCACCCGACTCGGAGATCAGCCGCGGGATGTCAGCAAGAAGCTGTGTTCGCGCCGTTTCGCGGCCCGATAGATCGAACAGATAGAGCGCTCCCCCGTCATGACTAGGATCGTAGGATAGCATGTTGAGGCCTGAGCGGCCGAAATGCGCTTGTGCCGTGCTGTTCTGATGGAGGACATTGTTATAGACCTGCCGCGCACGATAGATGTTGGCGAAGTGGATTAGCCAGTAGCGCCAACCGCCTGGATTGTTGATCGAAAAGGGGCTGACGAAGGGGGCACAAGTTCGGAATGTCTCGAACACCAGTCGCTCTGCGGCACCAAGCCAGCTATGTTTGCTCATCGCCCCGTTGAGAACGTCGAGCCCGGCGGGTTCGATGCCGAAGGGTCGGAGCTGGGCCGCGAGCTGAATGGGATTCGACTTCTGCAAGAACGACAGCAGAGCTTCGATCGCGAAAGTATAGAAGATTTCCACTGACGGGTGCGCGCGCATAATGTCGAGTAGCGTCGCGTGTTCGACATGGCGGTGGCCGCACTGGTCGAGGTTGAACAGAACATTGCGGTAGCGCCCCTGTTCCAGAAGCTGCTTCATCCGCGGATAGCCCGCCTCAAACGTATCGGTCAGATACTCGATACGAAGGTGCAGGCGGCGGACATTTTCGGTGATGTCTCCCTGCAGCGGTGCGATATTCCTCTTCAAAACCTCAATCGCATCACGGCTATGATCGTTGAGGATGAGCAGGCACTCGATCTCAATCAGGCCGAGGCCCTGCGCTGCGCGGTGGGCGTTGACCGCCTCGCTCGCTCGCTTCAGCTCTTCGATGAAGATGAGGGGCGAGCCAGCGGTTCCGCACTGGTAGCGACCGCCGCCAGCAAACCCGTCGATCACCGCGAGACGGAAACGCTCCTGCTGCGGAAGCTGGCAGCGCACTGCGAGATATTGGAAGAAATACTCGCGCAGGATCTTGTGCTTGCGGCGCGAGTGCTCCTCCAAGACTGCACCATTGGCCCATTCATATGTTTTCTCGACCATCCGTCCCCCCTTATCGCCCGCCTGAGGCTATGCGCCGGTGGAGAAGGCTGCGGGCATCTCGTCCCACGTCTTGCCCCGATATTCACGGCCGTTGGCCTTTTTTGAGCGACGTTTATTGTCCTTGCCCCAAGTGCCCCACTGCTTGAAGAAGAAGGCGGTCTCGTGCTCCTCGCATTGGGCGTGGATTTCATCGATCCATTCCTCGCGGATCGGCCGCGCCGACCGACCGCTCTCGCCGCCGACAATAGCCCAATGGATGCCAGACAAGTCGACATCGCCGACCGGCCCGATCAGTGGTTCGAATGACAGGAACCGAATCGTCGCCGGCACGGCGCGCAGATGGTCGATGCGATTTACAGCCTCGGCGTTCTCGATGCTGGCGCCAAGCCAGACATTGGGTAGCACATCCTCGACCAGCGTCGAGACGAACACCGCCATCCGTTCGGGGCGCTTGGTGAGGATTTGGTAGTGGTGGCGAGGCGTTTCGCGCATCACCTGCCAGACCTTGAGAATGAATGCGTCGCTGACGCGTTCATGGAACAGGTCGCTCATCGAATTTACGAAAATCTTGCGAGATTTCCGCCAGCGGTGAGGGATTGCAAGCGCATCTTCGTCTTCGCGGACGACGCCGTTCCAGATCGTGCGCCCGCCGCTGCGCCGGGTGAGGCTGGCATATTTCGCCACGCCCATTGCTTCGAGCCGCCGCGCCATCTCCATAGCATAGCAATGTGTGCAGCCGGCGCTGACGATCGAGCAGCCAGCCACTGGATTCCACGTGGCATCGGTCCATTCTATCTGTGTTTCAGACATGACGGTTCAGCCCCGCTCTTACCTGTCGCTCATTTCGTGTGCCAAGCCTTATTCTAACCGGAACAAAGTGGGAATTACTAGATCAAGACCTCGTACGGTCTCCACCGTGTGAGCCTCGACTGCCTTAACAGGTCGCTGAAATAGTCGGCCTCGACCTTGGATGCAGAACATGATTCACCCCTTCTCACGGCGAGAGGGGATCATGATGCGGGGCACGGACGAG
>NZ_OBMT01000044.1 GCF_900217815.1 Rhodobacter maris
CGGCATCTCGATATCAAGGATCATCACATCGGGCACCTCGCGGGAGATGCGCTCGGCCGCGACATAGGGATCGCCCGCGGTGCCCATCACCTCAAAGCCGGGATCGCTTTCGATGATCTCCGTCAGCGCGCGCCGCACCGAAGCGGAATCGTCAACGATCAGAACTCGGTAACGCTTGCCCTTGGCGGAACCTGCATTGCTCATCGCACCCTCACTGCAATTGAAAAATGGCCGGCGCAACCTGACGCACCGGCAGATCATAGGCGACTGAAGTTTCGGAATGGCCGACGAACAGATAGCCGCCCGGCCGCAGATGGCTGATGAGGCGGCGCGTCACGGCCACCTGCACCTCGCGCTCGAAATAGATCAGCACATTGCGCAGAAAAATCACGTCGAAATGGTGCTCGAACGGGTAGGTGCGGTCCATCAGGTTGAGATGGGCAAAGCGCACCCGTTCACGCAGTTCCGGAACGATCCGGACCTCGTTCTGGCGCGGATCGCGCGCTTGAAGAAGGTAGCGGTGACGCATCTGCCCCGGAACCGGGGCAACGAAATCGCTCGGATAGACCGCCCGATGCGCGTGGCGCAGCATGGCGGTGGAAATATCGGTGCCGAGGATCGAAAAGTCGAAGCGCCGGTTGCGATCGATAAGCGAGGAGAGGACCATCGCGAGCGTATAGGCCTCGGCCCCATTCGAGCTGGCCGCGCTCCAGAAGTGCAGATGGGGAGACCGCTCATGCTGATGCTGCGTCATCAGCGCTGCGATCCCCGGCCCGGCGAGGAACCGGAAATGGTCGGGCTCGCGGAAGAAATCGGTCTTGTTGGTGGTGACGACATCGACCAGATGCGATGCTTCCGTTTCGAGCCCGCCCTCGTCGAACAGGAAGCGGCAATAAGCCTCCATATTTGCCATGCCATGTGCCCTGACCCGCTTGCGCAGCCGCGCCTCGATCATCGTGCGCTTGCCCGGCGGCAGACGGATCCCGGTCTTGCCATTGATCAGCTCGGCGATCCGGTTGAAATCGCGTTCGGCAAGGTGATCGGACGGCGCATGCTGGGAACGCCCCCTGTCGACAGTCGTGTGGAAAGACATCGAAAGCTCTCTGAACTGGTTATCTGTACCGGGCCGGGCGACCGATCCCACCCGGCGTCATCTCTGACGCCTTCCCTCAGGCGGCAAGCCCCCTCGGTCCGGGCGTTTCGCCCGCACCGGCAAAGAGCCGATCAAGATCGATCACGGTCACGAAACTCCCGTTGCGCCGGCCGACACCCGCCACATAATCGCTGCGCCAGGCAGCGCCGACCTCGGGCGGGGGTTCGAGCGCTTCCTCGTCGAGTGCCGTGACCTCGAACACGCGGTCGGTCTTCAACCCGAGCCAGCGCAGGCTGCCGCCGATGGAGGCCTCAAGCACAATGATGCGGGTGTTGTGGGTGTCTGCCGCGGTCGGTAACGCAAGGCGCAGCCGCAGGTCGATCACCGGCACGCTCTGGCCGCGCACGTCGATCATGCCAATGAAATCCGCCGGCGCCTGCGGCATCACAGCAACGGATTGCGTTTCAAGGATCTGCTGCACCCGCGCGACCGGCACCGCAAACAGGCTGTCAGCGGCGCCGAGGGTTACATATTGGGTCTGATCTGCCATGCTCGGTCTCCCGGGGACTGTGCGGACCGGCCGCCTGAGGCGGCCGGCAACTCTTTGACAAAGCTCAGGCAGCGCTGCTGCGCATGAACTGGCTGTCGAGTTCCGCCTCGGCATCCATGTCGAGCGCGAACCCGCCGCGGCTACGCCCCGCCGCAGCGCCGCTGGACGCGCTCTCGTCCTTCATCCGGGCGGCACGACGCTTGCGCCCATCAGCCCCCTGAGCGCCCTTGCTCACCGTGTCGCTCATCTTGACGCGGAAGTAACCGATCACTTTCTGCAGCTGCGAGGACTGGCTTTCGAGCTCCTCGGCGGTGGCGGCAATTTCTTCCGACGCAGAGGTGTTTTGCTGCGTGACCTTGTCGAGCTGCTGGATCGCGACGTTGATCTGCGAGGCCCCCGCATTCTGCTCCTGGCTGGCGTTCGAGATCTCCGCCACGAGTTCCGCGGTGCGCTGGATGTCGGGCACCAGACGGCCGAGCATCTCGCCCGCCTGCTGCGCGGCCTTGACCGTATCGCCCGAAAGCCCGGAGATCTCCTG
>NZ_OBMT01000001.1:0-706761 GCF_900217815.1 Rhodobacter maris
TCCGCCCTCGGCATGATCTGAGATCCCCGCGCACCTCCCCCGCGCGGGGTAACGCTGCGGCGCGCCTTCCCCTTTGCAGCGCGCCGCAGCTCCCCCAACATGCGAGCCTTCCATGACCTTTCCCGTCCGCGTCGAAACCATCGACCCAGAGCTTGACGAAGTGATCCGCGACAATGGTCTGCGCGAGGTCGACTACCACACCCCCGGAGGCCGCGGCTGGCTACAAGGCCACATCACGCGCAGCCTGCTGTCTGGCCTCGCGGTGAAGATCACCCCGCTCGAAGGCCCGCGCCCCGATCCTGTGCATTTCCATCAAGGAGAGCCCCGATGAACACGATCCTTCTCGCTCTCGGGCTTCTCACCCTTGCCGCCGCGACTGCGGGCTTCCATCAGGCCATCGTCACCGCGAAGGCGGCCGATATCGCCGAGGATCCCGACCACGGCGCGCAGCTCGGCATCCTCATTCACGGCTCGGCCGGGCTTCTCGCCGCAGGAGTCGCGCTGATGCTGCAAGGGCTCACCTGATGCGAGGGCTGATCGGCTGCGAGACGAGCGGAGTGATGCGCCGCGCCTTTGCTGCGCGCGGGCATGACATGTGGAGCGTAGATCTCCTGCCCGCCGAAGACGGCAGCAACCGCCACATCACCGGCGATGTGCGCGACTATCTGAGCGACGGATGGGACTTCCTCGCCGTCTGCCATCCGCCCTGCACCCGGTTGTGCAACAGCGGCGTGCGCTGGTTGCACACCCCGCCGCCCGGTCGGACGCAAGCCGAGATGTGGGCCGAGCTCGACGAAGGTGCAGCGCTCTTCTCGGCATGCTGGCGAGCGCCGATCGCGCGCGTGGCGATCGAGAACCCGGTGATGCACAAGCACGCCCGCGCGCGCCTGCCCGCGGATCTGCCGCGGCCCCAGATCGTGCAGCCGTGGTGGTTTGGCGAGCCCGCCTTCAAGGCCACAGGCTGGTATCTGCGCGGTCTGCCCGAGCTGGTGCCCACCAACAAGCTCACCCCGCCCAAGCCCGGCACCGCCGCGCACAAGGCATGGAGCGCCGTCCATCGCGCGTCGCCCGGCCCGGAGCGCTGGCGATTCCGATCGCGCACCTTCCAAGGCATCGCCGAGGCCTGCGCCGCGCAATGGGGCACTGCTGCGCTGTGCGAGGTTTGACCATGGACGGCAGCCGCGCATATCCTTCCGACCTGAGCGATTTCTGGCGCGCCGCGATCAGATTCGCCGAAAAACATGGCGCAGACCTTGGCGCCGAGGAGAATTCATGCAACGCGCTGCCATCTATGCCAGATACTCCAGCGACTTGCAAAATGACCGATCCATCGAGGATCAGGTCGCTCTCTGCCGCGCTTGGGCCGAGCGAGAAGGATATACAATCGTCGAGGTCTTTGCCGATCGCGCCAGGTCCGGAACGACGATCCACGGTCGGGCAGGCCTGCAGAGTCTCCTTCACGACGCCAGAGGCGGCGCCTTCGCAGCCATCATCACCGAATCGCTCGATCGCCTGAGCCGAGATACCGAAGACCTGTCAGGTCTCTACAAGCGGCTTCAGTTCGCTGGCGTCGATATCATGACGGTACATGATGGACAGGCTGACGCGCTGCAGGTCGGCATCCGCGGGCTGCTCTCTACGCTCTTCATCGGAGATCTAAAACACAAGACGCGGCGCGGCCTCTCCGGCGTCATCCGTGACGGGCGCCATGCGGGCGGGCGGGCGTATGGCTATCGCCCAACGCCGGGAGAGCCTGGCGTGCTGCAGATCTTCGAGCCGGAGGCAGCAATCGTGCGGCGCATCTTCCGGGAATATCTTGCCGGTGCCGTGCCTAGGACGATCGCTTCCGGGCTGAATGCGGACGGGATCGCGCCGCCGCGCGGCGAAAAATGGAACGCCAGCACGATCAACGGCAACAAGACGCGCGGCCATGGCATCCTGCAGAACCCGCTCTATATCGGCCGGATCGTGTGGAACAAGACGACGATAGTGCGCAACCCGGAAACCGGCAAGCGCGTTCCGCGCATGAACCCGGAAAGCGCATGGGAATATGCCGAGGCGCCGCAGCTTGCGCTGATACCGGCTGATCAATGGCATCTCGCCCAAGATGAGAAAGCCCGCAGATCGCACGAAACCCCGCGCGGTGCGCGCAAGCACAAGCGCCTCCTGTCAGGCCTGCTGCGCTGTTCCTGCTGCGGCGGCGGCATGACCATGCACGACAAGCGCGGTGAGGCGATCCGCATCAGATGCTCGACCTTCAAGGAAAGCGGCAGCTGCTCCAACAGTAAGACCTACCGGCTCGATCTAATCGAGCATGCCGTGATTGAAGGTCTGATCGACAAGCTCTCTCGCCCCGAATTGGTTGCCTCTTATATCGAAGCTGCACAGCAAGACCGCCGCAATGAGGCACGCGCCCGTGCAACAGCCGAGCGTTCCGTCGCAAAGGCGAAGGCCGCAATCACCCGCCTGCAGAAGGCGCTGATCGACGGACGGGTCGATGAGGATTTCTTTGACCGGGAGATCATTCCCCTGCGAGAGGATCTGCACCGCTCAGAAGCCGCGCTCGCGACTGCTCCTGATGCGCGCGTCGTAACCATGCACCCGGCGGCCCTGAGCCAGATGCGCGCCGTGCTCGAACTTCTGCGCACCCACCTGCCGAACATCGACCCGGAAGAAGATCGCGAGATGTTCGACGCCTTCCGCAGCTTGATCGACCGCGTGGTGATCCATGATCGCGGAGATGGTCAGACAGAGGCCGAAGTCATCGGCCGCATCTCTGCCTTGGTCGGTTCGGACGCCGGAGATAGTTGGGGGGGGAAAATGGTGGCGAGGGGGGGACTCGAACCCCCGACCCCGTGATTATGAGTCACGTGCTCTAACCTGCTGAGCTACCTAGCCACTGGCGCGCTGACTAAGCGATGCCGCACGGGGCGTCAAGGGTGAAATCAGCGAAATCCTCTCCCCGCGCCATCGCCTCGGCAGCGCGGCGCACCTGCGCGGCGAGCGGCGCGATCGCGGCGGGCGCCAGGCTCGGGACCGCGAGCGCAACCGCACGGTGCGACGCGCGGGCGCGATGGCGCTCATACCGCGGGTCATAATGATGCGCCATCAGCGCGCCCGCGAGCGCAACGAAATCTTCTTGCCCCGCCAGCCGGTGCCAGTCGTGCACAAGTTCTGCGGCATGATAGGGGCGCAACCGGTCAATCAACCGCGCAAGCATCAGCGGATTGGCACAGAGATCGGCATAGGCGCGGGCGAGATAGGCGGCGCGCTCCTGCCGCGGAACCACCAGGCGCAGCCGCGGCGCGGCGCGGATCGCCTGCCACAGCCCTCCGGGCAGGGTGAGCGCGCCGAGTGTGGCGCTTTCCGCCTCGATCAGCACCGGGCGCGCGGGGTCGAGTGCCGCCAGCGCTTCGGCCAGCCGGCTCTCGAAACCAGTCTGCGCGGGTTGCCCGCCCGGCATCGCGCCAAAGATCGAGCCACGATGGTTCGCGAGCCCTTCAAGGTCGATCACCTGTGCGCCCTGCACCGCCGCGGCGCGCAGGATCTCGGTCTTCGCCGCACCGGTATTGCCGTCAAGCAGCACCACGGGGGAGATCGGCGGCGCAGCGAGCGCAGACATCACCACCCGCCGCCAGCTCTTGTAGCCGCCCTCGAGCAGTTCCGCGCGCCAGCCGATCTGGCGCAGGATCGTGGCGAAAGAGCCCGAGCGCTGCCCGCCGCGCCAACAATAGATGAGCGGGCGCCAGCCGCCCGGTTTGTCGGCGAGCGGGCCTTCGAGATGAGCGGCCGCGTTCCGCGCCACCAGAGCCGCGCCCAGCTTGCGCGCCTCGAACGGGGCCACCTGTTTGTAGATCGTGCCCACCATGACGCGTTCGGCATCCGACAGCACCGGCAGGTTGATCGCGCCGGGCAGATGGTCGCGGGCGAATTCGGCCGGGGACCGCACATCGATCACGGTATCGAAGCCGTGATCGAGCGCGTCCCCCACCGAAAGGAGCTGCATCAATACACCGTCACCGGCGTGCCGATCGGCACTGTGTCGTAAAGCGCGATCACATGGTCATTGACCATCCGCAGGCAGCCGTTGGAGACCGCATGGCCGATCGAGGCGGGCTCGACCGTGCCATGGATGCGGATCGCCGTATCGTGCCCGTTCTGGTAAAGATACATCGCCCTGGCACCCAGAGGGTTGCGGGGTCCGCCAGGCATGCCGGTTTCGGCATAGCGGGCGTAATGGCTCGGTGAGCGTTCGACCATCTCGGGCGTCGGCTTCCAGTTCGGCCATTCGACCTTGCGCGCGACCACGGCCTGACCGCGGAACTTCAGCTCTGCCTTGCCCACCGCCACACCGTAGCGCATCGCGCGCCCCGGCGCGGTGATATGGTAAAGGAAGAACTTGTCGGACACGACGATGATCGAGCCCACCGCGAGCGCAGGTTTCACCTCCACCTCGGTCGGGTAATATTGTGGCGCGATCGGCCAGCGCGGATTTTTGGGCGCCACTTCGGGGTTGGCGGCGGGATCCTCGGCGAGGGTGGGGCTGGCAAGGCTGAGCCGCGGCGCGCCCAGGACGGGCAGCGCGGCAAGGCCGGCGAGAAGGCAACGACGGTCCATTCAGGTCTCCGGTAACACTGAGGAGAGGCTAGCAAAGCCCCGGGATCGGCTCAACGCAAAACCGCGGCACCGGGTTCACCCGCCCTCGGCGGGCGCACCGAACACCGCAATCAAAAGCCCGAGAACGGCCAGCGCCGCAAACCCGGCGCGCCGTGCGCCCCGGCTCTCCAGCGCGGCCAGCACCGATTGCGCAGCGTAATAGGCGGCAAAGGCGCGCGAGGCATAGGCGATGATGGTGAAGAGATCGGCGGTCCAGGTGAGCGCGGTCCCGGCGGCAACGAGGGCGAGATAGGCGGGCCGCGCCGGCAGGCGGCCGCGGCTGAGTTCTGCCGTGAGCCCCCCGGCTCCCGAGGTATCGGCCACGGCGGCGGAGAGCTGCGCGGCCAGCGCCGCCACCACCAGCATGCCCGGAAGCACCGGCGAGACCACCCCCATCATGTCGATGATCGCCGTCTCGCTCAGCGCATGGCTGCCCGGCGCGAACACATAGGCCAGAAGCCCGATATAGGCGAGATAAATCGCGCTCGAGAGCCCCTGCGCGCGTTTCATCGCTGCGATGCGGGTCGGCGCATCGTAGCTTGCGCCCAGATAGCGCGCGGTCTCGAAGCCCTGCACGGTGACGATGAGACCAAAGCCCAGCGTGAGCGCCTGCCAGGGCGCGAGGCTCGGGGCGGCGACCACCAGCGCCCCTGCCGCGGCGCGGTCGGCGAAATAGCCCGCAAGGCCGAGGATCAGCCCGGCGATGATCGCAAGCTTGAGCGCGACAGAGGCATATTCGAGCCGTTCCAGCGCCTTGAAGCCCCCCGAAAACCCTGCGAGGCCCACACCGAGCAGCATCGCGGTGGTGACGATGCGGCCGGCAAACGCCCCGTGCCATGGCGTGAGCGCCACGGCGAAGGCGCCGAACAGGTTGAGGTAATAAGCCACCGAGATCACATAGGCGAAGGCGAGCACCGCCTGTGCCAGCGCCTCGATGCGGCGGCGCTCAGGGCGCGCGGGTCGGTCTTCCGCGGCGATATTGACCCGCACGGCCGCCCCGAATGCCCAGGCGACAAGACAAAGCAGCGCCATGGCGAGAGGTGCATAGCCACCGTATTCGCTTTGCAGGATCGGGCCGAGCACCAGAAAACCCGAGCCGATGATCGAGGCGAGCGGCGTGATCATCGCGCGCCAGCGCGGCCGGCGGCGCAGGCCTGGCCAGAACATCGCCCCGAAGATCACGATGGCAAGAAGGAAGATGGCACTGTCGAGGAGCATCCCGGGGTCCATGCACGAATTGCGGAAACTCTAGCAGGACGCGCCCCGCGACAAAAGCCGAAGCAGCCGAAGTCGCCCCGGCGCGCCGCTCAGTACAAACCGCCTGCCGAGAGCGTGCCGAAATCGGCCTTTTTCGGGATCACCCGCGTCTGCCCGGTCGAGGTGGTGACAGTGGTGTTGTTGTCGCTCTCCCCCTGCGCGAAGAGCGGCAGATCCGCGCCCATCGCAAAACCGCCGTCGACGATCATGCCGAAACCGCGCATTTCCTGATCTTCGCGCATATATTCGGCCTGCACAAAATCCCCGCGCACGCCATCGGGGAGGATCTCGCCGGTAAAGCGGTTGTAATTTTGCCAGTAACCGCCCGGGGGCACCTTGAACTTGCTGCCGCCGTAATCCTTCACGGCCTCCTGCATGAAGGCATTGAAAACCGGAACGCAGAGCGTGCCACCATAAGCGCCGGGGCCAAGCCCGCGCGGCTGGTCATACCCCATGTAGCACGAGGCGACGATGTTCGAGGTGAAGCCGGTGAACCACACATCCTTCGCGTCGTTCGTGGTCCCGGTCTTGCCCGCGACAGGCACCGGCAGGTTGACGCCGGTCCCGGTGCCACGCTGCACCGCACCCTGCATCAGCGACACCATCTGATAGGCGGTGATGGCGTTGATCACCTGCTCGCTGTCGGTGCGGATGCGCGGCCCGAGCCCTGCGGGCAGACCAGGGTCAGCACAATCGAGGCAGGCCCCCTGATCGTGGCGATAGATCGTGCGGCCCCAGCGGTCCTGCACCCGGTCAACCAGCGTCGGCTCGACGCGCTGCCCGCCATTGGCAAGGATCGCATAGGCCGAGATCAGCCTGTACATCGTGGTTTCCTGCGCGCCCAGCGCGTTGGCCAGATAGGGGCCAAGATCATCATAGACGCCAAAACGGCGCGCGTAGCCCGCCACCGTCTCCATGCCGATCTCCTGCGCGATCCGCACCGTCATCAGGTTGCGCGACTGCTCAAGCCCGGTGCGCAAGGGCGTCGGCCCGTAATATTTGTTCGAAGAGTTCTTCGGCCGCCAGAGGCCTTGCGGCGTGTTCACCTCGATCGGCGCGTCGACAACGATCGTCTCGGGCGAGAAGCCGGAATCGAGCGCCGCCGCATAGACGATCGGCTTCATGTTGGAGCCGGGCTGGCGCATCGCCTGGGTGGTGCGGTTGAACACCGAAGACTGGTAGGAAAAGCCGCCCTGCATCGCGAGCACCCGGCCGGTGTGCACGTCCATCGCCATGAAGGCACCCTCGACCTGCGGCACCTGCCGCAGCGACCAGCGCACGAAGCTGCCGTCGCTGTCTTTGGTGATCGCACGCACGAGCACGACATCGCCCACATCCACGAGGTCGGAGGCGCGTTTGGCGCGCGGCCCGAGCTTGCCATCCTTGTCGCGCTTGCGCGCCCAGGTGACATCCTCGGCCGGGATCCAGTGGCCGTCTGCGTCCTCGTCCACCCCCTCGATGCCGATCCGCGCCGAAGGGCCGGAGATTTCCAGCACCACCGCCGGATGCCAGCCCTCAATGTCGCGCGGCGCCTGATCGGTGGGAACAGCGGCCAGCGCGGCGCGCCACGATGCCTCGTCCTTGAGCTGATCGGCGGGGATTGTCGCCTTGGTGCCGCGCCAGATGCCTTGGCTGCGGTCATATTTCTCAAGCGCATCCTGGAGCGCCTTCGCGGCCTGCGCCTGAAGTTTGGGGTCGACAGTTGCGCGGATCGTCAGACCGCCGCCGAAGAATTCCTCCTGCCCGAAGCTTTTCGAGAGCTGGCGGCGGATCTCGTCGGTGAAATAGTCGCGCGGCGGCAACGCCTCGCGGAACGGCGGATAATCGCCGCGCTGCACGGTCTTGAGCTCTTTCGCCTGCTCGGCCTCGAGTGTCGCCTGATCGATGTGACCATCCTCGAACATCCGCCGCAGCACATAATTGCGGCGCAGCCGTGCCTCGTCGTAGTTGCGCACCGGATGCAGCTCGGCCGGTTTTTTCGGCAACGCCGCCAGATAGGCCGCCTCGCCAATCGTCAGGGCGCTCAGCGGCTTGTTGAAATAGGTCTGCGCAGCCGCCGCAACGCCATAGGAATTCTGGCCGAGGAAGATCTCGTTGAGATAAAGCTCGAGGATGCGATCCTTGGACAGTGCCTCCTCGACCCGCGCCGCCAGGATCAGCTCCTTGATCTTGCGTTCGGCCGAGCGCGAACCGTCGAGCAGGAAGTTCTTCATCACCTGCTGGGTGATGGTGGAGGCGCCGCGCACATCCTTGCCGCCCGACTTGATCGCGGCAAAGGCCGCCGCCAGAATGCCGCGCGCGTCATAGCCCTTGTGAATATAGAAGTTCTGGTCCTCCGCCGAGACGAAGGCCTGTTTCACCACATCGGGAATATCGGCGATCGGCACGAAGATCCGCCGTTCCTCGGCGAATTCGTCGATCAGGCGGCCCTCGCCGGAATAGATCCGGCTGATCGTCTTCGGCGTATATTGCGCGAGTTGCTCGTGGCTGGGCAGGTTGCGCCCATACATCCAGAAGATCGCCCCGACCGTCAGCGCGGCAAAGAAGATCGCGGTGACAACCCAGGAGAACAGGCCCCCGAGCGTGGAGAGGACGAAGCGGATCAAAAGGCACTCCCATGGGGCAAGTGGCCCCGATTGTCGCCCTATAGCGCGGGGCGGGCGGAGGGTCAAAGCAAGTTCCCGTCAGCCGCAGGGCCGCGGCGCGGCCCGCGTCAGCCGAACTCTGCCAGCGCCGGGAACGTGTCGAGGATCCAGAACGAGAAATCCGAAAGCGCCCCCGTCAGCATGAACAGCCCGACCGTCCAGAGCAGCAGGCCCGAGATTTTCTCGATCCGGCCCATGTTGCGGCGCATGAAGGCCATGGCACCGCCAAGGCTCGGGAAGAAGGCGGCGACGATGAGGAAGGGCAAGCCCAGCCCCGCGGCGTAAACGGCCAGCAGCGCCATGCCGCGGCCGATTCCCCCTTCCATCATCGCGAGCGAGGCGATGGTGCCCAGCACCGGACCCAGACAGGGGGTCCAGCCGAAAGCGAAAGCGAGGCCGAGCAGATAAGCGCCAAAGGCCGAACCGCCGCGGTCTCCGGTATCGACCCGCAGCTCTCGGTCAAGAAATCCGATTCGGTAGATGCCAAGAAAATGTGCCCCGAAAATCATCACCACAACGCCCGCGACCTTGCCCAGAGTGTCGCGCGCACCGCCCATCGCCTGACCGAGCGCCGAGGCGCCAAGACCGATGATCAGGAACACCGTCGAGAGGCCGAGAACGAAGAAAAGCGCTGCCATCAGCACCCGGCCCCGCGCCGCAGCCTTGCCCGCGCCCATCTCGCTCACCGTCACCCCGCCCATATAGGCCAGATAGGGCGGCACGATCGGCAGCACGCAGGGGCTCAGAAACGAGATCACCCCCGCCACGAAAGCGGCGAAGGCGGCAGGCAGGAAGGCTGCATCGATGATGTCGATCCCGAACATGGCGCTTTCCTAGCAGGCCCGGGGCGATGCGTCATCCGGCAAAACCTCACATTGCCGTGGACAGGGCGGTACCGCAGCGTTAGGGCAAGCCCATGTCCACGCCCCCCGCCCTCATGCTCGATCTGCGCGGCCTGCTGTGCCCGCTGCCCGTGCTGCGCCTGCGCAAGGCGCTGCTCGCCCTCCCCGAGGGGGCAGTGGTGGAGATGCGCGCGACCGACCGCGCAAGCTGGATCGACGTGCCGCATTTTTGCGCTCATGCCGGGCACCGGCTGATCAGCGCCGAAGAGTCCGAAGGCGTGCTCCTTTATCGGATCGCGCGCGGCCCCGCCCGCTCCGCGCAGGGCGGATCTGGCGCGACGGGCCTCTGACCCGGGCGTTGAAGCCGGAATTTCGCCCGACCGCGCGGGCTCAGATCTGGAAGCCGCGCTCCGGACCTCCGGAGATTGCCCCTATTTCCGGCCGCGGAAGAAGCGCGCCCGTTCATAGAGTGCTTCGAGGCGGCGCATGCGGGCCGCCGTCGTCTCCCAGGTCAGATCCTGCACCGCCGCCATCAGCGTCTCGACGATGAGCTGGATTGCCACTGTGCTGTCCCAGGCGGAGGGCACTTCGACCTGCGCCGAGAGCCGGATCCTTGCATGCGCCGCAGCGGGGCTTACCCAGGGGTCGGTGACCAGCACCACCTCGGCCCCCTGCTCTGCCGCCAGTTCCACAAGTTGCAACACGGCGTTCTCGTAACGGCGGATGTCGAAGACCAATAGCACATCGCCACGCCCGATTTCGAGAAGCGCGGGCGGCCAGGCGTTCGAGACCGGCATCAAAAGCTCCACCTGCGGCCGGATCACCTTCATATGGGTGACGAAATATTCCGCCATCGCCAGCGTGATCCGCCCCCCCGTCGCGAAGATCTTGCGGTTCGGGTCTGCAAGCAGCGCCGCCGCCGCATCAAAATCTGTCTGCTCGATCTGCGCAAGCGTAGCCTGAAGATTGGCCATCACCGCATCGGCGAAGCGGTTCAGAACATGGCCCTCGGGCGCCTGCGCTGCCCAGCGGTCGTGCTTCGCCAAAGGCCCGACGAGGCGCGATTCCAGCTCGTCGCGGACCGCGCCCTGAAGCCCCGGATAGCCGCCATAGCCCATCTTCTGCGCCAGCCGCACCACAGTGGGCGAACTCACCTCGGCCGCACGTGCAAGCTGGGTAACCGAGCCCAGCAGCGCCACCGGGTAATGGCGCAGGATATGGCTGGCCAACTGGCGCTCTGCCCGTGTCATCGTGGCAATTGCGCCCCGCAGCTCCTCCTCGATCGTGCATCGCTCTGCTGCCAAAACGGGCGCTCCTCGCCTTTGACGCGAAATCGCGCCCCGAACAGATTGTAACAGAATTATCATTCCTGAAATGATGTTGACAGTTTCGACGCCCCGGTCAAGCCTGATCCCGGACAGATCGAAGAATCGACGCCGACGGGGAGACGCTGTGGAAGAAAAGACGGAAGGCGCGGTCGTCATCGAAGGACGCGCGGCCCCGGGGCCGTTCGTTTTCGTGTGCGAACATGCCGTGAATGCTTTCCCGGCGCGCTGGGGCGCGCTCGGGCTCGACGCCGCAACACGCGAAAGCCATGCCGCCTGGGATCCGGGCGCGCTCGGCCTTGCAAGAGCGCTCGCGGCCCGCCTGCAGTCTCCGCTGGTGCGCGCCACCCATTCTCGGCTGATCTACGATCTGAACCGCCCGCCGCACTCCAAAGGTGCGATGCCTGCGCGCTCGGAGATCTATGAGATCCCGGGCAACAGGGCGGTGACGCCCGAAGAGCGGCTCGCCCGTACCGAGGCGCTTTACATTCCCTTCCATGCGGAATTGCGCGCTTTGCTCGCCCAGAAGCTCGCGCGCGGAGAGCGGCCCCTCCTCGTCACCGTGCATTCCTTTACTCCGGTCTGGCACGGGCAGCCACGCGCGGTCGAATGCGGCATCATCCACGATGCCGATCCGAGCCTTGCCGAAGCCGTACTCGCCGAGGCCTGCGGGCAGACCGGCCTCGATTCCCGGCTCAACGAGCCCTATAGTGCCGCTGACGAAGTCACCCATACGCTGGCCTTGCAGGCGACGCCGCTCGGTCTGAAGAACGTGATGCTGGAGTTGCGCAATGATCTGATTGCCGATGCGCCCGCTCAAGAGGCGATGGCGGACCGGCTGAGCGCCGTGCTGCGTGCCGCAGCGAGTGCGCTCGCGCAGCGCGGGGAGGTTACCTGATGCCGCGGTTTCTGGTGACTTACGTCCATTTCATCGAAGCCGTGACCCGTCGGCTCGGGCGCTTCGCCATGTATCTGCTTTATGTGATGATGGCGATCATGGTCTGGTCGATGATCACCAAATTCGCCCATATCCCCGCGCTCTGGACGCTCGAGATGGCGCAGTTCACGCTGGTGGCCTATTACATGCTCGGCGCGCCCTGGACGATGCAATCCGAGGTCAATGTGCGGATGGACCTCGTCTATGCGCGCTTCACCCACAAGGGGCGCGCGCTCACCGATGCGCTCACCGTCTTCTTCCTGATGACCTATCTCGGCATCATGCTTTATGGCGCCTTTGACTCGACGGTCTATTCCTTCGAGGTGGGCGAACGGAACCCGACCGCCTGGCGCCCCGTGCTCTGGCCCTTGAAGACGATCATCACTTTCAGCTTCGCGTTGATGCTCCTGCAAGCCACCGCGCTTCTGATCCGCGACATTGCCACGCTGCGCGGGGAGAAGATCTGATGGACCACAACACCATAGCGATCCTGATGTTCTCCTCGCTGCTCCTCATGATGATCACCGGGCAGCGGGTGTTTGGCGCGATCGGCTTTGTCGCGGTGATCGCCGCACTCACGCTCTGGGGGCCGGGCGGCACCGACATGGGCTTCTCGGCCGTCATGAAGCTGATGAAATGGACACCGCTCCTCACCCTGCCGATGTTCGTTTTCATGGGCTATGTGATGAGCGAGAGCCGCCTCGCGGAAGACCTTTACCGGATGTTCCACGTCTGGTTTGGCCCCCTGCCCGGCGGGCTTGCCATTGGCACGATCCTTTTGATGGTGCTGATCTCGGCGATGAACGGGCTCTCTGTCGCGGGGATGGCGATTGGCGCGACCATCGCCCTGCCGGAGCTGATGCGGCGCAACTACGACAAGCTGATGATCTCGGGGGTGATCCAGGCGGGCTCCTCGCTGGGCATCCTGATCCCGCCCTCGGTGGTGCTGGTGCTGTTTGCGCTGATCGCGCGCCAACCGGTCTCCAACCTCTGGCTTGCCGGCGTTGGCCCAGGCCTTCTGATGGCGGTGATGTTCATCCTTTACATCATGCTGCGCACTTGGCTGAACCCGAAGCTCGCGCCGCGGATGAGCCAGGAGGAACGCGCCTCGATCCCGCGGGCGGAAAAATACAAACTCCTGCGCGCGGGCCTGCTGCCGATCTTCATCTTTGCCGCGATGATGGTGCCCTTTCTGAACGGCTGGGCGAGCCTCACCGAGGCCTCGGTGGTGGGGGTGGCCGCCACCGTGCTCGTGGCCGTGCTCAAGGGCCGGTTCTCGAAACATGTCTTTGAAGTTGCCACGAAGCAGACGCTGCATATCACCGTGATGTTCATGCTGATCATCACCGCCGCGCTCTCTTTTGGAGCGGTGTTTGATGGCCTTGGCGCGGGCCGCGCGATCCAGAATTTCTTCACCTCCGATCTCGGCCTCGCGCCCTGGCAGATCCTCGTGCTGATGCAGTTGAGCTTCCTCTTCATGGGGATGTTTCTGGACGATACCGCGATGCTGGTCATCGTGGCGCCGGTCTTTGTCAGCCTTGCAAAGGCGCTCGGCTTCGATCTGATCTGGTATGGCGTGCTCTATACCATAACCTGCCAGATCGCCTATCTGACGCCGCCCTTCGGCTATAACCTGTTTCTGATGAAGGCGCTGGCCCCGCCTGAATTCACCCTTCCGGTGATCTATCGCTCGGTCCTGCCCTTCGTGCTGGTGATGGTCTTCACGCTTGTGATGATCATGGTGTTTCCCGAAATCGCGCTCTGGCTGCCGCAAACGGTGCTTGGGCGCTGAGCCAAAACGACCCCGAACGGGGCGCCCCACAACAAGGAGAGAAAGATGACGACGACGAGACGGAAGTTCCTCACCACCGGTGCGGTGGGTGCCGCTGCGGCGGCCGGGCTCGCGGCCCCGGCGCGCGCCTCCGAAACGATCAAATGGCGCCTGCAAACCTATGCGGGCCCCGCCCTTGCCGAGGAAGTGGTGAAGCCCGCAATCGAGGCGTTCAACACCATCGCCAATGGCCAGATGGAGATTGAGCTTTACACCTCCGACCAGCTCGTGCCGACGGGCGAGCTGTTCCGCGCGATGCAGAACGGCACCATCGACGCGGTGCAATCGGATGACGACTCGATGGCCTCCCCCACCGAAGTGACGGTGTTCGGCGGCTATTTCCCGTTCGCCTTGAGGTATTCGCTCGACGTTCCCGCGCTCTTCAACGTCTATGGTCTGAAAGAGATCTGGGAAGAAGAATATGCCAAGGTTGGCATCAAGCACATCTCGGCAGGCTCGTGGGATCCTTGCAACTTCAACATGAAGGAGCCGGTGAACTCGCTTGATGACCTCAAGGGCAAGCGCGTCTTCACCTTCCCGACCGCGGGGCGCTTCCTCGCGCAATTCGGCGTCATTCCGGTGACGATCCCGTGGGAAGATGTGGAAGTGGCGCTGCAAACCGGCGAACTCGACGGCCTCGCCTGGTCGGGGATCACCGAGGATTACACCTCGGGCTGGTCGAAAGTGGCGCCCTACTTCCTCACCAACAACATCTCGGGCGCCTGGATTGGCCACTTCTTTGCCAATATGGAGCGCTGGAACGCGGTGCCCGCCCATCTGCAACAGCTGCTGCAGACCTGCTTTGATCAGTCGCATTACCACCGCCAATGGTGGTACTGGGCGGGCGAAGCCAAGCTCCGCGTCGAGGGCCCCGACATGACCCTGACCTCGCTTCCGGCCGAGGATTATGCCAAGCTCGAAGAGGCCGCGCACAAGTTCTGGGACGAGATCGCCGCCGAAAGCCCGCTCAAGGCGAAGGTCGTGGAGATCATCCGCAAATACAACGACACGATGATGAAGGCCGGCGTGCCCTACCGCTATTGATCCGGTCGGGCCGGGAGCAATCCCGGCCCTGCCCCACCCCGACGCGGCGGCAGAACCGCGCTTTTGACTGGAGGACAAGATGCCCGCTAACCTGACCTTCGACGCGCTCAAGACGGCCGTCGCCTCGGGCGAGATCGACACGGTGATCGCCTGTATCTGCGACATGCAGGGAAGGTTGCAGGGCAAACGCTTCCACGCGCGGCATTTCGTCGAGAGCGCCTGGGAGGAAACGCATTGCTGCAACTACCTGCTGGCGACCGACATGGAGATGATCACCGTGCCGGGCTACAAATCGTCGAGCTGGGCGCGCGGCTATGGCGATTACGTCATGAAGCCCGATCTCGCCACCCTGCGGCGCCTTCCTTGGGTGCCGGCCACGGCGCTCGTGATGTGCGACGTGCTCGACCATCACACGCATGAGATGGTGCCGCATGCGCCCCGCACCGTGCTCAAGCGCCAGATCGAGCGCGCGCAGGCGATGGGCTTTGCGCCGATGATGGCGACCGAACTCGAATTCTTCCTCTTCGAGGAGAGCTATCCCCAGCTCTTCGACGCGGGCTATCCGCTGCCCACACCGATGGGGCGCTACAACATCGACTATTCGCTGATGGGCACCGCGCGGGACGAAAAGGTCATGCGCGACATCCGCAACCATCTCTATGCCGCGGGCATTCCGATCGAATGCTCGAAGGGCGAGGCAGAGGCGGGGCAGGAAGAGGTCAATGCGAAATATTCCGACGCGCTCGACACCGCCGACATGCACACGCTGATCAAGCTCGGGGTGAAGGAGATCGCGCAAAGCCACGGCGCCTCCGCCACCTTCATGGCGAAATATGACCACCGCAAGGCGGGCTCGTCGAGCCACATCCACCAGTCGCTCTGGAAGGATGGCGCGAACGTCTTTTATGACCCGAAGGCCGAGCATGGCATGAGCGCGATCATGCGCCATTTCCTCGCCGGACAGCTCGCCTTCTCGCGCGAACTGAGCTATTTCCTCGCGCCCTATGTCAACAGCTACAAGCGCTTCTGCGTCGGCATGTTCGCCCCGACGAAAGCGGTCTGGTCACTCGACAACCGCACCGCAGGTTACCGGATCTGCGGCGAGAACACCAAATCCGTCCGCGTCGAATGCCGGATCGGCGGCGCCGATCTCAACCCCTATCTGGCCTGTGCAGCGCTTCTGGCCGCCGGGCTTGAGGGGATCGAGCAGATGCTCGAGCCCGGCGATCCGGTTTCGGGCGATCTCTATCAGGCGCAAACCGCGCCCGAAGTGCCGCGCTCGCTGATCGAGGCGGCCGAGGCGCTAAAAGATTCGGCCTTCCTGACCCGGGTTCTGGGCGCGGAAGTGGTCGAGCACTATTATCATGCCGCGCGCTGGGAGATCGAGGAGAGCCTGCGCGCCGTGACCGATTTCGAACGCCATCGCGGCTTCGAGCGCGCCTGAGTTCAAGGTTTTGCGGGGCCGGAGGGGCCCCAGAGGAAGGTCGACATGACGAAGATGATCCAGTGTATCTCGCCCGTGGACGGGCGGGTCTATGCCGAGCGCCCGGCCTTGAGCCTTGCCGAGGCGGAAGACATGGCCGCGCGCGCCCGCGCCGCGCAGCCCGCCTGGGCCGCGCGCCCGCTTGAGGAGCGCATCGCGCTCGTCAAGGCCGGGGTGGCGAAGCTCAACGAGATGAAGGAGCGCGTGGTCGAGGAGCTTGCCTGGCAAATGGGCCGCCCCACTCGCTTTGGCGGCGAGTTCGGCGGCGTCAATGACCGCACCGCCTATATGTCTGAAATTGCGGAGAAATCGCTTGCGCCGATGATGGTGGAAGAGAGCGAGAAGTTCCGCCGCTATATCGCGCGCGAGCCGGTGGGCGTGGTCTTCATCATCGCGCCCTGGAACTACCCCTACCTCACCACGATCAACACGCTTGTTCCCGCGCTGATCGCGGGCAATACGGTCGTGCTCAAGCACGCCACCCAAACCATGCTGGTGGGCGAGCGCCTCGCCGAGGCCTTCCATGCTGCGGGCGTGCCGGAGGATGTGTTCCAGAACGTCTACCTCACCCATGACGTGACCGAGGCGCTGATCGGCGGGCGTGCCTTCAACTTCATCAACTTCACCGGCTCGGTGAATGGCGGTGCCACGATCGAACGCGCGGCGGCGGGCACCTTTGCCGGCGTCGGGCTCGAACTCGGCGGGAAAGACCCCGGCTATGTGATGGACGACGCCGACCTCGACGCCGCAGTCGACAGCCTGATGGACGGGGCGATGTTCAACGCGGGCCAGTGCTGCTGCGGCATCGAGCGGATCTATGTGCACGAAAGCCTTTACGACGCCTTCGTCGAAAAAGCCGTGGCCTGGGTCAAGGCGCTGAAACTCGGCAATCCCTTCGAGCCCGAAAGCACGCTCGGGCCGATGGCGAACAAGCGCTTTGCCGCGCTCGTGCGCGAGCAGATCGCCGAAGCGGTGGCAGAGGGCGCCGAGGCGCTGATCGACCCCGCGCTTTTCCCCGCCGATGACGGCGGCGCCTATCTCGCGCCGCAGATCCTCGTGAACGTCAACCACGAGATGCGGGTGATGCGCGAAGAAAGCTTCGGCCCCGTGGTCGGCATCATGTCGGTCAAGGACGACGAGGAAGCGATTGCCGCGATGAACGACAGCCCCTACGGGCTGACCTGCTCGCTCTGGACGGCAAACCCCGACCGCGCCGCCGAGATCGGCGCGCGCGTCGAAACGGGCACCGTGTTCATGAACCGCTGCGACTATCTCGATCCGGCCTTGTGCTGGACCGGCTGCAAGGATACCGGGCGCGGCGCCGCGCTCTCGGTTCTGGGCTACCAATCGGTCACGCGGCCGAAATCCTACCATCTCAAGAAGGTGACGAAATGAGCGTTCCACGCATGAACTGGAACTATCCCACGGCGATCAAGTTCGGCCCCGGCCGGATTGCGGAACTCGCAGAGCATTGCAAGGCGGTGGGGATCACCAAGCCGCTGCTGGTGACCGACAAGGCGCTCTCGACGCTGCCGATCACCGCGGGCGCGCTGGATGTGCTCGAGGCCGCCGGGCTTGGCCGCGCGATGTTCTCCGAGGTCGATCCGAACCCGACCGAAGCGAACATGATCGCGGGCATTGCCGTCTACAAGGCGGGCGGGCATGATGGCGTGGTCTGCTTTGGCGGCGGCTCGGCGCTCGACCTTGGGAAAATGATCGCGCTGATGGCCGACCAGCCCGCAAGCCTTTCGGTCTGGGAGCTCGAAGACATCGGCGACTGGTATACCCGTGCCGATGCCACGAAAATCGCGCCGATCATCGCCGTGCCGACCACCGCGGGCACGGGCTCGGAAGTGGGCCGCGCGGGGGTTCTGACGAATTCCGACACCCACAAGAAAAAGATCATCTTCCACCCGAAACTGATGCCCGCGGTCACGATCTGCGACCCGGAGCTGACGGTGGGCATGCCCGCCTTCATCACCGCGGGCACCGGCATGGATGCGCTCGCCCATTGCCTCGAGGCCTATTGCTCGCCCTTCTATCATCCGATGAGCCAGGGCATCGCGCTTGAGGGCATGCGCCTTGTGTTCGAGAACCTGCCCAAGGTCTATGCCAATCCGACCGACCTTGAAGCCCGCGCCCATATGATGAGCGCCGCGGCGATGGGCGCGGTTGCCTTCCAGAAGGGGCTCGGCGCGATCCATTCGCTGTCGCACCCGGTTGGCGCGGTCTACGGCACGCACCATGGCACCACCAATGCCTGCGTGATGCCGATGGTGCTCGATTACAACCGCGCCGCCATCGAGGACCGGATCGAGAAGGCCGCGGCCTATCTTGGCATCGCTGGCGGGTTTGACGGCTTCCGCGCCGCCGTGGTGGCGCTGCGCGAGGAGCTGAACATCCCCGAAACGCTGACCGCGATGGGCGTGAAGGCGGAAGACCTCGACATGCTCACCGAGATGGCGCTCGAAGATCCGTCCTGCGGCGGCAACCCGATCGAGATGACGCGCGAAAACACCCGCGCGCTCTTTGCCGCCTGCATGTAATCGGCCGCGCGGCCAAATCCGATGCCCGGCGCTGCCTCGTGCAGCGCCGGTCCATTTCTTGTGGCAAGGCTGCCGCTTTCGCACAGGATGCAGCCCAAACCTGCCCTGCGCGGTTCTTTCACTCTCGTATGAGGAAAGAATCTGGGTATAACAGCCCAAAGACTTCGGAGGACAGTGTGCAGTCAACCCATCCGCACCGGCCCCAGATGGCCCGGACCCCCACGGCCCGAACCAGACCCACCCGGCCCCGGACCCGCCTGCGGGCCCTCCTTCTTGGGGCGAGCGCGGCGGTACTTGCCCCGCTCATCCTTGTGCCCCCCGCGCTTGCCGAACCTCTGACCGGCGCAAGCCGCAACACCTATGGCCTGCCGGGGCTGATCGACCTGCCCTCGGCCGAAGCCTTCAATGACGGGGAACTGGGCATCTCCTTCACCGTGATCGGTGGCGGCACGCTGCGCAACACGCTGACTTTCCAGATTTCACCGCGCCTCACCGGTGCCTTTCGGTATTCGCGCATCCCCGGGCTGAACCCGATCAAGGATACGGTGACCGGGCTCGAAACCGGGGAATACGAGGCGCTCTACGACCGCTCCTTCGACATCCGCTACCAGATCTTTACCGAGGGCCGTTACCGCCCCGCGCTGGCCGTGGGGCTGAACGAC
Source organism: Rhodobacter maris (assembly GCF_900217815.1). Lineage (GTDB taxonomy): Bacteria > Pseudomonadota > Alphaproteobacteria > Rhodobacterales > Rhodobacteraceae > Rhodobacter > Rhodobacter maris. The sequence continues at coordinate 19,229 of NZ_OBMT01000001.1, forward strand.
TTCATCGGCACCGGCGTCTATTCCTCGGAATATATCGTTGCAACAAAAAGCCTTGGCGAGCGACTGCGGGTGAGCGCCGGGCTTGGCTGGGGTCGGCTTGGCTCGTTCGGCTCGATCGGATCGATCGGCACACGCCCGGCCTATGATTACACCTCGACCGGCGGGGATTTTGGCGACAATTCCTGGTTCCGCGGCGATGTCGCGCCGTTCTTCGGCCTCTCTTGGGCGATGAACGAGCGGCTCACACTGAAGGCGGAATATTCCTCCGACGCCTACGAGAAAGAAGTCGCGCAAGGCATCTGGGACCGCAAGAGTTCGGTCAACCTTGGCGCCGATTACCGCCTTGGCGCCAACTCGCGTCTGCAGCTTTTCGTCATGCATGGCGACAAGATCGGCCTGCAATTCTCACATGCGATCAACCCGCATAACCCGCCCTTCCCCTCGGGGCTCGAGCGCGCGCCGCTGCCGGTGCGCCCGCGCCTGCCGCAAAACGCCGATGTCGCGGGCTGGTCAGGCGCCTGGAGCGCCGATCCGACCGTGCAGCCCGCGATCCAGGGCGCGCTTGCAACCGAGATGGCGAAAGAAGGGCTGATCCTCGAGTCGATGTCGCTCACGGCCACCCGGGCCGATTTGCGGGTGCGCAACGAGACTTATGCCGCGCAGCCGCAAGCCGTCGGCCGGATCGCCCGGACCGCGACCCGCGCCCTGCCCGCCTCGGTCGAGACGATCACCGTGACGCTGGTGGAAAACGGGATGGCCGTGTCTTCGGTGACGCTGCGCCGCTCTGACCTTGAACAGCTCGAAAACACCCGTGCCACTGATATCCTTGCACGGGCGACCATCAGCGAAGCGCCTCAAGACCCGGGGCAAGTGGTCACCGAGGGGCTGTTCCCGCGGTTGCGCTGGTCGCTGCGCCCCTATCTGGACGCCTCCTATTTCGACCCCGACTCCCCGATCCGCGCCGATCTGGGCCTGAGCCTGAAAGCGAAATACGAACTGGGCAACGGCTTCATGCTTTCGGGAGATCTGCGTCAGGCGATCATCGGCAACCTCGACCAGACGACACGCGTGTCGAACTCGAGCGCACCGCATGTGCGCTCGGACGCCTGGCTCTACCAGAAACACGGCGATCTGGCCCTGAATCGTCTGACCCTCACTCATTTTGGCCAGCCTGCGCCGGGGATCTATTCGCGCCTCAGCATCGGCTATCTGGAACGCATGTATGGCGGCGTTTCCGGCGAGCTGCTGTGGAAGCCGGTCAACAGTCGTCTGGCGCTCGGGCTTGAGACAAACTGGGTGAAGCAGCGCGATTATGATCAGCGGTTCACCTTCCTCGATTACAGCGTGGCGACCGGCCATGCCTCGGCCTATTACGATTTCGGCGGCAGCTATACCGGCGAGATCGATGTGGGGCGTTATCTGGCGAAGGACTGGGGCGCGACCATCTCGCTCGGGCGTGAATTCGCCAATGGCTGGCGGGTCGGGGCCTTTGCAACAATCACCGACATGTCGTCCGAGGAATTCGGCGAAGGGTCTTTCGACAAGGGCATCAGCATCCGGGCACCGCTTGCCTGGCTGTCCGGCAAGCCCTCTCGGAACACCATGAACATCACCTTGCGCCCGCTGCTGCGCGATGGCGGAGCGCGGCTCGACATAGACGACCGCCTCTATGAAACGGTGCGCAACGATCACATGGGCGCACTTTACGAGAATTGGGGGAGGTTCTGGAGGTGAGCGCGAACAAAAGGATCCGGCTTGGCATGGCAGCGCTGTGCATCAGCGCCGTGCTTGCGGGCTGCAGCCACGACAGCGCCCGCGACGGGGCCTCCGAAGACATTTTCTCGGTCATGTCGGGCGACATGAAGGCCCGCATCGCCGCGCGCCGCGCCGCGCGTGCGGCCCCGGCTGCCACGCCCGCGGCCCCCGATCTCGAGGCGCTGGCGCGGGAATCTCTGAAGCTGAACCCGGGCCCGGTGATCTTCGCGACGCGCGACGGGGCCCCCCTTCCGGCGCTGATGGGCATGATCGGCGAAAACGGAAAGATGCGTACCTATGCCTCGCCGAAGCAGGAGTCGCTGATCCTGCGCGCGGACCTGATCGTGGCCTCCCGCGGGCTTGGGGAGGACATGATTTCCGCAGATGTCGGCGAAGTCTCTCCGCTGATCCATGGACGGAAAACCGGCACTGCAGCGCGGGTGATCCGGATCTTCGACGGGCAGGGTGTCGAACGCCCGATTCCGTTGAGTTGTGCGATCGCCCCGGCCCGGCAGGGAGAGACCTACAGTTTCGCCGGGAGCACCTGGCACGGCACGGTAATGGCCGAGCATTGCACAGGCCAGGGCTTTGATATCACCAACAGCTATTTTGTGACCGCTTCGGGAGAGATCCCCACATCGCGTCAATGGCTGTCTCCGAAATTGAGCTATTTCACGATCCAGACCCTGCGCCCCTGAGGGCTGCGCCGATTGAGGGCTGCGCCGATGGATCCGATAGAAACAAAAAGAATGCGTGCAGAGAGATCTGCGCGCATTCTTTGATGTGAGCGTCAACTCTGGTGCGCGAGTGTCGGCAGCGGCTTAGACCACTGTACGGCACACAAACAGAGCCGATTTTCATCAGTTACAAGACGCCGAAAAGGCATCTGATCTGTCACAACGAGCGAAAAGGCGCCCTTGGGCGCCTTTACAGGCTCGGGCTCAGTTCGTGCCGGAGGTGCTGCCGGTCGAGGAGCCGTTGTTACCTTCGGAAACGGCAGCGGCAACAGCCGCCACGGCGAGCGCCCCAGCCGCAATAACCCCGACAGACACGCCCGCGATCGCAGCAGGCGCAGCAACCGCACCGGCACCGATGCCAGCGCCGAGGCCAGCGCCGCCGCCAGCACCGCTACCACCCGCACCAGCGGCACTACCCGCGTCCTGCGCGAAGGAAGCGCCAGCAGCCATCACCAGAACGGAGGCAAGCAAGAGAGTTTTTTTCATCCCGGAAACTCCAAGTTTTGCAAAGATATCAAGTCAAGGCTAGCACAGATCAGGTGATTCGCACGAGACAAGCATAGGTAGAATTGAGCAGATTTCACCCATCCTTTTTAAGACGTTCGGGCCGGAAAGCTTGCACTTTCCGGCCCGAATTCTTGCCCTGGGGCGAAATCCGATCGCCGAAATCAGTTCGACGCGGCCGCGGCGGCAACGGCGACCAGCAGGAGCACCGGAACCAGGACGCCCGAGCTCGACGAGGTCGGCGCGGCGACGACCGGGGCGGCCTCGACGACCGGAGCGGTGTAGCCGCCGGCGAAAGCGGTGGAAGCCGACAGGCCGACGGCCAGGGCGAGAGTAGCGATTTTTTTCATGATAATCTCCGTCATTGCTGTAGAGAGCCGCCTAGCCCGGCAGCATCGGAGCGAGGAAAGCACAGGCACCGCTAAATGCAAAGGGTAAATCTAGGCTGAACCCGTGCAGCGAAAGCAAAGTGTTGCACTTTCGCACGCCTGTTTTGACACCACTTGCCGCGACGCGGCATTCCCCGTCTGGCGATTGTCGCTAAAGGCATAAAACGACCTTTTCGACGCGCCGAAAGGCGGTGGTCCGTCATCCGGGGCAAGTCTCGCGCGGGCCCCCTGCCCCGCTCAGCCGCGGCGGCGCAGGGCTAACGAAACCGTGAAAAGAAGCGCCGCAACTGCGACGATGGAGGGGCCGGCCGGGGTATCGAACCGGAGCGAGGCGGCGAGGCCGCCCGCCACCGAGACGGCCCCGACGAGCGTGGCGCCAAGCGCCATCGTTTCCGGGCCGCGGGCGCGTTGGCGCGCCGCGGCGGCAGGGATGATCAGGAGCGCCGCAATCAGCAGCGCGCCGACGATCTTGATGGCGACGGCGACGGTGAGTGCGAGTGCAAGTGTCAGGATCAGCCGCGCCCGGCCCGGATCCTGCCCGGACGCCTGGGCGAGTTCCTCGTTCACCGTCGCGGTAAGAAGCTCCTGCCAGCGCCAGGCCAAAAGCGCCACCACGAGCCCTGCGCCGCCCCAGATGACGGCGAGATCGGCGCGGCTGACCGCGAGGATGTCGCCAAAGAGGAAAGCACTCAAATCGACGCGCAGCCCCGGGATGAAGGAGGCGGCAACGAGGCCGAGCGCGAGCGCGGCATGGGCGAGCACGCCCAGCACGGTATCCATCGCATGGCCGCGCCCCGAAAGGGCCGCGACGGTGAGTGCCATGGCGAGGGCGACGGTGAGCGTGCCCGCGTAAAGCGGCATGCCGAGGCCAAAGGCGAGCGCCACACCGAGGATGGCGGCATGGGCCGTGGCATCGCCAAAATAGGCCATGCGGCGCCAGACCACGAAAGAGCCGAGCGGCCCGGTGGCGAGGGTGAGGCCGATACCGGCGAGCGCCGCACGGATCAGGAAATCGTCAAACATGGTCGTGCGTGCAGTTGGGGCCGTGGAGAGGGTGAGGATGCGCCGCATGGGGGGCGGAGGGGTCATGGCCATGGCCCTCGTCCGCCTCATGATCATGATCATGCATGTGGCGGTAGAGCGCGAAGGCGCCGCCCGTGCCGAGCCCGAAGAGGGCGCGATATTCGGGCGCGGCCGAAACCACCTTCGGAGCCCCTTCACAGCAGATATGGCCGTTGAGGCAGACCACCCGGTCCGAGGCCGCCATCACCACATGCAGATCGTGGCTCACCATCAGCACCGCGGCGCCGGTTTCGGCCCGCACTTCCTCGATCAGGTGATAAAAGGCCGCGGTGCCGGGCTGGTCGAGCCCCTGGGTCGGCTCGTCGAGAATGAGAATGTCGGGGCGGGTCAGCAGTGCACGGGCCAGCAGCACACGCTGGAACTGCCCGCCCGAAAGCCGCGCCAGCGGCCGCGTCCCCAGCCCCGGCACGCCGGTGCGCGTCAACGCCGCTTCGGCCGCGGCATCGCAGACCCGCCGCGGCAGGGAGAGAAACCGGCGCACAGTGAGCGGTAGCCCGGCGTCGATATGGAGCTTTTGCGGCACATAGCCGATTGCGAGACCGGGGCTGCGCGTCACCCGCCCGGTCGCCGCGGCCTCTAGCCCGATCAACGCGCGGATGAGCGTCGATTTTCCCGAGCCGTTCGGGCCGACGACGGTGACGATCTCGCCCTTGCGGATCGCGAAGTCGACCCCGGAGAGCACCACGGTATCACCATGACGCACCGAAAGATTTTCAGCTTTTATCAAGCTGTTCAAGCTCGTTCCTCCAGCTTCTCGCGGCACGCGGGGCACAGACCCACCGCCTCGAAACTGGCGCGCTCGACCGTAAAGCCGAGCCCACCGGCAAGGCTGTCGAGCGCGGCGCGCAGGGGCGCCGCGGCCGCCTCGGCCACGGTGTCGCAATCGCGGCAGATCAGGAACACTGGCGCATGGGCTTCGCCCGGATGCATGCAGGCGGCAAAGGCGTTGAGCCGCTGCACCCGATGCGCGAGCCCCGCCTCGACGAGAAACTCGAGCGCACGATAGGCAACGGGAGGCTGGTTGCCAAAGCCCTCGGCGGCGAGCCGGTCGAGCACCTCATAGGCGCCCATCGCCCGATGTGCCTCGAGCAGAATCTCAAGCACGCGCTGGCGCACGGGAGTGACGCGCAACCCCCGCCGCTCCGCTTCGGCACGCGCCCGCGCCAGAACTTCGCCCGCACAATGGGCGTGATCATGCTGTGCGAAGGCATTCCCGGCTTCGCTCCCCCCCTCCGGCAAGCACCGGACGGGATCGGGATCTTTCCCAGCCATGTTACTTTATCACATTCCACTTGACCTGTTATTCTGTAACATAGATAACCTGCCTCCGACCCGCAAGATCCGCATCCGCTTCGGAGAGAAAGATGAAAAAGACCCCGTTTCTGGCCCTGCTGGCCGCCCTGCCCCTGCCTGCCCTCGCCGATGTGCCCAGGGTGGTGACCGATCTTCCGGTGGTGCAATCGCTTGCGGCACAGGTGATGGGCGATCTCGGCCGCCCCGAGGTGCTGCTGGAACAGGGGGGCAATGCGCATAGCTACCAACTGAAGCCAAGCCAGGCGGCGGCGCTGCAATCGGCCGATCTGGTGATCTGGGTCGGGCCGGAGATGACGCCCTGGCTCGACCGCGCACTTGATGCGGTGACGGGCGCAGGGGCGCAACTCGCGCTTTTGCACACGCCGGGCACCCATCTGCAGGATTTTGGCGGCGCGCCCCATGCAGAGCATGACGACGACGCCGCTGAAGCGCATGACCATGATGAGCATGCAGAGGGCGACGAGGAGCACGACCACGAGGAAGAGGGCGAGGAGCATCACCACCACACCGGGCTCGACCCGCATGCCTGGCTGGCGCCCGGCAATGCGGAAGTCTGGCTCGGCCAGATCGCCGCGGCGCTGTCCGAGGTCGATCCCGAACATGCCGCGACTTACGCCGCCAATGCAAAGGCCGCGCAGGCCTCGGTTGCTGCGCTGGATGCGAAGCTCCGCGCCGAACTCGCGCCGGTGGCCGGGCGGCCCTTCGTGGTGTTTCACGCGGCTTACGGCTATCTGGCCGCGCAATACGGGCTCTCCGTCGCAGGCGCCGTGAATCTGGGCGATGCCACGTCCCCCGGAGCGGCGCATCTGGCCGAGCTGCGCGCCGATCTGGCGCAGCAGGGCGTCGTCTGTGCTTTCCCGGAGGCACAACACGATCCGAAACAGATCGAGATCCTGCTTGAGGGCACGCAGGTGAAGCTTGGCGGCGCGCTTGACCCGTCGGGCTCCGCGCTGAGCTTTGGCCCCGGGCTCTACTCCGATCTGATGCAGGGACTCGCCGATGCGCTGAGCGCCTGCCTGCAGCCGTAATCGCTGCCGGGCCCTTGTTTCCCCGGGGGGTTCGTGAAACTCTCCCGGGCGCGAGGGGGAAGCGATGCCAGCCGATATCCGCCGTTTCGGCACTACATCTTCGGGAGGCGAGGTCCGCGCGGTGACATTGCGCGCGGGCGAGCTGACGCTACGGCTGCTGACCTATGGCGCCACGTTGCAGGATCTGAGGCTCGCGGGCACCCCCTGGCCGCTGATCCTCGGCGCCGACAGCCTGCGCGCCTACGAGACCACCCTGCCCTGGTGCGGCGCGGTGGTGGGGCCGGTGGCAAACCGGCTCGCCGGGGCGCGGGTGGTGATTGCCGGAGAATGCTGGCAGGGGGCCCCCAACGATGGCCCGCATCTGCTGCATTCGGGCGCGGCGGGGATTTCGCAACAGATTTGGGAGATCGAGGCGGCCTCGGCCTCCGAGGTCACGTTCCGGCGCGATCTCGCGCATGGCGCCTGTGCGTTGCCGGGCAATCGCGTGCTCCGCGCGCGCTACCGCATCCTGCCCCCCGCCACACTGGCGATCTCACTGAGCGCCACAAGCGATGCCGAAACGCTGATGAACCTCGCGCATCACCCCTACTGGACGCTCGACGGCACGGCGGACACGCGCGCGCACCGGCTCGAGGTGGCGGCGCGCCGGTACCTGCCGGTCGATGCGGCCTGCCTGCCGCTCGCGCCGGTGCCGGTGGCAAGCACCGGATATGACCTGCGCGAGGCTCGCCAACTCTCGGACCTTCCGCCGCTCGATCACAATTACTGTCTCGAGGGGACAGGGCTGCGGGAGGTGGCGCGGCTCACCGGCGCCTCGGGCGTGGCGCTTGCGCTTGAGACCGATGCGCCGGGGCTGCAGGTCTATGACGGGCGGGCCATCGCCTCCGTGCCGGTGATCGGCCTCACCGGCGTGCCCTACGGCCCCCATGCGGGCCTTGCGCTCGAGCCGCAGATGTGGCCCGATGCGCCCAACCACGAGGATTTTCCCGCCATCACCCTTGCCCCCGGCATTGTGTGGCAGCAAGAAACCCGGCTGCATCTGCACCGCGACGCCCCCGGAAGCGCGCTGGGCGAGGCCGCCGCGAGGAGAGTAGAATGACGACGACCCCGCCCGCCGCCGACGTAACCGCTCTCTTCTCCGATCTGGCCACAAGTTTCGGCTTTTCACGCGCCGCCGGGGCCTGCCTCGGCACGATCTGGCGTGCCGCCCAGGCCCCTTCCGCCGAAGATCTGTGTACCGCGCTCGGGCTGTCGCGCTCCAATGTCTCGGTCGCGCTCAAGGAGTTGCGGCAGGCGGGGCTCGTGCAGGTGGCGCGCGCGCCGGGCACAAGACGTGATTTCTTCGTTGCCGATCCCGACCCTTGGGCGCTTCTGCGCGCGGCGCTCGCCGACCGGCATCGTCGCGAGCTTGCCCCGCTCACCGCCCGCCTGGCCAGCCTTGCCGCCGTGGCGGAACCCGATCCGCGCATCGCCGCACTCGCCACGATGAGCGCAGCCGCAGAAGACTGGATGCTGCGGGCGCTGCGCCCCGATAGCGCCGATTTTGCACAGATGCTCGCCGCAGACCGCGCCGAGAAAAAAAAGAAGAAACACGCCCGCGAGAAGTGAGCGCCATCAGCCTCGAAAAGCCGGAATGGCAAACGGGGGCACGTGGCCCCCGCCTGCCTCCGGTGGCACCGTTCTCAGTGCAACCGCCCCGGCACGACCGCCTCGTCATGCTGGGGCGTGCCTTCAACTTCCGTGCTTGTCGCACTGCGCCGCTTCCTGCGCTTGGGCGCAGCGCTCGCTTCCCGACCCGGATTTTTCGTCGCGCTCTTCGTCAGCGCGCGGGCGGTACCGGTGCTCTCGGCCAGGGCCGCCGCGCGTGACACCGCCCCAGTCCCGGGCGACGGCGCAACACGGGGCGGAGACGCGCGATCAGCCTCGGCGCGCTCCTCCGGCACGGACATCAGATCCTCGATGAAGAGGCTGACGAGCTGGCTGCGGGCCGAAACCCCCGCCTTGCGGTAGATCGCCGCCGTCTGCGCCTTCACCGTGCCTTCGGAGGTCTCACGCAGTCGCGCGATTTCCGCAAGGCTCAGCCCCTTGATCGCAAAAAGCGCGACGTCGCGCTCGGCCGGGGTCAGGTGCCATTCGTCGAAGCGTTCCTCGAGCAGATCGGCAAAAGCGGTGGAGGCCCGACGCAATCCTTCGCGCGCCACATGTGCCTCGCGCCGCAGCGTGAGCAGCACATGCGCCCCGAAAACGAGCCCGACCAGCAGCGCGAGCGCGGCGCCGATTTCGAGCATCTCACGCAATTGCCAGTCGATCGGCGGCAAGGCGATGCCCAGCAACGCCGCCAGAATGCCGGAGACGAAGTAGAGCGCCGCCACCGCTTGCACCGCAAACAGCGGCACCACCACGAAGGGCGACCCGAGCCCGCCGCGCCGTCCATGTGCGCGCAGGGCGTGCAGCCCGTCAAAGAAAGAGGAGAGCGTGGCGAACGATGGCAGACCCCGCATTGTCAGAACCCTGTCCCGGATGCCGCGCCCCGTCCATCCGGCCCGGCCGGTCCTCCGGGTCCACCCGGTCCTCCGGGCCCACCCGGTCCTCCGGGCCCGCCCGGTCCTCCGGGCCCACCCGGTCCCGGCGCCCCGCCTTCCGCCGCCTTTCCGCCCCATCCTCCGGGATGCGGTCGTTTCAGCGGGCTGCCCCCGGCCCCGCCGGCGGCGCGGGCATAGTCGCGCAGGATCTCGCCATTGCGCGGATCGAGCACGATCTCGCGCTGCCCCGGCACGCCCTCGGCGACAATCCGGGTGCGTCGCAGCCAGGTGGTGGAAATATCGATGTTGCTGTAGCCCTCGGCCTCAAGCTCGGCAACGATCTCCTGTTGCTGATCGGCGAAAGCCGGACCCGCCGTCGCAAGGGCGAGCCCCAGAAGAACACCCGTCGTACCGCATTGCGCCATGAGCAGGCCCCCTTTCGATCCGCATGCCAGACAGGCCCGGCAGTCCTCCGGGCACAGGTCACCTTCACAAAGCGCTCGCGCGGGTATGAAATCAAGCTTCCCGCGCGACAAAACCGCGCCATTCGTGCCCAGAAGCCGGATTTTAAACCTTGGTGTAGGCGCTCAGAGGGCTGAGCGCCCGCGCGAAGCCTTGACCCGTGGCAGATGCGCTGCCTAGGGTTTTCTGTCCCGAGCCGGGGAGCGCGGACTGTCCCAAAGATCCGTCTTTTTCCGACAGGCGCGACGGCGCCGGTTTGATCGGCGCAACGGCGAAAGCCGCGGGCACTCCCACGCCCATACCGCAAGCGGCCGCGAGATTGCCGGCACATGGGAATGGCTGGAGCGTGTGGTGCTGATGGCCACTTTCATCTCGATCTGGGGCGGCTTCTATGCTTTCTGGGAGCAGCACAACGTCAATGTCGAGACGCTTGATGAGATATCAGAGAGCCGTCTCGCTCGCTCTGAGGAAGCGATCGCTTGAGCGTAGAGCATCCTCACGACACCTGCGACGGGGAATTCCGGCAAGCGCGAGGCGCTGGAGTATCTGGCGGCACGGGGGGATCGCTGCGGGGGATCGACCTGTCCTGCGCGAAGATGGGCGGGGGTGGGACGCGGAGAACAAGACCTGCAAGAACCCGGTCTATCTGCAAGGGCTGAAGGCACCGGAGAGGGAGCGGGTGGACCTTTCCGGCGCGCATCTGGAGGGGGCGGACCTGTCGAGTGCGGATTTCACCGGTGCGGTTAACCCCGACCAAGCCACCTTCACCGACGCCTGGGCTTGGTCCGACATGCCCCCCCAGGGCCTGCCCGACATCATCCTCTTCACGCTCTGCCAGTATCGAGACGGGATGGACCGTTTCACCCGCCCCGATCCCTGCATCGCACCCGATTAGATCGTCATCTCGACGCCGAGGTGTTTGGCGACCGTAAAGATGTCCTTGTCGCCGCGCCCAGAGAGGTTGGCAACGATAATGTGGTCCTTGGGCAGCCCGGGCGCGATCTTCATCACATGGGCGAGCGCGTGGCTCGATTCCAGCGCGGGAATGATGCCCTCGGTGCGGCAGCAGAACTGGAAGGCGTCCAGCGCCTCCATATCGGTGATCGACACATATTCGGCCCGGCCGATGTCATGCAGCCAGCTATGCTCCGGCCCGATGCCCGGATAGTCGAGCCCGGCCGAGATCGAGTGCCCTTCGAGGATCTGCCCGTCTTCGTCCTGCAAAAGGTACGTGCGGTTGCCATGCAGCACGCCCGGGCGCCCGCCGGTGAGCGAGGCGCAATGCTCCATGCGCGCATCCACGCCATGCCCGCCCGCCTCGACGCCGATGATCTTCACCGATTTGTCGTCCAGGAACGGGTGGAACAGCCCCATCGCATTCGAGCCCCCGCCCACGGCCGCGATGATCGTGTCGGGAAGCCGCCCCGCGCCTTCCTGCTGCTCAAGCTGCCAGCGCGTCTCGCGGCCGATGATCGACTGGAAATCGCGCACCATTGCCGGATAGGGCGCCGGGCCCGCCACGGTGCCGATGCAGTAGAACGTATCGCGCACATTGGTCACCCAGTCGCGCAACGCATCGTTCATCGCATCCTTGAGCGTGCCGCGGCCCGAGGTGACGGGATGCACCTCGGCGCCCAGAAGCCGCATGCGGAACACGTTGGGCGCCTGCCGCTCGACATCGGTCGCGCCCATGTAGACCACGCATTTGAGGCCGAACTTGGCGCAGACGGTGGCCGTCGCCACGCCATGCTGGCCCGCGCCGGTCTCGGCGATGATCCGGGTCTTGCCCATGCGCCGCGCCAAGAGGATCTGGCCAAGCACATTGTTGATCTTGTGCGCGCCGGTATGGTTGAGTTCTTCGCGCTTGAGATAGACCTTGGCGCCGCCCAGCTCCTCGGTCATGCGCGGCGCGAAATACAAGGGCGAGGGACGGCCCACGTAATCACGCCACAAAAGCTCCATCTCGGCCCAGAACTCCGGGTCGGTCTTGGCATGCTCATACTGCGCCTCAAGCTCAAGAATGAGCGGCATCAGCGTTTCCGAAACAAAACGCCCGCCATGAATGCCAAAGCGCCCGCGCTCATCGGGTGCGGTTCTGAAGCTGTTGAGCAGATCGTCGGCCATGGTCATTCCTTGAAGCCAAATTCGGATTTCAGCATCCGATAAAGTTGCAGGGCGGCATGCTCGTCAAACTGCAACGTTTGACTCAGCTTGTCCGGGATCTCGCGCTCCGAGGAGCCATAGGTGTTAAGCTGGAGCACCTTCTTGCCGTCGAATTCGCCAACCATGTATTTGCATGGGATACATGTCGGATGAGCCGAACGCACGCTCCGCTCCTCTTCCTTTTCCAGAGAGACTACGAGTGCCATCGCACGCTCCTTGAACCATCCCCCGCAGATAGCGCGCCGGCCCCGCAGGGTAAAGTTCCGCCTGTTCATCTTGCCGGAAATATCCCGGGGGTGTGGGGGCAGCGCCCCCACCCTTCCCTCACGCCCCGCGCGCGGCGGCCACGAAAGCGGCAATCTTGGCGGCATCCTTGACGCCCGGTGCGCTCTCGACACCGGAAGACACATCCACCTGCGTCGCCCCGGTGAGCCGCACCGCCTCAGCCACAGTCTCAGGCGTGAGACCGCCCGCGAGCATCCAGGGCCGCAGCCAGTCGCGCCCGGCAATCAGCCGCCAGTCGAAGGCGAGCCCGTTGCCGCCCGGCAGCGCCGCGCCTTTGGGCGCCTTGGCATCGACGAGGATCTGATCGGCCACCGCTTCGTAATCGGCAATCGCCGCCAGATCGGCCGCCTCGGCCACGCCCACGGCCTTCATCACCGGAAGCCCGGTGCGGGCGCGCAGCTCGGCCACGCGCGCGGGGCTTTCGCGCCCGTGAAGCTGCAACATGTCAAGCGGCACGGCGGCGGTGATCGCGTCGATCAGCGCATCCTCGGCATCGACGACCAGCGCCACTTTGGCGAGCCCCATCGGCACCGAAAGCGCGAGCTCGCGCGCGTCGGAAAGCTCCAGATGCCGGGGCGAGCGCGGAAAGAACACGAGGCCCACATAGCCCGCACCCGCCTCATGGGCTGCGGCCACATCTGCGGGCGTTTTCAGCCCGCAGATCTTGCAGCGCACCCCGCCGGGGCGGCCGCGATTGACAGCAATGGTGACCACTTCGCCCGCTCAGCCGCGAGGTTTTTCGAGCAGCGCCAGAACATCGTCCTTGGGGCCCTGCGTCTTGGCCTTGAGCCGACCCAGTTCGCGTTCGAGGTTGGCCGCCTTCTTGGTTGCCTTGCGGGCGGTCGACCGGAAGCGCATCTCGCGCATGTATTCCCAGACGAAGCCGATCAGCAGACCCAGCCCCATCCCCGCGAAGATCACGAGAAAGAGCGGCACCTGCAGCCGCCAGTTCATGCCCAGATAAGTCTCGGCCTCGGCGGGAAGCAGTTGCAGCATGACGAGGTCGCGGTTCGACATCGCCAGCGTCACCAGCACCACGGCCAGCACGAGAAGGAACAGATAGCGGATCAGGCGGATCATCTGGGGTCTTACTCCTCTGCCCCGTTCAGCCGGTCCCGCAGAAGCTTGCCGGTCTTGAAGAAGGGAACATGTTTTTCGTCAACCGCGACGGAACTTCCCGTGCGCGGGTTGCGCCCCGTTCTAGCGTCGCGCTTCTTCACCGAAAAGGCGCCGAAACCGCGCAGTTCCACCCGGTCGCCGCGCGCCATCGCCTCGATGATCTCCTCGAAGATCGTGTTCACGATCTTTTCGACATCCCGCTGAAACAGATGCGGATTTTCCTCTGCAATCTTGGCGATCAATTCAGATCGGATCATGGTCGTCCCCCCTGGGGCCTGAGGTTCGCGGCCCGTTTTCGATTTACTCAACTATAGTGGTAATTTGCGACGGCTCAAACAGCAAAGGCTTGGAAAAACGGGGGATTTGGCGGCCGAGACGAGGTTTGCGCGGCCTCGGGACAAACCTGTCGCTACGTCAAAGCGCCGCAGGGGGGATCGCGGGGCCGGGCGCCGGTCCGGCACCGGTCGTGGCCCGAAGGAAACGAATCGCCCAAAGCAGAAGGCCCCGCACCGGGCGGGGCCTTCCGAAACCCTTGCGGGTATCTGTTATTCGCGGCCCTTTAGCGCGGCGCCGAGGATGTCGCCGAGCGAGGCGCCCGAGTCGGACGAACCGTATTGTTCCACGGCTTCCTTCTCTTCCGCGATCTCGCGCGCCTTGATCGACACGCCGAGTTTACGGGTCTTGCTGTCGACGTTGACAACGCGCACATCGACGTGATCACCGACCTGGAAGCGCTCGGGGCGTTGGTCGGCACGATCACGGGCGAGGTCCGAACGGCGGATGAAGGACTTCATGCCGTTGTATTCGACCTCGATGCCGCCATCTTCGATCGCGGTCACGTTGACGGTGATCACCGAGCCGCGTTTCACGCCATCAACCGCATCCGAGAAGGTGTCGGCATCGAGCGCCTTGATCGAGAGCGAGATGCGTTCCTTGTCGATATCCACTTCGGTGACCGCGGCCTTGACCACGTCGCCCTTGCGGTAATCCTGGATCGCTTCCTCGCCGCGCTTGTCCCAGCTGAGATCCGACAGGTGCACCATGCCGTCGATGTCGTTGTCGAGGCCGATGAACAGACCGAATTCGGTGATGTTCTTCACTTCGCCTTCGATCATGCTGCCCACCGGATGGGCATCGGCAAACGATTCCCACGGGTTGCGCATGCATTGCTTGAGGCCAAGCGAAACGCGGCGCTTCGCGGTGTCGATCTCGAGCACCATGACGTCGACTTCTTGCGAGGTCGAAACGATCTTGCCGGGATGGACGTTTTTCTTGGTCCAGGACATTTCCGAGACGTGCACCAGACCTTCGACACCGGCTTCGAGTTCGACAAATGCGCCGTAGTCGGTGATGTTGGTGACGCGACCCTTGTGCACCGAGCCGATCGGGAATTTCTGTTCGACAGAATCCCACGGGTCGTTTTGCAGCTGCTTCATGCCGAGGCTGATGCGGTGCGTGTCCTTGTTGATCTTGACGACCTGGACCTTGACGGTCTCGCCGATCGACAGGATCTCCGACGGGTGGTTGACGCGGCGCCAGGCCATGTCGGTGACGTGCAGAAGGCCGTCCACACCGCCAAGGTCAACGAAGGCACCGTATTCGGTGATGTTTTTCACCACGCCGTCGACGATCTGGCCTTCCGAGAGGTTGCCGATCACTTCGGCGCGCTGTTCGGCACGCGATTCTTCGAGGATGGCGCGACGCGAAACCACGATGTTGCCGCGGCGACGGTCCATTTTCAGGATCTGGAACGGCTGCTTCAGACCCATCAGCGGGCCGGCGTCACGCACCGGGCGCACGTCAACCTGTGAGCCGGGCAGGAAGGCCACGGCGCCGCCGAGGTCGACCGTGAAGCCGCCCTTGACGCGGCCGAAGATGGCGCCGTCGACGCGCTCTTCCGAGGCATAGGCTTTTTCCAGACGGTCCCAGGCTTCTTCGCGACGGGCTTTCTCGCGCGAGATGACGGCTTCGCCACGGGCGTTTTCGACACGATCAAGGTAGACTTCAACCTCGTCGCCAACGGCGATCGAGGGAGCCTCACCGGGATTCGCGAATTCTTTCAGATCAACGCGGCCTTCCATCTTGTAGCCGACGTCGATGATGGCCTGGCCCGCCTCGATGGCGATGACCTTGCCTTTGACGACAGACCCCTCTTGCGGGGTGTCGATCTCGAAGCTCTCGTTCAGGAGGGCTTCGAATTCATCCATGGTAGCATTTTTCGCGCACATGCGTCTGAGTGTCCTTTTCATGGGTTTGACTGGCCATGCGGTTGGCTCCGCCGGTCTTTCGTTGCGAATGTCACGAAGGGGGCAGCTTGTGGCCACCCCCTCGGACGAGGCCCCTATAGGCGCGAATCAGCCCCGGGGCAAGGATTTGTTGGCTTTGCGGCCTGCGACCGAAGCTCAGTCGATGCGCGTGACGAGCTCCGCCATCGGCTTGCGCACCTTCTTCATGCCCAAAAGCCAGTCGCCCTCGGTGGCGCGGTAGCCCAGCGGCATCAGCGTGACGGAGCGCAGCCCCTTTTCGCGCAGCCCGAGGATCTCGTCTACCTGCGCCGGGTCGAAGCCCTCCATCGGCGTCGCGTCCACTTCCAGCTCGGCCGCCTGCGCGAGCGCCAGCCCAAAGGCGATATAGGCCTGATGCGCGGCATGGGCCGCGTTCACCGCTTCGCTGCGCGCCAGATAGTTGGCCTTCAGGTTCTCGTAATAGGGCGTGACCATCTCGCGCGGGATGCCGCGCTCGGTCACATGGAGATCCACTACCGCGTCGATCCTCTCGGCAGTGTAATTGTCCCAGGCGGCAAAGACGATCAGATGCGACCCATCGACGATCTGGGTCTGGCCCCAGGCGGCGGCAGAGATCTTCGCGCGGAGCTCCGGGTTGGTGATCACGAAGATCTCGAAGGGTTGCAGCCCCGAGGAGGTGGGCGCGAGCTGCGCTGCCTCAAGGATCCGGGTCACCTTCTCTTCGGGAACCGTCTTCGCCGGGTCCATTTTCTTCGTGGCATAGCGCCAGTTGAGCGTCTCGAGCAGCATCTTGATCCTTTCGCGCGTCGCGAGGGAGAGGGGATATCGGCGCAGAATATGCGCACAGCCAAACCGCGCAACGCGCGGATCTGCGCGCGCGCGCACGGACCCCATGCGCAAAAGCGCAGGCTCAGCCGGGCAGACGCGCCGCAACCTCGGCGCAGGCCGCCGCCACCGCTTCTTCAATGCTCATCGTGGAGGTGTCGATCTGCACCGCATTTGCCGCGGGCTTGAGCGGCGCATCGGCGCGGGTCATGTCGCGCTCGTCGCGCGCGCGCACCTCGGCCAGAACCTGCGCGGCATCTCCCCCCACCTCAAGCCAGCGGCGATGGGCGCGCACCTCGGCAGAAGCGGTGACGAAGAGCTTCACCTCCGCCTCCGGGCAGATGACGGTGCCGATGTCGCGGCCATCGAGCACCGCCCCGCCCGCGCGGCGGGCAAAATCGCGCTGATAGTCGAGAAGGGCTTGGCGCACCTCCGGGATCACCGCCACTTTCGAGGCGGCCTGTCCCGCCTCCAAGGTGCGCAGATCCGCGCGCGCAAGGTCTTCCGGGGTGAGACTCAGCGCGGCCGCAACCGGATCGCTCCCGGTTGCCGCGGCCTTCACGCCGACCGCGCGGTAGAGCGCGCCGGTATCAAGATGGGCAAGGCCGAAACGGTCTGCCACCGCACGCGAGATCGTGCCCTTGCCCGCCGCCGCCGGCCCGTCGATCGCTACCGTGAATTGCATGCCGCCCTCATGTGTCTGCGGTCGGAGCCTCCGGCGGGGATATTTAAGGCAAGATGAAATGGGCTTTCGTCTTGCCCTAACTATCCCCCGCGGAGCGTCCCGAAGGTTCAATCTGCGCGCGTGATGGTGGCGCCGAGCCCGCGCATCAAGGCCTCGAACACCGGGAAAGAGGTGGCGATCGGCGCGCCGTCATCGACCGTGATCGGCTGTTGCGCCGCCAGCCCCAGCACAAGGAAACTCATCGCGATGCGGTGGTCGATATGGGTGGCCACTGTCGCGCCCCCCGGCACGCCATCCGGGCCGAGCCCGTGCACGATCAGCGTGTCGTCATCTTCCTCGACCGTGACGCCGCAGGCCTCAAGGCCCCGCGCCATCGCATCGATCCGGTCGCTTTCCTTCACGCGCAGCTCATGCACGCCCGGCATCACCGTCGTGCCCCGCGCACAGGCGGCAACGGCGGCGAGCACCGGATATTCGTCGATCTGGCTCGCCGCGCGCGCCGCCGGAACGGTGATGCCGGAGAGCTCAGAATAGCGTACGCGCAAATCCGCCACCGGCTCGCCGCCCTCTTCGCGTTCGTTGAGAAAGTCGATCTGCGCGCCCATTTCCTTCAGCGTGAGGAAGAGACCGTTGCGGGTCGGGTTCTGGCTCACGCCGGGCACAAGGATGTCTGATCCCGGCACCAGAAGCGCGGCGCAGACCGGGAAGGCGGCGGAAGAGGGGTCGCGCGGCACGGCGACCGTTTGCGCCGCAAGCTCGGGCTGGCCCTTCAGCGTGATGCGATTGCCCTCCGGCGTCACCTCGGCCGTCACCTCGGCCCCAAAGCCGCGCAGCATCCGCTCGGTATGATCCCGCGTCGGGGTTTTCTCGATCACGACGGTCTCGCCGGGCGCGTTGAGGCCCGCGAGCAGCACCGCCGATTTCACCTGCGCCGAGGCCATCGGCGTGGTGTAGGTCACCGGCACCGGCTCGGCCGCGCCCACAACCGTCATCGGCAGCCGCCCGCCCTCGCGCCCGTATGCCCGCGCGCCAAAGAGCGCGAGCGGGTCTGTCACCCGCCCCATCGGGCGTTTGCGCAAGCTCGCGTCGCCGGTGAAGGTGGCCGAGATTGGCGACGTGGCCATGCAGCCCATGATCAGCCGCACCCCCGTTCCCGAATTGCCGCAATCGATCACATCGGCGGGTTCGGCAAAGCCGCCCACGCCCACCCCTTCAACCGACCAATGGCCGGGGCCGTGCTGGGTCACCGTGGCGCCAAAGGCGCGCATCGCTTTTGCCGTATCGAGCACGTCCTGCCCTTCGAGAAGGCCGGTGATTTCGGTGCGCCCGACGGAGAGCGCGCCAAGGATCAACGCGCGATGCGAGATCGACTTGTCGCCGGGCACGCGGGCCTCGCCCGAAAGCGCGCTGCCCTTGCGCGAGACCATGGGAATGGGGTCGCCGTGACCGGACATGAAAGCCTCCCTGTTGCTGGCCCGCTCTTAACGCATGCCCGCGCGCCCCGGAAGCCCCCGTTTGGCCGCCGCCCGGTCCGCCGTCAGGCGCGCCGGAAGGTGGCGTAATCGGGCGTGCGGCCCTCGCGCAGCGCCTTTTGCTCGTAACGGGTGGAGATCCAGTCCTCCCAAGGCGCGGGACTATGGGCGGTGAGCGCAAAACCCGCCTTCGGCGCCTCGCGCAGCGCCTGTTTCATGTAGTCGGGGATATCCGTGGCGACGCGGAACTCGGCGCCCGGCGCAAGGATGCGGTGGAGCGGCAGGAGGTGGTCTTGCGTCACGAAACGGCGGCGGTTGTGGCGGCGCTTGGGCCAGGGGTCGGGATAGTTCAGGAAGGCCTTGGCGACAGAGCCCTCGGGCAGCACTTCCATCACATCGCGCGCATCGCCGGGCCAGATGGCGACATTGGCAACACCGGCCGCGCGGATCTTGCCCAAAAGCATCGCCACGCCGTTGATGAAGGGTTCGCAGCCGAGGATGTTGATGCCCGGATAGCGCGCCGCCATATGCACCATATGCTCGCCCCCGCCAAAGCCGACCTCCAGCCAGAACGGTGCGTCATTGCCAAAGATCGTGCCGGGGTCGATCACCTCGCGCCCCGGGTTCTCCTCTTTGGAGATCCCCTGCGGGGTGAGCGAGGCGAGATCTTCGCTCAGATAGGTCTTCTGGCTTGGCCGCATCGTCTTGCCCGAGCGGCGCCCGTAGAAGTTGCGCCATTCGGGCGCGGCCTCGGACGAGGCAACGGCGGGATCGGGGCTTTGGGGCTCGGAACTTTCACTCATGGCCGGGCCTCTAGGCGTGCGCGCATGACGGGTCAAGCCCTTCCCCCCAAATGCCGGTGAAAACCCATGCGTCGAAGCAGGAAGGATCCTATTTCGCTTCGGCAGAGCCGAAGCGACCCGGCGGGGGGCGCTGCCCCCCGCACCCCCCGGGATATTTAGGGCAAGGAGAAAGGGCATCTCTGGGCCTGATGAGCGCCCTGAGCCAATTTTCATCACCGCAAATCAGGTGCGCCGGGGGGGTGCGGGGGGGCAATGCCCCCCCGCCGGGTCGCCGGAAGCCGGAGAGGGGCTTTGCCCCTCTGCCGCGCTGATGGCGAAAGTCCTCTGGGCGTGTGCGCAAGATCCGGGCACGAAAAAGGGGGCCGCAGCCCCCTTTCGTTGGTTTGTCTGACCGGATCAGAGCGCTTTTTTCAGCGCCTCGACCAGATCGGTTTTCTCCCAGCTGAAGCCGCCATCGGCCTCGGGCGCACGGCCAAAGTGGCCATAGGCCGCGGTGCGCGCATAGATCGGGCGGTTCAGGTCAAGATGGGTGCGGATGCCGCGCGGCGTCAGATCCATGCATTCGGCGACGATCCGCTCGATCACCTCATCGGGCACTTCGCCGGTGCCATAGGTGTCGGCATAGATCGAGAGCGGTTTCGCCACGCCGATCGCATAGCTCACCTGAATGAGGCATTTCTTCGCGAGCCCCGCCGCGACGACGTTCTTGGCGAGGTAGCGCGCGGCATAGGCCGCCGAACGGTCCACCTTGGTCGGATCCTTGCCCGAGAAGGCGCCGCCGCCATGGGGCGCTGCACCACCATACGTATCAACGATGATCTTGCGGCCCGTAAGCCCCGCGTCTCCATCCGGCCCGCCGATGACGAAGGTGCCGGTCGGGTTCACCCACCATTCGGTTTTTTCGTCGATCCAGCCCGCAGGGAGCACTTCACGAATGTAGGGCTCGACGATGGCACGGATGTCGTCCGAGGTCTGGCTCTCGTATTTGTGCTGGGTCGAAAGCACGATCGAGGTCACGCCCACCGGCTTGCCATTCTCGTAGCGCACGGAGAGCTGCGATTTCGCATCCGGCCCGAGCGTCGGCGCCTCGCCCGATTTGCGCGCCTCGGCGAGGCGGCGCAGGATCGCATGGCTATACTGGATCGGCGCGGGCATCAGCGCCTCGGTCTCGTCGGTCGCATAGCCGAACATGATGCCCTGATCGCCCGCCCCGTCCTTGTCGACGCCCTGGCTGATATGCGCCGACTGCGGGTGCAGATAGTTGGCGAAGTTCAGCGTCGCCCAATGGAAGGCATCCTGCTCATAGCCGATATCCTTCACGCATTCGCGCACGATCCCGTCGATCCGGGTCATGAATTCGGCAAGGCGCGTCTTGTCCGAAAGGCCCACTTCGCCGCCCACCACCACCTGGTTCGTGGTGGCAAAGGTTTCACAGGCAACGCGGGCATTGGGTTCTTCGGCAAGGAAGGCATCAAGGACGGCATCAGAGATGCGGTCGCAGACCTTGTCGGGATGGCCCTCCGAGACGGACTCAGAGGTGAAGACGTAGTTCGTGCGAGACATTGGGAAGTGCTCCATTAGAGAATTTCACCCATCCCGCCAGGAAGCCGTTGGGACGGATGATCCTGCCTAGACCTGCTTCTTGCGCCGGTCAACGCGCGCAAAGCGCGCAGTGGCATAAATTGCCATCAAAGCGATGAAGAGCCCTTCGACGAGGGGGTAATCCCCGGTTTTCGCATAGATCGTCGGCGCGGCGGCAGGGGGGAGCGCCGCATCGATCACGCCTTGCATGCCCATGTCGAGGCGGGCGACAACCTGCCCGCGCGCGTCGATGAGCGCGCTGACCCCGGTATTGGCCGAGCGCGCGAGCGGCAGGCCGAATTCGATCGCCCGAAACCGCGCCTGCGCCAGATGCTGCCAAGGGCCGGAGAAGGTGCCAAACCAGGCATCGTTGGTGATCTGCATCAGCCAGTCCGGGCGCGGATCGCGGCCCGAGATCTCATGGGCGAAAACCGCTTCGTAACAAATCAGCGGCTGCACCACGCCGAGCGGCCCGAGGTCGATGAGCTTGCGCGCGCTTCCCGCCGAATAGCCGTTGCCCTCCTGCGCCGCAAAGGCCGTGACGCCAATTTTTGCGAAGAGATCGCCAAAGGGGATGTATTCGCCAAAGGGCACGAGATGCACTTTGTCGTAAAGCGCCGCGACCTGACCACCCGGGCCGATCACCGCGAGCGAATTGTAATACCGCGCGCCTTCTGACCGCTGGATGCCGAGCGCGACGGGCTTGCCCTGCGCCGCCTCGGCCACCATCGCGAGCCCCGCGCCGGGATCGTTGAGCAGGAACGGCACAGCGGTCTCGGGCCAGAGGATGAGATCGGGCGCAGGCTTGCCCGCGGCGGGCGGTTCGGAGGTCAGGTCGAGATGGCGAAAGAAGAATTTCTCCGCATGGTCAGGGAGCCACTTCTGATCCTGCGGCGCATTGGGCTGGACGATGCGCAGATTGACCGGCTCGGCCCGTTCGGGAAGGGGCGCCGCGCGCAGCGCGATACCGCCAAACCAGAGCCCGACCAGCGCCAGAGCCGCGACCGTCACCGTAACAAGCCGCCGCCCGGGCAGGAGCCAGGGCGCCGCGGCAAGGCCAAGTGTCACGAGCCCGAGCCCCAGTGCACCGAGAATGGAGGCGAATTGGGCCACCGGTGTGTCGAGCCAGATATGGCCGAAGAGCACCCAGGGGAAACCGGTGAAAACATAGGAGCGCACCAGATCGGTGGCAAAAAGACCAAGCGCCATGCCCGCTGCACGCGAGGGCTCGCCCACGCCGAGCCGCGCGCCGAGCGCGATGCCGAGAGCCCAGAAGAGCCCCATGCCCAAGGCCATGAAAAAGAGCGCAAAAGGCGCCATCCAGCCATAGAGGTCGGGCTCGACGAAAAACGGATCGACGATCCAGAACATCGCGACGGCGGCATAGCCCATACCGGCAAAGAGCCCCGTCTTGAACGGCGCCGTGCGCAGGCAGAGTGGAAAGAGCAGGCTCAGCGCCGGAATGGCGAGTTCCCAGAGCCCGAAGGGTGCCTGACCGAGCGCCACGCCTCCCCCCAGAAGCGCCGCCAGCGCCCAGACCAGCGGGCGCCAGAACGGATTGTAACCAGCGGGAACGCGCATTCGGAAATCACTCGGCCGGGGCAATACCGGGCAGACGCACGCGCAGCCGCTTGACGCGGCGCGGATCGGCATCGACCACTTCAAATTCGACGCCGCTCTCTGCCACGATCACCTCGCCCCGCGCGGGCACGCGGCCGATCTGCGTCACAACAAGGCCGCCCAAAGTGTCGATCTCGGCATGTTCCTCGGCGTCGCCGAGCCGCAGCCCGATTTCAGCTTCGAAATCGTTGAGCGGCGCGCGGGCCTGAACGATCCACTGCCCCGCTTTCTCGAGCTTCCAGATCCCGTCCTCTTCCTCGTCATGCTCGTCCTCGATCTCCCCGATCACCTGTTCGATCAGGTCTTCGAGCGTGACAAGGCCATCGACCCCGCCATATTCGTCGATCACGAGCGCCATATGGATGCGCTGCACCTGCATTTTCTGCAGCAGCACGCCGATCGGCATCGAAGGCGGCACATAAAGGAGCGGGCGCAAGAGCTTGCGCAGCGAAAACCGGCCCGCGCCCGCCCCAAAGCCCCAGCCCAGCGCCAGATCCTTGAGGTGCACAAGGCCCACCGGGCTGTCGAGCGTGTCCTTGAACACCGGCAGGCGCGAATAGCCCTGGGAGCGGAAGACCTCCACCAGCTCGTCGCGCGGGGTCGTCACCGGCACGGCAACGATCTCGGCCTTGGGCACGGCGACATCACCCACCCGCATCTTGCGCAGGTTGCCAAGCCCCGGCAGGCCGACCGTATTCGCGGCAATCGGCAGGTTGGCGGCGGTGAGGGGATCGCCCTCGCCATGCGCCCCGTTCCGCCCGCCAAACAGACGGCCAAACAGGCCCCAGGATTGTGTTTCGGAGGATTGCGGCTCAGGCGACCGCTCCGAAGAGGGGGGCTCCGAGCTACTCTCGCCGACTTCGGGATCCGAAGCGGGCATTGCGGCGGAATTGCTTCCGTCTGCGACTTGTCCCATCATGCCTTTCCAAATGAAGCGGCGGTGCCGCTAGAGCTCATAGGGGTTTGCCACCCCCAGAGTGGCCAAGATACGCACTTCGCAGGATTCCATCAACTGCGCGTCTGCGTCGCGGATGTGATCATAGCCCAGAAGATGCAGCACACCATGTATCACCAGATGTGTGACATGTTCGTGAATGCCCTTGCCCGCCGCCTCGGCCTCGCGCGCGCAGGTCTCGTAAGCGAGCGCAATATCGCCGAGGGAATCGCGTTCTCCCGGCGCAAAAGGCTCCGGGAACCAGGGCTCGCCCCCGTCCTCCTCGGAGGCCAGATCCTGCGCGGGCCAGCTCAGCACATTGGTGGGGGTGGGCTTGCCGCGAAAATCGGCATTGAGCACGGCGATGCGGGCATCGTCGCAGCCGAGCAGGCTGATTTCCCATTCCTCCGGCACCAGCTCCTGATCCAGAAGCGTGGCGCGGGCAGCGCGTTCGCAAAGGCCCGGAAGGTCAAGCGCCTCCCAGGCCGGTGCTTCGATCAGGCAATCAACCAGCAGGTCCGTCATCGGCGCGGTCATAAGCGTCGATGATGCGCGCCACAAGGGGGTGGCGCACCACGTCGGCGGCGGTGAAGTAGTTGAACGCGATACCCTTCACGCCATCAAGGATGCGCTCGGCATCGGCCAGCCCCGAGGCGGTGCCGCGCGGCAGGTCGATCTGCGTGCGGTCGCCAGTGATCACCATCCGGCTCCCCTGCCCCAGACGGGTGAGGAACATCTTCATCTGCATCGTGGTGGCGTTTTGCGCCTCGTCCAGCACCACGAAGGCATTGGCGAGCGTGCGGCCGCGCATGAAGGCCAGAGGCGCGATCTCGATGCGCTTTTCCTCCATCAGCTTGGCGAGCTGTTTCGAGGGCAAAAAGTCGTTCAGCGCGTCGTAAAGCGGCTGCATGTAGGGATCGACCTTCTCCTTCATGTCGCCGGGCAGAAAGCCGAGCCGCTCGCCCGCCTCCACCGCCGGACGGGAAAGGATGATCTTGTCGACATGCCCGCCAATCAGCATCGTCACGCCCACGGCCACGGCCAGATAGGTCTTGCCGGTGCCCGCCGGACCGATGCCGAAGGCGAGCTCGTTCTCGAAGAGCGCGCGCACATAGGCTTTTTGCGCATCGGTGCGCGGCTCGATCTGTTTCTTGCGGGTGCGGATCTCGTATTTTCCGGCCGCGAACATCTCGAGCTGCTCGTCGACGGAGACCCCGTCATGGCCGAGATCCGACATGCGGATCGCGCCATCGATCTCGCCAGCATCGACCGACTTGCCCCCTTCGAGGCGCGCGTAGAGCGTGCCGAGCACGGCCGCCGCCTGGGCCTGCGCCTCGGGTGTGCCGACAATCGCCAACTGGTTGCCCCGTCGGAGGATATGCACCGACATCTTGTGTTCGATCTGCGCGAGGTTGCGGTCAAACTCTCCGCACAGGTCGATCAGCAGACGGTTGTCGGGGAACTCAAGAAGCGTTTCATACGCATCCTGAGTGCTGGGCGGGGGTGAGATCGCGCTGAAGCCCAAAAACATCTCCCTGGCTGGTGTGGTAAAGATATGGTGCACTCCCCCCCGGATTCACGCAAGAGATGGTTTGCTTTCCGCGTATAGAGTGATGCGGAATTCACCTTTATGTCACGAAAGAGGCCGCGCGAAGCATCGCACGGCCCGTATGCTCAAAATTCAGGCAGTCGCCGGTTTTCCGCTCAGAGCGGATCGGGCACCGCCGAACCGGCCTTGAACGGGCCGACAACGGTATTGGCCGGGCCCGCGCCCGAGCAGATCGGCTTGCCGTAATCGTCGACGCGCTCGGTCATGTAGCCCTCGACACCATCGTCGATGATCCAGTGGTCGCAGCCCTCCGGGTCGATCCAGACCCCCGCCTGCATCGAGGAAAGCGGGTGGGCGTTGATGCCGCGATCATAGGATTTGTCGGGCCCGACATCGTCGCAGGCGGCAAGACCGGCGGCAGCGAGACCGAGCAGCAGGATTTTGGTGGCCTTCATGGTCGCGCCCCTCATTTCACGCAGATGACTTCGACGCGGCGGTTTTGCGCCATGCCCGCGGCGGTGGCATTGGTGGCTTTCGGCATCCGCTCACCATACCAGTTCACGGCAAGCACTGAAGCGCCGACAGAATGCGCCACATTCGCAACGGCTTCCGCCCGGCCCTTCGACAAGCGCATGTTGTATTCATCCGAGGCGCGGCTGTCGGTGTGACCGGTGATGATGAAGCTGCGCGCCTGCGCGGTGCGGAAGAAGTTTTCCAGAGTGGCGCGGCCCGAGGTGGTCACCCGGCTGCTGTCGGTGGCGAAGAGCGTGTCAGTTTGCAATACGCCGCAAACATTGCGGTGGCAGACCGGGCGGCCGTCACGGGTCTTGCGGGCATCCATGTAGCCCTCGGCGCCGTCATCCATCGCCCAATGCTCGCAGCCGTCGGGGTCGATCCAGATCGCCGGCACATAGGTTTCATCGGCCGCGGCCGAAACCAGCGAACCTGCCAGGACCAGGGCCGCCGCGCCCAGGCGCCACACGGCCGGTTGCACTCCTCGGATCACTCTCGTCATCGCCGCCAGGCCTCCTCAAATACAAACACCGCGCCGGAAGACCCAGGCGGATCTGCGCCGACGCAGCAAGGACAGTTGCATTGAGAGTAACAAAATATTGAGACAAAGAAAGAGGCTTTCCCTGCTTATTGTGTCTGCTTCAGAGACAAAGCCGGGGGAAACACATCTGCCGGGCGGCCCCGGAAACGGCCTTGCCACAATCGCGCCACACGGCGCCGGGGGGGCGTGGTGGCCGGTTCAGGCGAGAACACCCGCGAGCGAATTCGGCCCCGCGGCGGTGATTCTCACCCGCGCCAGCGTGCCCGGGCCGATCCCTTCGGCGCTGACATGAACGGCGTGCAGGTAATCCGACTTGCCGCCCCATTGCCCGGCCATCCGGCCCGGTTTCTCGAACAGCACGCCCACGGAGCGCCCGACCATGCTTTCCTGCGCGGCGCGCTGCTGGGAGGTGATCAGCGCCTGAAGCTCCTGCAGCCGCGCATCGGCCACCTCGGAGGGCACCCCCTCCCGGTTGGCGGCAGGCGTGCCCGGACGCGGTGAATATTTGAACGAGAAGGCCGCGCCAAACCCCACCGAACGGATCAGATCAAGGCTCGCCTGATGGTCCGCATCACTTTCGCCGGGGAAACCCGCGATGAAATCCGACGAGAGCATGATATCGGGGCGCGCGGCGCGGATCCGCTCGATCAGCCGCAAATAGTCTTCGGCGGTGTGCTTGCGGTTCATCGCCTTGAGCACCCGGTCCGAGCCCGATTGCACGGGCAGATGCAGATAGGGCATCAGTTTCGGTTCGGCACCATGCGCCTCGATCAGGTCGTCGGCCATGTCATTGGGGTGCGAGGTGGTGTAGCGGATCCGCACGAGCCCGTCGATGCGGGCGAGCGCGCGCACCAGCCGCCCGAGACCCCACGCGCCCCCCTGCCCCTCGCCATGATAGCCATTGACGTTCTGGCCCAGAAGCGTGATCTCGCGCACGCCCTTCGCCACCAGTCTCTCCGCCTCCGACAGGATCCGCGCCACCGGGCGCGAGATCTCCGCCCCGCGCGTATAGGGCACCACGCAGAAGGCACAAAACTTGTCGCAGCCTTCCTGCACCGTCAAAAAGGCGGTAGGGCGCGCCTGCACCGGGCGCTCGGGCAGCAGATCAAACTTGTCTTCGGCCGGAAATTCCGTGTCGACGGGCTGCTCGCCCGCTTCCGCCGCCTTCACCATCGCGGGCAGGCGGTGATAATTCTGCGAGCCGACGACCAGATCGACAAGCGGCATCCGCGCGAGGATCTCCGCGCCCTCTGCCTGCGCCACGCAGCCCGCAACGCCGATTTTCAGATCCGGTTTCGCCTCCTTGAAGGGGCGCAACCGGCCAAGATCGGAATAGACTTTCTCGGCCGCCTTCTCGCGGATATGGCAGGTGTTGAGCAGCACGAGATCGGCCTCTTCCACCGTCTCGGTGAGCACATAGCCCTCCGCGCCCATCGCCTCGGCCATGCGCTCGCTGTCATAGACGTTCATCTGACAGCCATAGGTCTTGATATAGAGCTTTTTGGGCTCGCCGGGCGCTTGGGTCATGGGGCTCTCCGTGATCGCGCTCCGATACCGCAAACGGCCCCGTGCCGCAAGTTTGCCGCGCGCCGGGTTGCGACACCTCATGCGAAAGGGGCAACGCGATGCGTTGCCCCTTGATGTCCATCTGCTCAAAGCTGGCTGGGGAGCTTTGATGTCGGCAGGGTGCCGACCAAAGCGGACCTGGCTTGCGGGAGGATCAGGCGGTCTCTTTTTCGAAATGGCCGCACCAGTCGTTTTCCTTCACCACCGGCCAGAGGCCGCGGGAATCAGGAGCGATCTGGGTCACCGGCGGGTTGAAACGGCACAGACCGGAATCGGCCAGTTCTGTTTCGCTGTTCGCGGTGTGGTCTTCGAAGAAAGCGCATTTCGCGCAAGTGGCAGACATGACTGTCTCCTTTGTCCACAGGTCAGCGCCGCCCAACCGCGGCGCATCAACATCTTGCACCCAGCTTTTCGAACTGTCAATATTTCTTTTATAATCAAATACTTGATCGTTTTTCCTCAGTTCCCACCCACAACGGTTTCCGTCAGGATACCGGCCGAGAGCGACTTGCGGTCGCAGCCGCCCCCCGGTATCGCGCTTTACCCGAGCCGCCTTGTCCGATAAATTTAATCAAGAAATGCGTCGGCGGCAGGTCTGCCGGCGCACAGGCCCCAGCTCGACGCAAGGTCCCCTGTATCGCCATCCGACAGACAGGCAGACCGACTGGGGGAAGCATCATGCGCGACGAAGACGGATATTCCCGGGCACCGCTCGGCATCACACTGCGACCGGCTGCAGTGGCCGCGCCGCCCCCCGAGGCGGACGAGATCGGCGCCGCGCGCTGCCCCGAAGTGCCACGCCACGATGCCCGCGCACTCACCTGCAGCGCGGGCCTCGCCCATATCGTTCTCGACGGTGTCGCCTACACTTTGCGCATCACCCGCAACGGCAAGCTGATCTTGACCAAATGAGAGGCAGTCGCGGTCTTGCGATCCGGCCTCCGTCGGCACCGCTTGAGAATCTGATAAAATCAGTCAAGCTCCGAAAAGCCCTCTCAGTATCGGATACCCCATGAAGGATCTCGACCTTTCCGCATCTCTGGCCCTTTCGGCAGGCCATCGCATGCCCTGGCAATCGGCGCTGCTGCGCATGTTGCGGCTGATCATCGACAGTTACCGCGCCCCCGACCGCGACGGCTGGTCCCGGTCGCTCCGGCTCGCGCAGGTGCATTGGGGGGAAGACCGGGGCGCGCTGGTCTTCTCGGATCTCGCACGAGTGCTTGAGGAAATGCGCAAGGCGCGCCACTCGCCGTTTGGCTTCGGTGCGGCGCAGGGTGAGGCCGCAACTCATGGACCGACGCGGCATGAGGCGCTGTTTTTGCAAACGATCCGGTTGCAATATGCGGGCCTTGGCGCACAGGCCGACGCCGTGGCGCATCTGCTGTGCGAATGCAACGAGACCGCCGCCTATCTTGCTGCGGTGCGGAAGCTGGCGCATCGGTTGCGCTGAACCGCTCCTGTCACGCGCCCCCTCTTGACAAAAAAACTCTGATATCCATTTCTGCTCCAGCCCCGCTTCCCCGGAGCCTCGCCCAGCAGCACGCCAGGTCTTCCTTCTTCCCGAAAGGACCGCCATGCTGCTTTCTTCCCAGACCCTGAGGCCCCGCTCATGACCGCGGCGGCCGCGCGTCATGCGGAGCCCGCATGCGAGACGCCCTCACCGGCGCGTTTCTTTGCCACCCTCGGCACCGATCCGCTCGCCTGCGCCTTTCCGCGCAAGAGTGGCGCGCATCCGGGCACCCCGACGCAGCCCCTGCCCGCCGATCAGCGCGATGCGGAATGGCGACGATTGCTCGCCACCCCGCGCAACCGCCGCACCGTCGCTTATGTGCATCTGCCATTTTGTGAAAATCACTGTCTGTTCTGTGGCTTTTACCAGAATCCCTGGCGACCCGAAGCGGGGGGCCCCTATGTCGATGCGCTGATCGCCCAGCTTGCCGCCTTCGCCCGGCACCCGGCCTGCGAGGGGCCGCCGCTGCAGGCGGTCTATCTCGGCGGCGGCACCCCCACCGCACTCTCCGGCCCCGATCTCGCGCGGCTCGTGCGGGCGATCCGCCAGCATCTGCCGCTCGCCTCCGATTGCGAGATCACGCTTGAGGGGCGCATCCATTCGTTCGGCCTCGAAAAGGCGCGGGCGGCTTTCGACGCCGGGGTCACGCGGATCTCGCTTGGGGTGCAAAGCTTTGATGCCACGATCCGGCGCCCGCTCGGCCGCAAGGCGAGCCGCGCCGAAATCCTCGCCGCGCTTGCAGCGCTCGTCGCGCTCGATCAGGGCGCGGTGATCGTCGATCTGATCTACGGCCTGCCCGGGCAATGCCCGGAGGATGTCGCGGCCGATGTGCGGCTCTGCGCGGAGCTTGGCCTTGACGGGCTGGATCTTTATGCATTGAACCTGATCCCGGGAACGCCGCTCCTCACCGCTCTCGAAAAGGGCAAGAAGCGGGTGGCCGGCCCTGAGGCGCTGGGGCATTTCTTCGCCGCGGGCGAGGCGGCGGCCGAGGAGATGGGCTGGGCACCGATTTCCACCTCGCATTGGCAAGGCAGTCTGCGCGAGCGTTCGGTCTACAATCTCGCGGTCAAGACCGGCGCCGATTGCCTCGCTTTCGGAGCGGGCGCAGGGGGGGCGCTTGGCGGGCTCTCGTTCCGGCTCGGCACCGATCTCAGGCAGTATAATGCGCAGGCTGGCAGCTGCGGTGCGGCGCTTCTGGCAGGCATGATGCGGCAGGCCCGGTCCGCCCGCGTCGCCGATGCGATCAAGGCCGGGATGGAGCGCGGGCGGCTCGATCTTGCCCGCGTCGAGGCCGCCTTCGCTGCGCTCATCGCCCGTCCCGCCCTTCCGCTCGCCGAGCATCTCGCGCCGCTCCTCGCGCAATGGCGCGAGGCCGGGCTCTGGCAACCGCAACACCGCTTTCATCACCTGACCCGGGCCGGGCGGTTCTGGCAGGTGCCCATGACCACCCGCCTGCTCGGCTGGATGGCCGAACATCCCGATCTTACCCCCGAACCGGAGCCTGCAAAATGACCCTTACGATTTCCGAAGCCCTCGCCGCCACCCCCCATGCCGCTCTCGAAGACATCGCGCGCGCGGCGCAGAGCACTCCGCTTGCCGTGCTCGAGGCGCTGCCTGCGGGCGAGGTGACCGCGCTGCCCGGCCAGTTCATGGTCGAGGTTCTGGATGAGATGGCGGGCTGGGGCGAGATCACGCTGATCGTCAACACCGGCCCGGTGATCCTTGAGGCAAAGGCGCCGCTGCAGGGCGGCACGGTGGCGCAGGGGATGTACAACTTCAAGGGCAAGCCGATCGGTGGCCATCTGAACATCGCGGCCTGCGCGCGCATTGCCTTCGTGCGACGCAAGCTCTTCGGCACGGAAACCCGCTCGGTGCAGTTCTACGACAGCGAAGGCGGATGCCTCTTCAAGGTCTACCTCGGCCGTGATGCGGCACGGCAGATGATCCCCGCCCAGATCGCTGCTTTCGACGCGCTGGAACGCCGCCTTCTGGAGACAGCCGCGTGAGCGCGGATCTTGAAGGGCGTCACCTGCTGCTCTTCGGCGCGGGATATTGCGCCCGGGCGGTGGCCGCTCAGGCACTGGCGCGCGGCGCGCGGGTCTCTGCCACCGCCCGCACCGACACCGCGGCCGCGAGGCTCGCGGCGCGGGGCATCCGTCCCTGGCGTCTCGCGGACGGCCATTGGTTGCCCCGGATGGCGCTGGCGGGGGTGACCGATCTTCTGGTCTCGACGCCGCCCGCCAGCGGCGGTTGCCCCGCCTTCGCCTCGGTCTCCGATGCACTTGCCGCCGGCGCCTCGCTCGGAACGCTGCGCTGGATCGGCTATTATTCCTCAAGTGCCGTTTACGGCGATTGCAGCGGCGCCTGGATCGACGAGCGCCAGCCGCCCGCCCCCGCAAGCCCCGATGCGCAAGGGCGGCTCGTGGCGGAACGGCACTGGCGCGGGCTCGCGTTGCGCCACCGGCTGACGCTCGATATCTTGCGCATCGCGGGGATCTATGGCCCGGAGGGGCGCAACATTCTGGCGCAGTTGCGCAGCGGCCGGGCGCGCGCGATCATCAAGCCCGGTCAGGTTTTCAACCGTATCCATCGCGACGACATTGCCGCCGCCACGCTTGCGGCGCTGAGGCATCCGCGCCCCGAGCGGCTGATCCATCTCGCCGATGGCGCGCCCTGCAGCTCTGCCGAGCTGACCCGGGGCGTGGCGGCGCTGATGGGCTTGCCGGCTCCGCCCGAACACCCTTTCGATGCCGCGGCCCTGCCCGCGGGCATGGCCGCATTCTGGGCCGAGAACCGGCGCTTGCGGGTGGATGCGATGCTGGCGCTGCCGGGATTTGCGCTGCGATTTCCCGACTGGCGCGCGGGATATGCAGATCTGCTGCAAGATCCGGAGGCCGAGCCGCCCCCCGTCAGCGCCGCGACCGCCGCGCCTGCGCGCTGAAAGCCGCCCGCCCACCGGCCTCATATCCCCGGAAAGAGAGCCGACGGTTCCTGGGGGGCGAGAGTTTTCAGCGCGCCGACCGCTTCGGCCACACTGTCAAACACGCGATCTGTTCCAAGCACTTCAAGCACCCCGCCCTGCGCCAGTTGCGCAAGGGCACGATCGGATTCGACCCTTGCCAGAGCGACCGTTGTGCCAGCGCTCCGGCTTTCCTCGATCAACGCTTTGAGCGCCGCGGCCCCGGTCAGGTCCAGCGACAGAAGGCCCGCGCATTCCAGCACCAGAAGCGTCGGCCGCTCGGGCGCGCACGCCACGAAGGCCCGGATTTCGGCAACGATGCCCTCTGCCGTGACGAAATTCATCGGCGCGGTGAGACCCAGCACCAGAAGGCCGGGCGCGCCCTCCGCCCCCTCGGCCGCGGGGCGGTGCCACCAGATCGTGGTTCCCGGCACCTGTGACAGCCGCACAACCTGGGTGGCGAAAAGCGGCATCGTTGCGTGCAGGAACGAGAGCAGGATTGCGAGCGGAAGGCCGGTCTGCAGCGGCAACACGGTGACAAGCGCCGTGGTCGTCAGGGCGATCCCGGCCTCGGCCCGGCTGTGACGCGACAGCATGACGAAGCTGCGCCAGGGAAAGACATGCAGCGCCACAAAGACCAGGATTCCGGCAAGAGCGGCGGAGGGCACAAGTGTCAGCACTTCTGGCGCCAGACCCAGCACCCCCAGCGCGATCACGGCGGCCCCGAGCCCCGCCAACTGACTGGTCGCACCGGCGTCGCGCAGGATTGCGGTGCGCGGCGGGCTTGCGTTCACCGCAAATCCACCGATCGCGGCGGCAGCGAGGTTCGAGACCCCAAGCGCGCCGATCGCGTTGCGGCGGTCGGATGGCGCGTCGGAGTGGCCCTCGCGCAGTATGGCGGTGGTCTGGAACAGGCACAGGAAGGCGATCACCAATGCCACGGGCAGCAGCGAAAGAACCGCATCAGCAGAAAAGCTGGGCGGCGCAAGGCCCCAACTGTTGCCGAGCGTTTCGACACGCGGCCAGATCGAGGCATCGGGGTCTTGCCAAGCCGCCAGAGCCACGGCCGCCCCCAGTGCGACAAGCGCCGCGGGAAAGCGCGTGCTCACGGCCCTACCCGCCAGACAGAGTGCCGCGACGAGAAGTGTCAGCGCAAGCGGTGCGATCCGGATCGCATCGGCGGCCTGCCATACCGAGCCAAGCGTCGCGAGGGGGCTGCCCGCAGTCACTGCAAGCCCGAGCGCGCCAGGCAGACGACCAACCAGGATATGCAGCGCGATCCCGCCCATCATCCCGGCAGCAACCGGCAGGGACAAAAGCCGCGCGATCCCTTCGAGCTTCAGGAGCGCCACCGCGCAGAGGATGCCCCCGACGAGAGCCGCCAGCAGGGCCGCAGACCCCGGCACAGCAGCGGCAACAAGGGCGGTGGCGATGATCGGCGCGGTGCTCGAATCGGCACCGATCGAGAGCACCCTGTCACGCGCGAGCAGCACCATCACCAGCGAGGCGATGGCAAAGACCGCAATGCCCTGCGCGGCAGGCAGGCCCGCCAGACGCGCGGTCGCCAGTTGCTCGGGCAGTGCCAGCGCGGCGAGCGTAAGCGCGGCGATCAGATCATGCCGCAGGCTGGCCCCGCGCAGGGTTGTGAAAAGCCTCATCTGCGGCACTCACCCGCCCGAAAGCACATTGTCGGGCCCGGCGCGGCCGTCTGCGGCGCACTCCGGAATCGGACCCGGCGCTGGTTCAGAACCACTGGCCGGGCTCCATCAGCCCCAGATCCATCAGTTGCTGCCCGGTCCAGGAAAACGGCACCGAATTGTGCCAGACAAAACTCTCGATGTCATAGGTCGAGCCCGGGTTGCGCTTGAGCGCCTTGGCGACACGGAAAGAGGCAATCGCCGCGGTCATGTTGTTGTGCCATTGGCAGGCGTAGGTGTTGAGCTCTTCGTCACTCAGCGTGTGATCGGGGCGCAATGTGAGGCCCGGCGCGGTGCGGAAGAGCGCGATCCGGTCGATCTTGCGCCTGTTTTCGGGGATATGCTCATCAAACCGCCAGCGCAGGCCGCCATAAAAATCGAGCTGGCGCTCTTTCGGATGGCCCTGGTTTGCCGGATCGGGACGGCCCAGCGCGTAATAGCCCGCGCGGTCGAGCATCGCCTCGTCGCGGTTCACCGCATCCGGGTTGCGGGCGAGATCGGGGGCGTAAAGGTCGATCACATAGCTCAGCATCGAAAACCGCCGCTCCTCGGCTTGGAAGGCCAGAAGCTCGCGCACATTGCGGTGCTCACAGAACGGGTAGAACAGATATTCGGCGTTGAAGCAGTAATAGAACCAGACCCCGGGCGGCGCCGCGGCGAGGAGCGGGTTGACGGCCTCGGTCAGCGCATCGGGGCGGTGCATGTCCCACGGAATGCGGTGGATCCGCGCGCTCACATCCTCGGGCAGCACCAGCGCTTCGGGCGCATAGACGATCAACGTGCGGAACCCCGCCGCGAGGTGATGGCGGATCGTGCTCTCCACCGCGACCAGATCCTCAACCAGCACGATCGCCACCGGCCCGCGTGCGAGCGTGACCTTCGCCGAGGTCAGGAATGCGCTTTGTGAAAGATAATCCATGCCTGACGCGATCTGCCCGTTTGCGGCACTTTTGCCAAACCCCGGAAGGATTGCAAGCATGAGCCGCCCGGAGCGGACCTCAGCAGGCGATCAGACCGCGGGCACGAAACACCGCGCGCGCCGCCTCGGCCTCATCCGGGCTTGGCGTGGGCGTGTCGGAAAGCTGATAGGCGGTGCCGACACCGGCCCATTTCGCGCGGCCAAGCTGATGGAACGGCAGTACCTCGACCAGTTCCACGCTTGGCCCGAGGCTGGCAACGTAATCGGCCATCCGCGCCACCTCGTCGGCGCCATCGGTCCAGCCGGGCACGAGCACGTAGCGGATGCGCATTTTCTTGCCGAGCCGCACCATCCGCGCGGCGCAATCGAGCGTGGGTTTCAGCGCCTGCGCGGTGAGCGCCTGATGCCGTTCCGGGTCGATATGCTTGATGTCGAGCATCACAAGGTCGATCGGGTCGAACCAGTCATCGGCCACCCGCGCATGCAGATGGCCCTGCGTGTCGAGCGCCACATGGAGCCCAAGCCGGGCCTTGATCTCACGCGCGGTGGCATTGACAAACTCGGCCTGCATCATCGGCTCGCCGCCCGAAAAGGTCACCCCGCCCGCGAATTTCAGAAAGCTCGCAAGCGGCGCCACCTCGGCGAGCAGATCCTCAACCGAGACCTCACGCCCGTTGTGCAGCTTCCAGGTATCGGGGTTGTGGCAATAAAGGCAGCGGAACTGGCACCCGGAGAGAAAGAACACGAAGCGCATGCCCGGCCCATCCACCGCCGCGCCCGATTCCAGCGAATGCAGGAAGCCGTGGCAGGCGGCGGCATGGGGCGCACAAAGCGGCGGCTCGATCCTGGCCCGGGGCAGATCGAAGGTCATCGCGCCCTCACATGCTGGCGTGGAAGGTGCGCGAGATCACATCAAGCTGCTGGTCGCGGGTGAGCTTGACGAAGTTAACCGCATAGCCCGAGACCCGCACCGTCAGCTGCGGATAGGCCTCGGGGTGGGCCATCGCATCCTCAAGCGTTTCGCGGCGCAGCATGTTGACGTTCACATGGAAGCCTCCCGCATGGCAGAAGCCGTCCAGGCAATTGGCGAGGTTCGTCACCTGCTCGGCCTCGGTATGGCCCATCGAGGCGGGCGTCGCGCTCGCGGTCCAGGAGATGCCATCAAGCGCCGCCTCATAGGGGAGCTTGGCCACAGAGGCGCCCGCCGCGACAAAGCCCTTCTTGTCGCGCCCGTTCATTGGGTTGGCGCCCGGAGCAAAAGGCGCGCCGGCGCGCCGGCCATCCGGCGTGTTGCCGGTTTTCTTGCCATAGACCACGTTCGAGGTGATCGTCAGGATCGACTGCGTCGGCGTGGCCCCCCGGTAGAAATGCGGCTGGCGCGCCACTTTCTTCATGAAGGTCTCGGTCAGCCAGACGGCGATTTCGTCCACCCGGTCATCGTTGTTGCCAAAGGCCGGATAGTCGCCCTCGATCTCGTAATCGGTGGCGAGCCCCGCCGCGTTGCGGATCACTTTTACCTTGGCGTGCTTGATCGCCGAGAGGCTGTCGGCCACGATCGAGAGCCCGGCGATGCCACAGGCCATGGTGCGCAGGATGTCGCGGTCATGCAGCGCCATCTCGATCCGCTCATAGGCGTATTTGTCGTGCATGTAGTGGATGGCGTTGAGCGCCTTCACATAGATCTTGGCGAGCCAGTCCATCGAAAGGTCGAACTTCGCCATCACCTCGTCATAGTCGAGCACCTCCGCCGTGATCGGCGTGAGCCCCTTCGCCACCAGCGCGCCGGATTTTTCGTCCACACCGCCGTTGATCGCGTAAAGGAGCGCTTTCGCAAGGTTCGCCCGCGCGCCAAAGAACTGCATCTGTTTACCGATCCGCATGGCGGAGACGCAGCAGGCGATGCCGTAATCGTCGCCCCATTTCGGGCGCATCAGGTCATCGTTTTCATACTGGATCGCGGACGTGTCCTTGGAGACCTTGGCGCAGAAATCCTTGAAGCCCCGCGGCAGGCCAACCGACCAAAGCACGGTCAGGTTCGGCTCGGGCGCTGGGCCGAGGTTGTAAAGCGTTTGCAGCACGCGGAACGAGGTTTTGGACACGAGCGTGCGCCCGTCTTCGCCCATGCCGCCGATGGCCTCGGTGACCCAGGTCGGGTCGCCCGAGAAGAGCGCGTCATAATCGGGCGTGCGCAAAAAGCGGATGATGCGCAGCTTGATCACGAGATCATCGATCAGCTCTTGCGCCTGCGCCTCGGTGAGCCGGCCTGCGGCAAGGTCGCGTTCAAAGTAGATGTCGAGGAAGGTCGAGACCCGCCCCAAAGACATCGCCGCGCCGTTTTGTTCCTTCACCGCAGCGAGATAGCCAAAATAGGTGGCCTGCACCGCCTCGCGCGCCGTCACCGCGGGGGCCGAGAGATCGACACCGTATTTCAGCGCCATTTCACGCAGTTCTTCGAGCGCGCGGAACTGTTCGGAAAGCTCCTCGCGCAGCCGCAACGTGGCCTCGTCAAACACCGCATCGTCAAGCGCGTGGAACTCGGCCTGTTTTGCGGCTTTGAGCCGGTCGATCCCGTAAAGGGCAACGCGGCGATAATCGCCAATGATCCGGCCCCGGCCATAGGCGTCGGGCAGCCCGGTGATCACGCCCGATTTGCGCGCGGCGAGAATGTCGGGCGAATAGGTGTCGAACACGCCCTGATTGTGGCTTTTACGATATTTGGTCCAGATTTCGGCCACAGTCGCATCGGAGTCAAAGCCATAGGCCTTGAGCCCGGCCTCGACCATGCGCAGCCCGCCATTGGGCATGATCGCGCGTTTGAGCGGCGCATCGGTTTGCAGGCCCACGATCAACTCGTTCGCGCGGTCGATATAGCCCGCGTCATGCGCGGTGATGCTGGAGGGCCGATCCGCCGAAACATCGAGCACGCCCTTTTCGCGCTCAAGCTTCAGAAGCGCGGCAATGTCAGCCCAGAGCTTCGTGGTGCGCGCGGTCGGGCCCGCAAGGAACGCTGCATCGCCTTCATAAGGCGTGTAATTTTCCTGAATGAAACCGCGCAGGTCGATCATCTCGCGCCACTTGCCCTCGGAAAAACCTTCCCACGGATCGATCAGGGGGCGGTTGATCGAGGTTTCGGTGAAGGCATTCATGAGGCAGTCCTTTCCGGTGGGGTGTTTTGCACCCGTCAGCGGCCTGAGCGGTCAGTGTGAGGGGGAATCGCTCCGGAGAACTGTTCTGGGCCTGAGCTTGGAACGGCGCGGTGGGAGGGACCACCCGATGCCTGAGTGAACACCGAACGGGACCGGATGGCAATGCTTCATATCCGGCTGAAATATATTAAAATACTATAATTTCAATAGCTTAAACCTAGACGCGGGGCGGCATTGACGCAACGGAATGACAATAATCTTACCAATTCCGACGATTGCGTGAAAGAATGCGCCGGGGCGGAATTTTCTTCCACCCCGGACCGTATTTTGCGCCATATCCTTGCGCACACATGCGCCAAACCCCGCAACGGTCACGAACCGCGCTCAGATGTCTTTCATCAGCCGCAGCGCGTCATGAATCGCGGCATGGGTGTTGCGCGCGCTCACCGCATCGCCGATGCGGTAAAGCGCAAAGCGGCCCGCGGGGTTTTGCGCCCCGACCTGCGGGCGCCCTGCGATCAGCGCATCGTAATCCACCGCACCAAGGTTTTGCGACAGCGGCTTGAGCGCGAAATAAAGCTCATCCAGCGGCATCGTGCCGTAATTGACGATCACCTGATCGTAGGTCTTTTCCGCCACCAGATCGCTGTAATCGGTGCCGATGCGCGCGCTCAGCCTGTTGCCCGCGCGGCTCACCCCCAAAAGCCGCTCTGCCACGGTAAAGGTGACGTCGAGCGGTTGCAGCGCGCGCATATAGGGCACGAGGTTCATCGCCATGATGTCGGGGGCAAAGATGCGGTCCGGCGTCATCACCTCGACCTTCGCGCCCGCCCGTGCCGCCACCTCGGCGGCCATCAGCCCCGGATGATCGCCGCTTTCATCATAGATCAGCACCTCGCGGCCCGGCTTCACATCGCCTGCGATGATATCCCAGGTGGAGACGACAAGGCCCTGCTCCTCCTTGGTTTCGAAGAGCGTCAGGTTTGGCAGCCCGCCGGTGGCAATCACCACCACATCGGGCTCGAGGGCCGTCACATCCTTCGCCTCGGCCCAGGTGTTGAAGCGGAACGCCACATCGCGCGCGGCGCATTGCGCCATGCGCCAGTCGATGATCGAGAGCATTTCGCGGCGGCGCGGGTTTTGGGCGCAAAGCCGCACCTGCCCGCCCGGATCGGGCTGCGCCTCAAACACGGTCACCTCATGGCCGCGCTCGGCGGCCACGCGGGCGGCCTCAAGCCCGCCCGGCCCGGCGCCGACCACCACCACCTTCTTGCGCACAGCGGCGGGGGCAACCACATGCGGCAGCGTTTCCTCGCGCCCGGTCGCGGCATTGTGGATGCAAAGCGCGGGGCCGCCCGCATAGATCCGGTCCAGGCAATAGGTGGCGCCGACGCAGGGGCGGATTTCATCCTCCCGCCCCTCGATGATCTTGCGCACGATATGCGGGTCCGCCATATGCGCCCGCGTCATCCCCACCATGTCGAGAAGCCCCGCCGCAACGGCATGGCGCGCCGTTGCCACATCGGGGATGCGCGCGGCGTGGAAGGTGGGCATGCCGGTTGCCGCCCGCACCTGCCCGGCAAAATCAAGATGCGGCGCGGCCCGCATCCCCTGCACCGGGATCAGGTCGGTCATTGCCGGGTCGGAATGGATCCGGCCCCGCACCACATTGAGAAAATCGACCTGCCCCGAGGCGGCGAGGCGCTTGGAGATCTCGATCCCCTCGGTCGCGGTGATGCCCCCCTTTTGCGCCTCATCTGCCGTATAGCGCAGCCCGACGATGAACGCCGCGCCGACCCGCGCGCGGATCGCGCCGAGCACATCCATAAGCATCTGCATCCGGCTCTCAAGGCTCTGCCCGCCGTAACGCCCCTCCAGATCATTCGTCAGCGGTGACCAGAACTGATCGAGCAGATGGCCGTAGACCTCCAGCTCGATCCCGTCCATGCCGCCTGCCTGCATCCGCTCGGCGGCATCGGCGAAATCATTGATGATGCGGGCAATATCCCAATCTTCGGCGAGCTTCGGAAAGGCCCGATGCGCCGGTTCGCGGTGCTTGGAGGAGGAAACCGAGGGCAGCCAGTCCCCCTTCGCCCAGGTGGTGCGGCGCCCCAGATGGGTGAGCTGGATCATCGCCGCACAGCCATGCTCATGGAGCGCATCGGTGAGGCGGCGCACCCATGGCACCACCTCGTCGCGGTAGGCCAGCACGTTGTTGAAAACGGGCGGGCTGTCGCGCGAGACCGCCGCCGAACCCGCCGTCATGGCAAGCGCCACCCCCGCTTTTGCGCGCTCGGCGTGATAGGCGATGTAGCGCTCTTTCGGCATGCCGTCTTCCGGGTAGGCGGGTTCATGGCTCGTCGTCATGATCCGGTTGCGCAGCGTCAGATGCTTGAGTTGGTAGGGTTGCAAGAGCGGATCGTTGGACATGGGCACCTCCTGAGGATGACACAGGATTGCGAGAAATGTTCACCTATGTCAAGTATGGGTTCACATGTGTCCATTTCCTTGCAAAGGCGCCGGGCCGCCGCTAGAATGGCGCCATGACGGAAAAGGAAGATCCAACGGGCGGTTGGCGCGGCTCGCGCGAGGTGTGGCTTGCCGCGGCGCGGGAGGCATTTGTCGAAACCGGGCTTGAGGCGGTGAAAATCCAGCCGCTGGCGCAGCGGCTCGGCCTCGCCCGCACCTCGTTTTACTGGTTCTTTTCAGATCGCGCGGCACTTCTTGAGGCGCTGCTTGCGGATTGGGAAGAGCGCAATACCGGCGCGCTGATCGGCGCGACCGGGGCCTATGCGGCGACGTTGCAGGAGGCCGCGCTGAACCTGATTGCCATTTTTCTTGACGACGGGCCGTTTTCGGCCGGGTTCGAGCGCGCGGTGCGCGGCTGGGCGCATGGCGATGGGGCGGTGGCCGCGCGGGTGCAGGCCGCCGATGCGGCGCGGCTCGGCGCCATCACCGCGATGTTCGCGCGCTTCGGCATCGCGCCAGTGGAGGCCGATGTGCGCGCGCGCAATGCCTATCTGGTGCAGATCGGCTATATCTCGATGCAGCTTGCCGAGAGCTTCGAGGAGCGGCTGACCCGGATTCCCGATTACGTCAAGATCTACACCGGCGCCGCCCCCACCGCAGCGGAGATGACGCGGTTCAGGGCGGCACGGCGCCCCGCAGGCTGAGGGCCTCAGCGCCGCGGCGCGCGCCGGTTCAGGCTGGCGGGTCGGCCCGGCAGCGAGAGCGCCGCATCCGCGCGCGGCGTGCGCGCGATCACCTTGCCCTTGGCAATCACCGCCAGCCGTGCCGGACGCAGGCGCAGCGCATCGACCGGCCCGGCCGCATCGAGCACCACGAGCGAGGCTTTTGCGCCTTTCTTCAGCCCGTAATCCTCAAGCCCGATGATCGCGGCATTGGTCTCGGTGACCATGGTGAAACAGCGCGCCATCTCGTCGGGATGGGTCATCTGCGCCACATGCATCCCCATGAAGGCGACATCGAGCATGTCGGCGGTGCCGAGCGAATACCACGGGTCAAGCACACAATCCTGCCCCCAGCCAACGGGAATGCCCAAAGCCTGCATCTCCTTCACCCGGGTCAGGCCGCGGCGTTTGGGGAAAGTGTCGTGGCGACCCTGCAGCACGATGTTGATAAGAGGGTTCGGGATCGCCGCGATCCCCGCCTCGGCGATCAGCGGCAAGAGCTTCGAGACGTAGTAATTGTCCATCGAATGCATCGAGGTGAGATGCGAGCCCGCCACCCGGCCCTGCAGGCCGCGCCGCTGGGTCTCGTAGGCCAGCGTCTCGATATGGCGGCTCATCGGATCATCCGTCTCGTCGCAATGGATGTCGACGCGCAGCCCCCGCGTGGCGGCGATCTCGCACAGATCGGCAAGGCTCGCCGCGCCCTCCGCCATGGTGCGCTCGAAATGCGGGATGCCGCCCACCACCTCAACGCCCATGTCGAGCGCTCGGATCAGGTTCTCGCGGCCATTCGGCGCGCGGTAGAGCCCGTCTTGCGGAAAGGCCACAAGCTGCAGGTCGATGTAATCCTTCACCTTCTCGCGCACCTCAAGCATCGCGGTGACGGTGTTGAGGTGATCGGGCGTGGTATCGACATGCGAGCGGATCGCAAGGAGGCCCAGCGACGCCGCCCAGTCGCAATACTGCAGCGCCCGCGTGACCATTTCGTCAACCGTGGCGATCTCGCGCAACTCCCCCCAAAGCGAAATGCCCTCAAGCAGAGTGCCCGAGCCATTCACCCGCGGCAGGCCGTAGCTCAGCGTTGCATCCAGGTGGAAATGCGGATCGACAAAGGGCGGCGCGACCAGATCGCCCGTCGCGTCGATCACCTCGCGCGCCTCCGCCGCGATCTTCGGCGCGATCTCGGCAATCCGCTCGCCCGCAATCGCAATATCGGCCACGCGGCCATCGGGGAGCGTGCCCCCCTTCACCAGCAGATCGAACATCATCTTTCCCCCTTGTTGAACGGCACCATCAGCGCCGCGGGCACCTCGGCGCGGCGCGACATCAGCACCAGCGCGAGGATCGAGAGCAGGTAAGGCATCATCAGGAAGAGCTGATAGGGCACCAGCGCCCCGATGGGCGTTTGTTGCAGCCGGATCTGCAACGCATCAAAGGCGGCAAAAAGGATCGCGCCAAGCATCGCCTTGCCCGGCTTCCAGGCGCCAAAGACCACCAGCGCGATGCAGATCCAGCCGCGCCCGTTGACCATGTCGAAGAAGAAGCTGTCGAAGGCGGAGAGCGTCAGGAATGCGCCGCCCACCGCCATGAAGCCCGAGCCGACGATCACCGCGCCCATGCGGATTGCCGTGACCGAAAGGCCCTGTGCGGCAACGGCGGCCGGGCTCTCCCCCGCGGCGCGCACGGCAAGGCCCAAAGGCGTGCGGTAGAGCACGAAGGCGACGAGCGCGACGAGCGCGAAGGCGGCATAGGTGAGCGGCGTTTGCGTGAAGAAGGCGCTGCCCAGCCCCGGAATTTCCGACAGGCCGGGGATCGGATAGGGTTGGAAGGCGGTGATTTTAGGGGGCGAGGAGACCTCGGGCAGGACCACGCGGTAGGTATAGAAGGTGAGCGAGGTGGCCAGAAGCGTGAGCCCGATGCCCACCACATGCTGCGAGAGCCCGAACGGCACGGAAAGGAGCCCATGCAGCGCTCCGAGCATCATGCCGGTGGCAAAGGCCACCGCCACGCCCCCCCAGAGCGGCAGGCCCATGTAAACGGCGATCCAGCCCGCGAAGGCGCCCGCGACCATGATCCCCTCGATGCCGAGGTTGAGCACGCCCGCGCGCTCGCAGATCAACTCCCCCATGGTGGCAAAGATGAGCGGCGAGGCGATGCGGATCGCGGCAGCCCAGAAGGCGGCGGAGGTGAGGATCTCGAAAATGTCCATCAGTCCCTCACCACACGGAATTTGGTCAAAAGGATCGCCAGCACCATCATCAGGAGCGCCGAGGCGAGCATGATATCCGCGATATAGCTTGGCACGCCCAGCGCCCGGCTCATCGCATCGGCGCCAACAAAAATGGCCGCGACAAAGAGTGCTGCGGCAACCACGCCGAGCGGGTGCAGAAGGGCCAGCATCGCCACCACGATGCCGGTGTAGCCATAGCCCGGCGACAGATCGAGCGTGAGCGAGCCCTTGAGCCCCGAGACCTCGGAAAAGCCCGCAAGCGCCGCAAGCCCGCCCGAGAGGAGCGCGGTTTTCAGCACCACGCCCGTCACCGGCATGCCCGCAAAGCGCGCGGCCTCGGCATTTTGCCCCACTGCGCGCATTTCAAACCCGAGCGTGGTGCGGGCGTTGACGATCCAGAGCGCAACGGCGGAGAGGAGGGCAAGCGCAAAGCCCCAATGCAGCCGCAGCCCCTCGACGATGCGCGGAAGCCGCGCCTCGGCGATGAGGCGGGCGGATTTGGGCCAGCCCATGCCCATCGGGTCTTTCAGCGGCCCTTCGAGCAAGT
The DNA here is from genome assembly GCF_900217815.1 of Rhodobacter maris. Taxonomy (GTDB): domain Bacteria; phylum Pseudomonadota; class Alphaproteobacteria; order Rhodobacterales; family Rhodobacteraceae; genus Rhodobacter; species Rhodobacter maris. Next base: position 63,124 of record NZ_OBMT01000001.1, read on the forward strand.
AGCTGACGAAAAGCAGGAAAATGTAGTTCAGAAGCAGCGTGGTGACGACTTCGTCCACCCCGAGCCGCGTTTTCAAAAGCGCGGGCACGAGGAGCAAAAGCGCGCCTGCAAGCATCGCGGTAAGCGCGATGGCGGGGAGGAGCAGCGCCGGGGGCCAGGGCAAAACACCGGTGCCGAGCACCGCGGTGACAACGGCGCCCGCGTAAAGCTGCGCCTCGGCGCCGATGTTCCAGAGTTTTGCCCGGAAGGCCACAGCCACGGCAAGCCCGGTAAAAATGAGCGGCGTGGCGCGATTGAGCGTTTCCAGCAGCGCAAACTTCGAGCCCACCGCGCCCTTGACGATCGCGCCAAAGACGGCGAGCGGGTTGCCGCCCGCGATCAGCGCCAGAACGCTCGCAACGAGAAAGGCGCCCAGAAGCGCCAGTGCGGGGGGCACAAGGCGGCGCGCAAGGCTGGGCTGGGCGATCGGTTCAAGACGCATCCGCGACCCTCCCGAACCCCTCGCCCGCCATCCATTGGCCAAGCGCTTCGGCGCGCATCGTGCCGCGGGTAAAACCGGGGCTGAGCCGCCCCTCGGACATCACATGGATCACATCGGACAGGGTCATGATTTCGTCGAGATCCTCGGAGATCAGGAGCACCGCCGCGCCCTCTTCGCGCGCCTCGGCCAAGCGGCCATGGACATAGTTGACCGCGCCGATGTCGAGCCCGCGCACCGGTTGGTTGGCCAGAATGATGCGCGGCGCGGTCTCCAGCACGCGGCCAAGGATCAGCTTTTGCATATTGCCGCCGGAAAGCAGGCGAATCCGGGTCTCGGGGCCCGGGCAGCGCACGTCGTAGGTGGCAATGAGGCTCTCGGCCTGCGCCCGCGCCGCGCCCCAGCGCATCCAGCCATGGCGGGCAAAATCCTGCGCATAGGTCTCAAGCACGGCATTTTCGGTCAGGTCGAAATCGGCAATCGTGCCGGTGCGGTGGCGGTCTTCCGGGATGCGGCCAATGCCGCGAGCAAGAGCGCGGCGGGGCGACCAGTCGCCAACCGGCTCGCCCACGATCTCGAACTGCCCCGAAGCGGGCGCGACGAGGCCCGAGATCAGATCGGAGAGCGCCTTTTGGCCGTTGCCGGAAACGCCTGCAAGCCCCGTGATCTGCCCGGCATGAAGCGTGAGATCAACCGCGCGCAGCCCCGGCGCCCGGCCCTCGCCCTTGGTCGAAACCCCCGCAAGCCGCAAAAGCGCGGGGCCCGCCGGGCGCGCCTCGATTTTTGGCGCACTGACCTTGCCGCCGACCATCAGCGCGGCAAGCTCCTCGCGCGAGGTCTCGGCGGTGGCGCGCTCGGCCACAAGCCGGCCATGGCGCAGCACGATGGTGCGGTCTGAAATCGCCATCACCTCATGAAGCTTGTGCGAGATGAAGACGACCGAGAGCCCCTGCCCCACCGCCTCGCGCAGGGTCTTGAACAAAGCCTCGCTCTCTTGCGGGGTCAGCACCGCGGTCGGCTCATCGAGGATGAGAATGCGCGCCTCGCGGTAGAGCGCCTTGAGGATCTCGACGCGCTGGCGCTCGCCCACGGTCAGGCGGCCCACTTTTGCGGCAGGGTCGACGGCAAGGTGGAAACGGCGGGAGAGATCGGCAATACGCGCCTTTGCGGCCTTGGCATCAAGCCGAAGCGCGCCCAGCCGCTCGGTCCCCAGAACGATATTCTCCCAAACGGTGAGATTGCCCGCGAGGGTGAAATGCTGATGCACCATGCCCACGCCCGCATCAAGCGCGGCGCGCGGGTTGCCGGGCGGCAGCACCTCGCCAAACACTTCGACCGTCCCCGCATCGGCGGTATACTGGCCAAAGAGGATGTTCATCAGCGTGGTCTTGCCCGCGCCATTCTCGCCCAGAAGCGCGATCACCTCGCCGCGGGCAAGATCAAAGCTCACATCGTCATTCGCGGTGAGCGCGCCAAAGCGCTTCGTTATGTTGGAAAGGCGCAGCACCGGCTGCGCCTTCTGATCGTGGGGGCCGGTCATGGCTCAGGCAGATTTCGGCTCTTCGTCGTTGATCTCGACGGTGAAGCTGCCCGCCTTGATCTCCTCGGCGCGCTTGCCGACGAGATCAAGCGCCTCTTGCGGGATCTTGCCTTCAAACGTGCCAAAGGGCGCGAGCGCGCAGCCGCCTTCCTTCATGAAGGAGAAAAGGCCGTAATCTTCGGCGGCAAAGGCGCCCGCGCGGATCTGCGCGAGGGCGTGATCAAGCGTCGGCTCGAAGTGCCACAGCGCCGAGGCAACGACGGTTTCGGGGTAATCGGCCTGGGTGTCGATCACGTTGCCAATGGCCAGAATGCCCTTTTCCTTCGCCGCATCGGAGACGCCAAAGCGCTCGGCATAAAGCAGATCCGCGCCGTTCTCAATCATCGCATAGGCGGTTTCCTTCGCCTTCGGCGGGTCGAACCACGAGCCGATGAAGGCGACCTGGAAGGTGATCGCCGGGTTCACCTCCCGCGCGCCCGCCATGAAGGCATGCATGAGCCGGTTCACCTCGGGGATCGGGAAGCCACCGACCATGCCGATATTGCCCGCCTTGCTCATCGCCGCGGCGATGATGCCGGAGAGATAGGAGGCGTCCTGAATGTAGTTGTCGAAGGTGGCAAAATTCGCAAGCGACCCATCGGGTTTGAAGGAGGAGCCCATCAGGAAGGCAACATCGGGATAGTCGGCCGCGACCTCGCGCGCCTCTTGCTCGACGCCGAAAACCTCGCCCACGATCAGATCGTAGCCGCCCTCGGCATATTCGCGCATCACCCGCGGATAATCGGCATTGGCGGTGTTTTCCGAATAGGTGTAGTCGATCTCGCCACGCGCCTGCGCCGCCACGGCCGCCACGTGGATCCGGCTCACCCATTGCTGCTCGACCGGCACGGTGTAGATCCCCGCTACCTTGAGCTTTTTCGTTTCCTGCGCGAAGAGGCGGCCCGGTGCGGTACCGATCAGCGCGGCACAGGCTAGGCTCGACAGCAGGAAGGCACGCCGCGAGGGCGAGGGGAAACGGGTCTGGGCAGCCACGGGGATCTCCTGTCTTGGATGGGCGCAGTATGGCACGTCTTTGATCATCTGGTGAAACTTTTCGCAAGACCGGCGCCTTGTGCAGAGCCATGCCTCAAAAGCAAGCGTCAAGGCTCCAGGAGATCTGCTTGTTTCGGGTCACCTTGCGCAAAAATCAGGCAGCACAGCCGCGTTCCGCCAGAGCACCGCTGCAGGCCTCCGCCGCCGCTGCGCGACCTTGGTCCAGGTCGGGCGCAGAAAAAGCAAATACCTCAAGACCGGGGTCGATTCGAGGGCCCTTCACCGAAGGGATTACAATCCGGCCGGGGCCTTCCGGCTTGACCGGTTTTGCGGTCCGCTTGGCCTTTTCTCCGTTCTGGCACGCGCGCAACCACGACGCTCCCGGCTTTCGGTGCGCGAAAAAGAGCTTCGAACCGATGAAATCAGCTTCCTTTTCAAGGCATTTGATCCCTATCAGGGGGCAGAAAGGAAGTGGTCCCCCCCAGACAGGACCGAACCGCCGACCCACGGTTTACAAGGAAGCCGATCCGCAAGGCCATCATCTTGATTTTTATATGTTTTTCGCAAAAAATCGGACACCACGCAATTGCGATGCAATTGGCCAATGCGCGCGTGCCCGGTGAGGGAGTCGAACCCCCGACCCTCGCTTTACAAAAGCGCAGCTCTGGCCTCTGAGCTAACCGGGCGATCACGCCCCGACGATGTAGCAACTGCCGCGCGGCCGCGCAAGGCACACGCGAATCCCGCCCGACACTCCCTACATCGTTGCAAGCCCAAGCAACTGTTCGCCGCGAGAACCAATGGCGTTTGTTTCTTCTGCGTTTGCAATGACCTACGTCCCCCTTACCAATGGAAACGTACGCTCGCAGTAAGTGCAGCACCGGGAGCAGCCCTGCTGAAATTACTTCGTTTCAGAAACGTCAAATCGTGGCAGGAGGCCGATCTCCAGTGCGGGAAGGTCACCGGGTTGTTTGGGACCAACTCCTCGGGCAAGACCAGCATCCTTCAATTCCTGCTGATGCTAAAGCAGACAAAGGATGGAACTGATCGAGGTATTGCTCTCGGTTTGAATAGAGATTTGGTTTCCTTAGGCTCAGGACTTCGGTAACGGGGCCGCCTCAGTCAAGCCGTTTTACGCACGCGCCGCCGCCCGCGGAAACGGGTTTTACCTCTTGTTCTCAGCAGCCATTCTGTTCGGCCCTTTTGTTCTGAGATCACCCCGGGTGCATGCTTCGGTCCGTGGTCGGCGCAATGGCCGCCAACATGATGCTGGTTCAATGCAATTCCGGTGTGCCCATCTCATTGGCGTGCTCGACCGCGTCGGCATCAGTCCTGACCACGGCATCACCGGAACCGCGTCCCTGAGGGGCCTCGAGGGCCTCCAATCAGGCCGACGACAGGTTGGAACGCAGGGCTTCAGGTCGCATCGGGCACCTGAGTTTCAGTTCGGAAATCGGTTTTTTCGACCCACATCCGGTGCAGGATCACTGCGATGCGTCTTGCCAAAGCGACCATCGCTCGCTTCGCCCCACGGCGGCGGGCGAGCTTTGCGCCCCATGGGCGGCCTCAATCAATCACGGTCATCTGCGGCCACGTCCCGAGAGTCTCCGTGGAGTTGCGGCCCTTCCAGAATTTGCGATAGCGCCACGTCTTCGACCGCGCGCCCACTCAAAGTAAAGGTGGGATACCGGGCATCGCGATAGCGTGTCGCCTGCCCGCCGTCATGGCTCGTGCCGTCGAGCGCGCCCCGGTGTGAACTTGATCTCCTTCGTCGCCACGACGGGCCTCCATGCAATCAACCATGCAATTGCACAGTATGCACGAACCCGCACCACCAACCGGAGCTGTTGATTTTACCCAATAAATACTGCGTCAGCGGGCGTCAGTAGGGAGTGATGTGGGAATTACAAAACCGTTGCTCTACCAACTGAACTATAGGGGCACGTGGGGGACATCTAGACATGCGCTCTCCTTGGCGCAAGCGTCACCAGCGCGATCTTGTCCACCCCCCCATCAGACCGGACCTCTCCCCGGCTGTGGAGCATCGCCCGAAACGTCCGGCTTGAGGATGGGCCTCGCGTTCGGGGCCTTCATCCGCCACGTCTGCATCAACGCGAAAGGCTCTCCCGCCTGCAACGCCCCTCGATGCTGCCGTCGCGAGAAAAGCCCTCCGCAAGCGCTGCCAGAAGCGATTTGCCTCCGTCCGGAGGCCTCGTTATGGTTGCCGCGAGGAGACTGCCCATGCATCTGGTTTTTCATCTCGGCGCCCATGCCACCGACGAGGAACGACTGATCCGCACTCTTGCGGCCAATCCCGCGGCAATGGCAGCCGCCGCGGCCCATGCGCCCGCCCCCGGCGCCTATCGCAAGGCGCTGCGCGAGGTGCTGATCGCGCTGAAGGGGCGCCCGGCCGACCCGGAGACGCAAAAAACCCTGCTTGCGGCCTGTGTCTCCGGCGCTCCCGGGCCAGTGGAGCGGCTGGTGTTCAGCTACGAGAATTTCCTCGCGCTTCCCGACCGCGCCATCGGCCCGGCCGGGCTCTACCCCGCGGCGGCCGACAAACTTGCGCCGCTGGCCAATCTCTTTCCCGGCGAGACCGTCGCCTTTCATCTCGGGCTGATCAATCCCGCCGTGCTGATTGCCGCGCTCCATGCCCGCCAACCCGGGCGCGATCTGGACGACATGCTCGTCGGGCATGCCCCCGAGACGCTGCGTTGGGGGCCGGTGATTGCGCGCATGGCCGAGGTCGCAGGGCGCTGCGGCGCCACCTTGACCTTGTGGAACAACGAGGATCTGCCCCTGCTTTTTCCCGAACTGCTGCGGCGCCTTGCGGGGCTGCCCGACGCGGCGGAACTGGCGGGAGAACTGGCGCTGGCGGAAGAGGTGATGGAGCTTGAGGGCGTCAAACGGCTGCGCGCCTATGTGGCAAATCATCCGCCGCTTTCCGCGGAGCAGCGACGCAAGGTGCTCGTGGCCTTTCTCGAGAAATTCGCCCGCAGCGAAGCGATGGAGGCGGATCTGCCGCTGCCGGGCTGGACCGAGGCGCTGGTGGCGCGGATGGGCGCCGCCTATGAGGAAGACATGGCCCAGATCGCAACGCTGCCCGGAGTGGTGCTGCTGCGTCCCTGAGACTTTCCCTATGACAGCATTTGCGCCCGGTCCCCGCCCCGGAAGCATGCAAAACTTCACGTTTTCGCACATTCCGGCGCCTCAACGGCAGGCCCGTTTCAGGCAAAGCAGGGCCGCCTGACGGCGCGTCTCGGGACCAAGGGCTTGCACATTTCTTGCAAACCTGCGCCCTGGAAGCGCCTGAGGGACACAAAACCGCAGTTTTGCAACTTTTTGGCGTGGCTCAGGCCATTCCGAGGGCCGCCTTGTAGATATCGAGAATCGCTTCTTCCTCGGCGAGATCGTTCTTGTCGCGCTTGCGCATGGCGATAATCTTCTTCATCACCTTGGTATCGTAGCCGCGCGCCTTCGCCTCGCTCATCACATCTTTCTGCTGTTCGGTGATATCCTTCTTCTCGGCTTCGAGATGCTCGTATTGCTCGATGAACTGGCGTAGTTCGTCGGCGGCAACATTATAGGCGTCGTTGGGCATGGGGTCCTCGCTGGCGGTGAAGCCCCTCCCTAGCGCAGCCCCCCGCCGCCTTCAAGCTTCGGGGCAAGCACGGGATCATGGCGGCCTTGCCAAGCCGGGCGCAGGGCTGTAGCCGAAAGAAAAGTGGAGGACGGGATGGAGATACTGATCTGGGCCGGGGCGGCCGTGTCGCTGGTGGGTCTCTTGGGGATCCTCTACTGCGCGACGCTGATCGCCAAGGCGAAAGGCGCGGGGCTTGACGACACCACCTTGCGCGACCGGCTGCGCCGGGTGGTGGCACTCAACCTCGGCGCCCTCTTCATCTCGGCGATCGGGCTGATGATGGTGGTGCTCGGCATCACCCTGCAATAGATCCGCCGCCCTCGGCGGTGAGAAAGCCGCGCCCGTCGCGGATCAGCCGGTCGAGGAGCGGCGCCGGCAGCGGCGCTCCCTCGGCAATGAGCGCGCGCAACCGTTTGCGCAGGGCCAAAACGCCGATCCGGTCAGCCTCGAACATCGGCCCGCCCCGTTCCGGCGCAATGCCCAGGGCCGCCACCGCCGCAAGATCGATATCGGAGGCACGATAGGCGCGACCGGTCTGCAGCGCCGCCGCCCCCTCTCCGGCAATCTCGGCAAGCACTCGTGCCACGATTTCGGCGGCCGAAAGGCGCGCCGGGGCGGTGATCCCTTCGGCGAGCCGCAACGCCGAGAGCCAGCCCGCTTCGCCCGGGCGCGGCTGCGGGATCTTGCCGTCCGGATAATCGTAAACGCCAGCACCCGCAGCCCGCCCCGCCCGGCCCGTACCCGCAAGTGCCGCGACAAGCGCCCGGCCCTGCCGCCCCGCCACCACAAACCGCGCCTGCACCGTGGCAAGACCCAGCGCATCAAGCCGCGCGAAAGGGCCTTCGGCAAAGCCCCAGCGGGTCAGCGCGGCATCAACTTCGGCCGGGCTCGCGCCCGCGAGAACCGCCCGCTCCGCCGCCGCGATCCAGGCGACCTCAAGGCGCAACGCAAGCGCCGTGGCGGCGATCACCTGCGTTCCATCGGCGCGCAGCACGGCCGCAAGCCGCGGCAGCTCTGCAATCTCTGCCGGCCCGCCCGGCCAGATTGCCGCAAACCCCGGGGCGCGATCCAGACCGATCTCCCCCGGCCCCGGCAGCGCCCCGCTGAGCACAAGGGGCACCGCCGGATCGCGCGCCGCGCGCAACCCGGCAAGCTCGGCCGCATCGGAGGGAACCGCAATCAGGAGATCGGCGGGCAGGAAATCTTCGGGCGCCGCCACCGGTTCAAGCCGCGCCCAGTCCGCCTCGCGCCGTGCCGCATCGATCCGCCCCGCGGCGAAGGCCGCCTCCTGCGCCTGGGCCACGGCGATCAGCAAAGCCTCGAGCCGCGGCGCGCTCGAGGCACCGAACTGCACTTCAAGCCCGCGCCCGAGCAGCGCAAGCAACTGTCGCTCGGAGGGGTTCCAGAGCGCGAGCCGCGTCACCCGTGCCACCGGTGTCACCGTCGCCGCCGGACCGGCGAGCCCCTGCGCCCGCCGCCTTGCCCGTGCCAGATGGCGCAGCGCCGCCGAGGCGGTGCCGACGCGCAGATCTTCATAGACCACCGTCTCGACATCAAGCGCCGCCGCAAGCGGCAGCAGCAGCGCCGCCTCGATCACCTCGATGAGCCGGGCCAGCCAGGCTGCCGGATGCCCCGGCGCAAGGCGCGCCCGCGCCGCGACCAGCGCATCAAGCGCCGGGCCCGCCGCCTCAAAAGCGGCCTCCTGCGGCAGGAACGGCGCCGCCCCCTCGGCACAACGCAGCGCCTCGGCAAGGGCCGTGGCCTCGATCGTCCCCTCCGAGGCGAGCGCGTCGCACAGGCCAAGCCGCATCGCCGCTTCCCCCCCGAGCGGGTGCGGGGCAAGGAGCGCCTCAAGCACCGCCGCACCGCCGGCGCGCCGCGCCAACCGCACCGTGCCCCCCGCCGCCGGGATCAGGCCCAGCGCCGGTTCGGGAAAGGTGAATTGCGTCGTGGGGAGCGCGAGCCGCAGCGCCGCGGCCTGTGAGAGCGCAAGCGCGCCGCCCGAGATCCGCCCCGTGAGAACCGCGATCACCGGAACCGGTGCCGCGGCGATGCGCGCACAAAGATCGGCAAGGCCGGGCACGCCGGAGTTGGTGTCGGCGGGGGCGTAATCCTGCGCCGGATCGGCGGCCGAAGGCCAACCGCCCGCGCCGCCGCGCAACACCACCGCCTGGAGATCGGAGAGCGCGAAAACCTGCGTCAGCACGGCATCGAGCGCGGCGCGCAACTCGGCATCAAAGCCCCGGTCCGGTTCCGCCGCCTCCCGCGGCCCGCGGCCGCCGAGATGGACCAGCGCCATGCCCTCCTGCCGCTGCACCCAGACCCGTCTTTCCATGCCGCCTCCGTTTTGCTCAACTTACGCGGGCACCCCCTGCCCCCGCAAGGGAAACCCTTGGCAAAACCGTTGCAGTATCAGGATTTATCGGCGCGGCGAGGATCCGCATGGGCAGCACAGAACGGTGTCGCCGGGATCAGGTCGAGCCGTTCCTCGGAGATCTTCTCGCCACAGCGGGCACAATATCCGTATTCGCCCGCCGCAATCCGCGCGAGCGCCGCCTCGATCATCCGCAACTCGCGACGGGCCGCGGCGCCGAGGTCTTCGAGCACTTCGTCGGTCTCGCGTTCGGTGGCCATCTCTTCCCAGTCGCGCGAGTCATGCGCTTCGAATTCCCCCGAAATCTGCTCAAGCCGCGCGGCAAGCTGCGCCTTTCGGGCCAGAAGATCGGCCTGACGGGTTGCGAGAGATGTCACTGCGGCAGAGGTCATGGCGTGCTCCCGGATTGGTCTATCCAAGCACGGCAGGCGCCCCAAAGCCTTGATGCAGGTCAACCGCGCACAAAACGCGGTCTCTGGCTCACATGCCCGAACCGATCTTCAGCGACGGCAGGCCGCCCGCCTCGTCGTCGCCAAGCCCGCCAAGGCCACCAAGACCGCCAAGCCCGCCCATGTCGCCGGTCTCTCCACCAAGCCCGCCCAGGCCCCCGAGCCCGCCCATGTCGCCAAGGCCGCCGAGCCCGCCCATGTCGGCATCGCCACCGAGCCCCCCGAGCCCGCCCAGCCCCGCAGCCCCCGGTTCTGGGTCATAGGCGGGCGAGTCGATGCGATCAAGCGGCCCGCGCGGCGCGGCCACGGCAGGTTTTCCGGCAAACGGGCTCTCGCCCGGTTCGAAGGGTTGCGGCACGACCCGGCGCACCTTCGGGGCGCTGCTGTCGAGATCGAACATGCCGCTGCTCTCTTCCTCGCTGAGCCGCACCGCGCGCATGCCACGATGCTGACCAAGGCGTGCGCCCGACAGGCGACGCTTGCCCGCCCCTTCAAGCGCAAGGTTTTCGAGCGCATCGGCGGGAACCGGCAGGCTCATGCCGGGGCGCAACTGCATCACCGCAGAAAGCGGCAACGTGACCCGGTGGAGAACCGCGTCGATCAGGGCCGGGGCGCCCAGAACGGAGGTTTCCAGCCGTGCATGCCATTCCGCCTCGTCATTGGCGGGGCCTGCGGCCGTGCCGTCTTCGCTGCTGCTGCCCGGCAGGCGCCGCAGGGCCTGCCCCCGTCCGTTCACCGGCACGGCCCAGAGAAGCTTGCCAGTGCGCTCGAACCCGGCGCCAAAAGCGAGATCGAGCTGCCAGAGCCTGTAGCCCATGTCCTCAAGCAGAAGGCCGAGCGGGCGCGGATCGTCGAGATAGGAGGCGTAACGGAACCCGCCCGCCCAAACCACAGCCTCGGTCTCGGCCAGAGTTTCCTCAATCATCCCCAGTACCGCATCGAGATAATCGACCACCATCGAAGCATCGATCCGGGTGGGCTTGCGCGCGGGCGGTGCGGTTTTGGCAAGATTGCCCATCGTCTGCACCTCGATCAGCACCGAAAGCGTCTCGGGCGGCAGCGCGATGATTCCCAGCCCTTCCTCCGGGCCTTCGATGATTGCGATGAGCGAGAGCGGTTCGAGCGCCTCGGGCAGATCGGCGAGGGTGCGGCGGCTCTCGGTAATGCCAACGGTTTGTACCGGAAGGGTAAACATGTCCTGCGCGACTTTCGAGACCGCCTGGACGATCGCCCGTTCGGCCGTCAGCGGAGAGCCGTCGGACGCGGGCCGCCCCGCCTCCGCCTTGCGTCGCATCACTGTCTGAAGCCGTTCGTCCGTCATGCCCTCAAGCCGCCCGCTACCCGATCCAACGGTCAAGGAATCGCAGATCAAGGTTTACAAATGGTTGATAGGATCAGGAAATTCTTCACACTTTTCAGTTGTTCAGCCGGCCCGGCCCGGCTCGTCGCCGCGCCGGCGGAGCGGCAGGACGATGCGGAAAGCCGCGCCCCCCTGCCCCGGCAGATAGTCGATCGTACCGCCAAGGTTTGCCATGATCTCGCGGCAGATCGCGAGGCCGAGCCCGGCCCCGCCCGCTTTCGACGTATCGGTGAGCCGCGCGAATTTCTCGAAAATCAGCCCCTGCTGCGCCTTCGGGATGCCCGCACCATTGTCGATGAAGTCGATCTGCACCCGGTTCTTGCGCCGCTTCACCTCGATGCGCAGCACCGCCGCCTCGGCATCACAGTACTTTCGCGCATTCGCGATCAGGTTGATGAACACCTGCACCAGCCGGTCGGTATCGGTGAACACCGCCATATGTTCGGTCGGAAAATCGCGCTCGAAGCGGAACGCGCGCTCGGGCCGGGTGGAAGAGGCGGCATGGGCGGCGCGGTTGATCAGGTCATGCAGGTTCGCGACGGAGATATTGAGGTCGACCTTGCGGTTCTCGAGCACGGCAAGGTCGATCAGATCATCGAGGAGCCGGGTGAGCCTGCGCGCCTCTTCGTGAATGATTTCAGCATATTGGGCGCGGACAGGCTCGGGCAGATCGGGCTCCATCAGGATCTCGGAGAAGGCGCGGATCGAGGTCATCGGCGTGCGCAGCTCGTGGCTGATCTGGCCGAGGAACGCGTCCTTCTGCACCGAGAGCGAGGTGAGCTTTTCGTTCGCAGCGCGCAGCGCGCGGGCGGTGCGGGCCAGCTCATCCGATTGCGCCTCAAGCTGGGCGGAATATTCCTTGATCTCCTGCGCCTCGTTCGCCACCGCGATCAGATCCTGCACGCTGACCGCCGCACCGCCGATGAGTTGCGAGATCATCGCATGGGCCGTGGCGGCGCCAACCGAGCCTGCGAGCTTGCGCTCCAATGCGGCGAGAAAATCGGGCGTGGGGTCGGGCAGGAAGCCGCGTATCCCCTGCCCCGCCGCCTGCGCCTGAAAGAAGAGCTGCGCCTCCTGCGCGCCGAGGATGCGCTGCGCCATCGACAGCAGATCCTCCGCTTCCGCCTGCCCGCGCGACCAGCCGCGCGCGCCCGAACGCCCCTCGAACACATTGACAAAGGCCACACCTTGCAGCCGCTCCACCGGGCCGGGGAAGGAGAGCATGGAAAGGATCAGGAATGCCAAGGTGTTGAGCATCAGGCTCCAGACCAGCGCATGGATCAGCGGGTCGAGCCCCTCGATCCCGAACAGCGCCTGCGGCCTCAGCCAGCCAAGACCGAACGGGCCCTCGTCCATCATATGTGCCGACATGAGCCCGGTCTCGCCAACCGAGGGCAAAAAGAGCGCATAGAGCCAGATCGCGAATCCGATGATGAGGCCCGCCGCGGCGCCGGTATGGGTGGCGCCGCGCCAGAAGATGCCACCGATCAGCGCGGGCAACACCTGTGCGGCACCGATGAAGGCGATGAAGCCGATCGAGGCCAGCGCCTCGGAGCCGCCCGAAAGCCGGTAATAGCCATAGCCCATCGCCAGCACCGCGGCGATGGAGAGGCGCCGGCTCGTGAGCACGAGGCCGCGCACGTCACCGCGTTCGGCCGGGCCGCGCGAGAGCGCGAGCCAGAGCGGCGTGACGATATGGTTCGAGACCATGGTCGAGAGCGCGATCGCCGCGACGATCACCATCGAGGTCGCGGAGGAGAAGCCGCCGAGAAAGGCCAGAAGCGCGAGCCGCCCCCAGCCCTCGGAGAGCGGCAGCGTGAGCACGAAGAGGTCGGGGTTCGCGCCCGGCGCCGCGCGCTCGAGGCCCACCACCGCAATCGGCACGACGAAGAGGCTCATCAGCAGCAGATAGGCCGGGAAGGCCCAGCTTGCGGTGACGAGGTGGCGCTCGTCGGTGTTTTCCACCACCAGAACCTGAAACATCCGCGGCAGGGTGAGCACTGCGGCGGCGGATACGAAGGTGAACCCGGCAAAGCGACCCGGCTCCAGTTGCCAGGTGGCGAGCGTGGAGGCATCGATCCGAGCGAGCATGTCGCCCACGCCATCGGCCAGCCCCCAGACCACCCAGATACCCACCGCGACCAGCGCCACGAGCTTGACGATCGCTTCCAGCGCCACCGCGGTGACAACGCCGTGATGCCGCTCGTTCGCATCAAGGTTGCGGGTGCCGAAGAGGATGGTGAAGAGCGCGAGCCCGCCCGCGATCCAGAGCGCCGCGGCGGACTGGTTCGGGAGTTCCCAGAACTGCGGCGTATCGGCGGCAAACACGCCAAAGCTCAGCGTCACCGACTGCAATTGCAGCGCGATATAGGGCGTGGAGGCCGCGACCGCCATCAGCGTGACGATCACGCCGAGCAGGTTCGACTTGCCGTAACGGCTTGAAATCAAATCCGCAATCGAGGTGACACGCTGGGTTCGCCCGATCCGCACCAGCTTGCGCAATACCCACCACCAGCCGATGAAGACAAGCGTCGGCCCGAGATAGATGGTGAGGAATTCGAGCCCCGAACGTGCGGCCGAGCCCACGGCGCCGTAAAATGTCCAGGCGGTGCAGTAGATCGAGAGCGAGAGCGTATAGACCCAGGGGCTGTAGAGAAACCGAAGGCGGCCCCGCCGGGCGCGGCGTTCTGCGATGAAGGCGACGAGAAAGAGAAACAGCACATAGACGAGCGAGACCGCGACAAGCGTGTTGAAGGGCATCGTCTAAGCTTCTCCGCGCGTCGCGGGCACGCTGCCCTCGGCCTCGTCCTCGGCATCGAGCGCGGGGGCAAGGCCGCGGGCAAGCGCCCCGGCGAGCCCGATCAGCACCGCCCAGGTGCCGAAGAAATAGATCAACGCGGAAGCGGTTTCCGCACGGCCCGCATCCGCCGGATGCCAGAGCCCCGGCAGGAAGATCAGCACGACCCCGAGGATCGGCAGGAGCCGCGCCGCATCCATGAGACGATGGCGCCGGTACGAGCGGCGCGCAAGGAACAGCGGCGTCGCCTTGCGCGCCATCAGCGGTGGGGTCCGGTAGCGGGCCCCGTCGCGGGCTCGGCCCCCGCCATCGCTTCGAGCGCGGCGAGAAGATCGGCATTGGCGAAGGGCTTGGCAAGAAAGGCGGTGGCGCCCGCGGCGGTCGCCGCCTCCCGGTCGCGGCCCTGACCGCGTGCGGTAAGCATCAGCACCGGCGTTGCGGAAAGTGCCGCATCGGCGCGCAATTCGGCCAGGATTTCAAGACCGGAACGCCCGGGCAGCATCAGATCGAGGATCACTGCGGCGGGCCGCTCCTCGCAGATCCGCGCGATCGCCTGGCTCCCGGAGGGCTCGACCGCCACCCCCCAGCCCGCACGCGTGAGAATGAACCGGATCGCCTCAGCGATGTTCGGCTCGTCCTCGACCAGCAACACCTGCTTGTGTGTCATCGCTCCGCCTCCCCCGCGTCATTCTATTCACGCTTGCCCCCGCGCTGTCAAACGCGGCGCTCTCAAACGCACGCGGCAAGGCTCAGCGCAGCGCCATCAACGAGGGCTCGCGCCGCCCCGGGCAGGCACCGCGCGGGCAGACCCGGCAGGAGGTGCCCACCGAACGCGCGGGGGCTCCGTCGGCCTGCGCCTTGGCCGGGGTGATCAGCATCATCGCCTCCATCAGCACCGGCCCGTCGAAGCTGCTGCCGGTTTTGGGCGCCGCAAAGGCATAGGTGAGAAAGCGTTGCGGCAGCCGCCCGGCCATGTCGAGCGTGACACGCAAGGGCTGCATTGGTCGGCTCAAAGCCTCGTAGAGCGGCCAGAGCGGGCATCCCGCCGCCGAGCGCGGCAGGGCAAACCCCGGCAGCGGGCGGCGCAGGACAAGCGTGCCCGAGGCATCGCAAACCACAAGCCCGAAAGGCGGCACGCCGGAAAGCCCCTCGGGCAGCGTGGCGAGGCGACGAAACACGACGGGCAGCGGCCGGTCGAACCGTTGCGCAAGGCGCCCGGGGTCGGGGCCAAGCTCTGCGAGCGCGGCCAGAAATGGCTTGAGCGGGAGCGCGCGGGTATCGGCGCGCAATTGCGCAAGATACCCCCGGGCAAGCTCGCGCGCCGCCGAGGCGGCGAGTTCGGGCGCACGGGCAATCAGTTCCTCGGGCTCGGGCGGGTCCGGCCGTTCGAATGCGCTCAGATGCCAGCTCTGCCCGGCCAGCCAGGCCTCAAGCTGTTCCTGCGGCGCCGTCGGCCCGGCCTCTTCCGCTTCGATCCCGTCGAGATAGGCGACAAGCCCCTCGGCAGCCGCGGAAAGCCGACGGCTCTCCCCCGCGATCATCGCCAGAAAGCGCGCCTGCCACTCCGGCTCGATATCGGGCGTCTCCGCGAGAATCGCGGCGCTCGAACGCAACGAGGTCACGGCAGAAAGCACCTCATGCAGCCCGTCGAGCAGGAACGGATCCTGCGCCATGCGTTCGGAATAGGTCTCGACCACGCGCTCGAGCGCCGCCACCCGGCCTTGCCGCGCCGCAAGCACCCGCGCCCAGGCGGGAAACCGGCCGACGAATTCCTCGATCCGTTCCAGCTCGGCCAGATCGGCCTGTGCTGGCCCCTCGGCACCGGAACTGCCGGCCGAAGCCTCCCGCAATGCCTCGAACAGGGCGCTTTCCGCGCCCTCAGAAAGCGCCTCGGGCACGACGCCGAGCGCTGTTGCGAAACGGTCCAGGAGCGACTCGCCAACACGACGGCGGTTGTGTTCGATCAGGTTGAGATAGGCGGCGGAAATGCCGACCTCGCGGGCAAGCTCCGCCTGACGCAGTTTCAGCGCCAGCCGCCGCTCGCGTATCCTCGTGCCGGTCAGTGCCGAACGGGCCATTCCCCCTCCCCCGGCGATCCCGGGAGGAATTTACAACCAGATCACGGAGAACAAAAGTCTTTTACAGATGCTTTGCAGCCGCCAGGGCGCCTGCCTGAGGGCAGAAGAAAGGGCCACGGCCGGAGCCCCGGCACGTGGCCCTCCCCGCCGGGCTAGGTCAGCAGGGGTTGTCGACCACAACGCTCGACATCGTCGAAAGATCTTCAACCCCGCCTTCGCACTGGGTGACGGGCTTGGCGCAACCGGCCAGAGCCGCACAGAGCAGCAGGGCCGTCAGGGTGATGGGCAGGGCGGGTTTCGTGTGACGGCTCATGACGTTTCCTCCGGGCGTCGTGGTCTTTACTCGAGACCTATGAACTATGCAGTTCAGAAGTCTCGCATGCGCCCTGATCCGGGTCAAGATTCTCCCAACGTCACTCGAACGCTCGGAAATGCGCGCCGTAATTGATCGCACGCCGGGCGCAGCGTTCCATCGCGGCGAGCCCCCATTCGGGCGCGCGATCCCCCACGGCCGCACTGTCGCGTGCAAGCTTGCCGCGGCCGCGCGCAATCGCCGCCCCCATGTCCATGTCGAGCCCGCGCAGCCGCCGGATCCAGAACTGAGCCGCCTCGTCGTAAAAGCTGCCCTCCGGGGCGCCGGTGGGGACGACCTTTTGCGCCACGCTGAGACAATAGCCCGCTTCCGCACCGAGATCAGGGGTATCGAAAAGATAGCCTACCGGCGCGGTGAACTGGCTTTTCCACAACAGCCAGAACAGGACCGCGAGCGCCACCGCGAAAGCGGCCCCACCGCCCCAGATCAGGAACGGCGAAAACTCTTCTTCCGGGTTCACACGGGGACGGTAGCGACGAGATGGGCGCATGGCGAAACTCCTCCACGCATAGCCTACGCGCGGAGGATCAAGCTTTGGTTAATCGCCGCTTCGGGATGTCGCTCAGACCCCGGCAGAGGCAAAGATCATCTCGCGATGGCGCTCGATGTAAATCTGGAGCCAGGGGGTGTAGCGCTCCGGATGAGCGGCGATGCGCGCCGCAAGCGCCTCGATCGGCACCCATTCGGTGCTGGCCACCTCCTCGGGGTTCGGCACCGGCTCGATCCCCTCGGGCGCCTCGGCAGTGAAGATCTCCACCACCTCATGCTCGATCATGTCATCGGCCACATCGGCGCGGTATTCGACCTGCCCGACATGGCGCAGATCGAGCCCCTTGAGCCCCAGCTCCTGCTCGAGCCGGCGCGCGGTGCAGGCCACCGCCGCCTCGCCCCAGTAGGGATGGGTGCAGCAGGTGTTCGCCCAGAGCCCCGGCGTGTGGTATTTGCTCAGCGCGCGCTGCTGCAAAAGCACCTTGTCGCCGCGCGTCACGAAAGCCGAAATCGCGAGGTGGCGCAGCCCCTTGCGATGCACTTCCATCTTTTCGACCGGGGTCAGCTCGCCGTCGAGCCAGGCCGGGATCATCTCATGCGCCATCGCCGTCACACCCATTGCGGCGGCACGAGGCCCGAGAGATGGGCGAGGTTCTTGAAGCCGATTTTCAAGTTCTTCATCGGCTGGAACGAGGTGAGCTTCTTGTTCATGTAGCTCTCGAAGGTCATGCGCTGCACATCGACATCGTGGCACAGGCTCACAAAGCGCTCGCGCCGTTCGTCGGTGTGGTAATACTTGTCCTGCATCATGCGGAGCACCTTGAAGACGGTGGCGTGCTCTTTCATGAAATGCGCGCGCGCCAGTTTCAGCTCCGCGGCCTTGCCCGATTTCAGGAAAGCCAGCGCGGCCTCGGCGGCGAAGCGGCCACCGGCATGGGCGTAATAGATCCCCTCGCCCGAGGACGGGGCAACCACCCCCGCCGCATCGCCCGCCAGCACCACATCCTTGCCATTGTCCCAGACATCAAGGGGTTCCAGCGGGATCGGCGCGCCTTCCTTGCGGATCGTTTCTTCCCCGGCCAGGCCGGACATATCGCGCAAAAGCGCAGTGCAATCCTTCAGGCTGACATCGGGAAGCTCGGTGCCCATGCCGATCGAGGCGGTTTTCCCGTGCGGGAACACCCAGCCATAAAAGTCGGGGCTGATGCGTCCGTCATAATAGACGTCGCAGCGCGTCGGATCATAATTCGCCACCGTGGTCGGGGCCTTGATGATCTCGTGATAGGCAAAGACGAGCGGGATCTTTTTCGCGGGCACTTCCGCGCGCACCTGCGAATTGGCGCCATCGGCACCAATCACCACGCGCGCGCCCACCTTGCGCTCTTCGCCGCTTTCCTTGTCGCGGTAGACGACGATGGTTTTGCCGGTGTCGCGCTCGATCCGCAGCCAGGTGCCGGTGAGCCGTTCGGCCCCCGCCTTGCGCGCCCGCTCACGCAGCCATTCGTCATAATCCTCGCGGTCGACCATGCCGACAAAGCCATTCTCGATCGGAATGTCGACAAACCGCCCCGAGGGCGCGATCATCCGCGCCGAGGTGATTTTCGCCACCAGCAGATGATCGGGAATGTCAAAATCGCGGATCAGCCGCGGCGGGATCGCGCCGCCACAGGGCTTGATGCGCCCGGCCCTGTCCAGAAGCGCCACCTTGTAACCCGCCCGGGCCAGATCCCAGGCCGCCGTGGAGCCCGAAGGACCGCCCCCGACCACGAAAGCATCGTATTCCATTATCATTCTCCCGCAATCACAGTGGGCACATGCGCCGCGCCCCGGGAGGCGACCACATTGGTCGCCATACCGGCCGCGACAAGGAAAAGGAGCGCTTCGGCTCCAAAAACGATCCCGAAGGCTGTGGCTTCGGGGAGGATCAGGCGCATCACATCGGCCGCGCCCGCGCCAAGCAGGCCACCAAAGCCCGCGGCGATGGCCTGCGCCGCGCCCCAAAGGCCCATCCGCGTGCCTTCGCGCGCCGCGCGGCCCTCACCGGCGAGCGACATCATCGCGCCGATGGCCGCCACGGCGAAGATGCCGTTGAAAAAGCCAAGCCCCACCACGGCAGGCATGATCGGCGCGCCGGGCATCTGGCCCACAGCGGCAACGGCGAGGATCGCCGCCGCCGAGCCAAGGCAACCGCCCACCACCCAGCCCCGCAGCGTGCCGAGCTTGAGACCCGAGAGCGCGATGCCGACGGTGAGCATGCCGACGAAAACGCCGCCGTTCTGCACGCCCGAGAGCTTCGTCGTCTCGCCCGCGGTGAGCCCGAACACGAGGCCCGCATAAGGCTCGAGGATCAGCTCTTGCAGGAAATAGGCGGTCATCGAGAGGCAGAGGAAAAACGTGAAAGCGCGCGCCTGCGGCTCGGACCAGACCTCGCGCAGGCCCTCGCGCAGCGAGGTCGGGCGCGCTTCGGGTTCGGGGTGCTTCACCTGCCGTTCGATCCCCCAGACCGCGAGCGCGGTGACCACCAGCGCCCCCGCAGTGACGGCGCCCACGATCCACAGGAGCCGCTCCACCGAATAGGGGTCGAGCAGATGCCCGACCGTGCCCGCGGTGGCGGCAATGCCGAAGATCATCATCAGCCAGGTGATGGTGGCGGCGGCGGCGCGGCGGCGCGGCTCGGTGGCCGAGGCCAGCAGCGCAAGGAGCGACGTGCCCGAGGCGCCAACGCCAAAGCCGATGAGCGTATAGGCCAGCAGCGCGACCGCGAGCCCGGCCCAAAAGCTCATCGCCAGAACCGCAATGGCCACGGCGCCGAGAAAGGCGCCCAGACCCAGAACCGCCATGCCGCCGATCACGAAGACGGTGCGGTTGCCCTTGGTATCGGAGCGCAGCCCCCAAGCGGGGCGGGTGATCTGCAGCGCATAATGGAGCCCGACCAGCAGGCCCGGCAACAGCGCGGGCAGCGCCAGCTCCACCACCATCAGCCGGTTAAAGGTGGAGGTGGTCAGCACCACCACCGCGCCGATGCACAGCTGCACCAGCCCCAGCCGGAAGATCTGGAGCCAGCCAAGGGTCATATCACCATGCCCCGGATCGCGAAGGCGGTGATCATCATGCCCGATACATACATCACGACGCCGGTGCCGTTATACCAGGGCGCCTTGCCTTCCGGGTCGCGCATCCAGACCGACATGGCCCAGAATTGCCCGAAAAGCAGCACGAGAACCGCGCCCGCATGGAACGGCTTGCCAAAGAGGAAGAGCATGGTGATGACCAGCGCCTGCGCCAGCCCCATCACGGTGCAGGCGATCTTGGCGGCCACTTCGGGCCCGTAGACCGCCGGCAGCGAGCGGATGCCGAGCTTGCAGTCCCCCTCGATCGCCTTGAAATCGTTGATCGTCATGATGCCGTGTGCGCCAAGCGCGTAAAGCGTGGCCATGGCGACGATCGGATAGGTGGGCGCGGCGCCCACGGTGGCGAGCAGCACTGCGGCGCCGGTGATCCACGGCAGCCCCTCATAGGCGATGCCGACGAGCCCCGGCCCCCACCAGCCCGAGCGTTTGAGCCGCACCGGCTCGACCGAATAGGCCCAAGCCGCGAGCACACCGACCACGGTGGCGCCAAAGCCCCAGGTGCCGAGTTGCCAGCCGACGACGAGCGAAAGCGCAGACATCGCGAGCGCGATGTAAAGGCCCCAATAACCCGGAATGCGCCCCGACGGGATTGGCCGGTCCGGCTCGTTGATCGCGTCCACATGCCGGTCACACCAGTCATTCGCCGCCTGCGACATGCCGCAGACGATCGGCCCGGCCAGCACGATGCCCAGAAGCACAAGCCCCCAATGCGACCAGATCGCCACGCCCGAGGAAACAGCACCGCAGAGGTAAGCCCACATCGGCGGGAACCATGTCACGGGCTTGATCAGCCGCAGCATCGCGCGCGGCTCGGGAAGGGTGCGTTGGGTCGTCAGACTGTCTGGGGCGCTCATGGGTCGATCGAACCGGTTTGGCGGGCGAGCGCGGGGCTCACCCCGAGTGGACAGGCGCAAGTTGCGACTGCGCGCCGCCTTGCGGGTTCAGGACGAAGCGGCAAGGCCCGGGGCCGACCGAGGCGCAGGAGATCTCCTCCACCGTGCAATCGGGCCAGACGAGCGTCGAGAAAAGGCGCTGAAACACCGCCGCATGCCAGTGGCAGGAGGGGTGATCGGCGCTTTCCGCGCGCAAGGGGTTGCCGTCGATACGGAAGGTGAGCGGCTTGAACCCCTCGACCCGGAATTGCCCGGAGCCGACGAAGGTCCAGGCGTGTTTGGTGATTGCCCCCGCCAGCAACCGCGCGCCAAGCGCGGGCGGCAGCAGCTTGATCAGCGTTTTCGCAAAGCCGGGAATGCGGTTGGCGAGGATATAGTCGCCCGTGGCAAGCCCCGAGAGCCACAAAAGGCCCTCGGCTTCCTCGCCCTGATCGACGCGCAACGCCTGATGCACCGCAAAACATTGGCTCTCCGGCAGCATGCCGCTGTCGGCCGGGGGGACAGGCACCCCGGCCAGCTTCATGATCCGATCACGCTCGGCGCGGCCCAGATGACGGTCGAGCACACCGATCGTTTGCAGGATTGCGTTGGGCCCGATCCGGGGCTCATCCTGCGTCTCATGTGGCGCCCCGACCATGGCACGCCCTCCTTTTCGTTATTCCGCGGCGTCGACCATCTGCGTCTTGCCGCCCCCGCAGGCCATCGGCGCGGTGGTTTCCCCGGCGTGCTCGGCAGAGCGCGCTTCATGCGTTTCGGGCGAGAGGTCGAATTCGTCCTCGGCGCCTTCCGGCAGCACGAAGTTGGCGCTGTTGCGTTCGGTCGCGCGCTCTTTCATCTGCGCGCGCACCGCCTCCTGGCGTTCCTTGTGCTTGCGCGAGCGCTCGGCCGCGGCTTCCCAGTCGGCCACCTGCGCATCGGCGATCTGGCGGGTATCGTCGAAATGCCAATCCACCTTCTCTTTCGACTGCGGGCCCCAATAGCCAGCCTTGCCGAGGTCATAGAAGGTGCGGCCCACACCGGCCTTGAGGAAGGCCTTGAGGCAGCCAAGCAGGTAACGGCGGCGGAAGCCCGTGCCGCGCCACGGATAGTGGAAGAGCGCCTTCTTGATGTAGAAGCGGCGGTAGTTGTTCATCACGCCATCGAGCAGCTCGCCCCGGGTCAGCGCCTTGGGCTTCATGATCGGCGTCACGAAGTTGTATTTCGAGAAGTCGAAGACCTCGACCTGATCGCGCAGTTCCTGGAACAGCGGCGTGAACGGCCAGGGCGTATACATCGACCAGTTGGCAAGGTCCGGCTGCCAGTCCCACGCCATCTGGTAGGTTTCTTCCAGCGTCTCCTTGGTCTCGTTGTCGAGACCGACGATGAATTGCGCCTCGGTGAAGATGTCGGCCTCGCGCAGAAGGCGGATCGCCTCTTTGTTCTCGGCGACCGTGGTCTCCTTGTTGAACATGTCGAGCTTGAGCTGGGCGGCCGCCTCGGTGCCGAGCGAGATGTGCACAAGGCCCGCTTCACGGTAGAACTTGAGCAGATCGCGATCGCGGTAGATGTCGGTCACGCGGGTGTTGATGCCCCACTTGATCTTGTGGTTCAGCCCGCGGTCGATCATCTCCTGACAGAATTCGACGAATTTCTTCTTGTTGATCGTCGGTTCCTCGTCGGCGAGGATGAAGAAGCCGACGCCGTGGTTTTCCACCAGATCCTCGATCTCGTCGACCACCGCTTTGGGCGAGCGGACGCGATAGTCGCGCCAGAATTTCCATTGCGAGCAGAACGAGCAGGTGAAGGGGCAGCCGCGCGCCATGTTCGGGATCGCAACTTTCACGCCGAGCGGGATGTAGATGTAGTGTTTCCACTCGATCATCGACCAGTCTGGTTTCAGGCTGTCGATGTCTTTCACCGTCGGCGCGGCTTGCGTCGCAACGATCTCGTCGCCTTCATGGAAGGCAAGGCCCTTGATCGACTTGCGGTCTTCCGGCCAGCGGCCCTCGGCGACGCATTTCGCCACCTCGACCATGATCTCTTCGCCTTCGCCGCGCACGATCGCGTCGATCCACGGCGCTTCCGACAGCACCTGACGGAACATGAAGGTGGCGTGCACGCCGCCGAGCAGGCCGACTGTATGCGGCGCCGCTTCCTTGGCGATTTTCAGCGTTTCTTCCGCCTCGTAGATCGAGGGGGTGATCGAAGTGACGCCGACGATGTCCGGCTGCAGCGCGGCGATGCGCTTTTTCAGCTCGTCATGCGGCACGTTCAGCGTCATCGCGTCGATGAAATGAACGTCGTCGAACCCCGCTTCTTTCAGGTGACCGGCCAGATAGGCGACCCAAGCCGGGGGCCAGTTCCCCGCGATCTCGGCCCCGCCGGAGTGGTAATTGGGGTGGACGAAAAGGATGCGCATGGCTGACCCTCCAGGGCGTAGGTGTAAACCTCAGTTGACAACAATCCCAACCATATTAATTGGCACAGGTCAAATGCAGAAAATTGCCGCACCTTTTTGAATGCCCCCCGGCGCAAGCCTCAACCTATTGTAACAGAAATGTTTTTCTCTGATGGCTAAGGGCATTACGCCCGCCTGCGACGGGGTGGCGCAGTGCGTTGAGAGGCGATTCAAGCCGGTCCTGACACTGTGCACCAGAATTCAAGAGGCGCGAACTGCGACAAAGCGTCTAGCCGGATTGGCAAAAGATGAATCAGCCACGCGGGCTTTTCCCGTGGCTTTGCTCCCCGTCGCGCGGGACGGTTTGCGACTCGGGAGCGGCCCCGGATGCGGCTCAGTCGATTTCCTTGCTCAACAGCCCGAACTTGCGCAGCTTCACATAAAGCGACTGGCGCGACAGGCTGAGGAGTTCGGCGGCGGCCACACGGTTGTTGCCGGTGAGTTCGAGCGCCGTCTCGATACACATCTTTTCGATGATCTCGGTGGTTTCGGCGACGATGTCGCGCAGCGTCGCATAGCCCACCATCTGCATCACGTTCCGCAAGCCTTCATTGCCGGCCGCACCGGGCAGGATGCGCGTGGCATCGGCAAGGTTCGAATCGCGGATAACGAGCGCGATAGTCGGATTGGCGCGTTCGGAGAAGAGCGTGGCCGAAAGCTCGACCGCGACCTGGCCCGAGAAATCGGTGTTCAGCCGCGTCACGTAATGGCGCAGATGGCCGATGCGCTTGACATTGTCGAGCATCACATTGAGGTCGATCGAGCCGCGCGAGAGGAAATCGGCAAAGGAGCGCCCCCGCACCAGTGCCGCCGAGCCCGCATCGGTGAGATAGAGGAACGCATCGTTCGCGGCGCGGATCGTGCCATCGGCCTCCAGAAAGACCATCGCGTCGATGCCCTTGAGAAAAAGCCGCTCCGACAAATCGCCAACGTCGTCACCGCGCGGACGCGCCACCTCCGAAAGCCCGAGCCGACAGAGCAGGAGCCGGTCCCCTGCGGCACGGAACAGTGTGGCCGACACCGCAACCTTGCGCTTTGAGCGGCGGATCGTGAGATCGAGCGAGCCGAGCGGGTCATTTCCGGCAACTTTCGCCAGCGCCTCAAGAAACTCGCCGCGCCGACGGCCTTCAAGCTCATTGGAAGCGGGCGCGCCCAGAAGCTCGGCGCGCGTCGCGCCGATCAGCGCCGTTGCCGCGCCGTTCAGATCGACAATCCGGCCATTGGCGAGCGAGACGATGAGAAGCGGCGCCGGATTGGCCTCCAGCAGCACGCGGTAGCGAGTTTCGAGTTCGCGCTGCGCCTCGTAATCGCGCTCGAGCGCGAGTTGCGCCTTCACCAGTTGCTGCTGCACCTCGGCGATCGGCCGCATGTCGCGCCCGATCATCAGGATCGTGCCCTCGGCGCCGGTGTGGGTGAGCGTATAGCGGATCGGAAACTGGATCGCCTCGCACAGATGGGTGAGTTCGAGCACCAGCGCGCGGTTCTGATCAAGCTCGGCTTCCAGGCGGCGCTGCAGCTTCTCGAAGCTTTCCGGACTGAACAGATCGGAGAGGCGTTGCCCCTGCCATTGTGCAAACCGTTCGGTCGGGCCAAGCTGGGGATTGGCCAGAACAAGATTGACCACGCCATCCGGTGAGACCACCAGGGCGATATCACAGGCCGACGTGACGATATCGGCCAAGAGCGCAGGAGGAACCCTTTGCAAGGCCTCCCGCCGCATCATGAAGCTGCCATCAGATGTCACGGCCGAAACCTTTCCTGAACCCGTGTCTCTTCCTTCAGCCTTCCCCTGTCAGTCTCCCCCCGACCCGTTCCCAGTCACGCCAGCGCGAATTCGGAAATCACCACCGAAAGATCGTTGGTCACCAGATCCGCGCCGGTCTTGGCGAGAGCTTCTGCGCGCTGCGCGACGATCGCCCCGCCAATCGCAACCCGCATACGCCCCTTAGTCAGGCTGGACAGCGTTTTCACCAGTTTCGCGGAGATTTCAACCCTCTCCATGCTGCCGACCGTAATCAGGGCGGCGTCGAAGCGATTGGTCGCCATCAGTCGCGACAAATCACTCAACCCCGGGGCGAACAGGAGCCGCACCGAGATGCCTTTCCGGCGCAGGCCCATCGCCACCACCAGCGCGCCAAGCGTATGCTGCTCGCCGGGGGGCACGATCACCAACACCGTCGACGTATTCGTCGGATCTGACGAATCCGCCGTGAAGTCCGATTGCAGCGCGTGAAGCAGCTCCTGCAACCGGGCAACGCCGACCGTGACCTGCGCGAAGCTGAGCTGGTCGGCCTCCCACGCCAGCCCGATCTGCCGGGCCGCCGCAGGCACATATTTTGCAGCGATGTCTTCCGAAGCGACGAAAGCGCCACGAAAATCATCAAGACACAGGTCCATAGCGCCAAGCTCCGGACCTGTGGCAAGCTCGACCAACCTGTTCACAAGCGCGGTCCGCAGCTCTCCCACTCCATCACGGCGACGCGCGGCAAGCCGCCCAATCGCCTCCAGAGCGAGTCCAACGAAACCATCAAGGCTGCCGTTGGCCCGCTCGACTTCAAAACTGATATCCCGCATCAGAGTCCCCGAAACCCAACGATCGCGGCGGGTCTTCCCTACCCCCGCGAGCGGAACATGAAAAGAAGGGGATCGCTCCCCTCGTGTCATACGACATCAACGACGCCCCGATGTCCACCGAAATTGACAAGGTGCGACACCGCCGCCCACGCCGCAACGCAGCGGCGTGACGATCGTCACAGGACGATCGTCCGGCGGGCAGAAATACCTTTCTTTTGCAGCGCATTGCGGCAACACGCCGCAGCCCGTCGCGCATCATGACGCGCCGTCGCGCGGCCGTCATGACGGTGGGGTAACCTGCCCTTTTGCCCCCTCCCCGGCCCCGCCAGCGGCGTTTGGGCGCGGCGCCAGAGTGTAAGTTTTCGTTGACACTTGGGGGCCATTGCCTAACCTGACAGCTACTGCGCGCCCACGAAGAAAGGCTGGCTGCCACTATGCCACACACCCCCCGTCCATCGACGAAGTCTCTTTATACGCCGGAGGAACGTGCCCGCCGCGATGCCACGCCATGGACGATCGTGCAGGCGATTCTCGCGCCCTTGCAGTTTTTCGTCTTCGCCGTCTCGCTCGGGCTGGTGCTGCGCTACCTGTTCACCGGCGACGGCTATACCGCGGCCACAGTTTCCATCCTGATCAAGACCTTGATCCTCTACACGATCATGGTCACCGGGGCGATCTGGGAAAAAGTGGTGTTTGGGCAATATCTTTTTGCCCCCGCTTTCTTCTGGGAAGACGTGTTCTCCTTCGCGGTGATCGCTCTGCACACGGGCTACCTCTGGGCACTCTTCACCGGCCAGTCGCACAATCTGCAGATGTTCATCGCGCTCGCCGCCTACACCACCTATGTCATCAACGCCGGACAGTTTCTGTGGAAACTGCGCCAGGCCCGGCTTCAGGCCGCAAGTGAGTCGGCCCCCACGGGCACGCTCGCGATGGAGCAAGGCACGCCATGACCCTCGATTCGCCGAAACTGGGCTGCACCGATTCTCCGGTGCGGCATGAGCGCGGCCAGAAAGCCGTTTTTTGTGGCCTCACCGGCATCGTCTGGCTGCACCGCAAGATGCAGGACGCCTTCTTCCTCGTCGTTGGCTCGCGCACCTGCGCGCATCTGCTGCAAGCCGCCGCGGGGGTGATGATCTTTGCCGAGCCGCGCTTTGGCACTGCTGTCCTTGAAGAGCAGGATCTTGCCGGGCTCGCCGATGCCAATGCCGAGCTGGACCGTGAGGTCGCGCGCCTTCTGGAGCGCCGCCCCGACATTCGCCAGCTTTTCCTCGTGGGCTCCTGCCCGTCGGAAGTGATCAAGCTTGATCTCGAACGCGCGGCCGAGCGGCTCAACGCCCATCACGCGCCGCATGTGCGGGTCTATGCCTATTCGGGCTCGGGGCTCGATACGACCTTCACGCAGGGCGAAGATACCTGCCTCGCCGCGATGGTGCCGACGCTGAAGCCCACTGAAGCCGAAGAGCTTCTGGTGGTGGGCGCGCTCCCCGATGTGGTCGAGGACCAATGCGCGTCGCTGCTTTCGCAACTCGGCATCCCCTCGGTGCGCTTCCTGCCAGCGCGGCGCTCGGATGCGGCGCCCGCGGTGGGGCCGAACACCCGCTTCATCCTCGCCCAGCCGTTTCTGGGCGACACCGCCGCGGCGCTTGAACGCCGCGGCGCCAAGCGCATCACCGCCCCCTTCCCTTTCGGCGAAGAGGGTACGACGCTCTGGCTCAAGGCCGTTGCGGACGTTTACGGTGTGAGCGCGGAGACCTTCGAGGCCGTCACCGCCGCGCCGCGGGCGCGGGCGAAAAAGGCGCTCGCCGCGCATCGCGGCACGCTGGAGGGGCGCTCGCTTTTCCTCTTCCCCGACAGCCAGCTTGAGATCCCGCTCGCGCGCTTCCTTGCCCGCGAATGCGGCATGGTGCCGACGGAAGTGGGCACGCCCTTCCTGCACCGCGCGATCATGGCGCCGGAACTCGCGCTGCTGCCCGCCGCGGCGAGCCTGACCGAGGGGCAGGATCTTGAGGCGCAGATCGATCGCCACACCGCGATCAACCCCGACCTCACCGTTTGCGGCCTTGGGCTCGCCAACCCGCTCGAGGCGCAGGGCCATGCGACGAAGTGGGCAATCGAACTCGTCTTCACGCCGATCCATTTCTACGAGCAGGCAGGCGACCTCGCGGGGCTCTTCTCGCGCCCGCTGCGCCGCCGTGCGCTGCTTGCGGGGGGGAGCGCCGCATGAAACTGACGCTTTGGACATATGAAGGCCCGCCGCATGTCGGCGCGATGCGCGTTGCCACCTCGATGAAGGACATGCATCTGGTGTTGCACGGCCCGCAGGGCGACACCTATGCCGATCTTCTCTTCACGATGATCGAGCGGCGCAATGCCCGCCCGCCGGTGGCGTTTTCGACCTTTCAGGCCGCCGATATGGGCGCCGATACCGGGCTTTTGCTGAAAGAGACGATCAAGGCCACGCAGGAGCGCTACCAGCCGCAGGCGATGGCCGTGGCGCTCACCTGCACGGCCGAGCTTTTGCAAGACGACCCCGAGGGGATCTCGCGCGCGCTTGCGCTCCCCATTCCGGTGGTGCCGCTCGAACTGCCGAGCTATTCGCGCAAGGAGAACTTCGGCGCCGACGAGACCTTCCGCGCGCTGGTGCGCGCGCTCGCCAAGCCGATGGAGCGCACCCCAGAGGTAAGCTGCAACATCCTTGGCCCCAATGCGCTCGGCTTCCGCCACCGCGATGACGTGGTCGAGGTGACAAAACTCCTTGAAGGCATGGGCGTGACGGTCAATGTCGTCGCGCCCATGGGCGCCACGCCCGATGACCTGCGCAAGCTCGGTCAGGCGCATTTCAACGTGCTCCTCTACCCCGAAACAGGGGAGAGCGCGGCCCGGCATCTGGAGCGGACCTGCAAGCAGCCCTTCACAAAGACCGTGCCGATGGGCGTGGGCGCCACGCGCGATTTTCTGGCCGAGGTAAGCAAGCTCACCGGCCTGCCCGTCAAGGCCGACGAGCGCACGCTGCGCCAGCCGTGGTGGAGCGCCTCGGTCGACTCGACCTACCTCACCGGCAAGCGGGTGTTCCTGTTTGGCGACGGCACCCATGTGATCGCCGCCGCGCGGATCGCCGCGAAGGAAGTGGGCTTCGAGGTGGTCGGCATGGGCTGCTACAACCGCGAGATGGCGCGGGCGTTGCGCACCGCCGCCGCCGAATACGGCGTCG
Source organism: Rhodobacter maris (assembly GCF_900217815.1). Classification (GTDB taxonomy): domain Bacteria; phylum Pseudomonadota; class Alphaproteobacteria; order Rhodobacterales; family Rhodobacteraceae; genus Rhodobacter; species Rhodobacter maris. The sequence goes on from NZ_OBMT01000001.1 coordinate 91,986, forward strand.
AGCCGCTCATCACCGATGATTACCTTGAGGTCGAAAAAGCGATCGAGGCGGCGGCGCCGGAACTGATCCTCGGCACGCAGATGGAGCGCAACATCGGCAAGAAGCTGGGCATCCCCTGCGCGGTGATCTCGGCGCCGGTCCATGTGCAGGATTTCCCCGCCCGCTACGCCCCGGTGATGGGCTTCGAGGGCGCCAACGTCCTTTTCGACAGCTGGATCCATCCGCTCGTGATGGGGCTGGAGGAACACCTGCTGACGATGTTCCGCGAGGACTTTGAATTCCACGACGCAGCCGGTGCCAGCCATCATGGCGGCAAGCACGTCGAGCGGGCCGAAGCGCCCGAACCGGCCGCGCAAGCGGCCCCCCAAACACAAGTCGACACCCCGGCCGTGCCGGTAGTCGAGCCCTCGGGCGAGATCCGCTGGATGCCCGAGGCCGAGCGCGAGCTGAAAAAGATCCCGTTCTTCGTGCGGGGCAAAGCGAAGCGCAACACCGAGCTTTTTGCCGCGCACAAGGGCGTGCGCGACATCACCGTCGAAACCCTCTACGAGGCCAAGGCCCACTATGCACGATGAGTCGATGAGCGGAACCATGCCGCTGCCGCCGCACCGTCCGGGCGGCTATAACGTCGTGATCGTTACTCTGGATGCGCATGCCGCGGGCCCTGCCGCCCGCGCGCTGCCCCGGCTGCAACACGACTTCCCCGACCTGCACATCACTGTTCACGCCGCCGCCGAATGGGCCGAAAGCCCCGCCAAGCTCGCCGCTGCGAAAGCTGCGGTGCTTGAGGCGAATATCATCGTCGCGAACCTTCTGTTCATCGACGAGCATCTGCAGTCGATCCTGCCCGAGATGACCGCGGTGCGCCCGCGGCTCGATGCCTTTGTCGGCATGGTGGCCGATCCGCAGATCGTGCGCCTGACGAAGATGGGCGATCTCGACATGACGAAACCGGCCTCCGGGCCGATGGCGCTTCTCAAAAAGCTGCGCGGGAAAAACGAGCCGGGCGCGGGCTCTGCCGAAAAGCAGATGTCGATGCTGCGCCGCATCCCGAAGATGCTGAAGTTCATTCCGGGCAAGGCGCAGGATCTGCGCGCCTGGTTCATCTGCATGCAGTATTGGCTCGGCGGCTCGGAAGACAATATCGAGTCGATGGTCCGCTACCTCGTCAGCCGCTACTCGGACAATGTCGATTGGCGCGGCGTGAAGGTTGCGGCCCCGGTCGATTACCCTGAGGTCGGGCTCTACCACCCCGACATGGCGGGCCGCATCACCACCGATCCGGCAAAACTCCCGCAACCGGCCAACCCGGTGGCGACAGTGGGCGTGCTGATGCTGCGCTCCTACATTCTCGCCAAGGATACCGCGCATTACGATGCTGTCATCCGTGGCCTGCAGGCCAAGGGGCTGGCGGTGCTGCCCGCTTTTGCGGGCGGGCTCGACGGGCGCCCGGCGATTGACGAATTCCTCAAGGGCAAGGTCGACACGCTCCTGTCGCTCTCGGGCTTCTCGCTTGTGGGCGGGCCCGCCTATAACGACAGCGATGCCGCGGTGACCGCGCTGAAGGAACTCGACGTTCCCTATGTTTCCGCACAGCCGCTCGAATTCCAGACGCTCGGGCAATGGCGCGCCTCGGGCGGCGGGCTTGGCCCGGTGGAAACGACGATGCTGATCGCGCTGCCCGAGATCGACGGGGCCACGAACCCGACCGTGTTCGGCGGGCGCCACGATCCGGCGGGCTGCGCGACCTGTCCGCATGGCTGCAAACCCGACCCGGAAGCCGAAAGCCACGCCATGGCCGCCTGCCCCGAACGGGTCGATGTGCTGGTCGACAAGGTGCTCCGCCTTGCAAAACTGCGCCGCTCCGAGGTGCAAAAACGCAAAGTCGGCATTGTGCTCTATGGCTTCCCGCCGAATGCGGGCGCCGCCGGCACCGCCGCCTATCTCGCTGTTTTTGAAAGCCTCTTCAACTTCCTCCATGCGATGAAGGCCGAGGGCTATCAAACCGGCGATCTGCCCGCCTCGGTCGATGACCTGCGCGCGGCGGTCCTTTGCGGCCCCGAGGCCACGCATGGCCAGCCCGCACAAATCGCCGCGCGGCTCCCCGCCGCCGAGGTAGTGGCGCGCACGAAATGGCTCAAGGATATCGAGGCCGTCTGGGGCGCCGCACCGGGCAAGCATCAGACCGACGGGCGTGATCTCTTCATCCTCGGGCGCCATTTCGGCAATGTCTTCGTCGGGCTCCAGCCGGTCTTTGGCTATGAGGGCGACCCGATGCGGCTGCTCTTTGAAAAAGGCTTTGCGCCGACCCATGCCTTCGCCGCCTTCTATCGCTGGCTGCGCGAAGATTTCGAGGCCGATACGCTGCTTCACTTCGGCATGCATGGCGCGCTTGAGTTCATGCCCGGCAAACAGGCGGGCATGTGCGAGGAGTGCTGGCCGGACCGGATGATTGGCAACCTGCCGAACGTCTATCTTTACGCCGCCAACAACCCCTCCGAGGCCACGCTTGCCAAGCGCCGCTCGAACGCGGTGATCGTGAGCCATCTCACGCCCCCGCTCGCACAATCGGGGCTCTACAAGGGCCTCTCGGAACTCAAGGAAAGCCTTGGACGGCTGCGCGCGCTGCCGCCCGGCTCGCCCGAGGCGGAAGACCTGTCGGAACTCGTGCGCGAACAGGCGAAAAGCGTCGACATGGACGCTTCCGATCTCTCGACGCTTTGGGAAAAACTCCTTGAGACCGAGGGCGCGCTGATCACCGAGGGGCTTCACGTTCTCGGAAAGCCGATGACGGCGGAACACCGCGCCGAAATGCTCGACCTGATGCCGGAAACGGCAGACCGGGCCCGCGCCGACAAGTTCCTGCGCGAAGAGCACGAGATCAAGGCGCTGCTGCGCGCTTTGGGCGGGCGCTACATCGAGCCGGTGCCGGGGGGCGACCTTGTGCGCGCACCGGAGATTCTGCCGACCGGGCGCAACATCCACGCGTTTGACCCGTTCCGCATGCCCACCGCCTTTGCGCTCCGCGATGGCGCGGCGCAGGCGGCGCGGCTTCTGGCCACCCACCCCACCCTGCCCCGTTCCGTGGCGCTGGTGCTTTGGGGCTCGGACAACATCAAATCCGACGGTGGGCCGATCGCGCAGGCTTTGGCGCTGATGGGCGCGAAACCGCGGTTTGACACTTACGGGCGGCTTGCGGGGGCGGAGCTCATTCCGCTCCATGAGCTCGGGCGCCCGCGGATCGACGTGGTGATGACCCTTTCGGGCATCTTCCGCGACCTGCTGCCCTTGCAAACCAAGCTTCTGGCCGAGGCCGCATGGCTTTGCGCCAGTGCCGAAGACGAACCGCTCGCGCAGAACTTCATCCGCGCCCATGTGCTGGCCACGATGCAGGACACCGGGATGGATTTCGACACTGCGGCGCTGCGGGTGTTCTCGAACGCCGAAGGGGCTTACGGCTCGAACGTCAACACGCTCGTGGGCTCTGCGGGCTTTGGCGATGAGGACGAGCTGGCCGATGCCTATGAGGCGCGCAAATCCTTCGCCTATGGCCGCGACGGCAAATCCACCAAACAGGTGAACTTGCTGCAAAACGTGCTCGGCAAGGTCGATCTGGCGTACCAGAACCTCGAATCCGTGGAACTCGGCGTCACCACCGTCGACCACTATTTCGACACGCTGGGCGGCATTGCGCGCGCCACCAAACGCGCGCAGGGCGGCAAAGACACGGCGGTCTACATCGGCGACCAGACCCGCGGCGCGGGCACGGTGCGCACGCTGCAAGACCAGATCGCGCTCGAAACCCGCGCGCGCTCGCTCAACCCGAAGTTCTACGAGGGCCTGCTCAAGCACGGCGCCGAGGGCGTGCGCCAGATCGAGGCGCAGGTGACCAACACGCTGGGCTGGTCGGCGACCACCGGCAAGGTCGACCCCTGGGTCTACCAACGGCTCTCGGAAACCTTCGTGCTCGACGAGGAGATGCGCAAGCGCCTCGCCGATCTGAACTCCGCCGCCTCGAGCCGGATGGCGCAGCGGCTTCTGGAGGCCTCCGACCGCAACTACTGGCAACCCGATCCTGAAACCCTCGCCGCGCTGCAGGCTGCCGCCGACGAGCTTGAGGACCGGATGGAAGGCGTGGCGGCCGAGTGACATGGACGATTACGAAAAGGAGGGCCGCATGAGCCCGCGCGACGACATACCCGACCTCACCGGCCTTGATGGCGAAGGCTCCGTGCAGGTGCATGAAAACGAAAACCTCGATGTCGGCGGCGCGAAGGTCTTCTCGGTCTATGGCAAGGGAGGGATCGGCAAGTCGACCACCTCCTCGAACCTCTCGGCGGCTTTCTCGCTTCTGGGCAAACGCGTGCTGCAGATCGGCTGCGACCCGAAGCATGACAGCACCTTCACGCTCACCGGCCGGCTGCAGGAAACGGTGATCGACATCCTCAAATCGGTGAACTTCCACCCGGAAGAACTCCGTCCCGAGGATTTCGTCACCGAGGGCTTCAACGGGGTGATGTGCGTCGAGGCGGGCGGCCCGCCCGCGGGCACCGGCTGCGGCGGCTATGTCGTTGGCCAGACGGTGAAACTGCTCCGTCAGCACCATATGCTCGAAGATACCGATGTGGTGGTGTTCGACGTGCTGGGCGATGTGGTCTGCGGCGGCTTTGCCGCGCCCCTGCAACACGCCGACCGCGCGCTGATCGTGACGGCGAACGATTTCGACAGCATCTACGCGATGAACCGCATCATCGCCGCGGTGCAGGCGAAATCGGTCAACTACAAGGTGCGGCTCGCGGGCTGCATCGCCAACCGCTCGCGCGAGACGAACGAGGTGGACCGCTATTGCGAGGCCGCCAATTTCAAACGCATCGCCCACATGCCGGACCTTGATAGCATCCGCCGCTCGCGGCTCAAAAAGCGCACGCTTTTCGAGATGGACGATGCCGAGGACGTGGTGCAGGCGCGCGCCGAATATATTCGCCTCGCCGAGACGCTGTTGCGCTCGGTCGACGAGCCAGGGCTCACGCCTGAGCCGCTGACGGACCGCCATATCTTCGAACTGCTGGGATTTGACTGAAATGGCCAACGACTACGCAGCCATCCGCGACCGCGTCGAACACTATTTCGACCGCACCGCGACAAGCGCCTGGGAACGGCTGACCCAATCGGACGCAAAGGTCTCGAAGGTGCGCCAGACCGTGCGCGAGGGACGCGACCGGATGCGGGCGATCATGCTCTCGCGGCTCCCCGAAGATCTGAACGGCTGCCGCGTGCTCGACGCGGGCTGCGGCACCGGGCTGATGACGACCGAGCTTGCCAGACGCGGCGCCGAGGTGGTGGCGGTGGACATCTCGCCCCAGCTCATTTCGGTTGCCGAAGACCGTCTGGAGCCTGCGCTGCGCGAGAAGGTCACCTTCATGGCGGGCGACATGACCGACCCGGCCTTGGGCCAGTTCGATTACGTCGTGGCGATGGACAGCCTGATCTACTACCGCGCCCCCGACATTGGCGCGATCCTCACCAACCTTGGCGCGCGCACCCATAGTGCGATCGTCTTCACCGTGGCACCAAAAACGCCGTTCCTGATGGCGTTCTGGGGCGTGGGCAAGCTTTTCCCGCGCTCGAACCGCTCGCCGGTGATGATCCCGCATGCGCTCGACAAGCTGCAACGCCACGCCGGCGACAGCCTGATGAAAATCGACCGGGTGGTGAAGGGCTTCTACATTTCCGAGTGCCTGGAGTATCGGCCATGATCCTCAGCCGCCGCATGATCGGTTCGCTTGCCAAGACCTGGATGCCCTTTGCCGAGGCGGCCTCGGCGGAGCTTCCGCTCAAGCAACTCATGCGGCTCTCGCTCTTCCAGATCTCGGTCGGCATGGCGCAGGTGCTCCTGCTCGGCACGCTGAACCGGGTGATGATCGTCGAGATGGGGGTTCCGGCGCTGGTCGTGGCGCTGATGATCTCGATCCCGGTGCTCGTCGCGCCGTTCCGGGCCGTGCTCGGCCACCGCTCGGACACGCACCGCTCGGCGATCGGCTGGAAGCGCGTGCCCTACCTCTGGTTTGGCTCGCTGTGGCAGATGGGCGGGCTCGCGCTGATGCCCTTTGCGCTGATTCTGCTCTCGGGCGATCAGACCATGGGCCCGGACTGGGCGGGCGAGGTCTTCGCCGCCATCGCCTTCCTGATGGCGGGGCTCGGCATGCATATGACGCAGACAGCGGGCCTCGCGCTTGCCGCCGACCGCGCCACCGAAGAGACGCGCCCGCGCGTGGTGGCGCTGCTTTATGTCATGTTCCTCGTCGGCATGGGCATCTCTGCGATCGTCGTGGGCTTCTTTTTGCGCGATTTCGACCAGATGACGCTTATTCGCGTGGTGCAGGCCTGCGGCGCAATGACGCTGGTTCTGAACGTCATCGCGCTTTGGAAGCAAGAGGTTATCCGCCCGATGACAAAGGCGGAAAGGGAGGCGCCGCGGCAAACCTTCCGCGAAGCCTGGGGCCTTCTGGCGGCCGAAAGTGGCGCGATGCGGCTTCTTGCCGTGGTGATGATCGGGACACTTGGGTTCAATATGCAGGACGTGTTGCTTGAACCCTATGGTGGACAGGTGCTTGGACTGCCCGTCAGTATGACGACCTTGCTCACCGCAAGCTGGAGCTTCGGTGCGCTGATCGGATTCATCTGGTCTGCCCGGCGCCTCTCGCAAGGGGCGACGGCGCACCGTCTTGCCGCGCGCGGCATCCTGATCGGCATCGTGGCCTTTACCGCGGTGCTGTTCTCGGCCCTGTTCGAAAGCAAGATCATGTTCTTTGCTGCCGCCTGGGGCATTGGCCTGGGCAGCGGCACGTTCGGGATTGCCACGCTGACCGTGGCGATGATGGTCATCGTGCGGGGTGCCTCCGGCATCGCGCTCGGGGCCTGGGGTGCGGCGCAGGCCACGGCGGCGGGGCTTGCGGTGTTCTTTGGCGGGGCGCTGCGCGACCTCGTTGCGCACGCCGCCTCGGCGGGCTACCTCGGGGCGCTCGACAGCCCGGCGCTCGGCTATTCGGTGGTCTATGCCATCGAAATCGGACTTCTCTTCACTACTCTTGCCGTGCTCGGGCCCTTGGCCCGTCCCGGCAGCCTGTTCCCCAAGAAACCGGAGACCGGCGAGGCGCGGATCGGCCTTGCCGAATTTCCAACCTGACAAAGGAGGACCATCATGGTCGGTGTCAATTTCTTCGGAGATTTCGATCTCGCCAGTCTCGCGATCTGGTCGTTCTGGGCGTTTCTCGCCTACCTGATCTACTACCTCCAGACGGAAAACATGCGTGAAGGCTACCCGCTCGAGAACGACGACGGGGCCGTTGCCGTGAACCAGGGCCCGTTCCCGGTGCCCTCGCCGAAAACTTTCCTGCTCGCCAACGGCACCACCGTGACGGTGCCCTCGGTCGAGAACGAGGAAGCCCACCGCCGCACCGATCTGGCGCTGGAACGCACCTCGGCCAACGAAGGCTACCCCTTCCGCCCGACCGGCAACCCGCTGAAAGACGGCGTGGGCCCGGCCTCCTGGGTGCCGCGGCGCGACGAACCGGAAATGGACGCCCATGGCGAACCGAAAATCAAGCCGATGCGCAATGTCGCTGGCATGATGGTTTCGGCTGGCCGTGATCCGCGCGGTCTGCCGGTGCAAGCGGGCGATACCGAAGTGGTCGGCAAAGTCACCGAGATGTGGGTCGACGTGCCCGAACAACTCGGCCGTTACCTCGAGATCGAACTGAACTCGGGCAAGAAGAAACTGATCCCGATGACGCTGCTGCGCATCTGGTCGGACCGCGTTCGCGTGAACGCGATCACCTCTGACCTGTTTGACGACATCCCGGATGTGAAGTCGTTCGACCAGGTCACCAAGCTCGAAGAAGAAAAGATCTGCGCTTACGTTGCCGGCGGCTACATGTATGCCACGGGCCGTCAGCCTTTCGCGATCTGATCTGAGGCGTGCTTACGGGAACGGCGCGCGCCCGCGCCGTTCCGCCTGACTGCTGGACGGAGGGTCTGAAATGTCAGACCATGATTTCGACTTCGAACCCCAGCCGGGAATCCCGGCCCCTCTGCCCCAGGGCGAGGAAATTCTCTGGCAGGGCAGCCCCGACATGAAGGCGCTGGCCAGCGAAGCCTTCAAAATTCGCTGGGTCACCGGCTATATGGTGGCGCTGGCTTTCTGGCGGGCGTTTGTGATCTGGACCGAGAGCGGTCTGGCCAAGGCCCTGCCGACACTGGTTCTTTATCTGCTCTTCGCGGTGGGCACCTATCTGCTGGTGCTGCTTCTTGCCTATGTGCAGGCCCGCGCGACGATCTACACCCTCACCTCGGCACGCGCGATCCTGCGGGTCGGCGCCGCTTTGCAGGTGACGTTCACCGTGCCCTACAAGGTCATCGAAGTGGCCGCGCTGGGGCTGACGAAACGCTCCAAACAGGGCATCGGCACGCTGGCGCTGCAGGTGCCCGACGAGATGCGGCTCTCCTATACCGTGCTCTGGCCCTCGGCCCGGCCCTGGCACATCCGCCACCCGCAGCCCGCGTTCCGCTGCATTCCCGAGGCCGAGAAGGTGGCGCGAATCCTCGCCGAGGCGGCGCAGGCGAAGCTGAACGAACCCGAATTGACCCACGCCCCCGTGGGGACTGCGACGGCCGGTCTGGCACCGGCAGAATGAGGCCCTGAAAATGGCACAACACCCCGTTTCCGCCCGCGCCGCTGCGCCGGGCAAGAGCGCCGAGAAGAGCAAGGAGATGATCCCGCTCGCAATGGTGCGCGCGATGATCGGCGTGGCGCTTCTGTCGCTCGCCATCGTCGGATATTCGGTCGCCACCGGGCGCCCGCATGTCGGCGTGCCCGATACCGCCAAAGTGCTCGCGGAGCGCTCGGTGATCCTTGAAGACGTCAATTCGCAGCATGTGATCGTGCGCAACCCCGATGGCTCCGTGCTCGTTGACATGCCCGACGGCGGCTTTGTCAACGTGGTTGGCGCGGCGGTCAAACGCACCCGCGTGGTGCAACGGATCGAGGGCAACCCGCCGATTCGCATCGTGCGCTATGAGAACGGCCGGATTTCCGCCGAGGATCCCGCCACCGGCTGGTCTGCCGAGCTTTACGCCTTCGGCCCCGACAGCAAGGCCGCTTTCGAGCGCCTGCTCGACATGAACTGAGGAGGGCCGGGAAGATGACCAGCAAGGGTTCTTCTCGGCTTTTCTCCCGCGCCGCAGCCAATGGGCTTGCGCGCGGGCAACAGGCTACCGCCCCCGAGGCGGTTTGGATCGGGGTGATGGGCGCGTCCCCCGGTCCCGCGCGGCGCCCCCTTAACGGGGGGTGCCGCGCATGACCAATCCGTGGCTCGTTACGCTCTCGACTGTGTTCATCTGGTGGTTTTCCACCGGCGCGATCCTGTGGCGGGTGCGCCGCGCCGACCTTGAGGGCCGCGGCGCGCATCAGCTCTCGGTCGTGCTTGGCCTGCCGCTTCTGATTTTCGGGTTCCTCTATCTGCACCGCTCCTCGGATGACACCACGGTGCAGGGCGCCCATATCGCCTTTCTTGCGGCGCTCTCGGTCTGGGGCTGGTTTGAGCTTGCCTTCCTCTCCGGCGTTGTGGCGGGGCCGAATCGACTGCCCTGCCCCGAAGGCGCCTCGATGAGCGAGCGGTTCGTGCGCGCCACCGGCACGATCCTGTGGCATGAGCTCGCCCTTCTGGCCGCGATGATCGCCTGTACGGTGATCGTTTCCGACAATGAGAACCGGATCGGCCTTCTGACCTTCGGCATTCTCTATACCGCGCGGATTTCGGCCAAGCTGAACCTGTTCCTCGGCGTGCCGCGGATCAATGTGCAGTTCCTGCCCTCGCCGCTTGCGCACCTTGCCAGCCACTTCAAGCTGGCGCGGATGAACTTCCTGTTCCCGGTCTCGGTCACGGTGCTCACCTTTGCCGCTGGCTGCTTTCTCGAACGCGCGATTTCGGCCGAGAGCGATGCCGGTTTCATCGGCCATGTGCTGATTGCGGTGCTGACGCTCCTGGCGCTGCTGGAGCACTGGTTCATGGTGCTGCCGCTCCCGGATCAGAAGCTCTGGACCTGGATGCTGCCCACCGCGGTGACCGAGCGCAACCGCGCCCGTGCCCGTGCGGCCCGCCGCGCCGAACGGGCAAAGGCCTCTCCCCTCTCCGGCGCGATCGCTGTTGCCGGGGCTGCGCCCGCAACCAGCGTACCGCTTTTGCGCCGTCCGCCGCGCGGCGGCAAGTAACCCCTTTTTTCACGCTTGCGCTTCGGGCACGGGAACGTGACCGACGCAGGGCCAAAGCGTCGCAGGGGATACGTGATAAGATCACAGACCCATCCTCGCCCCCGGTCCATGGTCGCCCCATCCGGGCAACGTCTCCCCCCAATGAGTCGCGTCGGCCCGGGCTTCCCCGAACGGTTCCGGGTCTGCTTTTCGTGGCCCGGACCGTTCCTCTCTGGCTCTCGACCGAGGAACCGATGATGCATGCGAAACCCGTTGCCCTTGCGGCGCTGCTGATCGCGCCCGCCCTCGCCTTTCCGGCGCAGGCCGGAAAATCCGACCCGACCGCCGATTGCTACGCCGCCGCCAGTACCGATGCGGAACGTGCGACCTGTATCGGGCTCAGCTCGACGCAATGCCGCAAGCGGCTCCCCAATCCGCAAGTCACCGATCTGGCGTTGTGCATGAACGCGGAAATCTCCTGGTGGCGCGCCCGGCTTGCGAAGGCGGAAGAGGCGATGCGCACCCGGGCCGCCGAGCGCGACAAGCCCTATGAAAAGCAGATCGCGGCCGGCGCCGCACGAATGACTGACGATCTCGACAAGATGATCGCCGCCTGGAACAGCTGGGAACAGATGCGCTGCAATTTCGAGTCGATGTTCTACCGCTCCTCGCCCAAGCGCATGGTGAATGCGCAGGAATGCCACCTGAACGAGACCGCCAAACAGGTGATCTTGCTCGACTCCTCCGCCGCGCGCTGAGCCCCGATCCCAAGGAAAGACCAATGCGTATCGCCGTTGCCTCGCAAAACTTCCGCACCATCACCGGCCACGCCGGCAAGACCCGCCGTTTCCTCGTCTATGAGGCCGCGCCGAGCGCGCCGGTTATCGAAGTCGACCGGCTCGACCTGCCCAAGGATATGTCGATGCACGAATTCCACGGCGAGGGCGCCCATCCGCTCGATGCGATGAAAGCGGTGATCGCGGGCTCCGCCGGGCAAGGGTTTACCGCGCGCATGGCCGCGCGCGGGGTGCTCGCTGTGGTGACCGACGAGACCGACCCGCTTCTGGCGGTGCAGGCGCTGGTGGAAGCGCTCGCCCAGATGAAAGAGGCGCCGATCCCCGATCTGCGCGGTGCGGCCTCCGGGCATCATCATCACCATCATCACGATCACGGCACGGGCGGGTGCGGCTGCAGCCATGACGAGGCGGATCACGGGTCGGAACACGCAGGGGGCGGCTGCTCTTGCAACCATTGATCCTGCCCCTATCTGAGCCGAAAGACCCTCCGAAGGACAAAAGATGACCGAGCGCAAGTTCGAATCCCGGGCGCTTGCCGTGCCCTCCTCGCGGCTGTCGCGGCTGGCAAAACTGGGCGGGCTCGGTGCCACGCTCGCGGGCTCCGTGGCCGCAGGCAGCGCCCGCGAACTGGCCCGTGGCACGAAGCCCAACATGAGCGCGCTTCTGATGACGCCCGCCAATGCCCGCAAGGTGGCCGACAAGCTGGCGCAGATGCGCGGCGCGGCGATGAAGGTGGGGCAGTTGATGTCGATGGATGCGGGCGACATGCTGCCGCCCGAACTCGCCGACATCCTCGCCCGGCTGCGCGCCGAGGCGCATCATATGCCGGGGCCGCAGCTCAAGAAGGTGCTCACCGCCGCCTGGGGGCCGGACTGGCTCAACCGGTTCCAGAAATTCGAGGTGCGCCCGATTGCGGCCGCCTCGATCGGGCAGGTGCACCGCGCGCAAACGCGCGACGGGCGCGACCTCGCGATCAAGGTGCAATATCCGGGCGTGCGCCGCTCGATCGACAGCGATGTCGACAATGTCGCCGGGCTGATGAAGCTTGCCGGCATGGTGCCGAAGGAAATCGACATCGCGCCGATGATCGAAGAGGCGAAGCGCCAGTTGCATGAAGAGGCCGATTACGAGCGCGAGGGGAAATATCTCGACCTCTTTGGCCAACTTCTCGCCGACCGGCCCGAATTCCGCGTGCCGGAGCTTCATGCCGATCTCACCACTCGCGAAGTGTTGGCGATGAGCTATCTTGAGGGCAAGCCGATCGAGGCGCTCGAAGCGGCGCCGCAGCAAGAGCGCGACCGGGTGATGCGGCTGATCATCGAACTGATCTTCTCGGAGCTTTTCACCTTCCAGCTCATGCAGACCGACCCGAATTTCGCCAATTTCCGCTACGATCCGGCAACGGGGCGCATCATCTTGCTCGATTTCGGCGCGACGCGCGCTTTCGACCAAGCCTTCGCCGAGCGCTACCGCGCGCTTCTGCGCGCAGGGCTTGCGGGCGATCAGGCCGGCATCCGCACAGCGGCCCGCGCGATCGGCTTTCTGAGCGACGGCATGCCCGAGGCGCTGGAAGAGGCGATGCTCGGCATGTTCCTGATGTCACTCGAACCCTTGCGCCATCAGGGCGATTTCGACTTCGGCGCCAATGATCTGGCGCTCAGGATGCGCGATGCCGGCATGGCGATGTCGGAGCAGCGCGCGCATATGCGCATCCCGCCGATGGATACGCTGTTTTTGCAGCGCAAGTTTGGCGGTGTCTATCTGCTGGCCACGAAGATGCGCGCCCGCGTCAACCTGCGCGCACTGATCGAACCGCATCTCTGAACCACCGGCGCCCCTCTCCTCCATTGGGGGCAAATACCCCGGGGGGAGGCGGGGGGACCGGCTCCGTCGGGACGAAACAGCCCCCTTGCAGCCGCGCCCCCCCCGCCCTATCTTGGTTCCTGTCCGGGGCAACCCGGACTATGGGCATAAACGCGCACGGAATAAGCGGATCGGACCCGGGGGCGGTACCCGGCGGCTCCACCAAATCCCTCGTTGGGGGCATCTGGGGCCGAAACAGGATCGACGAACGTGTAAAGGTGATGGCTTTGTCCCGGTGAGCGACCACCGTTATCGGTGCAAATTGTACAGTTGCCAACGACAACCGTGCTCCGGTGGCTCTGGCTGCGTAAGCAGCTCGGGTACCGAAACCTAAAGTCCTTACGCTTAGCCGCTTAAGGCGGGGCTCGCAGGTGCCTGGCAACAGAAACCTGCACTTTTCCGACCAAACGCGCGAAGCGGCGCGCGCTCAGGTGGTTTAGGCTTGCGCAATCCCCGTCCGCGCATCACGCTTTCCGAAAAACCGGAGATCCTGATGCGACACGCCTTTCTGCTTTCCCTCGCCCTCCTCGCAACGCCCGCGCTGGCCGAAGATGCCCCCCTGCCCAAGCTCGGCCCCAATGCCGTGCCGATCACGCTGGACCACGCCTATCTGACCGAGGCCCCAGCGCCGGATTTCTGGGCCTTCTTCCCCTTCGTGAAACCGCAATTCACCTCTTCAGCCTGTGGAGTCGCCTCGATCACCGCCGCGCTCACCGGGCTCGCGGGCCTGCCGCCCAATGCCGAAGACACGGTGATGCGCCAGCCGGAACTTCTCGAAAAAGTGAATGACGCGCATTGGAGCGCGATCTCGGCCGAGGAGGGTGACGGTATCACATTCGACGAGCTGAGCCTCTATGCTGGCAAGGCCGCCGAAGCGATGGGGCTCAAAATCACCATCGACAGCTTTCACCCCGGCGCCCCCGGAGCGATGCCGGAGGCGGCGGCCCTCTCCGAGCTGCGCGCTCGTCTGGCCGCCAACGAAAGCACCGCCGATGACGTGATCCTCGTCTATTTCAATCAAGGTGTGGTCACCGGCGATTGGGACGGGCCGCATGTTTCGCTGGTGGGCGCTTATGATGCGGCCCGCGACCGGGTGCTGGTTCTCGAAGTCGATCAGGAGTGGTATATTCCCTATTGGACGCCGGTTCCGGTGCTTCTTGCCGCGCTCACCCGCCCCGCCCCCGAGGATCAGGGCGTCCTCAAGGGCCAGACCGGGGGGCTGGTGCGGCTCTCGCGCTGAGCACCGTTAATCGCGTCTTCAGAGTTGGCGCCGAAAATGTGCCCACCTCACGGAGACGACAAAATGGGCAAGCTCGATATCCTGCGCGATTGGTATGATCGCGTGTGGATCGCTGGTGATCTGGACGCAATCAACGACTTCTTTCCCCAGGGAACGGAGGCGACCGGAATTATGCCCGGCCTCTCTCTCGCGCCGCGTGATTTTGCCGAATTCATTCCGTTGATGCGCAGCCTCGTCACCGATCTGCGCTATGAAGTGCTGCGCCATGCAGAGGGGGACGACTGGCTCTGGGCGCTGTTGCGCTTTCAGGGCAAGACCCGACGCGACCACCGGCCAATCGATGTGTCCTCGCAGGTGGCGGTGCGCTTCACGGGCGATCGTTTCGCCGAGGCCTACAACATGACCGACATGATCACTTTCTTCGAGCAGATCGGCGCACTTCCCGAACAGGCAATGGCGCTGTGCCTGATGGGCGAGCAATTGCGCTGAGTCGTGCCTCGTGCGAAACCGCCTTCGCGCGACACCGGCCGCCGCCGCTGCCCCTCCCCGGTTCCCCCTTTCCTTGCCCGGCAAATCCCCTATGCTGTGCGCAAAGGAAAGGGTCCCCATGACGCGTTCGATCGATTACGGCACTCTCATGCATCGCGCGATGCGCGGCCTCATCCAGACCGTGCTGAACGAGGTGGCCGAGCATGGCCTGCCCGGCGCGCATCACTTCTTCATCACCTTCGACACCCGCGCGCCGAAGGTGGAAATGGCGGATTGGTTGAAGTCCCGCTACCCCGAAGAAATGACCATCGTGATCCAGCACTGGTTCGAGAATCTCACCGTGACGAGCGAAGGCTTCGGGATCACGCTGAACTTCGGCAACCAGCCCGAACCGCTCTGGATTCCCTTCGATGCGGTGCACACGTTTGTTGACCCCTCGGTCGAATTCGGCCTGCGCTTCGAATCGCAAGACAGCGAGGACGAAGAGGAGGACGAGACCGAGGAAGACTTCGAGATCACCGAGGAGAGCGCCGACAAGCCGCGCCCCGAGGCAGAGGTGGTCAGCCTCGACAAGTTTCGCAAATAACCTTCCAAAACAACGGCCAAACCGATGTTCAATTTCCTCAAACCGCAAAAGACAGTGGCGGTCACCGCCCATATGCCCACCTGCCTCACCGCCGAGGATCGCGCGCCGCGCTATGATGCTCTGGTGCAGGAAGCGCTCAACTCCTGGGGGGTGGGCAGCGTGACCGCCGGCGCCTCGGCGATGGATGGCGCGGGGCGCGTCACCGAATGCACCCTCGACATGGAGATCAAGGGGCTCGACAAGAAGCTCCTTGACAGGCTGGTGCCGCATTTCGAGTCGCTCGGCGCGCCGAAGGGCTCGTGGTTCGCCGACGAGACCGGCAAGGAGCTGCGCCGCTTCGGGTCGACTGAAGTGCTGGTGCTGGAACTCGACACCGCCGGGCTCGACCCGGCCGTGAAGGCCGCGCATTCGCCCGACGAACTGCTCGAACGGATCAAGCACAAGATCAGCTCGGGCGGGCGCTACATGGGCGAGCGCGCGTTTGAAAAGACGACCGAGCTCTATTTCCACTGCCGGGCAGTGCGCAATGTCGAGGCAGCCCTCGCCGAGTTGCTCGCCGATCATCCGCTCTGCGCCAATGCGCGCGTGTTCCGTCTCGCGAACGCCTGAGCGCGCCCAGTATACCTCCGCATACCAATTGCCAAATCCGTCCCGCGGTTCTAGAACCGCGGGAGATTTGCATCACGGAGGCCCTCGATGACTGCGACAAGAACCGAGACCGACAGCTTCGGTCCGCTCGAAGTTCCCGCCGACAAATACTGGGGCGCGCAAACGCAGCGCTCGATCATGAATTTTCCGATCGGCTGGGAGCGCCAGCCGGTGCCGATCATCCGCGCGCTTGGCGTGATCAAGAAGGCCGCCGCGCTTGTGAACAAGGCGCAGGGCGACATGGCGCCCGAGATCGCCGATGCCATCGTCGCCGCCGCGACCGAGGTGATCGAGGGCAAGTTTGACGACAACTTCCCGCTCGTCGTCTGGCAAACCGGCTCCGGCACGCAGTCGAACATGAACGCGAACGAGGTGATCTCGAACCGCGCCATCGAGATGCTGGGGGGCCAGATGGGCTCGAAAAAGCCCGTCCACCCGAACGATCATTGCAACATGGGGCAAAGCTCGAACGACACCTTCCCCACCGCGATGCATGTGGCGATTGCGTGCCATGCGCGCGATGTGCTGATCCCGGGCCTCGAAAAGCTCTCCAAAGCGCTCTGGGCGAAGTCCGATGAGTTCAAGGACATCATCAAGATCGGCCGCACCCATACGCAAGATGCCACGCCGCTCACGCTCGGGCAGGAATTCTCCGGCTACGCGACGCAGGTGGACCGCGGCATCGCACGGGTGAAGCTCGCCCTCACCCATATCTATGAGCTCGCCCAAGGCGGCACCGCGGTCGGCACCGGGCTGAACACCAAGGTGGGCTGGGACACGCGGATCGCCGCGCAGATCGCCGAGATCACCGGGCTGCCCTTCGTCACCGCGCCGAACAAGTTCGAGGCGCTCGCCGCGCATGATGCGATGGTGTTCTTCTCGGGCGCCCTGAAAACCGTGGCCGCGAGCCTCTTCAAGATCGCCAATGACATGCGGCTTCTGGGCTCGGGTCCGCGCTCGGGGCTCGGCGAACTCATCCTGCCCGAGAACGAACCCGGCTCCTCGATCATGCCCGGCAAGGTGAACCCGACGCAAGCGGAGGCCCTCACCATGGTCTGCGCGCATGTGATGGGCAATGACGCGGCCGTGGGCTTTGCCGGCAGCCAGGGTCATTTCGAGCTCAACGTCTACAACCCGATGATGAGCTACAATGTGCTGCAATCGATGCAGCTTCTGGGCGACTCGGCCTCGGCCTTCACCGACAACATGGTGGTGGGCACGCAGGCCAACACTGCGCGGATCGACAAGCTGATGAAGGAGAGCCTGATGCTGGTCACAGCACTCGCCCCCACCATCGGCTATGATGCCGCAACCAAGGTGGCCAAGACCGCGCACAAAAACGGCACGACGCTGCGCGAAGAGGCGATTGCGCTCGGCTATGTCGATGGCGAGACCTTCGACCGCATCGTGCGCCCGGAAGACATGATCGGTCCCAAAGGCTGAACCTGCCCGCAGTGCGCGCAAGGGCGGCCCGCGGGCCGCCCTTTTCATATCGCGGAGGAGCGGCCGCCCCCGGCCGTGGTGTTAAGGCGCGACGCTATAGAGGATGAACCCGGAAGCGGGGGCGTAGCTGTCGTAGAGCCTGCGCGCGGCCACGTTGGTTTCGGCGGTGAGCCAGCGCACCGAAGCGTAGCCGCGTGCCCGGGCAAAGGCGCGCACATGGTCGATGAGCGCGCGCCCAACGCCCTGCCCGCGCGCTTCGGGCACGGTGTAGAGATCGCTCAGATAGACCACCATCCCGCCCGAAAGCGAGCGGTGCATCAGCGAATATTGCACGAGCCCGAGCGCCTGCCCCGCCGCGTCACGCGCGAGATCGGCCCAATAGGGCTCAGCCTCGGCGTGGATCCAGTCCCAGACCTGCGGCTCGGCGGCGCGCGCCTCGGTATGATAAAAATCAGCATAGGCGCGAAACAGCGCCTCCCAATCGGCCCGGTCGGCCTCCGTCACGGGGGAAATGGTCAGGGTCATGGCGCTCTCCTTTGCCCCATCGAAGCGCGAAGCCGCGGCGGGAGCAAGCAGGCAAAACGGGCGACGAGTGCGCCGATTGCACAGTTCCGCGCGCCGTGCGATGCTGCGCCCATGGCCGAGATCGTCAACCTGAACCGTTTCCGCAAAAACGCCGCGAAGGCCGAGGCCCGTGCCGCGGCCGATGCCAATGCCGTCAAATTCGGCCGGACCAAGGCGCAGAAAGTGCTCGAAGAGGCGCAGGCTGAAAAGGCGCGCGCCGTGCTCGACGCCAGCAAACGCGAGCGCCCCGACACAGAACCATGAGCCCGCCGCGCAAGCATTCGTTGACTTTGGGCGGGCACCGCACCTCGGTCTCGCTCGAAGATGATTTCTGGAAGGGCTTCAAGGAGATGGCCGCGGCGCGCGGGCTCGGCATCAACGAGCTTGCCCGTGAGATCGACGCCGCACGCGCTCAGGATACCGGGCTGGCCACGGCGATCCGGCTTGAAGTGCTCGCTTATTACCGCGATGGCGCTTCGCGAGAGAAAGCCTGATCGAGCCCGGCGCGCACCCGGCGCTCGCAGGCCGCGGCCAGCTCCTTCCGCGAGGGGAAGGCGGACACATCAAGCGGCGCGTGGAACACCACCTCGATCGCGCCTTGCCGCGGCGCGGCCAGCACTTTCATCAGATGCGGGCCAAATCCCATGTCGCGCCACCAGCCGTAATAGCGCGGATCCTCGCCTGCGGGCGCGTGGTAGACCACGCTCACCGGCTGGATCTGCATCACCTTGTCGAGCCCATGGGTGTAAAACGCCTGAAACAGCGTCGTCTTGAACGGCAGCAAACGGCGGCCATCGGTCGATGTGCCTTCGGGAAAGAACAGCAGATGATGCCCCGCCCGCAACCGCGCCTCGAAGAGCGCCTGTTGCGCCTTTGCCTCGCGCGGATCGCGGCGGATGAAAACCGTGCCCGTCGCCTGCGCCAGCCAGCCGATGAAGGGCCAGCGCGCCACCTCGGCCTTGGAGACAAAATAGACCCGCTGACAGGCATTGAGCGCAAAAATATCGAGCCAGGACGAGTGGTTCGCCACCACCGCGCCGATATGGTGCATCGGCTGCCCCTGCACGCGGTAGCGGAGGCCCATGAGCGCAATGCAGATCCGGCAAACGGCAGTGGTGATCGCGGGCGTCCAGGGCCGCGCCGCACCGTGGAGCGGCCGTTCGATCAGCCGCAGGCCCAGCAAGAGCGCAAGCCCCGCCAGAAGCACGACGACCATCGACACCCCGCGCACCACCAGCCGCAGCCCGCCTGCCGGAGTGAGCGGCGCTGGCGCGGGCGGCTCGTCACCGATCCAGAGCGGGCCAGAGGGTTCGCTCATCCCCGCCTCCTCATCCACGCCCCTCGACGCGGCGCGTATAGAATTCGCGGTGTTTCTCCGACATCGCCTGGGTGTCCATCAGAAGCAGCACATCGGTCGTGTTGAACGGATGATCGACATAGGCGCCCTCGCCCACAAAGCCCCCGAGCCGCAGATAGGCCTTGATCAGATTGGGCATCTGCTCCATCGCCGCGCGCCGGTCGAGCCTGGCCTCCGGCACCAGATCCATGCGCTGGAAATGCTCTGCCCGCGCACGCGGGCGCAGCGCCTCTGGGGCGAGGTGGTGGTGGTGCAGCCAGGAGAGCGGCTCCTTCAGCGCCGCCACATCAGTGCCATGGAAGGAGGCGACGCCGAACAGGATCTCGATCTCGTGGGCGATGACGTAGTCGGCCAGCGCATTCCACAGCATCAACATCGCCGCCCCGCCGCGGTGGTCGGGATGCACACAGGAGCGACCAAGCTCCAGAAGCCGCCGTCCGGAGGCGCGCAACGCGGTAAGGTCATATTCGGCATCGCAGTAATACCGTCCGATCTCCTCCGCCCGGTCCGAGCGCAAAAGCCGGTAAGCCCCCACCACGCGCTCCAGATCCCCCTCTTCCTTCGAGGGGTCGAGCAACACGAGATGATCGTAGAGCGGGTCGAATTCATCAACCTCAAGCCGGTTTTCATGATCGACAAGCGGGCCGGAGCCGCCCAGCTCCTCGACAAAGACCTGATAGCGCAGACGTTGCGAGGCGCGGATGTCCTGCGCGTCGCGTGCAATCCGGGTTTCATAGGCAAGCGGGGCAACCGCCATCTTGTCCGCCTTTCTGTTTCACCCGATGTAAGCGGCCCGGCGCGCACGATCAATGCCCGATCCCCGCCCGCGCGCTTTCGTCCCCATCCAGGCGGGGCTGTTAACAATGCCTCAACCTGTTAACCTTTTGTCAATCTTGCCCTTCGATAACGAGGGACAGCTGAACCCGCCGCCCGTCGATCACCTGCTTGCCCGCATGTTCAAAATTGACCGTCACCTTGTCGCCGATGCGCGACTGCACCTGCCCAAGGCCCCAGTCGGGGGCCTGCGGATTGCGGACCATCATCCCCGGTTCGAGAAATTCGTTCATCCTGCCCCCAATCGGGAAATCTGAAATGCCCCATGACACTTCGCTCTCCGCCACCATCGACCCCACCAGCCTCGAGACCGATCTCGTGGCGCTGGTCGGCTCGCGACTCTGCCACGATCTTATCAGCCCTTTGGGGGCGATCGGCAACGGGGTCGAGTTGCTCGCCATGTCGGGCATGGGCGCAAGTCCCGAGGTGCAGTTGATCTCGGAAGCGGTGGCGGCGGCAAATGCGCGCATCAAGTTCTTCCGCATCGCCTTCGGCCAGGCCTCGGCCGACCAGCGCCTCGGCACGTCGGAGATCCTGTCGGTGCTCGACGAGATGTCGCGCGGCGGGCGGCTGAAATATCACTGGCTCGCGGCGGGGGACCATCCGCGCCGGGCGGTGAAACTGATCTTCCTCGGGCTTTTGTGTCTTGAACCTGCGCTGCCATGGGGCGGCGAGGTGGTGATCCGCGAAGAGGGCGGCGAATGGCGGCTTCTGGCCGAGACGAAGCGCACCAAGCCCGATCCGGAACTCTGGTCACGGCTCTCGGGCAGCCTCGTGCAGGTCGCTCCGGCGCAGGTGCAGTTCGCGCTTCTGCCGCGCGAGGCGGGGCATCAGGGCCGCCGGGTGAGCTGGGACGTCAGCGACACGACCGCACAAATCTTGTTCTGAGCGCCCCGGAGAAGGCGAAGGGCCCAATTGGCGCGCCGCGGGTTCGAAAACCAATTGTCGGCGGGGCGGAGCCCCCGCCGGGTCACCCCGGCCTGCCGAGGCGACATCCCTCACGCCCGGATCGTACCGTCACCGCGGACGATATATTTGAACGAGGTGAGCTGTTCCGCCCCGACCGGGCCGCGCGCATGCAGCTTGCCGGTCGCGATACCGATCTCCGCGCCCATGCCGAACTCGCCACCATCGGCGAATTGTGTCGAGGCATTGCGCATCAGAATCGCAGAATCGAGCCGCTCGAAGAACCGCGCCGCGGTGGCGTCATCTTCGGTCAGGATCGATTCGGTGTGGTTTGAGCCGTAGCGGCGGATATGGGCGATCGCCCCGTCCACCCCGTCCACAAGCGTTGCCGCGCAGATCATGTCGAGGAATTCGCGCCCGAAATCGTCGGGCTGGGCGGGCACCGTGCCGGGGATATGGGCCAGATCCGCGCTCACTCGCATCTCCACCCCGGCATCGCGCAGATCCTCCACCAGCACCGCGCCATGCCTGGCATAGAAGGCACGGTCAATCAGCAGGCATTCCATCGCGCCGCAAATCCCGGTGCGCCGGGTCTTGGCATTCAGCACCACCGCCCGCGCCTTCTCAAGATCGGCCGCGCCATCGGCATAGATGTGGCAGATCCCCTCGAGATGGGCGAAAACCGGCACCCGGGCCTCGGCCTGCACAAGACCCACGAGCCCCTTGCCGCCGCGCGGCACGATCACGTCGATATGGCCGACGGCCCGCAGCATCTCGGCCACGGCCGCGCGGTCGCGCGTCGGCACAAGCTGGATCGCCGCCTCGGGCAGACCCGCAGCCTTCAGCCCCGCGACCATGCAGGCATGGATCGCGCGCGAGGAATGAAAGCTCTCCGAGCCGCCGCGCAGGATCACGGCATTGCCGGCCTTGAGGCACAGCGCCCCGGCATCCGCCGTCACGTTCGGGCGCGATTCGTAGATCACGCCGATCACGCCCAAGGGCGTGCGCACGCGCTGGATATGCAGCCCGGTCGTGCGATCCCATTCGGCGATCACCTCCCCCACAGGGTCACGCTGCGCAGCCACGGCGCGCAGACTCTCCACGATCCCCGCGATACGGCTTTCGTCGAGCTTGAGCCGGTCCATCATGGCGGGGCTGAGCCCCTTGTCGCGGCCAAAAGCGAGATCTTCGGCATTGGCGGCGAGGATCTCCGCCCGCCGCGCGACAACCGCATCGGCCGCGGCCATCAGCGCCGCTTCCTTCTGCGCAGGCGGCGCATAGGCGAGCTCCGCTGCGGCCTCACGCGCCGCCCCGCCCATCTGGTCGATCAGGGTTTTTGCATCCGTCTCATCACGCATCATCGGCCCTCCACTTGCACGCGTGATACGCGAGCGGAGCGCAAGGGTCCAGCATTGAGAGAGGAAGTGGCGCGGTTGACGGGGCTCGAACCCGCGACCCCCGGCGTGACAGGCCGGTACTCTAACCAACTGAGCTACAACCGCGCGATGACGGGCTGATTAGCGGCTGGCAGAGGGGCCGTCAAGCGCGAAACCAAAACACCGCGCCGGGCGCCGTGCATCCCCAATGCGCAAAACCAAAGGCCCCCGCCGGGAGGCAGGGGCCTTGGAAAGTGGCGCGGTTGACGGGGCTCGAACCCGCGACCCCCGGCGTGACAGGCCGGTACTCTAACCAACTGAGCTACAACCGCGCATTTCTCCCAGACCATAGCCCGGGCGTGCGGTGGCTTCTACGCATCCCGCGCGCCCCCGTCAAGCACAGAAGCATCAACCAGACGGATTTCTTGACGCTCCGCCGCCCGGCCCTTCGGACAGGCGCAATCATTCCAGCAAAAGCGCATATTCCACCCGTGCCTCAGGCGTGAGCAGGGCCACTGCAGTCTGGCTGTCGGTGATCAGCTCCTGCACCAGCCTGCCCCGGAGCGCGGCCCGGATCGGCCCCACCTTTTCCGCCCCGCCAGCCAGCCCGACCAGCCGGTGCCGCGCGAAATCGGCCGCCTCGGGCGCCAGCGTGCAGCGCGCGATCCGGGTGTCGAGCTCATGGCCCGCACCGTCAAAAAACCGCCCAAGCACCTCGCATTCAGCGTCGCGACCGGCCAGCTCGTCGAGCCCGTCCGTCTGCAACATGCCGGTGCCCATCAACTGGTTCTCGACCGAAACACTGCCGATGCCGACGATCCAGAGATCCGCCTCCCGCATCAGCGCCATCACCCGTGCCACCATCGGCAGCGCCATCAGCTCGGCGCGCTCCTCGGGGCTCGAGACATAGAGCGTTGCCGGCAACGGAAAGGCCTGCGCGCCAAAACGCTGCGCGAGATGGCTCATCACCGCATGCGGATAGGCGGTATGCGCGCGCGTCAGATCTCCTGCGAGCGAGACAAAACGCAAATCGGGGGCATGGATTTCGGGCAGTTGCCGCACCATCGCCGCAAGGCTGCGCCCATGCGTCAGCCCGACCACTTTCGGCGCCTCGCGCGATTGCACAAGCCGCGTCAGCCAGCGCGCCGCGGTGGCGGCGATCGCGGGCAAGGGATCGCTCTCGCCCGGACCGAGAGGGGCCAGATGCACCGCGCGCAGCCCGTAGCTGTCGCGCAACTGATGCGAGAGCTGGCGCATCAGCCGCGCCCCGCTTGCGCCCCCCGGCAGCTTCACCGCCTGCACGGCCCCGGCCTCAAGGAGCGCCTTCACCCGCGCCGCCGGAAGGCCCAGCCGCCAGCCGATCTCCTCGACACTGAGCCCGCCGGTTTCATGCAACCAGCGCGCGCGCGATTCGGGCGTGTCGGGACGATTAAGCCGATGCGGCGGGGAGGTCATGGGCGCTCCTCCTCGCAGCTGGTGGCCAAAGCCGGAGCGCAAGGCACCGGCTCGGGCTGCAGATAAAGCGCTTCGAACTGAGCCAGATCGACCGGCCGGCCAAGCAGGAACCCCTGCATCAGCGTGCACCCCGCGCCGCGCAGGATCTCGAACTGCGCCTCCGTCTCGACGCCTTCGGCAATCGCCTTCAGCCCGAGCGCCTGCGCCATCGCCAGAATCGCCCGCACGATCGCCAGAGCGCGTTCGGGCTCCGGTCCGTCGAGCGCGCTGACAAAGGAGCGGTCGATCTTCAGCTCGGTCACCGGCAGATCCTGAAGCGCACCGAGCGCCGACTGCCCGGTCCCGAAATCATCCACGGAAATGCGATACCCGGCCGCCTCGAGCTGGCGCAGGTTGCGCTGGCGCGCGGCAATCGGCTGGGCAATTCCGGTCTCCGTGAGTTCGATGATCACCTGATGCGGGGCGAGCCCCGCCCGCGCCAGCTCCCGCGCCAGGTCGGCGCGCTGCGGATCGTCGAGCGTGGCAGCGTTGATGTTCACCGCCACAGGCAGCGAAAGGCCGCGCGACGCCCAGCCCGTGAGCATCGCGCCTGCGAGCCGCATCACGTCGCGGTCGATCGCGCAGACCAGGCCATCGACCTCGGCCACCGGGATGAACTCGCCCGGCGAGACCGCGCCAAGCTCGGCATCGGTGAGCCGCAAAAGCGCCTCTGCCCCGGCGAGCCGCACCGTCACCCCGGCGACGGTCCAGTGCCGGAGGGTGGGCTCCGCGACAACCTCGAATTTCGGTTGCAGATGGAGCTCGAACCGGCCCGCTTCGAGTGCGCGATGCAGCGCCTGCGCCACCGCGCTGCGGCGCTCGAATTCTGCGCCAAGCTCGGGCGAGAACCGTGTCACGGTATTGCGACCGCGCGCCTGGGATTGATGCATCGCCATATCGGCGGTGCGCATCAGCGCCTCGGCACCCTCGCCATCTCTGGGAAACAGGCTCACCCCAACCGAGGCCGTGAGGAAGAACTGCCGTTGCGGCAAGTGGAGCGGCCGGGTGAAGGCGCGCACAAGTTCCCACCCGCGCGCCTCGGCCGCACACCCCTCCGTTCCGGGCAACAGGATCACGAATTCGCCCTCGTTCACCCGCGCGAGCACCGCTCCCTCGGGCAGGCCCGTTTCGAGCCGCTTCGCCGCGAGCTTGATCAGCTGGCCCGCAGTCTCATGGCCGAGCGTATCATGGATCAGTCGGTAATTGTCGAATTCCAGCGCCAGAACGGCGATCGGCTGCCCGAGCACCCGGGCGCGCCGCACGCTCTCTTCCAGTCGGCGCATCAGCAGGAACCGGTCCGGAAGGCCCGTCATCAGATCATGCGTGGCAATGAACCGGGCGTTCTCGATCGAGTATTCAAGCTGGCGTTGGAGGTCGAAGAGCTGGGTGACATCGCTCAGCGACACCAGCTGACGGGACCGGAAGCTCGGGTCAGGCAAAGGCGCGATATCGAGCTGCAGCACCTGCCGTTTGCT
This sequence comes from Rhodobacter maris, assembly GCF_900217815.1. Classification (GTDB taxonomy): domain Bacteria; phylum Pseudomonadota; class Alphaproteobacteria; order Rhodobacterales; family Rhodobacteraceae; genus Rhodobacter; species Rhodobacter maris. The sequence continues at coordinate 117,307 of NZ_OBMT01000001.1, forward strand.
GGCGCGACGTCGATGCACGCGCAGCTGGGAGAAGCTATCGGGCTCGCCCAGCGCCTCTTCGAGCTCCTCGCGCCCCTCCTCGGGCGCCAGCAGATCGCCGAGCCGCAAGCCCACGCTCTCCTTCAGGCCAAGCCCCAGAAGCGTGCCCGCCTCGGGGTTGCAAAACACCACCTGCCCGGCGCTGTCGAGCACGATCTTGCCGGTGGGCAACACATCGAGCAGATGCGCCAGCCGGTCGCGTTCGCGCGCGAGCGACGCTTCGATCGAGGCATCCTCAAGCAGCGAAACCGCCGAGATCTCGATATCGCAGCCAATCACCCGGCTCAGCTCGCCGGTGACGCGCCAGCGCACCGCACGACTGTGGGAGAGCACGCTGATCCATTCGCCGTTGCGATGGCGCAACCGCGACAGGATCTGCACCGTCTCGCCCGCGCGCAGCCGGGCCTGGGCATCGGCCCGGTCAAAAGCGGCGATATCGTCGGGATGGCTCAGCTGCGCCCAGTCGTCGAGCGAGAAATCGGGGAGGTCATCCGCCTCATAGCCGAGCCGCGCCTTCCAGGGGGCCGAGACCTCCAGCCGGCGTTCGGGATAGGTGATGGAAAAGCACTGCGCGGGCGTCACCGCGATCCGCTCCAGCGCGCCGCGCGCCACGGCAAAGGCGGTATCAAGACGTAACAGCCAGCCGCAACCGGGCGGATCCGCCGCGCCCACTTCGAGGCTTGTCAAAACCACCTCGTCGCCCGCGAGATCCCAGTGCATGCGGCCTTGCAAGCTGGCCACCGGCGGCCCCGACAGCGGCGCCCGCGGGCCGCCGGTCCTGCGCCCTGCCCCGCCGGACCCCGGCCAGAGCGCCAGATGCGGCACCCGCGCCGCCTGCGCCTCAAGAAAAGCGATCACGCGAGGCTGGTCGGCGGCAATGAACGCCTCGGCGAAGGAGGCAAGCGGCATCGGCGGCTCGCTTGGCTCGCCCTGAAGCACGACTGAGAGCCCTTCGGCCCCCGCACAGAGCCGCCAGCCCAGCAGATCGGAGCCCGATCTTGCACAGGCGCGCGGTACAAGGTCTCGAGGGCGGCTGTGCGTTCCCACGCTCTCTCCGATCGCTACGCTGTCACAAAAGCTTCTCACAGCGGGGAGATTAACAACTTTTCAACCAGAGTGCGACAGGAAAGACACGCCTTATAAACTGCAAGTTGTGCCCGCCATCCGGCCCGGCCCGTTTCCGGCGGCCCGGCTTGCATCGGCGACAAAACCGGCCCAGAAACCGTGATGTGATCCCATCAAGGAGCGCCCGATGACCGCAGCACCCGCCGCCCCTCCCCGCACCGCGCTGGTCACCGGGGCAGCAGGCTTTATCGGTTATCACCTCGCGCAGGCGCTTCTGGCCGCGGGCTGGCGCGTGGTCGGGATCGACAATCTCAACGATTATTACGATGTCCGGCTGAAGCAGCGCCGTCAGGCAATGCTGATGCAAGATCAGGGCTTTACCATCGTCAATGACAGTGTCGAGACGCCCGGCCGGATGATGGGGCTGTTCGAGGCGCATCGCCCCGATGTGGTGATCCATCTCGCGGCGCAGGCGGGCGTGCGCTACTCGATCGAGAACCCGCGCTCCTACCTGGAGAGCAATATCACCGGCACTTTCGAGATCCTGGAAGCCGCGCGCGCCTTTCCGCCCGCGCATATGCTTCTGGCCTCCACCTCCTCGGCCTATGGCGCCAATACCGTGATGCCCTATGCCGAGACGGCAAAGGCCGACCATCAGATGAGCTTTTACGCCGCCACCAAAAAGGCGACCGAATCGATGGCGCATTCCTATGCGCATCTGTTTGGCCTGCCGGTGACGATGTTCCGCTTCTTCACCGTTTACGGGCCCTGGGGCCGGCCCGACATGGCGCTGTTCAAATTCACCAAGGCGATCCTCGAGGGCCGCGCGATCGACGTGTATAACCACGGCGACATGAAGCGCGACTTCACCTATGTCACCGATCTCGTCGCCGCGATCATGCTTCTGATCGAGGCGGTGCCGGTGCGCCCCGAAGCGGGCGTGGTGGCAGACGGCGACAGCCTCTCCCCGGTGGCGCCGTTCCGGGTGGTGAATATCGGAAATTCAGAGCCCGTGCAGCTTGTCGATTACATCGCGGCAATCGAGGCGGCGACGGGCAAGCGGGCCACGCGCAACCTGATGGAGATGCAGCCCGGAGACGTGCCCGCCACCTGGGCCGACACGACGCTGCTTGAGCGCCTCACCGGCTACACCCCCAAAACCCGCGTCCCCGAAGGCGTGCAAGCCTTTGTGGACTGGTATCGAGACTATTACGGAGTGTGACGGCACCCGCGCGGCAATCACTGAGGCAGATCAAGGGCAGCGCCCGACCCGAGGGAGTGGCAAAGGTTGCGAGGCAGCGGGTCAAAAAATAAATCAACGATATGCAAGGCGCCGCAAAGCATCTTCATATTGCCCGATTAGGCCCCGCATATCATCAACATCCTTAAAGAAAGACAGTGAATCAACGCCATTTTCGGGCGTCAAACCGAGTTGCTCACGTATGTGCTTCAGTCGCCCTCGCCCAACCACTTTCGACCACCCCGGGAAGCCTATAGAACAAACCTTACGCCTCTCCCTTGTCTTTTCTCTCTTTGAAAAAAAGCTACGACGAGGCATTTCGACATCCTCCCAACGAACTACATCAATGTAACCGTTATTTGGGTTTTCCATAAAAACATCATAACGCTTCAAAATGCTTTCCAACTCCCGATAAGTTACCAAGTATTGGGTTCGATCGACATGGTGGGTATTCTTTCTGAAAAACCATGCGAGATACTCAATTTCCGGATCATCACTGCGCTTTGCCAAATCACGACAACGAGGAAATTTCCTCAATTCGTTTTCGGCAACCTGCACAGTCAAATCCTCCAACTCCTTCGGAGTGGCGGTCACTTGGAAACCATTCGAGTAAAGATAGTGAACAGAGCTAAGGTAAGCCGTTCTCTTGTTCGCATCATGAAACGGATGATTTTTAACAAGACCAAATAGAAGTGTGGCAGCTTTCTCCTGTATGGAATTCCACTTGAGAACCCCCGAAAACTCGGCGTAAGGCCTCGCAACAGCAGACAATAAAAGACCAATATCCTTTGGACCGAAACCACCAACGCCTTCTCCTTCTCCTTCCCTCAAGAAATAATCAACAATACAAAAGTGCGCCCGCAGAACTTCTTTCGCAGAGAGCCCTCCAGAAGGTAATCCTTCATCGAATCCAGATGTATCCGAAACGGCCCTTTGATAAAGGTATCTTATCTCGGGAAGCAGTGTTTCGGAGAATTTTAATACATCAACTTCGTCGTTCACAATAACCTCAACGATACGAATAAGAAGACATAATCCACCGGAGCGTTTCCACCCCGGACATGCGTCCGGGGCCGCGCCTCACCCCCACTCCTCCACAAACTCGCGCCATTCGCCTTTCGACATGCCGGAGGTTTCCTGTGTCACCGCTTCGCCCGCAAGGCGCCGCTTGAGCACCTCTTTCGCCTTGGACGACACGCTCACCGCGCCAAGGCGGTAATCTTCGAACGCCTCATAGGCCTGCGGCACCCAATCCTTCACGATCTCGCACAGCACCTGCGCATAGACCCGGATCTCGTATTGCGCATGCACATCGGCGCGCAGGCGCAGGAAGTGGAACAGGTTGTGCAGGTCGATCTTCCAATACCATTGCGTATAGATGTTCGCGGGCAGGTTCATCCGCGCCAGTTCCCGCGCAAGGCCAAGCTTGCCGGTGTCTGCGTCGGGCGTCAGCATGTCCTCGTAATGGTCATAGGCGCGCATCGCATCCTCGCGCAGCAAATCGAGCACGCGCGCCGCCTCCGCCCCCTCGAGAAGCTGGCCGCGGCCCTGATTGTTCACCACCGATTGCGCGGCAAGCTGGTCGGGCGCGGGGATGTAGAACTCCCGGTCCAAAATCGAATAGCGCGCGGAATATTCGTTCACATTGGCGGTGCGGTGGCGGATCCATTGCCGCGCCACGAACACCGGCAGCTTCACATGCACCTTGATCTCGCACATCTCGAAGGGCGTCGAATGCCAGTGCCGCATCAGATAGCGGATCAGCCCGCGGTCATCCGACACCGCCTTGGTGCCGCGCCCGTAGCTGACCCGCGCCGCCTGACAGATCGCGGCATCGTCGCCCATATAGTCGATCACGCGGATCAGCCCGTGGTCGAGCACGTCATGCGCGGTGTAGAGCCGCGCCTCCATACCGGGGGAGGTGGTGCGCAGCGTGGGCGTGGCGGCTTCGCGTTGCGCGGCGATCTCGGCGCGTTGTTCGGGGGTGAGCGACATGGGGGCCTCCAGAGACAGAATCGCAGAGACTATATCTGGCCAAGGCGCCTCACGGAACCGCGAGATCATGTGGCGCGCGGGGAGAGGCCGGCCAAGGTGTCACCCCCCGGGCACGCGCAGGCCCGCAGGGTCCGGAAAATTTGAACGAAATTGACTTTTCAGGCCCGTTTCGGCAGGTTGAGGGCAAAGCGAGCAGTAAACGAAAGATATAAAATGATCAGACAGGCTTTGCCACTCGTGGCTTTGCTGGGTTTGGTGGGCTGCGGCGGCGCGGCGATCACCGGACCGGCAGGCGGCGACGACAGCGCGGCCGCCCCCTCGGGCGGGGTCTGCGACGGCACCACCATCGTGTGCATGGATGAGGCCAATGCCTTCAGCTATGACGCGACGAAGGACGAGATCCATATCAACAACCTGCCCTTCGACCTTGACGGCACCTATCAGAAGGTGGACGGGCTGACGGTCGGCGGCCAGCAGGTCTATCGCAACGCCAATGGCGCGCGGACCTATTACGCGCTTTATGTGCAGGGCACCAACACGCTCACCGCCGCCAGCGTGGCCGCCACCGACAGCTATGTCGATTACGGCTATTCGGGCACGATGTTCCGCGGCACCGGCAATGTCGACCTGCCCACCGATGCCCAGGCGACCTATCAGGGCTCCTATCAGGGCATCCGCATCTACGAGGGCGGCGGAGCGCACGGGTTTTCGACCGGCGATGTCCAGATGGTCATCGATTTCGAGGATTTCGACGATACCGGCGCGATTTCGACCACGGTGGGCAACCGCGTTGCCTATGATGCGAACGGGGCCGTGCTCGGCGCGCTGCCGAGCCTCGTGGTGGCCGACACGCAGCACGAGGGCGGCGTGATTGCGCAGACGACGATCAGCGAGGGCTATGGCGACACGGCCACCGGGGCGAGCGGCACGCTGGCGGGGATCTTTGGCGGCACGGATGGCGATCAGGTCGCCGGCGTGCTCGTGCTGGAAGGGCCCGATGCGCTCGATGCCGACGTCAATGTGCGCGAGACCGGGGCTTTCGTGATCGACCAGGTCTCGCTGATCCGGCCCTGAGATGCCCGGCAGGCTGCGCCTTCGCTCGGCGGCTCTCGCGGGCCTGCTTGCGCTCGTGGCCCCGCCCCTGCCCGCGCAGGAGGCGCTGAGCCCGGCACAGGCGCGCGCGCTGGCGCTGGCCGCGCATCGCGCCAAGGATGGGCCGCTTGCCAGCGGGTTGGCGCGCGCGCTTTTGCAGCGCGACCCGGAAGACACCGTGGCGCGGATGATCCTTGCCGCGGCGGAATACGCCTCGGGCGATTTTGCCGCCGCGGGCGCTAATGCCCGGCGCGCCTATCGCGATGCGCCCCGCGGCCCCGCGCGCCACGATGCGGCGATGATCGCCGCCGAAAGCGCGTTCAAGCGCGCGCAGATCGGCGCCGCGCGGGGCTGGCTGCGCCGCGCCGCCTATTTTGCCCCCGATGCGGCGCATCAAAGCCTCGCCCTGCGCGCCCTGCACGGGCTCGAACCGATGCAGAAGCTGCGCTGGTCGCTCTCTTTCTCGGTGCGGCCCGTCTCCAACATCAACGGCGGCACGCTGACCGAAAGCATCAACTTTGGCCCCTACACCCTGCCGATGCCCGCCGAATTGCAGGCCCTTTCGGGGCTGCAAACGCGGCTTGGCGCCGATCTGAGCTACCGCTTTGCGGAAACGGCCCGCAGCCAATGGACCCTTGCCGCCGGGCTCGACGGCACGGTGAACCGCCTTTCAGGCAGCGCGAAAGAGCGTGCGCCCGGCGTGAACGGGTCGGATTACGACTTCTGGACCCTCAACACCGCGCTGATTTACCGGGGCCTGCCCGAAGGCTGGCGCGCGCCTTGGGAAGGCTGGGTGAGCGCGCGCCACGACACTTATGGCGGTGCGGCGCTCACCAACCGGCTCGGGCTCGGGCTCGCCAAGGATTTTCGCCTTGCGCCGCGCGATGCCCTGCGTGCCGAGGTTGGCGTCGAACGGCAGCACCGGCTTGATGCGCCCGAGCGCTCGGGCACGGCGCAAAGCCTCGGGCTCAGCTACGCCCATGCCGGCGCGCCGGGACGGCTGCGGCTTTCGGGGCAGGCGATCCAGATGCTCTCGTCTGCCGAGGCCAGCGCCTATACCGGCGGGCGGATCGGGTTTGGCTACGACCTTGCGCGCCCGCTTTTCGGCACGGCGTTCCGCTTCGATCTCGGGCTTGAGGCGCGCGATTACGACACCGGCCGGGAAGATCGCAAGCTCGATCTTGGTGTCTCCGCCGTGCTGCCGCGCGTGCAATATATGGGCTTTGCCCCCGAGATCGGCGCCAGCTACAGCCGCAACCGCTCCAACCACCTGCTCTATGACAGCCGCGAATTCGGCCTCACCCTCGGAGTGAAATCGGTGTTCTGACCTTGCCGCCGGGGCGCGCGGGACTACACTCGCGCCACCGACATAAGGAGAAAACCGATGCAGATCCGTTACCTGCACACGATGTTGCGGGTGCTCGACCTGGAGCGCTCGATCGCATTCTTTGCCCTTTTGGGCCTGCGCGAGACGCGCCGCATCGAAAGCGAGGCGGGCCGGTTCACGCTCGTCTTCATGGCGCCCGAAGGGCAGGAGGAATGCCCGGTCGAGTTGACCTACAACTGGGATGGCGACGCGGGCCTGCCCTCAGACAGCCGCCATTTCGGCCATCTCGCCTATGAGGTCGAAGATATTTACGCGATCTGCGCGCATCTGCAGGCCAATGGCGTCACGATCAACCGCCCGCCGCGCGATGGCCGCATGGCCTTTGTGCGCAGCCCCGACAATGCCTCGATCGAGCTTTTGCAAAAAGGCGCGTCGCGCGCGCCGGCCGAGCCGTGGCTCTCGATGCCCAATACCGGGCATTGGTGAGGCTTAGCGCTTGAACCGGTCGGCGAGCTTTTCAAGCGCCGACCGGGTATCGTCGGCCGGGAGGTCGGGCTTCGGCTCAAGCGTCCCTTTCGGCTCGGGTTTCGCCCGCCCCGCATCGGGGCGCGTGCCGGTGGAAGCGCGCGGCGGCGCCATCCTCAGCGCCACGGCATTGAGGAATTTTGCGCCCTCCCCCGCCGCGAGCGCCGGAGCGCCGTCCGAGATCCCGCGCATCAGATCATCGAGCCAGTCCGCCTCGGCCTTGGCGAAATCCGAGAGCACATAGCCCGCCACCCGGGTCTTGTCCCCCGGATGGCCAATGCCGAGCCGCACCCGCGCATAGGCCTCGCCCATATGCTGATGGATCGAGCGCAACCCGTTATGACCCGCATGCCCGCCGCCGGTCTTGAGTCGGCATTTGCCCGGCGCGAGGTCAAGCTCGTCATGGAACACGGTGATCGCCTCGACCGGCACTTTGTAGAAATCCGCCGCCGCCCGCACCGACTGGCCCGACAGGTTCATGAAGGTCTCTGGCTTGAGCAGCAGCACCCGGGCCGCGCCGAACCGACCCTCGCTCACCTGCCCCTGAAACGCTTTTTTCCAAGGCGCAAAGCCGTGGTCTGCGGCGATCCGATCCACCGCCATGAAGCCGATATTGTGCCGGTTCGCGGCATATTTCGCACCGGGATTGCCGAGGCCGACCCAAAGCTGCATGGCGTCTCTCCTTTGGTCGCGGTTCTAGCGGTGAGGGGCGCAGGGGGCCAGCCCCCTCTTCGGCTGCGCCGAATTCACCCCCTGGATATTTGCCTCAAGTCGAAGGGAAAAGGCGCCTTGGACGGCGGGCGCTCAAAACGAAAACGCCGGACCCAGGGCCCGGCGTCAGCGATTGTTCCTGCGAAGCCCCGATCAGGCCTGGGCTTCTTCGTTGTCCGACGACACCAGACCCGAAGGCGCGGTGATATTGGCCACGACGAAGTTGCGGTCGATCGTCGGCTTGCAGCCTTCCGGAAGCGGGATGTCATTGATGTGGATGACTTCGCCGATGTTGCGGCCGCTCAGGTCCACGGTGATGTGATCCGGGATATCGCCGGCCATCACTTCAAGCTCCACCTCGGGGCGCACGATCGTCAGCGTGCCGCCACGCTTCAGGCCGGGGCTCGCTTCGGCATTGTCGAAGTTCACGTGGATGAACAGGTTGATGCGCGAGGCGCGGTGGGTGCGCATGAAGTCGATGTGGGTCGGCAGATCCTTCACCACGTCTTTTTGCACGCCGCGGCAGATCACGCGCACATCTTCCTGCCCGTCGATGTGCAGGTTGAACAGCGTCGACAGGAAGCGGCCCTTGCGCAGGCGGGTGAGCAGCTTGTTGTAGTCGAGGTTGATCGCGAGCGGTTCCTTGCCATCGCCATAAACGATGCCGGGCACCTTGCCCTCACGACGTGCTGCGCGAGCGGCCCCCTTGCCCGTCCCCGTGCGCACCTCGGCTTCGAGAGTTTCGATCTCTTTGGCCATCTGGTATCTCCAATAAAAAAAAGGGCCCCCTCCAAGGGTGTGGGCCCGTGAGGGCTTGCGCATAGCGCCGGAGCCCAATTTTGGCAAGGCAAAAACGGGTGAACCGGCGCGCAAAGGGGCTGCGCCGAAATCACCCAGAGGAAGCCGGTATCAAGGCTGCGGCGCTTGCGCTAGTCTCCCCCCGCATGCGGGCGCGAAAGTGCTGGCGGGAATGGATAATCGGCAGACGAGGAACGGACCGTGGGAGCTGAGGCAGAGAACGCGCTGAAGGCAGGGCTGGTCAGGCTGGGCAGGGAAGCCGGAGGCGCGGAGCCGCTGGTCGAGGCCTTAGCGGCGGATCTCGCCGCGGGGCGATTCTCCGCGCCCGACCTTGCCGCGACGGCGCTGCGCGGCGCGCTCGCCGCTGCGGCCGAAACGAAGGCCGCGGGCAGCGCGGTGCTGGCCGAGGTGGCCGCACTCAACGATCAAGGCGCGCGCGAGGAGGCCGCCGCGCGGCTCACGGCGGCGGGCGAGACGCTCAGTGCGGCCGCGTTCCGGCAGGACCGGATCTGCAACGCCACCGAGCGTGCCGCGGCGCGCCACCTTGAAGCGCTGAAGGCGGCCGCGCCTGCGGGGGGCGTGATCCGCGCCGCTGTGGAGCTGCTTTATGCCGAGCTTGAGGCGGGCGAGGCCGAAAACGACCCCTGGCGGCTGCTCGTCGCGCTGGAGATCGCGAAAGCGCTGATGAAACGTGCCAAGGGCCGCGATCTCGGTCAGGCGCAGACGAGCCTTGCCAATTGCCATCAGGTGATCGGCCAGTTCCGCCCCGGCCGCAAGCATCTCGACCTTGCCGCCGATCTTTTTGCCGCCGCCGCCAAGGCTGCGGTCCGCACCAAGCAGCCGGAGAACTGGGCCTATGCGCAGCATAACCTCGGCGGCATTTCCGAACTCATCGGCCTGCGTCATCAGGACGGGGCGATGCTGAAAAAGGCCGTGAAGGCCTATGGCAACGTCCTGGAAGTCTTCAATGCGCAGGCCCATCCGGTCGAATGGGCCAATGCCACGAGCGCACTCGCCAATGTGAGGGCGGCGCTCGGGCGGATGGCGCAGGACAATGTCGAGATCGAGGAAGCGATCAAGATGTTTGACGATGTCTTTGACGCGCTCAAAGGTGAAGAGCACGCACAGGATGCCGCCGCGGCGCGGGCCAATCATGCCATTGCGCGCCGTCATCTGGGCGAGGTGAGAAAGGACGAGGCGCTCCTTTTCACCGCCCTCGAAGATTTTGCCGAAGCGCTTGAAGACACTTCCGCCCCCGCCCCCCGCGCGCGGCTTTTGCATGCCCGAGGGCTTGCGCATCTGGCGCTCGCCGGACTTTTGCCGGACACGCAATGGGCAGACAGGGCAGAGGCGGATTTCGAGGCGGCGCGCACCCTTGGGAGCCGCGATTTCGCAGATTACCGGGCGGGCGCGAACCATATCGGCCTCGCCCGCGTGGCGCTGGCAAAGGGCGACACCGCCGGGGCGGAAGCGGCGCTTGAAAAGGCCGAAGCCGCCTTTGCCGCCGAGCCCGCCAGTGCCGCACTCAGGGAATGTGAAAGCCTGCGCGCCGCGCTTGCCGGATAATTATGCGTTGAACAGGAAGTGCAGCACGTCACCGTCCTGGACTTCGTAGGTCTTGCCCTCGACGCGGAACTTGCCCGCCTCCTTGGCGCCCACCTCGCCGCGGTATTGCACGTAATCTTCGTAAGCCACGGTTTCGGCACGGATGAAGCCGCGCTCGAAATCGCCGTGGATCACACCCGCGGCGGCGGGGGCAAGGGTGCCCTTGCGAATGGTCCAGGCGCGCGCCTCTTTCGGGCCCACGGTAAAATAGGTCTGCAGGCCCAGAAGGTCGTGACCGGCGCGGATGAGCCGATCAAGCCCCGGCTCGTGCAGGCCCAACTCTTCAAGGAACATCGCCGCTTCCTCGGCCTCGAGCTGAGAAATCTCTTCCTCGATCTTGGCCGAAATCACCACCGCCGCCGCGCCGCTTTCGCGCGCCATCGCCGCCACGCGCTCGGATTGCGCATTGCCTTTGGCCGCGTTTTCTTCCTCGACGTTGCAGACGTAAAGCACCGGCTTGGCGGTGAGCAGTTGCAGCATGCCCCAGGCCTTGCGGTCGTCGTCCGCCACCTTGACGGTGCGCGCGGGGCGACCGGCCTCAAGCGCCTCTTTCGCGGCCAGCATCAGCCGCGCATCTTCCTTGGCCTGTTTGTCGCCCGCATTGATCTTGCGCGCGATATTGGCGAGCCGCTTTTCAAGGCTTTCAAGGTCCGCGATCATCAGCTCGGTCTCGATCGTCTCGGCATCCGCCAAGGGATCGACCCGGCCCTCAACATGCGTCACATCGCCGTCTTCGAAACAGCGCAGCACATGGGCGATGGCATCGGTCTCGCGGATATTGGCCAGAAACTGGTTGCCCAGACCCTCGCCCTTGGAGGCGCCTTTCACAAGGCCCGCAATATCGACAAAGGTCATCCGCGTCGGGATGATCTGCTTCGAGCCCGCGATCTCGGCGAGCGTGTCAAGGCGCGGGTCGGGCACCGCCACCTCGCCCACATTGGGCTCGATGGTGCAGAAGGGGAAGTTCGCCGCCTGCGCCGCGGCGGTTTTCGTCAATGCGTTGAACAGCGTCGACTTGCCCACGTTCGGCAAGCCCACGATCCCCATGCGAAAGCCCATGACACTCTCCTGTTGCTTGCCCTGATTGCTTGCGGCCTCATACGCGGGGGCGGGCGGCAACGCAAGCGCGGCCCTTTCGCCATTGATTTTCCCGCAGGCTTCGCTCAAACCGCGATGAGCATTTCCGGGGGAAGACCATGACTCGTATCGACGCCAAATTCGCCGCGCTGAAGGCCGAGGGCAAGAAAGCCTTTGTCGCCTATATCATGGCGGGCGACCCGGACCGTGAGACCTCGATGGAGATCTTGCGCGGCATGCCCGCGGCGGGGGTTGATGTGATCGAGCTGGGCCTTCCCTTCACCGACCCGATGGCGGATGGCCCGACGATCCAGCTTGCCGGCCAACGCGCGCTCGACGGCGGGCAAACCCTGCAAAAGACCCTCGACATGGTGGCGGAGTTCCGCAAGAGCGATGATACCACGCCGATCGTGATGATGGGCTATTACAACCCGATCTATAACCGCGGCGTGCCGAAATTCCTCGCCGATGCGAAAGCGGCCGGAATCGACGGGCTGATCGTCGTTGACCTGCCCCCCGAGGAAGATGAGGAACTGTGCCTGCCCGCGGCGGAGGTGGGGATCAACTTCATCCGCCTCGCCACACCCACGACCGATGAAAAGCGCCTGCCCAAAGTGCTGCAGAATACCTCGGGCTTTGTCTATTACGTCTCGGTGACCGGCATCACCGGAAGCCAGGCGGCGCAGGTGGCCGATGTCGCGCCGGAAGTGGCGCGGATCAAGGCGGCGACCGATCTGCCGCTGATCGTCGGCTTTGGCATCTCGACGCCCGAGGCCGCGCGCACCATCGCCGCAGTGGCCGACGGCTGCGTAATCGGCTCGGCGATCGTGAAGGAAATCGGCGCGGGCAAGAGCCCGGCAGAGGTGCTCAAAACCGTCGCGGCGCTCGCGGCGGGCGCGCATTCGGCCTGAATGCAAAGCGGAGCACCGTCCGGTCTTGCCCCGCCGCTTGCAATTGGCACAGCAATTGGTAAGTTCGCCTGACCAGTTGGAGGGGCTATGACTGTCATTACCTGCATCGACGATCTGAAGGCATTGCACCGCAAGCGCACGCCAAAGATGTTCTTTGATTATTGCGAAAGCGGCTCTTACACCGAGCAGACTTTCCGCGAGAACGTGTCCGATTTCGCACAGATCCGGCTGCGCCAGAAAGTGGCCGTCGACATGTCGGGCCGCTCGACGGCCTCCACCATGGCCGGACAGCCGGTGACGATGCCGCTCGCGCTTTCCCCGGTGGGTCTTCTGGGCATGCAGCGCGCCGATGGCGAGATCAAGGCGGCGCGAGCGGCAGCAAAGTTCGGCGTGCCTTTCACGCTTTCCACCATGTCGATCTGTTCGATCGAGGATGTGGCCGCCCATTCGCCCGCGCCGTTCTGGTTTCAGCTTTACGTCATGCGCGACGAAGACTTCGTCGACGCGATCCTTGCGCGGGCCAAACGCGCGGGCTGCTCGGCGCTGGTGCTGACGCTCGATCTGCAAATTCTCGGCCAGCGCCACAAGGATCTGAAAAACGGCCTCTCCGCGCCGCCCAAGCTCACGCCGCGCAACCTTTTGAACATGGCGACAAAGACCCGATGGGGTCTTGAGATGCTCGGCACCAAGCGGCGCTTTTTTGGCAATATCGTTGGCCATGCCAAGGGCGTGACCGATGCCTCCTCGCTTTTCAGCTGGACCGCGGAGCAGTTCGACCCCTGCCTCGATTGGTCAAAGATCGCCCGCATCCGTGACCAATGGGGCGGCAAGTTCATCCTCAAGGGCGTGCTCGATGCCGAGGATGCCCGCGCGGCCGCCGATTTCGGCGCCGATGCGATCATCGTCTCGAACCATGGCGGGCGCCAGCTCGATGGAGCGCTCTCTTCGATCCGCATGCTGCCCGAGATCCTCAAGGCAGTGGACGGCAAGACGGAGGTCTGGCTCGACTCCGGCATCCGCTCGGGCCAGGACATTCTCAAGGCGCTGGCGCTCGGGGCCAAGGGGGCCATGGCCGGGCGGGCCTATGTTTACGGGCTGGGCGCGATGGGCGAGGCCGGCGTGACCCGTGCGCTCGAAGTGATGCAAAAGGAACTCGACATCTCGATGGCGCTGTGCGGCGAGAAGCGGGTGCAGGATCTGAGCCGCGACAATCTTTTGATCCCGAACGGGTTCTTCGATACTTATGCCTGAGCGAGACGGCACCGGGGCACCCGCAGCAAGGCGGCGAGCCCCGGCCCGATCATCGCAAGCACCAGCGCGAGCGACAGGAAGATCCCGCGCAGGCCGATCCCTTCGGCGAGTGCCCCCATCGCAACGGGGCCAATGAAAAAGCCCGAGAACCCGATCATCCAGGCGCGCGAGAGTGCGCGCGCGCGTTCGGCCCGGGTCACGCGCTGGCACAGCAGCGCATTGGTCGAGGGCACGGCCACCGCGGCACCGATGCCGATCAGCCCAAGGCCGAGCACAGCCAGCGGCAGGCTTTGCGCGAGGGCCGCGAGCACTGCGCCAAGCACACCGAGGGCCGCCGAAAACGCTACGAGCCGCGCCTCGCCGAGCCGGCTGGCGAGCATCTGACCGCCCAGTCGGAACAGGCCCATCACGAGCCCGAACACCGCAGGCCCGAGCGCCCCGGCCCCCAAGGCCGCCCCCAACCCGCGCTCAAGATAGAGGGCCGACCATGTCTCGGTGGTGTTTTCGGTGACAAAGGCCGCAAACAGGATCACCGCCGCAGGCAGCACCACCCGCCAAGGTGCGCCCACGCGCGCGCCCGGCGCCTCTTGCACCGCAGGCATCGGCGCGGCGCTCCCGGCGCGCAGCCTCCAGGCGAGCGCAAGAAGCCCCAGCGCCAAAAGCGGTTGCACCGTTTCGGGCGCGCCCCCGGCACTGCGCCACCCCCCCACCAGCAGCGCCGCGCCGCCAAGCCCGAAGGAGAAAAGCGCGTGATTGCCGTTCATCAACGGCAGGCCGGTGTCGTGCTCCGCCTCGGAAATCTCGACATTGGCGGCGATATCGAGCGCCGACATCGCCGCCCCCATGACGAAAAGCGCCAGCGCCAGCGTCGCGGCGGAGCCGATGGCAAGCGGTGCCAGCGCGGCGAGCGCCAGCGCGACGGCGAGCACCGAAAGCGCCCGCGCCCCGAGCCGCGCCGTGATCCGCGCTACCAGCGCCATCGCCACCACGCCCCCAAGCGCGGAGGCAAGGAGCATCGCGCCGAAGAGCCCATCCTCCACACCCGCGCGCAGTTTGTAATCCGGGATAAAGGCCGCGAAGGCGCCCCAGAAGGTGCCGAGCCCAAAAAGCGCGGGCCCGGTCCTTCGGCTCGCCCGCATCACCGCATCAATCCCCATGGCCCCGGCCTCCGACACCCCGTTCCCCCTGCGCTAGCACGGGGGGAGGTGCTGTACCATGACAGCCCAAACCGCCCTTCGGCAGGCTTTCGCCGGGGCTGACATCAATGCGTGAACATGTTGCGCTGTCGTCGTTCAGGAGCCAGCGGGGGGTGCGGGGGGCGGCAGCCCCCCGCCGGGTCGCCGCGCTTGGCGCGGCGAAACCCTTATTCTGCCGGTTCCCGCGCGCAGGCTGCCGCCGAACCGGAGGGGTTGTTCGGATGCTCGGTCCAGTTCAGAGGCGTGCCGACCGGGCGCCCGGTGCGCGGATCCAGCGTGCCCACGGGCAATTCCTGCATCGAGATGCAGCCCGTCGGGCAGACATCGACACAGAGATTGCAGGCGACACACTCCTCATCCTTCACCGTCACCGTGCGGTCAGCGGCCATGGCGATCGCTTGGTGCGAGGTATCTTCGCAGACCACATGGCAGCGACCGCATTTGATGCAGTCTTCCTGTTTGATCACCGCCTTGGTGGTGTAGTTGAGGTTCAGATATTGCCAGTCGGTCACCTTCGGCACCGCAAGGCCGACAAGTTCAGACGTCGCGGTGAAGCCCTTTTGATCCATGAAGGCGCTCAGCCCCGCGATCATCTCCTCGACGATGCGGAAGCCATAGGTCATCACCGCGGTGCAGACCTGCACATTCGAGGCGCCGAGCGCCATGAACTCGGCGGCATCGCGCCAGGTGGTCACGCCGCCGATGCCGGAGATCGGCAGCTTGCGGGTTTCCGCGTTGCGGGCAATTTCGGCCACCATGTTGAGCGCGATCGGTTTGACCGCGGGGCCGCAATAGCCGCCATGCGTGCCCATGCCGTCAATCGTCGGCTCGGGGGCAAAAAGGTCGAGATCGACCGAGGTGATCGAATTGATCGTGTTGATTAGGCTCACCGCATCGGCGCCGCCACGTTGCGCCGCCTCGGCGGGCTTGCGAATATCGGTGATATTCGGCGTCAACTTGACGATGCAGGGCATGCGCGAATGGGTCTTCACCCAGCGCGTGACCATTTCGATATATTCGGGCACCTGCCCCACCGCCGCGCCCATGCCGCGCTCGGCCATGCCATGCGGGCAGCCGAAATTGAGCTCCACCCCGTCCGCGCCGGTGTTCTCGACCTCGCGCAGGATGAACTTCCAGCTCTCCTCATCGCAGGGCACCATGAGGGAGACGACCAGCGCCCGGTCCGGGTAGTCGCGCTTCACCGTCTTGATCTCGCGCAGGTTCACCTCAAGCGGGCGGTCGGTGATCAACTCGATGTTGTTGAGCCCCAGAAGCGTGCGGTCCGGCCCGTAGATCGCGCCGTAGCGCGGCCCCGATACGTTGACGACGGGCGGGCCATCCATGCCCAAGGTCTTCCAGACCACCCCGCCCCAGCCCGCCTCATAAGCGCGGCGCACATTATATTCCTTGTCGGTCGGCGGCGCCGAGGCGAGCCAGAACGGATTGGGCGACTTGATGCCGATGAATTCGGAAGAAAGGTTCGCCATCTCAGGCCCCCATCAGAAAAGCGTGGATGTCTTCGGCGGCGTCGCGGCCCTGCGCCGATGCCGTCACGGTCAGATCTTCGCCGCCGGAGGCGCAATCGCCCCCCGCCCAGACCTTGGCAAGGCCGGTGCGGCCTGTCGCATCAATCGCGATCTTGCCGCCGGTGATCGTGAGCCCCTCGGGCACCGGGCCGAGCGTCTGGCCGATGGCGGTGAAGACCTGATCGGCCTTGAGCCGCAACGTGTCCTCAAGCAACGTCATGGTGCCGTCGCGGGTTGCGGTGCGAGCAAACTCAACCTCAAACCCCACCTCATCCTTGCGGATCGCCACCGGCGTCGCATTGGGCACGATCCGCACGCCATGGGTCTGCGCATGGTCTTGCTCATGGAGCGAGGCGGGCATCTCGGGTTGCGAGCGGCGGTAAACGATGGTCGAGGTCTCGGCGCCAAGGAGTTTCGCCTGCACCGCGGCATCCACCGCCGTCATGCCGCCGCCAATCACCACGACCCGCCGCCCGATCGGCAACGTCGCCAGATCCTCGCTTTGGCGCAGATGGGCGATGAAATCGGTGGCGGGGGTCGCATGTTCCGCGCCGGGGATCGTCAGCGCATTCACCCCCGCGAGCCCCATGCCAAGGAACACGGCATCATGGTCTTCGAGCAGATCGGCGAGCGTGCCATTGCGGCCAAGCGCCCAGTTCTCAAGAAGAGTGATGCCGCCGATCTGCAAAAGCCAAGCCACTTCCTTTGCCGCAAAGCCGCCCGGTGCCTTGTAGGCCGCAATCCCATATTCATTGAGCCCGCCCGGTTTCAGCCGCGCATCATAAAGAGTGACCTCGTGCCCCTTCATCGCGAGGCGATGCGCGCAGGCAAGCCCGGCAGGGCCCGCCCCCACCACCGCGATCGAAAAATCGGTGCGTTCGGCGCGGGAGAACGGATGGACGCCCGCCGCCTGCAGCCTGTCGGTCGCATGGCGCTGCAAAAGGCCGATCTCCACCGGTTTGCCCTCGGCCACCTCGCGCACGCAGGCGCCTTCGCAAAGGGTTTCGGTCGGGCAGACGCGGGCGCAGAGGCCGCCAAAGATGTTTTGCGACAGGATCGTCACCGCCGCCGCCTCGGGCTGGCCGGTCGCGATCTGGCGGATGAAGAGCGGCACGTCGATCCCCGAGGGGCAGGCCGTTGTGCAAGGCGCGTCGTAACAGAAGTAGCATCGGTCCGCCGCAACGCGCGCCGCGTGATCGGTCAGGGGTGGCGCGGTATCGGCGAAGGCATGGCAATAGTCTTCCGCCGGAAGACGCCCGGGCATGATCCCGGGCTGGAACTGGCTTGTGGTCACGGCTGGACCCTCCCTGGCTGTTGTTTGACCAACGCTGCCACGGATCAAAATTTTATCAATGGGTAAAATTCAGGGCGAGAGGCAGAAGCGCCCTCAGGGTGAAGTAATTCTCGGCATCTGCTGATTTTGTGTGCGGCTCTCCCCGTGTCCGGCGAGGAGAGCCGCGAGATTCTGTCACCTGGGCGCATCTTTGGAGGATTCGGTGACTGAATCGGCTTTCAAAGCTGACGACAGCTTATGATCGCGAGGTGGGGACGCTCTTATGGGCTTTCAACCCCCCGGCTCGAAGTTTTTTGAACGCGACAATTCGACCCAGAATTTCTGCGCCCGCAAAGCGCGCTTTTCGTCCCTGGTGCCCGCCGGAAGCGATCAAGCTGCGACAGCACAACGCAGAAAAATGTATATCTGACGTTACACTTCTGCTGGCCGAGGGAAACCCTTCCGGTGCTGGCACTCTGCCGGAACGGCTGCTGCGCAGCGAAACAGCCTTGCTTCATTGACGAAACCCGCGAGTCAGCGCGTCTGCAGCGATGCGCCATCGAAGCGACTGCGCAGCCGTCAAGATCTATAAAACATAGGTTTGAAAGGCTTCATTTAACACCTCCGGAGAACGCCTGCACATGCCGAATTTGCCGCAGTGTCAGCCACACTTTACACTTGAACTGACCCCCCTCCCGATCCCATAGTGCCCCTACGATGCCACGTCAGTCCGGATGTGGTAGCGGGGAGGCAAAAGCTGAGGCTCGCATCGCAAGGTGCGAAGACTTGGGAAAGCCTTCGAGAGATCCCAGTTTTTTGGAGGATTCGGGACATGACTGACGACAAAGCTGGGCCGAGCGGCCTGACGCTGAAAGAAGCTGAAGAAATCCACAGCTATCTGATCGATGGCACCCGTGTGTTCGGGGCGATGGCGCTCGTTGCGCACATCCTCTCGGCGATCGCCACGCCGTGGCTCGGCTAATCGGGTAGAGGAGTTATACCATGAACAACGCCAAAGTTTGGACCGTCGTTAAACCCTCGACCGGTATCCCGCTGTTCCTCGGCGCCGTGGCCGTGACCGCCCTCGTGCTGCACGCCGGCCTGATGGCCAACACCGACTGGTTCTCGGCCTACTGGAACGGTAAGCCGATGGCCGCCCCGACCGTGGTCGTGGCCCAATAATCTGTCTGGGCCCACCGGTGCAAACCGGTGGGCCCATTCCGTCCGGGGCCCCCGCCCCTAATACCCCTCTCTACTTCGGGCGGCACCCATGGGCTACCGTGACTTCGCTCTGAAAAATCTGGCGCGTTTCGGTCCCAGGTATCTCCCTTTTGCCGATGTGGCTACGGAAGAGGTTCCTCTTTCCCGCCTTCTCCGGCTGTCTCTCTTTCAAGTCACCGTGGGCATGACGCTGGTGCTGCTGGCCGGCACGCTCAACCGGGTGATGATTGTCGAACTCGGCGTGCATGCCTCGGTCGTCTCGATCATGCTGGCGATGCCGCTGCTGTTTGCGCCCTTCCGCACGCTGATCGGCTTCAAGTCCGACACCCACAAATCCGCCCTCGGTCTGCGGCGGGTGCCGTGGATCTGGAAAGGCACGATCTACCAGTTCGGCGGCTTCGCGATCATGCCCTTCGCGCTTCTGGTGCTCTCGGGTTTTGGCGAATCCTATGATGCGCCGCGCTGGATCGGCATCTCCGCCGCGGCGCTCGCCTTCCTGCTGGTCGGCGCGGGCGCTCACATCGTGCAGACCGCGGGGCTCGCCCTCGCCACCGACCTCGTCGAGGAAGAAGACCATCCGAAAGTTGTGGGGCTTATGTATGTGATGCTGCTCTTCGGCAGCGTCGCCGCCGCGCTGATCTACGGCTTCCTGCTCGCAAATTACACGCCGGGTCGTTTGATTCAGGTGATTCAGGGCACGGCGCTCGTTTCTGCAACGCTCAACATGGTCGCGCTCTGGCGGCAGGAAACCTTCAGCCGCGAGCGGGCCCGCGAGATGGAAGCCGCCGTGCATCCGAGCTTTCGGCAAGCGTTCAACGAGCTGATGGCGCGCCGTGGCATGTTGCCGCTCCTCTCGGTGATCGCGCTCGGAACCTTCGCCTATGGCATGGCCGACGTGCTCCTTGAACCCTATGGCGGGCAGGCGCTCGGGCTCACCGTGGGCGAGACGACGAAGCTTTCCGCGCTCTTCGCCTTTGGCACGCTGACCGGATTCGGTCTGGCGTCGCGCGTGCTCGGCAACGGCATGAAACCGATGCGACTCGGTCTGATCGGGGCGATTCTCGGCGTGCCAGGCTTTGCCGCGATCATCTATTCTTCGCTTCTGCCGCTGTTCGCGCTGTTCGTGATCGGCACTTACGTCGTGGGATTCGGCATCGGTCTTTTTGGCCACGCCACCCTCACCGCAACGATGCGCGCCGCCCCTGCGGACCGGATCGGCCTTGCGCTCGGCGCCTGGGGCGCGGTGCAGGCCACGGCTGCCGGGCTTGGCGTCGCCCTTGCCGGTGTGGTGCGCGACGGGCTGGTGGCGATGCCCGGTATCTTCGGCGCCGGTGTGGCGGCGCCCTACAATATGGTTTTTGCCATCGAAGCCTTTCTGCTGCTCATCGCGATCGTCTTTGCCGTGCCGTTAGCGCTGAGCCGTGACAAGTGACCGCGGAGCGCTTTTGCGCGACGAGGTTTAGACTTTTGGAATGCCCTTGAACCCGAGGAGGACGCATGACGACGGCAATTACCCGGCTTTATGCCGATGCAGATACGGCGGGCGACATCGCACGCCAACTCACGCGAGAAGGGATCAAACCCGGCGCGGTCACGGTCGTCACGGCTGACGGTCGTAAACGTGCCGCCCTTGTCGAAGCACTCAAAACCGCCGGCGTGCACGAAAGTGCCGTTGCCGGTTATGCAGAGCGGCTCGCTGGCGGTGCCGCCGCGCTCGTCGCGAAAGTCAGCCACAAGCCGCTTGGCGCGGCGAAACTCGTGCGTACCATCGCCGCTCGCGCGGATGCTGTTGCGCTTGAAAACGTCACTGAAGAGTTCACCTGCGAGGAAAAGACCAAAATGACCACCGACAACATCATGAAAGACCATCGGCACATCTTCCTGAACGCGCCCGTGAAAGCGGAACCGGCGGGCGAGTTCTCGGCTCGCTTCGGCTGGCCGCTGCTGCAAGACACGCCGCGCAAGAAGAACGTCTATGAAGGCGACAACTTCATGTCCGCCAGCTTCTGGCCGACGCCGCTCGTGAAAGACACGCCGCGCAAAGACAACCTCTGCCCGCGTGATGCAGCGCCGAAATCGGCCGCGTTCTGGAAAGCGCCGCTGCTCAAAGACAGCCCGCGTCAATCGAACGTGATCCCGGGCGACTTCCTGCCGTTCTCGCAAACGTTCGGCTTTGCGACGATCTCGCGTCGTCCCTGACAAGATCTTGCGGTTGCGGGCGGCCTGACCGCCCGCACCTCTTCGGGTTGGCGCCCGCTCTTCCACCCTTCCCGCGGGAAGGGGCCGAAGAGCGGGCGTTTCCTTGTGCGCCGCCCGGCCTTCCAGTCAGGTTCTCCCTGGCAACCCGTTCTCGGGCAAGTGGTTCCGGGCCACTCGCCCCGCACCGGACGCCCTGCCCTCCTGCGGTCCTTCCGGCTGGGACAGATGCAAACGCCGCGCGAGATTGCGCGGCGTTGCGGCAGAAGATCCGGTTGCACGCTCGGGGCGGCGGGTTCCTTGCCCCGCCCCGGCGGCAGTGCACATCAGGAGGCGTAACGCATCCCCTCGGCATCGGCCTGCGCATCGGCCCCGATGCGGAACACGCCGCTGAGCGATTTGAGCGTGCGCGCCTCGGCCAGCAGGCCCTGGGTCGCGGCCGAGTTTTCCTCGAACATCGCGGCATTGTGCTGGGTCACCTGATCGAGCTGGTTCACCGCGGCGGTCACTTCGGAGATGCCCGCATTCTGCTCGGTCGCGGCGCTGCTGATATTGCTCAGCAATTCGTCAAGCTCGGTCACCAGTTTGTCGATCTGGCCCAGCGCGGTATCGGAGCGCGCGGCAAGCTGCACCCCCGAATGCACCTGACGCGAAGAGGTCTCGATCAGCTCGGCGATTTCCTTGGCCGCTTCCGACGAGCGCTGCGCCAGCGCCCGCACCTCGGAGGCAACCACCGCGAAGCCGCGCCCGGTCTCGCCCGCCCGCGCCGCCTCGACGCCGGCGTTGAGCGCCAGAAGGTTGGTCTGGAAAGCGATATCGTCGATCACGGAGGTGATGCGCGAGATCTGCTCGGAACTGCGCGCAATGTCGTTCATCGCCGCCGCCGTCTCGCGCACCACGCCCAGTCCGGTCGCGGTGGTTTCGCGCGTCCGGGTCACGGCTTGCGCCGCCGTCCGCGCGCCGCTCACCGATTGCTCCACCGAGGACGCCATCTCGTTCATCGCCGCGGCCGTCTCCTCAAGCGAGGCAGCCTGGGTCTCGGTGCGTCGGCCCAATTCGGCCGAGGCGATCGAGAGCTGACCCGCACCTTCCTCGACCGCATTGGTGGTCTGCACGATCGAGGCAATCAGATTGGCCATCTTACCCATGGCAGCGTTGAAGTTGTTGCGCAGCTCGGCATAGGCAGGCGGGAAGGCCGCCTCGATTCGCGCCGTCAGATCGCCTTCCGACATCGCCCGCAGACCATCGGCCAGCGCGGTCACGATCAGCGACTGCTCCTTGAGTTGCTGCTCGCGCTCCGCGGCCAGATTCGCCTCGTGCTCGGCCCGTTCCGCAGACCGGCGGGCTTCTTCTCGCGCCTTTTCCTCGGCCGCCTCGGCTTCGCGCCGTTGCAACTCGGCATCGCGGATGCGGGCTTCCTCTTCGGCACGCGCCAGTTCTTCGGCCTGAGCACGCTGCCGCGCTTCCAGAGCGTTCTTCTGCTCCAGCGATTCGCGGAAATGCTCCAGCGCACGCGCCATGTCGCCGACTTCGCTGCCATTCTTCTGGCAGGGCACGGGGCTCGCGGTATCGCCATCGGTCATCGCATCCATGCGGGCATGGACCTGCGCGAAGGGCTTCGTCACCGAACGCGCCAACACCGTGGCGATCCCGAGCAGGGCAAGCAAGGCCACGCCCATCGCCGTCATCGAGATCGTGCGCAACGCACTGAGCGCCGCCTCGATGTCAGAGACATAGGAGCCGGTACCGACGATCCATCCCCAAGGCTTGTACTCCGCCACATAACCGATCTTGGCCTCCGCCACGTCGCTGTCGGGCTTGCGGAAATAATAGTCCAGATGGCCGCGACCGGCGTCTTTCACGATCTGGAGCATCTCGACGAAGATCTTGGTGCCATAGGCATCTTCGTAATCGAGCTGGGCTTTGCCGACCCAGTTCGGCATCGTCGGATGCACAAGCATCACCCCCGATGTATCGAAGGCGTAGAAGTAACCCGTCTTGTCGAATTTCAGACCGGTCAGACGTTTTGCGCCCTCGGTGCGAGCTTCTTCGGCGGTTATCGTCCCGGCATCAACCTCGGCCTGCAACTCGGCCAGAACACTGATCGCGGTATCGGTAACGTCGCTCAGATGCTGTTCGCGCATTTCGAAAGCGTTGTTCGAGGCGAAATTCAGCAGGGTTTCGGACAGGATGACGAGGGCAAGCGCGGCGACAGCCACGATGCCATAAATTCGGGCGGATATTCCAGTGAGACGAGACAAGAGGAACCTATCGGGCTTGTGGATGGGAAGGGACCAGGCACGAGTACGAGAACAAGAAAACCAGATGAAAGCCGGTCGATCGACGCCCAGAATTGCAGCAAATCGTCAAGAAGTGCTTTCTATCGAGAATAATTCTCAATGCGGCCAAGAACAGATCGCAGACGCGGCTAACGGAATGTTACCATCGCGCCTGCGCCGCGGCGGGGCGCCGCAGCGCCCGGCCAGCCCACCGCCCGGCATTGACTTTGCGCCTCATCCGGCGATGGTGGCGCTGCGGTCGGCGCGAGGCGGGCCGCCGCCCCGCGGTTGGTCCGCGGCGCGTCCGGGGCGTGCGGAGGCCTGCGCGTTCCGCTCAAGGCCCGGTTGCCGGGTGCACAAGCGCCAATCCGTCGCGCGACGGGGCGCAGGAGAGGATTTGCGATGGCGAGCTTCGATCATCCGATGTTCAAACCGCTTTGGGTGCGCATTGCGCTCGTAGCTTTCTGCTTCCTCTGGGCGGCGGTCGAAGTGTTCACGACAAAAAGCTTCGTCTGGGCCGCGATCTTCGCCGCGGCGGGCGGCTATGCCGGCTATCATCTGCTTTACAAATACACCGCCCCCGGAGCGAAAAACGCCCCGAAAGACGGCGGCGACGCGGCCTGAGCCGGCCTCAATCCGTGCGACGCGCGACAATGAAGCGGCTTTGGCGATGCTTGCCGAAATGGCGCTCGCCGGCAATGGTGAAGCCCGCATCGGTGATCATTGCGCGCAGCTCGGTGGCCCGGATCTGCCGGATGGGCGGCATGTAGCCCCGCGCCCGCAGGAGCGGAAAGATCATCCGCATCAGCGGGTTGAAATCGCGCAGGCACCAGGTTTTCGAGATCAGGAGCCCTCCAGGCACAAGCTGGCGGCGCAGCACCGCCAGCGTTGCGGGCGCATCGGGGACCAGATGCAAGATGTGGAAGGCGCAGATCGCATCGAACGGCGCCTCTGCATGGAGCGTTTCGGCCCCGGCCTGCGCGAAGCGCACTCCTTCGGGCGCGGCCTTGGCCTGTGCGATACGCACCATCTCGGCCGAGAGATCGGTGGCGAGCCAACGTCCCACCGTGCCGCCCAGCCGCACCGCGGTTGAGCCGGTGCCGCAACCGATCTCAAGCAC
Organism: Rhodobacter maris; assembly: GCF_900217815.1. Taxonomy (GTDB): domain Bacteria; phylum Pseudomonadota; class Alphaproteobacteria; order Rhodobacterales; family Rhodobacteraceae; genus Rhodobacter; species Rhodobacter maris. The sequence goes on from NZ_OBMT01000001.1 coordinate 141,754, forward strand.
CCGGTCACCGGGCTGCAACCAGCCGCCGACCTCGACCAGCATCTCGTCATAGGCCGCCGGATCCTTCAGCGGGCGCGCCGCGTAGCGCTCCGCCACCCGATCCCAGAACTCTCCTTGATCCTTGCCCATTCGTGCCCCTCCGCTCTTGCGCCCGCGCCCCATCTGCGCGACCGGCCGCGACCCTAGCCTTGCGCCGCGACGCGGCAAAGCCCCGATCCGCCTCCGGGACGATCTGGCGCGGCGGAAGGCGGAGCGTGCAACCACAGATTGCTCATCAACAGACTTGATCGCGGGGGAGTTTTCGGAGAAGATTGTGCACCCTATTATGAAGTCTTTCGCACGATGACTATTTTCCTTGCTCAAGCGCTTTCTGCCCGCCCAACTCCGGCCATAGTCGCGGGAGATTATAACGCGATTCCGGCACTATGGGCCGTCTCACGGGCAGTCAATCGGGCATCCGGCCCGAATTCTGCAGGAAATTTGCGCAAGGCGCATCGGACGAAAAGACCACACCGGCGCGGCTGCTCCCTCACGGGCGCGGCCCTGGAGATCCTGTTTTGCGAGGCAGTTTGAGTATGAGTGCCCCGCGCCGTCCCGTCACCCCGGTGGCGACTGCCTCCCCGCAGGCAGGGTGGAAGCCTCGCCCACGGACGGCGCACCCATTTTGCGAACGCTGCCACCCGCAAGCGGGGCAGCCGCATGGTGTGCTCAGGCCGGTTCCGGCTTAGGGCGCAGCGCGGCTCTCAACGCGGCTCAACTTGCAGCGCGGTTCTGGGCTTCCAAAAAGGCGGCGAAACTGTCGGCGCTGATCGGGCGCGACCACAGATACCCCTGCCCCGCATCGACACCGAGTTCGAGCAGGATCTGCCGTTGCGCCTCGGTCTCGACCCCCTCGGCCACCGAGCGGATGCCGAGCCCGCGCGCAATCTCGACAATGGCGGCGACGATGGCGCGGTCGTCGCGGCGGTATTCGAGCCCCGACACGAAGCTGCGGTCGATCTTGATTTCGGCCACCGGGATCTTTTTCAAATGTGCAAGCGCGGCATGGCCGGTGCCGAAATCGTCGAGAGAGAGGTCATAGCCGCGTTCGTCGAGTGCATCGAGCAGGCGGCTCACCATATCGGTGCCACGCCCGATCAGGCAGCCCTCGGTGATCTCGAGCAGCAGATCCTTGCCGGAAATGCCGCGATCCTCGAACATATGGATCGTCTCCATCAGCAGTTCGGGCGATTTGATGTCGTCAGGATGAAGGTTGAGCGCAATCTTGCCCGGGGTGAGCCCCGCGGCGCGCCAGTCGAGAATATGGCCCGCGACCGCTTCGGCGATATGGCGCGAGAGGGCGGGCAGCATGCCGCGTTCGGCCGCGATCGACAGGAAATGATCGGGCGGCACTTTCTCGCCGTCCTGCATCTTCCAGCGCACCAGCGCTTCCGCCCCCATCGGCATGCCGTCGCGCAGGCAGATTTTTGGTTGGTACTGCACGTAAAGGAGGTTGTCTTTCAACGCCTCGCGCAACCCGGCCTCGATCTGGTCCTCGGCAATCACCTGCTGGCGCAGATGGTCATCGAATTTCACGCATTGGCCGCGCCCGCTTTCCTTGGCGCGGTTGAGTGCGAGATCGGCCTTCAGGAAAAGCTCCACCGGCTCGGCGGCATCCTCCGGGCAGATCACCGCACCGATCGAGGCACCCGGATGCAATTGCCGCCCGACAAGCCGCGCCGGCCGGTTGAGCGCCTCAAGGAGCCGCCCCGCAACAGCGCGGATCTGGGCTTCATCGCGCGCCTCGCGCAGGATGATGCAGAATTCGTCGCCCCCGATGCGCCCGACCACATCGCCCTCGTGCAGATTGGCGCGCAACCGCCGCGCCACTTCCGCGAGCAGTTCATCACCCACACCATGCCCGAAGAGATCGTTGACGTTTTTGAAGCGATCGAGATCCATCAGGAGCAGCGAGAAGGCGCCCCCCTCGGCGCGCTGCGCCGCAACCGCCTCGGCAAGGCGGGCATTGAAGGCCTTGCGGTTGAGAAGCCCGGTCGTGTCGTCGATATTGGCGAGCAGATAATTTTCGTCGCGGGCGGCGCGCAGCCCCGAGACCGCCTTCGAGAGCGCTTGCACCGAGGCATCGCGTTGCCGCGCCGTCTCTCCCGCGATAAGCGCGAAATAGGCGAGAAACACTCCGAACAGGAGGCAATAGGCCGTCACCGGCCAGGCCTGATCCCAGCCGCCGGTATGGATCGACAGGGCCACGGCAAGCAGGATCGTCAGCATATAGGCAATCGCCGCCGTCAACGCGCGATGCAGCATGAAGACACCGCCCGCCAGCATGCCGATACAGACCACAAGCACCACCAGCGGATCGCCCCCCTCGCGCAGGCCGAACACCTGGAACGGCAGAAGCGCCCAGGGCAGCGCCAGCAGTACGGAGGTGGCGATCAACCGTCGCGCCGCCCGCGGCGACACCCGCGTCACTGTCCGTCTGCGCGCGCGCAAGGACATCCGTGTCAGCCCGATCCCGAGCAGAACCACGGACCCGAACCACAAAAGCAGGAAAATCGGTTCGTGCCGCTCGAAGGCGCCAATCGTGTAGATCAGGGCGTTGAGGGCAGAGATCAGTGCCCCGACCCCGGTGGCCTTGATCACGCTGGCGACATCCTCCGGCGTCGGATGCTTGGTGAGCACCGCGCGAATCGGCGAGAAAAGGGGGCGAAGGATGTTGGGCACGGATCGCGATCTTTGCTGCAGTCCCGCCGGTTCTCGCATGAAAAGGTTTGCGGTCCCTTAGCCCGGACCGGATCACGAGGGGGAGTAATTAGACAAATTCAATGTTTTTCGTACGGCCGCGCGCGCTCAACTCCTGTCGCGCCAGCGGTTCACCATCGGATAGCGCCGGTCGAGCCAGAAGGCCCGGGTGCTCAGCCGTGGCCCGGGCGCAGACTGGAAGCGCTTCCACTCCGAAATGTAGAGCAGATGCTCGACTCGCTTCACCGTGGCGCGTTCGAACCCCGCGGCAACGATTTCGGCAACCGACTGATCCCCCTCGACGAGCCGCTCGAGAATTGCATCGAGCACCTCATAGGGCGGCAGGCTGTCTTGATCCTTCTGGTTATCGCGCAGCTCGGCCGAGGGCGGCTTGTCGATGATGGCCACCGGCACCGCTGCGCCCGCCGGGCCCTTCATCCAGGGCCGATGGTTGGCGTTGCGCCAGCGGCAGGTTTCGAAAACGCGGGTCTTGTAAAGATCTTTCAACGGGTTATAGCCACCCGCCATGTCGCCGTAGATGGTGCAGTAGCCCACCGCCACCTCGGATTTGTTGCCGGTGGTGAGCAACATCGCACCGAACTTGTTCGAGATCGCCATCAGCATCACACCGCGCAGGCGCGACTGGATGTTTTCCTCGGTCACATCCGCTGCCGCGCCGGCAAAGACATGCGCGAGCGCCCCTTCGACGGCGTGGCGGCTCTCCTCGATCATCACGGTGTCGAGCTTGCAACCGAGCGCTCTGGCCGCCGCAGCGGCATCCTCAAGCGAGGCCCGCGAAGTGTAGCGCGAGGGCAGCATCACGCAATGCACGTTCTCCGGGCCAAGCGCGTCGGCGGCAATTGCCGCGACAAGCGCCGAGTCGACCCCGCCCGAGAGCCCGAGCACCGCCTTTTTGAACCCGGATTTGCCGAGATAATCGGCCAAGCCGAGCACCATGGCGTGATAATCCTGCTCAAGATCGCCGGGCTGTGGCACCACCGGCCCGGAGCACGGCTGCCATTCTCCCTGCCGTTTCTCGAAATCGACATGCACGACCGCTTCTTCAAACGCGGGCAACTGCACCACCACCGCACCCTCCCGGTCGAGCACGAAGCTCGCACCGTCGAAGAGCTGGTCATCCTGCCCCCCCAGCATGTTGAGATAGACGAGCGGCAACCCGGTCTCGGCCACGCGGGCGCGGGTGACGGGCAGACGCAAGGCCTCGAGCTTGGCGCGCCGGTAGGGCGAGCCGTTTGGCACGAAAAGCATCTCCGCTCCTGCCGCGGCGAGCGCCTGCGCGACCTCCGGGTGCCAGGCATCCTCGCAGACCGGCAGGCCGATCCGTGCCGCACCGATCACAACCGGTTCCGGAAGCGGCCCCGGGTCGAAGAGCCGCATCTCGTCAAACACATCTTCATGTGGCAGCGCGCGCTTGAGGCGCCGGGCGATCACCCGGCCCTCGGCGAGCAGCCAGTAAGCATTGTAGATGCCCGAAGCATCGGCAAAGGGGCCGCCGATACCGAGCACCGGCCCCTCGCCCAGCCGCGCCGCGAGCGCCGTCATCGCCGTCATCGCGTCGCGCAGGAAAGCGGGCTTGAGCACCAGATCCTGCGTCTGATAGCCGGTGAGGAACATCTCGGGCAGCATCACCAGATCCACCCGGGCAGCGCGCCCCGCCTCCCAGGCAGCAAAGGCCTTCTCGGCATTTTCATCGAGCGCGCCGAGGGTGGCATTGAGCTGGGCAAGCGTCAGGCGGAAACGGTCGGTCATGGGCACCCTGCGATGGTTTCTTTCCATGTAGCTCCGCTGCGGCGCGGAGAAAAGCCTTCGCCCCGGGAAATGCGCGCGTCCTGCCCCGCTTGTCTCCGCCCCGCGTGCGGACTAGGCTGGGGGCTCAGGGATCGACACGGGAAACGGGCATGGGGACGGCACGTCACATCGGGCTGGCATTGGCGCTGGCGCTTACCGCCGCACCGGCCGCGGCGGAGCAGGTGCTGACCAAGCAATATGAAGACGGCGGCATCTACGAGGGCACGTTCCGGGACGGCAAGCAGGACGGCACGGGCACCTATCGCCTGCCCTCGGGCTACGAATACTCCGGCGACTGGAAGAAGGGCGAGATCGCGGGGCAGGGCCGGGCGAGATTTCCCGACGGATCGATCTACGAGGGCCATTTCACCCGTGGCAAGCCCGACGGGAAAGGAAAGATCACTTTCGCTGACGGCGGCACCTATGAGGGGGATTGGGTCGGAGGGCAGATCACCGGCATCGGCCGCGCCCATTACGCCAATGACACAAGCTACGAAGGCGGCTTCCGCAACGCGCTGCACGACGGCACAGGCGTGCTGAGCGGCCCCGACGGCTACCGTTACGAGGGGGACTGGGTCGCGGGCGAGAAATCGGGCCACGGCACAATCACTTACCCCGACGGAGCGCGCTACGAGGGCGAGATGGCCGCCGGTCAGCGTCACGGCAAGGGCCGTCTCGACCTCGCCTCGGGCGTCACTTATGAGGGCGACTGGGTTGCGGGCCGGATGGAGGGTCAGGGCACGCTCGTCCAGCCCAATGGCGATCGCTACGAGGGCGGGATGCTCGCGGGCAAGCGGTCCGGCCGGGGCAAGGTCACCTATGCCAACGGCGACAGCTACGAGGGCGCTTTTGCCGCTGACAAGCCGAACGGGCGCGGCACGTTCCGCGGTGCCGACGGCTATGTCTATAGCGGCGACTGGGTCGAAGGCCGGATCGAAGGGGAGGGTCGCGCCGAATTCCCCGATGGCTCGGTTTACGAAGGCACGTTCAAGAACGACCTGCCCGAGGGGAAAGGCCGCATCACTTATCCGGATGGCGCCACCTACGAGGGCGACTGGGCGGGGGGCGTGATCGAGGGGCACGGGCGCGCACACTATGCCAACGGGCTCGTCTACGAGGGCGATTTTCTCGCCGCGCGCCAACATGGCAAGGGCAAGATGACCTACCCGGACGGCTACACGTATGAGGGGGACTGGGCGGACGGGCAGCGTCAGGGCAAGGGCACTGCGGTCCATCCCGATGGCACCGTGTATATCGGCAGTTTCGAGGCCGGGCAACGCTCGGGGTTCGGCAAGCTGATGATGCCCGACGGCTTCACCTACGAGGGCAACTGGGTCGATGGCGAGATCGACGGTCCGGGCAAGGCAAGCTATGCCAATGGCGATGTCTACGAAGGTATGTTTGTACGCGGCCGCCGTCAGGGCAAGGGCGTGATGCGCTATGCCTCGGGCGAAGTCGCCGGCGGCGACTGGGAGGAAGACCGCCTCGCCCGCCCCGCCGAGGCACTGCCGCCCCCGCCAGCCGAGACGCCGGGCAGCCCGAACACGACCTCGGCCCCCGCCGCATCTCCCTGACCTCGCCGCCCCCCCGGCGCAACGCGCTCCCCCTTTTTCGCAACTTCCTCTCACCCGGCCAGAGGCGCAAATACCGCCTGATGCATCAAAAACAGAAATCTCGGCACTTTTTTGTGAAACCCTTGGTCGTTCCGACGAACTTCCCATTGCAAGCGGGCTTACGTTAAGGAACGGTCGTTAGCACTTATGGCAATGTTGCAAGATCGATCGCGGGATCGACGCTGGCTGACACGCTCTTTCTTTGCATCTCGACTACTTGATTTAATTGATACGAGTTCGGTGAAAACGTGAGTATGCAGAACCTCGATCTGAACGGCATGGACTACCGCAAGGAAGTCGAACGCCTCTACGGTCTCGAATATGGGCGCCGGCTGGATGCCGCATTCCGGTTCGCGCTGCTCCTTGCGGGGGGCATTTCACTCTATTTTTATACCGGCGAAGATCGCACCCTGTGGTGGATCGGCGGCCAGACAGTCCTGCATCTGCTGCATTTCACTTACCTGCGCACCCGCAAGAGCACTTGCAACTTCCGTGAGGTAATGATCGCCGGCGTGACTTTCTGGGCGATCATCGCCGCCTTCATCTGGCTGCCGGCCTGGATGATCGTGCAGGAAGATCCGGCCTTGCGCATTGCCGGTGCCGCCGGGATCGGCGCGCTTCTGGTGTTCCTCATCCACCGCGCCGACCGGGTGCTTTCGGTGATGGTGGGCGAGGTCGCAGTGGTCGGCGTGGCGGTGGTCTGGATCCTCTATGCGACCCTGACCAAGGTCTCGGACCCGAGCGCGCAGGTTGGCGTGGCGCTGACCGGGGGCGGGCTGTGGTGCTATTTCACTGTCACCATGTTCACCAACCGCCGGATCCGGATTGATGCGGAACGCGCCGCGCAACGCTCGGTACAGGCCCAGAAGATGGAGGCGATCGGCCAGCTCGCGGGGGGCGTTGCCCATGATTTCAACAATATTCTGACCGCGGTGATCGGCAATCTCGACCTCTATCAGGACATTCCCGAACCTGTGGAGCGCGATGCGCTGGTGCGCGAGGCGCGCCTTGCCGCCGTGCGTGCGGCCGATCTGGTGCAACAGCTTCTCGCCTATGCGCGCCGTTCGCCGATGCAGGTGGCGCGGCGTGACGTGGGGGCATTGATCGAGCAATTGCAGGTGCTGACCCGGCGGCTTCTGCCCGCGACGATCTCGCAAAGCTTCGAGGCGCCGCGCGATCCGCTCTGGGTGGCGCTTGACGAAAGCCAGTTTCTCACCGCGCTCGTCAATCTCGTGGTCAATGCCCGCGATGCGATGCCCGATGGCGGCACGCTGCGGGTGACGACGCGGCCCGTGCACCTTTTCACCGATGATCCGCAGCCCGATGGCAGTGTGTTGCCGGCGGGCGCTTACGCCGAGGTGACGGTGGCCGATACCGGTTCCGGTATCCCGCCCGAGATCCTGCGCCGCGTCACAGAACCGTTTTTCACCACCAAGGCGGTGGGCCAGGGCTCGGGGCTCGGGCTCAGCATGGTGGAAGGTTTCGTGCGCCAGTCGGGCGGAATGCTCTCGATCGAATCCTCTGATGAAGGCACGGCAATGCATCTGTTGCTGCCGATCGCCGCCCCGGAAGATACGCCCTGTCCGGGACCGGGCCCTGGCATCGACGATCTGCGCAGCGCTCTCCCGCCAGAGGCGGGCGCCCCGGCCCGCGGCGCTCTCCCCCCTCGCAGTGACGGGGGCATACGCCATATCGCCTGAACCGATTTTCGCGCCTCGACCGGACTGGCCTTTTGGGGGCTTTTCATTTGCGCCATCTCCCGGCATAGTTGCGCCATGACACGGATGACGATCAGCCTTGCCTGCACCGGGGGCGCGCCTGCGCCCATGAGTCCCGTGTCCGGTCTCCTTCTTCTGAGCCTGCTCTGAGCGTGCCCACGGGCGCGACCGCTCAGAGGTGACAGCGCCCGACCCGACCAGCCCACACGAAATGGCGAGAGGCTGGCATTCGGGGCCAACGGAAGCTAAGACACACCTATCCCACGAGACCGAGACAGACCCATGACCGACAAATCCCGCGTTCTGATTTTTGACACCACCCTGCGCGACGGCGAACAATCCCCCGGCGCCACCATGACCCATGACGAAAAGCTCGAAATTGCGATGCTGCTCGACGAGATGGGGGTCGATATCATCGAGGCCGGCTTCCCGATCGCGTCCGAAGGCGATTTCGAGGCGGTCTCCGACATCGCCAAAGCGTCGAAGAATTCCGTCATCGCCGGGCTCTCGCGCGCCAATTACAAAGATATCGACCGTTGCTGGGAGGCGGTAAAACACGCCGCGCAGCCCCGCATCCACACCTTCATCGGCACCTCGCCGCTGCACCGGGGCATCACCAATCTCGATCCCGAGGAAATGCTGACCCGCATCCATGACACCGTCACCCATGCCCGCAATCTGTGCGACAACGTGCAATGGTCAGCGATGGATGCAATCCGCACCGAGCGCGATTACCTCTGCCGCGTCGTCGAATGCGCGATCAAGGCGGGCGCCACCACGATCAACATCCCCGACACCGTGGGCTACACCCTGCCCTCGGAAAGCGCCGACATCATCGCCATGCTGCTCGAAAAGGTGCCGGGCGCGGATGACGTGATCTTCGCCACCCATTGCCACAACGACCTCGGCATGGCGACGGCGAATGCGCTCGCCGCCGTTTCCGCGGGTGCCCGCCAGATCGAATGCACGATCAATGGCTTGGGCGAGCGCGCGGGCAATACTGCGCTCGAAGAAGTCGTGATGGCACTCAAGGTGCGCCGCGATCTGATGCCCTATCAGACCGGCATCGACACCACCAAGATCATGCACCTCTCGCGCCGTGTGGCGCAGGTTTCGGGCTTCCCGGTGCAGTTCAACAAGGCGATCGTCGGCAAGAACGCCTTCTTGCACGAGTCGGGCATCCATCAGGATGGCGTGCTGAAAAACGTCGAAACCTTCGAGATCATGAAGCCCGCCGATATCGGCATCACCGAGACCAATATCGCGATGGGCAAGCATTCGGGCCGCGCCGCGCTGCGCACCAAGCTGCGCGATCTGGGCTTTGATCTCGCCGACAACCAGCTCAACGACGTCTTCGTGCGGTTCAAGGCGCTCGCCGACCGCAAGAAGGAAATCTATGACGACGACCTGATCGCGCTGATGACCGACAGCGCCGCCAATACCGACAGCGATTATCTGCAGGTGAAATGGCTGCGCGTGACCTGCGGCTCGGACGGGCAGGAAGCGGAGCTGAAACTGCTCGTCGACGGGGCGGAGAAATCCGCGCGCGTGCCGGGCGACGGGCCGGTGGATGCCTGCTTCAAGGCGGTCAAGGCGATCTATCCGACCCGCGCGCATCTGAAGCTCTATCAGGTCCATGCCGTGACCGAGGGCACCGATGCGCAGGCCACGGTTTCGGTGCGGCTCGAGGAAGACGGGCGCATCGTCACCGGCTCGGCGGCGGATACCGACACCATCCTCGCCTCGGTCAAGGCCTATGTCGGCGCGCTCAACCGGCTGCGCGTGCGCAGCCAGAAAACTGCCCCCGATGCGGATGTGAAATCGATCAGCTACAAGCTCTGATCTGGTGCAAATCTGTCCGGGCGCTCCTGCGGGGGCGCCCGTCGCTTGGGGTGCGAGAAACCGCACACGAACTCGTGAGATGTTGCAAAACTGATAGTTTTACCGCATCCGGGCACAGAGCCTCTCGATAAAGATCGCAGATCTGCAGGCCCTTCGCGGATTGCCGCCACCCCTGCGCGGCGCTTTCGGGAATCGTCTTTCCCCAAAGCGCGGCTTTGAATATATGGGCTCGAACCGGACTCGGGCGGCGAGTCGCGGACCAATCACACTGGGAACGGATCTATGGGCCTTGGCGGCATCTTTTCGTCCGATATGGCAATCGACCTCGGCACGGCAAACACGCTTGTCTATATCAAGGGCAAGGGCATCGTGCTCAACGAGCCCTCGGTGGTCGCCTATCACGTCAAGGACGGCAAGAAACAGGTGCTCGCGGTCGGCGAAGACGCGAAGCTGATGCTTGGCCGGACGCCGGGCTCGATCGAGGCGATCCGCCCGATGCGCGACGGCGTGATTGCCGATTTTGACAGCGCGGAAGAGATGATCAAGCATTTCATCCGCAAGGTGCACAAGCACACCACCTTCTCGAAGCCGAAGATCCTCGTTTGCGTGCCCCATGGCGCCACGCCGGTGGAAAAACGCGCGATCCGGCAATCCGTTCTCTCTGCGGGCGCCCGCCGCGCGGGCCTTGTGGCCGAGCCGATTGCGGCCGCCATTGGCGCAGGCATGCCGATCACCGACCCCACCGGCAACATGGTCGTCGATATTGGCGGCGGCACCACCGAAGTCGCGGTGCTCTCGCTTGGCGATATCGTCTATGCGCGCTCGGTCCGCGTCGGCGGCGACCGCATGGATGAGGCGATCATCTCCTACCTGCGCCGCAACATGAACCTGCTGATCGGCGAATCCACTGCCGAGCGGATTAAGACCACGATCGGCACCGCGCGCATGCCCGACGATGGCCGCGGCGCCTCGCTTCTGGTGCGGGGCCGCGACCTTCTGAACGGCGTGCCGAAGGAAATCGAGATCAACGGGGCGCAAGTCGCCGAGGCGCTGGCCGAGCCGGTGCAGCAGATCTGCGATGCGGTGATGCAGGCGCTGGAGACCACGCCGCCCGACCTCGCAGCCGATATCGTCGACCGGGGCGTGATGCTGACGGGCGGTGGCGCGCTTCTGGGCGAGCTGGATCTGAGCCTGCGCGAACAGACCGGGCTTTCGATCTCGATTGCCGATCAGTCGCTCAATTGTGTTGCTTTGGGCACCGGCAAGGCGCTGGAATACGAAAAGCAACTGCGTCATGTGATCGACTACGACAGCTGACGCCCCGCGCGCCTGCTGCCGACCCGCACCTGCCGTCGAGAACTGACCGGAGGTTTCCGTGGCGAAAGACCGTGACGAAGACTATGCCGGACCGCTGCGCCGCATCCTGATTGCGGTGCTTGCCCTTGTGCTGGCCGTCACCTTCCTCGCCTGGCGCATCGACAGCGTGCGGGTGGAGCGGTTGCGCGCGACATTCATCGACCGCTTCGTGCCCACTTTCGACTGGGCGATGGTGCCGGTGACGAAAGCGCTGAGCATGGTCGAAGGGTTCCAGAGCTACGCGCGTATCTACGAGCAAAATCAAGAGCTTCGGCGCGAACTTCAGCAGATGAAGGCGTGGAAGGAAGCGGCCGTTCAGCTGGAGCAGCAAAACGCCAAGCTGCTGGCGCAAAACCAGGTGCGGCTTGACCCCAAGCTGACTTCCGTCTCCGGCGTGGTGCTGGCGGATTCGGGCTCGCCCTTCCGGCAATCGGTGCTGCTCAATGTCGGCGCGCGCGACGGCATCGTCGATGGCTGGGCGACGATGGACGGGCTCGGCCTTGTCGGCCGTATCTCGGGAGTGGGCAAATCCACCTGCCGGGTGGTGCTGCTGACCGATACCGCCTCGCGCGTACCGGTGACGATCCAGCCTTCCGGGCAACGCGCCATGCTCACAGGCGACAATTCGATGCTGCCGCCGCTCGATTTCCTTGAAAACCCCGATCTTGTGCGCCCGGGGGACCGGGTGGTGAGTTCGGGCGACGGCGGGGTGTTCCCCGCCGGGCTGCTGGTGGGTCAGGTCGTGCAGGGCCAGGACCGGCGGCTGCGGGTGATGCTCGCCGCCGATTACGAACGGCTGGATTTCCTGCGCGTGCTGCGCTCGCATCCGGCCGAGAAGATCACCGATATCGGTCCGCTCGTCGCGCCTTCCGAGACACCGCTGCCGGCCGAGAGCGATGATGCGCCCGAGGCCGCCGGGGGCAGCGATGGTTGACCCGATCACCTCGCGCCGCGTTCTGCACATGGGGCTTTACACCGGGCTCGTACTGATCGTGATGTTCTTGCGGATGCTGCCGATCAATCCGGTATCCGATGGCATCCCCGGACCGGATCTGACGCTGGCGCTCACCCTTGCCTGGGTGATGCGCCGCCCCGATTACCTGCCCGCGGTGCTGATCGTTGCGGTATTCCTGCTCGAAGACCTGATGTACTGGCGCCCGGTCGGGCTCTGGGCGCTGATCGTGCTCTTCGGCACCGAGTTCCTGCGTGCGCGCGAGGAGGCCTCGCGCGATCTGCCTTTCGCGCTCGAAATGGTGCTCGTCGGCGGCGTGATGGTGGCCATGCAGGTGCTGGACCGCTTTATCCTCGGGCTGCTGATGGTCGACCAGCCGCCGCTCGGGCGCGAACTTCTGCGGCTGCTGATCACGCTAATCTCTTATCCTTTCGTCGTCGCCCTCTCGCTGCTGGCCTTCGGTCTGCGCCGCGCCGCCACCGGCGAAGTGGACGACTTCGGCCGACCGATCTGAGGGGGAGGCATGGCACTTCGTCACCGCACCACCGCCGCCGTGCAGGCCAGCCGCACCACGATCACCCGACGCGGGCTGCTGCTCGGGGTCGCGCAGGTTGCGGTGGCGGCTACGCTCGGGCTCCGGATGCGCCATATGCAGCTTGAACAGGCCGACGAATACCGCCTGCTCGCCGAGGGGAATTCGGTCAAGATCCGCCTCATCCCGCCCGCGCGCGGGCTGATCTATGACCGCAACGGCGTGCTGATTGCCGGCAACGAACAGAATTACCGCGTGACGATGACGCGCGAGGATGCCGAGGATGTGGAACGCGAACTGGCCGATCTGCGCCGGCTCATCCCGATCAGCGACACCGATGCGGAAGAGCTTCTGGGCGAACTCAAGCGCCGCCCGCCCAATGCGCCGATCACGCTCGCCGACCGGCTGAGCTGGCAGGAGTTTTCCCGCGTCGCTGTGAACGCGCCCGCGCTGGCGGGTGTCTCGCCCGAGGTCGGGCTCTCGCGCTACTATCCGCACGGGCCCGATTTCGCGCATGTGCTGGGCTATGTCGGTCCGGTATCGGATTATGACCTCTCGAAGCTCGAAAACCCCGATCCGCTTCTGCGGATCCCCCGCTTCCAGCTTGGCAAATCCGGCATCGAGGCAAAGCTCGAGGATGAGCTGCGCGGCCGGGCCGGGCAGCGCCGGGTGGAAGTGAACTCCGCCGGGCGCGAGATGCGCGAGCTTGACCGGCGCGAGGGCGAGCCCGGTACGGCGTTGCAACTCACGCTTGACACGCGGCTGCAGAATTTCGCCCTCGCCCGGCTAGGCTCGGAGAGCGCCGCAACGGTGGTGATGGATGTGACGAACGGCGACATCCTCGCCATTGCCTCGGCCCCCTCGTTTGATCCGAACCTTTTCGTGCGCGGTATTTCCGGCAAGGATTACAAGGCGCTGATGGAGAACGACCACCGCCCGCTCGCCGACAAGACGGTACAGGGCCTCTACCCGCCCGGCTCCACCTTCAAAATGGTCACGCTGCTCGCCGCACTCGAGGCGGGGGTGATCTCACATGAAGATACGGTGCGTTGCCCCGGTTACATCGAGGTCGGCGGACGGCGTTTCAACTGCTGGAAACGCGGCGGGCATGGCCGGCTCAACGCCTGGCAAAGCCTCGAGCAAAGCTGCGACGTGTTCTATTACGAGGTGTCGCAGAAGGTCGGCATCGAGGCGATGTCGGCGATGGCGCGCCGGCTCGGCATCGGCGTGCGCCATGATCTGCCGATGTCGGCTGTGGCCGAGGGCAATGCGCCGACGAAAGACTGGAAACTGGCCCGTTTCGGTAAGGACTGGCAGATCGGCGACACGATCAACGCCTCGATCGGTCAGGGCTATGTGCTCGCCTCGCCCTTGCAACTCGCGGTGATGACGGCGCGCGTGGCGACCGGCCGCGCCATCGCGCCGCGGCTCGTACGGGCGCGTGACGGGGTTGAGGTGCCGGTGGCCGAGGCGCCCGAACTGGGACTTGAGGCGTCCCATCTGGGGCTCGCGCGCAAGGGCATGTGGGCGGTGGTGAACGGATCGCACGGCACGGCACGGCGCGCGATGGTGGCGATGGCGGAATGGGAGATGGCGGGCAAGAGCGGCACCTCGCAGGTGCGCTCGACCGTGGTGAACAACGCCGCTGTGCCGTGGATCCAGCGCGATCACGCACTTTTCGTCTGCTATGGCCCTGTCGAAAACCCGAAATATGCCGTCTCGGTGATCGTCGAACATGGCGGCGGCGGCGGGGCCACCGCGGCGCCGATCGCGCGCGACGTGCTGCTGTTCGCTTTGGCAGGCGGGCTGCCGCCGCTTGCCGCCTACCCGTCGAACCAGCGCGAGCAGATCCGTACACGTTTCGACGCCCTCGAGTTGATCGACCCCGCCACCATCGCGCCGCCTGCGCGCAGCCGGGCGTGAGGAGGCGCGATGTCCTATCTCGAAAGCAATCTGAAAACGATGCCGGTCGGCCCGGCCAAAATTCTCTATCTGAACTGGCCTCTGATCATCCTGCTGACGGCCGTCGCCTGCGCGGGGTTCCTGATGCTCTATTCGGTTGCCGGCGGCGATCTGGAGACCTGGGCCGAACCGCAGATGAAACGCTTCGGCGTCGGTATGGCGACCATGCTCGTGGTGGGGCTCACCCCGATCTGGTTTTGGCGCAATGTCTCGGCGCTGGCTTACGTGATCGCGCTTGTGCTCCTTGTCGCGGTGGAGTTTTTTGGCGCGATCGGCATGGGAGCGCAGCGCTGGCTTGAAATCGGGCCGCTCAGGATTCAGCCCTCAGAGCTGATGAAAATCGCCATCGTCATGTTGCTCGCGGCCTATTACGACTGGCTGCCGGTCAATAAGGTCTCGCATCCGCTCTGGGTCGCGATCCCGGTGGTGCTGATCCTGATGCCCACCTTTCTCGTGCTGACTCAGCCAGACCTCGGCACCGCGGTGATGCTCGTGCTGGGCGGCGGTTTCGTGATGTTCGCGGCGGGCGTGAGTTTGTGGTATTTCGGCACGGTGATTGCGATGGTCGTTGGCCTCGTCTTCACAGTGATAGAGAGCCGCGGCACCTCCTGGCAGCTTCTGCACGAATACCAGTTCAAGCGCATCGACACGTTTCTCGATCCCGCCGCCGATCCGCTCGGCGCGGGCTATAACATCATGCAGGCGCAGATCGCACTCGGCTCGGGCGGCTGGTCGGGGCGCGGCTTCATGCAGGGCACGCAGAGCCATCTGAACTTCCTGCCGGAAAAACACACCGACTTCATCTTCACCACGCTCGCCGAAGAGTTTGGCTTTGTCGGCGCCTTCGGGCTCTTGATGCTCTATGTCGGCATCATCGCCTTCGCCACCTATACCGCGCTGGCCACGAAGGACCGCTATGCCTCGCTCGTCTCGCTCGGCGTCGCCGGAACCTTCTTCTTTTTCTTCGCGATCAACATGGCGATGGTGATGGGGCTGATGCCCGTGGTCGGCGTGCCGTTGCCGCTTGTGAGCTATGGCGGCACCGCAATGATGATCCTGCTTGCCGCCTTCGGGCTCGTGCAAAGCGCCCATGTCCACCGCCCGAGGTAATGATGCTGAAACTCCTCTTCGCCGACCGGATCGAAAACTGGCCCGCCTATGAGCCCGCGCTGAAATCCGCGCTTGCCGAGATGGGCATCGCGGCCGAGATCCTGCTGCCCCCCGCCGATCCGGGGGCGATCGACTATATCGTCTATTCCCCCCGCGGCCCGGTGCAGGATTTCACCGCTTATACGCGCACGAAAGCCGTGCTGAATCTCTGGGCCGGAGTGGAACGCGTGGTCGGCAACCCGACACTGACCCAGCCGCTCTGCCGCATGGTCGACGAGGGGCTCGAGCGCGGCATGGTCGAATGGGTGACGGGCCATGTACTGCGCGCCCATCTCGATATCGACTTTTTCCTTGCGCATCAGGATGGCGTCTGGCGACAGGCAGGCCATGTGCCCCCGCTCGCGCGCGACCGCTCGGTGGTGGTGCTCGGCCTCGGCGCGCTTGGCGGCGCCTGCGCCACCACGCTCGCGTCGCTTGGCTTTGCCGTCACCGGCTGGAGCCGCACCCCCAAAACGCTTGCGGGTGTTACGTGCCTCTCCGGCCCCGAGGGGCTGCGCGCAGCGCTCGGCCGCGCCCAGATCCTCGTCACCGTGCTGCCCAACACCCCTGAAACGACGGATCTGCTAAATCGCGAAACGCTCGCGCTGATGCCGCGTGGCGCGGTGATCCTGAACCCCGGTCGCGGCACGCTGATCGACGACGCGGCGCTTCTTGCCGCGCTGGACACGGGCCGGATCGCCCATGCCACGCTCGATGTGTTCCGGGTGGAGCCGCTGCCCCCCGATCACCCATATTGGGCGCACCCCAAGGTGACCGTCACCCCGCATATCGCCGCCGAAACACGCCCGGCCTCGGCCGCCCGGGTGATTGCTGAAAACATCCGCCGCTTCGAGGCGGGCGAGACGCCGCTCCATCTCGTCGACCGCGCGCGAGGCTATTGAGGGCGAGGGGGGCGCTGCCCGCTCAGAGCCGGGGCACCGGCACGCCAAGCTGCGCGCAAAGCGCCGAAAAAGGCGCCGCGAGACCCGACCAATCGGCCGCGCGCGCGGCAAAAAGCGTCGCCTGGCTCTGGTGAATGAGCCCGTCCGAGAGGATCTTCAGGTGATTGGCGCGCAGGGTCTCGCCCGAAGAGGTGATGTCCGCCACCGCCTCCGCGGTGAGGTTCTTCACCGTGCCCTCGGTCGCGCCCTGACTGTCCACCGATTGCCAATCCGCTACCCCTTCCTGCGCCAGAAACTCGCGCAGAAGCCGGTGGTATTTCGTGGCGATGCGCAGCCGGTGCCCATGCGCGGCGCGAAAGGCATGCGCGGCGGCATCCAGATCTTCGAGCGTGTCGACATCCTCCCAGCAGGCGGGTACGGCGATGATCAGATCGGCATGGCCAAAGCCCATCGGCGCGAGGTCCGCGACCTGCCCCTGCCAGTCGGCGAGCTTTTCGCGCACAAGATCGGAACCGGTGACGCCCAGATGGATGCGCCCGGCGGCCAGTTCGCGCGGAATCTCTCCGGCAGACAGCAGAACGAGTTCCACCGCTTCCGCGCCCTCGACCGCGCCGGCATATTCCCGCTCCGAACCGGTGCGGCGCAGCGTGAGGCCCCGCGCGGCAAACCAGTCAAACGTCTGTTCCATCAGCCGCCCCTTGGAGGGCACGCCCAGTTTGATCGCGCTCATGCGAGCCCCCCGAGATCGGCGACGAGGCCGGGGCGGATCACGCCGCCCACGGCCGGAATTTCGCGCCCGCCGCCGAGCACCCGCGTGAGCGCATCATAGCGCCCGCCCGAGGCGACCGGCGGAAAACCGGGATCGGCGGCCTCGAAGGTGAAAACGAAACCGTCGTAATATTCCATCGTCGCGCGGCCATGGCTCGCCTCGAAGGCAAGCATGGTCAGGTCGATCCCTTTTGCGTCAAGCGCGGCAAGGCGGCGCTCAAGCCGCGCGATCGCCGGGGCAAGGGCGGCGATCCCCAGATCGGCGAGTTGTGCGGGCGCGCGGTCCGCGGTGCAGCGCAGCGCAAAGAGCGCATCGAGCCGGGCGACATCCTCGGACGGGATCGGCGCCGTCGCCGCATCGGCGCGGAGCGTCTCGATCCGGGCGGCCATCTCCTCGGGGGAGCGCACGCCGATCCAGGGCGCATCACTCGCCCCCTGCCCCTCAAGAAGCGCGGCGCGGCTCTCGGGCATCGGCGCTTGGCCCGCGTAGCGTTGCAACAGCTTGTGGAAGCGCTTCGGGCGCCAGATATGGCGCGAGAGCGCCGCCTTGCGCGCGGGCAAGGTCTCAAGCCCGGCGACGGCCGCGCGCAAAAGGCCGATGTCGCCAATCGTGGCGCTCAGATCGAGCGGTTTCAACAGCCCGGCAAACAACGCAAAGACCTCGGCATCGGCGGCTTCCGGGTCTTCGCGGTCAAAGATCTCATAGCCCGCCTGAAAATACTCCGCCACCCGCGCCGCGCCGCGGTGGTCCTGCTTGCGGAACACCTCGCCCATATAGGCATAGCGCGCGGGCTCGGCGCCCTCGGCCATATGGGCCTGCACCACCGGCACGGTAAAGTCGGGCCGCAGCATCAGCTCGCCGCGCAGCGGGTCCGCGGTGACATAGGCGCGCGCGCGGATATCCTCGCCGTAAAGGTCCAAAAGCGCCTCGGCGGGTTGCAGAATGTCGGGGGTGACTTCCACCGCCCCCGCCGCCTCGAACGCCGCCAGAAGCTGTGCGCCAATGGCCCGGGACTGTGCCTTCCCGGCCATCAGAGCGCCCCGTTCCGCGCAAGGATCTCTTGCACTTTTGCAACCATTTCTTGGCGAGAAACTTCGAATTGCGCCGGTTGGGATTTCCATTCTTCAACAGAAGCGGAGGCGGCGATCTTTGCGCCAAGCACCAGATCCTTGATCTGCACAACGTCGCGCGCGGCCTCGTCTCCGCCCTGGATCACGGCCACCGGGCTTTGCCGTTTGTCGGCATATTTGAGCTGATTGCCAAAGTTTTTCGGGTTGCCGAGGTAGACCTCGGCGCGGATACCCGCGCGGCGCAATTCCGCCGCCATGGCGAGATAATCGCCCATCCGGTCGCGGTCCATCACCGTTACGACCACCGGCCCCTGCCCCGCGCTGCCAATCTTGCCCTTGGCGCGCAGCGCCGCCAGCAGCCGGTCCACGCCGATGGAAACGCCGGTCGCCGGCACTTCTTGCCCGGTGAAGCGCTTCACCAGATCGTCATAGCGCCCGCCCCCCGCGACCGAGCCAAAGGAGCGCTTGCGGCCCTTCTCGTCGAGGATCTCGAAGGTCAGTTCCGCCTCGAACACCGGGCCGGTGTAATAGCCAAGCCCGCGCACGACCGAGGGGTCGATCACGATCCGGTCCGGGCCATAGCCCTGCGCCTCCAGAATTTGCGCCATATATTCAAGCTCATCAACGCCCGCCGCACCGAGCGCCGAGCCGGTGACCAGCTCGCGCAGCCGGGCCGCCGTGGCGGCGCCGGTGTCGCGTTTGGCCTCCATGAAGCCCATCACCACATCGGCCTGGGCATCAGAGAGCCCCGCGCCCTTGGTGAAATCGCCCGAGGCATCGAGCCGTCCCTTGCCGATCAGCGCGCGCACGCCCGCCTCGCCGAACTTGTCGAACTTGTCGATCGCGCGCAGCACGATGCCGCGCTCTTCGGCAAAGCGGTCGGGGTCGCTCGGGTCGAGCACGCCCGCCACTTCCATCACGCCGTTGAGCACCTTGCGGTTGTTCACCCGCACGATGTAATCGCCGCGCTCGATCCCTACCGCCTCGAGCGCATCCGAGAGCATGCCGCAGATCTCGGCATCCGCCGCCACCGAGGGCGCCCCCACCGTATCGGCATCGCATTGATAAAACTGACGAAACCGCCCCGGACCGGGCTTTTCGTTGCGCCAGACCGGACCCATCGTATAGCGCCGGTAGGGCGAGGGCAGATCGTTGCGGAACTGCGCCGCCACGCGCGCGAGGGGTGCTGTCATGTCATAGCGCAGCGCGAGCCAGTCGCCGCCCTCGTCTTGCCAGGCGAACACGCCCTCGTTCGGGCGGTCGACATCGGGCAGGAACTTGCCCAGCGCCTCGACCGTTTCGACAGCCGATGTTTCGAGCGCCTCGAACCCATGCGCGCGGTAGACCCCGGCAATGGTGGAAAGCATCTCCGCCCGCTCGGTCACCTCGGCGCCGAAGTAATCGCGAAAGCCTTTCGGCGTTTCGGCGCGGGGGCGGCGGGGTTTGGTATCCTTGGCCATGGTCTTGCACCCGATCGTTTCTCGCGCGAGGGTGTAGCGGATGGGGGCCATGGCGGCAAGCACGAGAGGGAAAATGAGCGACAGGATCGAGCGCGCCGAGGAAGAACTGGCGCATCTGCGCCGCGCTGTGGATGAGCTGAGCGACGTGGTGGCCACCCAGGGGCGCGAGCTGGACCGGATGGCGCGGTTGCTGGGGCTCCTGATGGAGCGTGAAGCCGAGCGCGAATATGCCTCCGGCGGCGCGATTCCGCTGGCCGATCAGAAACCGCCGCATTGGTGAGGTGCGCTTGCGGCATCGCGTCGCAAGCGCTCAGACTTCCTCCACCTGCACCACGCCGCGCAGGCTCCGCAGCGCGCCCTTGACCTGCGGATTGACGGGCAGCGGTTTTCCGGCAGTGATCTGATAGCGGCAGCGCTTTTCGGCATCGAATACAGAAAAGGTCACGGATCCGCGTGATTTCACCCGGCCTTCGGCTGTAATACGTTCGAAAAGTGCAGCAACCGAACTCACCGCCTCGGGCGTCTCGATATGGATCAAAAGCCCGGCGTGGCCATCGGATTCCGCCGCGACCTGATCAATCGGCGTGGCGGCGTTGCACAGCATCTTCACTGTCTCGCCCTCGACATCGACCTTCACCGTCAGCACCACCGCCTGCCCCGGCTCCAGATGGGCGCGGCAGGCCTCCAGCGTGTCGGAGAAAACTGTCACCTCGTAAGGCCCGGTCGGGTCAGAGAGCGAGACAAAGGCAAAGCGGTTGCCCTTGGCGGACTTGCGCTCCGAGCGCGCGGCAACCTGCCCCGCGATCTTGCCGACAAAGGGCCCGGTGTTGATCGCCTTCGCCGTCACATCGGCCAGCGTCATCACCTTTTTGCGTTTGAGCGCGGGGAGATAGTCGTCAAGCGGGTGGCCCGAAAGATAAAAACCGATCGCCTTGTGTTCCTCGGCAAGCCGCTCGCCCGGCAACCAGTCATCGGTATCGGCCAGCCGCGGCGGCGGCAGATCATCGCCCGCCTCACCAAAAAGCGAGACCTGCGCCGAGGCCTTTGCCTCCGCCACCGCGCCAGACCACGCCATCAGCCCCTCAAGGCTTTCGAACACGCGCTTGCGGTTCGGGTCGAGCCGGTCAAAAGCGCCCGCGCGCGCCAGCATCTCCAAGGGCCGCTTGCCGATCCGCTTCAGGTCGCAGCGCCGGGCAAAATCTTCAAGGGTGCGGAAAGGCGTGTTCTCCCGCGCCTCGACAATGAGTTTCATCGCCTCGACGCCCACGTTTTTCAGCGCGCCGAGCGCATAGATCAGCTTTTGATCGACCACGTCAAAGGTGGCGAGCGAGCGGTTCACGCAGGGCGGCACCACCTCGATACCAAGGCCGCGGCGAGCCTCGGCGGTATAGATCGCGAGCTTGTCGGTAAGGTGGATATCGCAGTTCATCACCCCCGCCATGAATTCGACGGGATGGTTCGCCTTCAGCCAAGCGGTCTGATAGCTCACAATCGCATAGGCGGCCGCGTGCGATTTGTTGAAGCCGTAGTTCGCGAATTTCTCGAGCAGGTCGAAGACCTCGCCCGCTTTTTTCGCATCAATGTTATGCGTGGCCTTGGCGCCCTCGATGAATTTCGGGCGCTCTTTCGCCATTTCCTCGGCGATCTTCTTGCCCATGGCGCGGCGCAAAAGGTCGGCGCCGCCAAGGCTATAGCCCCCCATCACCTGCGCGATCTGCATCACCTGTTCCTGATAGACGATGATGCCCTGCGTTTCCTTCAGGATCGGGTCGATGGTAGGATGCAGGCTCTCAAGCGGGCGCAGCCCGTGCTTGACCTCGCAATAGGTGGGGATGTTCTCCATCGGGCCGGGGCGGTAAAGCGCCACCAGCGCCACGATATCCTCGATGCAGGTGGGCTTCATGCGCCGAAGCGCATCCATCATCCCCGTCGATTCCACCTGGAACACGGCGACCGTCTTCGCCCCGGCATAAAGCTCGTAGGTTTTCGCGTCATCAATCGGGATCAGGTTGATCTCGTTCTCGGCCCCCTCGGCAGGGGTGTAGAGTGTCTCGCCTGCAGCACTCACATGCAGCGGGCGGCCCGATTTCAGGATCAGGTTGACCGCGTTCTGAATCACGGTGAGCGTTTTCAGGCCGAGAAAGTCAAATTTCACCAGCCCCGCCTGTTCGACCCATTTCATGTTGAACTGGGTGGCGGGCATGTCCGAGCGGGGGTCTTGATAAAGCGGCACCAGCTCATCCAGAGGCCGGTCGCCAATCACCACACCCGCGGCATGGGTCGAGGCGTTGCGCAACAGCCCCTCGATCGCTTGCGCGTAATTCAGAAGCCGCGCCACCACCTCCTCGGATTTCGCCGCCTCACGCAGTCGCGGCTCGTCGGCCAGCGCCTTTTCGATCGAGACCGGCTTCACCCCCTCCACGGGGATCATCTTCGAGAGCTTGTCGACCTGCCCGTAAGACATTTGCAGCACGCGGCCCACGTCGCGCACCGCCGCCTTCGACAAAAGCGCACCGAAGGTGATGATCTGCCCCACCTTGTCGCGGCCATATTTGCCCTGCACATAGCGGATCACCTCTTCGCGGCGATCCATACAGAAATCGATGTCGAAGTCCGGCATCGAGACCCGTTCGGGGTTCAAAAAACGTTCGAACAGAAGCGAATAGCGCAACGGATCAAGGTCGGTGATGGTGAGCGCATAAGCGACGAGCGAGCCCGCCCCCGAGCCCCGCCCCGGCCCGACGGGAATGCCCTGTGCCTTGCCCCATTTGATGAAATCGGCCACGATCAGGAAGTAGCCCGGAAAGCCCATCTGCTCGATGATGCCAAGCTCGAACTTGAGCCGCGCCTCATAATCCTCGACCGGCACCGCATGCGGGATCACCTCCAGCCGGGCGCGCAGCCCCTCCCAGGCCTGACGGCGGAGTTCCTCCACCTCGTCATCGGCGAAGCGCGGCAGGATGGGCTTGCGCTTGTAGGTGGCAAAGGCGCAGCGCCGTGCGATTTCCACCGTGTTTTCCAGCGCTTCGGGCAGGTCGGCAAACAGCGCCGCCATCTCCGCCTCGGATTTGAAGTAATGCTGCGGGGTCAGGCGGCGGCGCGGCTCGCTCTGGTCGACATAGGCGCCCTCGGCGATGCAGATCATCGCATCATGCGCCTCATACATGCCCGCCTTCGGAAAATAGACATCGTTCGTCGCCACGATCGGCAGGCTCATGTCATAGGCCATTTCAAGGAAGGGCCGCTCGGTGCGCCGCTCGCCCTCGGTCAGTTGCCCGCCTTCGCCCGGATGGCGCTGCAACTCGACATAGAGCCGGGTCGGATAGGCGCGCGCGAGCCGTTCCAGCAGCAGCCGCGCCTTGCCCGCCTGCCCCGCCTGAAGGAATTTGCCCACCGGCCCATCGGCCCCGCCGCTGAGGCAAATCAGCCCCTCGGCATGGGCCTCAAGATCCTCAACCGTCACCTGCGGCAACTGCCCGTGCTTGTCGACGTAAAGGCAGGAGGAGAGCTTCATCAGGTTCATGTAGCCCGCCTCGGTCTGCGCCAGCAGCACCACCGGCGCAGGCAGGCGCGGCTTCTCGCCCTGCGCGGCGGGGTCGTAGGTCACCGAGACCTGACAACCCACAATCGGCTGCAGCCCCGCCCCCTGTGCGAGCACCGAAAACTCGAGCGCCGAAAACATGACATTGGTATCGGTGACAGCCACGGCAGGCATGGCCATGCCGTCGCACATCTTGATCAACGTCTTCACCGGCACCGCGCCTTCGAGCAGCGAATATTGGCTGTGCACGCGCAGATGAATGAATCGGGGCTGGGTCATGGTGGCAGATTACGGGCTGGCCGGGGCGAGCGGAAGGCCCCGCCTTGCCCAATTTTCGACCATCTGGTGCAATTCTGTCCGGGCAGCGCATCCCGAGACTTGCCAGCGGAGGGGGCGTCGGCAAAACTGACCAAATGGGAGCGCGCCCCGCTCTACGCCGCATCGGGCGGGGATAGCAAAAAACGGTACCGCGGCGGAACATGCCATGGAAATTGCGTTTCTTCTCAACGGAGAAACCCGGCGGGTCACGGTTGAAACCCCGCTCACCAGCGTGCTCGACTGGCTGCGCGCCGAGGGGCTGACCGGCACCAAGGAGGGCTGCAACGAGGGAGATTGCGGCGCCTGCACGGTGATCGTGACCGATGAAGTCGGCGCCCGCGCGGTCAATGCCTGCCTGATGATGCTGCCCCAGCTTGCGGGCAAGGCACTGCGCACCGTGGAGGGCATTGCCGGCCCGCAAGGCCAGCTCCATCCCGTGCAACAGGCAATGGTCGACCATCACGGCAGTCAATGCGGTTTCTGCACCCCGGGCTTCATCGCATCGCTCGCGGCGGCGCATACGAACCGGCGCAGCGACTATGATGATCTGCTGGCCGGTAACCTTTGCCGCTGCACCGGCTATGCGCCCATCGTCCGCGCGGCTGAGGCCGCCGCCGAGGCCCCGGTGCCCGACTGGATGCAGAGCGATCTGGCCTGCGACTTTGCACAAATATCCTCGGGGGGGGAACGGGCCGCAGGCCCGGAGGGGGGCAGACAGATCCCCTTTCTGCCGCATACTACCGACGCCCTGGCCGAATGGTATCTCGCCCACCCCGGGGCGACGCTGATTGCCGGCGGCACCGATGTTGCGCTCTGGGTCACCAAGCAATTGCGCGACCTGCCCGAGGTCGCCTTTCTGACCCAATGCGACGAGCTCGCGCAAATTCGCGAAACGGCGGAAGGCTACGAGATCGGCGCAGGCGTCACCATCGCCCGGCTGCGCGCCTGGGCCGAGGGGCCGCATCCGGCGCTGGCGGACCTGTTGCGCCGTTTCGCCTCCGAGCAGGTGCGCCAGGTGGCGACGATCGGCGGCAATATCGCCAATGGCTCGCCGATCGGCGATGGCCCGCCCGCCCTGATCGCTATGGGGGCGCGCCTCACGCTGCGCCGCGGCAGCACGCGCCGCACCCTCCCGCTTGAGAATTTCTTTCTCGATTACCGCAAGCAGGATCGTTTGCCCGGAGAATTTGTCGAAAGCGTCACCCTGCCCAAAGCCGCGCCCGCGCTTGCCTGCTACAAACTCTCGAAAAGGTTCGATCAGGATATCTCTTCTGTGTGTGGCTGCTTCAATATCACCCAAAAAGGTTCGATTATTGAAAGCGCGAAAGTCGCTTTCGGCGGTATGGCCGGCACGCCGAAACGCGCTTTTGCGTTCGAATCCGCGCTGCTGGGCCAGCCTTTCACCGAAGCGGCAGTCGCCGCCGCGCTTCCCGCGTTTGAGCGCGATTTCACGCCCCTGAGCGACATGCGCGCCTCTGCCGCCTATCGGATGAACGCCGCCCAGGCGATGGCGCTGCGCTATATCCGCGCGCGCACCGGCGCGGCGGTTTCGGTGCTGGAGGTCGCGCCATGAGTGTCGGCCAACCGCTGCCCCACGACTCCGCGCGCCTCCATGTTACAGGCGAAGCGCGCTATCTCGACGACATCCCCTGCCCCGCGGGCACGCTGCACCTCGCCTTCGGGCTCTCGACCGAGGCCTCGGCCGTGATCACCGCGCTTGATCTTGCCCCCGTCAAAGCCTCCCCCGGTGTCGTCGCGGTCTTCACCGCCACCGATCTGCCCCATGCCAATGATGCTTCGCCCGCGCCCCTGCCCGAGCCGGTTCTGGCCGAGGGCGAGGTGCATTACATCGGCCAGCCGATCTTTCTTGTCGCCGCGACGAGCCACCGCGCCGCGCGGATCGCCGCGCGCAGGGCGCGCGTGCTTTATCAACCCCGCGCTGCCATTCTCACGATAGATCAGGCCCTTGCCGCCGATAGCCGGTTCGAAAGCGGCCCGGTGATCTGGGCCGAGGGCGATGTCGAAGCCGCGCTCGCAACCGCAACCCATGTCGTCGAGGGCGAAATCGAGATCGGCGGGCAGGAGCATTTCTACCTCGAGGGGCAGGCCGCGCTGGCGCTGCCCGCCGAGGGAGGCATGATCCTCCATTGCTCGACCCAGCACCCGTCCGAAATCCAGCACAAGGTCGCCCATACGCTTGGGCTTGCACTGCATGATGTGCGGGTCGAGATGCGGCGGATGGGCGGCGGTTTTGGTGGCAAGGAGAGCCAGGGGAACCATCTGGCCATCGCCTGCGCGGTGGCGGCCGCGGCGACAGGGCGGCCCTGCAAGATGCGCTACGACCGCGACGATGACATGATCATCACCGGCAAGCGGCACGATTTCCGCATCCGCTACCGGATCGGGGCCGATGCCGAGGGGCGGCTCGTTGCGGCCGATTTCACCCATTCGGCGCGCTGCGGCTGGTCGGCCGACCTCAGCCTGCCGGTCTGCGACCGGGCGATGCTGCATGCCGACAGCGCCTATTTCCTGCCCGCACTGCGGGTGGAAAGCCACAGGTTGCGCACCAACACGCAATCGGCCACCGCCTTTCGCGGCTTTGGCGGGCCGCAGGGCATGCTGGGCATGGAACGCGCGATCGAACATCTGGCGCATGCGATGCGGCTTGAGCCCACCGAATTGCGAAAGAAGAATTTCTATGCTCCGCCCGGTGCCCCCCCCGAAAGCACCCATTATGGTCAGGTGGTGGAAGATTTCCCGCTCGCAGAGATGATGAAGGAACTACAAAAATCTGCCAATTTTACCGCTCGCAAGTCAGAGATTACCAATTGGAATAGCAAAAATCGAACATTGAAACGGGGGATTGCGCTTTCCCCCGTGAAGTTCGGAATCTCCTTTACTCTCACCCATCTCAATCAGGCGGGCGCGCTGGTGCAGATCTATGCCGATGGTTCGGTCGCGCTCAATCATGGCGGCACCGAGATGGGTCAGGGGCTGCATCGCAAGCTCACGCAGGTGGCGGCAACGGTGCTCGGCATCGCGCCGGACCGGGTGCGGATCACCGCGACCGACACCTCGAAAGTGCCCAATACCTCGGCCACCGCGGCCTCTTCGGGGGCGGATCTGAATGGCATGGCGGTGAAGGACGCCTGCGAAAAACTGCGCGCGCGGCTCGCCGGGTTTCTGGCCGCGCGCGAGGGCTGCAGCAGCGCCGAGCTCCGGTTTTTCGACGGCAAAGTGGAAGCGGCCGGCCGCAGCTGGCACTTCGAGGAAGTGGTCGAGGCGGCCTATATGGCGCGTATTTCCCTTTCTGCAACAGGGTTTTATGCCACGCCGAAGATCTCCTGGGACCGTGTCGCCGGGCGCGGCCGCCCGTTCCTGTATTTCGCCTATGGCGCCGCAATCACCGAAGTGGTGATCGACACGCTCACCGGCGAGAACCGGATCCTGCGCGCCGACATCCTGCACGATGCGGGTGCGAGCCTGAACCCGGCGCTCGACATCGGCCAGATCGAGGGCGGCTATGTGCAGGGCGCAGGCTGGCTCACCACCGAGGAGCTGGTGTGGGACGGCAGGGGGCGGCTGATGACCCATGCCCCCTCGACCTACAAGATCCCCGCCTGTTCAGACCGGCCGCAGGTCTTCAACGTGGCGCTCTGGGATCAGCCGAACCGCGAGGAGACCATCTTCCGCTCGAAAGCCGTGGGCGAGCCGCCCTTCATGCTCGGCATCTCGGCCTTTCTGGCGCTCGGCGATGCCTGCGCCGCCTGCGGTCCGCACTGGCCCGATCTGCAGGCCCCCGCCACGCCCGAGGCGGTGCTCGCCGCGGTGCATCGCGCCGAGGGCCGCGCATGAGCCTGCGGAAGGAGGCTCTCCGCGCGGCCGCACAACGCGGCCCCTTCGTGCGGGTTCTTGTGGCCGCGGTGAAGGGTTCGGCGCCGCGCGAACCCGGCGCCGAAATGCTGGTCTGGCCCGATCATGTCGAGGGCACGATCGGCGGCGGCACGCTCGAATTCGAAGCCATCGCCCGGGCCCGGGCCAGGCGCGCGCCAAAGCTCGAGCGCTTCGCCCTTGGCCCTGACATGGGGCAATGCTGCGGCGGAGCCGTCACCCTCGCCTTCGAGCCATTCACCGCGCAAATCCTTGAAGAGATTGTGGGCGAAGTCTTCGCCCGGCCAATCTCCGGCCCCGCCGAGAGGCCGCTGGCGGTGCACCGCGCGCTGGCCGAGGCGCGGCGCGCAGGCACCGCCCCGCCGCTTCTTGTTGAAGGCTGGCTGATCGAACCGCTCGCGGCCCCGCCTGAAGAGCTCTGGGTTTGGGGGGCGGGCCATGTCGGGCGCGCCATTGTCAATGTGATCGCGCCGCTTGAAGACTGGGCGATCCGCTGGGCCGACACCGATGCCGCGCGCTTCCCCGACACGCTCCTCCCGGGCGTTACCCGGCTTGTCGCGGCAAACCCCGCCGATCTCGTCTCGCTCGCCCCCCCCGCGGCGCGGCATCTGATCCTCACCTTCTCCCATGCGCTCGATTTCGAGCTTTGCCACCGGTTGCTCGGGCGGGGATTCTCGGCCTGCGGGCTCATCGGCTCGCAGACCAAATGGTCAAGATTTCAGCGCCGTCTGGCAGAACTGGGCCATTCCCCCGCCCAAATTTCACGCATTGCCTGCCCGATAGGCGACCCATCGCTCGGGAAAGCGCCACAGGCCATTGCGATTTCGGTCGCCGCCGCGCTACTGAGGGAACGCATTGCCAGAGCCGGAACGGCCGCAACAGAAAAAGGATGCACCGGGTGACGGGAGCATTGCTCAAGATTGAGGGGCTGACGAAGGCCTATCCGGGCGTCGTGGCGAATGACGGGGTCGGCTTCGAGGTCGCGCCCGGCGAGGTGCACGCGCTGCTGGGCGAGAATGGCGCCGGCAAATCGACCCTCGTGAAGATGATCTACGGGCTCGTCAAGCCCGATGCCGGGGCGATGACCTTCGAGGGCGCGCCCTATGCCCCTGCCGAGCCGCGTGCCGCGCGGGCCGCGGGCGTGGCGATGGTATTTCAGCATTTCTCGCTCTTTGAGGCGCTGACCGTGGCCGAAAACGTCGCGCTCGGGATGGAGAACCCGCCGCCGATGCGCGCGCTTGCGGCGCGAATCCGCGAGATTTCGAATGCCTATGGCCTGCCCTTGGACCCCGCGCGCATCGTGGGCGATCTCTCGGCGGGCGAGCGCCAGCGCGTCGAGATCATCCGTTGCCTGCTGCAAGACCCGAAGCTTCTGATCATGGATGAACCCACCTCGGTGCTGACGCCGCAGGAGGTGGAGATCCTGTTTCGCACACTGCGCAAGCTCGCCGCCGAGGGCACCGCGATTCTTTATATCTCGCACAAGCTCGAAGAAATCCGCAGCCTCTGCGACGGCGCAACGATCCTGCGCGGCGGCAAGGTGGTGGGCTCCTGCCTGCCGCGCGAGAAATCGGCGCGCGAGTTGGCCGAGATGATGGTGGGGGGCGAATTTGCCGCCACGACGCGGGCCCAGCGCAAACATGGCGCCACGATCCTTGAAGTCGCCAACCTCTCGCTCGCGCCGATGTCGCAATTCGGCCCGGCGCTGAAGGCCGTCACCTTCTCGCTTTCGGCGGGCGAGGTGCTCGGTATCGGCGGCGTGGCGGGCAACGGGCAGGAAGAACTGCTCGCAACGCTCTCGGGCGAGCGGCCTTCAGGCATCGGCACCGTGAGCCTGCACGGGCAGGACATTTCCGACCTCGGGCCGAATGACCGCCGCCGCCTCGGCCTCCTTGCGGCG
The DNA here is from genome assembly GCF_900217815.1 of Rhodobacter maris. Lineage (GTDB taxonomy): Bacteria > Pseudomonadota > Alphaproteobacteria > Rhodobacterales > Rhodobacteraceae > Rhodobacter > Rhodobacter maris. The sequence continues at coordinate 171,277 of NZ_OBMT01000001.1, forward strand.
CCCGAGGAACGGCTCGGCCATGCCGCGGTGCCAAACCTCAGCCTCACCGAAAACGCGATTCTCACCGGCACCGTGCGCCGCCCGTTGACCCGGAACGGCTTTCTCAATATCGGCGCGGCAAAACGCTTTGCCGAGGAAATCATTCTCGGTTTTGACGTGCGCACGCCGGGGCCCCAGGTGGCCGCCCGCGCGCTGTCGGGGGGCAACCTGCAGAAATTCGTGATCGGGCGGGAGGTGTTGCAGGCGCCCGAGGTGCTTGTGGTGAACCAGCCCACCTGGGGCGTCGACGCCGCCGCTGCCGCCGCAATCCGGCAATCGCTTCTCGATCTCGCTGCCAAGGGCGCGGCGGTGATCGTGATCAGCCAGGATCTCGATGAGCTGATGGAAATCTCCGATCGCTTCTGCGCGCTCAACGAGGGCCGGCTCAGCGCGCCGCGCCGCACCGAGGGGCTGAGCATGGAAGAGATCGGGCTGATGCTCGGCGGCGCGCATGGCATGCAGGAGGTGGCGGCGCGATGATCACGCTTGTGAAACGCCCCACGCCCTCGCGGGGCTGGGCCTTCGCCACGCCGGTTCTGGCGGTGATCGCCACGATGATCGCGGGCGGCGCGCTTTTCGCCGCGCTCGGCAAGGATCCGATCGCCGCGATCAAGGTGATTTTCTGGGATCCTCTTCTCGGTCCCAATGCCGCCTATTTCCGCGGGCAATTGCTCGTCAAGGCGGGGCCGCTGATCCTGATCGCGTCGGGGCTCGCCGTGGGCTTTCGCGCGGGGATCTGGAACATCGGCGCCGAGGGGCAATATATCATGGGCGCGCTCGCGGGCGCCTCGGTGGCGCTCGCCGCCTACCCGGCCGAGAGCCACCTTTTGTTCCCGGCGATGGTGATTGCCGGGGCGCTTGGCGGCTGGCTCTGGGGCATGATCCCGGCCGTGCTGAAAGTGTTCTTTGGCACATCCGAGATCCTCGTCTCGCTGATGCTCGTCTATGTGGCGCAGAACTTTTTGGCTTATGCGGCCTTCGGCCCGCTGAAAAACCCCGAAGGATTCGGCTTTCCGGGCTCGCGCAACCTCCAGCAATATGCCTCTGCCCATAACCCCGAGCTGATCGCGGGCACGGGGATGCATTGGGGCGTGGTCGCCGCCTTCCTCGCCGTGATCGCGATCTATGTGCTGATGCAACGTCATATTCTGGGCTTCCGCATCCGCGTGGCGGGCGAGGCGCCGCGTGCGGCACGCTTTGCAGGCGTGCTTCCCGCAAGGCTCGTGATGTTCTGCCTTGGCCTCTCGGGAGCACTTGCGGGCCTTGCCGGGCTTTTCGAGGTCGCAGGCCCCAACGGCCAGATCACCGACAGCTTCAACGCGGGCTATGGCTTCACCGCGATCATCGTCGCCTTCCTAGGCCGGCTCAATGCGCTCGGCATCCTGCTCGCGGGGCTCTTGATGGCGCTCACCTATATCGGCGGGGATATGGCGCAGCTCATGCTCGGCCTGCCCACGGCGGCGATTCAGGTGTTTCAGGGGATGCTTTTGTTTTTCCTCTTGGGATTCGACCTGCTCACCCATTACCGTTTCCGCCTCGGGAGGGCGCGCGCATGATCGGCGGCATCGACATCGTCACCCTTGTCGCGGCGCTGATGGCCGCTTCGACGCCGGTGCTGCTGGCGGCGACGGGCGAACTTGTGGCGGAAAAGGCGGGCGTCCTGAACCTCGGCGTCGAAGGCATGATGATCCTTGGCGCGGTCGCGGGCTTTGCCACGGCGGTGACGACCGGAAGCCCGGTTCTGGGCTTTCTGGGCGGCGCGCTGGCGGGGGCGGTTCTGGCAGGCCTCTTTGCGCTCCTCACCCAATTCCTGCTCTCGAACCAGACCGCAACCGGCCTCGCCCTCACCCTCTTCGGGCTCGGGCTCTCCGCACTTTTCGGCAAGGGGTTCGAGGGGGTGCGCCCGCCCCCCACGCCGAAACTCGACTTCGGCCCGCTTTCGGATCTGCCAGTGCTTGGCCCTATCCTCTTTCACCATGACTGGATAGTCTATCTCTCGCTGCTCCTCGTCCTCGCCACCTGGGCCTTTCTCAAATTCTCTCGCGCCGGGCTTGTGTTGCGCGCGGTGGGCGAGAATGACGATGCCGCCCATGCGCTCGGCTACCGGGTGATTGCCGTGCGCTTTGCGGCACTTGCCTTTGGCGGCGCGCTCGCGGGGCTTGGCGGCGCTTACCTCAGCCTCGTGCGGGTGCCGCAATGGACCGAGGGGATGACCGCGGGCGCGGGCTGGATCGCGCTTGCCATCGTCGTCTTTGCCAGCTGGAAGCCTGAGCGCGTGCTGATCGGTGCCTATCTCTTTGGCGGCATCACCGCGTTGCAACTGCAACTTCAGGCAGCGGGCTATGCCATTCCGGTGCATCTCCTTTCGATGGCGCCTTACGTGATCACCGTGCTTGTGCTGGTGATCCTCTCCGCAACCCACCGCCACGGAGCCCCGGCCGCGCCGGCGGCGCTGGGGCGGTCGTTCCACGCCTCGAGCTGAGACCGGGGCCTTTCCAACCGGGCCGGAGGCCCACAACAAGGGAACATCCCATGGACCGCAGATCCTTTCTGAAAACCACCGCCGCCACCGCGACGCTTGCCACGCTGGGCCTGCCCGCCCGCGCCGCCGACCCGCTGAAAATCGGCTTCATCTATGTCGGCCCGGTGGGCGACATGGGCTGGTCCTATCAGCACGACGTGGCGCGCCGCGCGATCGAGGCGGAATACGGCGACAAGGTCGTCACTTCCTTCATCGAAAACGTGCCCGAAGGCCCGGATGCCGAACGCGCGCTGACCCAGCTCGCGCTCGAAGGCAACCAGCTCATTTTCGCAACCTCGTTCGGCTTCATGGATGCGGCAGTCAACGTCGCCTCCAAATTCCCGAACGTGAAATTCGAACATGCCACCGGCTACAAGCGCGCCGAAAACCTCGGCACCTATGATGCGCGCTTCTACGAGGGCCGCGCGATTCAGGGCACCATCGCCGGTCGGATGACGAAGACCAACAAGATCGGTTACATCGGCTCCTTCCCGATCCCCGAAGTGATCCAGGGCATCAATGCCGCCTTCATCCACGCCAAGAAAGTGAACCCGGATGTCGAGATCAAGGTGGTCTGGGCCTACACTTGGTTCGACCCGGCGAAAGAAGCCGATGCCGCCGCCGCGCTGATCGCCGAAGGCTGCGATTTCGTGCTGCAGCACACCGACTCGACCGCACCGCAAGCGAAGGCGCAGGAAGCGGGCAACGTTTATACTTTTGGCCAGGCCTCCGACATGGAAGCCTTCAAGCCCGCCCCGCGCGTTGCCTCGACGATCGACAACTGGGCGCCCTATTACGTCGAACGCACCAAGGCGATGCTCGAAGGCAGCTGGACCGCGGATGCCACCTGGGGCGGCATCGGCTCGGGCATGGTGAAGATCGGCGAGATCACCGATGCGGTGCCCGCCGAGGTGAAGGCCGAAGCCGAAAACCTGATCGAGATGATCGGTTCGGGCGAATACCACCCCTTCACCGGCCCGCTCAACAAGCAGGATGGCTCGGTCTGGCTCGCCGAGGGCGAAACCCCCGATGACGGCCAGCTCGCCGGGCTCAATTTCTACGTCGAAGGGATTTCGGCCGAAATGCCGAAGTGACGCGACAGAAATTCGTGTTAGAGTTGAAGGGTGGGCTCCGGCCCACCCTTTTTTCTTTCATATGAAGGCAATGCGGCAAATTCTCACAGAACTCGCTTGACAGCCGCGCGCCTCATATTCAGAGATGTGCATGGAAAGGGCGGTTGCCCGAAGCCAGTTCAGGGGAGGGACGAATGGCTCATATCGTGGTTCTGGGCGCCGGTCTTGGCGGTGCCATCATGGCTTACGAGTTGCGCGAACAGGTGCGCAAGGAAGACAAGATCACCGTCATCACGAAAGATCCGCACTACCATTTCGTGCCGTCAAACCCCTGGGTGGCCGTGGGCTGGCGCTCGCGCAAGGAGATCACCGTCGATCTCGCGCCGACGATGAAGAAAAAGAACATCGACTTCATCCCGGTCGCGGCCGCGCGGCTGCATCCCTCTGAAAACCGGGTCGAACTCGAAAACGGCCAGTCGGTGAGCTACGATTACATCGTCATCGCCACCGGCCCGGAACTGGCGTTTGACGAGATCGAAGGCTTTGGCCCCGAGGGCTACACCCAGTCGATCTGCCATATCGACCATGCCGAGGATGCCCGCATCGCCTTTGAGCGCTTTTGCGAAACCCCCGGCCCGATCATCATCGGCGCGGTGCAGGGCGCAAGCTGCTACGGCCCAGCCTATGAATTCACCTTCATCCTCGACACCGCCCTGCGGAAAATGAAAATCCGCGACAAGGTGCCGATGACCTTCATCACCTCAGAGCCCTATGTCGGCCACCTCGGCCTTGACGGCGTGGGCGACACCAAGGGCCTGCTTGAAGGCAACATGCGCGAGAAACACATCAAATGGATGACCTCGTGCCGGGTGAAAAAGGTCGAAGACGGCAAGATGATCGTCGAGGAAATCGCCGATGACGGCTCGGTCAAGGCCGAGAAGGAAATGCCCTTTGGCTATGCGATGATGCTGCCCGCCTTCCGCGGCATCAAGGCGCTGATGGGGATCGAGGGGCTCGTCAACCCGCGCGGCTTCGTGATCGTCGACCAGCACCAGCAAAACCCGAAATACAAGAACGTCTTTGCTGTGGGCGTTTGCGTGGCGATCCCGCCGGTGGTGCCAACGCCGGTGCCCTGCGGCGTGCCGAAAACGGGCTTCATGATCGAAAGCATGGTCACGGCAACGGCGCATAACATGGGCCGGATCGTGCGCGGCCAGGAGGCCGATGAGGTCGGCACCTGGAACGCCGTCTGTCTGGCCGATTTCGGCGATCAGGGCATCGCCTTTGTTGCGCAACCCCAGATCCCGCCGCGCAACGTCAACTGGTCGGCGCAGGGCAAATGGGTGCATTGGGCAAAAGAGGGATTCGAGCGCTATTTCATGCACAAGCTGCGCCGCGGCACCTCGGAGACCTTCTACGAGAAGGCGGGGATGAAGATCCTCGGCATCGACAAGCTCAAGGCGGTCAAAAAAGGCTAGGCGTCAGAGGAGGCAGGCCCCCGAAGGCCTGCTGGCGCATCTCCGCCGCGGCGGAGAAAAGGCGGGCCTTCGCGGCCCGCCTTTCGCATTCAGCACTCAGCCCAGACCGAGGCGGCCGCGCAGCGTGGCCAGATCTTCGGCCAGCGTGTTCACCAGCGCCGAGAGGCGGCGGCGGTCTTCGTCGGTGAGCTTTTCGTAGCTCACGAAGCCCTCGCCCTCGCGGTATTTGGCGAGCGTTTCATTCGCCTTGGCGAAATTGCCCTCGACCGAGGCGAGGAAATCCTTGTCTTCGACATGCGGGCCGAAAAGCTCGACAATCTTGTAAGCGCCATCGAAGTTGCCGTGGAAATCCCACAGATCGGTGCGGGAATAGCGGTCTTCCTCACCCGAGATCTTGGTGGCGGCCACTTCATCCATCAGCACCGAGGCGCCGCCCACCACGACCGCGGGCGGGAAGGTCAGCCCGTCGATCCGCTTGGCCAGCTCCTCGACATCCGATTGCAGCTTGTCGGCGATGGCGGTCACATGATCGGTCTTGCCCTCGACCCAGAGCGCATATTCGAGCCGGTGGAAGCCGGTGAATTCCGGGTCTGCCTCGGCCTGTTCATAATCATCCGCGCGCGCGTCGATCGGCGCGTCGAGGTCGGCGAAAAGCTCCGCCACCGGTTCGATCCGCTCGTAGCTGAGCCGCGTCGGCGCAAAGAGCGCTTTCGCTTTCTCAACATCACCCGCCTTCACGGCTTCGGTGAAAGCGCGGGTCTCGTCCACCAAAGTCTCCGTGTTTTCCGTGACATAGAGCTTGTATTCGGCAATCGGCGCGACCAGATCGAGCGCTGCCTGCTCGGCAAAGGCGGGGGCGGTGGTGGCCAGCAGCAACGCTGCGAGGGGAAGGGTTTTCATCGGATGCATCCTTTCTCAGGTTTTGCGGGGGGTGCGGCCAATGGCGTCGATCAGCTGGCGGCCAAGATAATCGTCGGCGGCGTCCGAAAAGCCGGGCGGCGCAAAGAAATAGCCACCACCGACAGGTTTGATATATTCTTCAAGGGGTTCTCCGTTCAGCCGCGTTTGCGCGGCCAGAAAGCCATCCTCAAGGCTCGCCTGCCAGGCGATGAAGAGAAGCCCCTGATCGAGCTGGCCCGAGCGGGTCACACCGTTTGAGTAGTTGAAAGGGCGGCGCAGCATCAGATGGCGCTCGCCGGCTTCATCGCGCGGGTTGGCCAGCCGGATATGGCTGTCGAGCGCCACTTTTTCGCCTTCGGGGTCGGCGGCGTAATCGGGCACATCGGCCTCGCTGCCCGCGGGCTGGTCAAGCGGCGCGCCGGTGATCTTGGTGCGGCCAAAGATCCGCTCCTGCTCGGTGAGCGGCGTGCGGTCCCAGCGCTCGACGAAATTGCGGATGATCCGCACCGCCATATAGCTGCCCTCGGCGGTCCAGTCGGGCGTCTCGACCCAGAGCACGCGCGCCATGAGCGCCTCATCGGCGGCGTCGGGGTTGCCCGAGCCGTCGCGGAAGCCCAGAAAATTGCGCGCCGATTCCATCACCCCCGGCGGCTGCGGCGGGATCACGGGCACGTTGCCCTCCTGCTTCCAGCGCAAAACCAGTTGATCGGGCAGGTTTTTCAGCACATCGCGCAGGGCGTGGATGATCGTATCCTGGGTATTGGCGCAAAATTGCAACGCAATATCGCCGTGGCAAAGATCAGCATCGAGCGCGTCATTGGGGAAGGACGTCATCCGCACCAGCTGCGCCGGGCGATGCGCCGCGAGCCAAGCGTGGCGCTCAAAGAGCGATGAGCCAAGCCCGAGCGTGACGGTGAGCCCGTCAGGGCGCAGCACCGGCCCCAGGATGCCGCTGTCGAGCGGCGGCAGTTTCGGGTCGACCTGCGGCACCGCTCCGCCACTCGTCAGGAACCGGATCCGCTCGGTGAGGCGGCGCAGGAGCCGCTCAAGGTCGGCTGGCGTGTCGACGATCGCATCGAAACTCGCCACCATGCCCCAGGCGGGGCGCGGCGTGGCGATGCCGGGTTGATGCGCCCCGAAAGGCGAGATCCGGTCGCTCGACGAGGTGGCGCCCGCCTGCGGCGCGGCGGTGACGGCCGAGGCCTGCGCGGGCGCCTCCGCCCGGGCCGCGCCCAGCGCGAAGGGACAGGTTGCAAGACCCAGGCCCAGCCCCTTGATCAGGGCCCGGCGGCTTTCGTTCATCTCGGACATGTCAGCTCTCTAAAGACAGGCTTTGGTTGATGGCGCCCAGCGCGTCGGCCAGGCCGCTTAACGCCGCCGCTGCGGCAGCAGGGTCGTAAGGGGTGGATTGTGCAGCCGTTCCGGCGGCGGCGAAGGCATCATCAAGACGCGCGGCCAGCGCCGGATCGGCAGCCGAGATCATCGGCTCCTCCGCCGCCATCGAGCGACGCAGGCCCTCAAGCGCGGCGGCAAGAAGCGCACCATCGGCCCCCGCATGGCGCGAGAGCCCGGCGGCGATCTGCCCCTCGGCCAGCGCGCGGGCCTGGCGCGCGGCATCGCCGGCCACATCCTCCGGCGCGGGTTTGAGCGCCTTGACGCGCACCTGCAGCGCCTCGGCATCGGCCAGAAGCTGCGCCGCAACGGGCCCGAGCCCCTCGGTGCTGCCCTGTTTGAAGAGCGCATATTCGATCCGGGTGAGGCCGGTGAACCCCGGATCCGCCTCGCGCCCGGCAAGCCATTCGGGCTGCGGCGCGATCCGGTTCGTCAGATCCGAAACACGGAGCGAAACCGGGCCGAGCCGGGCCCAGTCCTGCGCCGCAGCAAGCCAGGCGGCTTTCGCGGCCACCATGTCGCCCGCCCCGAGCCCCTCCTCCAGGGCTTTGGAAGATTGCACGAATTTCGAGGCAGCGCGCATCAGCTGCACCTGCCGCTCGGCGAGCGGCCCGACGAATTCCGCCACCGGCGGGGCCGTGCGCGCGGCCTCGCTCGCCGCCGTGGGCAGCACTTTGAGGCTCCCGCGCGGGTTCGACAAAAGCCCGCAGGTGATCTCGTAATCCCCCGGTTTCAGCGTCTCGGTGAGGCTGGAGGAGAAACCGGGCGCAATATTCTCGCGCTCGGCCAGCACCATCACCCCGTCGAGGATCTCCCATTCGAGCGGCCGGTCGGAGGCATTGACGATCTTGAAAGTCGCCTTGCCCGCGGGCATCTCAAGCGCCATCGGAGTGCAGGCGCGCCCGTCGACGGTGATGGTGATCGCATCCATCGTCATCACGTTATTGCGCGAGGAGATCGACCAGAAGAGCTCGATCCCGCCTGCCGTGAGGGCGATGCCAACGGCGATAAGGTAATTGATCAGCCGGCCCGGCGGGCCTTTGGGAGCGGTGTCAGGCGTCGTCATCTCAGGCCTCTTGCGGTTGGGCAATGGGTGCGGGACGCAGGAAGAACGGAAGGGTGCAGACCAGGAACAGCGCCCAGGCGAGCACCTCGCCGAAGCTCGGGCTCTCATGATAGCCGAAAAGCGCCGAGAGCACCGCCCCCGCAACGGAGGAGAGCGGAAGCTCGTGGCTCAGATCCCAGGCGGGGGTGAGCAACCAGTTCCACAGACCTGCCTCATGGAGCGAGCGCAGTGCGCCGGAAAAGAGCCCCGCCGCAACGAAGAGGATGAAAAGCCCGGAGGCGCGGAAGAAAAGCCGCAGGTTGAGCTTGAGCCCGCCCGCATAAAGCCCCCAGCCCAGCGCGATCGAGATCACGATGCCGAGAAGGGCCGCGAGCGGCGCGGTCGGCCCCGGCGCCTGCTGGAAGATCGCGAGCAGGAAGAAGACCGATTCGAGCCCCTCGCGCGCCACGGCGAAGAAAGACATGGCGATGAGCGCCCAGACCGTCCCCTGCCCCGGTCCATTCTCCGTGAAGGCCGCGTCGATGCCGGTTTCCAGCGTGGCACGTATCGAGCGCGCGGCAGCTCGCATCCAGAACACCATCCACACCAGCACGCCCACGGCAACCAGCGCCACGATGGCCTCGAAGCCCTCCTGCGCACGTTGCGGAAACTCTGCCTGAAGCGCCTGCAGCCCGGCGCCGACGAACAGCGACAGTGCCAGCGCAAACAGCACTCCCACCCAGATAGCACCGATCCAGGCACCGCGCCCCGTGCGTTTGAGATAGGTTGCGATGATCGCGACCACAAGCGCGGCCTCTAGCCCTTCACGCAGCATGATCAGGAGCGGGGCGAGCATGGCTGGTCTCCTAAAATCCTTACCTTTCTTGTCGGATACGTTTGCCCATCAAAACTGTCAAGATTTATCTCCAAAAGTCAGATTCGTCATTTATGCAATTGACCACGGTATACCGCCCAAAAGACACCCCCCGGACCGTGGTCCGGGGGGCATGAAGATCAATGAATTCCGGAGAGCTTTATTCGGCGACATCCTCGCGCCAGCGGGTGATCTCGACATGGCTGACCACCGCGCCCTGGATCGGATTGGCAAGCGGGCGCACATGCATCACGAACCAGCGCGGGCATTCGGGCGCATCGCACGGATATTCCAGCGAAAACTGGTCCTGCTTGCCGCCAAGCACAGCCCGGATGCCGTCGACTGCGCGTTTGGCGTAGCTGCCGTCGATCGCCGCATTGCCGGTATCGCAATGGCCGACGTAATTGACGCCAACCCCGGTATGGGCCGCGCCCGGATCGCCGTTTTCGGCGGCGAACCGCGTCCAGGCGGCGTTCACCAGCATGATGTCGCCCTTGCCATCGAGCACCGCAACATGTTCGGCGAGCCCGTCGATCACCGACTGCAAAAGCTGCAGGTTACGGGTCTGGGTGATGTCGACGAAGGTCAGGACCACGCCCTGCGCCGCGGAAGAGGGCACCTTGTAGGGCAGCATCCGCACCAGATAATGCCGCCCGTTCAGCCCGCTGACTTCGCGTTCGTGACGGCTTTGCGCGCGCAGCGTGCGGCGCAGGTCATCGAGCAACCCGGCATAATCGAGCCGATGCGTAATATCGCCCAAGGGGCGGCCAATATCGACATCGCGGATCCGGAACAGCTCGACCGCGTCAGGGCTGAACCGGGTCACGCGCAGATCGGCATCGACGAAGATCGCCCCCATCGCCATGATCCGGGTGAGGCTGTCAAGATCGGCATTGGAGCGGTTGAGAAGGTCGATCTTCTCCTGATATTCGGCGTTGACGGAGTTCAGCTCCTCGTTGACTGATTGCAACTCCTCGTTCGCCGATTGCAGCTCCTCGTTCGAGGCCATCATTTCCTCGTTGGTGGCCTGCAATTCCTCGTTTGAGGTCTCCAGCTCCTCGATCATCGCCTGCAAGCTCTCGCGCGTCATCGCGAGCTCGGCCTCCAGCATCTCGATCCGCGCGCCCACCTCACGGTCGATGTCGACCACGGGCACATCATCCTCATCCGAGGCAACGGTTTCGAAAACAAGAAGGTAGAGGCGCACCTCGTCGGGCACGGCCTCCTGCGCCGGGGCGATCGGCATCACCTTCAGGCGCACCCATTGCGCTTCGGGTCCGGCCACACCTTCGGCCAGATGCAGCGGATCGGAGCCTGCCTCCTCGCCAAGGCGCGCCGCCTTGAACAGCAGCGCCGAGGCAACGGGAAGCAAAGGCTCGATCAGAAGACGCCCGATCTCGAGCGTTGCGACGCCATCGCGGATCTGCATGAACCGGCTCAGATCGCCATAGGAATGCAGAATCTCATGGCGCCCGTTGACGAGCAGAGACGGCGGCGGCGCATAGGCTTTTTGCAGCGCCGCAAGGCCGCGCTCCATCGCCGTTTGCGGTGCCCCTTCGGTGCGTCGGCGCGTCGGGCGCGCGTTGATGTAAAGCCCTGCCTTGCGGTCGGTAAGCGGCGCCGAGCCCGAGCGTTGCGCCTGCCAGATCCGGTGTCGCGCCGAGAGCACGGAGAAATCGTCCTGCACATGGACGAGCGCTTCCGACCCGCCGAGGAACAGAAAACCGCCCGGGCGCAGGGCGTAATGCATCCGCCGGAGCGCGCGCTCCTGCGCCTCGGGGCGCAGATAAATCAGCGTGTTGCGGCAGCTGACCAGATCCATCCGGGTGAACGGCGGATCGGACAGGATGTTGTGGCGCGCGAAGACGATCGACTGGCGCAACTCCGGGCGGACAACGAATTGCCCGCCGCGCGGAGTAAAGAAGCGCTCCAGGAAGGTGCCGGGCAGATCCGCGGCGATGGTTTCGGGGTAGAATCCGGTCGCGGCCTGCTCGATGTTCACCGGCTCGACATCGGTGGCGAAGATCTTCAGCGTCGGCCAGCGCCCCGCCCGTTCGAAGGCGTCGAAGAAGAGCATGGCGAGCGTATAAGCCTCTTCACCGGTGGCGCAGCCCGCCGACCAGACCCGGAGCGTCGAGCCCACCGCAGCCTCGGCGACAAGCGCATCGATCACCCGTTCGGAGAGCTCCGCAAAGGCCTCCGTGTCACGAAAAAAGGAGGTGACCGGGATCAGCATCTCGCGGCGCAGCGTGGCGAGTTCGGCGCGATCCTGGGTCAGCAGTTCGAGATAGGAGGAAAGCTCGGTGATCTGGCGCACGCCCATGCGCCGCTCGATCCGGCGCTGCACCGTACCTGATTTGTAATCGGTGAAATTCACCCCGCCCGAGAGCGAGAGGATCTCGATCACCCGGCCCAGCGCCTCCTGCGGCTCAAGCCCCTCGAATTGCCGCGGCAGGGCCGGGCTGTCACCCTCGGGGGTTTTCCCGGCCTCTGCGGCGGCCACCAGAGCCGGGCGGCGTACGAGGTAATCCGCAATCCAGGGGCCGATGCGGTCGATCGAGAGGGTGGAATCGATGAAACCAGTGGCGATGGCCGAGCGCGGCATGCCGTCGAAGCGCGCGTCGCGCGGATCCTGCGCAATTGCCACCCCCCCCGCGGCATGGACGGCGGAAACGCCACGCGTGCCATCCGAGCCGGTGCCCGAGAGCACGACGGCAAGGGCGCGGTTACCGTATCCCGCCGCCATCGAGGTGAAAAAAGCATCGATCGGCAGCGAAAGCACGCGGCGATCCTTCGGGGCGAGCCGCAAATGCCGCCCTTCGAGCGTCATGATCGTGGCGGGCGGGATCAGGAAGACAGAATTGGGCGCGAGCGCCATCTCGTCTTCCACCGTCACCACGGGCATTCTGGTGTGACGCGCCAGCAGCGAGGCCATGATCGATTTATGATCGGGCGACAGATGCTGGATCACCACATAGGCCGCGCCGGTATTGGAGGGCAGTGCCCCAAATAGACGCTCCAGCGCATCAAGCCCCCCGGCAGAGGCCCCAATCGCCACCACCACCTGCGGCGCGCCGGTGTCTTCTTGCGGCGCCGGTGGCGCAGTCACTGTCAGATCCGCGTCAGTCTTGTCGTCGCTCGGGCCGTCCATACGTTTCGTCTTTCCGGTTTTGGCGGTGGGCTTCATGTCCTCCGGCCGCTCTAATTTTCCCCGCAAGGGGCCTGTAAGCAATATCTTTGCCGGAAGTTCCGCAGCTATGACCCCTGCAGGCCGGCACCAAGTCAATCGTCTTGTCGGGCACGCTGAGCCCAGATCTACAGCGTCAGCAGATTCGCGGCAATTGCTCGCCCACCAGCATGTCGACGATCCGGCTGCCCCCGAAAGCGGTGCGCATGCGCACCTGCCCGGGGTGCTCTGGCACTGCCCGCCCGACAATGCAAGCGCCCGCACCTTCGGGGCGCCCCCGCATCGCAGCCAGCGCCGCCTCGGCCTCGGCCTCGGGCACGAAAGCAACAAGTCGCCCCTCATTGGCAAGGTAGAGCGGATCGAGGCCGAGGATCTCGCACATCCCCACCACTTCGGCGCGAAGCGGCAGCGCGGCCTCCTCGATCACCAGTCCGCAACCGGCGGCTCCCGCGATCTCGCTGAGCGCCGAGGCAAGCCCGCCGCGGGTCAGATCGCGCGCCGCGCGCGTGCCGGGCGCGGCGGCGATGAGATCGGCCATCAGATGACCGAGCGCCGCGCAATCGCTCTCGATATCGCTCGACAGCGCCAGATCCCCCCGCGCCGCAAGGATGGTCGCGCCGTGATCGCCGAGCACGCCGTTGACAATCGCCACATCCCCCGGCCGCACGAGGTCTGCCGCCATCTCGCAACCGGGCGCGATCACGCCCACCCCCGCGGTGGTGACAAAGACCCCGTCGCAAGCTCCCCGCCCCACCACCTTGGTATCGCCGGTGACGATCCGCACCCCCGCGGCTTCCGCCTCGCTTGCCATCGTCGCCACGATGCGGCGCAAAAGCGCGATCTCGGTGCCCTCCTCGATGATGAAGGCGGCCGAGAGCCAGAGCGGTGTTGCCCCCCCTACGGCAAGGTCATTCACCGTGCCGCAAACGGCGATCTTGCCGATATCGCCCCCCGGAAACTCGACCGGGGTCACCACATAGCTGTCGGTGGTGAAGGCGAGCCGCGCGCCGGGCCGGGCGAGCGCCGCCGCACTCAGCCGCGCCTGATCCTCCATCCCCGGCGGGCCGAAAACGGAGGTGAACACCTCTTCGATCAGGTCACGCATCGCGCGCCCGCCACCGCCATGCGCCAAGGTCACCCGCGCGTCTCTCAAAGCCATTCTCGTCTCACTCCAGTCTCGCCGGGGCTGTCCGGGGGGTCCGGGGGGGGGGGGGGGGGGGGGGCTGCAAGCCCCCCGCCGGGTCGCCTCGGCCCTGCCGAGGCGAAATCACTCCGCCGCCCGCGCGCCCCCATATTGCCAGTAGGCCGCACAAGCACCCTCCGAACTCACCATCAAAGCGCCAAGCGGCATCTCCGGGGTGCAGCCCTTGCCAAATTGCGGACAGGCCGGCGGCTTCATCCGTCCCGTCATCACCGCACCGCACGCGCAGCCTTCCGCCTCCTCGACCACGGCCCGCACGCCGGCATATCCGATCCCGAATTTCTCCTCGGCATCAAAGGCGCGGTACTTGTCGCGAATCCGCAGCCCCGAGGCGTCGATCTCGCCCAGCCCCCGCCATTCGAAAGAGGGCCGCTTTTCATAAACCTCCGCCATCGCCGCAAGGCTCACCGTGTTGCCATGTTCGGGCACGACGCGGGCATATTGGTTCTCCACCCGCGCCACGCCTTCGGCGATCTGGCGCAGCACCATCAGCACCGATTGCAGCAGATCGGTCGGCTCAAACCCCGCGACAACGATCGGCTTGCCATAATCCTCGGCAATGAAATCATAGGGATGAATGCCAATCACCATCGACACATGGCCCGGCCCGATAAAGCCGTCAAGGCACATATGCGGGTCATCGAGCAGCGCCTTGATCGGCTCGGGCACGGTGATGTGGTTGCAAAACACCGTGAAATTCGTCAGCCCCTCGCGCGCGGCCTGCGCAATCGCAAGCGCGGTCGAGGGCGTCGTGGTCTCGAAACCGAGACCGAAGAACACAACCTCCTTCTCGGGGCTGCGCCGCGCAATCTCGAGCGCGTCGAGCGGGCTGTAGACCATGCGCACATCCGCCCCCGCAGCCTTCGCCTGCAGCAGGCTGAGCTTTGAGCCCGGCACCCGCATCGCATCGCCAAAGGTGCAAAACACGACGCCCGGCTTTTGCGCAATCTCGATGCATTCATCGACCCGCGCGCGCGGCAGCACGCAGACCGGGCAGCCCGGCCCGTGGATGAATTCGATCCCGTCATGGATCAGCCGGTCGAGCCCGTAGCGGAAGATCGAATGCGTATGCCCGCCGCAGATCTCCATGATGCTGACCGGCTTTTGCTTCGTCGCGCCAATCTCGTCGGCGGTCCTTGCAATCTCGGCCAAGAGCGCCTTTGCCAGCGCCGGATCGCGGAATTCAGAGGCGAATTTCATGCCCGCCCCTCCAGCGCCGCATCGCCCGCCGCCATCTGCTCGAGCGCCTCCTGCGCCTCGCCCAGATCGCGCAGCGCCTCAAGCGTCTTGGCCGCCTCATCCTCGTCGATCAGGCTCATCGCAAAGCCGACGTGAATGAGCACCCACTGCCCGACAAGCGCCTCAAGCGGCCCCTCGGCCACGCAGGCCACATTGACCTCGCGCCGCACGCCCGACACTTCGGCGAGCGCGGCCATCCGCTCCGCATCGGTGATGGCGATGATCTGCCCCGGAATCCCCAGACACATCAGCTCTCCTCCTCTTCCGACACCCGCCCTGAAGGGTCGATGATGCCATACCGTTCAAGCTTTGCCCGCAAGCCCACCCGGCTGAGCCCCAGCTCTGCCGCCGCGCGGCTCTTGTTCCAGCGATTGCGCGTCAGCGTTTCGCGCAGGATCCGCATCTCGATCAGCTCGACGCGATCCTTCAGCGTGCCCGCGGCGGTCATCACCTCTTCGGCAGAGCGGTCCGCTCCCTCTTCCGAAGGCGCCGCCTGCAAAATGTGACGCGAAATCAGATCCGCGCCGAGCGTGTTTGACTGCGCGAACATCAGCATTCGCGTCACCTCGTTCGAAAGCTCGCGCAGGTTCCCCGGCCAGTCGTAGTTTTCGAGGAAATCGAGCGCCGTGCCGTCAAAGCCCAGCACCGGCTTGCCGTGCCGCGCCGCCGCCTCGGCCAGAAAGTTCTGCGCCAGAATCGCCACATCGCCCCGCCGCGCCCGCAAAGGCGGAAGCACTACCTCGCCGGTCGAGAGCGCATAATAGAGGTCCGAGCGGAATTTCCCGTCCGCCACCAGCGCGCGCAGATCGGCCGCTGCCGCCGTGATCAGGCGCAGGTTCGTGCCTGCCGTCTCCTGCCCGCCCAAGGGCGTGATCGCCCCCTCGGTCAGCATGCGGATCAAGGCCAGTTGCAAGGCCGGCGTCGCGGTCTCGATCCCGGCCAGAAACAGCGTGCCCCGGTCTGCCTTCTGCGCAAGGCCGATCTTTGCGACGCCACCGGGCAGAATGCCGCGACGTGCCCCGAAGAGTTCGATCATTGCCAGCTCTTCGGGCATGCCCGCAAGGTTGAGTTCATAAAACGGCTTGTCGGAGCGCAGCGAGACATAATGCATCGCCCGCGCCATCTGCGCCCGGCCCGAGCCCGGCTCGCCGCGCACCAGCACCGGCACATCGAAGCTCGCAAACTGCCGCGCCAGCGTCACCGCGCCGTTCATCGCGGAATTGGGCGTGCGCAGGATCGTCTCGAACCCCATCCCCTCGCGCAGCGCGCGGCGGCGTTTCTCGACCCGGCTTTCCTGGGTCGAGTTCAAAAGCCGCATCTCCAACGAGAGCCGGTCGTTCTCGCGTGCCAGCGCAAACATCCGCGCGGCGTTCCGCGCCGAGGCCAGAAGCTGCTCGGGATGCCAAGGCTTGGTGAGGAACTGGTGGATCCCCGCCTCGTTGATCGCCGTCATCATCGAGGCGCTGTCGGTATAGCCGGTGAGGATGATCCGTACCGTCTCCGGCCAGCGCTCGCGCACCTCGGTGAGAAAATCGACCCCCGTGCGCCCCGGCATGCGCTGATCGCAGATGATCACCTGCACCCATTCCTCTTCGAGGATCGCCAGCGCCTCTGCCGCCCCCTTGGCGGTGAGGATATCGAAATCATCCTCCAGCGCGAGTTTCATCGCGCTGAGCGAATGGGGCTCATCATCGACGAGGAGGATCGCGGGGGCAGAGGCCGACATCAGCTTGCCTTGCGGGCGCGCCCGGCGGCGAGCCAGTCCAGCCAGGCCTGCATGCCCTCGCCGGTGCGGGCGGAGACGCGCAGCACCTCGATAGTGGGGTTCACGCGGCGGATATTGGCTTCGTAAAGGTCCAGATCCACGTCGCAATGCGGTGCGAGATCGACCTTGTTGAGGATCGCGAGCCCCGCGGCGGCAAACATGTCGGGGTATTTGAGCGGCTTGTCTTCGCCCTCGGTGACGGAAAGGATCGCCACTTTCGCATCTTCCCCAAGGTCAAAGGCGGCCGGGCAGACAAGGTTGCCGACGTTTTCGATGAACAAAAGCGCATGGTCGGGCAGCGGCAGACGCGCCAGCGCCTGTTCGATCATCGCGCCATCGAGGTGGCAGCCCTTGCCGGTGTTGACCTGCAGCGCCGGGGCGCCGGTGGCGCGGATGCGGTCTGCATCATTCGTTGTTTGCTGATCGCCCTCGATCACACCCAAGGGCGCGCCGCCGAGCATCTCGATCGTTTTCACCAAAAGGGTGGTCTTGCCCGAGCCGGGCGAGGAAACCAGATTTGTCGCAAAAATCCCCTTTTGCGCCAGAAACTTGCGGTTTCGCGCGGCAAAGATGTTGTTTTTAGACAAGATGTCGGTCTCGATCTCGACCAGCCGCGCCTGGCTCATGCCGGGCACTTCCGTGCCTGCGAGCCCGTGGCCGAGATGAATATCGTGCCCGCAAGAGGCCCCATGCGCGTGATCATGCCCGTGGGCATGGTCGTGATCATGGCCTTCGCCGTGCGGATGCTCCGCCTCGGCCGCGGCATGCCCGCTGGTATGGCTGTGGCTGTGATTATGCGGATGGCTATGGCTCGTGCCATCGGCATGGGTGTGCCAATGTGTATGGTTATGGCTGTGCACCGCGCCTTTCGGCGGCTCCGCCAGCACGGCGAAGGGCGCGGGCTTGTGGCTCTCGGCCTCCTGACCGGTCTTTTTCAGATGGTCCTTGAACGCCTCTTCGACGCTATGGCCGCCGCACCCGCACACCGTGCACATCAGAGCACCTCCAGATCCTTGATCCGCATTTCCTCGCCCCCCTGCACCAGCAGCCGCGCCCCGCCGCAAAGCGGGCAACCATCGAGGCGATGGTCTATTTCTACCGTCTTTTCACAGTCAAAGCACAGCGCCTTGCCGGGAATATCGATGATCTCGAGCGCCGCCCCTTCAGCAATCGAGCCGTTCATCACCACGTCGAAGGCGAAATCGAGCGCAGCGCGCTCCACCCCCGCCATCCGCCCGATCTCGAGACGCACCTTTGTCACACGCGCAAAACCCTGCGCGCGCCCCGCCTCTTCGATCACGCTGCGGATCCCTTCGACAATCGACATTTCATGCATCGGGCGCCAGCTCCAGAGCCACCGGCACGCAGGGGTCGAGAATATCGACCACGAGGCGGGCGAGATCGGCCTTTTCGCTCGGCAGGGCGGCAAGGCTCTGCTCCAGCGCCCCCCCCGGGGCAAGAAGATGATCGGTCGGCGTGACGCGGGTGAGCGCGGTCAGGCGCCCCCCCTCGGCATCGGCCGAAAGCGCATAGGCGCCGCGCGCCGCAGCCACCACGGCGGTGCCATCGGGGCGCAGCTCGGCCGGGTAAGGGGTCAGGGCAAGCCGGTGCAGGTCGATCATCCGGCCCAGCGCACGCCAGAGCGGCCCGCGGCCCCAGAGGGCCTCCGCCTGCGCCATCAGCCCCGCCTCGGCAACCCGCCCGGCGGGGGAGTTTTCCTGCGCCGTCACCGCCATCGGGTCGGTGAGCGGCGGCAGGTCTGCGACCGCCTCACCGGGCGAGAACAGCTTTGCGAGTTCCGCAAGCAGCGGCGCCGCTCCGGCCCCGCTCGCGATGAACGAGGCCAGCCGCTCGGGCACCGGCCCGCCCCAGATCCAGCCCTGCAGCGCCGTGCCGCCCTCGGCCCAGGCGGCGGGCAGAGGCCGCGGCGGCACCCCCACGAGCTTCGGCCAGATCAGACAGAGCTTCGCCAGATGGTCGCGCAGGATCTCGTGCTGCACCGGCATTTGCGGCGCGGGCAGACCGAGCGCGAGCCGCACCGCCTGCCCCTGCGCCGCGCCGCAAAGGTTGAACAGTCGCGGCAGCAGTTCCGCCACCTCAACCGCGGGCCGCCCGAGCAGCATCCGCTCCAGCGGCAAAGGGTCGGGGCGGGAGATCTCGACCGTCAGTCTCGGGCCGTCGGGACGGAGCAGAATGCCGAGTTCGGCGCTCACACCGCGCCCCCCTCCGCCCTGTCGGGGGCCACAAGCCCGCCGGAAATCACTTGCCGTCGGCTTGGCTGCGCCAGAGCCTCACCACGCGTCACCGCTTCTGCGGCCGCCGCTTCGGCAGCGTGCACCGCCTCGATCTCGGCCTCACGGCTCGCGCGGATTTCGGCGCCCCGCGTGGTCTCGGCGCGGTTCTCCGGCTTGAAGAGCTCGCCCATCACGGCGCGCGCGACATCGCGTGCCTGCATCTGGCTCTGGAAATCACCCATAGAGGAGAACAAGGCGCAAGCCTTATAGCCCCCCACCATCTCACGGCGGTTGTGGATGAATTCATAGATGCCGGAAGGGAAATGCATGTCCTCCTTGGCGCCCGGCACGAGCGCCGACCAGTCTTCTTCCGCGCCCGGCAGCACCACGAGATTCATGAACCAGGGCGAGACGAGCACACCAAGCCCACGCCCCTCATGGGAGCGAAACCCAACCGCCTCGATCGCCAGCGCCTTGTTCACTAAGGGCACGTCGCGCATTTTCGAATGCCAGATCTCACGAAAATCCGCGGTGAGCGCGGTGACCTGCGCCTCGATCCGCTGCTGTTCGAGCAGTTCTGGTGCGCCGGGGTCGAATTGCACGATGAAGGCATCGCGGGGGGCATCGCAATTGGGGCAATGCCAGTCCTCCGGAAGCGCGCGGAACGGCGTGCCCGGCAAGACCTGGCGGAAATCGTCGCCATGCGTAGGGTCGTAGGGTGTCCAGCAGATCTTGCATTCCATGATCGCGTGATCGGAAATGCGGTCATGGGCCCCCAGATAGCTGCCCTCGAAGCCCTTGATCGGACCGTTCATCGGATCGCCTCCAGCACTTCGCGCAGCCGCTCTGCGCTGTCTTCCAGGTCTTCGCGCGCGGCCAACACCACCTCGGGCATCGCCGTGACCTCGAATGTGTCGAGGATCAGCGCATCGGTCGAATTGAAGAACTGCACCCGCCAGACATGGGGGGTGGCGGTGGCGGTGATGCGGCAATTGCCGTAACCGCGCGAGAGCACTGTGACCGCTCCCTCCCCCAGCGCCTCCGCCAGCCAGGCGAGGTCTTCCTCGGTATGGGGCAGCAGGGTGAGGTTGATCACATGCGCCGCGCCCCCCTCGTAAGCAGCCGACTTGTCGAGCAATTCAGCCAGAAGAGCGGGAGCGTTTACCACTCCGGGCGGCGTGGCGAGCCCGGCGCCGCCGGCACGGCGGAAAGGTTCGAAGGCACGGCTCTGCGCGGCAGAGGGGACCGGCGCGACCTCGATCCGGTCGACCCCGGCGCCGGCCACGCACCAGACCCCGGCAAAGACCGATTCCTGCACCATCAGCGCGGGAATGCCGCGGATCTTCATTGCGACTTCGCCCTGCCCCATCGTCTCGGCAATGAGGGCACGGTTTTGTGCATCAAGCTCGCTCAAATCGAAGCATGCCCGCCCCGCCCCGGCGCAAGCGGATGCCGCGGCGGCCACCCGTACCAGCAGCGCGATCGCGGGCGCGACGGCCGTGCTGTCGGCGACGTCGGGCAGGTGGCTCTCATAGGTGCGCATCCCCGAGGGAAGCTGCATATAGCCAAGCTCCTCATCTTCCTCGGGCTGCGAGCCGGGGCCGAAGCCGACGGGCGGCAGATGGAAATTCGAGACCATGGATCAGCCTTTCACGGCGAGAATATGGGGAATGCGGGCGAGGTAATCGTCCCAGTCGCGGATCTTCTCGATCCCGCCCAGAAAGGTGCCGTCGCGGTAAAAGAGGAAGGACGGGGTCTTCAGCACCCGGGTCGCTTCGCGCAGATCCGCTTCGATCGCATCGCCAACGACGGCGCAATCGAAGCCGTTCTGGAACGCCTGGCGCAGCTCCGGCAACACCACGGCGGCATCGGGGGTTTCGAGATTGCGGGCGGAATCACCCGGCACGAACAGGCAGTGTACCCCCGGGCGGCAGGTGAATTCGGCCAGATCGGAGGCATTTTCAAGCCGCGGCCAGCCAAATTCGGTGCTCAGACGCGCCACCAGAGGGTGCATCTGCCCGGAACGGGGCGCTGTGTCGAAAGGGGCGTGATCGTGCATGGATACCTCAGGCCGTGGTCTTGCCGGCCTCGAGCGCGGCTTGCAGATGGGGGGGGAGTTGCGGCGCGCGCGCTTCCAGATCGGCAAAGGCCGCCCCCAGATCGCCGCCCTGCATCAGCGCGCGCAAACCGGTGAGCGCCGCAGAGATCTGCTGCGCCTCCTCGGCGGAAATCACGGCGCGGGCCGCGCCGAGAAAGGCGAGCACCCAGTCTCCCGGCTGTGCCTCGGGAGTGAGCGAAAGATCGACGATGCCGGGCACGCCTTCCTCAATCACGTCACCGCGGATTCCATCGATGGCGCGGATCTGCACCGGAACGCCCACACACATCAGGCGCGCGCCTTCTGTGCAGCGGGGAAGAAGCGTTGATCCCCGCTCCGGCAGGCGTCTTCCTCCGAGGGGCGGCCATGTTCATAGGCGTCGCGGGCGAGCGAGGGATCGACGAGATCGTCGCAAAGCGTGACACCGGGCGCCACCTTGATGCCCCAGCTCTCCAGCTCGCGCACGGCCTCCTCGAGCGCCCGCGGGATCTGGTCGGCCACCGCCGGGCGCAGGCTGCCGCCGTAATCTTCCAGTTCGACCGGCTGGCATCCGATCAGCGTCATCCGGCCCGGGCAGGCACCGATCAGCTGCGCGGTGGCGAGCACGTCCTGAAAGCCGGTCTGGTGCAGGCTCATTTTCTTGGCCCCCATGAATGCGGGCACATCCTCGTCGCGCATCGTCACCAGCGTGCCGGGCTCGAGCCCGAAATCGACCGCATCAAAGACAATCAACGCGTCGGCTTCTTCCAGGAACGGCAGCAGGTAGAGCCCCTGGGTGCCGCCATCGAGCAGTTTCACCGCCTCGGGCAGGGCATGGGTCTGGGCCATGGTCTCGACACAGCGCACGCCAAACCCCTCATCGGCCCACAGCACATTGCCGATGCCGAGAACGAGCACCCGTTCGGGTTTGACCGCCTGCATGAAATCCTCCTGAACCGATTGCACGCGGGGCAGCCGGACTGCCCCAAGCGAAGACTATGCCGGGCGCCGAAGCGGCGCCGTCACAAAGAGCCGGGTCGCGCCTCTTCGCGCATCCCCTTGAAGTCAGGGCCTGATTGCCAAAAACAACGAGTCGGGCCCGACCAGGCTTCGGAAGCATTGTTACCACCAAAACCCGGAAACTGGAAGAAATACTTCCATCAAAAACCGGGCGCAGAAGATCTGCGCCCGGCTCTTACACCAAAGCAGTTACTCGATACGGTCGTCCTTGAAGGTCCGGAAGCCGGAGATCATCGTCGAAACCATGGATTGCCGGCTCATCACATCCTCGCGCACAGCGGCGTAGATATGGATGATTGCGAAGATCACGATCGCCCACATGCCGAGGTGATGCAGCGTGTGGATGCGCTGGCTGTTCTGCGCGATCCCGAGCACCCAGCCAAAGAGCGTGTCCGGCAGGCTGCCCTGCCCCGCCCCCTCGCCGTAGAGCGCCCAGCCGGTGATCATCATGAAGGTGATGCCGAGCGTGATGAAGAAGAACATCGCCGCATGCGCAAGCGGGTTGTGGCCCACATATTTCTTTGGCTCTTCTTCGAGGAAGAGATACCAGCGCAACTCGAACAGGAACTCGCGGTAGTAACGCAGGTTGAAGATCGGGATGTAGAACATCTGCCAGGCGTGACGGTTGCCCACGAAGGCCCAGTAGATCCGCGCGAGGAAGCCGATCGAGAGCACCGTGCCCGCGCCGAAATGGGCAAAGCGGATATAGCCCATGACAAACTGGTTCGTTGCCTCGCTGTAATCCATGCTCGGCAGCGGCGCCCCGATCAGGTAGCCGGTGATGCACAGGATGGTGATGCAAAGCGCATTCACCCAGTGCCAGATCCGTACCGGCGCCTCGTAGACATAGACCGATGTGCGGCGCCGGATACTCTCGAGATCTTCGAGCGTGGCGTCGCCGGTCAGCCGGGACGCCTCGAAAATTTCTTCGGGCGGCACCCTCGGCTCATAGATCCTTTCGTCGGTGATCTTGCGCATGATGCCCCCCTAGCGCACCTTGACGGTGGTCAACGGCGCCCCGTCGGGCGACATCACATGGGTCGAGCAGGCGAGGCAGGGGTCGAAGCTGTGCAGCGTGCGCAGGATCTCGACCGGCTCCTCGGGCCGCTCCATCTTGGTGTTCATCAGCGAGGCCTCGAAGGCGCCGATATTGCCCTGACTATCGCGCGGCGAGCCGTTCCAGGTGGTCGGCACGACGCATTGATAGTTCTCGATCCGGCCATCCTTGATGCGCACCCAGTGGCCGAGCGCACCACGCGGCGCCTCGGTCATGCCGACGCCTTTCGACTCTTTCGGCCAGGTTTTCGGCTCCCATTTCTCGACATTGGCGGTCGAGCTGTCGCCGTTCTTGATGTTGGTGATCAGCTTGTCGAAGAAGTGTTTTTGCAGCCGGCAGCAATATTCCGCCTCGAGCGCGCGGGCCGCGGTACGCCCGAGCGTCGAGAACAGCGCCGAAACCGGCAGGTTCATCGTGCCGAGCAGGCCCTCGACCTGGTTCTTGATGTCTTCATGGCCCTTCGCATAGCCGATGATGTAACGCGCCAGCGGCCCCACCTCCATCGCATGGCCCTTCCAGCGCGGCGCCTTGATCCAGGAATATTTCGCGCTTTCGTCGAGTTCCTGAATATTCGTCTTGGTGCCCTTGAAGTTCGGCCCGAGCTCGAATTTCGGCGCCGTCACGCCATCCCAGGGGTGCAGCCCCTGGCCCGGCTCGCCGTATTCATACCAGGAGTGGTCGACGAATTCCTGAATCTGCTCGGGGTCGCGCACATCGACGTCATGCACCTCGTTGAGGTTGCCGTTGATGATCGCGCCGCGCGGCAGATGCAACTGTTCCGGGCTGAAATCATTCGGATGCTCGGGAATGTCGCCATAGGCGAGACAGGCCTGCGAGGAGAGCCCGCCTCCATAAAGCCAGTTCTTGTAGAAGCCGCCCACCGCCACAACGTCGGGCAGATAGACGTTGTTGGTGAACTCGATGCATTTGTCGATGATCGAGGAAACGAGGTTGAGCCGCTCCATGTTGATCGCGCCAACCGCGCCCACGCCATCCACGTTGATCGCGCAGGGAACGCCGCCGACGAGCCAGTTCGGATGCGGGTTCTTGCCGCCGAAGATCGTGTGGATCTTGACGATTTCCTTTTGCAGATCAAGCGCTTCAAGGTAATGCGTCGTCGCCATCAGGTCGGCTTCGGGCGGCAGCAGGTAAGCCGGGTTATCCCAGTAGCCGTTCTTGAAGAGCCCGAGTTGCCCGCTTTCGACAAACTTTTTGAGCCGGTTCTGCACATCGCGGAAATAGCCGGGGGAGGAGAGCGGATGGCTCGGGCTCGCCATCTGCTGCAGCTCCGAGGTCGCCTTCGGGTCGGCGCGCAGCGCATTGACCGGGTTCACCCAGTCAAGCGCATGCAGATGGTAGAAGTGCACGATATGGTCGTGGATCTGCAACGCGAGCTGCATCATGTTGCGGATCGAGTTCGCGTTCTCGGGAATGGAGATGCCGAGCGCATCCTCCACCGCGCGCACCGAGGTCAGCGCATGGGTGCCGGTGCACACGCCGCAGATCCGCTCGGTAAAGGCCCAGGCGTCGCGCGGGTCGCGACCCTTGAGAATGACCTCAAGGCCGCGCCACATCGTGCCGGTCGAGACGGCATTGGTGATAATGCCCTCTTCGTTCACGTTCACTTCGCAGCGCATATGGCCTTCGATCCGGGTGACCGGGTCCACAACGATGCGCTTGCCGCTGTTGTCGAGGGTAAAGCCGTTCGGGGTTTGCGTCGTCATGGCTTACGCCTCCTCGGTCTTTTTCTGGGCGCGCTTGAGCGCGGAAGCGGCGGCATGGATCGCCACCGAACCGCCGACCACGGCCGTCGTGGCAAGGCCGATCTGGTCCGCCGTCGCCTCGATGCCGAACTGCTTGATGCCGGTCACGCGCTGGTAGAAGCCGTGCTGATCCCAGAACCCGTCTTCCGAGCAGCCGATGCAGCCGTGGCCGGACTGGATCGGGAAGCTCACGCCATCGTTCCAGCGCACCGTCGAGCAGGCGTTGTAGGTGGTCGGGCCCTTGCAGCCCATCTTGTAGAGGCAATAGCCCTTGCGCGCGGCATCGTCGTCCCAGTGTTCGACGAACTGGCCGGCGTCAAAATGCGGGCGGCGGTAGCATTTGTCGTGGATGCGCTGGGAGTAGAACATCGCCGGGCGGCCCTGACGGTCCAGCTCCGGCATCCGATCGAAGGTGAGCATATAGGTGATCACCCCGGTCATCACCTCGGCAATCGGCGGACAACCGGGCACCTTGATGATCGGCTTGTCGGTGATGACCTTGTGCACGGGCGTCGCCTGGGTCGGGTTTGGCGCGGCGGCCTGCACGCAGCCGTAAGAGGCGCAGGCGCCCCACGAAATGATCGCTTTCGCGTGTTCGGCTGCGTGGCGGAGCTGTTCCACAAAGGGCTTGCCGCCAATGATGCAGAACATCCCGTCTTCATTCAGCGGCGGGTTGCCCTCCACGGCGAGGATGTAGTTGCCCTTGTATTTCTCGATCGTGTCTTCGAGCGCGGCCTCGGCGGCATGGCCCGCGGCGGCCATCAGCGTGTCGTCGTAATCAAGCGAGATCATGCTCAAGACGACATCCTTGGCGAGCGGATGGGCAGAGCGGATGAAGCTCTCCGAGCAGCAGGTGCATTCCAGCCCGTGCACCCAGATCACCGGCGTGCGCGGCTTCGTTTCCATCGCATGGGCGATTTTCGGCACGAAACTCGGCCCGAGCCCCAAAGCGGCCGCCGTCAACGAGCAATATTTCATGAAACTGCGGCGGGTGATGCCCTGACGCCGCATCACGTCGTAAAAGGTTTCCACTGTCGACACTGATCCCTCCCCTGCCTGGAGCCGGCCATTCCCAGGCACGCCCTCGGTACGCCTCTGATTGTGCCGATCGACACTTTCCGGGCCACTCCGAACTGACAGAATGTCGCATATAAATTTTTCATTTATTTTCAAGGGTGTGTGATTATGTCACGGAAAAATTATGAAAGCTTTGTAACCGATATTGCTTCCAGACCGATCAATAACCTTCCAATTTTGCTGCTGCGACGAGCGCCTGGCCAAAGGCAAGCGCACCGTCATTCGCGGGAATCCTGCGGTGCACAAGCACCTCGCAGTCGCTGAGTCTTTCAACCGTCAGGCGAACCAGAAGCGCGTTCTGGAACACCCCGCCCGAGAGGGCCACCGCCTGCGCTACCCCGCTTTCGACAAGCGCGCGGGCGCGTGTCGCAAAGGCTTCCGCAAGCGCGACATGCGCGGCAAGCGCCAGCCCCGCCGGATCGCTCCCGCGGGCGATCGCGCGAAAGAGCGGCGCGGGGTCGATCTCGGCGCCGTCATTCCCGAACCGCACTTCGGGCGCGGCCTTGGCCCGGCGCGCGAGCGCCTCGAGCCGCATCGCCGCCTCGCCCTCGTAGCTTTGCTTCACCGCGCAGAGCCCGAGGCAGGCCGCCACCGCATCAAAGAGCCGCCCGGCGCTCGACGAAGGCGGCGCATTGACCCCCTTTGCCGCCATCTGGCGGGCAATGTCGCGCGGTGCTGACGGAAAAAGCCCGTCGGCCAAAGCGCCCAGTCCCGCCGCATCGAGCCGCACAAGGGCATTGCGCCAGGGCTCCATCTGCGCCCGATCGCCGCCGATCAGCGCTGCGGGCTTGAGCCAGGCGTGACGTCTGAAGCCGTTGTAATCGCCAAGCAGCAGCTCGCCCCCCCAGATCGCGCCGTCGGGGCCGAGGCCGAGGCCGTCGAGCACGATCCCCGCCACCTTGCCCCCCCGCAAAGGCCAGAGGTTTTCTCCCAGACAGGCGGCAAGATGCGCATGGTGATGCTGTACCGCGACAAGCCGAAGCCCTTCGCGCGCGGCACGTTCGCCGCCGTGCCGCGTGGCGCGGTAATCAGGGTGCAGATCGACCGCGACGCCCTTCGGGTGATGGTCGAAAAGCGATGCATAATCAGCATCGGCTTCCAGAAACGCCTCCCAGGTGAGCGCCTCGTCGAGTTCGCCCAGATGATGGCCGAGAAGCGCTTGCCCGTTCTTGATCAGGCAGAGCGCCGCCTTCATCTGCCCTCCGTAAGCCACAACTTCGGGGGCGCCCTCGAAGCCCGGCGGCAGCGGCAGTGTACCGGGCACCTGCCCACGGGCGCGTCGCAGCACCGCGTGTGGATCGGCGCGCACGACAGAATCGTCGAGCCGGCGCGCGATGGCACGATCATGCATCACAAACGCATCGGCGAAAGACGCGAGCTTCTCGCGCGCCTCGTCATTGCTCACCACCTGCGGTTCACCGGAAAGATTGCCCGAGGTCATCACCAGCACCCCGCTGAACGCCTCGATCAGCAGGTGATGCAGCGGGGTATAGGGCAGCATCACGCCCAGCTCCGCCATGCCGGGCGCCACGCTTGCGGGCAGCGTGCCGCGCGACGGCATCAGCACGATCGGCGCGGCCGGATCTTTCAGCGCGGCCCGCGCCGCGGGCGAGACCTCGACAATCGCCTCCAGATCTTCCTCCCGAGCCATCAGCGCCAGGGGCTTGGACGGGCGGCCCTTGCGGGCACGCAACTCCGCGATGGCAAAGCGGTTTTGCGCATCGCAGGCGAGGTGAAACCCGCCAAGCCCCTTGATTGCCACGATCTCCCCGGCCTGAAGCCGTGCAGCGGCCAAAGCGATTGCATCGCCCTCCACCTCCGCGCCGCCCACCTCAAGCCAGAGCCGCGGCCCGCAATCGGGGCAGGCAATGGGTTGCGCGTGAAACCGCCGGTCGGTCGGGTCGTCATATTCCGCGCGGCAGTCGGGGCACATCTCGAAAGGCGCCATGGTGGTGCGGGCGCGGTCATAGGGCAGGCTCTCGAGAATGGTGAAGCGCGGCCCGCAATGGGTGCAATTGGTGAAGGCATACCCCTGACGGCGACCGGAAAGGTGGATCTCCGCCTGACAGTCCGGGCAGGTTGCGGCATCGGGGGTGACCCGCGTCTCCGCGCCCGGGCCGCCCGAGAGCGTAATCTCGAAGCCCTTCGGCGGCGCTTCGAACACTGCGACCGACAGCTCGACTGCATCGACGCGCGCGAGCGGCGGCGCCTCGGCCTTCAGCGCAGCGACCAGATCGCCCGGATCGCCGAGGAAGCGGATCAGCACGCCCTCGGCATCGTTCGAAACCGTGCCCCGCAAGCCCCGTGCCTGCGCGAGTTGCCAGACAAAGGGGCGAAACCCCACCCCCTGCACCTGCCCGCGCACCCGGATCTGCCAGCCCTGTTGCTTCATGCCCCCTCCCTCCCCCCGATCCGCGCCGTCTGCGCCGGGTATTGCGGATGGGGCCGCCGTATCAGGCGGCGCACCGGAGGCGAAGTCAAGCGCGCGATCTGCAAGCGTGCGATCAAGCGGGGCTTTCAACCCGGTCGCGAGGAGCCGCGGACAATGATCTGGGGCAACGGGCCGGGCACGATCGAGGCCACAGGCCGCCCCTCGATCAGCTCGAGAAGGGCAATCGCGGCATGGCGCGCCACCATGTCCAGATGCAGATCGACGGCGGTGAGTTGCGGCGCCTCGGAACGCGCGCGCAAACCGTCGTACCGCGTCACCACCCGCACTTCGGCCGGCACCGCCCGACGCGCCTCGCGCAGCGCCATCATCGCCCCTGTCGCCAGCGCATCGACCGGCGCCAGCACGCCGTCAAGCCCGGGGCGGGACAGCAGATGCCGCGCCATCACCTGCGCCGCTGCCGCCTCGCCCAGCCGTTCCTCGATCCGCAGCACTTGCGGCACCATGCCGATCTGCGCTGCCCGCGCCCGGTAACGCGCCTCGAACACCTCGAAATAGCGCCGTGCGCTGGTGCCGATCAGCAGCGGGAAATCGCGTGCGCCCATCTCGAGCAGATGGTCGATGAGCAGATCCGCCGTCGCCTCGTAGTTCAGATCCACCTGTGCCGACACCATCCCGTAAGCCGCGCCGATCGACACGGTCGGAATGCCGCGCGCGGCCAGAAACGGCAAAAACGGGTCATTGCGCGCCGGCTCCACCAGAAGCGCGCCATCGAGGGGCACCGTCCGCAGCGCCGCCTCGGGCTCGGGGATCGGCGGCACCAGCACCAGCGCAACATTGCGCTCAAGCGCCGCCAGAGCCGCGGCCGCGGCGATCTCCATCAGGAACCCGAGCCGCGAAGGCCCCGCCGCGACCCCCGTCGCCATCGAGGAGAACAGCGCGATCGTGTTGGCGCGGCCAGTGCGGATGCCGCGCGCCGCCATATTGGGCCGATAGCCGAGCGCGCTGATCGCCGCATCGACGCGCGAGCGCGTTTCCGGGTCGACCCGGCGCTTGCCGTTGATCGCATTCGAGACCGTTCCCGCCGACACCCCGGCGAGGCGCGCGACATCGATCACGGTGGCCCGCTTAGCTCCCGGCTTTCCCGGCGGATCCCGCTCCGGTTGTTTCATTCTCGCTCCGATCCGGGCTGATACCTCACGCGCCCCTTGCGACAGGTTGACACGGCGGCATCGCGACACCGCACACGCGCCGGCCGCCGCAGTGCTTATGAAACCGGTTTCGGCGCCTTCAGGCAAGTATCAAAGACGCTAAATCGTTTTATTCCGACGCAGCACCCCGAGTCGTCGGGCTGGAGCGCATTGCCCGGCAAGCAGGCCGCGGCCGCGGACCCGCCGTCTGACGCAATCTGGGCAGTTGCCAAGGCCGGGGCGGCGGAACTACCTTGGGTTGAGGGCTGCGCGCCCCGGCCGGTTCCGGCAGATGCCCGGTCAATCTCAGGCGGATGTGATGGCTGTGAACGAGACCCTTTCCCCCGCACTGCGCCTGTTGCATCTTTCGGCCGGGCTCGGAGGGCCAGTGCTCGCCTTCGCGCTGGTGTTCGTGCTCTGGGCAGTTCTCGGTGCGGCGCAACTGGTGCCGGAGGCGATCTTTCCCGCGCCCTGGTCGGTCTGGGCGGCGGGGCGCGAGATGTGGGAGGGGGGCACGCTGGCCCAGGATCTTGGCGTCTCGCTTGGCCGCGCCGCAACCGGTTTTGCCTTCGGCGCGAGCCTTGGCATCGCGCTCGGGCTCCTGACCGGGCGGGTGGCGGTGCTGCGCTGGCTGCTCGGCCCGCTGCTGATGCTGCTGCGCCCGATCCCGGCGATCGCGCTCGTGCCGCTGGCGATCGTCTGGTTCGGCATCGGCGAGGGCTCGAAGCACTTCGTGATCGGCTATACCGTGTTCCTGACGGTCTGGTTCAACACCCACCACGGCGTGGAGTATGTCCCCGAGACCTACCTGCGCGCGGCGCGCGCGCTCGGGGCCTCGCGGCGCCGCGAATTTCTTGCCGTGATCGTCCCTGCCGCCGCACCGCATATCCTTGCCGGGCTGCGCCTCGGGGTTGCGCTTGCCTTTCTCAGCCTCGTGGCGGCGGAGCTTTCGGGCGCCTCCTCCGGGCTTGGCTTCCGCCTGCAGGAGGCGCGGCAATATCTTCGCACCGACCGGATCTTCGCGCTCCTGATCCTGCTCGGCGGGATCGGCGCGCTGGCCGATCTGATCGTCGGGCGGATCGGGCGGCGGATCGTGCACTGGCAGCAGGGGTGAGAGGATGAGCGCGCCGGGCGATCTGCGCATCGAGGATATCACGATCCTCTTCCGTGGCCGACAAGGTCCGGTCACCGCGCTCCCCCCCACCACGCTTCACCTCGCCCCGGGCAGCTTCACCGCGCTCATCGGCCCCTCGGGGTGCGGCAAGTCGAGCCTCCTCAATGCGATCGCGGGGTTTCTCGTCCCCGCTTCCGGAACGATCCGGCTCGACGGCGCGCCCGTCACCGGCCCCTCGGCCCGGATCGGCTTGATCTTCCAGCACTATGCGCTGTTTCCCTGGTTCACCGCGCTCGGCAATGTGCGCTTCGCCCTGCGCCGCTTCGGGCTGCCGCGCACAGAGGAAATCGCCCGCGCTCGCGCCGCGCTGGCCGAGGTGGGGCTCGGCGCGCATGAACGGAAGTTTCCGCAGCAGCTTTCGGGCGGCATGAGGCAACGCGTGGCGATCGCCCGAACCTTTGCCGGCGCGCCGCAGGTTTTGCTGCTCGACGAGCCTTTCGCCGCGCTCGATGCGCAGACGCGGCGCGGCATGCAGGAGCTGATGCTCGAGGTCTGGGCCCGTCACAGCGCCACCGTGCTCTTCGTCACCCATGATGTCGATGAGGCGCTGTTGCTGGCCGATCGGGTGTACCTGATGAGCGCCGGGCCGGGCCGGCTGATCGCGGATTATGTGCTGGCGCAACCGCGCCCGCGCAGCCTGACGCAAGACGGCGGGGCGCTCCTGGCGATCCGCGAGGAGATCCTTGCGCGGCTGCACCCGCAACCATCCGCCGCGCCCTCCCGCAGCCCCGGCATCGTTGCGACCTGCCCCGAAAGGAGCCAGCCATGACTCTTCTGACCCGCCTTGCCGGCCTTGCTCTCGGGGCGTTGCTCTCCACTGCCCCCGCCCCCGCCGACACGCTGACATTCGCCTGGAGCCCGGCTCCGCAGGCGCCGCAGGTCGCACTGGCCCAGGCTCGCGGCTATTTCACGGCCGCCGGGCTTACGGTGCACATCGTCCCCTTTGCCTCCGGGCGCGAGGCCTTCGAGGCATTGCTCGGCGGGCAGGCCGATCTGGCCTTCATGACCGAATTTCCGGCGGCGACCGGCATCTTGACAGGTCAGCGCTTCGCCATCGTCGCGGATCTCGCGCGCTATTCCGGCTCGCGGATCATCGGCAATGCCGCCGCCGGACCGCTCGCGCGCGTCGCGGATCTGGAGGGTCGGCGCATCGGCACCACGATCGGCACCAATGTGCACTACTTCCTCGATCACGCGCTGGCCGCGGCCGGGGTCCGGGCGACGATCATCTCTGCCGCGCCCGGCGATCTGGTCGCCGCGCTCGCGCGCGGCGATGTCGATGCGATCGCCCCCTTCCCGAGCTTTTACAGCGCAGCGCGTGCCACGCTCGGCCCCGATTATCGCGAGCTCCGCCCGGGTGGCTACGAGGTGCATTACATCCTCGTCGCCACACCGGACCTCTCGGAGGCAGGAAGCGCCCGGTTGAGCGCCTTTCTCGGCGCGCTGATTCGCGCCGAAACCGATCTGAAGGAAGACCCGGCGGCGGCGCAGGAGGTGGTGTCGCGGTCGATGGCGGGCGCAATTCCTGCGCGGGAGATCGCGGCCCTCTGGCGCGATGTCGATATTGGCCTTGCGCTGCCTCCGGATCTTGCCGATCTGATCCGCACCGAAGCGGGCTGGATCCTCGATCAGGGGGTGATCCGGGGTCCGCTGCCGAGCGTGGAAACCGTGGCCGCCCATATCCGGCCCGCCGCCCTCGAGGCCGCAACGCGTTAGCTGTTCGGTCCCGGCATCCGGTGGATCGGATTGGGGGCGCTTTGATGATGGGTTGGGTACGGGTTGATGCACCTATCGGTGAGAGGTATTTAGTTTGGGAGTCCATAGGGTTAGTTTGTCGAGATGCGCAAGCCTGCCGTCCCCGGCTATCGCACGACCTCCTGGTCCAACTATAACGCCTCGCTGATACGGCGCGGGTCCCCGCCTTTCGCCGAGTTCTCTCCTCGCCCTGCGAAGGGGGCGCCCGCCACCGCAAACGTCCCTCCAAACATATAATGGAGAACCTGAAAGGCCACGTTGACGCTGCCCCTGAGGACGGAGGTTTGCTCTCTGAAGACCCGTTCCGATTAACACCACCCATAGAGAGAGTCCCCCCTATGTTCCCTTAGAGGTGCACCTTACGGTTCCCGCCCAGTTGCACCGCATCGGCTCCCGTGAGGGGGACAAGAGATGCCTCGGTGGCGGGGGTGTCCTCGCCGAGGAGATCAAGCCTATCGCAGTCCCAGTGTGCAGGGTGACGGTGGTCTCGTGACCATGTATCATCGACGGGGTGCCACGGTGGCAGAGATCTCCGACGACACAGCAGAACAGGGACTGATGGCGGGGAACCTCCACGCTTCCCGTGAGGGCTGACCGTTGGGGGCCGCAGGATGCGCAAGACCAACGCTCTCCCTCAAGCCCACCTCTCAATGACACCTCGACCTCGGGATGACCCCGAGGCCAACACCTTCTCTGTGGTCTCCCTCGGCGCAGCCGGATGATCGACGACCGAACGGGTCAGCTGATGTTGGGCCGCATCCTGCGCGGGACCATCAGGCCACCTTCCGGGGCACCTCTGCCTCGGCTCCACGCCGACGAGACCCTCCCCCCACCACCTTCATCACCACAAACGCCTGAGTAGCATTGAAAGGGGGGGGCGAAACGCCCCCTCCTTACCGTCTCCGGGTCTCAGGAGATGCCCCCGAAGGGCTGGCAAGGCTGGCGGAGTACAGGGTCCAGTTAGCCTCACAGGCGCAGGCGTAATGCTGAGGCCGACGCCCCGCACCGCGAAGGACAGGCCCAGCACCCCAACGGCCCCGATGGGAAACCTGCCGGGGTGCGTAAGGGTGATGCTCCGGGTGCGCCTGTGGGGCACGCTGGAGCGCCTTCGCGGTGGCGTTAGGGTGTATTTGCGGTGGCCTTGAGATGCAACTCACGGGGCAGCCTGAGGGCGCTGGCGGGCCTTCCAAGGCGTCGTCGGGGCGAGATGTTTGGGGCTGATCATCTTCGCGGGGGTGCCAATCTGTTAAGGCCTCGCGGGGACCGTTTGGGCGGCGTTTGCGGGCACCTGAACGGGGGCACCATCTGTACACCCTGACATGGCCAATTTGGACACCCTGTGTGCTTCTGAGGGGATGGGCCTTCGGTCTCTCGCTGCGCGCACCTCGGTCAGTGTGGCCCCTCGCACAGTGGGCAATCGGATGCGATCTAACGTGAGTCGCGGATGCGTCTGCGGCGTCGGGGAGACCCGTCCAATGATCAGGAAGGCTTCAAGCGGGGTTGGTCAGCATGGGGGCGGTCAGCATGGTCAGTATGACCACGTAAGTCCTTGATTTCACTAGTATATGTTAAATTGGTGGAGCCAAGGGGAGTCGAACCCCTGACCTCTTGAATGCCATTCAAGCGCTCTCCCAACTGAGCTATGGCCCCACCTGAGGTCCACAATCCGCTGCGCGTCTTGTGTGGGGGGGTCTATACGGGCCGGCTGCTTCCTGTGCAAGAGGAATTTCCTGGCAAGAGCAGATTTTTTCGTTCACGGTCCCTCCGCCGGTACACTCGCGCGAATGCCACTGGTTTTGCGCGCGTAAAGCTGACGTCCCCTCCCCCCACAAAGCCGCCGGACGGTGTTGTTTGTCACCACAGAAACGCGGGCGTTTGGCGAGTTTGTGCATCATCCCCGGTGTCAATCACGTCCGGTTCCGCACCCCATTGCCGATGCGGCCTCAAGCTCCCCGCCCCGCAAGTTTTGAACATTACTGCAACACCGGGCAGTCCAAGCCGGGCAGTTCGGCCGCGCTCCGATCCCCGACGACGGGGATTGCCCGTCCGGGATGGGCTTCGACACGGCAATCGGCCATAGTCGTCCGGGTCACCCGACGCGGCGACGCGCGGCCCGACCACATAGAAAAGGGTGATAAGCAAGCAATGACGAGCCAGAAGCGGTCCGGAGCCCAAAGCGTGCCAGGTGGCGAGATCGACGCTTTCGTGCGGCGGCATTTCCTGTGGCCGGGGAGCCTGCGGCTTCATCGCGCCGCGCTTGGCCTCGATTTGCTCCGGGCGCCGCTGAATGTCTTGCTCTCCCCGCTGCTTGTCGCGGCGCGGCTGCTTGGCTGGATCTGCGGTGCGCTCCGCCTGGCCCGGCTCTCGCGCTGGCTGAAAAGCCGCAGGCTGCTCCTGCGCACCGCCGTTGCGGCGCGCGTCGAGACACTGATCCTGACCGAATTGCTGGACGTTCCCCTGCCCGGCCCCGCGCGCCCGCACGCATCGCTGCAACAGGCAATCCTGACCACTCCCGCACTGCGCGCACCGATCCGGCGCTGCGGCAGTGTCGCGGCGGCCGAGCGCATGGCCGGGAGGATCATCGCGGCGCTGGGAGAATATTCGGGCGCGCGCGCCGCAATGGCCGAGTTCACCACCGCCCTGATCATGTTGATGATTGGCGCGATGGCCTTTCATGCGGTAACTCCGGGCGCGATCTCGATGGTGCCGGGGGTGGCCGCGCAGGTCGCAAAAAGCACCGCGATTGCGCATTTCCCGTTCGGCGCGGGGCCGGGCGCGCTCTGGTATGGCCTCTTTCCGGTCGGCCCGTCGCCCGGTCTCGTTGCCGCCACCCTGATCTGCCTTGTGATTCTGGGCGCCATCGTGGCAACTTTCGCCGGTGTGCTCGCGGATCCGGTTCAGGTCTGGCTCGGCGTGCATCGCCGTCGGCTGATACGCCTGATGGCGGTGGTGGAAGCGGAACGTGACCGGGCGCCCGAGAAGACTTTCGTCGCGCGGGAGCATTTCCTCGCGCGGATCTTTGATCTTTGGGATGCGGTGCTCTGGATCCTGCGCGTGCTGCGCGGCTGAAGCGCTGCCCGTCCGATCCCGTCGGCGCGACGATCTCCGGCCCCAGAAAGGTTTCCCGCTAAACGCGAAGCATATGGATCGGCGCCGCGACGCGCACTACTCTTTTGTCGACTCAAAATGTCGAGGCGGTGATGGAAAAATCGAGCAAGAAAAGAACAGGGCAGCCGAAACAATCGGCGCCGCGCCCCGCGGCCGGACCGGAAGGGGGGGCCGATGGGGCCGTTGCGGCGCGGGTGCAGGTGAAGAAAAATGAGCTCGTCGAGCGCGTGGCGTTGAAAAGCGGGGTCAAGAAGGCGGCGGCACGCGATCTGACCGATGCCGTCCTTGCCGTTCTGGCCGAAGCCTTGGAGGCGGGCGAGACGCTTCTGGCGCCACCGCTGGGCAAGCTTGCGCTGGCACGGCGGACCGATCGCAACGGCGGCACGGTGCTGCATCTCAAGCTCCGTCGGGCCGCAACCGCCGAGGGCGCGAGCCATGCGGAAGAGACGGCCAAAAAGGATGAAAAATCCGGCCCGCCCCCCCTTGCGAAGCCCGAAGAGTGAGTCTAAAAGCCCGCTACCGGGCGATTAGCTCAGCGGTAGAGCGCTTCGTTCACATCGAAGATGTCAGCGGTTCAAATCCGTTATCGCCCACCAGAATTTACTTGATCAAGTCAAGCCATCAGGCCCCCCTCGTGGGGGCCTTTTGCTGCCTGCTCTCCGGATCACAGCCGCCACGCGCGCGGGACAGGAGGGGGATTGCTCGAACTCATCCGCATTGCGCTACAGCAAGGGGGGGCGGTCAGATGGCGGCGTAGTCGATCCCGCGGGCCAGCCAGCAGCCAATTGTCAGCCCCTCAACTTTCCCTGTCGAGTTGCGGCGAATCTGCAGCGTCCATTCGCCGGGGGGAGCGGCGTCCATCGCGCGGCGCGAGGTGACCGTCCAGAGATCTTGTGCCAGCGGATACATCCGCTCCATCGGCCCAAGCCCCAGCATGCCCTCAAATCCGATGCTGGCGGCACCGCCTTGGGCCTCGATCACCAGCGTCGCGCCGATCTCTTCGGACCGGTAGGCGCCGGCAATCTCCGCCGCGTTCGCGCGCGCGAGGGGCTGCAGCCGCGTGGCGCGCACCGTCAGGTTCTCGGCGGTGCGGGTCATCACCAACGTCTCCCCCTCCCGTCGCAGGGAAAGATCGGGGGCGCTGGCGTCGGTTTCATCGCTTTGCGGCAATGTGACGGGCGAGACCGCGTAATGGAGGCGCACGCCGCCCGCCGTGTCGCGCGTGCGCAAAAAGAGCCCGGTCTCGGCGTCATGCCAAAGACCGTCCCAGCCCTTTGCGGGCGTGGGGGCGGCGGGGGGTGCCAAGCCGAGGGCGGCCGCCATCAGCGTCTCGGCTGCCCGCATCGCGCTGGCCTCATGGTTGAAGATCACCACGACCGAAAGCCGCTCTGCCGCGACATGCAGACGGTATGAGCAAAAGCCCCGCACGCCGCCACCATGGGCGGTGACCGCGCGCCCGTCGCGCGTATAGCGGCGCAGGCCATAGCCATAGGGCGCGGCTGTTCCATCGGCAAAGCGCACCGGGCCGGAGATGCGCTGGTAAAGCCCCGCCGGGTTTGCGCGCTCCGCATCGATATGCGCTTCCCATGCGAGCATGTCGTCGAGCGAGGCCGAGACGCCGGAATCGCCAAACCAGCTGATCGCGCTTTGCGCGGGCAGAAAGCCGACCTCGTCATTGCCCTCATAGCCGATCACCCCGTCGACCCGCTCGGCCATGTCGGGAGAAAGGCGCGCGCCGGGCATGCCCGCGGGGCGAAACAGCCGCTCCTCCAGAAGATCGCCAAAATCGCGCCCCGTCGCGCGGCAAATCAGCTCCGCCAGAAGCCGGAAGTTGCCGTTGCAATAGGAAAAATGCGCGCCGGGGACAAAATGGCCGCGCTGCGCCTGCCCGATCAGGGCGAGGCCATCGGCCAAGCTGCACCGGCCCTCGGGGGCGGCGCCGTGCAGCACCGTCATCGCCCAATAGTCGCGCAGCCCCGACTGGTTGTGGCAAAGCTGCGCCACGCTGGGCAGAGGGCCGTGGAAATTGGGCAAGAGCGCGGGCAGGAGCGGGGCCAGCACCTCCGGGCTCTCGAAGAGATCAAGGAGCAAGGCGCAGGTCATATGCTTCGAGATCGAGCAGATCGGCATGCGCCGGGCCGCCGTCATCGGCAGCCGCGCCGCCACATCCGCATGGCCCCAAGCGCGCTGGGCCACCACCTTGCTGCGATGCACCACACCGGCCACCCCCGCCGGGCCGCGAAACTGATCGGGAAGCAGGTCAAGCGCTTCATCGAGCGCCGAAAGGTCGATTTCTGACACGATGAGTCCTATTCCTCCGCGCGGAAGCAAAGCCGCGTTCCCGGCGCGGCCAGAGCGAGAAACTCGAGCAGATCCGCGCGCGTCAGCGTGGCGCATCCCGCGGTTGCCCCATAGCCTGCGCTTGCCACATGCAAAAACACCGCACTGCCCGCGCCGGGCACGACCGGATCGTCATTGTGACCGAGCACGACGACGATGTCGTAAAGGTCATCGGCGCGCCACATCTCTTCGTGGCTGGCCGCAAAGGGGCGCTTCACCGGGCGGTTATAGTCGGGATGCTCGGGCGCATCGCACCAGCCGTCATCGGCGGCGATGGTCTCGGTCGGAAAGACCGAGGCCGGGGCCTCGCCAAGCTTGTCGGCGCGGTAGAGCACGCGCCGGATCGGCCAGCAGCCGATTGGGCTGATGCCATCCCCCTCGACCTGTTTGGGCGCGATGCCGCCGCGCCCCACACCGGCCTGCCAGACTTTTTCGCCGTAACGGGCCTGCCAGATATCGCCCTGCCGGGTCACGATCAGATCCATGATTGTCCTTTCACCCCTCAAGCGGAAAATGGCACGCGACCGCGGGACCGCCGCCTGTCTGCAACATCGGTTCCTCGGCGCGGCAGATGTCGCGCGCGAAGGGGCAGCGGGTGTGAAACCGGCAGCCCTTTGGCAGGTTCATCGGGCTCGGAATCTCGCCTTGCATCATCGGGCGCGGCTCGCCGCGGCGGCGCGGATCGGGGCGCGGCACCGCCGACATCAGCAGCATCGTATAGGGGTGCTGCGGATGGGCAAACAGCTCCTCGGTGGTGCCAACCTCGACCAACCGGCCCAGAAACATCACCCCCACCCGGTCGGCAAACTGGCGCACCACGGAAAGATCGTGGGTGATAAAGAAATAAGTCAGCTGGAGCTGATCTTGCAGATCGCCCAGCAGGTTCAAGACCTGCGCCTGAATCGAGACATCGAGCGCAGAGACAGATTCGTCGCAGACCACGAAATCGGGCTTGTTGGCGAGCGCGCGCGCAATGCCGATGCGCTGGCGCTGCCCGCCCGAGAACTGGTGCGGATAGCTGCGCAGATACTGCCGGCGCAGGCCCACCATCTCCAGCAATTCGGTGCAGCGCTCGCGGATCTCGGCGGGCGTGCCATAGCCGTGGCTGCGCAGCGGTTCGGCCAGGATCTGTTCGATCCGCATGCGCGGATTGAGCGAGGCAAACGGATCCTGAAACACGATCTGCAGGTTCTTGCGCAGGGCGCGCAGCGCGCCTTCGCCCAGATCCGTCAGATCGGTGTCGCGGTAGCGAATGGTGCCGGAGGTCGGTTCCTGCAGGCGCAGCATCACCCGGCCGAGCGTGGTCTTGCCGCAGCCCGATTCCCCCACCAGCGCGAAGGTTTCGCGGGCGCGGATGTCGAGCGTCACGCCATCGACCGCGCGCACCACGCGCGCTGGCCCCCCGAAGAGGCCGCCGCCGATGCGGTAATGCTTGGTCAGATCCCGCGTCGAGATCAGGATCTCGTCTTGCGCGGGGGCGGGGGGGGCTTTTGCGGTATGGGTCACGGCATCTCTTCCAAAGGCTGGGCCGCGTCGGGCGCGTGCAACCAGCAGCGCGCAGAACGCCCCGCACCGAGTGCGGCCAGTTCGGGCGCGCGGGTGCAAAGCGGCATCGCATCGCCACAGCGCGGCGCGAAGCGGCAGCCGGGGGGGAGTTTGGCGAGGTTCGGCACCATGCCCGGAATGCTCGGCATGCGCCGCCCGGCGCGAGGTTCGTTCGCCCGCGGGATCGAGGCGAGCAGGCCGCGCGTGTAGGGATGGGCGGGGCGCTCGAACAGGTCGAACACATCCGCCTGCTCCACGATCTGGCCCGCATACATCACGTTGACCACGTCGCACATCTCTGCGATCACCCCCAGATCATGGGTGATCATGATGATCGAGGTGCCAACCCGGTCGCGCAGATCGCGCATCAGCTGCAGGATCTGCGCCTGCGTTGTCACATCCAGCGCCGTCGTCGGCTCATCCGCGATCAGAAGCTTCGGCTCGCAAATCAGCCCCATCGCGATCATCGCGCGCTGGCGCAGCCCGCCCGAAAGCTGATGCGGATAGGCGTCGAGCCGGCTTTTGGGCTCGGGAATGCCCACGAGTTCGAACATTTCGAGCACGCGTGCGCGGATCTCCCGACGCCCAAGCCCCTGATGGATCGCGAGCGGCTCGCCCACCTGCTCCCAGACCTTGCGCACCGGGTTCAGGCTCGTCATCGGCTCCTGAAACACCATCGCCATCTCGCCGCCGCGGATGCGCCGCATCCCGGCGCCGTCGAGACGCGCGAGATCGACCCCGTCGAGCAGGATTTCACGCGCGCTCACGCGGCCCTGCGGCTGCGGCACAAGCCCCATCAGCGACAGCGCCGTCATGCTCTTGCCGGAGCCCGATTCCCCCACCAGCCCGACGATCTGGCCGCGCCCGACCTCGAAAGACACATCGTCGAGCACCGTCACATTGCCCCGGTCGCCCGAAAACGCGGTCGAAAGGCCGCGCACTGAAAGGATTGGATCTGCTCTTCCCATCGGCTCAATCCTTCATCGAGGGGTCAAGCGCATCGCGCAGCCCGTCGCCAATGAAGTTGAAGGCCATCACCGTGAGCAGGATCGCGATGCCGGGGGCAATCGCCACGCTTGGCGCCTGAAAGATATATTCCTTGCCCTTGGCCACCAGCAGCCCCCAGCTTGCCTCGGGCGGCTGCACGCCAACGCCCAGAAAGCTGAGGCTCGATTCCCACATGATCGCCTCCGGGATCGAGAGCGAAAAGAGCACGATCAGCGTTGGCACCACATTGGGGAAGATATGCGCAAACATGATCGTGGCGCGGGCGGTGCCATTGGCGCGCGCCGCCTCGATGAATTCCTTCTCGCGCAGGGCGAGGGTCTGGGAGCGCACCACCCGCGCGACCGAGGCCCAGCCCACGAGCGCGAGCGCGAGGAAGATGTTCAGAAGGTTCGCGCCGAGCGTATACATCACCACCATCGCAAGCAGCAGCGAGGGGAAGGCGATCATCATGTCGGCAAGCCGCATCACCACGAAATCGGTCTTGCCGCCAAGATAGCCGCTCAGAATGCCGAGCACCGTGCCGATGGTGAGCGAGACGAGGCTCGGCACGATCCCCACCATCAGCGAGATCCGCGCGCCGTAAAGGATGCGCGTGAGCACATCGCGGCCAAAATTGTCGGTGCCGAGCCAATAGGTGTGCGACATCGGCAGGAGTTGCTCGTCAAGCGCCACGCGATAGGGATCATGCGGGCTCACCCAGGGGGCAAAGATCGCGCCCAGAACCAGCAGCACCACGAAGGCGAGCCCCACCATCGCCATGCGGTTCTTGCGAAAGGCGCGCAAAGTGTCCCGCAGGAAGCTTGCGTCTTCAAGCGTTTCGGGCTCGGTGGCCGGAGTTGCGGGAGCGGCCATGATCAGGCGTCCTTCTTCATCTGTGCGCGAATGCGCGGATCAAGGACCGAATAGAGGATATCGGCCACCAGATTGCCAAGGATCACCAGCACGGTGGCAAAGAGCACCGCGCCTTGCAACAGCGGCATGTCGCGCGAGGAAATCGCGTTGACGGTGATGCGCCCGACACCGGGGATCGAGAAGATCGATTCCGTGATCACCGCGCCCGAGAGCAGCCCCGCCACCTGAATCGCCATGATCGTCACCACCGGGATCAGCGCGTTTTTCAGCGCATGGCGGGTGATGACGCCGGTTTCGCGCAGGCCCTTGGCGCGGGCGGTGCGGATATAATCGTGCCGCATCACCTCCAGCAGGCTTGAGCGCGTCAGCCGCGCGATCACCCCCGCCGAGGACCAGCCCAGCACGATTGCGGGCAAAATCATGTATTTCCAGCCGTAGAAGCCCGAAACCGGCAATAATCTCAGTTGCATCGCGAAGATGTATTGCAACAGCAGCGCCGACCAGAACACCGGCATCGAGACGCCCAGAAGCGAAAAGCCCATGAAGAACCGGTCAATCAGGCTGTCGCGCCGCACCGCCGACAGCACCCCCGCCGGAATGCCGATCACCCAGGAAACGAGCGCGGCACAGACGGCCAGCATCAGCGTATTGGGAAAGGCCTTGAGCAAAAGATCGGTGACGGGGCGGTTGAGCTTGATCGAATTGCCCAGATCGCCCTGCAACGCATTCGCCAGAAAGCGGAAATAGCGAACGATCATCGGGTCATCGAGATGCATCTGCGCCCGGACCCGGGCGATCACATCGGGGCTCGCGTGCTCTTTCATCATCAGCGCGACCGGGTCGCCGGGCACCACGTTGAGCATGATGAAGAGGATCATGGTGATCCCGATCAGCACCGGGATCGACACCAGAATGCGGCGAAGCGCAAACATCAACATCGGCGAAGCGGTCTTTCTGCGGCCCCGGCAGGGCGGGGCAGATGGGCGAAAGGCCGCCCGGTCAGGGCGGCAAAAGGAGCGGTCCGGGGCGGTGCTGCGCCCGCCCCGGAGCGGGGTCTTATTCGACCTCGACCTTGTAATAGCTCATGTCGCTCCAGCCGTTCCACGGCACCACGAAGTTCTTCACCCGCGGCTGCACGACATAGTTGTGATCGAGGCTGAAGAGCGGCACCCAGGCGGCATCCGTGCCCACGATCCGCGCCGTCAGATCCTGATAGAGCTTGCAGCGCGCTTCCTGATCGACCATGCCGCGCGCTTTGACGATATCAGCAAAAACCTCGGGGTCGTTGTTGTTGTAGGCGCGCGACTTCGAGCCGGATTCCGAGAAGAAGGTGTAGAAGAAGTTGTCCGGATCGTTGAAATCCGCCGACCACACCTGCATGTAGTTATGCGTCTCGCCCGCCTTGCGCGCCGCCATGAAGGTTGCCTCGTCAGGCGTTTCGATCGTGGCGCGGAACCCCGCCGCCGCAATCTGCGCCTGCACGATCTGGTTCATGTCGGACCATTTCTGCGACCAGTTCGCGGCCTGGCTCAGGGTGATGTCCACGCCATCGGGGTAGCCCGCTTCAGCGAGCAGCTCCTTGGCCTTGGCGGGATCATAGGCGATCGGTTCCGCCGGGGCGTAGCAGGTCAGCCCGCGCGGCATAACGCCGTCTTCGAGCTTGCCCTTGCCGTAGAAGTTCTTGTCAACGATGGTCTGGCGGTCGATCGCCATCTGGAACGCCTTGCGCACGCGCACATCGTCAAACGGCTTCTGGGCCTGGTTGATGTTGTAATAGTAAATCCCGACGCGCGGGCCCGAGCGGATCTGATCCTTCCAGGTGTCGCTACCGTAGAAATAGGGCGTCTGGGTCGGCGCATAGTCGAGGTCGAGCACGTCGATCTCGTCGGATTCAAACAGCATGCGCAGGGTTTCGGAATCGGCCACCACGCGCACGAGCAACCGGTCCAGCTCCGGCCGGCCGCGCCAGTAATCGTCGTTCGCCTCAAGCATCTGGCTGTCGTTGAGCGTATAGTCGCGCAGGATGAACGGCCCGGTGCCGTTCGTCGTTTCCGGCGTCAGGCCGAACTGGTCGCCCGCCGCTTCGGTGAAGGCGCGCTCATAAATCGAGGCGCCGGGCGCGGCCAGAAGCGCAAGGAACGCGGCATAGGGCTGCGCCAGCGTGATCTGGACGGTGTGATCATCAAGCGCTTTCAGCCCCGAGACGCTGTCGGCCTTGCCGTCGAGCCGATCTTCGGCCCCGGCGATGAAGGTGAGAATATCGGTGTTCAGCGCCTTGGTGGCCGGGTTGAGCATCCGGTCAAACGTGTAGACCACATCATCGGCGCTCAGCACGGCACCGTCATGAAACTTCACGCCCGCGCGCAGATGGAACGTGTAGGTCAGC
This sequence comes from Rhodobacter maris, assembly GCF_900217815.1. Lineage (GTDB taxonomy): Bacteria > Pseudomonadota > Alphaproteobacteria > Rhodobacterales > Rhodobacteraceae > Rhodobacter > Rhodobacter maris. The sequence goes on from NZ_OBMT01000001.1 coordinate 214,966, forward strand.
CCGTCTGCCGAGACCTCCCAGCTTTCCGCGAGCCCGGGAACGAGGCTCGATTGCCCCGGTCCGGTGGTCTCGGATTCCACCAGCCGGTCGAAGATATTGAGCGGCAGCGTGTACAGATCCGTCGTCATCTGCGCATCGGCAGTCTTCGGGTCTTCGGTGTTGGAAATGCGCAGCATGTTCTCGGCCAGCGCCGGAGACATGAGCATCAGGCTGGCAAGCCCCGAGGCCAGCAGCAGCTTCATTTTGGGGGTGAGGATCATTGGTTCAGCTCCATGTCGGTTTGACCGCGGCTGCGGCATTCAGCGACTTCATTAGAAAAAAAGCAGAGCCTGTCGCACAGCACCACCCCGGTTCTCGTACTCACCCGGCGGCAGCCGGAGACCGCCCTGTCGAGGCTGCGGCAGACCGCGGAAATCCGCGTGGCAACGTATGACCGGGGGCTGCCCTGCATCGGCAACGCGGCGGGAATCAGATCACGCGCGTGCCGGAGCATGACATTGCGTCACCTTAGGGGGCCGCATCGACAAATACCAGCCGCTCGCCAAAGACGATCCGGCCAAGATCTTGATAAAGAGCGGAAACGTCGGAGCGCGCATAGATCGGCAGCAAGAATGCCTCAAAAGGTATCGTTGCGGTGCGGAGGGGGGGCGGCCGCGGAACCGGCTCGTGCCCAAAGCCGTCTCCTGCGCCGGGGCGGACCAGTGACTTGAGGCAAGTCCCTCACTCCTCCGGCGGAAACAGCTCCGGGTTCCAGACGATTTCCCAAAGATGCCCGTCACCCAATGCTGCCCCTCCCCTGTCGCATGCGATCCCGGCAAAGGCCGCTCCCCGCGCCGGGCGGGCGGGATCAGATCAGCCTGCGGGGCAGCGTTTCGGCCCATGTGCGGTGGCGCACCTCGGCGCCGTTCAGCGTCACCCGCATCTCGGCCTTGAGATAAAAATTCTCGCGGTCGCAGGTCATGGCGCTGTCGATCACGGAGCGGGTCTGCCAGCCCTCGCGGCCGAGATCATATTCCTGATGCAGCGTGTAGCTGGCGCTCGCGGGATCGTCGGGGTGGATCGTCAGTTCGCGGCGCAGGCTGTGCGAGACCACCGTGCCGATCTCGTCAAAGCGCAATACGCCCTCCCCGAAAAGCCCCCCCTCGCCATCGGTCACATAGGTCACGGCACCGGTCATCAGATCGGTCGTGACCGAGCGCCGCAGCACCGCCGGGCGTATCATTGTTTGCGGCGCATCGACCCCGTGCAACGGCGCCTCGAAGGCCACGCCGCCGTCGCCGCCCTTGCGCACGGGAAGGGAGAGGCGCGAGGCCGCGGTGTCGAGTGTCAGCGTTGCCGCTTCGGGCGCTGGCCAGAGGATCGGCCAGTAAGCGGTGGAGAGCGCGATGCGGATCCGGTGGCCCGGCGCGAAGCGATGGCCACAGATCGACAGCGTGATGGAAACCTCTTCCATCTGCCCGGGCACCAGCGGTTCGGGGGTCTCATGACTGGTGCGGTGGGTGAGGTTGAGCACCTGATAGCTCACCCGGGTCACGCGGCCCGAGGGGTTCACGTCGCTCAGCCGCACCGCGATCTGCGCCACGGGCTTGTCAGAGGCAAGACGAAGGGTCAGCTCCGGTGTCCCGAGGATCTCGATCTCTGCTGCCAGCGCCGGGGTCTCGAACACCAAGGCGCCGCCGTCATCAAGGCGCTGATCGGCGGGCATGTCGCCGGGGCAGCCGACGCCCATCCATTCCCCCGCTGCCGCACCAAGGCTTTGCGGCGAGCACAGGGTGAGCTGCCCGCCAGCCACGGGTGCCTCGGAAAGCTCTCCGCTTGCGCCGAGGTGGAAATCGCGGGCCGTGATCTCGGGGCTTGGCCAGGCGGGCTCGCCAACCCAGCGACCGGGCTGCACCGGGCGGGACGTGACCGGCTCGACCGGATCGTTGATGAAGGCGCGCAGCTTCGGCTCCGCCATCACGCCGGTATCCTTGCCCTTGAGCCAATGGTCCCACCAGCGGGTTGCCTCCTGCAAAAAGCCGATCGCGGGGCCGGGCACGCCGTCTTGCGGGAAGATATGCCCCCAAGGGCCGATGATGCCGCGACAGGGCACGGTCAGGTTTTCAAGGAGCCGCGGCACCGGATTGGTGTAGCTGTCTGACCAGCCGCCAATCACCAGCACCGGGCATTCGATCGCGCTGTAATCCTCCTGCACCGAGCCGTGTTTCCAGTACTCGTCGTAGCTCTGATGCGCGGCCCAGAGCGCTGGGAAGAACGGGATCCGGTCGAGCCGGTCTTCCCAGGCCGCGCGCCAGCCCTCGCCGACGACGGCGGGGTCGAGCGGGCGGGCCTGATAGCCCATCATGATCGTGCCCCACCAGAGGTTGTCGTTGAGCAGGCACCCGCCCATGAAATGGATGTCGTCGCGGAACCGGTCATCGGTCGAATAGGCGGTGATCACCGCCTTGAGCGCGGGCGGGCGGCAGGCGGCCACCTGCAAACCGTTGAAGCCGCCCCAGCTTTTGCCCATCATCCCGACATTGCCGTCGCACCAGTCTTGCGCCGCGATCCAGGCGATGACGGCGCAGGCGTCATCCTGCTCCTGTTGCAGATATTCATCGGCCATATGGCCCTCGGATTCCCCCGTGCCGCGCATGTCGACCCGGATCGCCGCATAGCCTTGCTGGGCAAAATAGCCGTGCATCGGTTCGTCGCGCCCGCGGGTGCCGTCGCGCTTGCGATAGGGGATATATTCGAGCACCGCCGGCACGGGGAGCGCCCGCGCCCCCGCGGGCAGCCAGAGCCGCGCGCCGAGCCGGCAGCCGTCGGGCATCTCGATCCAGATCTGTTCAATCACTTCCGTGTGCATCTCGCACTCCGCTTGCCGTAGGGAAATTGTGTGAGGGGTCGCGCTCAACCGCCGCGCGCCGTCAGAACGCGGTCGAGCCAGCCGCGGTCGAGCTGCGGCACCGAGTCGAGCAGCCGCTGCGTGTAGGCCTCTTGCGGGGCGGTGAAGAGCGTCTCGGTTTCAGCGGCCTCGACGATCCGGCCCTGCTGCATCACCACCGTGCGGTCGGCAAGCCGCCGCACCACCGAAAGATCGTGGGTGATGAAGAGATAGGTCATGCCGAAATCGTCCTGCAGGCGGCGCAGAAGCCGCAAGATCTCTTCGGCCACCAGCGGGTCGAGCGCCGAGGTCACCTCGTCGCAGATCATCAGGTCGGGCTTCGCCGCAAGTGCGCGGGCAATGCAGACGCGCTGCTTTTGCCCGCCCGAAAGCGCGCCGGGCAATCGGTCGGCCATCTCGGGGGCGAGGCCAATCAGGCCCAGCAGATGCGCCACCTCGGCCCGCAGGGCGCGCCCCTTCAGGCCGCGGTAAAGCTCCAGCGGGCGGCCAATCGTTTCCGCCACGCTCTGGCGCGGATTGAGCGCGACATCGGGGAGCTGATAGATGAGCTGGATCCTGCGTAGCAGATCGCGCGGGCGCTTGGTGTAGCTGGGCGGCAGCGGCGCATCGGCAAAATCGAGAAGCCCTTCGGAGGGCGGCAACAGCCCCGCCACCACCCGCGCGAGGGTGGATTTGCCGGAACCGGATTCGCCCACGATCGCCACCGTCTCGCCGCGCCGCACTGTCAGGTCAATGCCCGCGAGCACGGGTTTGGAGCCGTAGCCCGCCGCGACCCCGCTGAGCGCGAGCAAGGTCTCGCCGGTGCGGTGATGCGCCCCCGGCGCCGCCGTCAGGCTCTCGGCGCGCTCCGCCACCAGGCGGCGCGTATACTCGTGGCGCGGCGCCTCGAGGATCTGTTCCGTGGTGCCGCTTTCGATCTCGGCGCCGTCGCGCAGCACGATCAGCCGGTCGGCGATCTGCGCGATCACCGCAAGGTCATGCGTGATGTAAAGCGCCGACGTGCCGTATTTGTGGATCGTCTCGCGCAGCAGCGCCAGCACCTCGATCTGCGTTGTCACATCAAGCGCGGTCGTGGGCTCGTCAAGCACGAGGATGTCGGGCTTGCAGGCCATTGCCATCGCCACCATCGCGCGTTGCAACTGCCCGCCCGAGACCTGATGCGGATAGCGCCGCCCGAAAGCTTCGGGCTCGGGGAGCTGCAGTGCGGTGAACAGCTCCAGCATCCAGGCGCGCGCTTCGGCGGCGGTCATGACGCCATGCCGGAGCGGCCCTTCGACGATCTGCTGCTCAAGCCGTTGCGCCGGGTTGAAGGCGGCAGCGGCACTCTGCGCGACATAGGCGATGCGCGCGCCCCGCACGGCCTCGCGCTGGCGCAGGCTCGCCGAAGCAAGCTCAGTGCCCGCAAGCTCGATCGTGCCGCCCGAAATCCGGCAGCCGCCGCGGCCATAGCCCATCGCGGCAAGGCCGATAGTGGATTTGCCCGCGCCGGATTCGCCGATCAGGCCAAGGATTTCGCCCTTGGCGAGATCCAGCGAGATGCCGTGCAGAAGCTCCAAGCCGCTTGCCGTCTCGACCCGCAGATCGCGGATTTTCAGGATCTCGCTCATCGGTTGTCTCCCTGCACGATGGTGCGCCCAGCCAGCATCCAGTCGACCACAAGGTTGACCCCGATGGTGACAAGGGCGATGGCCGCGGCGGGGAAGAGCGGCGCATAAAGCCCGTAAAGGATGCCCTGCTGATTGTCGCGCACCATGCCGCCCCAATCGGCAAAGGGCGGTTGCACGCCGAGCCCGAGGTAGCTCAGCCCGGCGACGAAGAGGAAGGTGAAGCAAAACCGCATGCCGAATTCGGCGACAAGCGGGGGCAGCGCATTGGGCAGGATCTCCTTGCGGATCATCCACCAGAGCCCCTCGCCGCGCAGCCGCGCCACCTCGGCATATTCCATCACGTTGATGCCCTGCGCGACGAGCCGCGCGAGCCGGAACACGCGGGTGGAATCGAGGCAGGCGATGGTCACGATCAGCACAGGAAGGCTGGAGCCGAGCGCCTGCAACACCACCAGCGCCGAGATCAGCACCGGGATCGACATCACCGTGTCGACGAGGCGCGAAAGCGCGAGATCAACCCAACCGCCGCGGATCGCGGCAAAAAAGCCGAGCGGAATGCCGATGCTGAAGGAGAGCACGACCGCGCCAAGCGAGACGCCGATCGACATTTGCGCGCCGTAAAGGAGCCGCGAGAGCATGTCGCGCCCGTTCTGGTCAAAGCCGAGCCAATGCCCCGGCATCGGTCCGTCGAACGGCGCGCCGACGATCTCTTCCTGCCCGAACGGAGCGAGGAGCGGGCCAAAGAGAAAGAGCACGAGATTGAGCCCGATCAGGAAAAGCCCGATCCAGGCGGTGAGGGGGATGCGGTTCATCTTACGCCCCCTTCGCCCGCGGATGGCGCAGCCGCGGGTTGAGCGCGATGGCGGCGATATCGGCGATCATGTTCAAAAGCACATAGGCCGCGCCAAAGACGATTGCAGCGCCCTGCACCATCGGCAGATCGCGCTTGGAGACAGCATCGACCATGAAGCGCCCGAGCCCGTTGTAGTTGAACACCGCCTCCACCAGCACCACGCCGGTGATCAGATAGGCGATGTTGAAGGAGACGACGTTGACGATTGGCGCCGCCGCATTGGGGGTGGCATGGCGCAAAACCACGCGGCCATTGCGCAGCCCCTTGAGGAAGGCGGTTTCGATATAGGGTTGATCCATCACGCCCAGAACCGTGGTGCGGGTCATCCGCAGGATCTGCGCCATCGTCACCATCACGAGCACCAGCATCGGCAGGGTGGTGGCCCTGAACCAGTCCACAAGCCCCATGCCCTCATAGGTGTCGGCAAGGCTCGGCAGCCAGCCGGTGCGCACGGACAGGCCGAGGATCAGCAGCAGGCCAAGGAAGTATTCCGGCAGCGAGACGAGGGCGAGCGCCGCGATATTGGCGAAGCGGTCAAAAAAGCGGCCGCGCCGCGCAGCCGCAAGGATGCCGAGGCTGACCGCAAGCGGGATCGCGATCACGCCCGCATAGGCGGCCAGCGCCATCGTGTTCCAGAACCGCGGCCACAGCAGCTCTGCCACCGGGCGGTGGTTTGCGAGCGACTGGCCCAGATCGCCGTGGGTGATGCCGCCGAGCCAGCCGAGATAGCGCATCAGCGCGGGCTCATCGAGCCCGAGCTGGGTGCGCAGCGCGGCAAGGGACTCGGGCGTTGCGTTCTGGCCAAGGATGGCGCCCGCCACATCGCCGGGCAGGATCTCGGTTCCGGCGAACACCAGAACCGAGACCAGCCAGAGCGTGAAGAGCCCGAGCCCGAGGCGTTTCAGGATCAACGTCGTCATCAGGCGTCGAGCCAGACCTTCTCGGCCATCCGTGCCCCCATCAGGTTGAACATCGGATGCGGCGTGACGCCCTTGACCTTTTTCGACACGGCATCGAGATAATCGCCGAACATCGGGATCATCGCGCCGCCATCATCGTGGATGATCTGTTGCAGCTCCCAATAGATCTCGCGGCGTTTCTCCTCGTCGAGGAGCGCGCGCGCTTCCTTGAGCAGGCTGTCGAAGCGCGCGTTTTTCCAATGCGTGTCGTTCTGGGCCGAGGAGGACTCGTAGGCGATGGTGAGCATCTGGTCTGCGGTCGGGCGCCCGCCCCAGTAAGACATGCAGAAGGGCGCCTTCATCCAGACATCGTTCCAGTAGCCGTCGGCGGGCTCGCGCTTCAGGGTGACGTCGATGCCCGCGCCCGCCGCGGCGGTGCGGAAGATCGCCGCCGCATCGACCGCGCCCGCAAAGGCCGCATCCGAGGCAGAAAGCGTGATGCTCAGGCTGTCGAGCCCGGCTTGCTTGAGATAGAACTTCGCCTTCTCCGGGTCATAGGCGCGCTGCGGCAGCTCCGCGTTGAAGAACCGGTCGGTTTTCGGGATCGGATGGTCATTGCCGAGCTGGCCATAGCCGCGCAACGCGGTGGTCAGAAGCTGCTCGCGATCGACCGCATGCTTGATCGCAAGGCGGATATTGGTATCGGTGAACGGGGCCTGCGTGCAATCCATCAGGAAGGTGAAATGCTGCCCGCCCGCCGATTTCACGATCTCGATATTCGGGTTGCGGCCAAGCAGATCGACGGTCTTGAAATCGACCGAGTTGATCGCGTGCACCTGCCCCGACATCAGCGCATTGGTGCGCGCGGCGATATCGTTAATCACGATCACCTCGACCGCATCGACATTGGCGCAGCCGGGTTTCCAGTAACTCTCGTTGCGGGTAAAGCGCGCCCGCACGCCGGGCTCCATCCGCTCCAGCTTGAACGGGCCGGTGCCGATCGGGTTCATCCAGTCGTCAAAGCCCTCCGGCACGACGAGGAAGTGATAATCCGAGAGCACATAGGGCAGGTCGGCGTTGCCGCTTTCCAGCGTGATCTTCACCGTGGTCTCATCAAGCTTGACGAGCTCCTTGATCGCTGCCGCCACCGAGCGCGCGGCCGAGCCGCTGTCGCCGCGGTGCAGGTTCAGCGAATAGAGGATGTCATCCGCGGTGAGGGTCTTGCCATTGTGGAAAGTGATGCCCTGACGCACTTTGAAGGTCCATTCCACGGCGCCCTCGGCGGCTTCCCAGCTCTCGAACAACTCAGGCTGGGCGGTGTTGTCGGCGTCGATCTCGACCAGCCCGTTCATCACCATATAGGCCTGGTTCACCGGCACCCAATCCGTCAGCTTGCGGATGTCGAAATCGTCCGTGGTCGAGCCGCCGCCAATCCCGAGCTTGAGCACGCCGCCCTTCGTCGGGGTGGCCTCGGCGCGCAGCGGGCGCCCGGAGAGCCCCAGCAGGCCAAGCGCGGCGCCCCCGGCCAGAACGCCGCGGCGGCTGATGGCAGTCATGCTATGAAGGTTCATCATGTCATCTCCTCTGTGTTCGCGCCCCTCTGATCGGGAGCTTCAATTTTACCTATGAACATTGAAGATGAGTCTTGGGGTTACAAATGAATTTCTGTCATACCCCTGTGCAATCAAGAGGGGTCAGCGGCTCCAGAGACGGTTGCTCTCCAGCAGCCACTCCGCCACCTGACGCGTGATCTGGCGTTGATGACGGGTCGTCGGGCGCATCAGGTAATACTGCCCCGCACCGCGCAGCACATAGTCATGCGCTGGCACCAAGGCGCCGGAAAGCAGGTGATCTGCCATGATCCATGTCCAGCCCATCGCCACACCGAGCCCGCGCCGCGCCGCCTCCACCGAGAGGTGATAATCGCCAAGCTTCCAGCGTTGCGTGGCCTGCGGAAGGCTCATCGCCGCGCCCGAAAGCCAGTTGCCCCAGTCGGTCCATTCCTTGTGCGTCTCTTCCACGCTCAGAACCACCGGGGCGGCCCGCGCGATCAGCGGGGCACCGCCCGGCGCCATCACCGGCAGCATCTCCTCGGGGCCGAGCGCATCAAAGGTGACATCGGCGGGCCGCATCGGCCGGTAATAGATCGCCAGATCGAACTCATCATGTCTCAGCTGCGGGTAGAAATCGTTCACGATCAGCTTCAGTTCAAGATCGGGAAAGGCGCTGTGCAAGCCCGCCAAACGCGGCAGCATCCACAGATCGGCCACACCGCGCGAGCAGGCGATGGTCACCTGATTGCCGCCGCGCCGCCCGATCTGACCCGCCTCCAGCCCCTGCAGCGCATCGAGCGCGCGCCCGACATCCTTGGCATATTCCTCGCCAAGCGCGGTCAGCACCACGCCCGAGGGCTGGCGCTCGAAGAGCGCGGTGCCGACATGGTCCTCAAGCTGGGCGATCTGTCGGCTGATCCCGCTCTGGGTGAGACCGAGCAGTTCCGCCGCGCGCGTGAAGCTGCCATAACGTGCCACGGTCTGAAAGGCGACGAGCGCGCGCAATGGTGGCAGACGACCAAGCTCCATGAGACCTCCCCTTGCGGCATTTTGGGACGCGCCCTTGCCGCGCATCGAAATGCTGCCCGGCGCAGGCTATCGGTGTTGTGCTGCCGGTTCCAGCCCCGCCCGGAACGTTGGCGCCGGAGACAGGGCACACGGGAATTCGTTAATTCTATCTTGACGAAAAAGCGATTGTATTCACGCCCTGCGACTTGCTACACTCGCAGGGTCGGCGGGACTACTCCCGCCCACGGAATTCGCTGATTTCCGGGCCAGCGATCTTCGCGAGTGCGAAGCGGGCCTTGGGTCATCCGATTGGTCGCAAGACCGCCTTCATGCCCGCGAGCACCGCAACGGTCTCGGGGGTCTTACAATCGGCGCGCGGCTTGCCGGGCGTCTGGGAAGAACCGCGATGGAGCGCGCAAGAGTGAACTGGGTGATGACGGGCGGGCCTGAAACGGCCGCCGCCACCCGGTCATGCCTCGGCGCTCCCGCCTCAACGACAAACCATGCGCTGCCCGTCTTGCCGTCACGGCCAAGGCGGCGCTGTGCGTGGGGAACCAGGATTAATGGCAAAGAAAATGCTCATCGATGCCACCCATGCGGAAGAAACCCGCGTGGTGGTGGTGGACGGCAACAAGGTCGAAGAGTTCGACTTTGAAACCATCAACAAACGGCAACTCGCCGGGAACATCTATCTGGCAAAAGTGACACGGGTGGAGCCTTCGCTCCAGGCCGCTTTTGTCGATTACGGCGGCAACCGCCACGGGTTCCTCGCTTTCGCCGAGATCCATCCGGATTATTACCAGATCCCGATGGCGGATCGTCAGGCGCTCCTCGAGGAGGAACGCCTGGCCGCCGAGGCCGAGGAGGCCGAGGAAAACCGGCCGCGCTCGCGCCGTTCGCGCTCGCGTTCGAAGCCCTCGGGCGGCGCCTCCGCCGCGCGCGCCGAAAAGGTCACGGACTCCGATCCCGTTGTCCGTTCGGAAGATATTCCGGGCATGGCCGTGATCGAAACCGCGGCCGAAGACGGCGCGACGGAAACGATGGCCGTGGCCGAAGCGGAGCAGGCTTCCTCCGAACCCCTGCCGGAAGCGATGCCGGAACCGCAGGCCGAAACCGCGCAAACCGTCTCGGACCTCGACGCTGGCGAGACCGAAGCTGCCGCGGAGACGGAAGACGCCAGCGCTGATGCCGAAATGGCCGAAGACGGCGCGACCGTCGAGGATACCGGCGTCGAGGATACCGGCGCGGATGACGAGGACGAGGAGGCCGGAGACGGCGCCGATCACGACCATCATGCACATCCGGCCGATGACGAAATCGAATCGGTCGCCGAGGAGGATGTGCAGGAGGAAATCCGCGCGCCCCGTCGCCCGCGTGCGCGCCGCTACAAGATCCAGGAAGTGATCAAGGTGCGCCAGATCATGCTGGTGCAGGTGGTCAAGGAAGAACGTGGCAACAAGGGCGCGGCGCTCACCACCTACCTGTCGCTCGCCGGTCGCTACTGCGTGCTGATGCCCAACACCGCCCGCGGCGGTGGCATCTCGCGCAAGATCACCAATGCCGCCGACCGCAAGAAGCTGAAGGAAATCGCCTCCGAGATGGAGGTGCCGCAAGGCGCCGGGCTGATCATCCGCACCGCGGGCAGCCAGCGCACCCGCACCGAGATCCGCCGCGACTACGAATACCTGATGCGGCTCTGGGAGCAGATCCGCGAACTGACGCTCAAATCGATCGCCCCCGCCCCGATCTACGAGGAAGGCGACCTGATCAAGCGTTCGATCCGCGACCTTTACTCGAAAGACATCGACGAAGTGCTCGTCGAGGGCGAGCGCGGCTACCGCGTGGCCAAGGACTTCATGAAGATGATCATGCCGTCCCACGCCAAGAACGTGAAGCATTACGCCGAGCAGCTGCCGCTCTTCGCGCGGTTCCAGGTCGAGAGCTATCTCGCCTCGATGTTCAACCCGGTGGTGCAGCTCAAATCCGGCGGCTACATCGTGATCGGCGTCACCGAGGCGCTGGTCGCGATCGACGTGAACTCCGGCCGGGCCACCAAGGAAGGCTCGATCGAGGATACGGCGCTGAAGACGAACCTCGAAGCGGCCGAAGAGATTTCGCGTCAACTCCGGTTGCGCGACCTCGCGGGCCTGATCGTCATCGACTTCATCGACATGGAGGAGCGCAAGAACAACTCCGCCGTCGAAAAGCGCCTGAAAGAGAAGCTGAAAACCGACCGCGCGCGGATTCAGGTGGGCCGGATCTCGGGCTTCGGCCTCCTGGAAATGAGCCGTCAGCGGCTGCGGCCCGGCATGCTGGAAAGCACGACCCAGCCTTGCCCGCATTGCCACGGCACCGGGCTTATCCGCTCCGATGACAGCCTCGCGCTGCAGGTTCTGCGCGCGATCGAGGAAGAGGGCACGCGCAAGCGCTCGCGCGAAGTGCTGGTGAAATGCCCCGTCGCGGTGGCGAACTACCTGATGAACGCCAAGCGCGAGCATATCGCCTCGATCGAGGCGCGCTACGGCATGGCGGTGCGGATCGAGGCCGATCCGAGCTTGGTGAGCCCCGATTTCTCGATCGAGAAATTCAAGACCGCGACCCGGATCGTGCCCGATCCGATGAGTGCCGCGGTGCATGCCACGGCCGAGCTGATGGCAGAGATCGACGAGGAAGAGATCGTCGAGGAGGAAGAGGACGAGGCAGAAGAGGCCCCCGCGGGCGAGACCGAGGCCGAGGAAACGCCGAAGAAGAAAAAACGCCGCCGCCGTCGGCGCAAGAAACCCGGCATGGGCGGTTCAGAATCTGCCGAGGCAGGCGATGACGGCGACGAGGACGAAGACGACGGCGACGAACTCTCTGACGAGGACGCCGCAGAGGATGTCGCGCGCGCCGCGGCAGCCGCCGAGCTTGCTGCGGTTGATCTGCCGGAGTTGAGCGAGGGGACGGAACCGCCTGCCGCGGCTGCACCGGCCGACGAGGCGCCGGAACCCGCGCCGAAGAAACCCCGCTCGCGCGCGAAAAAGAAACCCGCCGAGACGGATGAGAGCGATGGCGCCGCGCCGAAGAAGCCCCGTGCGCGGTCGCGCAAGAAGGCCGAGCCGGTGGCAGAGGAGGCTGCCCCCCTCCCCGCCGAGGCGGTAGTGGGGAGCGAGCCCCTGCCCGAGGCCGCGGCGGAGGCCGTCGCCATCGAGACGCCGGAGCCCGAGGCGGAAGCGGCCCCGGTTGTGGAAGATGTTGCGGCCGAGCCGGTCGCGGAGGTCGCTCCCGACCGCGCGCCGGAGCCCGAGACAGAAGCGCAACCGGACCCCGTGCCGGAGCCGACGCCTATGGTTGAGGAAGAGCCCGGCGAGCCGAAGCCGAAAAAGCGCGGCTGGTGGTCTGCCGGAGGCCGCTGAGAGGATCGAGACTCTGGAAACGCCGGGCCCTGCCCGGCGTTTTCGTTTTCGGGACTGGATTTGCGGCCGAAGGCCCTCCGAAGGCCCCCCGTTGTGCCAAGCCAGAGTTCTCCCCGACGTATGTGCCCAGGTTGCAGGCGCCTCAGGCCGTCCCGAACTCTGCCCCGCGGTGCCCTATGCGCCGATCACCAGCAGGTCGGCCGCATTGAGACCGAGTGTGACCTCCTCGCCCACTTTGGGCGGTGCGCTATGCGCCGTGTTGAACGTGTCAAACGCGAGGATCTGGCCGTCGAGATCGGCGCGCAACCGGATCACCGAACCCAGAAAATCGACCTCGCGGATCTTGCCGTGCAGTGCGATCTCGCGCCCCGTGGGCGCAAGGCTCACCGCCTCGGGGCGCAACCCCAGCGTGACGCGCCCCGCAGGCAGCGTCCGGCCAAGCCGCACCTCGCGCAGGCCGATTCGCACCGTGCCGGTGGCGGCATCGACCACCGGCGCCTCGATCGTGTTCAGCGTGCCGACAAAGCCCGCCACAAAGCGGGTGGCGGGGCGGTTGTAAATGTCAAACGGCGTGCCGACCTGATCGGCAATGCCCTCATGCATCACAACCACGCGGTCCGACATCGAGAGCGCCTCTTCCTGATCATGGGTGACGAAGATCGTGGTGATGCCGAGCTCGCGCTGGATCGCGCGGATCTCGTTGCGCAAGGAGACGCGCACCTTGGCATCGAGCGCGGAGAGCGGCTCGTCAAGCAGCAGCACCGAGGGTTTGGGCGCGAGCGCGCGCGCCAGCGCCACGCGTTGCTGTTGCCCGCCCGAAAGCTGGAACGGATACCGGTTGCCGAGATCGGCCAGCCCGATCAGATCGAGCATCTCCTTCACCCGCGGCGCGATCTCGTCTTTCGGCGCGCCCTTCACCTTCAGCCCGAAGCCCACGTTCTGCGCCACGGTGAGGTTGGGAAAGAGCGCATAGGCCTGAAACACCATGCCGATATTGCGCTGGTTCGGGCGCAGATGCGTGACATCCTTGCCGTCAATCGAAATACCGCCCGAGCTTGGCAGCTCGAACCCGGCCACCATGCGCAACACCGTGGTCTTGCCGCAGCCCGAGGGGCCGAGCAGCGAGATGAACTCGCCCTGCGCCACATCAAGGTTGAAATCCTTCACCACGCGCAGGGTGCCGAAGCTCTTTTCGAGGTGAGAAAGCGTGAGATAGCTCATTTCGGGGCCCTGTCGAATTTGGAAAGCCGGGTCACCAGCTGGATCAGCCCCATGCAGGCCCAAGTGATGAGGAAGGCGATGGTGGCGAGCGCAAAGGGCTCATAGGCGCGGTTGGCGCCCATCAATTGCAGATAGGGGCCGAAGGCGGGGCGGTTGAGCAGCGCCGCAAGGGTGAATTCCCCCATCACGATGGCAAAGGTGACAAAGGCGCCCGAAAGCACGGCCACAAGCACATTGGGCAGGATGATCCGCGCGAGGATCGTCACCCAGCCCGCGCCGAGGCTTTGCGCCGCCTCGGTCAGCGTCGCCACGTCGATCGTGCGCAACCCGGTGTCGATGGCGCGGTACATGTAGGGCAGGCTCAGCATCGAATAGCCGAAGAGCAACAGCAGGTTGGTGCCCCCAATCGTGCCGGTGAGCGGCAGCCAGCTCGAGGTGTTGTAAAGCCGGATATAGCCGAAGACGACGACGATCGCCGGAATGACGAGCGGCAAAAGCGTCACGAATTCGATATAGGGCCGGAGCCCCGGCAGCTTGAGCCGCACCCAGAAGGCGGTGGGCACCACAAGGAGAATGCCGAACAGGATCGTCAGAACGGCCATCACCACCGAATAGGTGAAGGTCTCGCGAAAGCGCGGATCGGCAAAGACAACGCGATACGCCTCGAAACTGTAGATGCCCCGCTTCATCGAGAGCGAGAACTCGACCATGCCGATCAGCGGCAGGATGAAATAGGCCATCCCCAGAAGCAGGATCGCCCAAGCGGCGGCACGTTTCATTTCAACCACCTCTCGGAGCGGATCCGGAGCCAGATATAGAGGACATTGGCGAGCGCGGTCACAAGGATCATGCCAAAGGCCATCGCATAGCCCAGATGCGGATTGCCAAGCACATCGCCGCGGATCTGCGCAAAGAGCATGATCGGCACGATGTTGAGCGAGGAGCCCGTCAGCGCGATGGCGGTGGCGACGGCGCCGAAAGCATTGGCAAAGAGAAGCGCAAAAGTGCCGAGGATCGAGGGCGCAAGGATCGGCAGCGCCACCGACATCCAGTATTGCCGCGCCGAGGCGCCAAGCGATTGCGCCGCCTCGCGCCACTCACGCTTGAGGCCATCCAGCGCGGGCGTGATGATCAGGATCATCAGCGGGATCTGGAAGAAGATATAGGTGATCGTCAGCCCCCAGAAGCTGAGGATGTTGAACCCCAGCGCCCGCAGGTTGATGCCAAATTCGGTGCGCAGCCACATCGTCACAAGGCCGAGCGGCCCGAGCGTGGCCAGAAAGGCAAAGGCGAGCGGCACACCCGCGAAGTTCGAGGCGACGCCCGAAAAGGTCAGGAGCGGCGCCCGGATGAAGCGGGGCAGCCCGCCGAGCACCATGGCCGCCGCCATCAAAAAGCCGATCAGCGCGCCAAGGGCTGCGGAGGCGACCGAGATCTTGATGGAGATCCAGTAGCTTGCGAGGATCGAGGGGGTGAAGAGCCCGGCGATATTCTCGAAGGTAAAGCTGCCATCCACGCGCTGGAAAGCCCCGATCACGATTTTCATCGTCGGCGCGATCAGGAACAGCGCGACAAAGGCTGCGAAGGGCAGGATGCCGAGCCAGGCAAGGTTCAGGCGGCGGCGCGGGGCGGGCGGCGAATGATCGGTCACGCGGGAGGGTCCGTTCGGTGAAAAGCCGCCCCCGGCCGGGCCGGAGGCGGCGGATCTCATCTGGTGTCCGTTACTGGACGTTGGCGCCGACGACCGAATCCCAGCCCGCGGTCACGGCTTCCTTGTTGGCGCCCTGCTCGTCGATGCTCGGGAAATAGGCTTTCGCATAGGCTTCCGCCGGCGGCAGCGCGTCGACCAGCTCTTGCGGCACCACGCCCGCAGCGGCCATCGCGTTGAAGCGCGCCGGGTGGCAGTAGCCCTTCAGCCAAAGGTTCTGGCCCTCGTCCGAATAGATGTATTCCATCCAGAGTTTCGCCGCATTCGGATGCGGCGCATGGGCCGAGATCGCCTGCACGTAAACGCCGGCCAGCACGCCGGTTTCCGGCACGACCACCTCAACCGGCGGGTTGCCCGCGAGCGTGTCGCGCGCGGAGAGCGCATTATAGTCCCACATCACGACGATCGGCGTGGCGCCTTGCGCAAGCGTGCCCGCCTTGCCGATGACCGGAACGAAGTTACCGTTCGCGTTCAGCTCCTTGAAGAACTCGAGGCCCTTCTCGCCGGCTTCCTTGCCAGCCGCGCCGCCATTGGCCATACCGGCCGCGAGCACCGCAAGAATCGCCTGGTTCGAGGCGCGCGGGTCGCCCGCGAGCGCCACCTGACCGGCGTAATCGGCTTTCAGCAGGTCCGACCAGTCGGCGGGGGTCTCGGTCACGAGATCCTTGTTCACCATGAAGGACATCACGCCGTAATAGTCGCCATACCAGTAGCCATCGGCATCCTTGACCGCATCCGGGATGTCATCCCAGGTGGAGACCTTATAGGGCTGGATCAGCCCCTCGTCCTTGGCTTGCGGGCCGAAGGCGAGGCCGACGTCGATCACGTCGGGCGCTTGCGGGCCGGTGTTGCCCTTGTTGGCACGAATCGCTTCAAGTTCGTCGGCCGAGCCCGCATCGGGGTTCAGCTCGTTCACGGTGATCTCGGGATATTTCGCCTTGAAGCCCTCGATCACGGCACCATAACCGCACCAGTCATGCGGCAGCGCGATGGTGGTGAGCATGCCCTCGGCCTTGGCGGCGGCTTCGAGCGTGGCCATATCCTCGGCATGGACAAGCGCCGTGGAGGCCAGAAGCGCAGCGGCGCCGGCGAGGATGTGCATCGGTTTCATATTCAGTCTCTCCCCGTTGTCGGAAGGTTGGGCCCACTGTGGGCGCATCCTGCACCTAGGCGCGTTCTGTGACAGTCTTGCGACGCGGACGCCTCAGGCATGGTCGGATTTGACCGACCGGGCAAGACTTGCGCGAAATCTGCGCGCTTGCAACAATTCTGTTACGCATTCGTCATCCTGAATCATCCAGGGCCGATCTGCCGCAGGCTCCGCGGAAAGGGCTGGTTTTTGCGCCGCCCTATGGCATCCTGTCGCGACAAGAGGAGGAAAGAGCATGACGGATATTTCAGCCGCTTTCAGTGGCCAGACGGTGATCTGCACCTTCGAGATGACCCCCGCGACGGCGAGCGAACTGATGGAGCATCTGCAATCGGCCTATACGGAATGCATCAGCAAGTCGGAAGGCTTCATCGGTGCCGGGCTGCACATGAACGACGCCCAGACCCGGATCGCCACCTATTCGAAATGGGCCAAGCGCGGCGATTATCAGGCGATGCTGCGCAGCCCCGAAATGATTGCGCGGAACAAGGTGATCGCCACGCTCTGCCGCAGTTTCGAGCCCGTGATGTACGAGGTGGCGGCCGATTTCTGAAACCTCGGAACGGTCGCCTGATTGCGGGCGCCAATTTGACGGCTGCACTCTTCACCGCACCGGCCGCGACCGCGCGAACCTTTGGTCCCCTGCGCCTGCCCGGGCGGGATAACGCCCCTTGAGGGGCGTCATCCCGGGCAGGCACGCGCTCAGCGCTCCCCGCGCGGGACCGGCGCGAGCGGGAAGACCACCGGTGCCCCCTCGATCTCGTCCAGATGGCAACGGATGGCGAAAACTTCCTCGAGCAGTGCCGCCGTCAGCACCGCGCGCGGTGTGCCATCCGCCACGATCCGCCCGCCCGCAAGCACCACGAGCCGGGTGCAAAAGCGCGCCGCCAGCGCGAGATCATGCAGTGCGACAATGACGCTGCGCCCGTTGGCGGCGAGATCGGCAAAGAGCTGCATGCAGGCGATCTGATGCGCAGGGTCGAGCCCGGCGATCGGCTCGTCGGCCAGAAGCAGGGGCGTGTTCTGTGCAAGCGCCCGCGCGATCAGCACCCGCGCCTGCTCGCCGCCCGAAAGCGCCGAGGCCGGACGTTGGGCAAGCGCGGCGAGATCCATGCGGGCAAGCGCCGCGCCGACCTCGGGCGCGGTGCGCCGCCCCCCCTGCGCCAGCGCGACAAGGTCGATCACCGGCAAAGGCCAGGCGATCTCGCGCCCCTGCGGCAAAAAAGCCGCGGTGCGGGCGCGCGCAGCGGCCGGCAGAGCCGCAAGCGAGGAACGCCCCGTGGCCGCGACAAGACCGAGTGTCGCGCGTAAAAGCGTCGATTTCCCCGCGCCATTGGGGCCGATGAGGCCGATGCATTCGCCGGGTTCAACGGTGAGGCAGACCTCGGCAAGCGGGCGTTGCGTTCCGCGGCTGACGCTCAGATGATCAAGGACAAGCACGCTCACGCCGCCCCCCGCATACGCCAGATCAGATGCAGGAAGACCGGCGCCCCCACCAGCGCCAGAAGCACGCCGATCTTGAGATCCTGCCCCGGCAGCACCAGCCGCACCGCAATATCGGCGGCAAGCACAAGCCCCGCGCCGCCGAGCGCTGCGGCGGGCAGCAACCGTGACGGATGGGCGTTGACAAGCGGGCGCAGCACATGCGGCACGACAAGGCCGACGAACCCCACAGTTCCCGCCACTGCCGTCGCCGCCCCCACCGCCGCCGCCGTGCCGAGCACAACCGAGAGGCGGAGCCGGGCAAGGTTCACCCCCATCGAGGCGGCGGCCTCCTCGCCTAGGGTCAACGCTTCGAGCCCCGGCCCCGTACGCCACAGCAAAAACGCCCCGAGCGCCATCAGCGGCGCGGCGAGCAGGACATGGGTGAAGGAGACATCGGCCAGCGAGCCCATCATCCAGAACACGATGTCCTGCGCCGCGAAAGGGTTGGGCGAGAGGTTCAGCACCAGTGCCGTCGCCGCCGAGCAGAGCGCCGAAAGCGCGATCCCGGCAAGTATCAGTGCCAGCGTGCCCCCCCCCGCGCCGGCAAGAAAGAGGATTGCGCCAACACCGGCGAGCGCCCCCACAAGCGCCGCGGCAGGCAGGGCGAAGGCGTAAGCCGCGGCAAGCCCCGTTTGCAGCGCCAGCACCGCGCCAAGCCCCGCGGCGGCCGAGATGCCGATCACCCCGGGTTCGGCCATCGGATTGCGCAGGAGCCCCTGCAAGGCCGCGCCCGACAGGCCGAGGCAAGCCCCCACCATGGCGGCGAGAAGCGCGCGCGGCAACCGGATCTCGCGCATCACGATGCCGACCGGCCCCTCGCCCCCGGTCATCAGCGCGCGCAGCGCCGTGACCGGGTCGACGGCGGCAACGCCGGTCAGCAGCGCGGCGAGAAAGAGCCCGGCAACGAGGATACCGAGCAGAGTGTAGAGACGTGCAGGTGTCATTCGCGCGCTCCGTCCGGGCGATTCGCGGCGAGCCGGTCCACCGCATCGAGCACCGCGGGCAGGCCGCAGATCCAGTCACGATCCTGCATCACCGCGGCGCGGCCGGTGAGGGCCGTGAGCGCCGGATGATCAAGCACGGCTTCGGAATGCGCGGGGGCGGGATCGGCGCGCGAGAGGATCACGAGGTCCGGATCCGCCATCACCAGCGCCTCAAGCGGCATGAACCCGCCCGCGCCGTGCCCTATGAGCCGCGCGAGCGGCCTGAAACCTGCGGCGGTGATGATCTCGCCGGTCAGGCTTGCGCTTCCGGCCATATAGCCATGCGCCGCCCAGGTCGCGGCAACGGGGGGAGCGCCGCGCGACGGGCGCTGCAGCCGGGCGAGATTTTCGGCAAAGCGGCGCTCGATCCGCGCCGCCTCCGCCTCGCGCCCCAAAAGCGCACCCATCCGCAGGATACTGGCGCGCAGCTCGGCAAAGCTCTCGGCCGGTGCAAAAGTTTCGACCCGGATGCCGAGACCCCGCAGCATCGTCACCGTGGCGGATGCCGTGTACCGTCCGGCCAACACCAGATCGGGTTTCTCGAGATAGACTTCCTCGGCGCGGCCGTGGTTGATGCGGTAGGAGCGTGCCCGTGCCGCCATCACCGAGCTTTCCGGATCCTGCGCCAGACGGGTGAGTGCGCGCAGCTGCCCCGGGGCCGCAAGCATCAGGGCAAGCTGATCGGTGCAGAGGTTGATCGAGACCACGCGCTGCGGTGCCGCGGGGTCGGCAAGGCCCGGCCCCGCGAGCCAAAGCGCCGCCGCCAGCCCCGGGAGGCCGCGGGCGAGGCGACGGCAGGCGCCACGGCCAAGCGGTATCTGGCGGGGCCGCATCGGCTCAGAACCGCAGCCCGACGCCGAGCGAGACCACGCGGCCCGGCTGGGCATAATTGCGCGCGGTCTGATAGTCGGTGTCGAACAGGTTCTCGATGCGTAACCACGCCTGCGCGGTTTCGGTCAGCTCATACCGCAGGGCGAGGTTGGCAAGCGTGTAATCGTCAAGCTTCACCTGCGTCGTGGCATAGGGGAAGCTCGCATAATCCACATATTCGTCGCGCAGATCGGCAACATGGCTGAGGCTCAGCCGCGCCGTGAGCCGGTCTGCCAGTGGCCCTTCGGCGCCAAGTGTCAGGTTGTGGCGGGGGGCGCGCGCCGCCGGGCGTGTATTAGCCCCATCATCGACGGTGGCATCGGTGTAGGTATAGGCGCCGAAAAGCGACCAGCCGCGGGCCAGATCCATCGTGCCCGCAAGCTCCAGCCCTTTTGAGCGGCTGGAGCCATCCACCTGATAGTAAAGGAAGGTGTTGCTGTCGAACAGGATCTGATCCTCAACCTTGGTGTCAAAGACCGTCGCCCGCAGGCTCCCCGCGGCAAAGACCCGCTCGGCGCCAAGCTCGAAACTGCGGCTTTCTTCGGGTTGGAAGCCGGGGTTGCCGTAGCTGCTCCAAAGCTCATAGGGCGAGGGCGCGCGGAAACCTTTGGCGGCCACGGCGCGCAAGATCCAGTCTGCATCCGGGCGCCATGCGAGCGCAAGCCGCGCGGTGGTTTCGGCCCCGAACATTTCGTGGTCATCATGGCGCAAAGCAAGCGCGAGATCGAGATCGTCGCGCGGCGCCCAGAGCGCTTCGGCGTAAACCGCATCGGTGGTGATGTCGCCCACCGTGGTCGACCACGCGGACGCGACTGAGAAATCCTCCGTCTTGTGCTCGGCGCCCCAGCTCAGCCGGAACGGGCCGCCCGCATCCCAGCGCCCGTCATAGGCGAGGGTCTCGCGGGTGGCGTCAAAATAGGTGTGGCTCGCATATTCATACACATCGCGCCGAACATCGACCCGGGCATAGGAGAGCTCATGCGTCACCGTGCCCGTGCTGAAGTCGACAAAAACACGCGCGCCGCGCAGCTGGCTGTCGGTCCAGTTGTCGGCATCGCCCGTGCTGGAGTCAAAATCGGTCAAGCTGTCCTGCGCCAGCACCGTGGCCCCCAATGTGAGCGTTTCGCTCAGCGCGTGCCGCGCGGAGGCGCTGATCTGGCTGCCGCGGAAGCCATCTTTTTCGCTGCCGGCGGAATGGGCCGAAAAGCCCTCGCTCACCGCGCGGCCAAAGCTGAGCGCAAGCTCGGTGCGCGCGTCCCGGTAACCGACCGAGGCCGTGCCCGCATAGGTGCCATAGGTTCCGGCCTCCACGGCCAGCGCCCCGGATCGGCCCTCCTCCTCCGGCCGCCAGGTGGTGACATCGACCACGCCCGCCGCGGCCTCGGAGCCGTAAAGCGCCGATTGCGCACCGCGCAGGATCTCCACGCGTGAGAGGCCGGTCGTGAGCAGCGGGCCGAAGTTATAGGAAAGCTGCGTGGAAGAAGGGTCGGTCACATCCATCCCGTCGATCCGGGTGCCGAGGTAATAGGCGGGCAGACCGCGCAGGCGCAGCGCGGTCTGCGTGCCGAGCCCGCCGTTCGCGCTTAGCGAAATGCCCGGCTGGGTGGCAAGAAGGCTCGAGAAAGAGAGCGGCGCCGCCGCGAGATCGGGCGCGGTGAGCACGGTGACGGCGGCGCCGGTCTGGCTCAGCCGCACAGGCTCGGAGGCGGCGGTGACCGAGATCGTATCAAGATCGAAGACTTCGTCGGTCTCCTGCGCAGGGGCAGCAACAGCCGGTATCGTGGCCAGGAGAGCAGAGAGCAAAGCGAAGCGCGACAGGGTCGGCATCGGCAAAACCTTTCCGTTCGGACCCGCAGGCCCGGAATGAGAGAGTCGCGGAAAGGCAGAAACCTCCCGCAGACGGCGACAACTCACCACTGCGGATCAGGCCGCTTCCGTGGCACGCCCCGCGCCCGGAAAGGGTGATCGTCCAAGCAGGTCTCCTGGCTCGCGGGTCTTCGCTCGGTCGGCCTTCCCGGGCTTTGGCCCAGTGGCGTGTCGACGTCGCTCACCGCTCACAGTTGCGGGGGCAGCTGCGGCTCTGGCCCGGGGGCCGTTCCGCATTCCCTTTTCATCCGGCGCTCACCGGAACTTGAACGTTCCCAATCAAGAGGAATTCGGCGCGGGCGTCAAGCGCTCCGGGCGCGTCAGATTGGCCTCCGGCGTCACCAAGGCGGTTGACACACCCGGCCCGGCCCCTCATGCTTTAGGCGCCCAGGCCCCGCGGAGCTCTCCGCGGGCGCAAGAGGGAAGCCGGTGCAATTCCGGCGCTGCCCCCGCAACTGTAAGCGGCGAGCCTTCTGCCAAGCCACTGGCCTCCGGGCCGGGAAGGGGCATCGGGCGCGTGAGCCGCAAGCCAGGAAACCTGCCGGGCCAAGAGACCATCCCGGGCGGCGGGCCCGGCGGCATGGATGCGCGCGGTCCAGAGCCGCGCGCCCTGCCCCATCCGCTCTCCGGCCCGAGCCTATGCCCCAGGAGAAGCCATGGAGCCGAAAGACACCACCACCAACACGGCCTTCAAGGGCTTCACCAATGCGGCCTGCCCGTTCCTGCCCTGCCATCCCGGGGTGAAGCGCGCCTTCAACTGCCTGTTTTGCTACTGCCCGCTCATCGCCTATGAATGTCCCGGGCCCTATGCCACTTATACCGACCGCAACGGCCTGACGCGCAAGGATTGCTCTGCCTGCACCCTGCCCCATGACGGCTACGAGCAATCCTGGAACTTCATCCAGAAATGGCTCGATTATCCGCAGGTCTGGTCCGGTAAGCCGCAAACTGATCCGCCAACTTTGCGGCCGCGCCCCGCACAATCGGAGGCATCCGCGACGCCCGGCGTACCCGGCCATATTCAGGTGGAAGACGATGGCTGACGGTGCGTTTCCTCTTGCGCCCGCGGCCGGGCCGCATCGGCTCGTTGAGGCACGCCCCTGCAAGCTTTGCAATGGCCCCTGCGCGCCGGGGCTCGCGTTCCTGCGCCAGCTTGCCCAGGCACTCGAGACCGCAAAGGGGCTCGGCACCCTGTCCGAGGAGTTCGAGATCTCGGGCCAGGCGCAACTGCGCTGCGGCGACAGGCTCTGCCCGATGCTCTGGCAGGCCGGGCACGATTTCTGCCGCCTTCAGGGCGATGCCCCCGGAGACACCGCCGTTCTGCTCGAAACCCGGGCCCTCGTTCTCAACTAGGGCTCAGCCCGCGGCCACGAGGCTCTGGATAGCGGTAAAGCCCTCAAAGCGCGGCTGGCCGGAATGGAGCTTTCGGCTCTCTCCTGCCCCGGCATGGGCGGCGCGAAACTGCTCCGACGTGGTCCAGTTGCGAAAATCGGCCTCGTTTTCCCAGACGGTATGCGACGCATAAAGCCGGGTGCCATCCTCGGCTTCAGGGCCACGCAGCATGTGGAAGGCGACAAAGCCGGGCAGTTCGCTCAGGCGGCTTTCGCGGCCCAGCCACAGCGCTTCGAAATCCGCCGCATTCTCAAGCGGCACGGTGAATCGGTTCATGGCAAGAAACATCGGGTCTTTCCGGAGTAGGAGAAGGGGAGGGCTGGCGCAAGGCGGGCTGGCCTGCCAAGCTTAGCGCCGCCAAGGCCTCCGGCAAGGCCTTGCCGCAGCGTCAGCATTCTCATTTCAAATCTTGACTTAATAACTCAGATATCGGAGATCTGGGAAAACCGCATGCCAGCGCCCTGCCAGCAAGCACAGACCGCTTGATCTGGGAGATCCCTATGCGCCATGCACCGCGGCTTCGGGCCGCTCTTCTCGTTTGCACCGCCCTCACCCTGCCCACGTCCTCCGCATGGGCCGAGGCGCTCGACACGCCGCTTTATCTTGGCCAGATCGTGATCGGCTATGCCGAGGATGGCACGCCGATCTTTGCGGGCGAAAACGCCACGCATCTGGGCGAGCAGGATCTGCGTGGCGCGGGCTCCACCACCGACCTCGACGGGCTTTTGCGCCAGCAGACGTCCGTGTTCACCCAAAAGGATCCGGGCAACCCCGGCGTGTCGGTCAACATCCGCGGGTTCGAGGGCTCGGGGCGCGTGGCCATGTCGGTTGATGGCGTCCCGCAAACCTACCGCCTTACCGGCCATGCCGCACAGGGGTATGTTTTCGTGGATGAAAACCTTCTCGCCGGGGTGGATATCACGCGCGGCCCGGTGACCGCGCTTGGGGGGGCCGGCTATGCGGGCGCGGCCGATTTCCGCACTCTCGAGGCAGGCGACGTGCTGAAAGAGGGCGCCAGCCAGGGCGGCATGCTGCGGCTCGAGCAGACCGACAACGGCCATGCCACCTCCGGCATGGCGGCGGCGGCGATGCGCACGAACCGCTTCGACCTCCTCTTCGCCGCCTCGCGCCACACCGGTGACGATTACGCCGATGGCGATGGCACGACAGTCGCCAATACCTACGAGGACATCTCCTCGCAGCTTCTCAAGGTGGGCTACGACCTGAGCGAGACCACGCGGATCACTTTCTCGCTGATGCATTACGAGACCGACTTCTTCGCCACGAGCTATGGTCAGGAGCTTGTCAACGACATTGCGAAACTGGGCTTTCGTTATGCGCCGGGCTCCGCGCTCGTCGATCTGCGCGCCAATCTCTATACCGGTCGCACGAATACCGAATGGGTCTCGGGCAGCGGCTCCTATGTCGGGCGCGAGATGTCCACTCGCACCACGGGGCTCGACCTCACCAACACCTCGCAGATCGCGCTTGGCGCCTGGACCCTGACCAGCGCGAACGGGCTCGAGGCCTCGCAGGATCGGCTCGGCGGGGAAACCGGCGGCGTGAACCCGACCACCGGCAAGGCGACGCGGGCCGCACTTTTTTCCGAAAACGTCTTCACCCAAGGCAAATGGGAGATCACCGCCGGGCTGCGCGCAAGCTCCTACAGCCTCGACGGCGAGGCTTCCCTGGGCACGATCGACATTTCCGATCAGTCGCTCGACCCGAAGCTGACCGTCGCCTATCAGCTCACCGACTGGGTCCAGCCCTATGTCACGCTCTCGCGCGGCATGCGCGCGCCGACGCTGCAAGAAACCATGCTCGGCGGCACCCATCCGGGCGGCGGCGTGGGGATGATCGCCAACCCCGCGCTCGAACCGGAAACCGAGCAAGGCTACGAGATCGGCTTCAACCTGACCCGCGAGGGGCTCTTCACGCAGGGCGACAGCCTCACCGGGCGGGTGAACTACTACCACATGGATGTCGAGAATTACGTTGTCTCGCAATATATGACCAATGCCTGGGGTCAGAGCGGCTATGCCTTTGCCAATATCGCGGGCACCTCGCGCACCGAGGGGGTGGAGATCGAGCTCACTTATGATCACCCCGAGTTCGATCTCGGACTGAGCTACACCCACAACGACTCGCATCTGCCGAGCCAGATGCCCGGCCTCGGCGCGGGGCAGTATCTGCCCGATGACACGCTCGCGCTGCGGCTCTCGCGTGATTTCATGGAGGACCGGCTCACGCTCGGCGCGCAGTACACCTATGTTTCGGGCGGGCTCTTCACCGATACCTACACCACCACGCCCTACCAGAAGGACGAGAGCTACGAGCTCGTCGATCTCTTCGCGAGCTACGATCTGACCGAAAATGCCGTGCTCTATGCCAAGGTGACCAAT
The DNA here is from genome assembly GCF_900217815.1 of Rhodobacter maris. Taxonomy (GTDB): domain Bacteria; phylum Pseudomonadota; class Alphaproteobacteria; order Rhodobacterales; family Rhodobacteraceae; genus Rhodobacter; species Rhodobacter maris. Next base: position 240,245 of record NZ_OBMT01000001.1, read on the forward strand.
GTCTTCGACGAGGTCTATGCGCCCTGGCTCTCCGCCTCGGCCACCGAGAACGGCCAGGGCCGCACCTTCCACATCGGCACCACGCTGCGCTTCTGAGACCCGAGAAAGGACCCGCCATGACCCTGCCCAGCCCCGAAGACATCCGCGCCGCGCGCGCGGAAGATCCGCGCCCGCATACCCGCGACCTTGCGGCCCGGCTGGGCATCGCCGAGGCGGAGATCATGGCCGCCCTGCTGGGTCATGGCGCGACAAGGATCGACGCGCATCCCGATGCGCTGATCCCGCGCCTGACCGCGCTCGGGCCGCTCAAGGCGCTCACCCGCAACGAGTCCTGCGTGATCGAGAAGATCGGCATCTATGACGATTACCGCCCCGGCCCGCATGCGGCGCTGGTGGTCAATGAGGCGATCGACCTGCGGATTTTCCCGAGCCACTGGGTGCATGGCTTCGCGCTTGAGGAGGAAACACCGCAGGGGCTCAAGCGCTCGCTGCAGATCTTCGATGCGGCGGGCGATGCGGTGCACAAGATCCACCTGCGCCCCGACAGCGATGCAGGCGCCTGGGCGCCGCTCGTCGCCGCGCGGCGGCTCCCCGATCAGGATGCGGCCCTCGCGCTTGCGCCCCGCCGCCCGCCCGAGCCTGCGCGGCTCCAGCCCGATCGGCGCGATGCGCTGCACGAGGGCTGGGCGGCGCTTGAGGATACGCATCAGTTCCTGCGGCTCTGTTCGAAGCTGAAGATGAACCGGCTCGGCGCCTACCGGCTTGCCGGCGCGCCTTTCGTGCGCCGCCTCGCGCCGGGCGCGGTGGAAACGCTCCTTTACCGCGCCGCCGAGGCGGACCTGCCAATCATGATCTTTGTCGGCAATATGGGCTGCATCGAGATCCATACCGGCCCCGTTGGCCGGGTGGGCGACATGGGCCCCTGGATCACGCTTTACGATCACGGGCTCGACCTGCATCTGCGCATGGACCATATCGCCGAGATCTATGCAGTGGTGAAAAACACTGCCCGCGGCCCGGCCCATTCGGTCGAGTTCTTTGACGCGCGGGGCGCCCTGATCGCGCAGATCTTCGGCGTGTTGCGCGCCGATGCCGCTGCGGTGGCAGGCTGGAACGCGCTTGTGGCCGACCTGCCCGAGGCAGGTCTCGTGGAGGCCGCACAATGAAAGGGCTTCTCCTTGCCGCGGGGATCACCCTCACTCCGTTCATGGTGGCCGCGCAGGAGCGCGTCCTGTCGATCGGCGGCGCGGTGAGCGAGATCGTTGCCGAACTCGGCGCCACGGGGCGGCTCGTGGGGCGCGACACCACCACCACCTATCCGCCCGAACTCACCACGCTCCCCGATGTGGGCTACATGCGCGCGCTTTCGCCCGAGGGGCTCTTGTCGCTCAACCCCGATCTGATCTTGCTGAGCGAAGGCGCGGGCCCGCCCGAAACGCTCGCCATGCTGGAGGGTGCTGGGGTGCGCATGGTGAAAGTGCCCGAAGGGCACGACACCGGCGCCGTGGCCGAGAAGGTGCGGGTGATCGCTGCCGCGCTCGGGATGGCGGCAGAGGGCGCCGCGCTGGCCGAAAAGCTCGATGCCGAGATCACGGCCGCGGCGGCAGAGGCCGCAACCGGCGGGCCAAAGCCGCGGGTGCTGTTTTTGCTCTCGAATTCCGGCGGGCGGCTCACCGGCGCGGGCACAGACACCTCTGCCGCGGCGATGATCGCGCTTGCGGGCGGCACGAATGCGCTGCCGGGCTTTTCGGGCTACAAGGCGCTCGGCGACGAGGCCATCACCGCCGCCGCGCCCGATGTGCTCCTTGTCATGACGCGCAGCGGCAATGCCCCTTCCGAAGGCGCGGACTATCTCGACCATCCGGCCCTTGCCGCTACCCCGGCCGGGCAAGCGCAGCGGCTGATCGAGATGGACGGCATGTTCCTTCTGGGCTTCGGGCCGCGCACGGCGCCGGCGATCCGCGCGCTTCATACCGCGCTTTTCCCCGGCGAGGGCTGAGATGACCGAGGCGAGCCTCGCCGCCCCCCTGCCCCGCGCCCCCCGCCCGGGCCACCGGCTGCCCGCGGCAGCGGTCACGGCGGTGCTTCTGGTGATCCTTGGCCTGAGCGCGGTGGCGAGCCTCAGCCTCGGCGCCTCCGGCATCCGGCCCTGGGAGATCTGGAGCCGCGACCTCTCGCCTTCCGAACGCGCGATCCTCTTCGAGATCCGTCTGCCCCGGCTGCTTCTGGGCCTGCTCGTCGGCGCCGGGCTCGCGATGTCGGGCGCGCTGATGCAGGGGCTCTTTCGCAACCCGCTCGCGGATCCGGGCCTTGTGGGGGTGGGCGCGGGGGCTGGGCTCGGTGCGGTTCTGGCCATCGTGCTGGGCGGCCTCCTGCCGCTCGGCCTGCAGACCGCACTTGGCACGCATCTGGTGCCGGTGAGCGCTTTTGCGGGCGGTTGGGTCGCGGTGCTGGTGCTGCACCGGGTCGCGCATCTGCGCGGCCAGACCTCGATTGCCACGCTTTTGCTGGCGGGCATCGTGCTGAGCGCGCTGGCGGGCGCCTTCACCGGCATCCTCATCTTCATCGCCGATGATGCGCAGCTGCGCGACCTCACCTTCTGGGGGCTCGGTTCGCTCGCGGGAGCGAGCTGGGCCAAACTCATGGCCGCCGCGCCGATCGTGCTCGCGGGCATGGCGCTCACCCCCTTCCTTGCCCGCGGGCTCGATGCGATGGCCTTGGGCGAGGCGGTCGCGCGCCATCTTGGCCAGCCGGTCGAGCGCATCAAGCGCGGCGCGATCCTCGCCGTGGCCGCGATGACCGGGGCGGCTGTCGCGGTTTCGGGCGGCATCGGCTTTCTGGGCATCGTCGTGCCGCATATCCTGCGCCTCGCCATCGGCCCCGGCCACCGGCTCCTTCTGCCGCTCTCGGCGCTGTTCGGCGCGGCGCTCCTTGTGGCCGCCGATACCATCGCGCGGCTCGTCGTCGCCCCGGCCGAACTTCCCATCGGCATCATCATGGCGCTGATCGGCGCGCCGGTCTTTTTGTGGATCCTGCTCGCGCGGCGCGGGCAACTGGAGGTCTGATCATGCTTCTGGCCGAGGGGCTTGGCGCGAAACTGGGCGGGCGGTCAGTGCTCGCGGGCGTCGATTTCGAGGCACGCCCGGGCGAGATCACCGCCATTGTCGGGCCGAACGGCTCGGGAAAGACAACGCTCCTGCGCCGCCTCACCGGCGATCTGCCCGGCCCGGGTCTGGTGATCCTCGACGGCGACCCGCTCGCCAGCCTCTCGCCGCGCGTTCTGGCGCAACGCCGCGCAGTGCTGCCACAGGCAACGGCGGTGGGCTTTCCCTTCACTTTGCGCGAAGTGGTGGCGATGGGCCATGCCGCGGGCGCCTCGGCGCATCTGCCGGGCATCGTGGAGGCAGCACTTGCCGAGGTCGGGCTCCTCTCCAAGATCGACACGCCATTTCAGGACATGTCGGGGGGCGAGCAGGCGCGCGGGCATCTGGCCCGGGTGCGCGCCCAGGTCTGGGCGCCGGTGCATCACGGCCGCCCGGCCTGGTTATTCGTCGATGAGCCCGTCGCCGCGCTCGACATCGGGCACCAGTTGCAGGTGATGGGGGTTCTGCGCCGCTTCGCGCGGGCGGGCGGTGGCGTCGTCGCGGTGATGCATGACCTCAACCTGACGGCGATGAATGCGGCGCGGATGGTGCTGATGGAGGGCGGGCGCATCACGGCAGCGGGGCGGCCCCCCGAAGTGATGACCGCGCCGCTTCTTTCGCGTGCCTATCGCTGTCAACTCTGCCTCAACACCGCCCCGAACGAGGGGATCTGGCTCTTGCCGCAGGCCGCCTCTCCGGCATGAGTTCCGGCCTGAGCGGGGTGCCCCCCGCCCGAGGAGGGTCCGTCCTGCGCCATGCCGCCGGGCAGGCAATAGGTATCGGCATTGACGCAGCCGCCTTTGGCGGCGCAGGCGGTGCAGCTCGCCGCGCCGAGGTGCAGCTCGAGCCGCCCCTTGCGCACCAGCCGCGCCGCCATCTCGCGCATCGCCTCCGGGGCGCGGTCAAAATGCAGCGCCATGTCGCGCAGGCTCACCTTGCCACGGGCGCCGACATAATCCTCGATCTCGCGCAAAGCCATGACCGCCCCCTATTCCGCCACCAGCGCATGGGCGCGCCGATCCTGCCAGCGGCCCCAGAGCCGCAGGCCGCCAAACATCGCCGCCGCGGCAATCACGAGCCCGAAGAGCCAGGCCGCCGAGCTGGCCGGGTGCAGGCCGAAGCGCGCGCCCTGATAGATGCCCGTTGCAAGCCCCCAGCCGATGGCCGTCGCCCAGCCGGCGATGAAGACGGCCCAGCCCGGACCGGCCTCGCGCCAGATCGCCGCCAGCGCCGCCGTGCAGGGGAAGTAAAGCAGGATGAACATCAGGTACGCATAGGCGCCCGCCGCCCCGTCGAACCGCGCCAGCATCGCCTGGCCGGTGGGCGTGGCATCGGCCCCCGCCTCGTCGTCGATCGCACCAAGGCCGAGCGGGTCGGCCCAGTTCGCGAGCGCATCGCCCACATTGGCCGGGATCGTCGCCACTGCTTCGAGGAGCGCGGGGGCCAGCGCGAAGGGCGCGTCCTCTTCCGCCGCGACCTCTTCGCCCGCCGCCGCGGCCGCATCGGCGGCATCCGCCTTGCCGGCCTCTTCATAAAGCGCGTCGAGCGTCCCCACCACGGCCTCTTTCGCCAGCACCCCGGTGAACACGCCCACCGCGGCAGGCCAGTTTTCCTCGGTCATGCCCATCGGCGCGAAGATCGGCGTGATGGTGCGGCCGATCTGGCTCAAGACGGAGTTGCGGCTGTCGGAATTGCCGAAGCTGCCATCGGTGCCGAGCGAGTTGAGCACGTTGAGCACCATCACCATCGGCACGATGATCTTGGCCGCTTGCAGCGTGAAGCCGCGGGTCTTCTCCCAGGTGCGGATCGCCACGCCCTTCAGCGTCGGTAGGTGATAGGGCGGAAGTTCCATCACGAAGGGGGTGACGGGGCCCGAAAGCAGGGTCGATTTGAGCGCGAGCCCCGACAGGATCGCAACCGCGAGCCCGGCGAGATAGAGGCTGAACACGATCAGCCCGCCCTGCACCGGAAAGAACACCGCGGCAAAGAGCGCATAGACCGGGAGCCGTGCGCCGCAAGACATGAAGGGCGCCATGACGATGGTCAGGATCCGGTCGCGGTGCCGCTCGATCGTGCGCGCGGCCATGATCGCGGGCACGTTGCAGCCAAAGCCGACGATCAGCGGCACGAAGGCCTTGCCGGGCAGGCCGATCGCGCGCATCGCGCGGTCCATCACGAAAGCCGCCCGCGCCATGTAGCCCGAATCCTCGAGCGCCGAAAGGAAGAGAAACAGGAAGACCACGATCGGAATGAACGTGGCAACCGTCTGGACGCCGCCGCCAAGGCCGGTGGCGAAAAGCTCGCGCGCCCAGTCCGGGCTGCCGAGGTTGTCCATCAGCGCGCCGAGCCCATCGACGAAAATCGCCCCCGCGCCGATGTCGAAAAAGTCGATGAAGGCGCCGCCGATGTCGATCGTGAAGAGGAACATCAGATACATCAGGAACAGGAAGATCGGCACGCCGAAGAGGCGGTTGAGCACCACCCGGTCGATCCGGTCGGAGGCGGTGACCGAGACCCGGCGCGCATCGCGTTGCACCTTTCCCATCACCGTGCCGATGAAGCTGTAGCGCGCATCGGCAAGCGCGATGTCGATATCTTCCTCAAGCGTGTCGGTCAGATCGGCGCGGATCGCGGCCAGGTGCCGCGCCAGCACCGGATCGGGGCGTGGCCCGAGCAGGCTGTCGCTTTCCAGCAGCGAAAGCGCCGCCCAGCCGGCATCGACATGGCGCGCAGTGGCAAGTTCCTCGATGCTCGGGCGCAGCGTCTCGGCGGCGGCCAGCACCTGCGGCCCATGGAAAGAAGCGCGACGCGGCGCGGGAAGCGCCTCCGCCGCCGCAAGCGCGGCCTTCAGCGCGCCCACGCCCCGCCCCTCGGCCGCAACGACGCCAAAGACCGGGCAGCCGAGGCTCTCGGAAAGCGCGGCGAGATCGAGCTTCAGCCCGCGCGCCTCGGCGATGTCGAGCATGTTCACCGCGAGCACCATTGGCACTTTCATCTCGAGGAGTTGCGCGGTGAGGTAAAGGTTGCGCTCGAGGTTCGAGGCATCGACGATGTTGAGAACGATATCCGCCTCGTGCCCGGCCACGAAATCGCGCGCGATTTGCTCGTCGATCGAGAGATCGCCCTCGGCGGCATCGAGCGAATAAGTGCCGGGCAGGTCGATCAGTTCGATCTCGGCGCTCTCATGGCGGAACCGGCCGATTTTGCGTTCGACCGTGACGCCGGGCCAGTTGCCGACCTGCTGGCGCGCCCCCGTCAAAGCGTTGAAAAGCGTGGTCTTGCCGCAGTTGGGGTTGCCGACGACCCCGATGATCCGTTTTGTCATTGCCCGTCTCCCCGCAGCGTTTCGACCTCGATCGCGTCGGCCTCGGCCTTGCGCAGCGTGAGCCGGAAGCCCCGCACAGCGATTTCCACGGGGTCGCCCATTGGCGCGACGCGCTGGACGGTGAAAAGCGCCCCCGGCGTGAGCCCCATCGACAGGAGTTTCTTGCGGTAGCTCCCCGCCCCCGGGCGCAACCCCAGCACCCGGCCCGTCTCGCCCACCTTCATGTCTTTCAGAGTGCCCGCCGCCGGCGTGCCTTGCCCCTGAACCGGTGCCTGCATCATTCCCGGCCCTCCCCGATCTCGGTCACAAGGATCTTCTGCGCCACACCGCGGCCGATGCCGAAACGGGTCTCACCGATCGCCAGCACCACATGGCTGCCCTCGCGCTGGATCAGCTGCACCACCCGGCCCGGACCGAGTCCCATCGCCAGCATGCGCTGGGTGAAGGCCTGCCCCCCCGCGAGACGGCGCACTTCAAGCGAGACGCCGAGGGGCGCGAGGGCCAGGGGCAAGGCCTGAAGATCTGGATGGAAGGGCATGTTCATGGTCTCGCACCTCTCGGGTTCAACGATGGGGTCCAGTATTCCGACTGTTGACGTCAACTACTCCGCCAATCCCGAGTATTTTAGTATGTGTCAAGGCGCCGCAGAGCCGGAAAACCATGCGAGGCGCAGACGAACAGGGGCAATCGCCTGTTTTTCCAGCACCGGTCGATGAAAAAGCCGCGCATCGGGCCCTCGCGACACACGATCTGTTGCACGCGGGGGGCGCGGTGTGGCTTTCCCCGCGCGATTGATCGCGCTAGCCTGAACCGAGTCGTTCGATTTGTCATTGCTCCGGAGCCCGCATGCCCGTCCTTCGCCGCCTCGCCCTGCCCTGCACGCTCGCCCCGTTCCTTGCGCTCGCGCTGGCCCCGCCCCTCGCCCTCCCCGCACAGGCGGAAACGAGCTTTGCCGCGCTGCTCGACAAGCTGCGCCAGACCCCCGAAGAAGACGGAATCTACGGCTCGAACGGGCGGATCGAGGCGCAGACCGTCGATGTGGCGAGCAAATATGCCGGACGGATCGAAGCGGTCAGCGCCGAGGAGGGCGACCTGCTCGCGACCAGTGCGCCGGTCGCTCAGATGGATACGGCCGATGAAAAGGCCCAGCTCGCCGCGGCCAAGGCGGCGGTGATGCGGGCCCAGGCCGCGAAGGCGGTGGCGGAGGCCACGCTGATGCAAGCGCAAAGCGCGCTCGCCGTTGCGCAGACGAGCTATGACCGTACGGTGAAGCTGCACGAGAGCGGCACCTCGGCGCAAAGCACGCTTGATGATGCGACGAATGCGCTCAACAGCGCCAGAGCCACGGTCGAGATGGCGCGCGCGCAGATCAGCGATGCGGTGGCCTCGATCGCCGCCGCCGAAGCCGATCAGCAGCAGGTCACGCTCGCGCTCGAGGATCTGACGATCACCGCGCCCTTGCGCGGGCGTGTGCTCTACCGGCTCCATGAGCCGGGCGAGGTGATCGCCGCGGGCACGCCGGTGATCACCATGCTCGACCTCTCCAATGTCTATATGAACGTCTATCTGCCCGCCTCGGTGGTGGGCACGCTCACCGTGGGCGACGAGGCGCGGATGATCCTCGACCCGGTGCCGCAATATGTGATCCCTGCAACTGTCACCTTCGTCTCGCCGCAATCGCAGTTCACGCCGAAGAACGTGGAAACCGCCGAACAGCGCGAAGAACTGGTGTTCCGGGTGAAACTGAGCGTGCCGCGCGCGCTGCTGGCGAAATTCGAGGCGCAGATCAAATCGGGGGTGCGCGGCATCGGTTATGTGCGCACCCGCGCCGACACCCCCTGGCCTGCGCGACTGACCGTCAACCTGCCCGGGTGAGCGCGATGGGGGAGCAGATCGCCGCGCGCATCGCAGGGCTGACGCATCGCTATGGCAAGCTGACCGCGCTCGACGATGTGGCGCTCGAGATCCCGGCGGGCTGCATGGTCGGGCTGATCGGCCCCGACGGAGTCGGAAAATCCACGCTGCTGGGCCTGATTTCCGGGGTGCGCAAGCTGCAGAGCGGCACTTTGCAGGTGCTCGGCCACGATATGGGCTCGGTGCGCGAGCGCTCCGCGCTTGGGGCGCGCATCGCCTATATGCCGCAGGGGCTCGGGCGCAACCTCTACCCGACACTGAGCGTGCGCGAGAACCTTGATTTCTTCGGGCGGCTGTTTGGCCAGAGTGCGCGCGAACGCGAAGCGCGCATCGCCATGCTGCTCGAAGCGACCGGCCTCGCCCCCTTCCCCGACCGCCCCGCAGGCCAGCTTTCGGGCGGGATGAAACAAAAGCTCGGGCTCTGTGCGGCGCTGATCCATGACCCGGAACTGCTGATCCTCGACGAGCCCACCACCGGCGTCGATCCGCTCTCGCGGCGCCAGTTCTGGGATCTGATCGACCGGCTGCGCGGCGAAAACGGGCGCATGAGCGTGCTTGTCGCCACCGCCTATATGGAAGAGACGGAGCGCTTCGACTGGCTCGCCGCGATGAATGACGGCAAGATCATCGCCACGGGCGCGCCCGCGGAGATCCGCGTGCAAAGCGGCGCCGCCACGCTTGAGGCGGCTTTCATCCGCCTGCTGCCCGGCGCCGCGGACGAGGCGGGCGTGGAGTTGCGCCCGCGCGCCGCGCGCCCCGACGCCGTGCCCGCGATCGTCGCCGAGGGGCTGACCAAGCGCTTTGGTGATTTTACCGCGGTCGATCATGTCAGCTTCACCATTCCCGAGGGCGAGATCTTCGGCTTTCTCGGTTCGAACGGCTGCGGCAAATCCACCACAATGAAGATGCTGACCGGGCTGCTGGAACCAAGCTCTGGGCGCTCGGAACTCTTCGGCGAGCCGCTCAAAAGCTCCGACATGACGGCGCGCCAGCGCATCGGCTACATGTCGCAGGGGTTTTCGCTTTATGGCGAACTGACGGTGCGGCAAAACCTCGACCTGCACGCGCGGCTCTATGCGGTGCCGCCCGCGCGCCGCGCCGCCCGTGTGGCCGAGGTGCTCGCGGAATTCGACCTGGGCGAGGTCGCGGACAAGATGCCCGAAAGCCTGCCGCTCGGCATCCGCCAGCGGCTGCAACTCGCCGTCGCCCTCATTCACGAACCGCCCATCCTCATCCTGGACGAGCCCACCTCGGGCGTCGACCCGCTCGCCCGCGACGCGTTCTGGCGCAAGCTGATCTCGCTCTCGCGCGACCGCGGCGTGACGATCTTCATCTCAACCCATTTCATGAACGAGGCCGAGCGCTGTGACCGGATCTCGCTCATGCATGCGGGCCGCGTGCTTGAGGTGGGCGCTCCCGCCGAGATCGTGACGCGCCGCGGTGCCACTTCGCTTGAGGCGGCTTTCATCGCCTGTCTTGAGGGGGAATTGCCCCCCGAGGAAGCCGCGTCCCCCCCACTCGCCACCATGGGCGCGCCGGAAACGCGCCCGCCCTCGGCCCTTGCTCGCGCGCTTGGCCGCGCCTGGGCCTACAGCACGCGCGAGACGCGCGAGCTTCTGCGCGACCCGATCCGGCTCTTCTTTGCCCTGATGGGTCCGGTGATCCTGCTTTTGACGATGGGGTTCGGGATTTCCTTCGATGTCGACCGGATCACCTTCGCCGTCAACGATCAGGACCGCACCCCCGAGAGCCGGGCGCTGATCGAGGGCTTCTCCTCGATCCCGCAATTCGCGCGGCAGGAGGATTTCAGCGGCCCCGATGCGCTCAGCCGCCGGATGGAGCGCGGCACGCCCACTCTCGCGCTCGAAATTCCCGAAGGTTTCGGGCGCGATCTGCACCGCGGCACAGAGCCCCCCGAGGTCTCGCTCTGGCTTGACGGCTCGATGCCGTTTCGCGCCGAAACCGCCGAGGGCTACGCATCCGGCGTGCTGGCGCTGCTTGAAAGCGAGATCACGCGCGGCAACGACAGCGCCGCCGGGTTGACCTTCACGCCGCGGTTCCTGTTCAATCAGGCGTTCCGCTCGGCCGATGCGATGGTGCCCTCGATGCTGATGCTGATCCTGATGCTGATCCCGGCCATCATGTCAGCGGTGAGCGTGGTCCGCGAGAAGGAGGCGGGCACGATGGCAAATTTTCATGCCAGCCCGGTGCGGCGGATCGAATTCCTGATCGGCAAGCAACTGCCCTATCTCGCGCTTTCCTGGATCGCCTTCTGGGTGCTGATCGGGCTCGCGCTCACCGTTTTCGGCCTTTCCATCACCGGCAGCCTCCCCGTTCTGGCCTTGGCCGGGCTCCTTTATGTCACCGCCACCACCGCTTTCGGGCTCTTCCTGTCCGCCTTCACCCGCACCCAGGTTTCGGCCGTTTTCGCCACCGCAGTGATTGCCGTGATCCCCACGGTGAACTTTTCCGGCCTGATCGTGCCGGTGTCCATTCTGGGCGACAGCGCGCGGATCTTTGGCGAGGCCTTTCCGGCGGCGTGGTTCCAGCCGGTCACGGTCGGGGTGTTTCTCAAAGGCTTCGGTGCCGCGGATGTGGCGCGCCCGCTCGCCATTCTGTGCGCTTTCGCGGTGGGTTACGTGACCCTTGCTGCGGTTGCGCTGCGCAAGCAGGAGCGGTGAGCGATGCTGAGAAGCCTGCGCAATATCGGCAACCTGACGCTGAAGGAACTCCGCGCGATCCGCGGCGATGCGGTGATGCTGGTGTTGATCGCCTATGTCTTCACCGCCGCGGTCTGGCTCGTCTCGCAAGCGGGCTCGACCGAGGTGCGCGATCTCACCGTCGCCGTGGTCGATGACGACCGCTCGCAGCTTTCCGCCCGGCTGATCGACGCGATCCGCCCGCCGCTCTTCCGCGCCCCCGACCTGCTGACGCCCGAAGCGGCGCAACGCGCGCAGATCGCGGGTAAGGAGGTGCTCGTGGTCTCGATCCCCCCCGATCTGGAAAAAGACCTGCGCGCGGGGCGCGGCGGCGCGGTGATGGTGCTCGTCGATGCCACCGCGGTGGCCTTCGCAGGCAATGGCACGAGTTATGTCACCCAGGCTCTGGCCGAAGCCGCAAGCGATTACCTCGCCCCGGGGACAGGCGCCGAGAGCCCGCTCAACGTGGTCGTGCGCAATCGTTTCAACCCGAACCTCAGCGCGACATGGTTCACCGCGGTGATGCAGATCATCAACAATGTCACGATCCTGATGCTGATCCTCTCGGGCGCGTCGCTGCTGCGCGAACGCGAGCGGGGCACGATCGAACATGTGCTGGTGATGCCGGTGCATCCGCATGAGGTGGTGCTCTCCAAGGTCTTCGCGAATGGCGGGGTAATCCTCATCGCCTCGGTGCTAAGCCTCGTCTTCGTGGTCGAGGGCGCGATGGGCGTGCCGATCGCAGGCTCGCTGCCGCTTTATGTCGCGGGGGCGGCAATCTATGTGGTCGCGGTCGCCTCGCTCGGACTGATGATGGCGAGCTATACCCGCAACATGGGGCAATACGGGCTGCTGGTGATCCCGGTGATGATCCTGATGCTGCTGTTGTCGGGGGGCATCACGCCGATGGAATCGATGCCGCAATGGCTGCAGATCCTGATGCGGACGGTAAGCCCGACACCGCATTTTGTCGCCTTCGCGCAGGCGGTGCTTTACCGCGGCGCAGGGCTGTGGCTCGTTGTGGCAGAGCTGGCGGCGATGGCGGCGATGGCGGCGGTGGCGCTGGCCCTCGTGTTGCGGCGGTTCCGCAAGCTTTTGAGCTAGGCGCGGCGCAAGGAGATGAGCATGACGCGGATCGGGGTGATCGGACTGGGGCGGATGGGCGCGGCGATGGCCGAGCGTTTTGTGGCACAAGGGGCGCAGGTCTGCGGCTGGACCCGCTCTGGCCGAACCGTCCCGGGTATCGACAGCGCGCCCGACATGGAAAGCCTTGTCGCGCAAAGCGAGGTGATCGCACTGAGCCTGCTCGATGACGCCGCAGTGGCCGCGGTGCTTGACGCGCTGCTGAAACGCGATCTTTCCGGCAAGCTTGTCGCGGATACCAGCACCGCCGATCCGCATCTGCTCTGCGACCGTGCGGCGGCCTTTGCGGCGCGAGGCGCGCAGATCGTCGATGCGCCGATCTCGGGCGGGCCCGAGCTTGTGCGGGCGGGCGCCTGTGGTGTGTTCATCGGGGGCGAAGACGCGGCCGCGGCGCAGGCGCAAGAGGTGATGGCGCTGCTGTCCGGGCGGGTCTTCCACACCGGGCCGCTTGGCACCGGCCTCGTGATGAAAGTGATCAACAATGGCATGTTGCAGGCCTATTTCAGCGGCCTCGCCGATCTGTTGCCAATGGCGCGCGCGGCGGGCCTGCCGCTCGAAACCGTACTGACGATCCTTGCAGGAGGCCCCGCGGGCCTGCCGATGCTGAAGGACCGGATGGCGAAGATCCTCGGGTCGGATCCCGGTGTCGGCTTTCCGGTGAGCGGTGTGATGAAAGACAATGCGCTCTTTCGCGCCATCCTCGCAAGCTACGGCCAGGCGGCGCCAACGCTCGAGCGCTTTGCCGCCCAGGCGCCCGCGGCCGCGGCGGCAGGGCTCTGGGAGGCCGATCTCGCCGCGCTGGTGCGGCTCGCCTATGCGGCGGAAGACTGAGCCTGCCCGGCGCCGTTAACCCTCCCCCACGAAACCCCCGGATCGTAACGCTTGGGTAACTTTGAGCGCGCATCCTGATCATGGGGGTATCATTATTAGTGAGGAGAGTGGGAAATGGACCTTATATCGGGGCTGATGCCCCAGACCGGATGGTCACCATTGTTCAGCCCGGCGACACCGAAAGTCGCTCCGGCAACGACTGTTGAACCGGCATCGACGGCTGCCAACACCAATTCGGGCCTCGGCGCCGAAACCGATGCGAAGTCCCAGCAGGACCGGATCGTGCAGCTTCAGGCGCGCCGCGACCTGGCGGTGGAAACCGCGGTGCTCGCGCAAAGCCGCAGCCAGGCCTCGCCGGATCCGGATGCGCCCACCGGCCCGCCGCCGACTTTCGACGTGACGCCGCTGGAAGCGCGCGCAGTCGAATTGCGCAGCCCGACGCGCTCCGATGAGGCCGCAGCCACCGCATCCGAAGCGCAGGACTCCGGAGCCGAAACCGCCGAGCCGGCCACCGCGGAAGCGCGCGAACCGGTGAGCGAGCCCGCATCGTCCGAACCGACCGCGACCGCGGCCAGCGCGCAGTCCTGGCAAGCCGGCAGCGAAAGCGCCCCTCCGAGCCTCGACCTCATCCGTTAAGCGGGGCGGCACCGCCCGCCCTGCTCCGCATCGGCCGGACCGGCCACCCCGCACGGCTTCGCGCCGGCGGGCGATGACGAGGTCATGCCCGAAGCGCCTTTTTACCGTGTGCTCCCCCGGAGCCCGCGCCCGCTTGCTTGCGCGTTTTCACGCGCGATCGCCGCCGATCTTCGATCGGGCGGCCTTCCGTCGTGGCCTTCCGGCACTTCCCCTGCGTCATCCGTTCACGCTTTCCTCGCCCGCCGGGCTCGCGTATAAGCGGCCAGGAGAAGATTGCCGCCGGCCTCCCCGCGTGGCGTACCGAGAGACCTCGAGGACCGCATGACCAAACAATCGCACGAGAACGACGTCGCCTTCATTCAGGCGCTGGCGGAGCTTCTCAACCAGAATGACCTGACCGAGATCGCCGTGGTGCGGGAATATGGCGAGGACGACAGCCTCGAGGTGCGGGTGGTGAAACAGGCGACCGTCGTGGCCGCGGCGCCCGCCCCCGTCTATGCCGCCGCACCGATGGCCGCCCCCGTGGTGGCGGCGGCGGCGACCCCGACCGCTGTCGCCGTCGATGCCGATCCGGCGAGCCATCCGGGCGCTGTCACCTCACCGATGGTCGGCACGGCCTATCTGGCCCCCGAGCCGGGCGCCTCGGCCTTCGTGAAAATCGGCGATGCGGTGAAGGAAGGCCAGACGCTCCTCATCGTCGAGGCGATGAAAACCATGAACCACATCCCCGCGCCGCGCTCGGGCACGGTCAAGCGCATCCTGATCGACGACGGCACCCCGGTCGAGTTCGGCGCGCCCCTGATGATCGTCGAGTGAGGGCCAGATGTTCGACAAGATCCTGATCGCCAACCGGGGCGAGATCGCGCTGCGCGTGATCCGGGCCTGCCGCGAGATGGGGATCGCCTCGGTCGCGGTGCATTCCGTCGCCGATGCCGATGCCATGCATGTGCGCATGGCCGATGAAAGCGTCTGCATCGGCCCGAACCCCTCCTCCGAGAGCTATCTCTCGATCCCCGCGATCGTTGCCGCCTGCGAGATCACCGGCGCGCAAGCGATCCACCCGGGCTATGGCTTCCTGAGCGAAAACGCGACCTTCGTGCAGGTGCTCGAGGATCACGGCATCACATTCATCGGCCCGAAAGCGGAACATATCCGCATCATGGGCGACAAGATCACCGCCAAGGACACGGCCAAAAAACTTGGCATCCCGGTGGTGCCGGGCTCGGATGGTGGCGTGCCCGACTTTGCCTCGGCCAAGAAGGCCGCGGCAGAGATGGGCTATCCGGTGATCATCAAGGCCACCGCGGGCGGCGGCGGGCGCGGCATGAAGGTTGCGCAATCCGAGGATGAGCTGGAAATTGCCTTCCGCACCGCGCGCTCGGAGGCCAAGGCCGCCTTCGGCAATGACGAGGTCTATATGGAGAAATATCTCCAGAAGCCGCGTCACATCGAGGTGCAGGTGTTTGGCGACGGGCGGGGCCGTGCGGTGCATCTGGGCGAGCGGGATTGTTCGCTCCAGCGCCGCCACCAGAAAGTGTTCGAGGAGGCCCCAGGCCCCTGCATCACGCCCGAGCAACGCGCGAAAATCGGGGGCATCTGCGCGAATGCGATGGCCGAGCTTGGCTATTCCGGCGCCGGGACGATCGAATTTCTCTATGAGGATGGCGAGTTCTACTTCATCGAGATGAACACCCGCTTGCAGGTGGAACATCCGGTGACCGAGGGCATCTTCGGCGTTGACCTCGTGCGCGAGCAGATCCGCGTCGCGGCAGGCGAGGAGATGGAGTTCCGTCAGGAAGACCTGAAAATCCGCGGCCATGCGATCGAGGTGCGGATCAATGCCGAGCGGCTGCCGAACTTTGCCCCCTGCCCCGGCAAGATCACGCAATACCATGCGCCCGGTGGCCTTGGCGTGCGGATCGATTCGGCGCTTTATGACGGCTACAAGATCCCGCCCTATTACGACAGCCTGATCGGCAAGCTGATCGTGCACGGGCGCGACCGGCAAGAGGCACTTGCGCGGCTCAACCGCGCGCTCGGCGAGCTGATCGTCGATGGCGTGGACACCACGATCCCGCTCTTCCGCGACCTGCTCGAGGATTACGACATCCAGCGCGGGGACTATTCGATCCACTGGCTCGAAAAGTGGCTCGCCCGCACCTACGGCTGAGCAAACGCCCCCGCGAGGGGGCGTTTACGTCTCACCAGAGCTTTGGCGTAAGGTAAGCGGTGGCGCGCCGCTTGGTTTCGGCGCGGAAATAATCCCCCACCGAACCGCGCTTGCCCCGCGGCACCTGTTCCCAATCCGCCCAGGTGACATCATAGCCGAGCACATCGGCCATGGCCTCCAGCGCGGCAGCACTCGGAATGCCGATCAGCGCCTTCTCCTGCCCTTCGGTCTGGGGCAGCGCATTGAGATCCTTGGCCGGATCCTCCCGCACCAGCATGATCATCTGGCCGGGGCGCAGGGCAAATTCGCTGTCGATCACGATCAGCTTCGGCGCGAAGCGGGTCACAAGCTGCATCAGCCGGAAGTGATCCATGATGTGGTAGAAGATGCCCAGCACTCCCACAACATCATAGCGCTCGCCGCGTTTGAGCGCCTCTTCCATGCCTTCGAAGATATCGCCGACGCGCAGCGTCACCCGCTCCTTCGCGGGTCCGTCGGGGAATTGCTGAAAGCGTTCGACCAGATGCGGGCGCCCCTCGATGCCCACCACCTCGCGCGCCCCCGCCGCGGCAAAGGCGTAAGACCAGCGCCCGTCATGTGCGGCAAGGTCGAGCACACGTGCGCCTTCAAGCGCATCGCGCAGCGGTTCAATCAGGAAATCATGGCGCAGGTTGAGCCGCGCAATCCCCGAGGCATCCTCGGCGTAGCGCTCCAGCCCTTGCAGAAAATCGAAAAATCCCATGGCATTGCCGCATTTTCCTGTCTATCTCGAAAAGACTAGGGGCAATGGTGGCGATTGGCAACAAATGGCAGTGAAGCTGAGCCCGGACCTGCTGCTCTCGGCCTATGCGCAGGGCATCTTTCCGATGGCCGCCGCGCGCGATGCCGCAGAGCTGCACTGGTTTGAACCGCGTTTGCGCGGCGTTATCCCCTTGCAGAATTTCCACATTTCTCGCTCGCTCGCACGCGAAATCCGCCGAGAAAGGTTCATTATTCGCACTGACACCGCCTTTCGTGCCGTGGTCGAGGGGTGCGCCGCGCGGCCCGAGACCTGGATCAACGACGCGCTTTTCGATCTTTATGATGCGCTCTTCGCGATGGGCGCCGCGCATGCGCTCGAAGTCTGGGACGGAGAGGAACTTGCCGGCGGCATCTTCGGTGTCACGCTCGGCGGGGCGTTCTTCGGTGAGAGCATGTTCTCGCGCCGCGCCAATGCGTCAAAGATCGCGCTCGCCTATACGGTAGACCGGCTCATTCGCGCGGGCTTCGTGCTCTTCGATACGCAATATCTGACGGAGCACCTGAAAAGTCTTGGAGGGGTAGAGATCCCGCGCCATCTCTACCGCAAGCGGTTGGCCGAGGCGCTGCGGATCCGCGCCGATTTCGCGGCGCCCGCGATCCCGCCCGCTCAGTCGATCTTGCAGCGCAGAACCCAGACATCGTAGCGCTGGTGATCAAGCGCGGAAAGCGCGGGGTTCTGGGCGATCATCCAGCCGCGGAACATCACTTTGTCGATCGTGGTATCGGTGATTTCGAGAAAGGCATAGGCATTGGAGGCCGGGTCATCGGCGGGGTAGCGGCAGTCGTCGAGCCGCACCGAGAGCGCCCCGTAACGCACCGCCTCGCCCACAGACAGCGTGAGATCGGTCGAGGCCGCGGCGATCTTGTCAAGGCCGCGCAGATAGGCTCCGGGCGCTTCGGCCAGCCCTTCGGGCGCCTCCTGTGCGCTCGCGAGCCCCGTCGACAGCGCAAGCATCGCCAGCACTTTGCCAATCATTCACCGCTCTCCGAACCGCTCGTGCTGCTCGGCTTGCTGTCGCCGCCACCGGCGAATTTCATCAGCAGGCCCAGCGTCGAGATCGCGCCCTGGGTATCGACGATTTCATCGCCCGGGCCAAGATTGTCGAGGCTGCCGCCGGGCAGGATCTCGATGAAGGCACCGCCCAGAAGCCCCTCCGAGGCCACGATGATCTGCGAATCTTCGGGGATCTCGATGCCCTCGCGTACCGTCACCGTGGTATCGGCAAAGAAGGTCTTGGGATTCAGCGCGATATCGGAGACGGCGCCGATCTTCACCCCGGCCATGCGGACATCGGTGCCCAGGCTCACCCCTTCCACCGAGCGGAAGGAAGCCTTCAGCGGATAGCTCGTCGTGCCCGCCGAGAGGCCATGCCCCTGCCCCGCCCAGACAAAAAAGCCCACCGCCACGGCCAGCACGGCCGCCCCGGTGAGCACTTCGACGCGATTCTCGCTCATGTCATACCTCGCCAGGCCGGATCATTCCGGCTGCCAGGCCTCGTAATCGTGCCGCTCGACCGGCGCAAGACGGCGCTGCGAGCCCGGCGGGATATAGGCGGTGGCCAGCCCGGTCTGGTTTTCCTGATGCGGCAGTTCCCAGGGCTTGTGCGCGAGCGGTTGCGCGGTCGGCGGCGCGTCCCAGGTGTGATGGATCCAGCCATGCCAATCGGGCGGGATCCGGCTCGCCTGGCATTCACCGTTGTAAATCACCCAGCGGCGCTTGCCGTCCTTGCTTTGAAAATAGCGGTTGCCCTCGGCATCCTCGCCGACCTTCACGCCGAAACGGGCGGTGTAGATCTGGGTGCCGAGCGTCTGGTCGTTCCACCAGGTCAGCAGGCGCAGCAGGAATTTCATCTCATCTCTCCCAGCAGTCACCCCCTTATAGCGGGTGCGACAATAAGGTCCAGTCTTTCGCGCAGCGCAAGGCACGGCGCGCGGACCAAAGGAAAGGGCGGGTCTCCCCGCCCTTCATGCCCTCAACGGGGATCAGCCAGCCGATTTCGGCTCTTTCTTCGCGTCGTCGGCGTAGATCAGCAGCGGTTTTGCCGCCGTGCCCGCCTCGACCGCCTCGTCGTTCACCACCACCTCACGGACATTTTCCATGCCGGGGAGTTCAAACATCGTGTCGAGCAGGATGTCTTCCATGATCGAACGCAGGCCGCGCGCACCGGTCTTGCGCTTGATCGCGCGCGCGGCGATGGCGTGGAGCGCATCCGGAGTGAAGGTAAGCTTCACGCCCTCAATGTCGAAGAGGCGCTGATATTGCTTCACAAGCGCGTTCTTCGGCTCGGTGAGGATGGTCACCAGCGCCGGTTCGTCCAGATCCTCAAGCGTGGCGATCACCGGCAGACGGCCGACGAATTCGGGAATGAGGCCGAATTTCAGAAGGTCTTCCGGCTCAAGCTCCTTGAAGAGCTCGCCCGCGCCACGGGCATCGGGGTCTTTCACATCGGCGCCGAAGCCCATGGCCGAGCCCTTGCCGCGCTGCGCGATGATCCGGTCCAGCCCGGCAAAGGCACCGCCGCAGATGAAGAGGATGTTGGTCGTGTCCACCTGCAGGAATTCCTGCTGCGGATGCTTGCGCCCGCCTTGCGGCGGCACCGAGGCGACTGTGCCCTCCATGATCTTGAGCAGCGCCTGTTGCACGCCCTCGCCCGACACGTCGCGGGTGATCGAAGGGTTGTCCGACTTGCGGGTGATCTTGTCGACCTCGTCGATATAGACGATGCCGCGCTGCGCCCGCTCGACGTTGTATTCGGACGCCTGCAAAAGCTTCAGGATGATGTTCTCCACATCCTCGCCCACATAGCCCGCCTCGGTCAGCGTTGTGGCATCGGCCATGGTGAAGGGCACATCGAGAATGCGCGCGAGCGTCTGCGCCAGCAGGGTCTTGCCGCAGCCGGTGGGGCCAATGAGCAGGATGTTCGACTTCGCCAGTTCCACATCCTGCTTGGAGGCGTGGTTGAGGCGCTTGTAATGGTTGTGCACGGCGACGGCGAGCACACGTTTGGCATGCATCTGGCCGATCACGTAATCGTCGAGCACCTTGGAAATATCGCGCGGTGTCGGCACCCCATCGGTGGCCTTGAGCCCCGTGGTCTTGGTTTCCTCGCGGATGATGTCCATGCACAGCTCGACGCATTCGTCGCAGATGAACACGGTCGGGCCGGCGATGAGTTTGCGCACCTCATGCTGGCTCTTGCCGCAGAACGAGCAGTAGAGCGTGTTCTTGCTGTCGGAGCCTGAATTGTTCGCCATCGTCATCCTCAAAATGCCCCTTTTGGGCGGTGGTGGGCTGTCCCGGACCAAAGTCTAGGGCAGCGCCGGGTTCATCTCAATCGCAAATTCCCCTTTCCGGTTAAGGGGTGTCATGCGGATGTCACTTGTCGCCGTCGAGACCGGGCCGCGCGCTCAGAATTTCGTCGATATGACCCCATTCGAGCGCTTCCTCGGGCGACATGAAGCGATCACGCTCCAGCGCCTCGGCAACTTCCTCGATGCTGCGGCCGGTATGTTTGACGTAGATTTCATAAAGACGTTGACGAATCTTCTCGGTTTCGCGGGCGTGGATCATGATGTCGGTCGCCTGGCCCTGGAACCCGCCCGAGGGCTGGTGCACCATGATGCGCGAATTGGGCAGCGAGAAGCGCATCCCCTTTTCGCCCGCACAGGCGATCACCGAGCCCATCGAGGCGGCCTGGCCGATCACCAGCGTCGAGACCTTCGGGCGGATGTATTGCATCGTGTCATAGATCGCGAGACCCGAGGTGACGACACCGCCGGGGCTGTTGATATACATCGAGATTTCTTTCGAGGGGTTCTCGGCCTCAAGAAACAGAAGCTGCGCGCAGATCAGGCTCGACATGCCGTCGTGGAACGGGCCGGCCAGAAAGATGATCCGTTCCTTCAGAAGGCGCGAGTAGATGTCATAGGCGCGCTCGCCGCGGGAGGTCTGTTCGACCACCATCGGCACGAGCGTGTTCATGTAAAGGTCGACCGGATCTTTCATCTGCTGCCTCTCCTGGTGATGTCCGCACAGCCTAAACGCGAGGTGCTTACCCGAGTCTTAGTGTCGCGCAGCCCCCCCTGCAAGGGCGGGGCATGGCAAAAGCGTTTTGGAACGATTCTTGAGGATTCACTCAGCGTAAAGAACTCGCGGCTAATGTTCGGGCAAATCGTCACAGAACACCCATCGTCCGGAGTATCAAACATGCGAGTGCCTGCCGCCCTGTTTTCCCTGATCCTTGCTGCCGTTCCGGCCCATGCGCAAGATCTCAATGCCCAGATCGCGGCCAAAGTCGAGGGCGAATTCCGTGCTTGGGCCGCCGATCCGGCGCTCGTCGCCGCGATCAAGGCCAGCAACGTCGCCCATCACGATCTGAGCGAAGAAGACATTCTCGCCCTCGACAAGACCTGGCGCGCCGAGATCGACGCCGCGACGCAGCCGACGGTCGATGCGATCCTCGGCACGCCGGAATCGAAGGCCCTGCATGAAAAGGTCGAAAGCTCGCTTGGCCGGATCTCGGAGATCATCGTGATGGACGACCGCGGCCTCAACGTCGCGCAAGCCAGTGCGACCTCGGACTTCTGGCAGGGCGACGAAGAGAAATATCAGGACACTTATCTCAAGGGCGCCGATGCGATCCACGTCAGCGCGATCGAATTCGACGAATCCTCGCAGACCTATCAGGTGCAGGCCTCCTTCACCGTGACCGACCCCGAAACCGGCGCGCCGATCGGCGCGATGACCGTCGGCCTCAACGCCGAAATGATCGAGTAATAGCAGTAGCAGAGGCCCGTCATGAGCGCCAAATCGACCGGATCCGTCCGTTTCTTCCATTCGAGCTTCTTCAAGGCAGCGCTTCTGGTTCTGCTCTCGGCCTCTGCCATCGTCGTGGCGATGACCGCGCTGAACCTGCGCTCGACCACCGAAATCGCCATGAAGCAACTGCAAGATCAGGCACATGGCTCGAGCGAGATCATCATCAAGCAGCTCGCCGCGCCGGTGCGCTTTGGCGACAGCAAGGTGATCTCGCAGATCTTCAAGGATGTGATCGACGATCCGTCGAACCCGGCCAATGGCGTGATTGCCACCGATACCGAGGGCAAGGAACTCGCCAGCTACGTCATCCACGATTCCGATCTGGCGCCGATGCATGCGCTGATCGAGCAGTCACGCGCGACGGGCGAAGAGGCCTATACGGATGACATGCTGACGCTCGTCCATCCGGTCAAAATGCCCAATGGCACCACGGTCGGCTATTTCGCCTCGACCTGGTCGGATGACCCGACCGTCGAAGCGATCGCGGCTTCGAACCGCAAGAGCCTGATCGTCGCCATCTCGATCCTGCTTGTCGCGATGGTCGTCACCTCGCTCGTGTTCCGCGCGATGATCGCCAAGCGCCTTACCCGGATCAGCGCCGCGATGGCTTCGATTGCCGGGGGCGCGCTGCAGACCGAGGTGCCCGAGACCAAGGGCAAGGACGAGATCGGCATGATCGCGAAATCGCTCGAATCGTTTCGCGATCAGCTTGAGCAATCGGAGTTGGCGAGCCGCGAGGGGCTGTTCCGCGGCGCCGCCTATAATTGTTCTTCCGCGGCCATGATGCTGCTGAGCGCCGAAGGCAAAGTTCAGGCGGTGAACCCCTCGCTCGAAAAGCTCTATGCGGAGAATCTTGCCGATTTCCGCTCCGTGAAGCGTGATTTCGACCCGGAAACCCTGATCGGCCGTCCCTTCACCTATTTCCATCCCGAAGGTTCGAAGCAGGAGGCCACGCTCAATCCGGACCGGCTGCCGATGACGAGCGAGTTCCAAATCGGCTCGGGCTTTTATGCGCTTTCGATCAGCGCGATCACCGATGCCAAAGGGGCTCCGATCGGTTTCGCGGTGGAATGGAAGAATGTCACTGGCGAGAAACGCAATGCCGCCGTGACCGAAGCAATCGACGCCACCCAGCTGCGTGCCGAATTCACCCCCGATGGTCGGGTCACCACGGTCAACCTGGCGATGGCGATGACGCTCGGCAGCGAGGAAACCGCGCTTATCGGGCAGGATTTCGCGGGCGCGATCACGGCGGAAGCGAGTGGCGAATCCTGCTTCGCGGCGATTGCCCGCGGCGAGAACATGATTGGTCGCATGGTGCTGAGCTTCAACGGTCAGACCCTGCTGCTGACGGGCGCAATGTCGCCGGTGCGCGACCGCAAAGGCAGGGTGCAACGCGTGGTGATGATTGCCTCCGATGTGAGTGAGATGGAAGCCCGCGAGGCCCGTTCGCGGGCGGAACGCGACCGGGCCGCGGCCGAACAGCGCCAGGTGGTCGATGCCCTGCGGGCCGCGCTCAGTGCGCTTTCCGATGGCGACCTGACCCAGACCATCACCCAGCCCTTCCCGGGCGATTACGAGACGCTGCGCGCCGATTACAACACCGCGACCGGCAAGCTGCGCGACGCGATGCAGATGGTGCTGGAAAATTCCGAGACGATCCACACCGAGTCGGGCAGTATCTCGCGCGCGGCCGAGGATCTGTCGCGCCGCACCGAACAGCAGGCCGCAACGCTTGAGGAAACCGCTGCGGCGCTCAACGAGCTCACCGCTTCGGTGAAATCGGCCGCCGAACGCACGCTCAAGGCCAATGACATGGTCACGACCGCGCGGCGCAACACCGAAGAAAGCGGCCAGGTGGTGCGCGAGGCGGTGCAGGCGATGGGCGAGATTGCCGACAGCTCGAACAAGATCTCCCGCATCACTTCGGTGATCGAGGAAATCTCCTTCCAGACCAACCTTCTGGCGCTCAACGCCGGGGTCGAGGCTGCCCGTGCGGGCGAGGCCGGGCGCGGCTTTGCCGTGGTCGCCTCGGAGGTGCGGGCGCTGGCGCAGCGCTCTTCGGAGGCGGCGCGCGAAATCGCCGGGCTCATCTCCGACAGCTCGGCGCAGGTCAAACGCGGCGTGGATCTGGTGGGCCAGGCGGGCAATGCGCTTGAAGGCATCCAGGGGTCGGTCGGCCAGATCGTCACCTTCATGTCGGACATCACCGCCTCGACCACCGAGCAATCGACCGGCCTGAGCGAAGTGAACACCGCGATCCTGCAACTCGATCAGGTGACCCAGCACAATGCCGCGATGTTCGAGGAAACCTCGGCCGCGAGCCAATCGCTGGTGCGCGAGGCAGACGGGTTGACCACGACGATGGGGCGGTTCCGTCTCGGTGCTTCTTCGGCAAAGCAGGGGGCAGCCGCAAAACCGACCCTCAAACCCGCCCCCGTGACGGCAGCGAAACCGGCACCGGCGGCAGCGCCGAAACCGGCGGCCCCCACGGCGGAGGCGCCGAAACCGGCGGCCCCGGCCCCCAAACCCGCGAACAAGGCGCCGGCGCCGATGCCTGCCCCGGCACGCCGCGCGGGGGGCGGCGGGCTGAGCGCAGCCGCGCTGAAAGCCGCGCCCACGCATGACGACTGGGAAGATTTCTGATCCCGTTCAACTGCCGCGATAGGTTGAATAGCCGTAAGGCGAGAGTAACAGGGGCACATGAAAATGTGCCCCTGCATCATTGATGCCAAAGCGGATCGGCACGTCATCAAGAAAGAGCGGCGCTGCCCCCGCCTGCCCGGACCCCCGCAGATAATCGCCCGCAAAGAAGGTCAGCTCATAGGTGCCGCAGGCGAAATCCGCCGCGGGCAGGATCGGGCTGTCGGTGCGCCCGTCTGCATTGGTGCGCATCTCGGCCAGCACCTCGGCCCCCTCCGGCGTGATCCGCGTGAGCACGATACGCAGCCCTGCCGCCGGGCATCCTTTCGCCGTATCGAGCACATGGGTTGTCAGATATCCGGTCATCGTCCCTCCTGCCGCGCCGCTGCAAGCGCGCGAAACTGTTGATTTCCTTTCCGAGAAAAACCTGAAATCCTCGCCGCCACAAGACGGCCGGGCCGAAAGCGCCGCGGCGACGGAGGAAGCGATGAAACGATACGACAGAGACATGCGCGGTTATGGCGCCACACCGCCCGATGCACGCTGGCCGGGCGGGGCGAAGGTGGCGATCTCGCTCGTGCTCAATTACGAGGAAGGCGGCGAGAATTGCGTCGCCCATGGCGATGCCGCGTCCGAAGCGTTTCTGAGCGATGTGGCTGGCGCCGCGCAATGGCCGGGCCAGCGCCACTGGAACATGGAATCGATTTACGAATATGGCGCGCGCGCCGGGTTCTGGCGGCTGCATCGGCTGTTCACCTCTATGGCGATCCCGGTCACCATCTACGGCGTGGCCACCGCACTTGCCCGCGGCCCCGAGCAGGTGGCCGCGATGAAAGCGGCGGGCTGGGAGATTGCGAGCCACGGGCTGAAATGGGTCGAGCACCGCGACATGCCTGAAGAGGAGGAGCGCCGCCAGATCGCCGAGGCGATCCGGCTCCATGCCGAAGTGGTGGGCAGCCGCCCGCGCGGCTGGTACACCGGGCGCTGTTCCTTCAACACCGTGCGGCTCACTGCCGAAGAGGGCGGTTTTGACTGGATCTCGGACACTTACGACGATGATCTGCCCTATTGGAAGCAGGTGGGCGACCGCGACCAACTGATCATCCCCTACACGCTCGAAGCCAATGACATGCGCTTTGCCACCGCGCCGGGCTATATTGAGGGGGAGCAGTTCTTCACCTACCTCAAGGACGCGTTCGACACGCTTTATGCCGAAGGTGCGGCAGGCGCGGCCAAGATGTTCTCGGTGGGCCTGCATTGTCGGCTGATCGGGCGTCCGGGCAAGATTGCCGGGCTCAAGCGTTTCCTCGATTATGCCAAAGGGTTCGAGGGGGTCTGGTTTGCCACGCGCGGCGAGATCGCCGCACATTGGGCCGCGACCCATCCACCGAACAGGCGAAACCGGCCAAGCGAAATGCGCAAAGAGGCCTTCGTCGCGGCCTTCGGCAGCATTTACGAGCACAGTGCCTGGGTGGCGGAACGCGCCTGGGATCTGGAACTCGGCCCGGCTCATGATTGTCATGAAGGCGTGGCAAGCCTGCTCGCCCGAGCTTTCCGCTCTGCCTCCGAGGCAGAAAAGCTTGGCGTTCTGAAGGCCCACCCCGACCTTGCGGGCAAGCTCGCGCAGGCAAAGCGTCTCACCGCGGAAAGCACCGCCGAACAGGCCTCGGCCGGGCTCGACGCGCTCACCGATGTCGAGCGCGACACATTCGCGGCGCTCAACACCGCCTATACGGCAAAATTCGGCTTCCCCTTCATCATCGCCGTGCGCGACCATGACAAGGCGGGGATCCTCGAAGCTTTCTACCGCCGCCTCGAGCAGAGCCGCGAGGCAGAATTTGCCGAGGCCTGCGCGCAGGTCGAGCGCATCGGTTGGCACCGGCTTCAGGAGGTCTTCGCATGAGCGGCTATTATACCCCCCCGGGCGGCCTGCCGCCGCAATCCGCGCTGATGACGGGCCGCGCGGTCTTCACCGAGGCCTATGCGGTGATCCCGAAGGGCTGCTTTTCCGACATCGTCACGAGCTGCCTGCCCGGCTGGGAGGCGACGAAACTCTGGCTTATCGCCCGGCCGATGAGCGGCTTTTCCGAGACCTTCAGCCAATATGTGATGGAAGTGGGCGCCGATGGCGGCTCGGATGCGCCGGAAACCGAGAAGGGCGTCGAGCATGTGCTCTTTGTCACCGAGGGGGCGATGTGGCTCTCGCTCGACGGGCAGGAGCATGAGCTTGCCGCGGGCGGTTATGCCTATATTCCGGCGGGCTGCGACTGGCGGGTGAAGAACGGCGCCGATACGGCCCTGCGCTTCCACTGGATCCGCAAGCGCTATGAGCCCGCGCCGGGGCTCGCCCTGCCCGAGGCTTTCGTGACGAACGAGCGCGAGATCGCCCCCGTCGCGATGCCCGAGACCCAGGGTCGCTGGGCCACCACCCGCTTTGTCGACCCCGAAGATCTGCGCCACGACATGCATGTGAACGTGGTCACCTTCCAGCCGGGCGGGCTCATTCCTTTCGAGGAGACGCATGTGATGGAGCACGGGCTCTACGTGCTCGAGGGCAAGGCGGTCTACAAGCTCAACCGCGACTGGGTCGAGGTGGAGGCGGGCGATTTCATGTGGTTACGCGCCTATTGCCCACAGGCCTGCTATGCGGCGGGGCCCGGGCCTTTCCGCTACCTGCTCTACAAGGACGTAAACCGCCACGCGAAGCTGGGCGGCGTGCTCGGGCGTTGAGCGACCGGCCCGGGCCACCACCCGGGCCGCATTCACACCCAGCGATCGTAATCGGACACGAGCAGATGCAGCGGTGGCTCGTCTTCCTCGATCTTGGCGAAGCGCCCGATCGGATCTCGAAAGATATTGTCGGTCCGGTCGTCATTCACCGTCGAGACCTCGCCGATCAGCACATCTCCCCCCTCGCCCCAGAAGGCGTGCCAGTTGCCCGGCATCAGGGTGACGCTCTCTCCCGGAGCGAGCCGCAACACGCCGCCTGCGGGCAGTCGGCGCGTGAGCCCATCGGAGGTCACCACCACTTCAGCTGCGGGATCGAGCGCGCCCGAAGCATCCGATGAAAACATCTCGATCGCCAGCGTCGCCCCGCCGCGGTTGATGATGTCTTCCGCCTTGACGATGTGACGATGCATCGGCGAAAGCTGGTTTTCGCGCGAAATCATCAGCTTCTCGGCATAGCACATGCCCGAACCCTGTATCAGGTCCGCCGCCCGACCGTTGCGCAGCGTGAAGAGGAAGAGCCCGAGACGGCGAAACTCCCCCTGCCCGTAATCGGTGATGTCCCAGCCGAGGCGGGCCGAAACGATCGCCTCGATGTCGCTCCGGCGCGCCCGCATCTCCTCGGGAGACCACCAGGCAAAAGGCGGCAGCACATGGCCAAAACCGGCGATGAACTCCGCCGCCTCGCAGATGATACGGTTGACCTCGGAACGCTTCATCTCGCTATTTCCGCGTGATCCGCCCGTGTGTCATGGGCTGATAGGGGGAATGCGCGGCCAGATATTCTGCCGTCACATCGGCCAGATCGGGGCCGAAGTCATAAGCGTTCGTGCCCTCCGTCGCAAACATCTTGTAGCCGTCGCCGCCCGCGCGCATGAAATTGTTGGTGACCACGCCATAGGTTCCTTCCGGGTCGAGCGGCGCCCAATCCTCCCCCGCCATCACGATCACATCGCTGACCCGTGCCCCCGGCGCGGCGGAGGGATCGAAGGTGAACTTCAGCCCCGCCACCTGCGGGAAACGCCCCGCGCCCTCCTCGATCTGGCTCACGCCGTTTTCGAGCGCGGCAAGGATCACCGAGCCTTTCGCATCAAAGGTCGAGAGCGTGTTCTGGAACGGCAACACGGTATAGACCTCGCCCATCGTCACCGGACCGGCGTCGATCGAGGCGCGCAGCCCGCCGCCGTTCGCGATGGCAATCGTGATGCCTTGCTCCATCACCCGGTCGAGCATCGCATCGGCCACAAGATCCCCCATCGCACATTCCTGCTGGCGACAGACCTCGCGCGCGCCATTGATCTCGCCGGCGGACTCGGCCACCACCTTTTCGCGCACCGCGGCGATGGGCTTGGCCAGCTCCGCCACCCGCGCCGCGATCGCCGGATCCGGCGCGACCGAGGCATCGAGCAGGATCGGCGCCCCGGTCGCGGATTTCAAAGACCCGTCGTCGTCGAAGGTCAGCACGAGATGGCCAAGAAATTTCGAATAGGCATAGGCCGAGACGACCGGCACGCCCCCCACCATCGTCGGATAATCCGCACCGCCGGGGCCAAAAAGCGTGTGGCTGTGCCCCCCCACCACGGCATCGAGCCCGGGCACGGCGGCCGCGATCTGCTGATCCTTCAGAAAACCCGTATGCGGCAGCGCGATGATCTTTGTCACCCCTTCGGCCTCAAGCTCCGCCACATCGGCCTTCAGGCTTTCGATCTCGTCCTGAAAGACCACGTTCGGCCCGGGCGAGGAGGTCTCCACCGTGTCGGTCGCGAGCGCGGAAACGATGCCGATCTTCTCGCCGCCGACCGTCAGCACCACCGTTCCGTGCAGCTTGCCGTTCAGCTCGGGTGCGCGGCTTACATCGAGATTGCCGGACACGAGCGGAAAGGGCACAGCGCCGATGAAGGCGGCAAGCGCCCCGGGCCCGTCGTCGAATTCGTGGTTGCCCACCGCCATTGCATCATAGCCGATCGCCGTCATGAACTCGGCCGAGTCCTTGCCCTTATAGGTGGTATAGAACATCGACCCCTGAAACTGGTCCCCCGCATCGAGCAGGATCACATTTTCTCCGGCCAGATCGGCGCGCAGCTTCGCCACCTCGGCCGCGACCCGTGCGATGCCGCCAAAGCAGTTCCCCTCGGTCTCGTCTTCCGCCGAGCAGGTGCTGTCATATTTGTTGATCGATTCGATCCGGCTGTGCAGATCGTTCGTATGCAGCACATGAAGCGTGTAATCGGCCTCGGCGCTGCCCGCAGACAAGGCGATGGCTGCCGTACCGAGCAGCAGACGGGGGGCGAAAAATCGGGCGGTCATGGAATCCTCCGGAGCGGTCGAAACGGGGGAAGTGTGGCGCGAAGCCGCGGTTCTGTCAAAACGGATCGGCGCTCCTTCGTACAGGCGGGATTGACGCGCCCCCGGCCCCGGGGCATGAACGGGCCATGCTGATCTACAAGATCTTCCGCCGCCCCGAATGGGATGCGCTTTGCGCCGCGGGTGAAACCGCGGGGGCTCCGGTCGATCTAGCCGACGGTTTCATCCATTTTTCGACCGCCGCGCAGGTGGTGGAGACGGCGGCAAAGCACTTTTCCGCAGAGAGCGATCTCGTTCTGGTTGCCGTGGCCGTCGCGCGGCTGGGGGCCGAGCTGAAATGGGAAGTGTCTCGCGGCGGCGCGCTCTTCCCGCATCTTTACCGGCCACTGCGCCGGGCTGACGTGGTGTGGGACACCGCGTTGCCGCTTGGCGTCTCGGGCCACATCTTTCCGGAGGCGCTGTTGTGAGCGGGATCGAGTCCTTGGGTCTGAAGATCTTTCATCGGCTCGATCCGGAGACCGCGCATGGGCTTGCGCTCTCGGGGCTGCGCATGGGGCTTGTGCCGCTGCCCGGTCCGGTGACGGGCGCGCGGCTTGCCACGACGCTCGCCGGGCTCGCGCTGCCCAATCCGGTGGGGCTTGCGGCGGGGTTTGACAAGAATGCCGTCGCGCTGCCCGCGCTGATGCGCGCTGGCTTCGGCTTTCTCGAGGTTGGTGCGGCAACCCCGCGCCCGCAGGACGGCAATCCGCGACCGCGGCTGTGGCGGCTCACGGAAGACCGCGCAGTGATCAACCGCTTCGGTTTCAACAACGCGGGCGTCGATCCGATCGCGGCGCGGCTCGCGGCCAGGCCCCGGGGCATCCCGGTCGGGCTCAACCTCGGCGCGAACAAGGACAGCGTCGACCGCGCCGCAGATTTTGCCACGGTGCTCGCGCATGCTGGCGCCACGATCGACTTTGCCACCGTCAACGTGAGTTCCCCCAATACCGAGAAGCTGCGCGACCTGCAGGGCAAGGCGGCCCTCGCAGCGCTTCTTGCAGGTGTGATGACCGCGCGGGCCGGGCTCGCAAGACCGATCCCGGTTTTCCTGAAAATCGCCCCCGATCTGAGCCCGGCAGAGCTTGAGGACGTGGCCGAAGTGGCGCTGGACGCCCGGCTTGACGGGATCATCGCGACGAATACGACACTTTCGCGCGAAGGTTTGAAAAGTGTAAATTCAGCGCAGCCGGGCGGGCTTTCCGGCGCGCCATTGTTCGAAAAGTCCACGCGTGTGCTCGCGCAACTTTCCCGGCTGACGGCGGGCAAACTGCCCCTTGTCGGCGTGGGCGGGATCTCCTCGGCAGAGGAGGCCTATGAGAAGATCCGCGCCGGCGCCACCGCGGTGCAGCTTTATTCCGCCATGGTCTACCGGGGCCTCAGCCTCGCTGCCGATGTGGCGCGGGGCCTCGAGGCACTCTGCGCCCGTGATGGTTTCGCCCATGTCTCGGAGGCAGTCGGCACCGGTCGCGACCGCTGGCTCTGAACTCCGGGAACGGCGGCGCTCCCTCCGCGCAGCCCTGCTTGATCTCGGAAGGGCGCGGGGTCAGGCTTCCGCCTCCCACAGAATGCGCCCGCCGCAAATCGTGAGCGCAATGCCGAGATCGGGGATCACCTCGGGTCCGCAAGCCTCGATATCGCCCCCCAGCATCACCAGATCAGCCGCGAGGCCCGGGCGGAGCGTGCCGGTCACATGGTCGCGATGCGCGGCCCAGGCGCCGCCCGCGGTGTAGGCGTGGAGCGTCTCCATCAGGCTCAGCCGCTCGTCAGTGCAGCCCTCATAAGGCGCCCGTGTCACCCCGGCATGGATGCCGCGCAAGACCGAGACATCCGTCACCGGCCAGTCGCTCGAATAGGCGATATGGGCACCGCCCTCGGCCCTGAGCGTGCGCCACAGATAGGCATCGGGCCAGCGGGCGCGGCCGATCCGGCTCAGTGTCGGCTCCAGCGGAAACTCCATCGCGCCGGGCGGATGCGGCGGTTGCAGGCTCGCGGTGATGCCGAGCGCCCCGAGGCGGGCAATATCGGCGCGGTCGATCAACTCGATATGCTCGATGCGGTGGCGCGCATCCCGGACGCCATTGGCCTCCTGCGCCGCTTCGATCCCGTCGATGGTGGTGCGCACCGCCCCATCGCCAATCGCATGCACCGCGATCTGCAGGCCGCGCCGGTCGATCTCGGTGGCGATCGCCTTGAAGGTCTCGGTGGCGAAGAGCGGCTCCGAGCGATGCCCGGGCTCGTCGATATAGTCGTTGAGCATATAGGCTGTGCGGCTGTCGATCACGCCATCCATGAACATCTTCACGAAGCCCGAACTGAGCCAGTCGCTGTCAAAATCGCGCGTCATCGCCGTGGCGCGCTCAAGCGCCTCGAGCCCCATCTGCGGCTTGAAATGGAAGGGCACCTTGACGCGCAGGGGGAGCTGGCCCTCGGCCTGCATTTCGGAAAGCAACTCTAGCGTGTAGCGGTTGCCGTCCATATTGACGAGGCTGGTGACGCCGTGTTTGGCGCAATGCTCCATGCCCGCGAGCAGCATCGCCTTGTCGGCGGCGCGCTCCGCGGGCGTGGGGGCAGGCGAGGGTTCCTCGCCCGTGGCGATGCCGAGGTTGATCCGCGTCTCCCCGCCAAGTGCGATGATCGGCGCGAAGGCCTCGAACTCGCGCAATTCGCCGGTGGCGAGGCCGGTGCCGTCCAGCACCACCTCATGCCCGTGCGGGGTGGGCGCGCCCCGCATGAGCCCGGTGGCCTCAAGCGCGGCAGTATTCGCCCAGACCGTGTGGTGGTCGTGTGACATCATCGCGATCGGGCGGTCAGCGATCATCGCGTCGAGGTCGTGGCGGGTGATCGGATGGCCGAGCATGCCGTAATCCGCCCCCTGCGCCATCAGGAGCGGCCGGTCAGGATGAGTGCTCGCAAAGGCACGGAAGGCCGCCGCGACCGCCTCGGTGCCGTGCAGATAGTCGAGATGGAGATGCGAGAGCTCTGCCCCGCCAAGGCCCAGATGCACATGCCCCTCGAAAAAGCCGGGCAGGACACTGCGCCCCGCCGCGTCGATCACGCGGGTCTCGGCGCCGGCCAGCGCCAGCATCTCGGCCGTGGTGCCAAGCGCCAGCACATGCTCGCCCGCAAGCGCAATCGCCTCCGCTCTGGGGCAGGTATCATCCATCGTCAGGATGCGGGCATTGGTCAGGATCAGATCGGGGCTCTGCATGGGGGGCGCTTTCGCAAGGAAAAGGGCCACGCCCCCGGGGGGCGTGGTTGGCAAGCGGTCGGGCAGACTTACTTCTGCAGCTCGGTCCAGATCGCGTTCTGGTAGTCGAGTGCCTTGCCGGTGCAGATCGTCACGAACTGCCCGTTATTGGCAAATTCCGCCGGCGGGTTCAGCTCGGGCGCGCCCTTCATGTCCTCGGGCAGGAATGCCTCCGAGCCGGTGATCCCGTTTGCGTAGCGCGCGAAGGCCGAGAGCATCGCCGCATTTTCCGGCTCCATGATGAAGTTCATGAAGAGATAGGCGTTCTCGACGTTCTTGGCGTCTTTCAGCAGCACCACGTTGTCCATCCAGAGGCCATAGCCTTCCTTCGGATAGCCGTAAGCCACATCGGGGTTGCCGAGCCGCGCGCGCATCGCCGAGCCGTTCCAGTCCACGGTCGCGCCATAATCGTTGTTCGTCATCTTCTCGACGGTCGAATAATCCATCGAGAGCCATTTCGGCTTCGCGGCGACCATCAGATCGCGCACCTTCTTCATCACCGCCGGATCGTCCGAGCAGACATTGCCGCCCGCATACATCGTGGCAAGCGCCATCACGTCGCCCATCTCGGGGATCACGTTGACCTTGCCTTCAAGCTCCGCCGGCGGGTCCATGAAGATCGCCGAGGTGTTGATGTCGCCCGTATAGACCTTGGTGTTGACGGTCATCCCGGTGGAGCCCCAGAGCCACGGGATCGACCATTCCCGGCCCTTGTCCCAGTCCACATTCATCCATTGCGCGGCGATATTGGCGTGATTGGGCAGCCGGCTCAGGTCGAGCTTCTCGATCAGCCCCTTGTCGGCATAGATCCCGACAAACCCCGCCGAGGGCACCACAAGGTCAAAGCCCGAGGCCCCCGCCTCGACCTTGGCCAGCGCGGTATCGTTGCTGTCGAAATCGGTGATCGTGACCTTGACGTCGTAGGTCTCCTCGAACTTCTTGATCAGTTCGGGGCTGGTGTAGTTGCCCCAGTTGTAGAGGAAGAGTTCTCCCTCGGCGGCGGCAAGGGTCGCGCTGCACAGAAGCATCGCGGAGGCGGCAAGCAGTCTTTTCATTGTCAGTCTCCCGGTTGGTTCGTTCATGCGTCTCAGCTCTTGCGGCGGCTGAGCAGGAAAAATCCCGACAAAAGCACCAGCGTCAGCCCCAGAAGGGCCGCCGAGAGCGCGTTGATGTCGGGGGTCATGGCGCGGCGCAGCTGGCCGAGCATGTAGGTGGGCAGGGTGTCCTGCCCGGGGGATTTGATGAATTCGGTGATCACCACGTCATCAAGCGAGGTGACGAAGGCGAGCATCCAGCCTGCCAGAATGCCCGGCGTGAGCTGCGGCAGAGTGACGAAACGAAAGCTCTGCCACGGGCTTGCGTAAAGATCGGCTGCGGCGGTCTCGAGCGTCAGATCCATGCCTTCGAGGCGCGCGCGGATCGGCAGATAGGCGAAGGGGATACAAAAGGCCGTATGCGCGATCACCAGATAGCCCAGCCCCGCATAGCCGGTGGCGGCCTTGATCGCGGCAATCACGATCAGAAGGGCCACGGCGGTGACGATCTCGGGCACCATCAAGGGCTGGTTGATCGCCGCATAGATCGCGGTGATGCCGAAAAAGGCGGGGCGGCGGGTGGTGCCGAGGGCTGCCAGCGTGGCCAGCGCGGTCGAAAAGAGCGCGGCCAGGGTGGCGATGATCAGCGAATTGGCGGCCGCATTCATCACCGTGCTGTTGTGCCAGGCCTTCAGATACCAATCGAAGGTGAAGCCATCCCAGGTGGCGACCGAGGGGGCGGCGTTGAAGGAATAGACCACCAGCGTCACGATCGGCGCATAGAGCCCGGCAAAGACCAGAAGCGCGGTCGGGCCGACACCCGGCAGGTCGGCAACATCGAAGGAGCGCTGCTCAGACACCGCGTTTCTCCCCGTTGATTGCCCGCACATAAATAAGAAGCGCCGCCATCACGATCACCAGCAGCACGATCGAGAGCGCCGCGCCGAGCGGCCAGTTCCGCCCCTGACCGAATTGCAGCTCGATGAAATTGCCGATCATCATCAGCTTGCCGCCGCCGAGGATGCGCGGCGTCACATAGGCGCCGAGGCAGGGCACGAAGACAAGGATCGAGCCCGCCACGATGCCCGGCCGCGCAATCGGCAGCACAACGCGCAGGAGCACCTGCCAGCGCGAGGCGTAAAGATCATAGGCCGCCTCAAGGAGCCGCCGGTCGAAGCGTTCGAGTGCGGCGTAAAGCGGCAGCACCATCAGCGGCAGGTAGACATAGACCATGCCGATCAGAAGCGCGCCCTCGGTATAGGTCATCTGCAACGGCGCCGAAATGATCCCGAGCTTCAGAAGGATCGTGTTCAAAAGCCCCTCGTTACGGATGATCTGGTTGATCGCGAAGGTGCGGATCAACAGGTTCGTCCAGAACGGCAGGGTGATCAGGAAGAGCCAGAAGGCGCGCTGGCTTGCGGGGCGGGTCGCGATGAACCATGCGGTCGGAAACCCCGCAAAGAACGAGAGCAGCGTGGTCACGAGCGACAGGCTGACCGAGCGCCAGAAGATCGTCAGATGCGCCTGCGCCAGATGCAGGGTCTCATCAAAAATGTCGCGCTCGACCACGACCTTTTGCCAGCCTTCGAGCGAGAAGCTCCAGACCACGTTGCCGTAATCGCCCGGCGTGAGGAAGGAATAGATCAACACCAGAACGAGCGGGCCGATTGCCGCGGCCATCAGCACGATCAGCGCGGGGGTGACAAGCGCCCAGGCGTTTCGGGTGGTGCGGGCGCGCTCAGCCTCTTCTGCGGCGCTCATCTCACTCCCTCAAAAGCTGTGCGGCGCCCGGGGTGGGCAAAACGCCGACACTCTCGCCCAGAGCCAGGCCGATCTCGCCGCTCGCCGGGCTTTGCAGCCGCGCGGTGAGCGCGGTGCCGTCGGCCAGAGCCATGTGGCAATGGGTGCCGGTGCCGAAATAGACCAGATCGCGCACGGTGGCGGCGATGGCGCCTTCGGTCTCTGGCGGCACAAGGCGCAGCTGCTCGGGCCGGATCGCCACGGTGACGGGTCCGTGCAACACGCCCTCGACCGGGATCAGATCGCCGGTCTTCAGCCGGGCGCCGCCTGTTTCGCCCACGGCCTCGATAAAGTTCGTCTCACCGATGAAGGCCGCAACGAAACGGTTGATCGGATGGGTGTAGATCTCCTTTGGCGTGCCCACCTGCTGCAACTTGCCCGCGCTCATCACCGCGATCCGGTCCGACATCGTCAGCGCCTCTTCCTGATCGTGGGTGACGAAGATGAAGGTGATCCCGGTCTCGTTCTGCAGCCGCTTCAACTCGACCTGCATTTCTTTGCGCAGCTTGAGATCAAGTGCGGAAAGGGGCTCATCGAGGAGCAGCACCTTCGGATGCGGGGCCAGCGCGCGCGCGAGCGCCACGCGCTGCTGCTGCCCGCCCGAAAGCTGGGTGATCTTGCGCCCGGCCATCGCCTCGAGCCGCACCAGCGCAAGCATCCGTGCCACGGTCGCCTCGATCTCCGCGCGGGGCTTGCCCTGCATCTTCAGCGCAAAGCCGACGTTTTCGGCCACGGTCAGATGCGGAAAGAGCGCATAGCTCTGAAACACCGTGTTGATCGGGCGCCGGTTCGGCGGCAGCACCGTCACATCCTCGCCATCGAGCAGGATCGTACCGGCGCTGGGCATCTCAAACCCCGCGAAGAGACGCAAAAGCGTGGTCTTGCCGCAGCCCGAGGGGCCAAGAAGCGTGAAGAATTCGCCGGGGCGGATGTCGAGCGAAACGGTGTCGAGCGCGCGCACCGCGAATTCGCCCGTGCCGAAAGCCTTCACCAGATTGCGTGCCGAGATGATGTGTTTGGCCACACCAGATCCCTTCGGATTTGATCATATTGAGTCGAGTTTTGTGGCGATCCGGCGTGCTGGCAAGGGTTTCTTGCGCCTGACGCGAAATCCTTGATCGAATGCACATAATTTCATCACTACCGCCCCGGGTCTGCGCAGCGTCACGGGCGAGAGCCGGGTCCGAAGCGGCGGTGGACGAATCGTCTGCGCACGAAACGCGGTTTTCCCCGCGATCCGGGATCGGATTGACGTTGCCTCTTAATTTGATCATATCTTGAGAAGAGCCGCCCGGCGGCCTCCAGACCGGAAAGGACAGCCGATGTTCGAGAACCACCTCCCCACCGCTGAACTGCAGGCGCTCGACGCTGCGCATCACATGCACCCGTTCACCGATGGCGACGGGTTGGCGAAGAAAGGCGCGCGGATCATCACCAAGGCCAAAGGGGTCTGGATCACCGACAGCGAGGGCGAGGAAATTCTCGACGGCATGGCCGGGCTTTGGTGCGTCAACGTTGGCTATGGCCGCGAAGAACTGGCCGAGGTGGCCGCAAAGCAGATGCGCCAGCTCCCCTTTTACAACACCTTCTTCCAGACCTCGCATATCCCCGCGATCCAGCTGGCGAAGCGGCTGGCCGAACTCGCGCCGGGCGATCTCAACCATGTCTTCTTCAACGGCTCGGGCTCGGATTCGAACGACACCAATCTCCGCATGGTGCGCCGCTATTGGCAGGTGCTCGAAAAGCCCGAAAAAAATGTGATCATTTCACGCTGGAACGGCTATCACGGCTCGACCATGGGCGCGGCCAGCCTCGGCGGCATGAAGGGGATGCATGCGCAGGGCGGGTTGCCGATCCCGGGCATCGTCCATATCGACCAACCCGACTGGTGGTCTGAGGGCGGCGAGATGAGCCCGGAAGAGTTCGGCCTCACCCGCGCCCGTCAGCTTGAGGAAAAGATCCTCGAAATCGGGGCCGAGAACGTCGCGGCTTTCATCGGTGAGCCGGTGCAGGGCGCAGGCGGCGTGATCATTCCGCCCGCGAGCTACTGGCCCGAGATCCAGCGCATCTGCCGCCAATATGACATCCTTCTGATTGCCGACGAGGTGATCACCGGGTTCGGGCGTACCGGCAACTGGTTCGGCTGCCAGACCTTCGGCATCACCCCCGACATCATGACCGTCGCGAAGGGGCTGACCTCGGGCTATATCCCGATGGGCGCCTCGATCGTTTCGGACAAGGTCGCGGCGGTGATCAATGGCTCGGATGAATTCGCGCATGGTTACACCTATTCGGGCCATCCGGTCGCGGCGGCCGTGGCGCTTGAGAACCTGCGGCTTCTCGACGAGGAGGGCATCGTCGCCCGCGTCGGCGCCGAGACCGCGCCCTATCTCAAGGCGAAATGGGAGAGCCTCGCCGCGCATCCGCTCGTGGGTGAGGCCAGGATCATCGGCATGATGGGCTCGATCGCATTGACGCCGAACAAAGAAACCCGCGCAAAGTTTGCCGCGAAATCGGGGACGGTGGGCTATATCTGCCGCGAGCGCTGCTTTGCCAACAACCTCGTGATGCGCCATGTGGGCGACCGCATGATCATCTCGCCGCCGCTTGTCATCACCCCCGCCGAGATCGACATTCTGATCGAGAGAGCCTTGAAATCTCTCGATGAAACGCTTGAGCGCATCACTGAGGAAGGGTTGAACAAGAGCGCCTGAGGCAAGGGCGGCGGCCCGGCCCTCAGCCGGGCTGCGCCGCGGCGAGAAGCTCGCGGACGTTTTCCATCCCCTGCAGAATGTCGAGCCGGATCGCCTCGGCCACGCCCGCCGGGTCGTTCTCCCGCATCGCGGCAAGCGCCGCCTGATGCATGTCGGGCAGGTTCGAGGTGCCGAACCGCCCGCACATCACCCGCAGCGCCGGGGCCGAGCGCAGCCACAAAGCCTCGACCACTGGCAAAATGACTTCGGTCCCCGCCAGCGCATAAAGCGTCATGTGAAAGCGGTGGTTTTGCACCATGTATTGGCGCGTGTTGCCCTCAGCGATGGCGGCAGTATGGGCCGCGTCGATACGCGCGAGCAAAGCGATGTCTGAGGCCGCGGCCCGCAGGGCACCACGCCGCGCGAGCTCGGGTTCCAGCGCATTGCGCGCGAAGATCAGCTCGTCCACCTGCGCGACGCTCAGCACCGGCACGGTGACGCGGCGGTTATCATGAAACTGCAGCGCCCCCTCCGAGGTCAGCCGCCGGATCGCCTCGCGCACCGGCGTGACCCCGGCATCGAGCCGCGCCACAAGCCCCTGAATCGTGACCGGATGCCCCGGCGCCAGATCGCCCGACAGGATCAGGTCGCGGATACCGCGATAGACGCTCAAATGCGCGGGCTCTCGTACGACAAGGTTGTCCACCTGTGTCCTTTCGGGCTGTTGATCACCTGCAGAGTAGCCGTTTTTGCCGCTTGGCGAAAGATGATCAAATTTTGCGCGCCCGCCCCTGAACGTCCGACTATACGGGCCGGAGGAACCGGTGCAGCCCCTGTGTACCGGCGCGCCGCAGCGGGCGCGCGGCGCGCCTCCGAGCCCGCTGCGAGTCGAGTTGAATTCAGCGCAAGCACAGCTTAAAAAGGGCAATGATCACTTCCTCTGAAAATTCCCCCCTCCGGTCGCGCGAATGCGCGCCTTCCTGTGGCGCGGGAGCGGCGCCGTTCCTGCCGATGAGCCGCGCCGAGATGTCGGCGCTTGGCTGGGAAGATTGCGACATCATCCTTGTCACCGGCGATGCCTATGTCGACCACCCGAGCTTCGGCATGGCGATCATCGGGCGTCTGCTCGAATCCCGGGGGTTCCGTGTCGGTATCATCTCGCAGCCCGACTGGCAGTCGGCCGAGCCGTTCCGGGCACTGGGCCGTCCGCGGCTCTTCTTTGGTGTCACTGGCGGCAATATGGATTCGATGGTCAACCGCTACACCTCGGACCGCAGGCTGCGCCATGACGACGCCTATACGGCGGGCGGCGAAGGCGGCAAGCGGCCGGACCGCTGTACCATCGTCTATACCCAGCGCTGCCGCGAAGCCTACAAGGATGTGCCGGTGGTTCTGGGGGGCATCGAGGCCTCGTTGCGCCGCATCGCCCATTACGACTACTGGTCGGACAAGGTCCGCCGCTCGATCCTTGCCGATGCCAAGGCGGATCTGCTGATCTATGGCAATGCCGAGCGGGCGGTCGTCGAGGTCGCAAATCGTCTGGCTGCCGGCGAGGCGCCGCGCGATCTGTGCGACATCCGGGGCATTGCCCTGTTCCGCCCCGTGCCCGAAACGGTCACCGAACTGCCCGCCGACGATCTTGATTCCGCAGACGAGGGCGCCAGCCGCACCTCTGGCGACACGGTGATCCGGCTGCCCTCCTTCGAGCAGGTCGAGACCGATCGCGAGGCCTATGCGCGCGCCTCGCGGGTGCTGCACCGCGAGGCCAACCCGGGCAATGCCCGCCCGCTGGTGCAACGTCATGGCGACCGCGACCTCTGGCTCACGCCGCCACCGATCCCGCTGAGCACCGAGGAAATGGACGCGGTCTACGACCTGCCTTATGCCCGCGCACCGCACCCCTCCTATGGCGCGGCAAAGATTCCCGCCTGGGACATGATCAAGACCTCGGTCACGGTGATGCGCGGCTGTTTTGGCGGCTGCACCTTTTGCTCGATCACCGAACATGAGGGCCGTAAGATCCAGAGCCGCTCCGAGGCCTCGATCCTGCGCGAGATCGAACAGATCCGCGACAAGACGCCCGGCTTTGCGGGGGTGATTTCCGACATCGGCGGCCCTACCGCCAACATGTACCGGATGGCCTGCAAGGATCCGAAGATCGAGGCGGCCTGCCGGCTGCCCTCTTGCGTTTTTCCCGAGATCTGCCCCAACCTCGACACCTCGCATGACGACCTGATCCGGCTTTACCGCAAGGTGCGCGAGGTGAAGGGGGTGAAGAAAGTGATGGTTGCCTCGGGCGTGCGCTATGATCTCGCCGTGCGCAGCCCCGAATATATCCAGGAACTCGTCACGCATCACGTGGGCGGCTACCTCAAGATCGCGCCCGAACATACCGAGCGGGGCCCCCTTGACGTGATGATGAAGCCCGGCATCGGCACCTATGACCGGTTCAAGGAAATGTTCGATGCGGCAGCCAAGCAGGCGGGCAAGAAATACTATCTGATCCCCTATTTCATCGCCGCCCATCCGGGCACGACCGACAAGGACATGCTCAACCTCGCGCTCTGGCTGAAAAAGAACCGCTACCGCGCCGATCAGGTGCAGACCTTCCTGCCTTCGCCGATGGCGACGGCGACGGCGATGTATCACACTGGCGTCAACCCGCTCAAAGGGGTGCGCCGCGGCGCCTCCGAGCCGGTGGGCACGGTGCGGGGTGGACGGCAGCGGCGGCTGCACAAGGCCTTTTTGCGCTACCATGACCCCGAGAACTGGCCGCTTCTGCGCGAGGCTCTGAAAGCGATGGGGCGCGCCGACCTGATCGGCCCGGGCGCTCACCAGCTGGTGCCCGCCCATCAGCCGCCCGGAACCGCAAAGGCGGCGCCCAAGCGCAGCTCCTCGCGCCCCGGCCCGGGGGGGAAGACTTTCACCACGAAGGGCGTGCCGTTTCCGAAGAAATGAGCTCCGGCGGATCAGGCAGGCCCGGCCTCGGGCTGCACCTGCCGGCTCAACACCGCGGCGAAGAAGCCATCGGTATCGTGGCGGGCGGGCGTCAGCGACAGATAGTCCGGATGCGCCGAGCCTCTGATCTGCGGCGCGGCCTCCGACAGTGGCACGACCCGAAATTCCGGATGCGTCGCGAGAAACGCAGCCACCTGGACCTCGTTCTCCTCCGACAGCAAAGAACAGGTCGCGTAAACGAGCCGCCCGCCCGACTTCACGAGGCGCGCCGCGCTGGCAAGGATCCGGGCCTGCAAGGCCGCGAGCCCGTCGAGCCCCTGCTCCTGCGGAGTGCTCCAGCGGGCATCGGGATTGCGCCGCCAGGTGCCGGTGCCCGAGCAGGGAGCATCGACCAGAACGCGGTCGAAACTGCCCTTGTGGCGCTTCACCCAGCGGTCTGTCTCGCTCGTCAGAAGCCGGGTCTCGGCATTTTGCAACCCGGCCCTCCGGGCGCGTTCGGCACAGCGTTTCAGCCGACCCTCGTTGATGTCGCAGGCGATGATCCGGCCCTTGTTCGTCATCTGCGCCGCCATCGCCAGCGTCTTGCCGCCCGCTCCCGCACAAAAATCCACCACGCGATCGCCGGGCCGGGCATCAACCAGAAGCGCGACCAGCTGCGAGCCCTCGTCCTGAATTTCGATCTCGCCGTTCTTGAGCGCGACAAGACGCGCGAGAGAGGGGCGCTCCCGCACCCGAATGCCATGGGGGGCCCGCTGCGAAAGCTCGGCGCTCAGGCCAAGCTCCTGCAAGCCTCGCAGCGCCGCCGCGCGCGTCGATTTGAGCGTATTGACACGCAGATCGAGCGGCGCCGGGGTCAACAGCGCCGTCATCTCGGCCGCGAAATCCTCTCCGAAACGCCGCCGCAGCGCCTCGGCCGCCCAGTCCGGGCATTCGAGGCACACCTCTTCAGGCATGGCCGGGTGGTTGATCGTGCCGCCATGCAGCTTGACCATGAGCGTCTGTTCCGGCTCCGTCAGCGCGGCGGGCGCGAATTTCGCGCCGGAAAAGAGCCGCTGCATTTGCGTGAGCGACCTGCGCTCGGCAAGCGTCAGCCATGTCAGAAGGCGGTTGCGGGGCGTGTCCCGGCGCCCGTGTCTCTCAAGCCACCAGCCCAGCCGCGCATGATGGCGTAGCAGCGCCTGCAGCAAGGCGATGATCTCACCCCGGTCTCGTTCGCCAATCTGGCGGCGTGCCCGGAACCAGGCAGAGACGACAGCATCCGCGGGGCGCGCGGTCAGGCCGATTTCAGACATCAGATCAAGGGTGGCTTGGAGCTGGGCAGCAGGGGTCACGGGGCAGACGATCGAATTGAAAACACAGGGAAAGGGCGGGAAGAACTCTGGTCACCGGACGGATCCGCGGCCGGTGACCAGTGGCCTTGCGGCACCTGTTGCGTATTTACGGGGAACAACCGCTTTTGGAAACCGGCATTCGTACCCCGGTGGGGAAGGCTCTGTCGCGAGACCGCGGCCACATGAAGAGGCTACGACCGGGCAAGACCCGGAAGCTCCGGCCTTGACCTCTCAGGGGCGCACACTGCCGCCAGCGACCGGCCCCTCACCCGTTGAGATCTTTGAGCAGCCGCCCGTGCTGGCGCACTTCTGCCACGACATCGCCAAAGGTCACGAGCCCGCGCGCCTTGAGCGCGGGGAGCAGTTTCAGGAAGGCATCCGCCGTGGCCACCGTATCGCCGATCGCGGTATGGCGGGCCTCTTCGGGGATGGTGATGCCGAGCCGGTGGGTGAGCGCGTCAAGGCTGTGACCTTCGGACTGCCCGAAAACCACGGCCGAAAGAAGCACCGTATCGAGCACCGGATGGTCGAAGCTGAGCCCGATCACCCCCTCCTTGCGGCGCAGGAATTCCAGATCGAAGGGCGCGTTATGGGCGACGAGCACCGCCCCTTCCGCGAATTTGTGAAACCGTCGCCCGACCTCGACGATACCGGGCGCCTCGGCCACCATCGCTTCCGAGATCCCGTGCACCGCAGTCGAGACCGCGGGGATCGGCCGTCCCGGATTGACCAAGGTGTCGAACACCTCACTCTCCACACGCCGGCCATTGACGATGCGCACCGCGGCGATCTGCACGATTTCATCGCCTTCGGAGGGCAAAAGCCCCGTCGTCTCGGTGTCGAAGACAACGAAGGTGAGCCGGTCGAGCGGGGTCTGG
Organism: Rhodobacter maris; assembly: GCF_900217815.1. Lineage (GTDB taxonomy): Bacteria > Pseudomonadota > Alphaproteobacteria > Rhodobacterales > Rhodobacteraceae > Rhodobacter > Rhodobacter maris. The sequence continues at coordinate 283,380 of NZ_OBMT01000001.1, forward strand.
GCCACCTCGCCCTCGCGCGCCCGGCCCAGCAGGTCGAAATCATAGACCACCGCGCGCGGTACCGGCGGCGGCCGTTTCGAAGCGCGGCGTGCCTCGCGCAACGGAATGCAGATCCGCCCGCGGCCCGGCCCCAGATCCTCGGGCCAGATCTCGGAGGCATGGCCGCAATCACCCGCCGCCCGGTCACATCTTCCATCCCGACTTCGAGCGGCTGGTCGAGCCAGCGCTCGAGAACGGAGATCGGCACCCGCTCGCCCCGCCATTCAAGCGCGATCAGCGCCCCCGCCCCCTCCTCGATGATCTCGAGCCGTTTTTCATGCCGCTCGGGGCCAAGTTCGCGCCCGAGCATTGCCAGCAGCGAGACCATCTCGAAGCCTTCAATGCGCAGGATGAGCGGCGCGGTGACCGGCGTGATCTCCTCGCCCGAGGCGGCGAGCCGCGCCCGCACCGCCTCGCCCAGATCGGAGGCGCGCACCATCGAGAGCGCGCCCCAGTCGCTGCGCATGGCCTCGTGGCGCTCGAACAGCGTATGGATCGCCGCGCCGAGATTGGCCGCCTCCTCACGCGCGGCACCGCGCAACCGGGCCCGCGCCGCGGGTTCGCTCGGCCCGTCATCAGCGATGAGCACCCCGGTGAGCGATTGCAGCGCCGCCGCCGGGCGGCGGATGCGGTCGAAAAGCTCGTCCATCAGCGCCTCACGCCGGGCGTGCGCGCGCATGTCGGCCGACACGTCGCGCAGCGTGAGCACATAGCCCGCGCGGCGCGTGACGTGGTGATCCTCGCCCTCGGAGATGAGCCGCATCCGCGCCGCGAGCGTCTTGCCATCGGCGGTGGTGGCGCAGAGAAGATCGGAGGCAGCGTCGGGGTCGTCGGTCTCCAGAAGCCGCGCATAGGCATGCAGGATCGGCGCCGGGTGGAGATAATCGAACACCCGCCGGTCAAGCCCCGGCGCATGGGTGCCGCCCAGAAGATCGGTCGCCTGACCGTTATAAAACACAAGTTGATGCGCCGCGGTGCAGAGCAAAACGCCCACCGGCACATCGCTGAGCAGGGTTTCGAGCCGGTCTTTTTCCTGCGCAAGCCGGGTGGTCTCGCGTTGCACGGATTCAGTGAGCGCGGAGCGGGTCTCGTTCAGATGGCGTGTGATCGCGGCGGCGGCGGGGGCAAGATCGCCCAGATAGCGCCCCGCCTCGGCGTCGAGATCGGTCTCGATCTGGGAATGCGTGCGCGCCCGGATCCCGCCTGCGAGCCGCTCGATGGGTTTGGCCACGTTTTCGTCGAAGAGAAACCAGACCGCCGTGATCAACCCGGTGATGACGAAGCCCGCAACCACGCCGCCGATGATGAAGCCATCGAGCGCTTCGGGCTCTCCCAGTTTCTCGAAGCCGAACACAAGCCCCGCTACCAGCGCGACGATATTGCCCAGAGCCAGCGCCGCGAAAAACAGGAAGACGCGCAGGCGCAGGCTGAGACGGGCAAGGCGCATCACGCCCCTCCCGCGTCGAGCAGCCGGTGCACCTCGTCGCGCAATTCCTTCAATTCGAAAGGCTTGGCGATGAATCCATCGGCGCCGAGCGCCAGCCCCTTGCGCCGCTCCATCGCCGAGCCGCGCGCTGTCATCATCAGGATCTTCACTTCGGAAAGGCCGCGGTCGGCGCGAACCTCCTGGCAGATCTCATAGCCCGAAACCTCGGGCAACATCACGTCCAAAAGCACGAGGTCGGGTTGTTCGGCGCGGATCCGGTCAAGCGCTCCGCGGCCGGTCGCGAGACGGTCATGGTCGAACCCTTCGCGGCTCATCAGATAGTCGAGCGCGATGGCGATATTGTCCTCGTCCTCGATGATCAGCACGCGCCGCTTTCTGCCCGGCTCATTCATCTCAACCTCCCGCACAGGCGGCCTGGAGCCCGGCATCGTTCTGGGACGAGGCCATCCAGTTGGCCGCATCCAGCCCGCCCCCCCCCAGGATCGCCTGCCGGCGCCCCGCACAATCGTAAACAACGGCAACCGGTTGCACGGGCTGCCAGCGCGCCACAAGATAGAGGTTGACCGCAACAAGATCAGGTTCGGGCCGGGTGGCGGCCCCGGTGTCGAGCGCAACAAACCGGTTCGTCACCGGCCAGAGATAAGTCCAGGGGCGCCAGGCCTCCGCCTCGGCATTGGCCTGCACCACCACCGCCCCTTCGGGCAAGCGCGATTTTGCCTCGGCAAACCAGGCATATTCGCCCCAGATCGTCACGCCGAGCATCGCAAGCCCCGCCGCCGTCGGCATCAGCCAGCGCGGCAACTCGCGCCCGGAGAGCTTGCGCGTGGCGTGGCGCAACACGAAAACCATCAGCCCGGCCAGCAGGCCTGCCGCGATCATCGTGATGAAGTCATTGACCATTCAGCTCACCACCGCCTTGCTGTGCCCAACCGCCGATTGCATCGTGCGCACCACGACGAAAGCGTCGCGCAGATGCGAGCGCTCGAAATCGCTCAGATCGGAGGGGGCGAGGAAATTGTCGGGCTTGCGGCCCGCGCGGATCAGCGTGGCCTGATTTTCAAGCCGCATCGTGGCAATGAGATCATAGGCCTCGATCAGATCGCGCGCGCCGGAGGGCGAGATCACGCCCGTCTCCTCGGCGGCCTTCAGCCGGGCACGGGTGTTGGCGGGGGGCAGTTTGCCCTGCAGCGCATAGATGCGCGCCAGATCGGCCACCGGCACCACGCCGTTCATCTTCAGGTCGATATGGTTGCGGTGCTCGCCCGAACGGATCGTGGCGAAGCCGCGAATGAGGCCAAGGGGCGGCGTGTGCTTGAGCGAATTCGAGATCATATGCGCCACGAAGATCGAGTTTTTCGCAGCCATGGCGAGGGTTTCGGCATGGAGCGCCTCGAACATGGCAATGCCACCTCCGCCAATCGGGCGCAGGTCGAACATCACCGAGGCGAGCATCTGCGCCTCCGGGTTGGGCGTGTTGATCCAGCCGAGGAAATAGTCACGCCAGACACGCGCCGGCTGGCACCAGCGCGGGCTCATCGCCATCATCTCGCCGGGGCAATAGACGTAGCCACATTCGTTAAGACCGTCGCAGACGATCTTGGCCAGCGCCTGAAAATAGGCCATGTCTTCCGCTGTCGCGGCATCGTCGAAAATCAGGCAATTGTCCTGATCGGAAACGCCGGTCTGTTCCTGCCGGCCCTGCGAGCCGCAGGCGAGCCAGAGATAGGGCACGGGCGGCGCGCCCAGTTCGCGTTCCGCCATCACCAGAAGGCGGCGGGTGACCGCATCGGCGATATCGGTGACAAGGCGGGTGACGACTTCGTGGCTGTGATGCCCGCCGACAAGCTGAGTGAGCAGTTGCGGGATCCGCGCGGTGACGGCGGCCATCTCGGCCACGGTCTCGGCGCTCACCACGTCGCGGATGAGCACCGCCGAGGAGACCGCCTGAAAGCGCGTCAGATCGGTCTGGGTGATCATGCCGACAAAGCGGCCCTGCTCGGTGATCGGCAGATGGCCGATGCGCCGCTCAAGCATGATATGCAAGATATCCGAGCCGAGCGCGGTGGGCGGCAGGCTCACCGGATCGGCGGTCATCACCTCGGCCACCGGGGTGGTGCCGGGCATCTCGGAGGCGAGCACCTTGTTCGCCAGATCGCGCACGGTGATGATGCCCAGAAGTCGCTCCGCCTCCGCCACCACGCCCAGCGAGGAGACATGCGCATCGCGCATCATCTGCGCGGCGCTCACCACCGTGGTTTCCGGCCCGCAGAACAAGGGCTTGCGGGCAATCAGATCGGCCACTTTCTGGGTGGCGATGTCATTGGAGACCTTCTCGCCGCGCTTGCGGTTGAAGAAGCGCTCGAACGACGGATAGGTCTCGATCAGCCGCTTGAAGGTGGGCGTGGGCAGGACGAGGCAGATCGTCTGCTCGCTTGCCTTCGCCTGCGTGGCGGCAAGCCCGTCGCGCAAAATCCCGCGCTCGCCAAAGGAGTTGCGCGGACCGAGGAGGGAGACCAGCCCGCCATTGCCATCGGTGATTTCCACCGCGCCCTGCTTGATCAGGTAAAGCCCCCCGATCGGGGTCTGGTAGACATAGATCAGCGCCTCGGGGCGAAATTCCATGCGGCGGAAGGAACTGGCCACATCGGCCAGCTCGTCACGCGGCAGGGTGTCGTAGGGGTGCACCGTTTCCAGAAAGGCGATGATGGCCTGACGATCGGTTTCCATGACAATCTCCTCGCAGGGGATCCCCGCAGCTGTAGCGGGCGGGGTGCGGGCGGGAAAGATCCCCGCCCGCGGTTTTCAGGATTTGGCTCAGTGGCCAGTCGCCGCACCGGCACCTTTCGGCACACGGATCGACTCGACGAGCGAGACCACGTTCGCCGGAACCGGCCGGGTCATCGCCGTCACCGTAAAGGCCACGGCGAAGTTGATCAGCGCGCCCACGGCCCCGAAGGCGGTCGACTTGATGCCGAGGAAGAGCGGCGCCGAGTCCGAGAACGAGGCGGTCGAGGCGACGAAGAACCAGCCCTTGTGCAGGAAGATGTAGACCACCGTCGCGATCAGACCGGCGAGCATGCCCGCGATCGCACCAGTCGAGTTCACCTTCTTCGAGAAGATGCCCATCATCAGCGCCGGGAAGATCGACGAGGCGGCCAGACCGAAGGCGAGCGCCACGGTTTGCGCGGCAAAGCCGGGCGGGTTGAGGCCGAGCCAAGTCGCCACGCCGATCGCCACCGCCATCGAGATCCGGGCGGCCATCAGCTCGCCTTTTTCCGAGATGGAGGGGTTGATCTGGCCCTTGATCAGGTCGTGCGACACGGCGGACGAGATCGCCATCAGAAGGCCCGCAGCGGTCGAGAGCGCGGCGGCCAGACCACCGGCGGCCACAAGCGCAATCACCCAGGACGGAAGCCGCGCGATCTCGGGGTTGGCAAGCACCATGATGTCGTTGTTCACGGTGAGCTCGTTGCCTTTCCAGCTCGCAGCCTGCGGGTTGGTGGCGGCAAGTTTCGCAGCGCCAGCGGCGGCAGCTTCGTCGAACGCAGCTTGCGCAGCGGCGATCGCGGCTTCATCCCCGGCTTTCTTGGCATCGGCCAGAGCGGTCGCCTGTTTGGTGGCACCGTCGTTGTAGTACTGGATCATGCCGTCGCCGTTCAGGTCGGTGACCTTCAGCAGCCCGGTCTTGGTCCAGTTGTCCACCCATTCCGGCGTGTCCGCCATCGCGAGCGGCGCGTTTTGCGGGCCGTTCGGGAAGAAGGTGTTGATCAGGTTCACGCGCGCCATCGCCGCCACCGCAGGCGCGGTGAGGTAGAGAAGCGCGATGAAGACGAGCGCCCAGCCGGCCGAGGAACGGGCATCCGCCACTTTCGGCACGGTGAAGAAGCGCACGATCACATGCGGCAGACCCGCGGTGCCGATCATCAGCGAGACGGTGAACAGGAACAGGTTCAGCGTGTTGTCCGACTGCGCGGTGTAGGATTTGAAGCCCAGATCGGCGAGCAGACCATTGAGCGTTTCCAGGAGCGGCGTGCCGGTCGCGGTCGCGTCGGAGAACAGGCCGAGCGGGGGGATCGGGTTGCCGGTCAGGTTGAGCGAGATGAAGATCGCCGGGATCGTGTAGGCGATGATCAGCACGACATATTGCGCCACCTGCGTGTAGGTGATGCCCTTCATGCCGCCGAGCACGGCATAGGCGAACACGATCGCCGCACCGATATAGAGGCCGGTCGAGGCTTTCACCTCAAGGAAGCGCGAAAAGGCCACGCCCACACCCGACATCTGACCGATCACATAGGTGATCGAGATGATCAGGAGCGCGATCACCGCGATCACGCGGGCCGTGCCCGAGTAGAAGCGGTCGCCAATGAATTCCGGCACAGTGAACTTGCCGAACTTGCGCAGATAGGGGGCGAGCAGCATGGCAAGGAGCACATAGCCGCCGGTCCAGCCCATCAGATAGGCTGAGGTGTCATAACCGCCGAAGGCGATGATCCCGGCCATCGAGATGAAAGAGGCGGCCGACATCCAGTCCGCGCCGGTGGCCATGCCGTTCAGAACGGGGTGGACGCCACCGCCCGCGGCATAGAACTCTGCGGTCGAGCCCGCGCGGGCCCAGATCGCGATGCCGAAGTAGAGCGCGAAAGTGGCGCCCACAACGATCAGGTTGAGGGTAAATTGATCCATTTTTTCAATAACCTCCCTTACTCATCCACGCCGTGTTCGCGGTCGAGTTTGTTCATGCGGAACGCGTAAGCGAAGATCAGCACGAGAAAGACGAGGATCGACCCTTGCTGGGCGAACCAGAAGCCGAGATCGGTGCCGCCGATGCCGATGCCAGCCAGCATCGGACGCAGCAAGATGCCGAAACCGAACGAGCAGACAAACCAGATCACGAGAAAGATCAGGATCGTCTGGATGTTCGCTTTCCAATAGGCATTGGACGAAGAATTGTCCGCCATGAGCGTTACTCCCTGTTTGTTTTTCTCCGAACGGGCCCCCCTCCAGAGGCCCGTTCCTCCCCTTCAGGCCGAGACGCGCGAGACGATCGACCCGAGATCGGAAGCGACCGCATCGATGGAGCCCATCGCGTCGACCGTCTCCAGAACGCCGAGCGCCCGATAATGGGCAATCAGCGGCGCCGTCTGCGCGTGGTAGGCCTCCAACCTGGCCCGCGCCGTATCGGCAGTGTCGTCGGCGCGGCGCTTGAAGGCCGTGCCGCCACATTTGTCGCAAGTGCCCGAGGTTTCGGGCAGCTTGAAGGCATCGTGATAGCCCTCGCCGCAGTCGGCGCAGGTATAGCGGCCTGCGACGCGCGCGATCATCGCGAGGTCATCGACCTCGAGGCTGATCGCGGCGGTGACGCGCTGGCCCGCTTCGGCCAGAAGCGCATCCAGCGCGGCAGCCTGGCCTGCGGTGCGCGGAAAACCATCAAGGATGACACCCGCCTTCACATCGGGCGCGGCCATGCGGTCTTTCAGGATCGCCAGCACGATCTCGTCGGAGACGAGCCCGCCCGCTTCCATCACCGCCTTGGCGGCAAGGCCCGCTTCGCTGCCCGCGGCGACGGCCGCGCGCAACAGATCGCCGGTGGAGAGCTGGATCAGCCCGAAGCGCTCTTCCAGCATCCGCGCCTGCGTGCCCTTGCCCGCGCCCGGAGGCCCGAGCAGGATCAGCACGGCGGGGATGGTGGCGGCGCCCTGTTGACGGTCAACCAGGGCTTCCATCGCTCACGCCCGGTTCATGCGGTTGTCGATCAGCTCCTGCACCACCGAGGGGTCGGCCAGCGTGGAGATGTCACCCAGCGCGCCGTAATCGTTCTCGGCGATCTTGCGCAGGATGCGGCGCATGATTTTGCCCGAGCGCGTTTTCGGCAGGCCCGGCGCCCATTGGATCAGGTCGGGCGAGGCGATCGGGCCGATTTCGGTGCGGACCCATTTGACGAGATCTTTGCGCAGTTCCTCGCTGGGTTCGACCCCGTTCATCAGCGTGACATAGGCGTAGATGCCCTGCCCCTTGATGTCATGCGGGTAGCCCACCACGGCGGCCTCGGCCACTTGCTGATGCGCGACAAGCGCACTTTCGACTTCCGCCGTGCCCATCCGGTGGCCCGAGACGTTGATCACGTCATCGACGCGGCCGGTGATCCAGTAGTAGCCGTCCTTGTCGCGGCGGCAGCCGTCACCGGTGAAGTAATAGCCGCGATACTGGCCGAAATAGGTCTCCTGGAAGCGGTCATGGTCGCCCCAGACGGTGCGCATCTGGCCCGGCCAGCTGTCGGAGATGCACAGCACCCCCTCGCATTCCACCTCACCGATACGGACCGCCGTTTGCGGGTCGAGCACGACGGGCTTGACGCCGAAGAACGGGTTGGTGGCCGAGCCCGGTTTCGTCGGCGTCGCACCGGGCAGCGGCGTGATCATGTGGCCGCCGGTCTCGGTCTGCCAGAACGTGTCGACGATCGGGCATTTGCCCTTGCCGATATGTTTGTCATACCAGACCCAGGCTTCGGGGTTGATCGGTTCCCCCACGGAGCCGAGCACCTTGAGGCTCGAGAGATCATATTTCTCGACCCATTCGGTGCCCTGCCCCATAAGCGCGCGGATCGCGGTGGGGGCGGTGTAGAACTGGTTGACCTTGTGCTTTTCACACACGGCCCAGAACCGGCCCGCATCCGGGTAGGTCGGCACGCCTTCAAACATCAGCGTGGTCGCGCCATTCGCAAGCGGGCCGTAGATGATGTAGCTGTGGCCCGTGACCCAGCCCACATCCGCGGTGCACCAGAACACATCGCCGTCCTGATAGTCGAAGGTGTATTGATGCGTCATCGCCGCATAGCAAAGATAGCCGCCGGTGGTATGCACCACGCCTTTCGGTTTGCCGGTCGAGCCCGAGGTGTAGAGGATGAAGAGCGGATCTTCCGCGTTCATCGGGCGCGGCGGGCATTCGGGCGAGACGTGTTCCATGAGGTAGAGCAGGTCGACGTCGCGGCCATGCACCCAGGAGATCTGGTCGCCGGTGCGCTTGACGACGAGGCAGCGCACCTTGTCCGAGCAGTGCAGCAGCGCGGCATCGGTATTCGCTTTCAAGGGCGTGCGGCGGCCACCGCGCGGCGCGGTATCGGCGGTGATGACAAGCTTCGCGCCGCAGTCGTTGATGCGGTTGGCGAGCGCGTCGGGCGAGAAGCCGGCAAAGACGATCGAATGGATAGCGCCAATACGGGCACAGGCGAGCATCGCATAGGCCGCTTCCGGGATCATCGGCAGATAGATCACCACCCGGTCGCCGCGCATGATGCCTTGGCTGAGCAGCACGTTCGCCATCCGGTTCACCTTCTCGGAGAGCTCCTTGTAGGTGATGTGCTGGGCGGGTTCGCTCGGATCATCGGGCTCGAAGATGATCGCGGTTTGCAGCGCGCGGTCGCGCAAATGGCGGTCGATGCAGTTGACCGAGGCGTTCAGAACCCCGTCTTCGAACCATTTGATCGAGACCTTGCCAAAGGTGAAATCGGTGTTCTTGACCTTGGTGTAAGGCGTCATCCAGTCCAGACGCTTGCCCTCGCGGCCCCAGAACGCATCTGGGTTCTCGATCGATTCCCGATACATCTCCAGATATTTCTGGTTATTCGCATGCGCGTTTTCAAAGCCCGCGGGCACGTCACGCATTTCCGGCGCGGCAACAGGTTGCGACTGGGTGTTCATGGCCTCTCCTCCCAAGATCATCGCGGCTCCCGGCCGCCTCTCGCCGCGAAGTCACCCCCGCAGCACTCTACCCCGAAGACAGTGTAAACCATTTGTGAGGCACCTGATAACCCCCTATTTGTAATGGATTTTTTTGTAAATTACTTTACTCTGGGGGCGATAACTATGTAAATTTCCTGACAGAGGCGGGGATTTGGCGCATGGTTTCAATTGCTTGGGGCGGGCCCGGCAGGCGCGTTAGCGCCATCAGGCGCGGCGGCCCGCCCGGCTGCGGCAGCGCACCGCACCTGCCCCGGCTTTCGGAGGCGGCACATGCTGCAAAGCAGCGAAATCGGGTGATTCGAGCCTCAGGCGTCGAGGCTGGCCAGCGCCGCGGCGGTATCGGCGCAATAGGTCAGCGCCGGGGGGGTGAGCCCCTGCGCGCGCATCGCCGCCTCAAGCGGCGCCGTCGCGCCGACCACGATCAACCGCCCCCCCTTGCGCGTCATCTTCTGCGAAAGCTGCAAGATCATCCGCGCGCCGGTCGAATCGACAAAGCCCACCTCGGAGACGTCGAGCAAGATCGCGCGGGGGCTCTGTACGATGTGATCGAGCACCGAGCCAAGCCGGGCGACCGAGCCGAAGAAGACCGCACCGCGCAGATGATAGGTGACGACATCGGCGCGCTGCGCATCCGCCGCTCCGACCGGCGCGCCGGGCGCGAGCCGCGTCATCTCCGCCATGCGGCGGATGAAGACGAGCCCGCCGAGCGCAAAGCCGATCACAATCCCCTCGGCGAGATCGCGGAAAGTGACGACGAGGAAAGTGACGATGAGCACCAGCGCATCTCCGCGCGAGGCGCGGATCAGGGCCGCCATCTCGTGCCGCTCGACCATATTCCAGGCGACGATGCCCAAAAGCCCCGCCAGCGCGGCAAGCGGGATATAGCCCGCCAGCGGCGCGGCCACGAGCAGGAAGGCCAGCACGAAGAGCGCATGCAACATCCCTGCCGCCGGTCCATGCGCGCCCGCGCGCACGTTGGTGGCGGTGCGCGCGATCGTGCCGGTGACGCAAAAACCGCCGAAAAGCGCCGCGCCCATATTGGCCACGCCTTGCGCCACGAGCTCTGTGTTGGAGCGGTGCTGGCTGCCCGACATGCCATCGGCCACCATCGCGGAGAGAAGCGATTCAATCGCGCCGAGCAACGTGAAACTCGCCGCCCAAGGCAGCGCCGCGCGGATCGCTTCAAGGCTGAAGGTGGGCAGATGCGGCGCGGGCAGAAGCCGCGGCAAGGCCCCAAAGCGCGACTGGATCGTCTCGACCGGAAGATGCAGGAGCGTGGCAAGAGCCGTGATCAGCGCAATCCCCAGAAGCAGGCTGGGCCAGCGCGGCGCAAAGCGCTTGAGCGCCTCGATCACCCCCACCGTCGCCAGCGCCACGGCGACGGCGGCCGGGGAGAGCGTATCACGTGCGGCCCAGAGTGCGGCGAGTTTCTCGATAATCGGTCCGGGCTCGGCACTGGCGAGATGCAGCCCCATCATGTCCTTGATCTGGCTCGCAAAGATGATCACACCAATGCCCGCGGTGAACCCCACCGTAACCGGGTAGGGCATGTAGCGGATCGTCTGGCCGAGGCGCAAAAGCCCCAGAACGGCGAGCATCGCCCCCGAGAGGAAGGTGGCGAGCGCCAGCCCGCTCACACCCGTTTGTTGCACGCAGGCGAGCACCAGCACGATGAAGGCGCCCGCGGGCCCGCCGATCTGGAACCGCGAGCCCCCGAGCGCCGAAACGAGAAAGCCGCCGACGATCGCGGTATAAAGTCCCCGCTCCGGCCCGACCCCCGATGCGATGGCGATGGCCATCGACAGCGGCAGGGCAACAATGGCAACAGTGAGCCCCGCGAGCAGATCGGCGCGGAGCCCGGCGAGGCCGTAGCCCTCACCCAGTACGGTGGCGGACATCGGCAACAGGGGCTCGCTCCCCTCCCCCTTGGGCAGGCGTGCTTCGCGCATGGCATCTCTTTGGTTCAGGATGAGGAGACAAGACGCCCCGCTCCCCCCCTTGTCAAGCGTCTGCCCGCCGGGTCAGTTCGGCGTGTCCATGCGCAGCCTCACATTCACCTTGCCCTTCACCGCCTCGGACCAGCTCAGCGTGATCTGATCCTTGGTCGCGCCCTGTTCGACTGTGGCGTAGGGCAGCGTATAGACCTTGCCGCCGCCGCTGTTGGTGATTGCCCCCACTGTCACCACGCTTTCGACATTGCGCGCCCAGCCGCCAAAGGGCAGGAAGGCTGCGCCATCCACGGTCCAGACCGATTGCGCGCTCGAGATTGTCGCCTGCACCATCACCGGGTTCACGGTCATCTGGTTGACGGCATTGAACATGTTGTTTTCGAAGACGACATTGCGCATGCGCGCATTGTCGAGCGCGGCGAAAGTGGTATCGACCTTCTCGATGCGCTCGATCGACCCGTTGAGCGATTTGAACACATTGCCCGTCACGCTCAGCCCATGCAGGAAATGCCCCGAGCCATAGGGCTTGACCGAGAACCAGGTCACCCAGGGCGCGCAGTTGATATGCACGAAGGTGTTGCCGGTGACGCTCAACCCGCCGAAGGAATAGCCGGTGCCGAAATCGGGGTCGGGGGAATATTCATTCGTCCATTCGATGATGTTGTCGTCGATGTAATTCCCCGTCACCGCCGATTGCACATTGGTCTGGCAAAAGACGAGGCCGGGCATCCGCGTGGCGGCGCTTTCATCATCGCCCTGAAACCAGTGATTGCCGACGATGAGATGCCCCGAGCCGTTGAAGATCATGGTCAGGCCGAAGCGCACGAAGATCGACTCGCGGATCTTGGCGTCATTGGCATTGACGTTGAGGCAAACCGAGCTGCGATCCTGCGCCCGCACCGTCATTTCATTCGAGAGGAAGTTGCACCGGTCCACCGTCAGGTTCTGGCAGCCGCGCCCGGGCGAGGTGATCCCCCGGTCCTTCGGCTTCACCACCCAGCAATCGCGCATCTGGAAATTCTCGCCCGCAGGCGCCAGCATCACCACACTGGCATAGCCGTTGCAGAGGAACTCGATATTATCGACCGTGAAGCGAGAAAGCGCCTCAAAGCCCGAGAAATCAAGAATGTAACGGTCGCGAGTGAAGGTGAGGGTCCGCGTGCCCGAGCCGCCATAGAACGGCTCGGAGAGGGTCAGCGAGCCCGCGCCGAGGTTTTTCGCCCGCACATAGACCTCGCGACCCACGCCCGTTCCGGTGATCCGCGCGCCCACCGGGATATTGGCGATATTCGCGACGCCGGTGAGCTGGTAGGGCTGCGCCACCGCATAAGTCGCTTGCGAGGTGACGACCGCGCTTGTCCAGGCGCTGCTCGCGATCACGTTGATCTGCCCGTTCGTCAGCACCCGACGGTTGGAAAAGCTTGTCACATCGGGAGAAATCGCCGCCACGTCGATCGGGCCGGAAAGCTCGACCCGCCGCCCGCAAAGATCGAAGCTGTTGTGATCGGTATAGCCCAGAAGCGCCTGAAGCCCCTTCTTCAGCGCCAGTTCCTCGTCGCCAAAGGCGCGCGTATAGCTCGGAAAGTCGAAATTCCCCTGCAACGCGAGCCGGGCGGCAACGGGCATGGTGAGCGTGCCGGTGAAGCGGATGGGCGATTCGATCAGGATCGAGGAACCAATGAGATACCGCCCCTCCGGCACCACGATGGTACGCCCCGCGGCGGCCGCGTCGGCAGCGGCGAAGGCGGCGCGGTCGTCCGTCACCCCGTCGCCCACTGCGCCAAAATCGCGCACATCGACACTGTCCATCATCTCGCGCAGGAAGGCCTCGGTGATGTCGATGATCTCAAGATCCTCGATCCGCACCACGCCGCCGGTCTGCCCGGTCAGATCGAGGCCGAAATGGCCATAGGCGGGCGCGGTGCCCCAGACCATGTCGACCCCGCCGCGCGGGCCCGAACCGACGATGGCGGTGATCGTCTCGACCTTGCCGTAAGCGCTCAGAGCCACGCTCGGCCCCCCCTCGACGAGCCCGCCCACATGGACATTCGCGGCGCTCATCGCGTAACCCGCGATCCGCACCGCCGGCAGATTGCCCGCGATGGCCTTCACCCTTGCGCGGATCTGCAGATAAATGCCGGGCCGGATCGGTGTCTGCCCCATGGAGCGCAGCTTTTGCGTCGTTTGCGTCTTCGTCATCTCAAGACAGGCGCCGAAATCGGCATCCGCCGGAACCAGCGCCGCGTTGCTCGCGCCGTCATAGCTGGCCGATCCCGCCGTGCCGTTCTCGCTCGACCACAGATCGAGCCCATCCTCGAAGGCGGGCGGCATCAGGCTCACCCCGTCGGTAATTGCGATGTTCATCCGTGTCCTCCGTTCGGCCCGCCGGTCGCCGCCGGACAGGCCCCCTCGCGAAGGGTCAGAGCTAGCCCGGATCGCTGAAGAACCGCTGAGAGGGCCGCGCGCTGCTTCGGGTTGCGGCTTTCGCGGATCTTGTCACATCGCTGTCGCATCCCCATGCTGCAGATGCATCATCGTCAAAGGAAGAGACATGGCGTTCATGCTGCCCCCCGACACGCTGCCCGTCACCTCGGCGATCCGCGCGCTCGCCCAGACCGAACTGACCGCCGCGCTGCATCTTGCGCGCGCACCCGCAGCCGATCTCTCGCCACTCCACGCCCTGCGCAAGCGGATCAAGAAAACCCGCGGCCTGCTGCGGCTCGTGGCCCCAGTATTTCCGGATTTCGACTCTGAAAACATAGCCTTGCGTGAGGCGGCTCTGGGTATTTCGGGGCTACGCGATGCCGAGGTGCTGCATGTGACACTGGCGCGGCTCACCGGCGAAAATGCGGCAGGCGATGCCGCGCGCACCCTGGCCGCCGCGCTTCCGCCGCCGGTTGTGCAGCCCGATCCGCAGGCGCTCGCGGAGTTCGCGGCCAAGATCGAAGCGGTGCTCGCACGGCTCCCGCAGTGGCGGTTCGAGGCCGAGGGCTGGGAGGCGCTCGCCCCCGGCCTCACCCGGACGCTGCATCAGGCGCAGCGCCGGATGAAGACCGCGGCGAAGAAGCCGAGCCCCGAACATCTGCACGCCTGGCGCTCGCGGGTGAAGCATCACTGGTACCATGCGCGGCTGCTCACGCCGATCTGGCCCGAGGTGATGGGCGCCCATGTCAGCACCGCCGATGCCCTGGGCGAAATGCTCGGTGATCACCACGACCTGTGCGTACTTCAGGCAACGCTCCCCGGCCCGCTTTCGCCGGAGGCGGCGCAGGCGCTCGGCGCGGCGATCGCCACGCGCAAGGCCACGCTCGAAGCGCGCGCCTTCGCGCAGGGCGCGCGCCTTTTGGCCGAGCCGCCCGAGGCGCTCGCGACGCGCTGGGGCAAATGGTATGCGCTCTGGCGCGAAGACTGCCTGAAGGGTGGGCTTTGATCAGCCCTTCACAAGTTCGCCCGCCAGCGCGCGTTTCATCAGCGCGATGGTCTCGGCAAGCCCGTAAAGCGCGATGAAGCCACCAAACCGCGGCCCCTGGGATTGGCCAAGGAGCACCTCGTAAAGCGCGGTGAACCAGCTGCGCAGGGGCTCGAACCCGTGCTCATTGCCCACGGCAAAGACAATGGTTTGCAGCCCCTCGGAGGGATCTTCGAACTGCTCGTGCAGATCGGTCGCGGGCAGCGCCTCGAGTCGGGCGAGCAGGTCTTCCATTGCCGCGCGTTCCTGATCAGAGGGCAGCCGGAAGGTCAGCCCCGGCGCCACGAAATCCTGGAAATAGCGCACAGCGAAGCCCGCCGCGGCGTCGAGATCGGGATGAGTTTCGGGGCTCGCCTCGGGCGCATAGCGCTTGATGAAGCCCCAGAGCCCGGCCTTGTCGGTGGCGCCGGCCACCGAGGCGAGATTGAGCAGCATCGCGAAGGGCACCACCATGTTCGAGACCGGGGGTTTGCCGCCATGGATATGCCAAACCGGGTTGTCGATCTGTTTTTCCACCGGTTGATCGGGGAAGGCACGCAATTGCTGGTGGTATTCATCCACCGCCTTCGGAATCACGTCCCACCACAACCGCTTCGCCGTTTTCGGCTTTTGATACATGAAGTATCCGAGGCTCTCGGTGGCAGCATAGGTCAGCCACTCGTCGATGGTGAGGCCGTTGCCCTTCGATTTGGAGATCTTCTGGCCCTGATCGTCGAGGAAAAGCTCGTAGGTGAAATGCTCGGGCGCCCGCCCGCCCAGCACCCGGCAGATGCCATCGTAAATCGGCGTATTCGTCGAGTGATCCTTGCCATACATCTCGAAATCGACATCGAGCGCGGCCCAGCGCATGCCAAAGTCGGGCTTCCATTGCAGCTTCACCTTGCCGCCGGTGACCGGCAGCGTCCATTCGCGCCCGTCCTCGTCGTCAAAGGTGATCTCGCCGTTTTTCGCGTCGACATTCTTCATCGGCACATAAAGCACACGCCCCGTTTCGGGGTGGATCGGCAGGAAGCAGGAATAGGTCTGCTGGCGCTCCTCGCGGAGCGACTTCAGCATGATTGCCATGATCTGCTCGTAGCGTTCGGCGCAGAGCATCAGCATGTCGTCGAACTTGCCGGATGTGTAGTATTCGGTGGCAGACGCGAATTCATACTCGAACCCGAAAGTGTCGAGGAAGCGGCGCAGCATGGCGTTGTTGTGATCGCCAAAGCTCGGGAATTCGCCAAACGGGTCCGGCACAGCGGTCAGCGGCTTCTGGATATTGGCCTTCAAAAGATCCTGCTGGGGCACGTTTTCGGGCACCTTGCGCATCCCGTCCATATCGTCGGAGAAACACAGAAGCTTCGTCGGAATGTCCGAGATGATCTCGAAGGCGCGGCGGATCATCGTGGTGCGCTGCACCTCGCCGAAGGTGCCGATATGCGGCAGGCCCGAGGGACCGTAGCCTGTCTCGAAGAGCACATAGCCCTTCTTCGGCGGCTCCTTTTCATAGCGTTTGAGCACCCGGCGCGCTTCCTCAAAAGGCCAGGCTTTGGAGTTCATCGCAGCGTCGCGCAGGGTGGTCATGATTGGTCCTCATCCGGGCGCCCCATGCGCCCCGCGCCTGACCTATTGAACGGGCGCGCCAAGGTCAATAATTCTTGGTGGCACAGTAAAAGGAACCCAACCGTGTCCGACACCCTTCCCTCGCTTTCGCCGCAAGATGCGCTCGTCGCCGTGATGGTGGCGGTTTCGGCCTCAGACGAGACGATCCGCACCTCGGAACTGGTCGCGATCGAGCGCATGGTCAACCACATGCCGATTTTCGCCAGCTACGACATCGACCGCATCGCGGTGGTGGCGCAGACGGTCTATGCTTTGTTCGAGGAGGAAGAGGGGCTTGAAGCGCTTTTCGGCCTCGTGCGCGAGGCGCTGCCCGCGAAATATTTTGAAACCGCCTATGCGCTCGCCTGCGATGTGGCGGCAGCAGACGGGATCCTGCATCAACCGGAATTGCGGATGCTCGAGGAAGTGCGCTCTGAACTGGCGATCGACCGGCTGCATGCCGTGGCGATCGAATGGGGCGCGCGGGTGCGCCATGTGACCCTCTGATTATGCGGCGTCGCCTCGGCAGGGCCGAGGCGACGGACCCCGCAGCTCGGCCCCGGACTCAGCCGCGCGGGGTGGCTCACGCGGCGCGGCGCGCGGAAACAAGCTGGAACCGCGCGATCGCCTGCGAAAGCGCCTCGGCCGCCCCCAGCAACCCGCGGCCGGATTGCGCGGTGCGCTCCACCATCTCGGCATTCTGCTGCGTCGTCAGATCGAGTCCCTCGGTGGCGGCGGTCACCTCGGCGATGCTCGTCGATTGCTCACGGCTCACCTGCGCCAGCTCAGCGACATGAGCGGCGATCGTATCGATCACCGCCACTGCCGCATCTAGCCCGCGATCGGCCGCGCTCACCAGCTTCTCCCCCTCGCCCACATTGCCGCGCGACTGTGCGATCAACCCGGTGATCTCGCCCGCCGCGGAAGCGGTGCGCTGCGCAAGCTCGCGCACTTCCGAGGCGACAACGGCAAAGCCGCGCCCCGCCTCGCCCGCCCGCGCCGCCTCCACCCCGGCGTTCAGGGCCAGAAGATTGGTCTGAAACGAGATCTCGTCGATCACATCAATGATCCGGGCGATCGCCTCGGAGGAGGTGGAGATCCGCCCCATCGCCTCGACCCCGCGTTGAACAGCGGTGCGCGCGGCAAGGATGTCGCGCCGCATCGCCTCGGTGTTCTGTGCCGTGGCGCCCGCGCGTTCGGCGCCGGTACAGGCAGAATCGGCAAGCTCGGTCATCGCGGCCGCGGTCTCTTCGAGCGTGGCCGCTGCACGCGCCGATTGCGCCGACATCGCGGCGGCATTGCCATCGAGCGCGGTCGCGGTCGCGAGAATGCCCTCGGTATTGTCGCGGATCGTGGCAACCAGCGCGGCCAGACCGGAAAGGGCCGCGTTGAAATTGGCCCGCAACCCCTCGTATTGCGGCGGGAAAGCCACACGAATTTCGGCCGTCAGATCCCCGGTGGCCAGCCGGTGCAGCCCGGTTTCGAGCGCCGCGACCACCGCCTGCTGCGCGGCGATCTGATCTGCGCGCTCCGCCGCCATCGCCTGATCGGCGCGGGCACGGTCCGCCTCGGCGGCGCGTTCGGCCGCAAGCTCGGCTGCACGCCGCTCCGCCTCGACGCGCTCGACCGCGCGCTCTTTTTCCAGCCGGGCCAGATGTTCGGCCTCGCGCGCTGCGGCCGCTTCCTGTGCCGCCTCCGCAAGCCGGTCGTTTTCCTCCATATTGGCGCGGAACACCCGCAAGGCATCCTGCATCGCGCCGATTTCGCCGTGCCGGTGGCGCATACCGTCCAGCGCCGTGCGCCCGCCCTGCGAGAGCGCATGGGTGCGCTCTGCAAGTCGGCGCAGCGGCAGAACGATCATTTGTCGCAGGTAAAACAGCACCACCACGAGCGCGCCTCCGGCAAGGCCGAGAAGCGCGCTGAAGAGCCGGTTCGTGCGCGCCGCGGTGGTGTCGAGCCGGTCGATCCCGCCCTTCACCGTCTCGAGTACGGCGAGCCCGTTCTCCGAGACCGTGGCAGTGATCTTCTGCGTCGTCTGCAGCGCCTCGGCCGAGAGCGCCTCGCCCGCCTGCGCCGTTTCAAGCTCGCGCAGCCGGAGCGCCACCAACCCGGTTTCGGGCTCTGCCAGCGCCAGAAGCCGCGCCTGCCCGTCCGCATTGCGCTGCGGCACCGAGGCGGCCACCCGTTTCGCGGCCTCGGCAAACTTGCGTTGCCGCGGCCCGAACGCGGTGGGGTCGGTCTCTGTCAGGATGCGGATGATCTCCGAGCGCAGCCGGATCACATCTTTAGGCTCGTAAGTGTTGAAGCCGGTCACTACCGTGGCGAGCACCTTGTCGACATCCGTGAGTGCGGCTTGCAGATCTGCCTTCGCCTGCATCTGTGCGCCGAGCGTCTGTGCCAATGCATCAAGCTCGCCGTGCAGCGCCGCAAAAAGTGCGCCCATCTGCCCCCCGTCACCCTGCCCGTTATCCGCGGCGAAGCGGTCGATCCGCGCGGCAAGCGCGGCCTGCGCCTGACGGAGCGCCGCCGGGTTCTCCGACTGCAAAAGCCGCGCAAAGCCCAGCGGCAGCTCGGAAATCTGCGCCACTATCGCAGAGCTGCGCCGCAACTCGGGCACCTGAACCTCCGCCAATACGGCGCTCTGGTGCTTGAGCCCGGCAAAGCCGTCATGCGAAGTCCAGCCAAGCACGGACAGCAGCACCGCGAAAAGCGCGGCGCAGAGCCCGACCTGAACCCCGATCTTGCCGAAGAAATGTTGCACAGCCGACATGGCAATCCTTGCACGGTTGAAGACAAAGAAGGGAAAGTGTCGCTCGCGCGCAGGGTGACGGCGAGCCGTAAACCAAGATTGAACGGGATAAGGATGTCATGAAAACTTCATCTTCCAGTTACCTGGCGCGAAGTGCAGGATCACGCTTGCCTCGGGGGTGATCAGAACATAATGTGAACATATGGCCCCGCGAACACTCTCCGAAAAGCTTGCTTTGCTCGCCGATGCGGCGAAATACGATGCGTCCTGCGCCTCGTCGGGGGGCGAGCGGCGGCAGTCGCGCGATGGCTCGGGGCTCGGCTCTTCCGGTGGCGCCGGGATCTGCCACGCCTGGGCCCCCGATGGGCGCTGTATATCGCTTCTCAAGATCCTGCTGACGAACTTCTGCATTTACGACTGCGCCTATTGCATCAATCGCGCCTCAAGCGGGGTGGCCCGCGCGCGGTTCACGGTTGATGAGGTCGTCACGCTGACGGTCGAGTTTTACCGCCGCAACTATATCGAGGGGCTCTTTCTCTCCTCGGGCATCCTGCGTTCGCCTGACGAGACGATGGCCGAAATGGTGCGGGTGGCGCGCACCTTGCGCGAGCGCGAGCATTTCCGCGGCTATATCCATCTCAAGACCATCCCCGATGCCGCTCCCGAACTGATTGCCGCGGCGGGCAAATGGGCCGACCGGCTCTCGATCAATGTCGAGCTGCCGACCGAGACGGCGCTCACCCGGCTCGCGCCTGAAAAGTCGTTGCGAACGATCCATGGCGCGATGGCCGAGGTGAAGGCGCGCGGCGAGGCGGCGAAAGACTGCACCGCCCGCGGCACCCGTGCGCCGCGCTTTGCGCCTGCCGGGCAATCGACACAGATGATCATCGGCGCCGATCCCGCGACCGATGGCCAGATCCTGCGCCGTTCGGCCCGGCTTTATGGCGATTTCGCGTTGCGCCGGGTCTATTATTCCGCTTTCTCGCCGATCCCCGATGCCGCCCGCACACTGCCGCTCATCCGCCCGCCGCTGATGCGCGAGCACAGGCTTTACCAGGCCGATTGGCTGATGCGGAATTACGGCTTTGCGGCCGACGAAATCACGCCCGAAACGGCGATGCTCGACCTCGAAATCGACCCGAAGCTGGCCTGGGCTTTGGCCCATCGCGCGCTCTTTCCGCTCGATCTGAACCGGGCGCCACGCGAATTGCTCTTGCGCGTGCCCGGGCTTGGCCCGCGCAGCGTGGCGCGGATTTTGGCCGCGCGTCGCTACCGGAGCCTGCGCTACGAGGATCTCAAGGCGATCGGTTGCGTGATCGGCAAGGCCGAACCGTTCATCAGCCTGCCGGGCTGGTCCCCCCGCGCCTTGCCCGATGCCGAGAACCTGCGGGCGCGCTTTGCGCCACCGCCGGAACAGTTGAGCCTGTTCTGATGCAGGTGGTTTTGCCTCGCATCGGCACTGTGGCCGCTTGGCGAGCAGAGGCACGTCGGCTGGCTGCCGCAGGCGTTTTGCCCGAGACGGTGCTCTGGTCGGTGGGCGAGGCCGCACCCGATCTCTTTGCAGCGAGCCCTGCCCCGCGCGCCGCCTCGGTCGCGTTCCGGCTGCCCCGGGTAGCGGTGGAGAGCATCGAGACCGCACTGATGCATGCCGACCCGGAGCGTTTCGCACGCGCTTATGTGCTGGTTCTGCGACTGGCGCGGCAGGAGGCCATCTGGGGCGACCGATCCGACCCGGCCCTGCACCGCCTTCTGGAACAGGAGAAGGCCGTCCGACGTGACATTCATCAGATGCATGGCTTTGTGCGGTTTCGCGAGGTGACCCCGCCGGGGGCGAACCGGCGCGCCTTCGCCGCGTGGTTCGAGCCCGCGCATCACATCCTTGAGGCCGCAGCCCCCTTCTTTGCGCGCCGCTTTGGCGACATGGATTGGCTGATCGCCACGCCCACGCTTACCGCGCGTTTCGAGGCGGGAGAACTCGAAATCCTTGAAACCGCAAACCGCGCCACACCGCCCGTGGATGCGACAGAGGATCTGTGGCGGGTCTATTTTGCCAATATTTTCAACCCGGCGCGGCTGATGGTGAACGCGATGACATCGCATATGCCGCGCAAGACATGGAAGAACCTGCCCGAAGCCGCGTTGATCCCGGATCTCATCCGCACCGCCCCCGAGCGCGTGGCGGCGATGCGGGCCGCCGAAGCGGCCGCTCCGGGGCCAAAGCTGCAACGTCGCCTTCGGGCAATTTCGGCGCAGCGGGAGGGCCGTTAGCGGCGCGCCAGAAACGCTTCGAACGCGCGCAGGGTCACGTCCGACACATGATGCTCGAGCCCCTCGGCGTCGATCTCGGCTGTGTCCTGCGGCACGCCGACGGCGACCAAGAGATCGACCACGACCCGGTGGCGCATTCGCACGCGCGCGGCGAGCGCCGTGCCCGCCTCGGTCAGGAACACGCCGCGATAGGGTCGCGAAACGGCGAGCCCCTCGCGCTTGAGCCGCGCCACGGCTTTGGTTGCGGTCGGATGCGTCACCCCCATGCGCGCGGCAATATCGGTAATCCGCGCCTCACCCATCTCCTGCGCGAGGTCATCGATCATCTCGGCATAATCCTCCAGCACCGCCACGCTCTGCGCCGCGCGTGCCTGGCAGAACCGCTCCGCAGTCGGTCCGTCATTCGGCCCCTCGAGCGGGGTGTCCTCAGTCATCTTGCGTCCTCCGGTGGCCTTTCTACAACTTTGCCGATGTTTTGCAAACTGTTCACAAAGATGCGTTTCGATGCCGTTTGACAGAAATGTAGCCAAGGCTATAAATCTGGGGCAGACACGAAGGGAACCGGCATGAACGACGATCGCACAATGAGCGGACGCACCCGCGCCACGATGGCGGCGGTGATCGGCGGCGAACGTCGGGGGCCGCTCGCCTTCCTGGCTTTCGTTGGTCCGGCGGTGATCGCCTCGGTCGCTTACATGGACCCGGGGAACTACGCGACGAACATCCAGGCGGGCGCGGGTTATGGCTACACGCTGCTCTGGGTCGTGCTTGTCGCCAACATGATCGCGATGCTGTTTCAGGCGCTTTCCGCCCGCCTCGGCATTGTCACCGGCCGCAACCTTGCCGAACTCAGCCGCGACCATCTGCCCTTCCCGGTCGTGCTGGCGATGTGGTTTGTCAGCGAGATCGCCGCGATGGCAACGGATCTGGCCGAATTTCTCGGCGGCGCGATCGGGCTTTCGCTGCTGCTTGGCATTCCGCTCGTCTGGGGCATGGCGATCACCGCGGTGATCACCTATGCGATCCTGATGATGGAGCGTGGGGGCTTTCGGCCAATGGAGATCGTGATCGGTGCGCTCGTCGGGCTGATCGGGCTGTGCTACATGGCAGAGATCTTGATTGCCCCGATCGACTGGGAAGCTGCCGGGATCGGCCTTGTGAGCCCCGACCTCCCCGATGCACAGGCGCTCACGATTGCAGTGGGGATCATCGGGGCGACCGTGATGCCGCATGCGATTTTCCTCCATTCCGGCCTGACGCAAAACCGCGCCGTGCTCCATAACGACGAGGAACGCCGCCGGGTAGTGAAGATCTCCAACACCGAGGTCGTCGTGGCGCTCGCTGTGGCGGGCATGATCAATATGGCCATGGTGATGATGGCCGCCTCTGCCTTCCACAACGGCCATGCCGAGGTGGCCGAGATCGAGACCGCCTATCACACGCTCACCCCCCTTCTGGGCGCGGCTGCCGCGGGGGCCTTCCTTGTCTCGCTGATCGCCTCGGGGATCTCGTCTTCAGTCGTTGGCACGATGGCGGGGCAGTTGATCATGCAGGGGTTCCTGCGCTTCACCATCCCGCTCTGGATACGCCGCGCGGTGACGATGGTGCCCGCCTTCGCGGTGGTGCTCGCAGGCGTCAATGCCACGCAGGCGCTGGTGATGAGCCAGGTGGTGCTGTCCATCGCGCTGCCGGTGCCGATGCTGGCACTTCTGTGGCTCATTCGCAAACCCGAGGTGATGGGCAGTTTCGTGCCCCGACAGGCGACGCTTGCGGTGGCCGGGATCGGCGCGGCGCTGGTGCTCAGCCTCAATTTCGTGCTGCTGGCGAGCGCTTTTGGCTTTGCGCTCCCTTTCCTCGGCTGACCCGCGCGCCTCCCTCTTGCATCGGCGCGCCCCGCTTGCGAGGCTCGCCTCAAACGGAGGGCAGCATGGCCAGAATGATCCACTCGATGATCCGCGTTCTCGACGAGGCGCGGTCGCTCAGCTTCTATGAAACCGCTTTCGGGCTCACCGTCGCGGACCGGCTCGATTTTCCGACCTTCACGCTGATCTATCTTTCCAATGAAGAGACGAGCTTCGAGCTGGAGCTCACCGTGAACAAGGACCGCACCGAACCCTATCCGCTCGGTGAGGGTTATGGGCACCTTGCGGTCTCGGTCCCCGATGTGGCCGCAGAGCATGCGCGGCTGGAAGCCGCGGGCCTCAGCCCACGCAAGATCGTCGATTTCGCGCCTGCGGGCGCGGTGATCGCGCGGTTCTTCTTCATCGCCGACCCAGACGGTTACCAGATTGAGGTGCTCGAACGCGGCGGGCGCTATCTCTGAACCCGATTGGCGCGGTTCTTGCTGCGCCCTCCGCGGGATGCGACACCTCCCCCCAATGCGCGGGGAAATTGTCGCGGAGCCGACAGAATCCGCGCCCGCACCGCGACAACCGTGGCCGGGCCGAGCATGACAGGACTGCGAGATGAACGACGAGACGCCCGACCGCTATGTGACCTTTCTCGGCCTCGATTGCGACGCCAAGGCGGACCGCCTCTATCAGATGCTGCAAGCGCGAATGGCGGGAAACGACTCGCGCTGGGTCGCCTATTTCGAGAAGAAACTGACCGAGAACGAGCGCATGGGGCATGATATGCTGCGTTTTGTCGGCGCGCAGGTGAATGCGCTGATGAGCTTTTTCGAGGAAGAGGACGACGAAGAGGCCTTGGCGCTGCTCTATCATCTCGAACATCACTGCTGTTGAGGCGCGGCAAGACCCGGTGCACCACGGTATGCAAAAGCGCCGCAGCGCGCCGCTCCGCCGTTGCCCCGCCCCGGTTTCTGTGGCAAAACCGCGCAACGCAACCCAATGAGAGAGTTGACCCATGCAGGATTTCGCCACCCGCCGCACCATGATGGTCGACACCCAGGTGCGTCCGAACGACGTGACCAAATTCCCGATCATCGAGGCGATGCTGAGCGTGCCGCGCGAAGAATTCGTGCCCGCGGCGCGGCGTGAGGCGGCCTATGTGGGCGAGACCCTGCCGCTCGAGGGCGGGCGGGTGCTGCTTGAGCCGCGCAACTTCGCCAAGATGCTCGACGCAATCAATATTCAGCCCGGCGATCTGGTGCTCGATATCGGCGCCGGCATGGGCTATTCGGCGGCGGTGATCGCACGCATGGCCGAGGCGGTTGTCGCCGTCGAGAGCGCCGAGATGGCGCCCAAGGCCGAGGCGCAGCTTGCCATCCACGATGTCGACAACGCCGCGGTGGTGGTAGGTGCGCTCGCCGAAGGCGCGCCCAAGCACGGCCCCTATGACGCGATCGTGATCGAAGGCGGCGTCGAGCAGGTGCCGGCCGCCCTCGCGGCGCAGCTCAAGGAAGAGGGCCGGATCGTTGCAATCTTCATGGAAGGCGCGCTTGGCACCGCCCGGCTCGGTCGCAAGATCGACGGCGTGGTAGTGTGGCGCGATATCTTCAATGCGGCAGCACCTGTGCTCGAAGGCTTCACTTTGGCGAAAGAATTCGTACTCTGATTGCAAAACGGTGTTATCCGGATCACATCGACGGAACTGAATATCTCTCCGTGGCACCGGGGCAAAGCCGGCCGTAACGCGGCACAGGCAACAGAGCGAGGACCGAGCATGACGCGCAAGACTTTGAAACCCCTTCTCCTGGCCTCGGTGGCGGGGCTTGGGCTGATTGTGGGCCCGGGTGCGGCAAGCGCCGAAACGCTGGCCGATGCGCTGGTTTCGGCCTATCGCAACTCGCATCTGATCGAGCAATACCGCGCCACGCTGGCCGCAGCGGATGAGGATGTCGCCCAGGCAGTCGCCGATCTGCGCCCGGTGGTGCAATGGGGCCTCGAATTCGCCTCGCAGCGCTGCGATTATCAGACCACCTCCTGCGCCTATATGCGCGACTGGACGGATATCGAGACTACGCTGACGCTTTCGGCCAGCTGGACGCTTTATGATTTCGGCCGCACCCAGTTCAACATCGGTATCCAGAAAGAGACCGTGCTCGCCACCCGCGAGGCGCTGCGCTCCACCGAGCAAAGCGTGTTGCTGTCCGCCGTCGCGGCCTATGCCGACGCCAAGGCCACGGCCGAGCAGGTGGCGATCAACGAGAATTCGGTGCGGGTGATCGGCGAACAGCTCAAGGCCACGCAGGACAAGTTCGACGTCGGCGAGGTGACGCGCACCGATGTGGCGCAGGCGGAAGCGTCGCTCGCGGGGGCTCGCGCCTCGCTCTCGGCCGCGCAGGGCAATTACAAAGCCGCCCGCGAGTCCTACAAGGCTGCGATCGGCCATTACCCGGACCGGCTCTCGGGCCTGCCGCGCGCGCCGAAGCTGCCCAAATCCGCCGACGAGGCCGCGCAGACCGCGCTGCGGCTGCACCCCGCGATCAAACAGGCGCAACACCAGGTCGCCGCCTATGACCTCGGCGTGGCGCTCGCCGATGCGCAGCGCAACCCGACGATCACCGGCTCGCTCGGCTATGGCAATATCGACGGTTATGGCCATTCCGGTGCGGCCAGCGTGACGATGAGCCAGACGATCTATTCGGGGGGCGCTATTTCCTCCGCGCGCCGTCAGGCGATCGTCAACCGCGAGGGCGCGCGCGCGACCTTGCGTCAACAGGGGGTGACCGTGGCGCAAGCGGTCGCCAATGCCTATGCGATGATCGATGTCTACCGCGCCCAGATCGGCGCCTATCAGGAACAGATCCGCGCCGCCGATATCGCCTATCGTGGCGTCAAGGAAGAAGCGACACTCGGCGCACGCACCACGCTTGACGTTCTTGATGCCGAACAGAACCTTCTGGATGCCCGCGCCTCGCTGATTACGGCGGAAGCTGATCTGCAGGTAGGATATTATCAACTTTTATCCGATATGGGACTCTTGACGGTAGAAGACCTCAAGCTCGGGATCCCCACCTATGACCCCGCAGCCTACTACAATGCGGTGCAGAAAGCGCCTCTGAGCGTCCAGGGCGAACGCCTTGATCGCGTTTTGCGAGCCATCGGCAAGCAGTGATGCTTGCGCGGAGGTGCGCATCATGGGTGCCGACCTGGGCCGATCGGGCAACTGCCCGAATCTGAGGGATTCTGCTTTCATCAACGGGCTGGACAGAAGTGCAGCCAGATCGCAGGATTGAGGGCATGATGTCGGAAACCGAGACGAATATCGAAATCGAAGATGTGCTGGCGTCGATCCGGCGGCTGGTGTCGCGAGACGCGCCCCGCGCTGCGGGCGCTACAACCCATCGCAGCGCGCTCGCCGTGGCCCGGCGCCCGCTCCCCGAGGAGATCGCCCCCGATCTCGCGCCAGGAGCGGCGCTGAGCGGGGTTCTGCTCGCCGAGCGGCCGGTGTCCGAGGCGCCCGTTTCCGAAATGATCATGCCCGCGATGCCGGTTCCCGAAGCCCCGGCTCCCGAGGCCGCGGCGCTGGAAGCTTCGGCCCTGATGGATGCCCCTGCCGATCCGGATCTCTCCGACGCCGCTCCTGCCGAGGTGGCGCCCGTCGTCGCTCCGCAGGCGGAAGAGATCGAGGAGACCGGCGCGGCCATGAATCTGGCCGGTCCGGCGCTCTCCGAACCGGCCGAAACCGACGCCGAGCCGGAAGCGGAAGCGGACGCGAAGCCCGAGGCGGAAGCGGACGCCGAAATCGAGATGGCCGCCGAATCGGATGAAATTGCGGATGATGACGGTGCGGATGACGAAAGCGCCGAAGCGGTGACCGCCCCGCCCGCACCTGATCATTTCCTGGTTCTGACGCCTTCGCTGCGCGTCGAGGCAGCGCCCGAAGCGGCGCGGCCCATGACCGAGGCGGAGCAGCTGCTGGCCGAGGCGGAAGCCGCTTTGGCCGAAACCGGTGCGGTGCTCGAAGATGCCTCGAGCGCGCTCGACGCCGAAGCGGCCGCGCCGGAGGAAGAGCCCGAGGCCGGGCCGCTCGATCTGGGTGACGAGCTGAGCCGGCTCGAAAACACCATCGCCGAGCTTGAAGCGGCCGTTGCCGAGAGCGGCATCGACTTCGAGCCCGAGGAAGGGCATCCCTTCGTCGCCGAGGGGGCGGCGCCGCTGACAGAACTGCCCGAGGCTTTCGACGAGGAGGTGTTGCAGGTCAGCGCCCAACCGGAGCCGGAAGATGCGGATTTGGCGGCTGTGGTGGATGATTTGCCGACCGAGACGGAGGCCGAGGCGATGCTCGTGGCGCTGGCCGAACAGACCGCTGCCGAAGAGGAGGCGCAGGCTGCTTGGGCCGTCGAAGAAAGCGCCGAAGAGGCCGCGGTAACGACAGAAGAGCTTGAAGTGGAAGCGGTCGAGACAGAAGAGCTTGAGATCGAGGACTGCGCCGCCGAGGCCGATGCCGAGACCGAAGGCTGCGTCGACCCGGATCTGCGCGATGCGGCCTGGGGCGCGGAAACCTCGGTTGGCATGGACTGGGCGGAAGCGACACTGAACCTTGCGCGCGGCGCGGCGGGGCCTCTGCACGCGCTCGAAGAGGCGGAAGTGCTGGATCAACAAGTCACAGACCCGTCGCACTATGACGATCTCGACGAAAGCCTGGAGGCGGACGGCTCAGACGAGATCTACGCCGAGGTAGAGGCGGAGATCGCCGCCGAGGCGGAGTGCGCCCGCGAGATCGCGGAGGAGCAGACGCTTTCGGAAGCGACGCTTTCGGTCGACGAAATTACTGCCGAAGAGATCGCGGCGGATCCCCCGACGCACGAAGCGGAACCGGCGCCGGCGGCCATTGCCCCCCGGCTCGACGAGGCGGCGCTGCGGGCGATGGTCGGGCAGCTGGTGCGCGAGGAATTGCGCGGAACGCTCGGCGAACGCATCACCCAGAACGTGCGTAAGCTCGTGCGCCGCGAAATTCAGCGCGCGCTGACGGGTCAGGCCTACGACTGATCCGGCTCCGAACCTCTTCCCCGAAAACACGAATGGCGCGCCTGAGGCGCGCCATTCGTCTGTTGAGATCCGAGCAGGCCTCAGGCCGCCTCGGCCTCTTCGGCCGCAATGCGCCGTTCGCTTTCCTCGCGCGAGAGCGCCACAGAGGTGCGCACGCCCTTCGACACGAATTCCATCAGGCCTTTCACCACGCGTTCGTTCGGATCGATCCCGGCGCAGGAGAGCACCTCGCGCCCATCGCGCGAGCGCGCCCAGCGGGCGATCTGCTCCGGTCCGTTGCCGTATTTCTTGTCATCGGCAATCGCATCATCGAGCGCGGCCAGAACGACGGCGGCGAAGAGCTTTCGCGCCCGCTGTCCTTGCTCATAGTTGAATGCGGAGCCGTCAACGAAATCGCGCATTTTTCGTCCTTCTTATTGCTCTTGCGTTTCCTGGCGTGGCGGCCATGTAGGGCGCTTGGGCGCCGATTCGATATGCCCTAGAAGGCATGGCCGCCATGCGAAAAACGCATAGCTGTGATGGGGAGAGGCCTTATTTAGCGGCTGTTAACGAGAACAACCGCGCATATATGGTATGTTTGACCAGTCGTTCAAGGTTTTTGACGACAAAAGATGTGCCAGGCCGGAACGCCTTCACGCGGACGTGTGCGCGCGGATGCAAGAGCCTGTTAAGGCTGCGCGCCCCGATCTCACGGGAATGTGACAACCTCATGCAGCCTCCGCTTGCAGCTGTGCCGCCCCCGCGGCAAGCGGGCCTGCAAGCGCGTCATGGCGGATATGCGCAAGCGCATGCCCTGCCGCCTGCGTGAACAGCGTGCCAACCACCCGCCCTTCCGCCTCGATCGGCGTGCCGACCGGCGCCGCCCCCTCGATGGCCAGCCTGACAAGTCCCTTGCGCAGCTCGGTCTTGTGCTTCATCCGGGCCGTGACCTCCTGGCCGACATAGCAGCCCTTGCGAAAATCTACGCCCTGGAGCCGCTCGAACCCTGCCTCGAGGATATAGGTCTCGGGAGTGAGCTCGATCGCGGTTTCAGGGATCAGATTGGCAACGCGCAGCGCGTCCCAGTCGCTGCCATCCTCGCCCGCCTCGGCGCCATAGAGCCGCCAGCCCATCGCGGGGGCACGCGGATCCGTCACCGCGCCTTCGGGCGCCGGGCCGGTACCCCGAAACACCTGAAACGCGGAGGGGGTGATCGTGACATCGGCCCGCAATTTATACATCATCAGCCGCTTGACGGTCGCCTCGGCGATGCTCTCGTCGATGTCGAGCAGCACCACATCGCCTCGCGGCACCAGAAAGAAATCCGCCAGATATTTGCCCTGCGGCGTGAGCAGTGCGGCGTAAATCGGCCCCTCGGCCAGTTTCTTCACGTCATTGGTGACGAGACCTTGCAGGAAATGCGCGCGGTCCGCCCCAGCGATATCATAGATCTTGCGCATGGATACCTCCTCCACCCGATATGGCACGGGGCGTTCATTCGACAAGCTGCATCCGGCACAGCCCCGCATAGGCACCACCGCGGGCGAGCAGCGCGTCATGCGTGCCTTCTTCCACCACCTGCCCCTCGACGATGACCACGATCTTGTCGGCATCGCGCACGGTCGAGAGCCGGTGCGCGATCACCAGCGTGGTGCGGCCTTGCGAGAGCTCGGAAAGCGCCTGCGCGACCTTCGCCTCGGAGGCGGTATCGAGCGCCGAGGTGGCCTCGTCGAGAAGCAGGATCGGCGCATCGCGCAGAACCGCGCGTGCAATCGCCACACGTTGGCGCTGCCCCCCCGACAGCGCCGAGCCGCGCGGCCCGGCGGGTGTGTCGAGCCCTTCGGGCAGGGCGGCGACGAATTCGCTCACATGGGCGACGTCGAGGGCGCGCGCGAGCGTCGCCTCATCGACATCCTTGCGGCCCAGAAGCACATTCTCGCGGATGGTCTCGTCAAAAAGCGCCGAATCCTGCGTCACCGTGGCGAACATCTGGCGCAGGGCGGGCAAAGCGAGTGCCGTCACCGGCACACCGCCCACCGAGATCGAGCCCGATTGTGCATCGACGAGCCGGGTGAGCAGGTTGAACACGCTCGATTTCCCGGCCCCCGAGGGACCGACGAGCGCCGTCGTCTTGCCCGCTTCGGCGGTGAAGCTGAGGCCGCGCAGCACGGGTTTTGCGCCATAGCCGAAGCGCACATTCTCGAACCGCACCGCGGTGGTGGCGGGAAGCAGGGCGGGAGACGCCGGAGAAGCGACGGCAGGGCAGATATCGAACACGCGGTAAAGCCGCTCAAGGCTGGCCGCCGCGGTCTGCCATGTGCCCGCAAGCCCGCCAAGACGGCGCAATGGCTGGAAGGCGAGCGCCATCGCCGTGAAGAAGGACATGAACTCGCCCACCGTGCGCTTGCCCTCGACGATCTCGGGACCGCCGAGGATCAGCACCGCAAAGAAGCCGAGCCCGGTCACCGCGTCGATCATCCCCGGCACCATCGATTGCGACACGGCCATCTTCACCATCAGCTGGCGGATCCGCGCGACCAGATGGTCAAACCGGTCGATCTGATAGGCCTCCATCTGGTAAAGTTTCACGGCCGCGACGCCGTGAAAAACCTCATCGAGCCGGGTCGCACGGGCCCCCGCCTCGGCGCGCATCTGCCGGGTCTTGCGACGGATATAGCGCTGCGCGAGAGACGTCGGCACAATCAGGAGCGGCGCGCCGATCAGCGCGGCGGCGGTCCAGCGCCAGTCAATCGCCACGGCAACGGCGAAAAGCGACACGAGCGCCACGATATCGCGCCCCGCCCCAGTGATGAAAGTTGACCACACGCCCTGCACCGCCAGCGTGTCGCCCTGCACCCTCTCGATCAGGGCGCCGGGCGGGTTTTCCTGAAAGAAGCTCTGATCGAGCTTGAGGATATGGCGCAGCAGATCGACCTGCATGGCCGTCGAGGAGCGCTGCGCCACATCGGTGAGCAGCGCCTTGGAGGCAACCGAAGTGATCGCTCGCAGCAGGAAAAGCCCGAGGATGCCGCCGCCGACAAGCCAGATCAGCCCCGATTCCCCTTGCGTGAACACTTTGTCGAACAGCGGCTCAAGCATCCAGCTGAGCACACCAAGGCACCCGCCCTCGATTGCCATCAGCACAGTCGCAAGCGCCATCTTCGGCCAGTGGCGGCCCAGATAGCCCCGCCACATCCGCGAGAAGAGCGCGCGCGAGCCATAGGCGGGGTCGGTCTGATCGGTCACGCTGTCCTCTGGCCTGGCTGGATCGCGACGGGCATAGCGCGAATGCGCTTTCCCAGCAAGGCGCGCGGGCCTTACGCCGCTTTGTGACGGTTACAACCCGCGCCGTTGACCCTCCGGGCGCGCAGGACTAGGGCTGGTCCATCCCAAACCGGAGAATGTAGATGAGCCTCGCGCATGGTCGTTCCTATCTTGCCATTCCCGGCCCCTCGGTGATGCCCGAGCGGGTGTTGGCGGCCATGCACCGCTCTGCCCCCAATATCTATGAAGGCGATCTGGTTGACCTGACCGCACAGGTGGTCGCGGATCTGCGCCGCGTGGCGATGAGCACGGGCCATGTGGCGATCTATATCACCAACGGACACGGCACCTGGGAGGCCTCGGTCGCGAACCTGGTCTCGCGCGGCGACAAGGTTCTGTCGCTCCAGACCGGTCGCTTCGGCCATGGCTGGGCCGCGCATGCCGCGGCCATGGGAGTGACGGTCGAAGCGCTCGATTTCGGGCTCAAGACCCCGGTCGATCCGGGCCGGGTCGAGGCCGCGTTGCGCGCCGACAAGGGCCATGAGATCAAATGCGTGTTCCTCACCCATGTCGATACCGCAACCTCGATCCGCAACGATGTGGCGGCTGTGCGTGCTGCGCTGGATGCGGCCGGGCACCCTGCCCTTCTCGCCGTCGATTGCATTGCCTCGCTGGCTTGCGACGAATTCCGGTTCGACGACTGGGGCGTCGATGTGATGCTGGCGGCGAGCCAGAAGGGATTGATGGTGCCCCCCGGGCTCGGCTTCCTCTGGGTCTCGGAAAAGGCGCTTGCGCAAACGCGTGCGGCGGATCTGCGCACCCCCTATTGGGATTGGGGCCCGCGGCTCGCGCCCGAATTCTATTACCAGCACTTTTGCGGCACCGCACCGACGCATCATCTGTTTGGCATGGCGGAATCGCTGAAAATGATCCTCGACGAAGAGGGGCTGCCGCAGGTCTGGGCGCGCCATCGCGCCTTGGCCCGCGCGGTCGCCACCGCTTTCGAGACTTGGGGACAAGACGGGGACATCGGGCTCAATGTCGCCGATCCATCTTGCCGGGCGGCCTCGGTCACGGCGGCGCGGATCGGCGCGGGCGGTGCCGAGCGGTTGCGCGCCTGGTGCGAGAACCGCGCGGGGGTGACGCTCGGGATCGGACTGGGCATGGCGGCGCCGGGCAGCGCAGAGGCGGGAGATTTCCTGCGCGTCGCCCATATGGGCCATGTCAACGCGCATATGACGCTCGGCGTGCTTGCCGTGATGGAAGCGGGAATGCAGGCCCTCGCCATTCCCCATGGCGCAGGCGGCATTCAGGCCGCGGCCGCGGTGATCGCCGCCGAGGCCTGAGCTGATCAGGGCTGGCCGTGTTTCTCGAGCCAGTCCACCATCCAGTCGATCTCTGCCTGCTGCGCGTCGATGATCCCTTCCGCGAGCTTGCGCACCTGCGGATCATCGCCATTGTCGATCTCGATCTGCGCCATGTCGATCGCGCCCTGATGATGGGCGATCATGCCCCGGACAAAATCCACATCGGCGTCGCCCGTGAAGGGAATATCCATCCCCGCATGCATCTTCGCATTCGCCGCCAGAAAGGCCGCCGTCGAGGGGGCGGCATCGGCGGTGGCCATGGCGGCGGGCATCTCGTGGTTCATGTGCATCGCCGCGGGCTCATCGGCGTAGGCCCCGAAGGCGAGCGCAAAAGCGAGCGGGCTGAGCAGCGCGGCACGGGCAGTATCGGTGAGGGTGGGCATCGGCGACTCCTTCCAGCGTTGGGATCAGACTGCGCCAGCCGCCGGCTTCGGGCAAATCACCGCTGAGCGAGAAAAACGTGAGCCCGCCCCGGCAGATCCGGACGGCGGGCTCCCGAAATCGATTGCGCTCAAGCCTTCAGATCGGCGAGCGACTTGCACCAGGCTTCCATTTCCTTCGTCGCCAGTTCCATCGGCGGCTCCAGGAAGGTCAGGTGGAAGGCATCGCCAAGATCGGCCACGCCGATCGCGCGCGGGCGCACGGCCAGAACATGGGCATTGGGCAGTGCCACGCCGAAGCAGAAGATGATGTTCTGCGCCGCGAAGATCGAGCGGTCGATCGTGCCCTCGATGGCGGTGGTATGGGCGTAATGGTCAAAGAGCGCGATGAAGGCCACTTTCGGATGCGCGTCGATCTTTTCCTTCAGCTTGGCCATCACATCGTCGATCGTTGCACAGCTCGTCTCGGCTTTCGGCACGGTCAGATCGAAGACCGGGTATTTCTCCATCAGCAGGTATTGTTTCATCGCCTGACCTCTCTCCTGGATACACCTTTTCTCATGGCTCCACGTTGCACGCGGGCCGGTCAAGAGCGCGATCTGTCGCGGGGACTGCGCGGCGGGCCCGGGCTCAGGCGGTCGGGCGCGTGAAGACATAACCGAGCCCGCCCAGCATCACCCCCGCGACCAGCGCGATCGGCACCGGGCCGGGATGACGCAGCGTGACAAAGAGCACCATGCCGAGCGTCGAGCCCGCTAGCGCCATCAGCTTGCCCCGCATCGGGATCGCCCCGCGTGCGCGCCAGTCTCGCAGCATCGGGCCGAAATGGCGATGCCCGAGCAACCAGGCCTCAAGCCGCTCGGAGGAACGCGCGAAACATCCCGCCGCAAGAATCAGGAACGGCACCGTCGGCAGCACCGGCAGGAACACACCCACGAACCCAAGCGCGACGAAACCAAGCCCGAGCGTCAGGAAGACCGCGCGGACAATATGTGTGCCCCGGCCCGTCTCCCCGGCGCCTTCCCTCTCTGCCATCCGGCGCCCTCCTCTCGGTTCCGCGCCACGTCACGTGGCGGGCACAACCTCAAGCTGCACCGCCAGCCTGCGCGCAAATGTGTCCCCGGGCAAGTGGCGGCTCCAAGTATGCGAGAACAGGGCGGCGGGGCTCCGGCGCGGTCAATGCCGCTCCCGCGAGGTTCCGGCCGACAGAAGCGGCAGGCTCACCCGCGCCAGCGCCCCCTGCCCCGCCCCCGGGCTCGTCAACTCAAGCCGCCCGCCCATCGCGGTGAGCGTATTGGCGCACCAGTGCAGGCCCATCCCGCCGCGCTTTTGGGAACGGGTCGAAAACCCCCGCTCGAAGAGCCGCTTTGCGCCCTCGGTGTCAAATCCGTCGCCGTCATCAAAGATCCGCACCAGACAGCGCCGCGCTTCCGGTTCAGGCGTCACCACGATCTCGATCCGGCCGCTGCCGCGCCCCGCCGCCGTGATCGCCTCGGTCGCGTTGACGACAAGATTTTCGAACACTTGCCCGAGCAGCACCCGGTTGCCGCGCACCGTCACCCCGTCGGGGCAATCGACCATCACCGCGACCTGCGCCCCATCGGCAAAGCGCGCCACGGTGGCCGCATGCGCCAGAAGCGGCGCCAGATCGCAGCGCTCGGCCTGATCGGGGGGCGCCGGATCGCGGGTGGCACGGATCATCTCCAGCGCCTCGGTGAGATTGCGCGCCCCGTCCGCCACCATCTGGCGCAGCTCGGCCCGGGCCTGGGCTTCCTCCTCATGGGCGAGAGTCAGAAAATCGGCAAGCCTGCGACGACGCTCCGGCGCGGTCTGCGGATCGGCGAGCTCGGCGAGCGCCCGCGCCGCCTGAGGTGGCAAGCCGGTGTCGAGCCGGGTGCCCAGCGTCGCAAAGATCACCTTCACCGGGCTGAGCGAATTGCGCAGATTGTGCAGCAGGCCAATCATGCTCTGCTCGCGCCCGAGCGCAAAAGATTGCGCGGCATGGGCGGTGCGCAGCTCTTCGATCTCGCGCGCCATCGCGTTGAACTCGGCGAGCAGCGCCCCGATCTCGTCGCGCCGTGGCGGGCCCGTGAACGGCGTCAGAACCCCGCTGGCGCGATTGTCGGCAACATGGGTCTGCAATGCCTGGATCGGGCCGATCACGTGAGTGGAAAGACGTCGCCCAAGCAGCGTCATGCTTGCCGCAATCAGCGCGATCAGCACCGCAATCAGCAGGTTGCGCAGTTGCTGACCCGCGTGCAACAGGCTGCGCGGCATCTCGAAATGGACCATCGCGATCGGCTGCCCGGCCCTTCCG
Source organism: Rhodobacter maris (assembly GCF_900217815.1). Lineage (GTDB taxonomy): Bacteria > Pseudomonadota > Alphaproteobacteria > Rhodobacterales > Rhodobacteraceae > Rhodobacter > Rhodobacter maris. The sequence continues at coordinate 318,830 of NZ_OBMT01000001.1, forward strand.
TTCACGGGTGTCGAAACCAGCAACCAGTCCTTTTGCGCGTGCTCGTGGGACAGGTCGGAAACGCCGTCGAAGACAAAATGCGCCTTCATCTGAAGGGCTTCGGACACATGTTCGGGCGTGATCAGATGCGCGAAGGCCAGAAACCCGTTCTCGTCCCCCGAACCATCGGAGCGGAGCACCTTGGCAAAAGCGAGGCTGTAAAGCTGCCCCCCCACGGCCCAGAACCCAGAGTTCGACGGCCCGGCTTGCGCCGTCTCGATCACGCCGGGCTCGCGCAACCGCGCCATAAAGGCCGCCGTGAGATCCGGATCGACAAGCTCTTCCTCTGCCTCGTCCTCGATCCCTTCCACTTCTGTCGCGAAATCGTAGCACAGCGCATGCGCCCCGCGCCCGTCGAACCGCACGAAGGCGGCACAGCTGATCTCGGCGTTGCGCAGCGAATCATCGTTCAGATTGCGCTGTTCGAAGCCGTGGTCGAACCCGCGCAGATAATCGTAGCTCTCATCCCAGATCGCCCAGTCGCGCGCATGGGCTTCGGTGCCGATGCGCTCGGTCGCCAGCGCGGCCTGCACCCGCTCGATGCTGCGCGCCACTTCGGCGCGTTCCAGCGTACCAATGCTGTGCTGCACGATCACGGTGAGCACCGCCGCAATCATCAAGGTCGCCAAAAGCCCCGCCAGCGCCAGATCGGCAAGGAGCGCTGCGCGCAGGTTGCCGCCACGCCAGCCCCGCCAGTGCCAGCGGCGCGAAGAGGTCGCTGCGCTCCGGTCCCCGGTCATCGGTTTTGCCTCACGCGCCCTGCGCGCGGATGTCGAGCCCCAGGGCCTCGGGTTCGGCGCCGCGCCCGAACAGGAACCCCTGCAGATGCGAGCAACCGAGCGCCCGCAATCGTTCCATCTGATCCTCGCGCTCCACCCCTTCGGCAACGATCTGGATCCCGAGCCCGTTGGCAAGCTGGGCCAGCGCGTTGACAATCGCGGCAGACTGACGGTCGCTGCTCATGCCATCCACGAAGCTGCGGTCGATCTTGATGCAATCGACGGCGAAATCTTTCAGATGCGAGATGCTGGAATAGCCTGTCCCGAAATCGTCGAGCGCGATGCGGAAGCCCTGCGCGCGCAGCTCGGTGACAATCTTCTGCGCATGCCGGACATGCGACAGAAGCGCCGTTTCGGTGACTTCGATCTGGATCATGGCGGGCGGAATGCCATTGGCGCGCGCCTGCGCCGCGAGCCGCTCGACGAAATCGAGGCGCTTGAACTGGCGCGGCGAGAAGTTGATCGAGGTGAACTTGTCGGGCCAGCCGCGCGCCTCGCGCAACACCCGCTCCACCACCCAGTCGCCCAGCGCGATGATCACCGGGCTTTCTTCGGCGATCGGGATGAAGACGCTCGGCGGCACCGCGCCGTAGTCGGCGCTGTTCCAGCGCAAAAGCGCCTCATAACCGATCACGTCGAGCGAACCGCTCGCCACGATCGGCTGGTAATGGATCAGCAATTCGTCATTCGCGAGCGCATAGAAGAGCCCCGCCTCGATGCGCTGGCGGAACTGCTGGGAGGCATCGAGCTGCTTGTCAAAAAGCCGCACCGTCTGCCGCCCATCGGCCTTGGCGGCAAAAAGCGCCAGATCGGCATAGCGCAGCAGGTCCGCGGCTTCGTAATCGGCATGGCTGTCGCAATCGACGAGCCCACAGGAGGCGCCGATATGCACCGAATTTCCGAACACGGTGAAACTGCCCGAACAGGCACTCACGAGATCCCCGCAGGCCGCCTGCGCCGCCTCCGGCGTCATGCCCTCGAACAGGATGCCGAATTCGTCGCCCCCGAGCCGGGCCACAAGCGTCCCTTGCGGCGCCGCCTCGTTGAGCGCGGCGTAGACGAGCTTGAGGAGCGCATCGCCCGCATCATGGCCGAATGTGTCGTTGACATGCTTGAAGTGATCGAGATCGAGGAAGGCCACGAACATCGCGCGCGGCCCCAAGTCGAGCCGGTCGGACAGGGTGCGCTGAAACGCCATGCGATTCGCTGCCCCGGTCAGGAAGTCATGGTTGGCCATGTGCTGTGCGCGTGCCTCGCTGGCGGCGAGCTCGGCGATCTTGCTGCGCAGAAGCGTGAGTTGGCGCGTGTCATTGTCCCAGCGCTCGATCAGCGCGCGCGCCATCTGGCGCACCTCTTCGGCCTCGAAGGGCTTGCAGATGTAGAAGATCTTGTCGGCCGGGCCGGCGACGGCGGTGATTTCTGTCACCGAATGGTCGGACCAGGCAGAGACGATGACGATATTCAGATCCGGGTCAAGCGCGCGGATCCGGCGCGCGGTCTCGCGCCCGTCGATGCCCGGCGGCATGCGGATGTCGATGAAAGCGACCTTGAAGGGCGTGCCCGCCTGCAATGCGGCGGCGACCATCTCCACCCCTTGAAGGCCCTGCGCGGCAAAGGCGATCGGCGGGCAGAAGGGCGGCTCCTCCGTCGCGCCGGCGCCCGGCCCTGCCGCCGCGGCCGGCCCCCCGAACAACTCCTCTGCCAGCGCATCCGCGCGCGAGGCGGCCTGGCTTCGGGCCGGAGCGGAAAACAGCAATCGGAACGCCTCGCGGACAGAGGCTTCGTCATCGATAACCAGAATGGACATATCACGCTCCCGAAGGGTTCCGCGGGCCATAGTAGCGGCGGATCCTTAACGATAAGTTCGCCGGGACGGGGCTGCTCAGCAGGGGGGCGCCGGATCGATCACGATGGCCCGAAAGTCGTTGACATTGGTGCGCGTCGGACCGGTGATCAACTGCGTGCCGAGCGCGGCAAAAAAGCTGTGCGCATCATTTGCCTCAAGCATGGCGCGGGGGTCGAGCCCCTGCGCGCGGGCCTGTGCAAGCGTACGGGGGCCGATCCGGGCACCGGCAACTTCGGCCAAACCATCCACCCCGTCGGTATCGGCAGCGAGCGCATGCACTCCCGCAAGCCCTTCAAGCGCGAGCGCGAAGGCAAGCAGGAATTCGACATTGCGTCCGCCGGTGCCCATGCCGGAACCGGTGAGCCGCACCGTGGTTTCCCCGCCGGAAAGAAGCACGCAGGGCGCCTCGAACGGCTGCGCGCGGCGGCGGATCTGCCGCACGATGCCAGCCATCACCCGTGCCACCTCGCGCGCCTCGCCCTCGATCGCATCGCCAAGAATATGCACCGCATACCCCTGCGCGCGGGCCTGCAGGGCAGCCGCCTCCAGCGCGGCCTGAGGTGTGGCCACCAGATGCACCGTGTTCCCCGCGAGCCGCGGATCGCCCGGTTTCACGCTTTCGAGCCGCCCCGTCCCGAGTCCGGTGCGAATCGTGTCCGAGACGGAAATACCGGTACGCTCAAGAAGGGCGAGCGCGTCTGCACAGGTGCTCGCATCGGCCACCGTCGGCCCCGACGCGATATCGCACGGCGTATCGCCCGGCACATCGGAAATCAGGAGCGTGACAAGCTGCGCGGGCGCGCAGGCGGCCCCAAGCCTTCCGCCCTTGATCGCCGAGAGATGCCGACGCAGGCAGTTGATTTCAGAAATCGTCGCGCCCGAACGCAGGAGCGCGCGGTTGATCGCCTGTTTCTCCTCAAGGCTCACCCCCGGGGCGGGCAGCGCCAGTAACGCCGAGCCGCCGCCCGAGATCAGGCACAGGACCCTGTCTTGCGGGTGCAGGCCCTGCACCATCTGCAGCATCCGCGCCGCCGCCGCGGCCCCGGCGGCATCTGGGACGGGATGGGCCGCCTCAACCACCTCGATGCCCGCACAGGGCACGGCATGGCCATACCGGGTGACCACAAGCCCTTCGAGCGGGCGGTCATAATGCGCTTCCGCCACCCGCGCCATCTCCGCCGAGGCCTTGCCCGCACCGATCACCAGAAGCCGCCCCGCGGCAGGATAGGGCGGCAGAAACGGCGGCAGGCAGATTGCAGGTTGCGCCGCGGCCACCGCCGCTTCGAACATCGCGCACATCATCTGATCGGCTTGGTCCATCCGCACCTCCCCTCCCCCTCTTATCAACCCCGTGCCCGGGGCGCTATCGTCACGGTTGCGGGAACATGGATTTGACGGTTGACAGCTCCGGGTGATCGAATTCTAAGTCGCGCCAACCTTCCCCGGGCCTCCGGCCGGAGGCCGGGTCCATGCAGGAGGATAACTTGAGCCCCAGCCGCTTTTGCCTGTTTCTCGCTCCGATCCTGATTCTGGCGGCCTGTGGCGGTGGCGACGACATGCGGCTTTACCCGCTTTCTGGCCCGATTGCGGCCGCCAATCCCTCCAAACTGATCCCGGTCACGCTGAGCAACAATACCGAGACCTCGGGCGAGATTGCCTTCCGCCTTCCCAAACCCTCGAAAACGCGCTGCACCGGCACCTGGACCAGCGTGGCACCGCGGGTGACCACGCACGAGCGTGGCTTCTCGCTGGGGATCAAGAGCCTTGGCGGCAAATACACCAATTCCACCTCCGATGTGGGCGGTGTGAACTCGGGTGAGTTCTACGCGGTCTGCAAGGACGGCTCCCGGCTTGAGGGCACGTTCGTGATGGGCTCGGGCACGCAAAGCGGCACCGGCACCGTCACAGATACGCGCGGGAACAGCTACAAGCTGCTGTTCTGACCCTCGGGGCCCGGGTCAGTCCTGAAAGCCGTCGTCCTGCACGTCGATGAGTGCGCCTCCCCTGACGAGGCCGAGCCGATGGGCACAGGCCCGTGCCGTCAAGGGGCGCCCCCACAGATAGCCCTGACCCACATCAAAGCCAAGCGCGCGCATCTGCGCCGCCGCGGCCTCGTTCTCCACCCCCTCGACGACCGTGCCGAGCCCGAGTGTCACCGCGAGATTGCGCATCGATTCGAGGATCGCGCGATAGGCCATACCCGCACCGAGTCCATCGACAAAGCTCTTGTCGATCTTGATCTTGTCGACCTTGTGGCGCGCAAGCGAGGCGAGCGAGGCATAGCCCGTGCCGAAATCGTCAAGCACCAGTCCGACGCCGAGCCCGCGCAGCGCCGCCAGCACCTCGACCTCGCGCTCGGCGGCGCTGGCAAGAACGATGTCTTCAGTGATTTCCACCTCGAGCCGGGAGGGCTCAAGCCCGGTCTCGGCAAGCACGGAGCGCACTTGCGCGGGCAAGATCGCCGGGTCGAACTGGCGCGGGAAGACATTGACGGCAATCGTCAGCGGATGCGCAAGACGGCGGTTCCATTCCGCCACCTGCGTGCAGGCCTCGCGCAAGACCCATTCGCCAACCTGAATGGACAAATCACTTGCGCCGAGCACCTCCATGAAGCTGCCCGGCATCAGAAGCCCCCAGTCGGGATGACGCCAGCGCAGCAACGCCTCCACCGCCACCACAGCGCCGGTCTCAAGCGCGACTTGCGGCTGATAATGCAACTCAAATTCGCCGGCCTCGATCGCCTGACGCAGATTGAGCAGCACGCGGTTGCAATGCTCCACCCGGCGGCGCAGCGCCGGATCATAGGCTACGGGACGGTTGCAGTTTTCCTGTGAAGCCGTGAGCGCGAGCCCGGCATCGGAGAGCAGCGCCTCGGCATCGGCCTCGGCCGCGGGGGCGCTGGCATGACCGATCGCCGCCTCAAGATGCAACATATGCGCGCCGAGCCGCAACGGCTCCTGCATGAGCGCACCGATCGCGGCCAGCGCCGCTTCGGGTGTTTGCTGGGTTTCGCTCAGCGCAACGAGATAGGCAAAGCGGTTTTCCCCAGTCTGATACAGTCGGATCCGCTCCGTCTGCGCGCCGCGCAACCGGGTGGCGCAGGCGAGGTCAAGCATCTCGGCATTGCGCCGCGCTTCCGTCGCCCGGTAGCGGCCAAGCTGGGCCACATCGACAAGAACCACGCAGACCGCATCGCCGCGCGTCTTCGTGGTCTCCAGAAGCCTGTCGAGATCGGCCCGCAACGCCTCTGCCGTGGGCAGCCGGGTCGTGACCTGCCGGGGCGGGGTCGGGCGCCGGGACTGCGCCTCGATCTCGTTCCCGATCCGGCCCTCGGCGGGTTCGGCGGGCTGCACGAAGGCAAAAAGACGCCCACTTGCGGGGTTGTGCCGGACGCTCACCTCAAGCGTAAAATCATGCCCATCGCGATGGCGCGCCTGCAACAGCCGCAAGGGGCTCGCGCCATAGCCGGACTTTGCCGCCGGATGCGGCAGGAAGGGCAAGCGGCTGAGCCGCGGGGTGGTCGCATTGGCGAAAGGCTCGGCGGCCGGAGAGCCCGCGCGCGGATCGGCTGTGCATTCGGGGACGAGGCCATTGATCATCTGTCCCAGCATCTCGCTTTCGAGATAGCCAAACATGGCCGCCGCAGCGGCATTGGCGAAGTCGATTCGCCCGAATGCGTCAACGCCAATCACACCGTCGGCGGGCGCGCCACGGAAGGGCCAGGTGATATCCATGTTGGATCCGTTGCAAGTATCCGGGTGGGGTCCGATACACTCGTCAAGCACACTCTAGGGTTGTGACTGGTTCCCTCCGTGAGCGCAAACGAATTCGTGTTCTCTTGATCCGACGTGCTGTCGCAGGGGGCGGGCGTGGCTTTGATGCACCGATTTCGGGCAAAAGGCGCTGGCCTCGGGCGCGCTTGCAGGCTAAACGGCGACAACCATCGCGGCGCGGACCCCAAACGGGGCCGACGCGACGGGTTCGAAACTGCGAGGCAAGGTCATGGCGCGGCATCTCATCACCTCGGCGATTCCCTATATCAACGGCATCAAGCATCTGGGCAATCTCGTGGGGAGCCAGCTGCCTGCGGACCTTTATGCGCGCTATCTGCGCGGGCGCGGCCATGACGTGATGTTCATCTGCGCCACCGACGAGCATGGCACCCCCGCCGAGCTTGCTGCCGCCAAGGCGGGCAAACCGGTCGCCGATTACTGCGCCGAAATGCATGACGTGCAGGCGGAGATCGCCGCCGGCTTCCGGCTCAGCTTCGACCATTTCGGCCGCTCCTCCTCGCCGCAAAACCACGCGCTGACGCAACATTTTGCGCGCGTGCTGGGCGAACAGGGGCTGATCCGCGAAGTAACGGAAAAGCAGATGTATTCGGTGGCCGATGGCCGCTTCCTGCCCGACCGCTATATCGAGGGCACTTGCCCGAACTGCGGTTATACATCCGCACGCGGCGACCAGTGCGACAATTGCACCAAGCAGCTCGACCCGGTTGATCTGATCAACCCGCACTCCGTGATCTCGGGCTCGACCGATCTCGAGATGCGCGAGACGAAGCACCTGTTCCTGCGCCAATCCGCGATGAAAGCAAAGCTCGCGGACTGGATCGACTCGAAAACCGACTGGCCGGTGCTGACCACCTCCATTGCCCGGAAATGGCTCTTCGACGGCGAGGGGCTGCAGGATCGCGGCATCACCCGCGATCTGAGCTGGGGCGTGCCCGCGCAGTTCGAGGGCGCCCCCTGGGCAGGCATGGAAGGCAAGGTCTTCTACGTCTGGTTCGACGCGCCGATCGAATATATCGCCGGCACCCAGGAATGGGCCGATGCGACAGGCGGCGACTGGGCGCGCTGGTGGCGCACCGACAAAGGCGCAGAAGACGTGACCTATACCCAGTTCATGGGCAAGGACAACGTGCCCTTCCACACGCTCGGGTTCCCGGTGACGATCCTCGGCTCGGGCGAGCCCTGGAAGCTCGTCGATTACATCAAGTCCTTCAACTACCTGAACTATGACGGCGGCCAGTTCTCCACCTCGCGCGGTCGCGGCGTGTTCATGGATCAGGCGCTCAGTATCCTGCCCGCCGATTACTGGCGCTGGTGGCTTTTGTCCCACGCGCCCGAAAGCGCCGATGCCGAATTCACCTGGGAGAATTTCCAAAGCTCGGTGAACAAGGATCTGGCCGATGTGCTCGGCAACCTCGTGAGCCGCGTCACCAAGTTCTGCAACGCGAAGTTCGGGCTCGAAGTGCCGAGCGAGGTGGTGCTGGGCGAGCGCGAGACGGCACTGATGGCCCAGTTCAGCGAAGGCCTCGCGGCTTACGTCAAGGCGATGGACGCGATTCAGGTGCGCCGCTCGGCGGAAGAGCTGCGCGCGCTCTGGGTGCTGGGCAACGAATATCTGCAGGCCGCCGCGCCCTGGAGCGTGGTGAAGACCGACGAGGCGGCCGCGCGCGGCATCATCGCCTTCGCGCTCAATCTGATCCGGCTTTACGCGGTGCTCTCGCGCCCCTTCATTCCCGATGCGGCGCAGGCGATCATGACCGCGCTTGATTGCGAGGACTGGTCCTGGCCCGAGGATCTCGATACCGCGATTCGCGCGCTTCCGGCCGGGCACAGGTTCACCGTGCCCGAAAACCTGTTCCGCAAGATCACCGACGAGGAACGGGAAGACTGGGCCAAACGGTTCGCGGGGCGGCGCGACTGAGCGGGCGCGCCCCTTTTTTCTCTGCCCGACCGCTCTAGTTCAGAGCCAAAGGAGAGCGCCATGAGCCAGATCTGTATCCTGATCGGGGCGCCTGTCGACAGCGGGCAGAAACGGGCGGGCTGTCTGATGGGCCCGGCCGCCTATCGCGTCGCCGGGCTCGCCGAGACGCTCACCTCGCTTGGCCATAAGGTGATCGACCGCGGCGATTGCGCGCCCGTTCCTCACCCGCCGATGGCGCATGCAAACCCCGCCGTGCACCATCTGGCCGAGACGGTCGGCTGGACCGAAGTGCTCGCCGCCGCCGGGCAGACCGCCGCGGCCGAGGGCTTCCCGATCTTTCTCGGCGGCGATCATTCGCTCTCGCTCGGCTCGGTCGCCGGTGTGGCCGCGCATGCCAGGGCCCTCGGGCGGCCGCTGTTCCTGCTCTGGCTCGATGCGCACACCGATTTTCACACGCTCGCCAGCACGCAGTCGGGCAATCTGCATGGCACGCCCGTCGCCTATATCTCGGGGCGCAGCGGCTTCGAGATGTTCCCCCCCTTCCCCACGCCAGTGCCCGGAGAGCGGATCTGCATGCTCGGCATTCGCTCGGTCGATGAGGCCGAACAGGCCGCGCTGATCCCCGAAGACGTCGAGATCGCCGATATGCGCGTGCTCGACGAGCGCGGCATCGGCGCCCCCTTGCGCGAATTTCTTGCCAAGGTGGCGGCGGCAAACGGCCTCCTCCATGTCTCGCTCGATGTCGATTTTCTCGATCCCTCGATCGCGCCAGCCGTCGGCACCACCGTGCCCGGCGGCACCACCTTCCGCGAAGCGCATCTGGTGATGGAGCTTTTGCACGAATCCGGGCTTGTCTCCTCGCTCGATCTCGTGGAGCTGAACCCGTTTCTCGACGAACGCGGCCGCACCGCGCGGCTGATGGTCGATCTGGTCGCTTCCCTGATGGGGCGGAAAGTGTTCGACCGCCCCACCCGGCAGTTCTGATCAGAACTGCGCTTTTGCCAGCAGCTCTGCAAGCGCGGCGTTTTCCGCACCGGGCGGAGGCGCCGCGGGTGACGAGGCCGCGGCAACAGGCGTGCGGTTGCGAAAATGATAGGCCTCGCGGGCGCCGAAATAGAAACTGACGATCGCCCCCAAAAGCCACCAGAGCGGCTCGGGCACCTGGTTGAGGCCCACCATGCGCGCTGAAAACCCCGCCGGATCGATCATGGCATAGACGAAGAGCCCGAGCGTACCGAGCGCGAGCATCGGCCGCGGCAGCCGGTTCAACCCGTTCACGAAGCGGTCGAAAAGACCGGGACTTGCATATTGAAACTCCGCCCCGTGCTCGTTGAGCGCCGCGAGATAAGCGGCCGCATCGGCCTCGAGCTTTTTCGTGGCATTCGGCGTGAAGACCTCGGCGACCGAGGTCACCGCGCCGCCCAGCGCAGTTGTGGCCGCGCCCCCGCCCAGAACCCGGCCGATCAGCCCCATTGCGCCACCCGTTCGCGATGCTGGGCCGCGCTCAGATGGAAGCGCGGCGAAATGAACTCCTCGGCGCGCAGGATCCAGCCGCCCTTGGTGCCGCGCCGGGTGGTGGCATATTTGCGGCTCGCCGGGCGGCGGTCGGCGAGCGCGTAGTAATAGTTGCGGCGTGCGATCCCGTAGGCATCGGCAAAAAGCGTGGGGTCGGGCGCGGCGGCCGCGCGCGCCGCGGCCACGGTCTTCGGCCCGACGGCACCATCGACCGCCACGGTTTCGCCCAGGCTTCCCAGAAGCTCCTGCAGGATCCGGATCGCCTGCGCGCCCGCATTCACCTGCATGTCGAAGACCGACGCCTGCACCGCCTGCGGCAACAGGTCGATCCTCGGGCGGTGGTAGTAGTGCTTGACGAAGATCTCGACCGCCTGGTCCGCGCTCAACCGCCGCAGATCGCGGGTATCGACGGTGCCGTCCCCGGTCAGATCAAGCCCGAGCCCCTGCAGCGTGGCGAGCGTCACACCGTGATGCGTCGCCCCGCCCGGGTCATCCGGGTCGTCCGCATAGCCGCCCTCACGGACGACGATTTCCCGTGCAATCTCTTCAACCGATTTCATGCCTCTCTCCCGAACTGGTGGGGAGAGGCTCGCGAAATCAGATTAACGGCGCGCAGACGCGCCGTGCGCTCAGCTGTTCGGGGCGCGGTAGACGCCCTGTTCCTTCAGCGCGTCGGTCACTTCCTTGGGCATGTAATTCTCGTCATGCTTGGCGAGGATCTCCCTGGCCACGAAGACGCCATCGACCATCGAGCCAGTGCCGACCATGCCCTTGTTCTCGCCAAAGAGATCGGGCAGCACGCCGGTGAAGCGCACCGGGATCGTGGCGCCGCCATCGGTCACCGCGAAGGTCACGGTCTCGCCCTGCCCGCGCTGGAGCGTGCCTGCCTCAACCAAGCCGCCAAGCCGGAACACCTCATCGGGGCTGGGCGGTTCGGCCGCAATCTGCGAGGGTGCACGGAAGAAGTTGATGCCATCGCGCATGCCGTAGCCAATGAGCGCGGTGGAAAGCGCCAGCGCGAAACCCGTCATCAACAGGATCTGGATCCGCCGCTTCTTCTTGAGGTTCTTCATCGCGCTTCCTCCGCTTCCGTTCGCACCGCGATCAAAGGCACATATGCGAGAGATATTCCCTGACCGGGATCAAGGGAAGACCGGGGCGAGCATCAGCCCCATCGTCTCGGGCAGGCCGAGCATCAGGTTGGCGTTCTGGATTGCCTGCCCCGAGGAACCTTTGGTGAGGTTGTCGATCGCCACCGTGACAAGCGCGCGCCCCGGCAGCCGGTCACCCGTCACGCCCAGATGCACGAAGTTCGAGCCCGCAACCGAACGGGTCGAGGCAAGCTGGCCAAAGGGCAGCACCTCGAGGAACACCTCGCCTTGATAGCGCGCCGCCAGCGTGGCGTGAATTTCCTCAGCATTCCCGCGCACATAGACCGTGCCCAGAATACCGCGGTTGAAGGGCATCAGATGCGGGGTGAACTGCACCAGCACCGGGCGCCCCGCGAGTTTGGAAAACTCCTGATCGAACTCGCCCAAATGCCGATGTTTGCCGCCCGCCGAATAGGGCATGGTGCCGCCCGAAAGCTCAGCATGCAGAAGATTTTCCTTCAGGCTGCGCCCTGCCCCCGAAACCCCCGCTTTGAGGTCGATCACGATCTCGTCAAGCTCGATCACGCCGGCCTCGATCAACGGCCGGATCGCATATTGCCCGGCCGCGGCATTGCAGCCGGTGCCTGCGCACAGCCGCGCAGCGCGAATCTCGTCACGGTAGAACTCGGTCAGCCCGTAAACGGCTTCCTGTTGCAATTCCACCGCGGCATGGGGCTTGCCATACCACTTTTCGTATTCCGCCGGATCGCGCAGCCGGAAATCGGCGGAAAGGTCGACCACCTTGAGCGTGCGCGGCAGCTCCTTGATCACCGCCTGCGAGGTGGCATGCGGCAGCGCGCAGAAGGCGAGATCCACGGCCGAGAAATCGATCTCCTCGATCTTGCACAGATCGGGAAGGCCGAGGTGGCGCAGATGCGGAAACACCTCGCCCATGCTCATCCCCGCCTTTCGGTCGCCCGAAAGCGCCACGATCTTCATCCCGGGATGGGTGGCGATGATCCGGACGAGCTCGGCGCCGGTATAGCCGGAAGCTCCGAGAATGGCGATGCTCTGCATGATCGGCTCCGATGCATTAAGGTCACCTGCCCATACTGCGCCGATCCGGATTTTTCCAGAGCGGATGGCGGCTTCGGGCAAATCCGCATGGCAGTTCAAACGCCAAAGGCCGGAGCGCCCGGCGCCCCGGCCTTGTGCAACTGTGCCCCCCGCATGGCGGAGCGGATTGGGCGTCTTGCCCGGTCAGGCCAGCCGGGCCTTGCGGCGACGCCCGAAGGCCGCCAGAGCCGCCATCCCGGTGAGCAGAAGTCCGGCCGACGCCGACAGCGGCACGGCAGCGAGAGGCTCTTGTTGATCGCTCTCGACCGAGTTCACGCTCAGCGTATAGTCCAGCTTCGAGCCATAGGTGTTGACGATCGCAATATAAAGCGTCGTGACCCCCGAAAGCGCAATCGTCAACGTATCTTCAAGCGAGCCAATCGTCCCCCAGATCGACGAGAGATACCCGATCGAGAAACCACCCGCCGAAGTTCCGTCCCAGGCCCATTCGAAAGGTTCGGTGCTGTAGAGCACGGAGCCGCCCGCGCCATACCAGCCCGAACTGTAGTAGCTCGCCGCCGAGAAATCGATGGTGATGCCGGTGACACTCGAATCGAGCCCCGTGAGTTCGATGACATCCACGTCGCCGCCTGACCCGGAGCCGGTTACCGTGTCGGTGCCCGCGGCGATCACCGTCGGGCTGGTCCAGACCGAGGAGAATTCACCGCTGCCGCTCTCGGTCACGGTCGCCGCGCCCGCGGGAAGTGCCGCCGCGATCAGGGCAGCAGAGATCCAGTATTTCATGTTCATCACAACACCCCATGCGTTGGCCGATGCGGTCCGGGCAGGCGCCCTGCACCGCATGTGGAAAAGGTTGGTGACGATTGCTTAACCATGACATTGGGCGAGATTGCGGCAGGAAGCGGGCAAGAAATGGCACATGTGCCGCAAATCCTGCCCTTCATCCGCGGCGCCTGCCCTGTGCGCGCCGGAGCGTTCCCGACGTCAGGCCGCCTCGAAACGGATCGGTTGGCGCAGGAATTGCGTTGCATGCACCGAAACCGAGGCCGGATCGCCGGTGGTGAGATATTTCGACACCGTGCCGGACCCGAGGAATTCGGGGCGCCGCGCAAGATAATCCGCAAGGCTTTCGGCCACCAGATTGGCCTGACTGTAAACCTTCACCTCCGCGCCCAGCGCTTGCTGGAACGTGTCCTGCATCAACGGATAATGGGTACAGCCAAGGATCGCCGCCTCGGGATGCGGCATGCGCCGCTTCAGCGCCTCGACATGGCTTTTCACCAGCGCCTCGGCGAGAATTTCATCCCCCGCCTCGATCGCATCCACCACACCACCGCAGGGCTGCGCCTCGACATCCACGCCAATCGCGCGATAGGCCAGCTCGCGCTGGAACGCCCGGCTTGCCACTGTCGCGGGCGTGGCAAAAAGTGCGACATGCTTCACCGCCACTTCGCGGGGGGGCGAGTTGTCGCCCCATTGCCGCTCGGTGAGCGCCTCGATCAGTGGCACGAAGACGCCGAGCACGCGCTTGTCCTTCGGAATCCAGCGCTCCTGCATGCGCTTGAGCGCCGCCGCCGAGGCGGTGTTGCAGGCGAGGATCACCAGATCGCACCCCTCGTCCCAGAGCCGCTCGACGCCCCTGCAGGTGAGATTGAAGATGTCTTCGGCGTCGCGCACCCCGTAAGGCGCATGTGCATTGTCGCCGTAATAGCAAAAGGCCACTTCGGGCAGACGCTTCGAGACCGCACGATGCACGGTCAGCCCGCCGAGCCCACTGTCGAACACCCCAACCGCCATGCCTGCCTCCCTCTCGCCGCCGTTCGAGCGGTCCTCTTTCCGGTTCTAAGCCTCTCGCCTGCGGAAATAAACGCCTATTGCGCGCACGAAAGCGACAGCACCGCCCGGAGCGGTGCAGATCGGTCGCGCCGCGGGAAAAGTTCGGGCGCTAACAGAGAATTTGAGCGAAAGTCATTTGTTAAGGCGAGAGGGTTTAGGTATGCAGCGAGCGCAAGACTGCTATGAACGGGTGTCGATGTGAACGGAATGGACTGGGACAAGCTGCGAATTTTCCATGCGGTGGCCGATGCCGGCTCGCTGACGCATGCCGGAGATGCGCTGCACCTGTCGCAATCCGCCGTCAGCCGGCAAATTCGCGCACTTGAGGAATCTCTCGGCACGACGCTCTTTCACCGCCACGCCCGCGGGCTGATCCTGACCGAACAGGGCGAGCTCCTGTTCGACGCCACTTCGACGATGGCGAAAAAACTTGATTCCGCCGCCGCGCGCATCCGCGACAGCGAAGAAGAAGTGTTCGGAGAGCTGCGCGTCACCACCACGGTGGGCTTTGGCACGATGTGGCTCGCGCCGCGGCTGGTGAAGCTTTACGAGCGCTACCCGGAGCTGAAAATCGACCTTCTGCTTGAGGAGCGCGTGCTCGACCTGCCGATGCGCGAGGCCGATGTGGCGATCCGCATGAAGGAGCCCGCGCAGGCCGACCTGATCCGCAAGCGGCTCCTCAACATCCGCATGCGGCTTTACGCGACCCCCGAATATCTTGACCTCGCGGGACGGCCCGAACGGCTCGCCGACATGGGCACGCATCGGCTGATCTGTCAGAACCCCTCCACGCCGCAGGTGCAAGCGGGCGCACAGCTAACGCAAAGCGTGATGGCGCAGGGCATCCATTCGACGCTGATGGTGAATAACTATTTCGGCGTGCTGCAGGGGGTGCTGAACCATGTCGGCATCGGCGTCCTGCCCGATTATCTCACCGCTGATTTCCCGCTTCTTGAACGGGTGTTGCCGGAGATCGAATCGGTCGAAGTGCCGGTCTTCCTCGCTTATCCCGAGGAGCTCCGCTCCTCGCGCCGGGTGAACGCGTTTCGCGATTTCGTACAGGAAGAGATCCTCGCCTATCGCCGCGCCCAGACCGGCGATAGCGCGCTCGACTGAGCCCGGGGCTTCCCGAGTCATGGCGCCCGGAAGCTGGCCGTTCCACTCCTGATTGCAGGCAAACCGGCCCCGCCGCGGGTGGGCCGCGTTTTCCGCAGGGATTGGCATTGAAGCCATGCCCCCAACGCATGGCGGCCATGCCGCATCTGCAGCATGATTCCCCTTGAACGGTTTTCACTCTGCTCATAAATCGAGCGCTGAAGGGGATGCTTCGAGGAAACTCTCATCACCTTCTACCTCCCTGTTGGACTAAGGCCGAGCTTGTCTCGGCCATTTTTTTGCGCAGCAGGATACTCGGGCGCCTTCGCCGCCCCGATCCCCCCTCCCCGACCTCGCGCCCCGAACAGCACAGGCCAACAACCTCCGCGCGAAATGGCGCGCCACGCCTTTTCGCATCCCGCCCCTTTCCCCGAAGGCCCACATGCACTAAGGGAAGCGCAACGCGCCGATGCCGGAGGAACCGATGACCGAGCCGCAAATCACCCCCGACCTGATTGCCGCCCACGGGCTCAAGCCGGATGAATACGAGCGCCTCCTCGAGATCCTCGGGCGCGCCCCGAGCTTCACCGAACTGGGCATTTTCTCGGCGATGTGGAACGAGCATTGTTCCTACAAATCCTCGAAAAAATGGCTGCGCACGCTGCACACTACCGGGCCGCAAGTGATCTGCGGGCCGGGCGAGAATGCGGGTGTGGTCGACATTGGCGACGGGCAGGCGATCATCTTCAAGATGGAGAGCCACAACCACCCGAGCTATATCGAGCCGCATCAGGGCGCAGCGACCGGCGTGGGCGGCATCCTGCGCGATGTCTTCACCATGGGCGCGCGCCCGATTGCGGCGATGGACAGCCTCTCCTTTGGCGTGACCTCTCACCCCAAAACGCCGCATCTGGTGAAAGGCGTGGTCGAGGGCGTGGGCGGTTACGGCAACTGCTTTGGCGTGCCGAACGTGGGCGGTGAAGTGCGCTTCCATCCCTCCTACAACGGCAACTGCCTCGTGAACGCCTTTGCCGCGGGCCTCGCGCAGACCGACAACATCTTCTATTGCGCCGCCTCGGGCGTGGGCATGCCGGTGGTTTACCTTGGCGCCAAGACCGGGCGCGACGGCGTCGGCGGCGCGACGATGGCCTCGGCCGAATTTGACGAAACGATCGAGGAGAAACGCCCGACCGTCCAAGTCGGCGACCCCTTCGTGGAAAAATGCCTGATGGAAGCCTGCATGGAGCTGATGCAGACCGACTCCGTCATTTCGATTCAGGACATGGGCGCCGCGGGGCTGACCTGCTCCGCCGTCGAAATGGGCGACAAGGGGGGCTTGGGTATCAAGCTCAACCTCGATGCCGTGCCGCAGCGCGAGGCGCGCATGACCGCCTATGAGATGATGCTCTCCGAAAGCCAGGAGCGGATGCTCATGGTGCTCAAACCCGAGAAAGAGGCGGAAGCCCGCGCGATCTTCGAGAAATGGGATCTCGATTTCGCCATCGTTGGCGAGACCATCGCCGAGGATCGCTTCCTCATCCTGCACGGCAACGAGGTCAAGGCGGATATCCCGCTCTCCAAGCTCTCGTCCGCCGCGCCCGAATATGACCGCCCCTGGGTGCCGACGCCCGCCGCCGCGCCGCTTGAGGCCCTGCCCGAAATCACCCCCATCGCCGCGCTCAAGGCGCTGATCGGCTCGCCCAACTATGCGGCGAAAAACTGGGTGTTCGAACAATATGACACGCAGGTGATGGCCGATACCGTGCGCCGCCCCGGCCTTGGCGCGGGTGTGGTGCGCATCCACGGCACCAATAAGGCCGTCGCCTTCACCTCCGATGTGACGCCGCGCTACGTGAAAGCGAACCCGGTTGAGGGCGGCAAGCAGGCGGTGGCCGAGGCGTACCGCAATCTTTGCGCCGTCGGCGCGCTGCCGCTGGCCACCACCGACAACATGAACTTCGGCAACCCCGAAAAACCCGAGATCATGGGCCAGTTCGTTGGCGCCATTCAAGGCATCTCCGAGGCCTGCCGCGCGCTCGACTTCCCGATCGTGTCCGGCAACGTCTCACTTTACAACGAGACCGACGGCTCCGGCATCCTGCCCACCCCGACCATTGGCGCGGTGGGGCTCTTGACATCGCTCGACGAGCTGATCGGGGGCCTGCCTGCCGATGGCGACATCGCGCTCCTCATCGGCACCACCGCGGGTCATCTTGGCCAATCGGCGCTCGCCGCCGAGGCCTTCGGCATCGAGGCCGGCGATGCGCCGCCGGTGGATCTTGCCGCGGAGCGCAAGCATGGCGCGTTCCTGCGTGCCAATGGCCGGCTCGTGCATGGCGCGACCGACCTTGCCGATGGCGGGCTCGCGCTTGCCGCCTTCGAGATGGCGGAAGCCGCGGGGCTTGGCATCCAGCTTGACGAATCCGCGATTGACCAGCTCTTCGGGGAGGATCAGGCGCGTTACCTTGTGGCCTGCGACGAGGCGGGCGCGCAAGCGCTCGAGGCCGCTGCCGCGGCTGCGGGTGTGCCCGTCGAACGTGTCGGGATCTTCGGCGGAACCGAGGTGATTTTCGGCGCCGACCGTGCACCGATGGCCGACCTCTCCACCCTCTATCGCACCGCCTTTGCCGCGGCGGTGGCAGGCTGAGGGGGCGGATGGCCCATCTCGCCTCGATCACGCTTCTCGTCGGGGCGCATAAAACCGCCTCGACGCATCTGCAAACGACGCTCCTGTCGGTGCGCGAGCGGCTCGCGCCCGAGGGCGTCGGCGTGGTCGGCCCGCGTGAGGTACGCGATTTCCTGCGCCCCGCGATACAGCCCGAAACGCGCTCTCCCATCGAAACGGTGGCGCTCGCGCACGCCGCGCTCTCCCAGCTTTGCCCCGGCGCGCGGCATGTCGTGGTGATGGAAGAAAACACGTTGGGCGTGACCGCCCGCAACCTGCTTTTGGGCGAAGGCGGGCTGATCTACCCTTTCGCCACCCGGCGCCTGCGCGAGGCGCTCGCCTGTTTCGGCGGCGCCGAGGTGCGCGTGGGGCTGGCGATCCGCAATCCCGCGACCTTCCTCGCCTCCTGCTGGAGCGAACATCTGCTGAACGCGCCATGGCAACCGTTTCGGGACTATGTCGCGGGCATTCCCCCCGATCTGCCGCGCTGGCTGTGGCTGACCAACCGGATGTTGCAAGCGACCGATGATCTGACAATCTGGACCTACGAGGACTATCCCGCGGTGCTGCCGCAGATCATCGACTGGGCGACCGGGCTGAAGGGCTTTGGCGCGACGGTCACCCCCTATGAACTGGCCCCGCGCCCCGGGCTGAGCCAGCGCGCGGCCGAGATCCTCCATACCCGCATGACCGAGGATCCAGAGCGCGATCACAAGGTAGCGCTGCGCCGCGCGCGCAGGGTGGCCCCGCTCGGCCCGAACACTCCGCGTTTCGACCCCTGGAGCATCGAGGAACATGCGCTCTTTGCCGAGAGCTATGCCGAAGATCTGCTTTCCCTTGCCACCGCCTCGCCGGTGCGCTGGCTCACGCCCGCGCTGCGCTGACCCCGACGCGGCAGTTGGCACGAGGTCCCCGCATCCCCCTTGCCGCCCCGGGTCTTGCCCCCTAGATTGAAGCAGCAACAAGGAGTGCCCCATGCCGATGGAAGCCACTGACATCGAAGCCCTGATCCGCGCGGGCTTCCCCGATGCGAAGATCACCATCACCGATCTTGCCGGCGATGGCAATCATTGGGGGGCCGAAGTGATCGATGCCTCCTTCAAGGGCCTGAACCGGGTGCAGCAGCAACGCGCCGTTTTCGCTGCTCTCAAGGGCGCGATGGACGGGCCCGAAGCGCCGCTGCATGCGCTCGCGCTGACCACCAAGGCGGAATGACCCGCCCCTCCCCGCCTGACCAGAAGGACATCACCATGAGTGCGATCGACAAGATCAAGGAAGACATCGAAGCCAACGATATCGTTCTTTACATGAAGGGCACCCGGGAGATGCCGCAATGCGGTTTTTCGAGCCGCGTCGCGGGGGTGCTCAACTACCTCGGCGTCACCTACAAGGACGTGAACGTTCTTGCCGATGCAGAGGTGCGTCAGGGCATCAAGGATTTCTCGGACTGGCCGACGATCCCGCAACTCTATGTGAAAGGCGAATTCGTCGGGGGCTGTGATATCGTTACCGAGATGACGCTTTCGGGCGAACTCGACAAGCTCTTCGACGACAAGGGCATCGCCTATGACAAGAGCCGCGCCGACCAGATCCGCGCCGCGAACGCCTGACCGCGTGCAACGCCTCAAAGACACGGCGAAAGGCCCGCTTGGCAGCGCCCTTTCCGTGTCAGCCAGGGCTCAACAGGCGTGGTATCCCATCGCGATCAGTTGCGTGCCGGAGATCTCGAAATAGCCCCGGATCATGTAGCGTCCGGTCGTCATGTACCAGCTTTTCAATGGCTCGCGGTAACTGCGGGCCATTTCCCGTGACCAGTATTCGAATTTCTCCGGCGCGACCGGTGTGCCGCTCCGGCTCGGCCCGTGAAACCCGAAGACCGCCTGCGGCGAAACGCAGACATGCGGCAGGCCCAGATACATCGTGCAGGCGGAAATGCAGGTGCCGCGCAATTCCACTCGTCGGCCAGTAGCCCGCAGCCGTTCGATTTCCTGACGCCGCGCGGAAAGATAGCCGCCGATGTCGGAATGGATCACCAGCGCCGGTCGCGCGGCGCCAAGGCTGCGGCCCTGCGCCTGCCCCGCCCCGCTCATCACACTTGCAAGCCCGATGATTGCGACGGCGATCAGGGCGAGACCGCGCGTCACAACGCCCGCTATGCCGCGCAACTGACCCGACCCGCTCCTGACCCGTTCGTGCATGGCGTTCTCCCTTCTTTTCCACGTCGGGGCGTGGCAACGCGTCCACAGGCATCCCGTCATCCGGGGCCAGAGAACGGCAGGGATATTAAATTGCAGTTTTCCAAAGCGGGTCGCGCCCGGCTCTTCGCTTCAAACTTGAACAGAATGCCGAGACAGGCCCCCCGGCAACCGTTCAGAGCCGGGCGAAGAACGGGTCCACATCCCAATAGGCAATCAGATCGCTCGCCTTCTCGCATTTCATCTCGAGAAGCTGCATCGCATATACATCCATCGAGATCAGCGCCGCGAGCCGGTAGCCCTGCATCGCCGCATCTCGCACCGGGCTCGTTTTGGTGAAGGAGCTCTCGATCGCGGAAGCGGCGGAGACCAGCGCAAAGCCAAGCTCAAGCGGCGCCTCATCCGGCCAGCGGTCGACCATCTCGCGCACAAGGCTGCGCCATGCGTCATCGCTGCGCATCAGACGCTCGATGGCATAGGCCACCCTCTCCTCGATTCGCAAAGACATCACGGTCATCGGCACCCTCGGCTCCCTCCACCAACCGCAAATCCGGCTCCGCCGCAATGGGCTTGATGCAGTTTTCCCCGGTTTCGATACCGCAATGCACCGCATCGGGCACATTCACCAACCGCGACCCCGTTGAAGGCCGGCGTCGCAACGGCTAGCCTGAACGGAGCTCAGCACAGGCCCGACATGACCTCCCCCCAGCCTCGCAACCCCGGCACCGCCCTTACCCTCCCTTGGTTCGAGGATATCGCCGTCAACACGCCCGCCACCGAAGCGCGGGCGGCGCGCCTTGTTGCCACCCGCCCCTTGCGGGGAGAATGGCGGGCGGCCTGGCTCGTCAATGCGATCCGCTGCATGGATCTGACTACGCTCGCGGGAGACGACACCCCGGCCCGGGTCGCCAGGCTCTGCGCGAAGGCCCGCCGTCCGCTGTCCGATCCGGTGCGCGCCGCCCTCGGGCTCGACCGCCTGACCACTGCCGCCGTCTGCGTTTATCCAACCATGGTTCGTTCTGCGGTGCATGCGCTCGATGGATCCGGGATTCCGGTCGCATCGGTCGCCACGGGATTTCCGTCCGGATTGATGCCCCTGTCCCTGAGATTGGAAGAGATCCGCCATGCGGTGGGCGAAGGCGCGGCCGAAATCGACATCGTGATTACCCGCGCCCACGTGCTGCGGGGCGACTGGACCGCGCTTTACGACGAGATCGCAGCGATGCGCGAGGCCTGCGGAGCGGCGCATATGAAAGCAATTCTCGCCACCGGTGATCTGCAGACGCTTTCCAATGTCTACAAGGCGTCGATGGTGGCGATGCAGGCGGGTGCCGATTTCATCAAGACCTCGACCGGAAAGGAGGCGGTAAACGCCACCCTCCCCGTTTCGCTGATCATGGTGCGGGCGCTGCGCGATTATGGCGCGCGCACCGGGGTGCGGATCGGCTTCAAGCCCGCGGGCGGGATGAAAACGGCCGAGGATGCGCTGGCCTGGCAGATCCTGATGAAAGAGGAGTTGGGACGCGACTGGCTTGCCCCCTGTCTCTTCCGCCTCGGCGCCTCTTCGATGCTCGGCGATATTGAGTGCGCGCTCGAGAGCCATGTCACCGGGCGTTACGCCGCCAGCCACCGCCATGCACTCGCCTGAGGGAAAGATGCCTTCCGTGACCGACATTCTTGACACCATGGCATATGGCCCCGCTCCCGAAGTGCCGGACGAAGCGCTTGCCTGGCTCGCCGCGCACGGGCGTTTCGGCCATTTCTGCAATGGCGCCTTCACCACGGCGGGGCCATGCGTCGCATGCGTCAACCCCGCCACCGGTTCCGTGCTCGCCGAAGTCTCGCAAGCGGGGACGGCCGAGGTGGCCGCCGTCACGGCCGCCGCCCGCGCCGCCGCTCCCGGCTGGGCTGCAGTGTCCGATCATGCCCGGGCCATGGCGCTGATGGCGCTGGCGCGGGCCTTGCGCAAACGCCAGCGTTTCTTTGCGCTCCTCACCGCGCTCGACACCGGCACACCGATCCGTGACGCTTTCGAAAACGATCTTCCAGGCGCGATCCGGCAGCTCACCTACCACGCCGGGCGCGCCGAGACGCGCGAGAGCGATTTCCCCGGCCGGGTGCCTCTGGGCGTCGTGGGGCTGGTGTTGCCGGGCGATCTGCCGCTGCCAATGCTGGTGAGCCATCTCGCCCCCGCGCTTGCGGCGGGCGCGACGGTGGTTGTCAAACCCTCCGAACACAGCCCGCTTTCCGCCCTCGCCTTCGCCGAGCTTTGCGCCGAGGTGAAGCTGCCCCCGGGCGTGGTGAACGTGATCACCGGCGACGACACAACAGGAGTGGCGCTCGCGGCCGCAGATCTCGACGCCATTGCTTTCGCCGGCAGCGCCGAGGCCGGGCGCAGCCTGCGTGCCGCCCTCGCCGGTTCGGACCGGGCGCTGAGCCTTTCGCTGCGCAGCCCCGGCCTGCATATCGTCTTTGCCGATGCCGATCTCGATGCCGCGGTCGAGGGCGTGGTCGAGGGGGTCTGGCGTCGCACCGGGCCGTTCCCGCCCGCAGGCGCGCGGCTTCTGGTGGCCGAGGCCGCTCTCGGTTGCTTCACCGAAAAACTCGTCGCGCGGCTCGGACGGCTTCGTGCGGGCGACCCGCTCGATCATGGCTCCGATCTGGGCGCGCTCCTGCATCCGGGACGGCGCGACCGGGTGGAGGCGTTTCTGGCCGCGGCGGTCGTGGCCGGGGCAACTTGCGTCCGGCCCGAGATGGCATTGCCCGCGGCGGGGGCCTTTTGCGCCCCGGCGCTGCTTCTGGGCACCGAACCCGCCAATCCCTGCTACGGTGCCGAGATCCCGGGTCCGGTGGCGACGCTCACGAGCTTCCGCACGCCCGCCGAGGCGGTGGAGCTCGCCAACAGCGCCCGCAGCGGCCTTTCTGCGACGATCTGGTCGGAGAATATCACCCTCGCCCATGACATCGCGGCTCAGCTTGTGGCGGGCGTGATCGCGCTCAACACGGCGCCGCTTGCCGATGCCGCAGTGCCGTCGGGCGGCATGCGGGAAAGCGGCGCGGCCCGGCTGGGCGGGCGCGCGGGACTGTCGAGCTTCCTCCGCCCGGCCCCGGTGCCTGCGTGCCCCGAACCCGCAAACGCCCCGGCCAGCGCGGGCGAAACGAGTCCAAAGGCGCTCGACAAGGCCGTCACCGCGGCCCGGAAGGCCGCGGGCTGGGCAGAAAAAAGCACCGCCGCGCGCACCGAGGCGCTCTACGCCGTTGCCGAGACCCTTGCCGCACGGGCCGGGGCGCTTGCCGACCGTCTGGCGGCCAGCGGTCATGATCGCGCGGAAGCGGCGCAGTCGGTCGCACTCGCCTTCCGCGTGGCCGCGCTGACGGATCGTGAGGCAGGCACAGGGAGTGCGGCGCGGGCGCAGATGCTCACCCTTACCCTGAACGCGCCCTGGGGGGTGATCGGCATTGCCTGCCCCGCGGCACAGCCACTTCTTGGCCTTGTCGCCCTGGTGCTTCCCGCCATCGCTCTCGGCAACCGGGTGGTGGCGCTTCCCGCCACCGCCCTGCCGCTGGCCGATCTGACGGCCCTCTTCCATGACGCGGGGCTGCCTGCGGGCGTGGTGACCCTGCTGCCCGGCCCGCGCGCGGATCTGGCGCAGGCGCTCGCACGCCACGACGATGTCGCCGCGCTCTGGTATGCGGGCAATGTGACGGGCGCCGCCGAAGTGACGCGGGAGAGCAGCGGCAACCTCAAGGCGCTCTGGTGCCCGACAGAGCGCGACTGGTCGGCGCAGTCGCTCGCCGACACGCTGGAGGCGGCGGCGCAGATCAAGACAGTCTGGATCCCTTACGGCGCCTGAGAAAAAGCCGCGCCCCGGACGGGCGCGGCTGTTCCGGCCACTTGATTCGACGAGCCGGGGGCGGTGCCCCCGACCTCTTCGCTCAGCGTTTCCCGGTCAGGTCGTCGAGCTTGTTGCGGGCCCGGTCGCCATATTCTTCCGCCTTGTCGGTCACATCCTCGATCACATCGGCCACGTCTTCAAGCACCGGGTCGATCGAGCGGCGGCGGAACTGGATCCAGAGCGCGCGCACCGTCAGCACCAGCATGACGAAGAGCGTCAGGAAGACGATGTTGAACCACGGGATCACCGTGACATCCTTGTCATCGACCGCGTGGATTGCCACCGCATTCGGGAAGATCGACAGGATCTCGCTGCGCCAGCCGTAATGGGTGATCACCGCCCATTTCGGCGCCTCGGCGGTCGATTTCAGATCCTCGGCCTCGGTCAAGAGGTTCGCCGTGTCGAATTTGAAATAGGGCGGCCAGCCCCAGCCGGTATCCTCGTTGCGGTAGACGACGGGCTTGCCATCGGCCGTCACCGCCGAGATGAACTGCACGTCGCGGTTCGACAGATTGCCCGACTGGTCCTCGGGGCTCGACCAGAAGATCCGCGTCCAGTCGCCCAGATCCTGCCGTTCCTGATAGGTGTTCACCACCCGCACCACATCATGCTGCGGCAACGTGTAGTGCAGGAAGGCGCCGACAAACACTGTCAAAAGCGCCCAGAAAGTCCATTTCACATATGTCATTGCAGCCTCTCAGTTCACGAAATAGATCAGTGCGCCCACGATCAGATAGGGCACAAGCACGACGAGCCAGAGCGCGCGCCGCAGCCAACTTTTCTTGAAGTCCTGCATCTCAACGTCGATGAAGGCTTCGCGTTCCATGGCCCCACCGGCTTCGCCCCGGTCCCAAGCATTCTCGAGGCTCTCGCGCTTGCGCGAGGTGACATAGAAGCGCAGCGCCCAGTAGCTGAGAAGGGCGAGCCCCCCCTCGATCAGCAAAAGCCTTGCAAATCCGATCATTCCTCCCTCCTCGTATCCGCCTCCCGAGCCAAGCCTGCCGATCTGATACTCCCTTTCGAAAAGATCCGCGAGCCTCGACGCAGCGCGACGATCATCGCCGATAAAGCCCCGGGTCGGCGCGAAGGGGGCTCAGCCCGGGCCGCCTCAATCGAGGCGGAAGACCTTGTCGCGCGCCGTCTCGCCGCGCAGGAGCGTGAGCCGGCTTTTTGCCACGCCGAGGCTTTTGGCGAGCAGTTTGACCACAGCGGCATTCGCTTTGCCGCCTTCGGGCACCACGGTCACATAGGCGCGCAGCCCCTCCTCTGTCGCGACAATCTCGTTGCGCGAGGCTTTGGGTGTCACGCGCAGCGCGATTTCCGCACCCGGACTGGCGAGGTGGCTCAGATCGGTCATATTCCTCCTTACCCCCTCGCAGGCACAAACGGAACCGGCGCCGCGCTTGCAATTGCCCCTTTCCCGCCCGATATCGAGAATAATCAGGAGGCTCGCGATGGATTTTCCCGAAGGCACGATCAACCCGGCCCGGCGCCATGATGAAACGCTGCGCTTTCTGGCCACCCGCCGCTCCCGGCCCCCAAAGATGCTTGGAACCCCGGCCCCCGACCGCGCCGCTCTGTCGGAGATGCTGAAGATTGCAGCGCGCGTGCCCGATCATGGCAAGCTCACGCCCTGGCGCTTCGTAGTGCTGGAAAAGCCCGCGCTCGAGCGCCTCGCCGACGAGGCGGCGGTTTTTGCCGCCACGCATGGGATGGAGGACGAGGCCGCTGCCAAGGGGATCGGACAATTCGCGCAGAGTCCGCTTTGCGTGGCGCTGATCGCCGCGCCCCTCGTCGATGCCAAGGTGCCCGGGATCGAGCAGACGCTTTCGGTCGGGGCCGCAGGCATGCAGCTTCTCAATGCCGCGCTCGCGGCGGGCTGGGGGGCGGCGTGGCTCACCGGCTGGCTCGCGCATGACCGCCGCTTTGCCGCCCCCGCCTTTGGGCTCGCCGAACACGAATGGGTGGCCGGGCTCATCCACATCGGCACCGAGGCGAAAGCGCCCCCCGAACGCCCGCGCCCCGATCTCAACACCATCGTCACCTGGGTAGAGGCATGATTTTCGAGATTTTTCTGCGCGGTTGGGCCGACCTCGCGCGCCCCGGCGCGCTGAAAGTGCTGCTGAAGGGGATCGGCCTTGCGATCCTGCTCCTGTTTGCGATCTGGTTTGGCCTCTTCGAGATGATCGGCTGGTTTGTCCCCGACACGATCACCCTGCCCTGGATTGGCGAAATCGGCTGGATCGACCCGGCGCTTTCGATCGCCTCGGTGGGCGTGATGCTGATCGCCTCCGTGTTCCTGATGGTACCGGTAGCCTCGATCTTCACCGGCTTTTTCCTCGACGAGGTGGCCGAGGTGGTGGAAAGCGCGCATTATCCGGGCCTGCCGCCGGTGCGTGCGCTCACGCTTGCCGAAAGCCTTGGGGACACGCTGCGATTCTTTGGCGTGGTGCTCGGCGCGAACCTTGTCGCACTCATCGCCTATGTCTTCGTCGGCCCGCTTGCGCCGCTTCTGTTCTTTGCGCTCAACGGCTACCTGCTTGGGCGCGAATATTTTCAGATGGCGGCGGTGCGGCGAATGGGCCGGGCCGAGGTGGCCACGCTTTACGCGCAAAACCGGGTCACTGTCTGGCTTGCCGGCGCGCTGATGGCGCTGCCGCTCACTGTGCCGGTGCTCAACCTTGCCGTGCCGGTGGTGGGCGCGGCCGCCTTCACCCATCTCTTTCATCGGCTGGCGCGGGGCTGAAGCCCCACGCCGCCAAGGGCTTACACCTGCTCGAGCTCGATCAGGCAGCCGTTGAAATCCTTCGGGTGCAGGAACAGCACGGGCTTGCCATGCGCGCCGATCTTCGGCTCGCCGGTGCCGAGCACCCGCGCGCCCTCGGCCTTGAGCTTGTCGCGCGCGGCAAGAATATCCTCGACCTCGAAGCACATGTGGTGGATGCCGCCCGAGGGGTTCTTGTCGAGAAAGCCCTGAATCGGAGAGTTTTCCCCCAGCGGATAGAGCAGTTCGATCTTGGTGTTCGGCAGTTCGATGAAAACCACGGTCACGCCGTGATCCGGTTCATCTTGCGGCGGGTTCACCTGCGCGCCGAGCGTGTTTTCATATTGCGCCGCGGCCGCCGCGAGGTCTGGCACGGCGATGGCAACGTGGTTCAAACGTCCGATCATGGGGAGCCTCCATTTGCTCTTTCCGGCATAGGGGGCCGGAAATCGCCTTGCAAGCCTGCCTTTCCCTGTTTGCGTTAACCCTTCGTTAGTCAAACTTGCCCTTAATGAAGAGTGTAGCGATTCCTGCGCCAAGGTGACGCAATGACCGATGATCTCAGCCAATTCCTCGCCTCCCGCCCTGTTTCGGCGGAACGCCCGCTGTTGGGCCTGACCGTGCTTCTGGTGGAAGACAGCCGCTTCGCCTCCGAAGCGGTGCGCCTTCTGTGCCTGCGATCGGGCGCGCGGATCCGCCGCGCCGATTGCCTGCGCTCGGCGCATCGTCATCTGGCCACCTATCGCCCCGGCGTGGTGATCATCGACATGGGCCTGCCCGATGGCTCAGGCGCCGATCTCATTCGCCGGATCAAGCAGGCAGGGCCCGGTGCGCCCGCAGTGCTCGGGCTTTCGGGCGATCCCGGGATGGAGGGCGAAGCGCTCGCCGCAGGCGCCGATGCCTTCATGCCCAAGCCGCTCGAGTCGCTTGCCATGTTCCAGCAGGCAGTGCTCGCCGTTCTGCCCGAAGCGGATCGCCCGGCGGGGCTGCGGGTTGTCAATGACGAGATGGTCTCTCCCGATCCGCTCGCTTTGCGCGACGATCTGAGCCATGTGGCCGAGGTGCTGGCCGGGGCGCAGGATTCCGATGCACTTGGCTATGTGGCGCATTTCCTCACCGGGATAGCGCGCTCCTCGCATGACGACGATCTCGAATCGGCCGCCAAACGGCTCAATGGCGCCAACCCGCCCAGTTCCGCCGATCTGACGCGGCTCTCCGGCCTGTTGCAGGACCGGCTCGCGGCGGCCTCCGGGTTCTGAGCCCGGTCAGAGCCGCGCCAGCACCGGGTCGGAGGCCACGCGTACAAGCCGCGTGAGGTCCGAGAGCCGCTCTTTCTGACGCCCCTCGGAATCGAAATTCGAGGGTTTGAGCCAATCCGCATAGGCCACTTCCAGGCTCGGCCAGTCGCCATCGGTGGCGGCAAACCAGGCGGTGTCGCGGTTGCGCCCCTTGACGATGGTCGCTTGCCGGAACATGCCCTCATAGCTCAGCCCGAGCCGCTCGGCGGCGCGCCGCGAGGGGATGTTGAGCGCATCGCATTTCCATTCAAAGCGCCGGTAGCCTGCCCGGAAAGCCCATGAAATCATCAGGATCATCGCCTCGGTCGCAGCGGTCGAACGCGACAGACGCGGCGCGAGGTTGATATGGCCGAGCTCGATCGCCCCCACCTCCGGGGTAATCCGCAGATAGGACATCACCCCCGCCGCAAGCCCCGTCTCCGCTTCGATCACGGCATAAAACCGCGGATCGCGACTCGCCGCCATCTCGGCGACCCAGCGGATATAACCCGCTTCTGAGGGAAAGGGGCCATAGGGCAGATAATCCCAGACCGCATCATCCTCCGCATAGGCGCGATAAAGCGCATCGGCATGGCGCTCTTGAAGCCGCTCCAGTCGGCACCATTGCCCCGCCATCTCCTCGGCATCGGGAAACCGAGGCGCCTGCCACCCTGTTACTGCCGCGCCAAACCGCTTCAACGCCATGATTTCCCCTTCTGTTTCCGGAAGGGTAGCGCGGCCGGGCCAAGCACGCAATTGCCCTGCAAAGGAACCGATGCTTCCGTTTTCCTGCCGCAATCGCGGGCAAGTCTCGGTCTGTCTCCCGCGGGATCGCTAACGAGGATTGCCGATGAAAGCCCATGCCCTCCGCCTCATCACGAACCAGCGCCTGATCGAGGCGACGCATTGGACGATGTTCAGCCTCGGCGCCCTGAGCCTGGCCGTTGCCGTCGGCGGCACTGCCTGGACGGCCTTTTTCGCCTGAACGAGGGCCGCTTCAGGCCAGAAACCCCGGGTTCTCCCCCATCGTGAGGCCGGGAAAGACCGCCCCTTCCAGCGTGTTCCGCGCCGTGCCAAAAAGCCCTGCGAGCGCCCAGGCCGCATAGGAGCGGATATCGGCTGTGGGCATCAAATCGCGCCCGGCGTAGAGATCGGCCTCGCCCAGCCCGGGCCAGCGGCCATAGACCTTGCCGCCTTTCAGCACCCCGCCCGCCATTATCAGCGCACCGCCGGTGCCGTGATCGGTGCCGCGCGAACCGTTCTGCCGCGCGGTGCGGCCAAATTCCGTCATCGCAAGCACAAGCGTTTCGCGCCAGACCGGGCCGAGGCCCGCCTTCAGGCCGGTGATCATCGCCGCCAGCCGTTCGGCCGGGGCGCGGATCGCAGCGATCTGGCCGCGGTGCGTATCCCATCCGTTGAGCGAGAAAGCGGCAATCCGGGCCTCGCCTCGCAACCGCTCCGCGGCAAAACCGGCAAGGCCTGTCGCCTCGCGCACCCGCGCCGCCCCCGTCGCGGCGGATGCACTCATCGTCCCCGGCGGGGCGGCGGTGATTTCGAGCGCCGCCTCCGCCGCGGCATGAAACAACGCGTCGCCCCTGTAAATCTCTTCGAGCAACCGTCGCCCCTGCGCGGAGAGCCCGAGCCGGGCCTCCGGCGCCCAGGCCAGCGTCGGCGCCGTGCCCGAGAGCACCTTCATCTCCTCGACCCCGATCGAATAGGCGGTTTCGGCGCGGGCGCCGGGCATCTCCTGCAACAGCCGGTTCAACCAGCCATCGCGCACCATCGTGAGCGGCACATCCGCACCGGTACCCGCCTCCAGCATGTCCTGCCCGTCGAAATGGCTGCGCCTGTCGCGATAGGGGGTGGAGACGGCATGGGCAAAGCCGAGTTCGCCCCCGGCCCAGAGCGGCAGAAGCGGCGCAAGCGCCGGGTGGAGCGCGAAGAAGCCGTCGAGATCCGCTGCCCCCGCCTCCGGGCCAATCGGGAAATCCGGGCGCATCTGCTTCAGGCGCGGGTCACCCCAGGGCTGGACGATGTCGAGCCCGTCCATCGCGCCGCGCAGGATGATGACGACAAGCCGCCGCTCGCCCGGGGCGGCCGCGAAAGTGACTGTGCTGAGGAACGGATGCGCCGCGGCCGAACAGCCCGCGAGCGCCGCCCCCTGCAAGAATAACCGACGCGCGATCATGGCTACCTCCGCATGAATTCGGCCGAAGCCAGCACCAGCGCCGCCGCCTCGGGGCGCGATTCCGCCCGCGGCACGGCGGTGGCGAGATCGGCGCCGAGCCGCGGGCCGAGCGCGCTCTGCGCAAAAGCGATCGGATCGGCCACCGGCGCTCCGAAAAGCTGCGGCGCCGCGAGCGCCCAGCCGATCCGCGCCGAAAGCTGCTGCGGCGAGATCCAGTCCTGCGCCGCTTCGGGAATGCCGTTCGGGCCCGGCGCGCCGAACCAGCGCTGCCCCATCGCCCGCATCGGCCCATATGCCCCCTCGCGCATCACACGGGGAGGGAGCGCCATCACCCGCGCTCCATCGAGGCCGAGGGCGCGCAGCCCGGTGGCGATGTACTCGAAGGGCTGGCGGATCTTTTCAAATCGCGGCGCGCGGGCCGAGGGATGGGTGAGCAGCACTGCGTAAACGGGCATCAGCTCGGCATCGGCCTGCGTGTAGGCCTCAGCCAGCGCCGCGACCAGCACCGGATCGGGCGCGGGCCCGACGAAATGGACGGCGAGCTTCCGCGCCAGATGCTGCGCCGTGTCGGGGTGGAGGGCCAGCGCATCGAGCGCGGCGTGAATATCGGCAAGCTTTGCCGGATCGCCGCCGAAGTTCCGGCCGAGCACTGTCTCCGCGCCCGGCTCCGCCAGCCTGGGCGCGAAAACGAGGCCAGTGCCATCCACCTGCATCCCGGTGAACAGCTCGGCCAGTTGCCGCACATCTTCCTGCCGATACGCGCCACGCACACCGAGCGTATGCAGCTCCATCACTTCGCGGGCGAGATTCTCGTTCAGCCCCAGCCCCTGCTCGGGATGCCTGCGGGCGCGGATCGAATTCGGGCCGAAACTCGTGACTTGATCAAGATAGATCAGCATCATCGGATGCGTGACGGCGGTGCGCAGCAGCGTGCGGAAATTGCCGCACAGATGGGGCCGCAACGCTTCGGCATGGGCGCAGGCGAGCGGTTGATCCCGCCGGCGCTTGCTCCGCACGGTGAAATGATCGCGCCAGAACGCCCAGAGCCGTTCGCGAAAGCCCGTCTGATCCTCGACCGCCCGGGCGAGCGCCCCCTGAAGGCTCTCGATCAGCACCTGATCGCCAAGCCGCCGATGCGCTGCAAATGCCGCCTCCGCCGCATTCCGGTCCGGCGCAGACCCGCGCGGGCTCGCCGCTTTCTTCAACTGGTGAAACCGCTGCGCGTAAGCGAGTGCCGCTGCGGTCGAGGCGCCGGGCCAGCGCGCGGCCAGCCGGTCGGGGCCGCGCAGCGCGGCCAGAATCTCCGAGGCCTTCGCCGGGCCCTGCTGGTCGGGCGACGGGCCAAAGCCGAAACGCACCGGCGCCAGATCTGCAAATTGCATGACCGCCTCCCCGAATGAGCCTGCTCGAGGATAGGACAAAAGACCGGGGCGCCGAACGGCATCGGCGCCCCGGGCTGTCATCTTTGCGTGAAGGCTCCGTCGCGAACGAAGGCTCAGGCCTCTTTTGGCAGCACCCGCAGGCGCAGCTCGCGCAATTGCTCGTTCGTCGGCTCCGAAGGCGCGCCCATCATCAGGTCTTCCGCGCGCTGGTTCATCGGGAACATGATCACCTCGCGGATGTTGGCGGTGTCGGCCAAAAGCATCACGATCCGGTCGATCCCCGCCGCACAGCCACCGTGGGGCGGCGCGCCATAGCGGAACGCCTTGACCATGCCGCCGAAGCGTTTTTCCACTTCTTCCTTCGGGTAGCCCGCCAACTCGAAGGCCTTGAACATGATGTCGGGGCGGTGGTTGCGGATGCCGCCCGAGACCAGTTCATAACCGTTGCAGGCAAGGTCATATTGATAGGCATAGACGCTGAGCGGATCGCCCATCAGCGCCTCGAGCCCGCCTTGCGGCATCGAGAACGGGTTGTGCGAAAAGTCGATCTTGCCGTCGTCGGTTTTCTCATACATCGGGAAATCGACGATCCAGCAGAACCGGAAGCTGTCGGTCTCAGTGAGCCCCAGCTCGCGGCCGATCTCGTTGCGCGCCTTGCCGGCGACCGCTTCGAACTGCTCGGCCTTGCCGCCAAGGAAGAAGACGGCATCGCCTATTCCCAAACCCAGCTGCGTTCTAATCGCTTCCGTCTTTTCGGGTCCCAAAGCCTTTGCGATTGGACCTGCGGCTTCCAGATGAAGTACAAACTCGCCGTCTTCAACCTTTCGGTCAAAGTAGTACTTTTGAGCATCCGCTTCACTCATAGTAAACTTGCCGTCTACTGCTGATCCTTCTCGGATCATCTGAATCGCACGCGCAATGGTTGAACCAGTGGAGCCTCCTTGAAGCGGTTGATTATTCCCAGCTGTGCGGTACTCTCCGCGCCAGAAAATATAGCCCATCCCCGGCAGGCCGTTGGCTTGGGCAAAGGCATTCATCCGGTCGCAGAACTTGCGGCTTCCGCCCGTGGGCGCCGGGATCGCGCGCACCTCGGTGCCGTCGTTTTCCAAGAGTTTCGCAAAGATCGCAAAACCCGAGTCGCGGAAATGTTCGCTCACATCGGCCATCTTGATCGGGTTGCGCAGGTCGGGCTTGTCGGAGCCATACCACATCAGCGCGTCACGGTAGGCGATGAGCGGCCAGTCCGCATCCACGCGTTTGCCGCCGCCGAATTCCTCAAAAAGGCCCTGAATGACGGGCTGCACCGCGGCGAACACGTCTTCCTGCTTGACGAAGCTCATCTCGATGTCGAGCTGGTAGAAGTCGGTGGGCGAGCGGTCGGCGCGCGGGTCTTCGTCGCGGAAACAGGGCGCGATCTGGAAGTAACGATCGAAGCCCGCCACCATGATCAGCTGCTTGAACTGCTGCGGCGCCTGCGGCAGGGCGTAGAACTTGCCCGGATGGAGGCGCGAGGGCACAAGAAAGTCGCGCGCCCCCTCCGGGCTCGACGCCGTGATGATCGGGGTCTGGTATTCGGTGAAGCCTCGGTCCCACATCCGGTTGCGCAGGCTGCGCACCACGTTCGAGCGCAGCAACATGTTGTTGTGCAGGCTCTCGCGGCGCAGATCGAGGAAGCGGTAGGTGAGGCGGGTTTCCTCGGGGTATTCGGGCTCGCCGAAAACCTGCACCGGCAGATCGCCTTCGACCGCGCCGAGCACCTCGACATCGCGGACATAGACCTCGATCTCGCCGGTCGGGATCTTCGGGTTGATCAGGCTGTCGTCGCGCCGCTTCACCGTGCCATCGATGCGGATCACCCATTCGGCGCGCACCTTTTCAAGCGCGGCGAAGGCGGGGCTGTCGCCGTCGCACAGAAGCTGGGTGATGCCGTAATGGTCGCGCAGGTCGATGAAGAGCACGCCCCCATGATCGCGCACCCGATGCACCCAGCCCGAAAGGCGGACATCTTCCCCCGCTTGGGCGGCGCTGAGGGCGGCACAGGTATGGCTGCGATAGGCGTGCATCATTCTCCCCTTTCGGCGGGCTGGTTTGGCGCCCGATCAACAGCGAAGGCGGGGCAAAGTCAAGCGCAAGGCGCCCGGCGCACGCAATCGCGCTTGCGCCGCGCCGCGTCCTGACTATAACCCCCATCAATTTGCGCACCGCCCCCCCGGCCGGTGCGCCTTGCCGCGCCATGATAAAAGAGGTCCCCATGCCGAAGAGAACCGACATCAAGTCCATCCTCATCATCGGCGCCGGACCCATCATCATCGGGCAAGCCTGCGAATTCGACTATTCGGGCGCGCAAGCCTGCAAAGCGCTGCGTGAGGAGGGCTACCGGGTCATTCTGGTGAACTCCAACCCGGCGACGATCATGACCGACCCGGAGATGGCCGACGCAACCTATATCGAGCCGATCACCCCCGAAGTGGTGGCCAAGATTATCGAGAAAGAGCGCCCCGACGCGCTTTTGCCGACGATGGGCGGGCAGACCGGGCTCAACACCTCGCTTGCGCTCGCCGATATGGGCGTGCTCGAAAAATTCGGCGTCGAGCTGATCGGGGCGAACCGCGCCGCCATCGAGATGGCCGAAGACCGCAAGCTGTTCCGCGAGGCGATGGACCGGATCGGGCTCGAAAACCCGAAAGCCACGATCATCACCGCGCCGAAGCTTGAAAACGGCAAATATGACGTGAGCGCCGGGGTGCGGCAGGCGCTGATCGAGCTGGAGCATATCGGGCTTCCCGCGATCATCCGCCCCGCCTTCACGCTGGGCGGCACCGGTGGCGGCGTCGCCTACAACCGCGACGATTACGAGGCGATCTGCCGCTCGGGCCTCGATGCCTCGCCGGTGGCGCAGATCCTCGTCGACGAGAGCCTCTTGGGCTGGAAAGAATTCGAGATGGAGGTCGTCCGCGACAAGGCGGACAATGCGATCATCGTCTGCTCGATTGAAAACGTCGATCCGATGGGCGTGCACACGGGCGATTCGATCACCGTCGCCCCGGCGCTGACGCTCACCGACAAGGAATATCAGATCATGCGCAACGGCTCGATTGCCGTTCTGCGCGAGATCGGCGTGGAAACCGGCGGCTCGAACGTGCAATGGGCGATCAACCCGGACGACGGGCGCATGGTGGTGATCGAGATGAACCCGCGGGTGTCGCGCTCCTCCGCGCTGGCCTCCAAGGCCACGGGCTTCCCGATTGCGAAGATCGCCGCGAAGCTTGCGGTGGGCTACACGCTTGATGAGCTTGATAACGACATCACCAAGGTGACGCCCGCGAGTTTCGAACCCACCATCGACTATGTGGTGACGAAGATCCCGCGCTTTGCCTTTGAAAAATTCCCCGGCTCCAAACCCGAACTCACCACCGCGATGAAATCGGTGGGCGAGGCGATGGCGATTGGCCGGACCTTCCACGAATCGGTGCAAAAGGCGCTCGCCTCGCTCGAAACCGGGCTTTCGGGCTTTGACGAGATCGCCATCGAGGGTGCGCCCGAGAAATCGGCGGTGATCAAGGCGATCTCGCGCCAGACGCCGGACCGGCTGCGGCTCATTGCGCAGGCGATGCGGCACGGGCTGAACGATGACGAGATCATCGCCGCCACCGCCTTTGATCCGTGGTTCCTCGCCCGCATCCGCGAGATCATCGAGGCCGAGGCCGCGATCCGCAAAAACGGCCTGCCGCTTGACGAGGCCGGGCTGCGCAACCTCAAGATGATGGGCTTCACCGATGCCCGCCTCGCCAAGCTCACCGGCCGCGACGAGGCGCAGGTGCGCCGCGCGCGCCGCAACCTCGGCGTGAAGGCGGTGTTCAAGCGCATCGATACCTGCGCCGCCGAATTCGAGGCGCAAACGCCTTACATGTATTCGACCTACGAGGCCCCGGCGATGGGCGATGTCGAATGCGAGGCGCGGCCCTCCGAGCGCAAGAAAGTGGTGATCCTCGGCGGCGGTCCGAACCGGATCGGCCAAGGGATCGAGTTTGACTATTGCTGCTGTCATGCCTGTTTCGCGCTCACCAAGGCGGGCTACGAGACGATCATGATCAACTGCAACCCCGAGACCGTCTCGACCGACTATGACACCTCTGACCGGCTTTATTTTGAACCGCTGACGCTCGAAAGCGTGCTCGAGATCCTGCGCGTCGAGCAGGAAAACGGCACGCTCCATGGCGTGATCGTGCAGTTCGGCGGCCAGACGCCGCTCAAACTGGCGAATGCGCTCGAAGCGGAAGGGATTCCGATCCTCGGCACCACCCCCGATGCGATCGACCTTGCCGAGGACCGCGAGCGGTTCCAGAAACTGCTCAACGATCTGGAACTGAAACAACCGGTGAACGGCATCGCAAGCTCCGATGCCGAAGCCTTCGAGATCGCGGGCCGCGTCGGCTACCCGCTGGTGATCCGCCCCTCCTATGTGCTCGGCGGACGCGCGATGGAGATCGTGCGCGATCTCGACCAGCTCAAGCGCTACATCACCACCGCGGTGAGCGTTTCGGGCGACAGCCCGGTGCTGCTCGACAGCTATCTCTCCGGCGCGATCGAGGTGGATGTCGATGCGCTCTCCGATGGCAAGACCGTGCATGTGGCGGGCATCATGCAGCATATCGAAGAGGCGGGCGTCCATTCGGGCGACAGTGCCTGCTCGCTGCCGCCCTATACGCTCTCCGCCGAGACTGTGGCCGAGCTGAAGGCGCAGACCGTGAAAATGGCGCTGGCGCTCGGCGTTGTTGGCCTGATGAACGTGCAATATGCGATCAAGGACGGCGTGATCTATGTGCTGGAGGTGAACCCGCGCGCCTCGCGCACCGTGCCCTTCGTTGCCAAGGCCACCGATTCGGCAATTGCCTCGATTGCGGCGCGGCTGATGGCGGGCGAGCCGATGTCCGCCTTCCCGCAGCGCGCGCCCTACCCCGAGGGCGTGGGCCCGGAAACGCCCCTGCCCTTCGCCGATCCGCTCACGCTCGCCGATCCGAACACGCCATGGTTCTCGGTCAAGGAGGCGGTGCTGCCCTTTGCCCGCTTCCCCGGCGTTGACACGCTGCTCGGGCCGGAAATGCGCTCCACAGGCGAGGTGATGGGCTGGGACCGCAACTTCCCGCGCGCCTTCCTGAAAGCGCAGCTTGGTGCGGGCACGCATCTGCCCGAAAGTGGCCGGGTGTTCCTCTCGATCAAGGATTCCGACAAGTCGGATGAGCTGGCAGGCGCCGCGCGCGATCTCATTGCCATGGGCTTTTCCCTTGTCGCCACCCGCGGCACCGCCGCCTGGCTGAAGGAGAAGGGCATCGACGCCGAGATCGTCAACAAGGTCTATGAGGGCCGCCCGAACATCGTCGACCGGCTGAAAAACGGCGATATCGGGCTGGTGATGAACACCACCGAGGGCAATCAGGCGATCTCCGACAGCCGCGAGATCCGCGCCGTCGCGCTTTACGACAAGATCCCCTATTTCACCACCGCCGCCGCCTCCATCGCTGCCGTCGCCGCGATGAAGAGCCGCGCCGAGGGGGAAATCGACGTGCGCCCGCTGCAGGCCTGACCGCTGAGCGAAGACTGGATTCGAAAAGGCGCCCTATGGGGCGCCTCTTGCTTTTGATCGTCTTTTGTTCCGAGCAGGTGAGTTATCCACATTATGCGCCATCATTATTTCCTTAAATCATGCGGGATAACATTTGATATCCACAATATCTTGAGTTAGAAGATAGCTATGGCCATCTGGGCGCGGTCCGCGCCAGATGTTGTTTTATATAGACTCAGCCTCATCCCGCCCCTATCGTCAGTCTTATTGGGCTTCCAGCCTGATTCTCTTCTTAACTACGAAGGAGGCTCCCGACCGGCTAAGATCACCAATCAAAAAGACCGACCCAGAGGGCCGGCCTTCTCGAAATACAAAGCGGGCGGACCGCTCTGAGTCTCTGTTGACACTTCGATTCTAAGTCTCCGCCCGCTCCGATGCAATCAATTCCTCATGCAATGGAGCGAGGAAAATGACACTTTATTATCTGAATACAAACCAACAGGCCAATGGCGACTATGAAGTGCACACTGGCAGTTGCACATGGTTGCCAGCCGAAGGAAATCGTGAATATTTGGGGCAATTCTCTAACTGCCGCGATGCAGTAGCTGAAGCCAAGTCCCGTCATCCAAGCTGGTACCGCATCAACGGCTGCAAGTATTGCTGCCCTAACTGCCATACGAGCTAACAGGTAAAACACATGGCAACCAATCCTCCCAAAGGTGACGGACATCGCAATGGCGCGGTTAAGGGACGTTCGCAAACCCAAACTCCTTCGGGAAACTGGGTCAAACGCGATGCCAAAACTGGCCGTTTCCTGGATGTCAAAACTTCTTCGAAGACCCCGTTCAAAGGTGTCCGAAAGGAAAAATGACAAACGGCGGCGCGCCCCCCGGGCGCGCCGTTTTCATTCAGATGAACGGAACAAGCGGCACGCTGTCACCACAAGCGCTCACCAGCAGCACCAGACCGAGAACCAGCACGAGTTTCATCGCAGCCTCCTGTGTTGTCAGAAGTCTACGCCCGCCGCGCAGTTGCAGCAATCGCCCTTCCCTTCCTGTCCGGGCGCGACTAGCTTGCCGCCATGCAAAGCGATTTTCTCATTCTCGGCGGCGGCATCGCGGGGCTTTCGGCTGCGGCGAAGCTCGCGCACGTCGGCTCTCTCACGCTTCTGGAAGCCGAAGACCATCTGGCCTATCACGCCTCCGCCCGCTCGGCTGCGCTTTACGAGCCGCGCTACGGCAACCCTGCCGTGGTCGCGCTCTCCGAAGCCTCGGGCGATTTTTACCACGGCTCGGGCCTGCTCACGCCGCGTGGCTTCATGATCGTCGACGGGCCCGAGCATGGCGCGCGCTTCCGCGCCCAGCTCAAGGGCTTCGCTCTCGATGAACTCACGATCGGGGAGGCGCGCGCGCTGTGTCCGATCCTGAACCCCGAGACCGTGGCGTTTGCGGGCCATGCCGCCCATGCCTGGGATATCGACACCGATGCGCTGGTGCAGCGCGCGGCGCGCGCGGCCCGCGCGGCGGGCGCGGTGATCCGCACGAAGGCGCGCGCCACGCGCATCAGCCGCACGGCGACAGGCTGGGAGGTCGAAGCGGGCGGCGAGGTGTTCACAACGAAGCTCCTGATCAATGCCGCGGGCGCCTGGGTGGATGAGGTGGCGAAATTGGCCGGTGTCGCACCGCTCGGCTTCACGCCGCTGCGCCGCTCGATGGCGCGCATCCCCGCGCCTGCGGGCCAAGATGTGCGCGCCTGGCCAATGGTGATCGGCGGCGCCGAGGACTGGTACATGAAGCCCGATGCGGGCGCGCTGATCGTCTCCCCCGCCGAGGAAGACCCGATGCCGCCCCATGACGCCTTTGCCGATGACATGGTGCTGGCCGAGGGGCTCGCGCGTTACGAGGCGGCAGTGACCGAACCTGTCACCCGGCTTCTGGCAAGCTGGGCTGGCTTGCGCACCTTCTCGCCCGACCGCGCCCCGGTGATCGGCTTTGATCCGCGCGACCCCGGCTTTTTCTGGCTGGCCGGACAGGGCGGTTACGGCTTCCAGAGCGCGCCCGCCGCGGCAGATCTTGTGGCCGATCTGATCGCCGGGCGTGCGCCTGTGCCCGAGCGCGCCATTCTGTCCGCCCTCGATCCGGCGCGTTTCGGTTGACATTCCACCTTCTGAATATATCAGGGGTGTCAGAAGGAGACCTCCCATGAGCTACAAACAGAAGATGGAAGACCAGCGCGCCGAGCTGCGCGTGATGAGCAAGGCGATCCCGGATGCGATGCGCGGCTTTGGCGCGATGGAAAAGGCGATCACCGAAAACGGCGTGCTCGACAAGAAGCAGAAGGAATGGCTGGCCGTCGCCATGGGCATCGTGATCCGCTGCGAGCCCTGCGTGAATTTTCATGTCTCGGCACTGATGCGCGCAGGCGGCACCCGCGAGGAGCTTTCCGACATCTGCGCCGTGGCGATCCAGATGGGGGGCGGGCCGGCGATGATGTATGCCGCCCATGCGCTTGCCTGCTGGGACGAGATCGCGGCCGAGGCGCCGCAGGGCTGAGCCTGTTCGCGGCGCGCGACGGAAGTGGCGCGCCGCAGCGTTCATCTGGCATCCAGCAACGATGGAGCGTCCGATGAAACGCCTAACGATCCTCTCCGCCGCCTGTCTCCTGATTGCGGGCACCGCGGCCGCCCCGGCGCAAACCGGGTTTGGCACCGCGCAGGGCGCCGGGCAACGCGCACAGATGGCGCAAAATTTTTTGGCAATGTGGGATCTTGACGGAGACGGCAAGGTCACCCCCGCCGAGGCGCGCGAGCACCGCGGCGATGTGTTTGCGATGTTCGACAGCGACGGAGATGGCAGCTTCTCCGCCGAAGAAATCGCCGGGATCGGCGACTTCCGCACCGCGCAGCAGGAGGCCAACGGCGCCGGTCCCGCCACTCAGCGCATCCCGGCCTTGCAGGGCCTTGGCGGGCAGGGAGGGATGACACAAAGGCAAATCGCGCGGCTCGACAGCAACCGGGACAACCGGATCTCGCAAAGCGAGTTCGTCGCGGGCACCGATGCCTGGTTTGCGATGCGTGACCGCAATGGCGACGGCGTGCTGACGGTGGCCGATTTCGGCCCGCGCCGCTGAGCGTGCCCGTGACAGATCCGCAAATTTGCGCCACCTTGCGGCAAACAGGCAGGGGGCAGGCATGCGGGGCGCGGCGATTCTCACTACGGTAGCGGTCTGCGCGGGGCTGGCGGGCTGCGGCGGCGAGCACAAACCCGGCCCGGTGCATACACAGCTGATGGCGCCCGAAGCTCTTGTGGCCTCCGATCACCTTGCCCCCGGCCTGCCCGCGCGGTTCGGCGACACCAACCCGACCCCCTGGGAGGGCATCACGCCGGCACGCTATCCGGTGCACGGGCTTGATGCGGCGCGCTATCAGGGCGCGATCGACTGGCCGCAGGCGCGGGCCGCAGGGATCGCTTTCGCTTGGCTGAAAGCGACCGAAGGCGGCGATCACGTCGACCCCGGGTTTGAACGCAATGCCCCCGCGGCGCGGGCCGCGGGCGTGCGCGTGGGCGCCTATCACTTCTATTATTTCTGCCGCTCCGCCGCCGATCAGGCGAAATGGTTCATCGAACGCGTGCCGAAACATGCGGGCGACCTGCCGCCGGTGCTCGACATCGAATGGAACCACACCTCGCCCACCTGCCAGTTGCGTCCGGACGGGTCCAAGGTACGGGCCGAGATGCGCACCTTCCTTGACCTGCTGGAACGTCATTATGGCACGCGCCCCGTGGTTTATACCGACCCGGCCTTCTATGCCGACAATGATCTGGGGCAGATGGCAGGGGTCGAATTCTGGCTCCGGACTGTCACCGCGCATCCTTCCGAACGCTATCCCGGCGAGCGCTGGAGCTTCTGGCAATATACCGGCACCGGGGTCGTGCCCGGCGTCGGCGGCACGGTCGATCTGAACGCTTTTGCGGGCTCGCGCGCGGCCTGGGACGCCTGGCTCGCCGCACGGGCGCAATGAGGGCGCCGGGGGGCCAGCTCCCGGTTTGACAGGACACGGGGCGGAGGTTGCCCCCCGCCCCGCTTCTTGCGCGTGAGTGGTCGTTTCGTCAGCCGTCGATGCGGATGCGCGCGTTCGTCGGGTCATGCGGGCTGTCTTCCGCCACCACCGCATCCCATTCCTGAAGCTGCATCTTCACCTTGAGCTTGGTGCCCACCTCGGCGAGGTCGGGGCGCACATAGCCCATGCCGATCTGCTTGCCGAAGGCGACCGACCAGCCGCCCGAGGTGAGGCGGCCAACCTTTTCGCCATCGGCGATGATCGCTTCCTTGCCCCACGGATCCGAGTCTTCCGGCCCGTCGATCAGCAGCGTCACGCATTTCGCGCGGATGCCGGTGTCGAGCATCGCCTGCTTGCCGCGGAACTCCTTGCCCAGATCGATGAAGCGGTCGAGACCGGCTTCCATCGGCGTGGCATCCCGGCCAAGCTCGTTGCCGAAGGCGCGGTAGCTCTTTTCCTGACGCAGCCAGTTCTGGGCGCGGGCGCCAACGGGTTTGAGCCCGTGCTTCTCGCCCACCGACCAGATCAGATCCCAGAGGTAACGGCCGAATTCGACCGGGAAATGGAGTTCCCAACCAAGTTCGCCCGTATAGGCCACGCGCACCGCCCGCACCGGGCACATGCCCAGCTCGATGTCGCGGTAGCTCAGCCAAGGGAAGCGCTTGTTCGAAAGCACGGTTTCGGGCGCGGCGTCCTTGACGAGTTCATTGAGCAGCGCGCGCGCGGTGGGGCCCGCCAACGCATAGACGCCCCATTGCGTGGTGACATCGTGGATGTCGATATACCCGCCACCGTCCGCCATGAAGTCTTCCGCCGATTTAATCAGGAAATCAGCGTCATAGGCGGTCCATGCACCGGCCGAGATCAGGTAGTATTCGTTCTCGGCAAGCCGCACGATCGTGTATTCGGTGCGGGTCGTGCCCGCATCGGTGAGCGCATAGGTGAGGTTGATGCGCCCCACCTTGGGCAGCTTGTTGCAGGTGAAATGGTCGAGGAAGGCGGTGGCGCCGGGGCCGCGCACGAGGTGCTTGGTGAAGGCGGAGGCGTCGATGATGCCACAGGTTTGGCGCACAGCCTCGGCCTCGGCCTTGGCATATTGCCACCACGCCCCGCGGCGGAAGCTGCGGGAAGTGTGGTCGAAATCGGCGGGCGCATCGACGGGGCCGTAATAGTTCGGGCGTTCCCAGCCGTTCACCTGCCCCATTTGCGCGCCCAGCGCGATCTGGCGGTCATAAGCGGGCGCGGTGCGCAGGGGCCGGCAGGCTTCGCGCTCCTCGTCCGGGTG
Source organism: Rhodobacter maris (assembly GCF_900217815.1). GTDB lineage: Bacteria > Pseudomonadota > Alphaproteobacteria > Rhodobacterales > Rhodobacteraceae > Rhodobacter > Rhodobacter maris. The sequence continues at coordinate 361,095 of NZ_OBMT01000001.1, forward strand.
GTGCAGGATGAAGACATGCTCGTAGCATTCCTCGTTCTTGCGCGCGGCATATTCGGTGGTCATCCACGCGCCGTAGCGTTTCGGGTCGAGCGAGGCCATGTCGATCTCGGCTTCGCCCTCGACCATCATCTGCGCGAGATAATAGCCGGTGCCGCCCGCGGCGGTGATGCCAAACGAGAAGCCCTCGGCCAGCCACATGTTGCGCAGCCCCGGCGCGGGGCCGACGAGCGGGTTGCCATCGGGGGTGTAGCAGATCGGGCCGTTGAAATCGTCTTTCAGACCCACGGTTTCCGAGGTCGGCAGACGGTGGATCATCGACATGTATTCGGTCTCGATGCGTTCGAGATCGAGCGGGAAGAGGTCGGCACGGAAGGTCTCCGGCACGTCATAGAGAAAGCGCGCGGGAGCGTTGCGCTCATAGGGGCCGAGGATCCAGCCGCCACGCTCTTCGCGCACATACCATTTGGCGTCGGAATCGCGCAGCACCGGGTGCTCGGGGTTGCCTTCGGCGCGCCATTTGACGAGCGCCGGATCGGGCTCGGTGACGATGAACTGGTGCTCGACCGGGATTGCCGGGATCTTGATGCCCAGAAGCCGGGCGGTGCGTTGCGCGTGGTTGCCCGTCGCCGTCACCACATGTTCGGCATGCACGTCGACCAGCTCGCCCGAGCCGACAAGGTTGCCGCCCTTCTCGATCATCTTTTCAAGCGTGACGACCCATTCCGAGCCGGTCCAGCGATAGGCGTTCACCTGCAGCTTGCGCACGATCTCGACGCCGCGCTGACGCGCGCCCTTCGCCATCGCCTGCGTCACGTCGGCGGGGTTGATGTAGCCGTCCTGCGGGTGGAAGAGCGCCCCCTTCAGATCGTCCGAATACATCAGCGGCCAGCGCTCTTTCATCTGCGCGGGCGTGAGGAACTCGTGATAGACGCCCGCGGTCTCGGCCACGCTCGAATAGAGCTTGTATTCGTCCATCCGCTCATCGGTCTGCGCCATGCGCAGGTTGCCGCAGATCGAGAAGCCGGCGTTGAGCCCGGTTTCGGCCTCGAGCGTCTTGTAGAAATCAACCGAGTATTTGTGGATATGCGTGGTGGCATAGCCCATGTTGAAGAGCGGCAGCAGGCCAGCGGCATGCCATGTCGAGCCCGAAGTCAGCTCGTCGCGCTCCACCTGCATCACCTCCCAGCCGGCCTTGGCAAGGTGATAGGCCACCGAACAGCCGACGGCACCGCCACCGACGACAAGGGCTTTGACATGGGTCTTCATCGGACTCTCCTGAAGGGGTTTTCTCCGTTGTGGCAGGTTGACCGCGGTTCGGGCAAGCACGCCCGACCTTTGTGGGCGAAAAGCGACATTGCGCGCAGCCGTGATCCCCGGTGCGGCACGGTTTACCAATCCATCAGCTTTGGCGTGAAAATCAGCACGTCTTGCGGTAAATTCTTTCTGAAACCTGTGACGTGCCTTTCTGCCAGAATCCCGCTTTGATGATCGAAGGACAGTGTTGCCATGACTGCCATCGCCCCAGTGAACCGGATCGCCAGCCGCGGCCATGCCGCGCGCACCGCTGTCTCGGCCACTTCCGAGGCGGTCGCGACACGTCAGAACACCGCGCGCGCCAAGCCCAGCCCGGCCGAGATCTTCCGGGCGATGCGCGCGGAGCCGGTGAACAGCGCCTCTGACACGCTTGCCGAGGCGAAGGCCAGCACCCGTAACCAGCAGACCGGCGTTGCTGCGACCTCGCAACGGATCGGCGCGGAAAACCTCGCCGAGATGCGTCAACGCGATCCGACGCCGATCGAAATTCTCAAAACCCAACAGGGGGGCGGTGCCTCCGGCGGGCGCGTCAGCGAACTGACGGACATGATCGAGGGCCGCACCGAGACCGGCGATGTCGATCTGGCGCAAAGCCGCCCGGATGTGCCCGAACAGATCGCGCAGCAGCGCTCGATGACCGATCAGAGCATTTCGGCCGCCCTGTCGCGCCAGCGCCGCAACACGAGCGGCACTGATCTGGCGCAGCGAATGGAGCAACGCCTCGCCGAGGTCAATGCCAAGCAAGGCGCCTATTCCACGCTTTCGCTCGCCGCGGTGAGCCCGGCCGGGCAGACGGGAATCGCCATGCAGCTGCGCATGTAAAGCGCCCGGCGCTTTCTCTGAAAACGGCGGCCCGAGGGGCCGCCGTTTTGCTTTCTGCACGGTAGGCTGGGCGGCTCAGAGCACGCCCGGCACCACGAGATCCGGCGGACGGTGGCCGTCGGCAAAGGTCTTGATGTTGAGAATCACTTTCTCGCCCATCTCGAGCCGCCCCTCGACCGTGGCCGAGCCCATATGCGGCAAGAGCACGACATTGGGGAGTTGGCGCAGGTCCGGATTGAAGGCCGCGCCATGTTCGAACACGTCGAGCCCGGCCCCCGCCAGCTCACCCGCCTTCAACGCCCGGGTGAGCGCATTCTCGTCGATCACTTCGCCGCGGGACGTGTTCACGATCACGGCCGAGGGCTTCATCAGCTTGAGCCGGCGCGCGTTGAGCAGATGGAAGGTGGCGGGCGTATGCGGGCAGTTCACGGAAATCACATCCATCCGCGCCACCATCTGATCGAGGCTGTCCCAATAAGTCGCCTGCAACTCCGCCTCGGTCTCCGGGCGCAGCCGACGGCGGTTGTGGTAATGGATCTGCATGCCGAAGGCCGCCGCGCGCCGCGCCACCGCCTGACCGATCCGGCCCATGCCGATGATGCCGAGCCGGCGCCCGCCAATGCGCCCGCCCAGCAGGGCCGTGGGGGAAAACCCCTTCCACTCGCCCCGGCTCATCAGCGCGAGCCCTTCGGGGATGCGCCGCGTCACGCCGAGAATGAGCGACATCACCATATCGGCGGTATCTTCGGTCACCACGCCCGGCGTGTTCGAGACGAGCACATTGCGCGAGCGGGCGGAGGCCACGTCGATATGGTCGATGCCCGCGCCGAAATTGGCGATCAGCCGCAGCCTTTCGCCCGCCTGCGCCAGCATGTTGGCGTCGATATGATCGCAGAGCGTCGGCACCAGAACATCGGCGTCGCGCATCGCCGCCACCAGCTCCTCCCGGCTCATCGGCGCGTCGCTCTCGCGCAGGGTGACATCGAACAGTTCCGTCATCCGGGTCTCCACCCGTTCGGGCAACCGTCGCGTCACGACAACACTTAGCCGCGGTGCGGGCATGCTTGGCTCTCCTCTCTTCCAATGCATCTGGCTTGGGTGCAAATTGACTGCCAAAGAGGCAAGTTACAAGGCCCGGAGAGAGCAGAAATGACGCTTTTCGAGATGTTGGCGCAATTTTCTTGCGCGCCTGTGGCGTGGCTGCGCCGGCGTGCCGCACCGCTGCCCGGCTTTTCAGCAGTGCTGGGCATGGTGCTGATCCTTGCGCTGACGGGCGTGGGGCCGCTTCGGGCGCAGGAGCTCGAAGACGACCCGCCGCTGAGCGAGACCGAGCGCGAAGCCGCGCTGAGCACGCAGAGCGGGCGCGGGCCGGTGACCAACCTGCCGCTGCCGCGGTTCGTCTCGCTCAAGGGCTCCGAGGGGAATGCCCGCCGCGGCCCCTCGCTGTCCCACCGGATCGACTGGGTGTTCAAACATGCGGGCATGCCGTTGCGCATCACCGCCGAATTCGGCCACTGGCGGCGCGTGGAAGACCGCGATGGTGCGGGCGGCTGGGTGCATTACTCCCTGCTGTCGGGGGTGCGCACAGTGATCGTCGAGGAAGATATGACCGAGCTTCACGCCCGGGGCGATGCCGCTTCGCCCGTTGTGGCACTGGCCGAAATGGGGGCGATTGCAAAGCTGGGCGACTGCACCCGCGACTGGTGCGAGATCTCTGCCGACAGCGCCGATGGCTGGGTGCCGAAAACACAGATCTGGGGCGTCGATGCCGACGAGATCCGCGACTGAGCGCAGCTTGCCTCGCGGCGCAAACGCCCGTGACGCAGCGGCATGGATCGGTTAGGGAAGACCCCGTTGTCTCAGGCGAGTCGCCCATGCCCCAAGATCCGCAAACCCAAAAGCTCAACTTTTCTGCTGGGCTCGCCTCCGTTTCCGTGGCTGGCACGCTCGTTGTGCTCAAGCTCTGGGCTCTCTGGGCGACCGGCGCGCTGTCGATCGCGGCCTCGCTCGCCGATTCGGCGATGGATCTGCTGATCTCCTGTGCCGGGCTCGCCGCGATTCTTTACGCCGCGCGTCCCGCCGACGAGGATCACGCTTTCGGCCATACCTCGGTCGAGGATCTGGTCTCGCTCGGTCAGGCGCTGTTCGTGGCAGCCTCCGGCGCGGCGATCCTCTGGACCGGCATCGAACGGCTGATCGCCGCCACCCCTCCCGATCTGGCCGATGAGGGCGCCGGGATCGCGGTGATGATCGTCTCGGTGCTGCTGACGGCGGCGCTGGTGTTCTGGCAAAAGCGGGTTGCGGCGCGCACCGGCAACAAGGTCGTCTCCGCGGACATGCTGCATTACGTGGGCGATCTGATCCCGACCTGCGGCGCGATTCTGGCCCTTTGGCTGTCGGCCCGGTTCGATCTCGCCCGCGCCGACAGCGTGATCGCCATCCTCGCGGCGCTGATCATGCTGCGCGGCGCCGCGAAGATCTTTGTGGCGAGTTGGCACGCGCTGATGGACCGCGCCGCCGCTCCCGAGGTGATCCGCAGCATCGCCGAGATTGCCGAGATCTGGCCCGGGGTGCGCGGTTTTCACGACCTCAGGACCCGCACCGCGGGCGCCAAGATCTTCGTGCAACTTCATATCGAGCTTGACGGCGCGCAATCGCTCGAGGCCGCCCATGCGATCGCGCGAAGCCTCAAGCGCGCGATCATCGAGGCGCATCCTCAGGCGGATGTGATCATCCATATGGATGTCTGGCAGGATTGAGGCGGAACCCTCCCGGCCCGGGCGCGTTCTCCTCGCGAAACGCAACCAGGCAACAGGAGGTTCTCATGGCCAGTGCCCATCCGATCCCGCAAAGCAACGGCAAGCTGTCCCCCGAGGTGGCGAAGCTGGAACAGCAGATCGAGAAGTTGAGCGCCGAGCTGGCGGAGCTGACCCGCAACGCAGGCGATTACGGTGCAAGCCGGATGGCGCAGCTTGCCGAGCAGGCGCAGGATCTGCGCGCCGAGATCGCGGCACGCTCCTCGGCCGCGGCGGAAATCGCGCGCGAGCGCCTCGCGACGGCGGAAGGTGCGGTCGAGGACCGCGTGCGCGCCAATCCGATGGCGGCGCTCGGCATTGCTGCGGGCGTGGGCTTTCTCGCCGCGCTCATGGTCAAGCGCTGATCCGATGGGCGATCTGGTGCAGATCGCGCTCGGTCTGGTCGGGGGTCTTGCGCCCCCGGTCGCGCCCGCACGCGGCAAGATCGTCGCCCTCGCGCTGATCGGCGCCTTCACCGCCACGGCTTATGCCGCGGCGGCGTTCGCGCTCTGGTTCGCGCTCGTGCCGCTGATCGGCCCCGCATTCGCGGCCCTGACGCTTGCCGGGCTCGCGCTTCTGTCTGCGTTGATCACCTGGGGTCTGCTCGCGCTCCTCGATGCCCGCGCCAGAGCACGTGCCGAAGCGGCGCGCGCCGCGGCTCTCCATTCCGCGCTCAGCGAAGCGGCGCTGACCACTCTTCCCAAGCTCATCGCCGATCACCCGCTTGCCACGGTGGCGCTGGCCGCGGGGCTTGCCTTCGCGCTCACGCCCCGCTCCGATGCTTAGCCCGAGCCCGGAGGCCCAACTCCCGGCCCCCGGCGCGCGTGTCAGGTCCGACGCGAGACCGGTACCGCGCGCATGCCGAGCCGTTCGGGGAGAGACAGCCTGAACCAGGTCTCCCGGACCCGGTCGCGCAAAGCGGCAAAGCACAGCGTCGCAACCCGCCTCGAAACAAGATCGCGATTGCGCGCACCGTAGAGTTGATGGCTCAAGGCAAGCGTGAACAGGGTGCCAAGACCTGCGCCAACCAGCACGTCCGACATCCAGTGCATCCCGATCAGGGCGCGCGTCAACGCAATCAGCCCCCCCGCTGTCAGCAAGCCCAGCGCATGACGCGGCAAGATCAGTGCCAGCGCCACCATCATCGCCATCGCCGTGGTCGCATGCCCGGAGGGAAAGCTCGCATGCCCGGCCTGAAAGGCGAAACTGACAAAATCGAACTCCCCGGCCGCCTCCAGCGTCGGGCGCGCGCGCCCGATGATGTTCTTGGCGAGGCTCGAAAGCACCCCGCTGCCCGCCACAGCGCCAAGCACGAACAGCACTGCGGCGCGCATCCGGCGCAGCGCCACCTGCCGGCGCCCGGTTTCGCGTATCAACAACAGTTGCACGACCGCAAGGGCGGCCAGCCCGCTTCCGAGTGGCCAGCCCGCATTGCCAAGCCGGGTCAGCCCGCGCAGCAGATCCCGCAGTGCCGGATCAAGCTGTTGGGAGAGCGCGCGCACCGGAGGATCCAGCAACACCATCACCAGAAAGATCCCGATCACGATCGCACTGCCCCGGGAGAGGGCGCTTTGGCGGGGCAGGGACGGGCGCGGCAGCGCAAACGGCGCCATGTGCCGGATCGGACGATCTGAGGTCATCACTGGACTCCACAATCAAGAAGGTCAAGGGTGACGGATCTGCCCGCCCCGAGGGCAAACCCCGTAAACCGACCCTTTGTCACGCAAGCAGCGGGAATCGGGGTATCCACGGTGCTGGACCGGATCACGAACTGGCAGGCCCCGCCCACGAGATCGGCGGGCAGCGGGGCATGCACCGCGATCAGCCGCGTCTCGCGCCCGCCGAGCCAGAGCAGCGAGGGTTCGCTGTAACCCCAGCCGGTGAGACGGGGCCGGTCACAGCCCGCGGCATGGGCGAGCCGGACGGCGGTTTCGACCGCGCGATGCCCCGGCCAGAGGCTGTCCAGCGCCGGCAGCGTCGCAAAAAGCCCGCTCCAGAGTGCGAGTCCCGCGGCAGCGCTCAGCGCAACGAGAGGCCGCCAAAGACCATGCCAGATCACTAAGGCCAGGGCCGCAACGCACCCGGTGGCAACGGCGAGCCCCAGCGCGAGCGGCCAGAGCTCCGTGGCGCGCGCGCCGGACTGCCAAGCAAGCGCCAGCGCCGCCCCGCCCAGCGCCGGCCCCGGCACAAGCGCTGCGATGGCAGCGCCCCGCCAGCCCCGCCCCGACCCGATCCCGGCCGGGGCGAAATGCGCCGCGGCCAGCGCCAGCGCCGGATAGAGCGGCAGGGGATAATGCAGGAGTTTTGTCGGCACCGCCTCAAGCACACCCCACCAGGGCAGCACCCAGGCGGCGAGAAACACCACGGGCTTCGTGGCCCTCGCGCGCCAGATCGCGGGCAAGGCCAGCACCAGCAGCGCCGAAGCGGGCCAGAAGGTCGCCCAGAGCAGCGCCAGATAGCTGCCCGGCGGCGCCCCCTTCCCCTCCTGCCCGGAGGCCATTTTGGGCAAAAGATCTGTGCCGACCGACCCGGCCCAGAACTCCGCGCCCGAACGCAGCGTGATCGCCACGAACCAGGGCAAGACAATTGCGGCCCCGAGGGCGATGGGCAAAGGCGCGCGGAGCGGTGCAAGCCAGCCCGCCTCGCGCCGTAGCAGCGCGACGGCGAGCGCAGTCGCCCCCACCACCCCGGGGGCAATCGGACCCTTGACGAGAATACCGAACGCCAGCGCCCCCCAGAAGACAAAGGCGAGCGCGGAGCCGGGCGGAACCGCCCCCGGAACGCGCATATGCAGCCGCGCGAGAACCGCCTGCGCGGCAAGGATCGTCGCCAAAAGCACCGCGTCGGTTTTGGCGATCCGCGCCTCTGCGCCGAGCAACAGCGTTGCGGCCAGCAGGGCGGCGCCGCCCAGCGCCGCGCGCCGACCGACGAGCGGGGTGCCCACGAGCACCGTCAACCACAGCGCCAGCACGGCGCCCGCCAGAGAGGGCAGTCGATAGACCCAGAGCGGTGCTTCGGCCCCCGCCCCGCTTGCCAGCGCCGCCGCGGATTGCAGCCAGTAGATCCCAGCGGGTTTTTTCAGCCGCGGCGTGTCGCCAAACCGGATCTCGATCGGATCGCCGCTTTCCACCATCTGCCGGCTGGCCTGAACGAAGCGCGCCTCGTCCCGGTCGGTCACGGGAAGGGTGGCAAAGCCGGGCAGAAAGGCCGCGAGCCCGACAAACAGGAGCAGAACGGCAACGATCCGGCGCAGCCGCGGCGCCGTGAGCCCGAGAAGGGGCAGAATGCGGATATCCGGAACGTGCATGGAACCTGTGCCGACGAGATCTCCGTACCCTAGCCAGTGTGGATCACCGAAATGCAACTAAGAGATATCCGTTTCATGACGCCAGGCGGGCGACGACCGGTTTCGCCAAGGCAAGACAGATCGCGAGCGGGGAACTGACGCATTGGGAGGCGAGACGGTCTGCGGCGGCGGCCAGCCCGGTGACGGACCGGGCGTCGCCCAAGAGGCCTGCCCCGATCCGCAGAAAACCTGTTGCGGCGCAAGGCGGGGGCGCAGGGCCGTGCAATACACGCGCGCCCCGCCCGTTCAGAAAAACCCTTCCATGCCGCGCAGGCCCGCGAGACCCGCCGAGATCGCCATCACGAAAAGCGCTATCCGGCGATATTGCGCATCGTTGAGACGCCTGAAGATTAGCCCTCCCGCCCAGGTGCCAATCAGCATGGGGGCGAGGGCCATCAGAGTGAGCCGGAGAGCGGTGCCGTCGATCGCGCCCGCGAGCCACAGCCCCGGCGCGGCGATCACCGCAGTGACGAAGAAGAAGAGCAAAAGCGAGGCCCGTGTCTGCGCCGGGCTCGTCCCCGCGCCGAGGTAATAGACCACCGCAGGCGGCCCGGGCATGGCCGCGAGGCCGGAAAACGCCCCGGCGGCAAGCCCTGCGAGCAGCGCGAGCCCGCCATGCGGATGGGGGTGCCGGGGCTTGTAGCGCAGCAGCAGAAACAATCCCGCGAGCACGAGCGCCGCAATCAGCACCCGCGCCGCATCTGGGCTGAGCGCGGTGAGCGCCCAGATGCCGAGCGGCGTGCCCGCCAGCGCGCCAAGCGAGAGCCGGAGGAGCGAGGGGCGATGGGCATGGCCGCGCAGCTGCCACAGATCCTGCACTCCGATCACGAGTTGCAAGAGCACGGCAAGCGTCACCGCCTCGACGGGCGGGATCACGAGCGAGAGCACTGGCACCGCAGCAATGGCAAAGCCAAAGCCCGCAATGCCGCGCAAAACCGCGGCAAAGCTCACCGCGAGCAGCACGAACAGGGTCTGGGTCTCGAACATCGGCACTCCGCGGATCCTGCCCCGGCCCTATCCCGGGCGGCGGCGCGCCGGATGGGCCAGAGCGGCGCATTCTATGGGGCCAGTTTCACCGATCCGCCCTGCCCCGCCAAGCGGGCAGAAATCTCGCCCAGCCGTTTCAGACCCGGCACGATGGCCCCCGTCTCGATCAGCGACAGGCCAAGCCGCAAATATCGCCCGGCCTGATCGGGGGCAACGAAAGGATCCCCGCTTTCCATCACCACCCCTTCGGCAAGCGCGGCAGAGATCAGCGCGCGCCCGTCCACCCCGGCCGGGCATTCGAGCCAGAGGCTCGAGCCGCCATGGCAGGGCGCGGGCAGAGAAAACCCCGGCAACAGCGCGGGCAGATGCTCCATCGCGCGATACCAGCGCTCGGCATGGGCGGCGCGGAGCTTGCGCACAAGCGTGCGGTAATGCCCCTCGGCAAGGAAAATCGCCGCGGTGCGCTGGTTGTTGAGGGGCGCCGAGCGATGCACGAGCCGGCGCAGCCAGCGCGCCTCGGTCACCAAGGGTTCGGGCGCGACGAGAAAGCCGAGCCGCACTCCGGGGGCGAGTACTTTCGACAAGGTCCCCAGATAGATCACCCTCCCGTCGCGATCGCGCGACTTGAGCGAGAGATCGGGGGCGAAGGAAACCTCGCCCTCGTAATCATCCTCGACGATCAGGAAATCGTCCTGGCTGGCGCGGGCGAGGATCTCGTCGCGGCGCGGATCGGGCATCACCAGCATCGAGGGGCAATGCGCGCCGGGCGTGAGCACGGCGAGATCGAGGCCGAGGCCGGGCGCGATGCGCGCGCCCTGCGCGTCGATCGGCAGGGGGGTGATCGCAGCGCCGGACATTTCCAGAATGAAGCGCGAATCCGGGTAGCCCGGCAGTTCGCAGCCCACGCGCCGTCCGGGCCCGGCCAAAAGCTGCGCCATCAGATAAAACCCTTCCTGCGCGCCGAGCGTGACGAGGATCTCCTCGGGGCGGGCAAAGATGCCGCGCTCGGGCAGGATCCGGGTGCGGATCTGCTCGATCAGCATCGGGTCATCTTCCACCGCGCGGTCGGCCGCCCACCAGTCGGCGGACGCCCGGCCCAGAGCATCGCGCGAACAGGCCCGCCAGGCGGCGAGCGGAAACAGCCGCGGATCCACCTGCCCGAAGATGAACGGATAGGGAAATTCCTGCCAGTTCATCGGCTTGCGAATATGGTTGAGGCGCGAGGGATGCGCCCCGATGCGGCTCTCCCAATCCACCACCGACGGGTTGAGGGCGGGGCGGATCCGTCCGGCACCGCGCGCGGCCACAAAGCACCCCCGGCGCGGCTGCGCCTCAAGATAGCCGCGCGCGACCAGTTCGTCATAGACCGCGGTGGCGGTGTTGCGCGCGATGCCGAGCCTTTGCGCGAGGAGGCGCGAGGAGACCATCTTCTGTCCGGGCAGGAGCTTGCCCTCATGAATCGCGGCAATCAGCGCCCGGCGCAGCTGGCGCTGCAACGGTTCGGCGCTTTCGCGGTCAATGGTGACAGGCAGGTTTTGCATCGGGCTCTCCCGCTTCCTTGTCGGAACCGGCCCCAGAAGGCGCAAGCCCGCCCAAGCCGAAGCGACGCCTTATCCGCGCCACGCCCAAAGATCAGGCACCCGCACCAAGGGGTGGCCCAATTATGGTGCCAGACCGGGACGGACAGGCCAAACTGGCCCCATCGGTTGCGCGACTTTGGCCCTGTGCGTCAGGGTGGCGTCAATGCTTCCCTCGGCCATCCCGTGCAACGGGCGCCGCGAAGGGAAAGGACCAATCACGATGGACGGCCGCTACAACGACATTTCCGCCACGGTCGAGGCAGACCGCGCGCATGTCTGGCATCACCTCTTTCAACATGCCGTGCTTGACAAGCGCGACCCGCGCATCCTTGTCGAGGGCAAGGGCATGACGGTCTGGGACCAGACCGGGCGCGACTATCTCGATGCGGTCTCGGGCGGCGTCTGGACGGTGAATGTGGGCTACGGGCGCGAGAGCATCGCCAATGCGGTGCGCGACCAGCTTGTCAAGATCAACTATTTCGCGGGCTCGGCGGGCACGATTCCGGCGGCGCAATTCGCGCAAAGGCTCACCGAGAAGACGCCGGGGCTCAGCCGCGTCTTCTATGCCAACTCCGGTTCGGAGGCGAATGAGAAGGCTTTCAAGATGGTGCGCCAGATCGCGCACAAGCATCACGGCGGGCGCAAATGGAAGATCCTTTACCGCGAGCGCGACTATCACGGCACCTCGATGGGGGCGCTCGCCGCCTGCGGGCAGGAGCAGCGGCAGGAGCAATACGGCCCCTTCCCGGCGGGTTTCATTGCCGTGCCGCATTGCCTTGAATACCGCAAGCAATGGGATGTGGAGAACTACGGCGAACGCGCCGCCGATGCGATTGAAGACGTGATCCTGCGCGAGGGCCCCGATACGGTCGGCGCGCTCTGCCTTGAACCCGTCACCGCGGGCGGTGGCGTGATCACGCCGCCGGCGGGCTACTGGGAGCGGGTGCAGGAGATCTGCCGCAAATACGACATCCTTCTCCATATCGACGAGGTCGTCTGCGGCATGGGGCGTACCGGCGCGTGGTTCGGCTATCAGAACTACGGCATCAAGCCCGATTTCGTGACCTGCGCAAAGGGTGTGGCCTCGGGCTATGCGGCGATTTCGTGCCTGATCACCACCGAGGGGGTGTTCGACAGGTTCCGCACCGATCCCGACGATCCGATGAGCTATTTCCGCGACATCTCCACTTTCGGCGGCTGCACCGCGGGGCCTGCCGCCGCGCTCGAGAACATGCGCATCATCGAGGATGAGGGCCTGCTCGAGAACACCCGCAAGATGGGCGTGGTGCTGATGGAGGGGCTCCATGACCTGATGGAGAAACACGCCATTGTGGGCGATGTGCGCGGCAAGGGGCTTTTCTGCGGGCTCGAACTGGTGGCAGACCGCGCCACCAAGGAGCCGCTCGCCGAGGCGCTCGTCGAGCGGATCGTCGGGCTTTGCGATGCCGAAGGCGTGCTGATCGGCAAGACCTCGCGGTCGTTTTACGGCTTCAACAACACGCTCTGCCTGAGCCCGGCGCTGATCGTCGGCCCCTCGGAGATGACGCGCATCCTCGACACGCTCGATGCTGCACTGACCAAGGCCACTCACTGAACGAATGCGCCCGGCGGGCAATCGCCGGGCGCCCCTCCCCAAGGCCGGACAACAGGCCCCCCAACAGCAAGAGGACACAATGATCAAGAAAACCGCTCTGCGGCTCGGCGTTTCGGTTCTTGGCCTGCTTTCGGCCACCGGCCTGGCCCATGCCGAAAAGCTGATCATCGGCCATTTCGGCATTCCGCTGCCGATGATGACCGAGATCTCGACCGGCGCCTATGACAAGGCGATGGGCTACGAGATCGAATGGCGCAAGTTCGGCTCGGGCACTGAAGTGATTGCCGCGATGGCTTCGGGCGATGTGAAGCTGGCGGCCCTCGGCTCCTCGCCTTTCGCCATTGGCGCGAGCCAGGGCGTACCGGCGCAGCTTTTCATGCTTTCGGGCGTGATCGGCACCGCCGAAAGCCTGATCGCCCGCGACGGTGCGGGGATCGAGACGCTCGCGGACCTCAAAGGCAAGCGGGTGGCCGTGCCGGTGGGCTCGACCGCGCATTTCTCGCTTGTGGGCGCCCTGGCCCATGCCGGGATCGCCGAGAACGAGCTCACCATCCTCAACATGCCGCCCGATCAGATCACCGCGGCCTGGAGCCAGGATGCGATCGACGCCGCCTTCATCTGGGATCCGGCGCAGTCGCAACTTTTGCAAAACGGCAAAAGGATCGTCGGCGCGGATGAGACTGCAAAATGGGGCTATCCGACCTTTGACGGCTGGGTGGTGAACAAGGATTTCGCCGCCGAACACCCCGAGGCGGTGGCGGGCTTCGTCAAGGTGACGACCGCGGCCGATGCCGCCTATCTGGCCGACCCGGCCGCCTGGACGCCCGAAAGCGCGCCGGTGCTGACGATTGCCAAGGAAACTGGTGCCGATCCCGCGCAGGTGCCGGCGATCCTCGCAGGCTACACTTTCCTGCCGGCCAAGGATCAGGCCGGGGCGGACTGGCTTGGCGGCGGCCTCGCGGCCTCGGTCAAGGCGACGGCGGAATTCCTCAAGGCGGCGGGTCGCATCGACAGCGTGGCCGAGGATTACAGCCCCTTCATCACGCTCGCGCCCGTCGAAGCCGCGATCTCCGAGTAACCTGACCCGGGCGGCGCGCCCTCCGCGCCGCCCCCCTCTCGCGAAAGGCCGAGCATGCTGGAAATCCGCCGCGTCTCCGTTTTCTATCCCGGCGGCGACAGGACCGACGCCGTCGAAGCGCTCCGCAATATCGATCTCGATATCGGCGAGGGCGAGTTCGTCGTGGCTCTGGGCGCCTCGGGCTGCGGAAAATCCACGCTGATGAACCTGATCGCCGGATTTCTGGCGCCGAGCTTTGGCCAGCTCCGCCTTGATGGTGCGCCGATTGCCGGGCCCGGGCGCGACCGCGCGGTGGTGTTTCAAAAACACGCGCTGATGCCCTGGCTCAATGTGATCGACAATCTCGCCTTCGGGCTGAAGCTGCAGGGCGTGGGCCGGGCGGAGCGCTACACCGTCGCGCGCCGCTTCCTTGGCCTGCTGGGGCTTGAGGATTTCGAGACCTCACCTGTCTACATGCTCTCGGGCGGCATGCAGCAACGCGTGGGCATCGGCCGCGCGCTCACCGCCGATCCGCGCATCCTTTTGATGGACGAACCACTCGGTGCGCTTGATGCGCTCACCCGCGAGCGCGCGCAGGAACTGATCCTGCGGATCTGGCAATCGCAGAACAAATCGGTGTTCCTGATCACGCATTCGGTCGAGGAGGCGCTCTTCATGGGCACCAAGCTCATCGTCATGTCGCCCCGCCCGGGCCGGATCACGCATCGCTTCGATCTGCCCTTCTCGCGCCGGTTTCTCGCCGGAGAAAGCGCGCGTGAGGTGAAGGCCTCGCCCGAGTTCATCGCCATGCGCGAGACCGTGCTGGGCATCATCTTTGCCGACGAGGAGCAGGCGGCATGAGCTTCGAATCCGAGACCGATACCGCGGCAAGCCCCGGGAACGCACCGCAAACTCCCTTCCTGAAACGGTTTCTGCGCGCCGCGCCGACCCGGCCGGGGCAGACCTATGGCGTGCCGGGCGAAGGCCGCACCGTGGGCATTTCGGTCGCCGCGGTGCTGATCGTGCTGATCCTGTGGCAGGTGGTGACGATGGCGGGGCTTGTCGCGCCGCTCTTTCTGCCCTCGCCCGTGCAGGTGGTGGAAAAATTCATCGCCATTCTCGGCAACGGCTATACCGGCGCGCCTTTGTGGCTGCATGTGCTCGTTTCCGCGGGCCGGGTCTTTGCCGCCTTCGCGCTCGCCTGCGTGATCGGCATTCCGCTCGGCCTCGCGATGGGGATGAACCCGGTGATGCGCGGCCTCTTCGACCCGTTCCTCGAGTTTTATCGCCCGATCCCGCCGCTCGCCTACTTGCCCTTGATGATCATCTGGTTCGGCATCGGCGAGACTTCGAAAGTGCTCCTGATCTTCCTTGCCGTCCTCGCTCCGGTCACGCTCGGCGCGCGCGCCGGCGTGCGCTCGGTCGCCATCGAGCAGATCCACGCCGCTTATTCGCTGGGCGCGACGCGCGGGCAGGTGCTGCGCGAGGTGGTGCTGCGCGCGGCCACGCCCGAGATCCTGACCTCGCTGCGGATCGGAGTCGGCTTTGGCTGGACCACGCTTGTCGCCGCCGAGATGGTGGCCTCGACCCAGGGGCTGGGCTATATGGTGCTTTCGGCGAGCCAGTTCCTGCAAACCTCGACGGTGCTGGTCGGGATCATCCTGATCGGCGCGATCGCCTGGATCTTCGATCTGGCGATGCGGGCACTGGAGCGGCGAATCGTGCCCTGGAAAGGCCGGATGTGAGGCGCAGGACGCAATGAGGATCCGGAGCGCGCAACCCGAGGATGTGGCGGCGATTGCCGATTGCGCGCGCCTTGCCTTTGGCCAGTACAGCGCCGCAATCGGCCGCGATCCGGCACCGATGAAGGCCGATTTCGCCGCCCATGTCGCGGCCCGGGAAGCCCATGTGGCGGTGAGCGAGAGCGGCGCCTTTCTGGGCTATGTCGTGCTCCTGCCCCGTGCCGATCATCTTTATCTTGATGCGCTCGCGGTGATGCCCGAGGCCGCGGGCCACGGCATCGGCCGCGCGCTTGTCGCCTTTGCCGAGGATCAGGCGCGGGAACTTGGCCTGGCCCGGCTTGATCTCTGCACCAACCAGCGCATGACCGCGAACCTCACCCTTTACCCGCATCTCGGTTTCAGCGAGACCGGCCGCGGGCACGAAGACGGTTATGACCGGGTGTTCTATACAAAGCGCCTCGGCCCAGACAACGGAGAGAGAGAATGAGCAAGATCGCCCTGATCACCGGCGCCACCGCGGGCTTTGGCGATGCCATCGCGCGCCGCTTCGTGGCCGAGGGCTGGCGCGTGATCGTCACCGGCCGCCGGCAGGAACGGCTCGAGGCGCTGGTGCGCGCGCTGGGTGGCCCCGAAGTGGCCTGTCCTTTATGCTTCGACATCCGCGATGAAGCCGCAACGCGCGCGGCGCTTGAAAGCCTGCCCGAAGGCTTCGCCGGGATCGACGCGCTGATCAACAATGCCGGCCTTGCCCGCGGCACGGCCCCCGCGCAGGACTGCGATCTCGACGACTGGAAGGTGATGATCGACACCAATATCACCGGGCTTGTCACCATCACCCGGATCCTGCTCGACCGGCTGATCGCGCGCCGCGGGCTGATCGTCAACCTCGCCTCGATCGCGGCGAGCTGGCCCTATCCGGGCGGCAATGTCTATGGCGGCACCAAAGCCTTCGTGCGGCAGTTCTCGCTCGGGCTGCGCGCGGATCTCGTGGGCAAGGGGGTGCGGGTAACCTCGATCGAGCCGGGGCTTTCGGAAAGCGAATTCACGCTGGTACGCACCGGTGGCGATCAGGCGGCCTATGATCGCCTTTATGCTGGCGCCGATCCGCTTCAGCCCGAGGATATTGCCGAAACCGTCTTTTGGGTTGCGGCGCTGCCCGGGCATGTCAACATCAACGCGGTCGAGATCATGCCGGTGAGCCAGAGCTGGGGCCCGCTCAACGTCCATCGCGGCTGAACCCGGCCCGGAACGCCCGGAGGGCTGAGGCAAGGCATGGATCGCCGTCACTCCAGATCGGCGAGCGCCTCGATGAAATGAGAAAACAGCTCCCCCTGCGAGCTGATCCGCAACTTGCTGTAGATATTGCGCTTGTGGATACGGACGGTTCCGGGGGAGATGTCGAGCGCCTGGCTGGTCGCCTCGGCCGAGTAGCCCTTGAGCGCGAATTCGACGATCTCGCGCTCGCGTGGCGTGAGCAAGTTGCGCCCGACATTCTGGAAGGCGCGTTCGATCAGTTCGGCCAGACGCGGCCCCTGCGACGGCACGGCCTCGGCGGCAAAGCGAGTCGCGAGCCCCTCCCAGTTGCGCCGCGCCGCCGCCGCGACGAACGGGAAAACCTCCTGCAACGCCTTGAATTCGCGCGCGGAAAAAACCCGGCTCTCGCGCATGGCCGAAATCACCACGCTCACCCCGCCCCCCACATCGACCAGAAAGCCGATCTCTTCGGCGAGTTCGGTCCGGATGTAATAATTGCGGAAGTATTCGCCCTGATAGAAGCGATCCGGCGCCAGATCGCGCAACCGCACCAGCCGTGGTGTCAAGGGCGCCATCGAGTTGAGATAGAACGGATCGAGCAGATAGGGCCCGGCCTGATAATCCGCCACCATCACCTGTCGCTTCCAGTCAGGGAACTCGTCATGCAGCGCGATAGGACGAAAATCCCTGTAATAAGCAAAGGTTACGCTGTGCTCGAAGGGCGTGACGCAGCGCAGCGCGGCCACCAGCGCAGGCGCGAAATCGGCGCTGCCGAGCGCCTCGACCACGCGCGCGGTGCAGGCGATCCATTCCCGTTCCATCCCTTCCCCTCTCTGCCGGTATGCTTTTTGTGATATATACAGGAAGGACAGTGTTGCTTACGATTTTTCCCAAAGCAAGGGATAGCCCGCCAAAGGGCTGACCGACAGGGAAAGACGATCGAATGACATATGCGACGGGTCATCACACCGTCAGCGCTGGCGCGGCCATTGCCGAATTCGTCAACACGAGCAAGCGCTACGGCGAGGTTCTGGCTGCCGACAGGCTGAACCTGCGGATCGAGAAGGGAGAGTTTCTCTCCTTCCTCGGCCCCTCGGGCTGCGGCAAGACCACGGCGCTGCGGATGCTTGCGGGCTTCGAGACGCCCACGGAAGGCACGATCCTGATCGACGGGCGGGAACTCGCCGCCGAGCCCGCCTATCGCCGCCCGGTCAATATGGTGTTCCAGCATTACGCGCTTTTTCCGCATATGACCGTGGCCGAAAACGTCGCCTACGGGTTGCGCCAGCGCCGCCCGAAGATGGCGAAGGCCGAGATCGCGACGCGCGTGGCCAAGGCGCTCGACACCGTTCGGCTCGGAGAGTTCGGGCCGCGGCGGATCTGGCAGATGTCGGGTGGCCAGCAGCAGCGCGTGGCACTCGCCCGCGCCATCGTCAACGAGCCGAAGATCCTGCTTCTGGACGAGCCGATGGCCGCCCTCGATGCAAAACTGCGCGCGGAGATGCAGATGGAGCTGCTCTCCCTGCAGCGCAGCCTTGGCATCACCTTCATTCTGGTCACTCATGACCAGCAGGAGGCGCTCTCGATGTCGGACCGGATCTGCATCATGGGCAAGGGCCGGATCATGCAGATCGGCACGCCACGCGAACTCTATGACCTGCCTGCAAATCGCTACGTCGCCGATTTCGTTGGCCGCGCCAATATCCTCCCCGCGCGGGTGCGTACGGCGAGCGAGGGGCGCGCGCAGGTCGAGCTGTCGGGCGGACTCGCCGTCGAGGTCACCGCGCCATTCGTTCCCACTCCGGGTGCGGCGGTCGAGGTGGCAGTCCGCCCGGAGGCGCTGCGGCTGGCGCTTGCGCCCGAGCCGGGCGTGCCCGCGCTTGCGGCCACAGTCACGCATATGACCTTCTTTGGTGAACATATCGAATACCTGCTCGCGCATCCGGTTCTCGGAGCTGTGCAGGTGATGCTGCCCAGACAGGCCGAAAGAGCACTGCCGGGCGCAGGTGTGGGGGCGCGCCTCCACATCCTCTGGGATCCGGGTTCCGGCCTGGTCCTGGGCCAGGACTGACCTCTCCAACAAGGGATCCGACACATGAAAAACGACGAGACGCCGATCACCCGGCAGAAGTTCATGGAAGAATTGCGCCGCTACCAGAAAGGCTCGGTCACGCGCCGCCACTTTCTGGGTGTGACCGGGCTCGGCACGGCAATGGCCGTTCTGGGCGGGGCCATGCCGATGCTGCACCCCGGCCGCGCTTTGGCCGGTGACATCGGCGA
Source organism: Rhodobacter maris (assembly GCF_900217815.1). Taxonomy (GTDB): domain Bacteria; phylum Pseudomonadota; class Alphaproteobacteria; order Rhodobacterales; family Rhodobacteraceae; genus Rhodobacter; species Rhodobacter maris. The sequence continues at coordinate 379,866 of NZ_OBMT01000001.1, forward strand.
CCGTGTCATCCTCGCCACCTGGCCGAACTACCACGACCCGGAAAACTTCGAGATCTTCCGCGAGCAGACGGGCGCTGCGGTGCAGGTCAATGTTTTCGGCTCGAACGAGGAAATGCTCGCCAAGCTGCAGGCGGGCGGATCGGGCTGGGATGTGTTCGTGCCGACGAACTACACCATCACTACCTATGTCGAGGCCGATCTGATCGAACCGCTCGACCTGTCGAAACTGCCCAATTACGACGCCTCTGCTTTCGAGGCGCGCTTTGCCGATGCGGGCACAGTGGGCGGCAAGCTCTATGCCGTGCCGAAAAACTGGGGCACCACGGGAATGTCGTGGGACTCGAGCAAGGCGAAGGCCCCCTTCACCAGCTGGAAAGAGTTTTTCGATGTCACGATGGGCGATTTCTCTGGTCGCACCATCGTGCATGATTATCAGCTCACCACCATCGGTAATGCGCTGAAATACTTCGGTTATTCCTTCAACTCGATCGACCCGAAGGAGCTTGCCGATGCCGAGAAACTGCTGATCGAGGTGAAGCCGCATCTCTTCGCCATCACGTCCGACTATCAACCGCCGATGCGCAATGGCGATGCCTGGCTTACCATGTGCTGGACCGGCGAGGGCAAACAGATGAACCGCGACATGCCCGAGATCCAGTTCGCGCTGGGCAAGGAGGGCGGCGAGATCTGGTCGGATTACTATGCCGTGCCGAAGAATGCGCCGCATCGCGAGGCCGCCTATGCGCTGATCAACTTCCTGATCGACCCGCAGGTGAATGCGCGCGAGGCGCTGGCGCATGGCTTCCCGGTGGCAGATGCGCGCGTCAATGCGCTTCTGCCCGAGGAGCTTCTGAACGATCCGATCCTGCATCCGGCAGCCGACTTGCTCGACGCGCTCGAATTCGGCGCGGCGGCAACGCTCACCGATCCGAACCGCGCCGAGCTGATGGCACGCTTCAAATCGGCGTAAGGAGGGGGCGATGGCGATCTCGCAACGCGCGGCGCGCGCGCTTCTGCTCGGCCCGGCAGGGCTCTGGTATGCGGGCCTTCTGGTCTTGCCGCTCGTTGTCGTCCTCGTCTATTCCTTTGGCGAAAGGGGGGCTGCGGGCGGTTACGCCCCGGCCTTCACCTTCGCGCAATATGCCAATCTCGGCGCGCGCTGGACGGCGTTTCAGAACACCCTCCTGCTCGCCCCCGCGGGCACGCTGGCGGCGCTTCTGATCGCCTATCCGCTCGCCTATTTCCTCGCCGTGCGGGTGCGCGAGCGCTGGCGTACGCTTCTGCTCGTGCTCGTGATCGTGCCGTTCTGGACCTCGATCCTCATTCGCAGCTACGCGTGGATCTTTTTGCTCGGGGGGCGCGGCATCCCGCATCTGCTGGCGGAACTCGGAATGGGCGACATCCGCCTCATCAACACACCCTTTGCCGTGCTTGTGGGCATTGTCTACGGTTATCTGCCGCTGATGGTCTTTCCGATCTATGTGAGCCTTGAAAAGCTCGACAAACGGCTTCTTGAGGCCGCGGGCGACCTTGGCGCACCGCCCTGGCGCAGCTTTCTGCAAATCACCCTGCCGCTCTCGCTGCCGGGCGTGGCCACCGGCTCGATGCTCGTCTTCATCCTGCTCATGGGGGAATATCTGATCCCGCAGATGCTCGGCGGCGGCAAGGTGTTCTTTGTCGGCAATGCGCTCGTCGATCTGTTCCTGCAATCGCGCAACTGGGCTTTCGGCTCGGCGATGTCGGTGACGCTCGTGGCCGTCATGCTCGTCACCGTCACGCTTTACATGCGCTTTCTCAAACGCATCGGCGCCGCGCGCGACGATGTCGGCCTGATGTGAGGGCGCGATGAGACTTTACGCCCTCGCCGTCTATGCCTTCCTCTATCTGCCGATTGGCATCATCGCGCTTTTCAGCTTTTCGGCCGGGCGCAACGCAAGCCAGATGCAGGGGTTTTCGACCCAATGGTATGGCCGCGCGCTTTCCAACCCCTTCGTGATCGACGCGCTAAAGACATCGGCCGGGATCGCGCTCACCTCCGCCGTGCTCGCCAGCGTCTTCGGCACGCTCGCGGCGCTGGCGCTTTCGGGCATGAAGGGGCGGTGGCGCGCGCTCTTCGATGCGCTGATCTACATCGCCGTGATGATCCCGGGCATCGTGATCGGCATCGCCACGCTGATCGCTCTCGTCACTGTCTTCAATGCCCTCAATCCCTGGCTCGCGGCCGCAACCGGCTGGCAACTCTCGATGGGGGCGGGCTCGCTGGTCGCCGCGCATGGGCTCTTCACCATGTCGCTTGTGATCATCCTCGTGCGCGCGCGGATCGAAGGGATGGACCGGGCGTTGATCGAGGCATCGTCAGATCTCGGCGCGGGGCCGCTCGCCACCTTCCGGCAGGTGACGTTGCCACTGCTGGCGCCGGCGATCCTTGCTGGGTTCCTGCTCAGCTTCACCTTCAGTTTCGATGATTTCATCATCGCCTTTTTCGTCGCAGGGTCGGAGACGACGCTGCCGATCTACATCTTCTCGTCGATCCGGCGCGGAGTGACACCTGAAATCAATGCCATCGGCACGATGGTGATGGCGGCTTCGCTTTTGATGCTGGTGATCGCGCAGCTCACCCTGCGCCGCGGCGGGACGCCCAAAGACCAATAGGAGACAGACTATGACGGGGTGCTTGCAGGGGCGCGTTGCGCTGGTGACGGCGGCGGGCTCGGGGATCGGCCGCGCGGGCGCGCTGGCGATGGCGCGCGAGGGGGCGACGGTCATTGTCACCGATCTGAGCGCGGAGCTTGCCGCCGCGACCGCAGAAGCGATCACCGCGGCGGGGGGCGCAGCCGAGGGGGTTGCGCTCGATGCGCGCGATGATGTGGCGATCGCGGAAGCGGTGACGGATGTGTTGGCCCGGCATGGCCGGATCGACGTGCTTCACTCCCATGCCGGGATCCAGATCCCCGGCAAGCTCGAAGAGGTGAGCGCCGCGCAGATGGACCTTGCCTGGGCGCTCAACGTGCGGGCGCATTTCGTGCTGGCGCAGGCGGTGGTGGTGCCGATGCGCGCGCAGGGCGGCGGCTCGGTGATCGTCACCGCCTCGAACTCGGGCTGTCAGTATGACCGCGGCATGATCTCCTATGCGACGACCAAGCATGCTGCGGTGGCGATGGTGCGGCAGATGGCGGCCGATTACGCGCGCGAGAACATCCGCTTCAACGCGCTCTGCCCCGGCTTTGTCGATACGCCTTTCAATGCCGGGTTCGAGCGGCAGATGGGCGGGCGGGCAGCGCTCGAAGCCTATGTGGCGGAAACGATCCCGATGGGGCGCTGGGCCAGCACCGCGGAGATCGCCGAAGGCATCGTCTATCTCGCCTCGGAGCGCTCCTCCTTCGTGACGGGGCTTGCGCTCGTCATCGACGGCGGCGAGATCCTCTGACAATTTCCTAAAAACAGCAGGTTCGGAACCTGCTTGGGGCACCCTGCCGGACCCTTTCGGGCGCGGGCGGCACGGCCCGCGGCGGCTGCAGCCCAAACCAGAGGGCGGGCGGAACCTCGGCCATAAGGGCGTGGAGGCGCCCTTCCTCTACACCTTAACCGGGCGCGAACACAGTTCACGCCCGGACCATGTCCCGGTCTCTCCGCGAGGTCGCGGATCAGCCCTCGTCTTCGCTGCCCGCGACATCTGCGATGTCGTCGAGCGAGACATTGTCGTCTTCGTCATCCTCGAGCAGATCGTCGTCAAGGTCCACGTCGCCGCCGTCTTCGTCCAGATCGTCGTCGGCCAGATCATCAACGTCGATTTCGGCCTCGCGCGGCGCCACCTTGTCGGCCACCATCACACGGCCGCGACCCGCCGCGCTCAGGCTTTCGAGCGTGAAGCTGTTGCCGCACACCGGGCAGGTCATCGGATCTTTCGTCAGATCGTAAAACCGGCTCGCGCAATGCGGGCAGAGGCGCTTGACGCCCCATTCCTCTTTCGGCATGGAAATCTCCTGGCAAGCTCTTAGGCACAGAGTCGCAGCCGATTGCCATAACCATTGCAGGGTGTCAAAGCCTTTTCGCGCCCATCGAGCGAAGCGTAACGAGAATGAGCGAAAGTCCGATCCTGCTGCCCGAACTCTCCGGCGTCGCGCTGCATCTGCGCCGCTCCGCCCGGGCGCGACGATTCTCGCTCCGGGTCAGCCGTATCGACGGCAGCGTGACGCTGACGTTGCCAGCGCGCGCGCGGCTCGCCGATGCGCTCGCCTTTGCCCGGTCCCAAAGCGCCTGGCTTCAAGCCGCGCTTGAAAAACTGCCGCAGCGCCACTGCCCCGGCTTCGGCGACAGCCTGCCCTTCGAGGGACGCCTGTTGCGCATCGAGGCGGCGGCAACACGCGCGCCGCGGGTCGAGGGCGACCGGCTGTTGGTGCCCCCGGGCGAGGAGCGGCTCGGCGCCCGGCTCGAGACCTTCCTCAAGCATTGCGCACGGCTGCGCCTGCAGGCGGCCTGCGAGCGGCACGCCCGCGCGCTCGGAAAACCGTTTCGGCGCATCACCCTGCGCGACACCCGCTCGCGCTGGGGCTCCTGCGCGGCGGATGGCTCGCTCAGCTTCTCCTGGCGGCTGATCATGGCCCCTCCCGAAGTGCTCGATTACGTCGCCGCTCATGAGGTGGCGCATCTGGCGGAGATGAACCATTCCCCCGCGTTCTGGGCGGTGGTGGCGCGGCTGATGCCCGATCATGCGCCGCACCGGGCCTGGCTGAAGCGGCATGGGGCGGAGCTGCAGGCAATCCGGCTGCGCCTGCGCGAGGGCGCGGCTGTGCCGCATTGACGGCGGAATGCTTTGTGATCACAAAGGCGCATGAGCGACACCAGGCCCCGACCCGCCCCGCGCCCGGCCGACACGGCCGCGCATGACCGGCTTTACCGCGCGCTGCGCCAGCAGATCCTGGTCGGCGAGCTCGGCCCCGGTCAGGCGCTGACGCTGCGGGGCCTGGGCAAGCAGTTCGGCCTTTCGATGACCCCGGTGCGCGAGGCCTTGCGGCGGCTTGTGGCGGAGGGAGCGCTGACGCTGTCCTCTTCCGGCCGGGTGGCGACGCCTGAGCTCACCAACGAGCGCATTGAGGAGCTTGCGGCCCTGCGCGCGCTGATCGAGCCGGAGCTTGCTTCCCGCGCATTGCCACGAGCCCATCTTGCGCTGATCGACCGGCTCTCGGCCATCAACACCGCCAATGCCGAAGCGGTGGCGAAACGCGATTCGGTGGCCTATATCCGCACCAATCTGGAGTTTCACCGCACGCTTTACCTGCGCGCGCAAGCTCCTGCGATGCTGGCGGTGCTGGAGACGGTCTGGCTGCAACTGGGGCCGACGATGCGCGACCTGTATGAGCGCGTGCCGCGGGTCGAGCCGCCCCGTCATCACCGGCTCATTCTCGCCGCGTTGCGCGCGGGGGACGAGCCGGGGTTGAGGCTGGCGGTACGCACCGATGTTACGCAGGGGCTACGCCATCTGATCGGCTAGAGACCCGAAAGCAGGCGCGAGCGCCAAACCGGCTCAGGCGGCGTAGTATTCGAACATTTGTTCGATCTCGGTTTCTTCGACCGCAGCCGCCGGGCCGCGCAGGGGCGTGTAATAGGCCCAAGCCGCTTCGAGGGCCGCCAGCGCTTCGGCTGCTTTGTCCTGTTCGGATTTCTTCCGGAAGGTAACGATCTTCGACATGAAACTCTCCTAGTTACGCAAGCCTCCCGGAGAGCCTTATAAGCGACATTCGGTCGCATCACCCCTGCTAATGCTGCAAATGCGGTATGCAATTTCTGCGCTGCGGCATTAACGGTAACACAAGCTTTTTGCAAACCTATGCGCCATGACAAAAGGCCCCGGCACTGCCGGGGCCTTTGCACGCGGCAAGCGCGCTCAGACGTGACGGCTGACCATCAGTTTCTTGATCTCGGCAATGGCTTTCGCCGGGTTCAGCCCTTTCGGGCAGGTCTTGGTGCAGTTCATGATCGTGTGGCAACGATAGAGCTTGAACGGGTCTTCGAGCGCATCGAGCCGTTCGCCCGTCGCCTCATCGCGGCTGTCGATGATCCAGCGATAGGCATGGAGCAGCGCCGCCGGGCCGAGGTAGCGATCCGAGTTCCACCAGTAGCTCGGGCAGGAGGTGGAGCAAGACGCGCACATCACGCATTCATAAAGCCCGTCGAGTTTCTTGCGATCCTCGATCGACTGGCGCCATTCCTTCTCGGGCCGGTTCGTCTTGGTTTGCAGGAACGGCATGATCGAGGCGTGCTGGGCGTAGAAATGCGTCAGATCGGGCACCAGATCCTTCACCACCGGCATATGCGGCAGCGGGTAGATGCGGACATCGCCTCTCACCTCATCGAGCCCGTAGATGCAGGCGAGCGTGTTGATGCCGTCGATGTTCATCGCGCAGGAGCCGCAGATCCCCTCGCGGCAGGAGCGCCGGAAGGTCAGCGTCGGGTCGATCTCGTTCTTGATCTTCAAAAGCGCATCAAGAACCATCGGGCCGCAGCGGTCCATGTCGAGGAAATAGGTGTCCACCCGCGGGTTTTCGCCGGTGTCCGGATCCCAGCGGTAGATCATGAACTTGCGGACGTTCTTCGCGCCCTCGGGCCGCGGCCAGGTCTTGCCGACGCGGATCTTCGAATTCTTGGGAAGCGTGAACTGAACCATGGTTTATCCCTTCCAGTCGGTTCGGGCGAGACACGGCCGCGTCGGCAGGCGGCCGCATTGGCAGGACAGAGGGCGGCCGGGCAGGCCCGCGCAAGCGGAGAGAGGCCCCGCCGCGCAAAGCGCATATGCACCGGCCCGCGCCATCAGAAGGTGCGCGCCTTGGGCGCGATCAGGCCAAGCGAGATGCCGCCTTCGGCTTCGGTGGTCAGCGGTTCGGTGATCACCGGACGATAGCTCAGATCGACCGTGTTGCCCTCGACACGCAGCACCGAATGCTTGCGCCAGCTGGCGTCGTCGCGCGTGGTGTGATCTTCCGAGGCATGGGCGCCGCGGCTCTCCTTGCGCGCCTCGGCGCCGACGATGGTGGCCAGCGCATTCGGCATCAGGTTGGTGAGTTCGAGCGTTTCCATCAGGTCGCTGTTCCAGATCAGCGAGCGGTCCGTGACCTTGAGGTCGGCCACTTTCGCGGCGATCTCGGTCATCTTCGCCTTGCCTTCCGCCAGCGTCTTGTCGGTGCGGAACACCGCCGCATCGGCCTGCATGGTGCGCTGCATCTCAAGGCGCAACTCGGCCGTGGGGATGCGCCCCTTGGCATGGCGCAGGCCGTCGAACCGGTCAAAGCACTTGTCGACCGAGGCCTGATTGTAGGCCGCCGGGCGGGCTTTCGGGTCGACCACCTCGCCCGCACGGATGGCGGCAGCGCGGCCGAACACGACAAGATCGATCAGCGAGTTGGAGCCGAGCCGGTTCGCCCCGTGCACCGAGGCGCACCCCGCCTCGCCCACGGCCATCAGGCCCGGTACGATCCCCGTCGGGTTCTCTGCGGTCGGGTTGAGCGCCTCGCCCCAGTAATTCGTCGGGATGCCGCCCATGTTGTAGTGCACGGTCGGCAGCACCGGGATCGGCTCCTTGGTGACATCGACGCCGGCAAAGATCTTTGCCGATTCCGAGATCCCCGGCAGCCGCTCGGCCAGAGCTTCCTTCGGCAGGTGGCTGAGGTTGAGGTGGATGTGATCCTTGTGCTCGCCCACGCCGCGGCCCTCGCGGATCTCGAGCGTCATGCAGCGCGAAACATAATCGCGCGGCGCGAGATCCTTGTAATGGGGCGCATAGCGTTCCATGAAGCGCTCGCCCTCGGCGTTGGTGAGGTAGCCGCCCTCTCCGCGCGCGCCCTCGGTGATCAGGCAACCCGAGCCATAGATCCCGGTCGGGTGGAACTGCACGAATTCCATGTCCTGCAGCGGCAGGCCCGCGCGCGCCACCATGCCACCCCCGTCGCCGGTGCAGGTGTGTGCCGAAGTGGCGGAGAAATAGGCGCGCCCATAGCCGCCCGTCGCCAGCACGACCATTTTCGCGTTGAAGACATGCATCGTGCCGTCATCGAGCTTCCAGCAGACCACGCCTTGACAGACGCCATCTTCCGACATGATCAGATCAAGCGCGAAATATTCGATGAAGAATTCCGCGTTGTTCTTGAGCGATTGGCCGTAAAGCGTGTGCAGGATCGCGTGACCGGTGCGGTCCGCTGCGGCGCAGGTGCGTTGCACCGGCGGGCCTTCGCCAAATTCGGTGGTATGGCCGCCGAACGGGCGCTGGTAGATCTTGCCCTCTTCGGTGCGCGAGAACGGCACGCCGTAATGCTCAAGCTCGTAAACCGCCGCCGGGGCGGAACGGGCGAGATATTCCATCGCATCGGTGTCGCCCAGCCAATCCGAGCCTTTCACCGTGTCATACATGTGCCACTGCCAGCTGTCCGGGCCCATGTTGCCAAGCGAGGCGGCGATGCCGCCCTGCGCGGCAACGGTATGCGAGCGGGTCGGGAAGACCTTGGTCACGCAGGCGGTGCGCAGCCCCTGTTCGGCCATGCCCAGCGTGGCCCGCAGGCCAGCGCCACCGGCACCGACCACCACGACGTCGTAGTTATGCGTCTCGTAAGTGTAGGAAGCCATCTGTCCTGCCTCTTATTGGTTCAGCATCTGCGCGGCGGTGCTCATGAACACCATCTTGCCCAGCGCATAAAGCACCATCGCCGTGACCAGGTAGGACAGCGAATAAACGGTGATCACCAGCGCCTTGCGCACAGTGCCGGCGGTGTAATCCTCCAGCATCACCTGCGCCCCCTTGGCGAAGTGACGCATGCCCACCAGCGTGACGAGCCCGGTCAGGATCGCCGGGAACGGGCGCGAGAAATGGGCGATCACCTCTGCCTGCGTGCCGCCGATGGCGGAGCCGAAGACGAAGACGAAGACGGGCACGAGAAAGGCCAGCGCGACGGAAGACATCGTCATCCACCAGAAATGCTCGGTGCCGGAGCCCGAAGCCCCCTTGCCGACGGCGCGTTTGCGATCGGTCAGATAGCGCATGGGAACCTCCTCAGACGATCCAGAGAACGATGAGCGTGAACAGAGTCAGCCCGGTGGCGCCGTAGAACGCGCCCCAGCCGAGCTTCTCGGCGGTCTCGATGTCGAGGCCGCGCCCGCTGTCCCACCACAGGTGCCGCAGGCCGGTCAGATAGTGATACCACATCGACCAGGCCATGCCGGCAAAAATCAGCCAGCCGATCCAGGAGGTGACGATCCAGTTGACGAAAGCGAAATGGCCGGGGCTCGAAACCGCGGCGATGAGCCACCAGGCGCCCAGCAGGAAACCCGCAATCAGCGCGTTGCCGGTGGCGCGCGTCATGATCGAGCTCATCGATGTCATTTGAACGCGGTAATAGGGGCCGATCATGAAGGGGGAAAGGGGTCGCTCGACCCGTTTCGTTTCAGCCATTGGAGAACCCTCTGTGCTGGGCCGCCTGCGACTGGACCCGTGAAGGAGGCGCGGGCGGGTTGGCCGGAATTATGTATTTTCCTTAGGCCGATCCGGCGCCCAAGTCACCTGTCCAGATCAAAAAATCCTTTCGCAAATGCAAAAAAATCGGTGAAAGGCGGTTTTGTGATCACAAAGCCTCGCGGCGGGCGCGGAGGTTGAGCGCAAACATTCAAATCCCTGTCCGCATCGCGCAAAGCAAAGGGCGGCGCCTGTGCGCCGCCCCGCAAAGCGCCCGAGTCGCCCGCGATTCAGAGCGGCATCAGCGCCCAGTAATCGAGATCGAGCAGCACCTCGGGGAGGTATTTGCCATCGTCGCCTTTGAGCGCGAAAGGCGTCGCGCCCTGCTTGGTCGCGACGAGCCGCAGCCGGATCGCGCCCACGCCCGGCGCGTCCGTTTCAGCCTTGTCGAGCACCTCGGACCAGGCCTTGACCGTATCCCCCGCAAAACAGGGGTTGGCATGCGCACCGCCATTGAGCGCGACGATCATCTGCGCATTGGCCAGCCCGTTGAACGAAAGCGCCCGCGCCATCGAGATCACATGGCCGCCATAGATCAGCCGCTTGCCATCCTCGCGGAAGGTGGCGTCGAAATGCACCTTGGCGGTGTTCTGCCACAGCCGGGTGGCGAGCATGTGCTCGGCCTCCTCGATCGTCACGCCATCGACATGGTCGATCTTCTCGCCAATCTCGTAATCCGAGAGCCGATGCGGCTCGCCCGCCAGCGTGAAATCGTAATCCTCGAACGTCAGCCCCTCGGGGATCACCAGATCCTCGACCGGCACCACCTTGCGCAGTTCGGGGAGCACCGGCGCGGGCGCGGGGCTTGCGGCGTCGCGTTTGCGCACCATCACCCAGCGCACATAGTCGAGCACGATCTCTCCGTTCTGGTTGAGGCCCTGCGTGCGCACATAGACATTGCCCGACTTGCCGTTCGAGTTCTCCTTCACCCCGATCACTTCGGAGACGGAGCGCAAAGTGTCGCCCGGATAGACGGGCAGGAGCCAGCGCCCCTCGGCATAGCCGAGGTTGGCGACGGCATTGAGCGAGACATCGGGCACGGTCTTGCCAAAGACGACATGGAAGGCCGCAAGGTCATCGAGCGGCGAGCCGTCAAGCCCGCATTCGGCAGCGAAGACATCGCTCGAATAGAGCGCATGCCGGGCCGGATAGAGCGCGTGGTAAAGTGCGCGCTCCCCCTCGGCGATGGTGCGCGGCACGGCGTGCTCGATCACCTGCCCCACCGCGTAATCCTCGAAAAACCGGCCCGGATTCGTCTTCGTCGCCATGTTTTAAAGCTCTCCCAGTTTCAGATCGGGGTGATAGTCGCCCTCCACTTCCTTCACCACGGCCTGGGCGCAGCGCATCACGCCGCGCGCGGCGTCAAAGGCGTAGCTCGGGCTGCCATGCAGCGCCCAGCCCTTCGCGAGCGCGAGCGAGACCTTGTGGCAGAAGGCCGAGGTGTCGTCCTCGGTCAAAAGACGATAGGCCAGCATCAGTAATTCCCCATGAAGGGGCTGTGGCCCAGAAGGATATGCACCCAGGCGATCAGTCCGTAAACGAGCCCGGTGCCGATAAGGTTTTTCAGATCGCCTGTCCATTTGCCGGGTTTGGGGCGTTTCCAGGGGCCAGCGCGGTTGATCAGCACCATTTCCGCCACGGCCCAGAGCCCGAGACTGCCGAAGAGCACGAGCGACGAGAGATCGCCGTTCACCAGCAGGTGGGCCGCCGACCAGAGCACCATGCCGGTGAGCATCGGATGGCGCAGCTTGCCGATCAGCACCGAGCGCGATCCGCTCACGCCAAAAAGATAAAGCGAAATCAGCATGATCAGGTTGTTGGCATGGCCCATGCCGGGGAGCGGGTCATAAACCGGCACCACCGGCGCCAGCCGGTAGCCGATCACCATCAAAACGACCCCCACCAGCACGAAACCCGCAACCATCCCCTTCACTTGCGGCATCAGCATCAGATGCTTTCGTGGCGCGAGGCGCTTGAACATGTGCGGCAGCACCCAGAGCAGGATGCCCAAAATGAGAATCGTCATGGCCGTGTCCCTCAGTTGGCGAGCGCGACAATCGCCTCCGCCTTCGCGAGGACTTGCCGCGCGGTCACGATATGCAGGTTTTCAACGATCTTACCATCCACAACCGCAACGCCGAGGCCCTGTGCCTGCGCCTCCTCAAAGGCGGCGATCTGGCGGCGGGCGAGGTCGATTTCGGCCTCCGAGGGGGCAAAGGCCGCATTGGCAATCTCGAGCTGCGCGGGGTGGATCAGGGTCTTGCCGTCAAAGCCCATGTCACGGCCCTGATCGCATTCGACCTTCAGCCCCGCCTCGTCCTTGAAGGCGTTGTAGACGCCGTCGACGATGATCCGGCCATAGGTTTTCGCGGCGAGCAGGCAGAGCCCGAGCCCGGTGACGAGCGGCAACCGGTCGGCGCGGAAGCGGCTTTGCAGTTCTTTGGCGAGGTCATTCGTGCCCATCACCATGCCTTCGAGCCGCGGATGGGCAGCAATCTCGGCGGCGTTGAGCATGCCCATCGCGGTTTCCATCATCGCCCAGAGCGGCACGCCGTTGATCAGGTTCGCCACCGCATCGAGATCCCCCTTCATCGACACTTTGGGGATCAGGATCGCGTCGATCTTCGCGCCCGCATGCACCGCCTCGGCCATGGCGAGCACATCGTCCCTGCCCCATGGGGTGTCGAGCCCGTTCACCCGCACGATCCGCGCGCGAGAGCCGTAATCGGCCTCGGTCAAGGCCTTGATCAGCGTGGCACGGGCATTAACCTTTTCCTCCACTGCCACCGCATCTTCGAGATCGAAGATGATCGCGTCACAGGCGAGCGTGGCGGCCTTTTCCAGCGCGCGGTCCTTGGAACCGGGGATATAGAGCACCGAGCGATAAGGGCGGGCGGCGGCGGTCATGATTCTCTCCTCGAAACAATCTTGCGCCAAAGAACATGAGGCAGACACATTCGGCAAGTCCTGATTTGCCGCAGCGCAGAATGGCGGTATCGGAGCGGGGCGGAGCCCCCGCACGGGCCGCCTCGCCAAAGCGAGGCGAAAGACAGCACGTTGAGAATAGCAGAAACCCGGCACGAGGCCGGGTTTCTGGATCTTATCTGGACCGGATCGGCTCAGTTCAGGCGCGTTTCCACGTCGCCAATCGCCTTGTCGATCAGACCGGCCTGCTCCGAAGCCGACATCTGTTTCGCCAGAACTTCGCCCGCAGCGGCAACAGCCACCAGCACGGCGCGGTCCTTGACTTCCTTCAGCGCCGCGGCTTCCGCCGAGGTGATCCGGTCTTCGGCCGCTTTCAGGCGGCGTTCGATCGCCACCTTCAGATCGTCCTTGGCCTGATCGGCTGCAAGCTGCGCATCGCGCTTCGCCGCCACCACGATCTCTTCGGCCTGGGCCTGCACTTCGCGCGCCTTGCGCTCGTAAGAGGCGAGGATCGTCTGCGCTTCTTCGCGCAGCGCCCGGGCCTCTTCGAGCTCGGAGCGGATGCCCGCCGCGCGCTTGTCGAGCATGCCCGCCAGCTTCGAGGGCACCTTCACTTTAAGCAACACGCCGATGAAGATCAGGAACGCCACCAAGATGACGAAATGCGCGTTGCGCAGCGAGAAGAATGGCCCTTCGGAGGCGAAAGCCGGCGAGGCCGAAAGGGTCACGAGCAGGAACATCAGTTTCTTCATCGTGTTACCCTTTCACCCGCGCATCAACCGCCGCGCCCAGCGCCTTGGCATCCGCCTTGCCACCGAGCGCCACGACGATTTCCGCCGCCGTCTCGGCGGCAACCGCCTGCACCGCCTCGAGCGCACCGGCGCGGATCTCGTCGATCGCGACTTCCGATTGCGCCACACGTGCGGCGATTTCCGCATCGGCCTTGGCCGTCGCGGCGTCGAGCTCTTTCTGGATCTCGGCCCGGGTCTCGGCGATGATCTTTTGCGCTTGCGCGCGAGCATCGGCGAGCGCCTTGGCATAGGCCGCTTCCGCGTCCTTGGCCTTGAGCTTGTATTCCTCGGCCGCCGCCAGATCGCCCGAGATGGTCCCCTGACGGTCCGCCAGCACCGAGGCGATGCGCGGCAGCGCAATCCGCGTCAGCAACCAGTAGATGACGCCGAGCGACACCAGAAGCCAGAAGATCTGGTTCGGGAAGGTCGAGAAGTCGAGCTGCGGCATCCCGCCTTTTTCTGCGGCTTCGGCGGCATGACCGGCGACAGCGGCAGCGGCGTCGACCGCCTGTGTTTCGTTTGCCATGTCGTCCCCCTGGACCCCTCAGTTACCGGGCGGGCGTGTGCCGCCCACCCGACCGCAAGGATGAGGTAGTGGGATCAGACGGCGAACATCAGCAGAAGCGCGACGAGGAACGAGAAGATCCCCAGCGCTTCGGCGAACGCGATACCGATGAACATGGTGGCGGTTTGCGAGGCAGCCGCCGAGGGGTTGCGCAGCGCGCCCGAGATGAAGTTGCCCACGACGTGGCCCACACCGACGGCAGCGCCGCCCATGCCGGTGCACGCGAGGCCGGCACCGATGTAGGCACCCATTTGAACGATATCGCCTTCCATGATCGACACTCCTTGAGGTTGGAATTGGCTAGATAGGTTGAAGACTTGTGATTTACCCAAGGGCGCGGCTGCGGGGGCTCAGTGGCCCGGATGCAGCGCGTCCTTCAGGTAAACGCAGGTCAGGATGGTGAAGACATAGGCCTGCACGAAGGCCACCAGCGTCTCAAGCGCATACATGGCGGTGATCGCGAGGACCGAGAGCGGCGTGACGGCAATGCCGACGGCCGAAACGAGGATCAGCGGCGCAAAGGCGGCAAACACTTCCATCACGGCGTGGCCGGCCATCATGTTGCCCGCAAGCCGGATGGAGTGGCTGACGGGGCGCACGAAGTAGGAGATCACTTCGATCAGCGCCAGAAGCGGGCGCAGCGCGAGCGGCGCGGAGGTGATCCAGAACAGGCCGAGGAAGCCCGCGCCGTGCTTGACAAAGCCAAGGATCGTCACGCCAAGGAACACCGCAATCGCCATCAGCCCGGTCACCGCAATATGCGAGGTGGGGGTGAAGGCCATCGGGATCAGGCCAAGGAAGTTCGAGAAGACGATGAACAGGAACAGCGTGAAGATATAGGGGAAATACTTCAGCCCGTCCTTGCCCGCGACGTCTTCGACCATCTTGTGCACGAAGCCATAAGCGAGTTCGGCAACCGACTGCACCCGGCTCGGCACCACGGCGCGACCGCGCGTGCCCACCACGAGCAACAGCGTGATCGCCAGAATGCCGATGAACATCCACAGCGTCACGTTGGTGGGGGTGTACCAGTGGATCGGACCATCGCCGAACAGCGGATGGATCTTGAACGGTTCCATCGGGTGGAACACAAGGCCGGTGCCAGCTTCTTCTGCCACGACTATTTCCCCTCTTTGCCAGCGGACTGGGCCGCCGCCTGTGCCTTTGTCATCTCGTCGGCGGAGCGCAGCATCACCTTCACGCCCGCCGCAAAGCCGAGGAAGATGAACACCAGCATCAGAAAAGGCTTGGTGCCAAGAATGGCGTCGAGCCCGTAACCGATACCGAAGCCGATCCCCAGCCCCGCAATCAGATCGATGATCATCCGGTAGCCCATCTCGGCCATCCGAAAATCACCCGTTGCCGCAGGTTTGGGCGTGGCTTCTTCCTTGCGCAGCGTCGCAAGGCGTTTTTCCAGCGCCGCGAGGCGCTCGGGATCGGGTTCTTCCGAAACTGGATCCGACATGAGACGCCCCCCGCAGGTTGAGGTTTGTCTAACCATGAGAGGCCCCTGAGTCAACGCCGTTGGGTCGCGGGTTGGCACGTTGCAAGCGCATGATTTTGTTGATCTTCGAGTCATTCGCGCGATGAGGCGCGCTGGCGTTAGCGCAATCTCGCTGCGCGCGCATATTCAACCGATCGGTTGACGTTTTCGGGGCGCGCGCGCATTCTGCCGCCATGATTGCCCCGCCCAGCCCCGCTCTCGATGCCGTTTTTGCCGCGCTGGCAGACCCGACCCGGCGGACGATCCTCACCATGCTTCTTGAAGACGACATGGCGGTAACCGATGTGGCCGAGCCCTTTGCCATGTCGCTTGCGGCAATCTCGAAGCATCTGGCGATCCTCGCGGAGGCCGGGCTGATCAGTCAGGAAAAGCGTGGCCGTGTGAAATGGTGCAAGCTCGAGCCCGCGGCGATGGAGGGGGCGATCACCTGGATCCAGAGTTTTGGCCAGTTCGAGCCGCTCGACCTCGACGCGTTCGAGCGCTTTCTCGAGGCCGAACTGGGGCCGGGCGAGGCGGGCTGAGCGCGCGCTTGGTCGCAGGAGCGCGCCCCGGATCGGGCGTGGTATCCGGCGAGCAAAACCGTTAGTCAGGGGCAGGATTTCCGTTGGAGAGCGCCATGACCAACACGATCGCCGAAGCCGAGCGCAAGACGCTCGAGATGACCGTCCTGATGACACCGGATCTCGCCAATTTCTCCGGCAAGGTGCATGGGGGCGCGCTTCTGAACTGGCTGGACCGCGTCGCCTTCTCGCTCGCCTCGCGCTATTCGGGCCGCTATGCGGTGACGATCTCGGTGGACCAGGTGATCTTCAAGGAGCCGATCCATGTGGGCGAATTGGTGCGGTTTCGCGCCAGCGTGAACCATACCGGGCGCTCCTCGATGGAAATCGGCATCCGGGTCGAGGCGGAAAACATCCGCGAGGGCACGCGGCGCCACACCAACAGCTGCTATTTCACCATGGTGGCGGTGGATGAGGCGGGCAAAACCGTGCCGGTTCCGCCTCTGGAGCCTGCGACCGAAACCGAAAAACTGCGCTGGAAGGCTGCGGAATTGCGCAAGGCGCTGCGCCGCGAGCACGAGCAGCAGATGGACGCGGCGGCCCTCGGCAAATCCGAATAAGCGCACATCTTCGCTGAACCTGCAGGGGGTCCGGGGGGCGCAGCCCCCCGGCGGGTCGCGCCCCGCGCAAGCGGGGCGAAACCAGTCAGGCGTGGATCGCGCCATCTCCGCAAGCAAGGGCTGCCTCGCGCACCGCTTCCGAATAGGTCGGGTGGGCATGGCAGGTCAGCGCCACATCCTGCGCCGAGGCGCCGAATTCCATCGCCACGCAGATCTCGTGGATCATGTCGCCCGCGCCGGGGCCGATGATGTGACAGCCGAGAATCCGGTCCGTTGCCGCATCGGCAAGGATCTTCACGAAACCATCGGCCTGGAACACCGCCTTGGCGCGGCCATTGCCCATGAAGGAGAATTTGCCAACCTTGTAGGCGCGGCCTTCCTGTTTCAGGGTTTCCTCGGTCTTGCCGACCGAAGCGACCTCGGGCGTGGTGTAGATCACGCCGGGGATGACGTCGTAATTCACATGGCCATGCTTGCCCGCGATCACCTCGGCCACGGCCATGCCCTCGTCTTCCGCCTTGTGCGCCAGCATCGGGCCCACGATCGCATCGCCAATCGCATAGATGCCGGGAACGGAGGTCGCCCAGTGGCTGTCGGTCTTCACCTGCCCGCGCGGCAGCATCTCGACGCCGAGCGCTTCCAGCCCGAGCCCGCCGGTGAAGGGCTTGCGCCCGGTCGCCACCAGCACCACCTCGGCCTCGATCTCATGCGTGCTCTCGTCCTTGCGCAGCGCATATTTCACCGTGGCCTTGCCTTTGGTCTTCTCGACCCCGCTAACGGCGGCGCCGAGCACGAATTTAAGGCCATGTTTGGCAAGGATCTTCTGCAGCCCCTTGGCCACCTCGCCATCCATGCCGGGGGTGATCGCATCAAGATATTCGACCACCGTCACCTCGGCGCCGAGGCGACGGTAAACCGAGCCAAGCTCAAGCCCGATCACGCCCGCGCCGATCACCACCATCGATTTTGGCACTTTCGGCAGACTGAGCGCGCCGGTGGAGGTGACGACCATCTGCTCGTCGATCTCGATGCCCGGCAGGCTCGCGGCCTCCGACCCGGTGGCAATGACGATGCTTTTGGCCGAATGCACCTCTTCACCCACCTTCACCTGACCGGGCGCCGGGATCGAGCCCCAGCCCTGCAGGTAGGTGACCTTGTTCTTTTTGAACAGGAACTCGATGCCCTTGGTGTTCCCGTCGATGACATCCTGCTTGTAGGATTGCATCTTTGCCCAATCGACCTTCACCTTGGCGCCCATCAGCCCCATTTTCTCGAAGTTTTCATGCACTTCGTGAAGTTCGTGGGTGGCATGCAGCAGCGCCTTGGAGGGGATGCAGCCCACGTTGAGGCAGGTGCCGCCAAGGCTGCCGCGCCCCTCGACACAGGCGGTTTTCAGGCCCAGTTGCGCGCAGCGGATCGCACAGACATAGCCGCCCGGGCCGCCGCCGATGATGATCACGTCGAAGTCTGCCATGGTCATTCCCCTGACGAATGGCGGGGGGCGCTGCCCCCCGGGCCCCCCGGGATATTTTCAGCAAGATAAAGGGGAGCGGTTTGCGTGAAGGGGGCGGGTTTCCGCCCCCTGCGGCATCGGAAGGGATCAGAGATCCATCAAGAGGCGGCGCGGATCTTCGAGCGCTTCTTTCACGCGCACGAGGAAGGTCACCGCGCCCTTGCCGTCGACGATCCGGTGATCGTAGCTGAGCGCCAGATACATCATCGGGCGGATCACGATCTGGCCGTTCACCACCACGGGCCTCTCCTGGATCTTGTGCATGCCAAGGATGCCCGATTGCGGCGGATTGAGGATCGGCGAGGACATCAGGGAGCCATAGACGCCGCCGTTCGAGATCGTGAAGGAGCCGCCCTGCATTTCCTGCATGGTCAGCTTGCCGTCGCGGCCGCGTTTGCCGAGCGCGCCGATTTCCTTTTCGATTTGCGCAAAGCCCTTGGCATCGGCATCGCGCACCACCGGCACGACGAGGCCCGAGGGCGTGCCCACGGCCACGCCCATATGGACGTAGTTTTTATAGATGATGTCGCCGCCGTCGATCTCGGCATTGACCTCGGGCACCTCCTTGAGCGCATGGCAGCAGGCCTTCACGAAGAAGCCCATGAAGCCGAGCTTGACGGCGTGTTTTTTCTCAAACTGGTCCTTGTAGGCGTTGCGCAGATCCATCACTGCCGACATGTCCACCTCGTTATAGGTGGTCAGCATCGCGGCGGTGTTCTGCGCATCCTTGAGGCGGCGCGCGATGGTGGCGCGCAGACGGGTCATCTTCACGCGCTCTTCGCGGGCGGCATCCTCGGCCGGAACGGGCGCGCGCGGCACTGAAGCGGGCGGCGGCGCAATCGAAAGCTGCGTGGTCTGCACAGGCGCGGCTGCGGGCGCGGGGGCAGCCGCGGCAGCCGCCACATCTTCCTTCATGATCCGGCCGTCGCGACCGGTGCCGGTGACCTGATCGGGGGAAAGCCCGGCCTCGGCCATCGCCTTTTTCGCGGCGGGCGCATGTTCGACATCCTTGCCCGCCGCAGCCGGGGTCGGAGCGGCTGCCGGAGCAGCGGCTTTCGGCGCGGCGGCCGCGCCAGCACCCTCGGCCATGACCGCAAGCTTGCCCCCCGCGGCGACGGTCTCGCCCTCGGCGGCGAGGATCTGGCTCAGCGTGCCCGCGACGGGGGCGGGCACTTCCACCGAGACCTTGTCGGTCTCAAGCTCGCACAGGATCTCATCTTGCGCCACGGCATCACCCGGTTTCTTGAACCAGGTGGAAACGGTGGCTTCCGACACGCTTTCGCCCAGCGCAGGCACCATTACATCCGTCATCTTGACCTCTTGAGAATTGGGCGCGGCGGAACGCGGGGCGGCCGGGCCTTCGGGCTTGGGTTGGGCGGGCGCGGCTTTCGCGCCAGCAGGCAGCAGCGTGGCGAGGAGGGCATTCACGCCCACCGTCTCGCCTTCGGCGGCGACGATCTCGCCCAGCACGCCCGCCTCGGGCGCGCGGACCTCGACCGTCACCTTGTCGGTTTCGAGCTCGCACAGGATTTCGTCGGCACCGACCGCCGCCCCGGGTTTGACAAACCAGGTGGCAACCGTCGCCTCGGTGACGCTTTCGCCAAGCGTGGGGACACGCACATCACTCATCGGCTCAGCCCTCCAGCGCGTCGTTCACGAGCGCGTCCTGCTCGGCCTTGTGGCGCGAGGCGAGGCCCGTGGCGGGCGAGGCGGAGGCGGCGCGGCCGGCATAGCGCGGGCGCTGATGCTTGGCGCCGATCTTCGAGAGTACCCATTCGAGGTTCGGCTCGACGAAGGTCCAGCCGCCCTGGTTCTTCGGCTCTTCCTGGCACCAGATCACCTGGGCATCCTTGAAACGGCCCAGCTCGGTCACCATCGAATGCGCCGGGAACGGGTAGAACTGCTCAAGCCGCAGGATGTAGACATCTTCGAGCCCGCGCTTGTCGCGCTCGGCCAGCAGGTCGTAATAGACCTTGCCCGAGCAGATCACGACGCGGCTGATCTCGGCATCGGGCTTCACCGTGAGTTCCGAATTGCCCGGATGCTGCGGATCGGCATCATCCCAGTTCACGCGGCGGAAGAACGAGCCGGTGGTGAAATCCTCGGCGCGCGAGATGCAGAGCGGATGGCGCAGCAGCGATTTCGGCGTCATCAGGATCAGCGGCTTGCGGAAGTTGCGGTGGATCTGGCGGCGCAGGATGTGGAAATAGTTCGCGGGCGTCGAGACATTGGCGACGATCCAGTTGTCTTCCGCGGAGAGTTGCAGGAAGCGCTCGGGGCGCGCCGAGGAGTGCTCGGGGCCCTGACCCTCAAAGCCATGCGGCAGCAGGCAGACCAGCCCCGACATCCGCAGCCATTTGCGCTCGCCCGAGTTGATGAACTGGTCGAACATGATCTGCGCGCCGTTCGCGAAATCGCCGAATTGCGCTTCCCAGAGGGTGAGCGCGTTCGGCTCCGCGAGCGAATAGCCGTATTCGAAGCCGAGCACCGCATATTCCGAGAGCATCGAGTCGATGACCTCGTATTTTGCCTGACCGGGCTTGATGTGGTTGAGCGGGTAGTGGCGCTCTTCCGTGGTCTGGTCGATCAGCCCGGAATGGCGCTGGGAGAAGGTGCCGCGGGTGCAATCCTGCCCCGCAAGGCGTACCGGGAAGCCCTCGGCCAGAAGCGAGCCGAAGGCGAGCGCCTCGGCCGTGGCCCAGTCAAAACCCTGGCCGCTCTCGAACATCGCCTTTTTCGCCTCGAGCTGGCGCGCAACGGTGCGATGGATGTCAAAATCTTCCGGGTGGCTCGTGAGAGCCTTGCCCACTTCCGCCATCAGTTCGGGCGAGATCGGGGTGACGCCCGCGTCATAATCCGAGGTTTGCCGGTCGAGATGCTTCCAACGGCCATCGAGCCAGTCCGCCTTGTTCGGGCGGAACTGTTTGCCGGCCTCGTATTCCTCGTTCAGCACGGCCTGGAAGGCGGCCTTCATGTCGTCGATCTCGCCTTCGGGGATCAGCCCGTCGGCCACCAGCCGCTCGGTATAGAGCTGGAGCGTGGTCTTGTGGCCCTTGATGTTTTTATACATCGCCGGGTTGGTGAACATCGGCTCGTCGCCTTCGTTATGGCCGAAGCGGCGATAGCAGAAGATGTCGAGCACCACGTCCTTGTGGAACTTCTGGCGGAATTCGATGGCCACTTTCGCGGCATGCACCACCGCCTCCGGGTCGTCGCCGTTGACGTGGAAGATCGGGGCTTCCACCATCAGCGCGATATCGGTCGGATAGGGCGAGGAACGCGAGAAGTGCGGCGCCGTGGTGAAGCCGATCTGGTTGTTGACGACGATATGGATCGTGCCGCCGGTGCGGTGGCCGCGAATGCCGGAAAGCTGGAAGCATTCCGCCACCACGCCCTGACCGGCAAAGGCCGCGTCGCCATGCAGCAGCACCGCCATCACCTGCGTGCGGTCAGGATCGTTAAGCTGGTCTTGCTTGGCGCGCACCTTGCCCAGCGCCACCGGGTTCACCGCCTCAAGGTGCGAGGGGTTCGCGGTGAGCGACAGGTGCACGGTATGCTCGTCAAAAGTCCGGTCGGCGGAGGCGCCGAGGTGGTATTTTACATCGCCTGAGCCATCGACATCGTCGGGCTTGTAGGAGCCGCCCTGAAATTCGTGGAAGATCGCCCGGTAGGGCTTCATCATCACATTGGCGAGCACCGAGAGACGGCCCCGGTGCGGCATGCCGAAGACGATTTCCTTCAGCCCGAGATTGCCGCCGCGCTTGATGATCTGCTCCATCGCCGGAATGAGCGCTTCGCCGCCATCAAGGCCAAAGCGCTTGGTGCCGGTGTATTTGACATGCAGGAACTTTTCGAACCCCTCGGCTTCGACGAGCTTGTTGAGGATCGCGCGCCGCCCCTCGCGGGTGAACTGGATCTCCTTGCCGTAGCCCTCGATCCGTTCCTTCAGCCAGGCGGCTTCCTCGGGGTTCGAGATATGCATGTACTGCAGCGCGAAAGTGCCGCAATAGGTGCGCTTGAGCACGTCGATGATCTGGCGCATCGAGGCGATCTGCAGCCCGAGCACGTTGTCGATGAAGATCATCCGATCCATGTCGGCCTCGGTGAAGCCGTAGGAACGCGGATCGAGTTCGGGGTGGGGGTCGCCCGAGCGCATGCCGAGCGGGTCGAGATCGGCGATCAGATGGCCGCGGATCCGGTAGGCGCGGATGATCATCAGCGCACGGATGGAATCGAGCACGGCGCGCTTGATCGAGTCCTCCGAGGCCTGCACCCCCGCGGCCTTGGCCGCAGCGGCGATCTTCTCGGCGGCGGCCTTGCTTTCCTTCGGCGCGACCGGCATCGCCCATTCGCCGGTCATCGCCGCGGTCAGGTCGTCATCGGGGCTCGGCGGCCAGTCGGCGCGCGCCCAGCTCGGCCCGTGGGCAGACCGTTTCGCATCCACCTCACTGTCGCCGAGCGAGGCGAAGAAGGAGGCCCAGGCCGGGTCGACCGAGCCGGGGTCATTGGCGTAATTGGCGTAAAGCTGCTCGACGTAATCGGCATTCGCGCCCTGCAGAAAGGACGAGGCATGCAGCTGGTCGTTCGGAGAATGATCATTCATCGGCGTGATCCTTGCGAGATCGGTTGAGGGGCTGGGCTGCGGCGCGGGGGCGGCGCCGGGGCCGGTCGGTATCAGTTGCAGCGCACCACGAGCGCTTTCATGCCGGGAACCCGGTCGCCGGGTTCGGTGACATGCGAGTCTTTCAGCGCCCGGCCATAATGGCCGCACAGCCGCGCCGGGGCGGCCGCGACCGCCGCCTTGTCAGCGGCGAAAAGGTCGTAATAGATCACGCTCTGGCGAGCATCTCCCGAGAGCGCGGCCACCGCATCGCTGTTGATGCCGGTGATCGCGGTGAACTCGGCCTTCGGCCGGTCATCGCGCGGGATCGGCGGCGCCAGATCGGGCGCAGTGGCGGGCGTCGTCGGGCTGATGCAAGCCGAAAGCGTAAGCGCCGCGAGGCCAAGCGTGGAAAGGCGGAACAGGGACATGCCGGTCTCCCTCAGTCGCGATAGACGACGAGCGCTTCGCCGCCATTGGTGTTGAATACGAAGATGTAGCGCTTGCCGTTCACCACCTTCTGCGCGGTGGTGCCAGCGCCGGTAAGCCCCTGCGCAGCAAAGAAGGCCTGTCGCAGGAGTTCGGGGGCGGCGACATCGGCGCCGGTGACGGCGCATTCAAACCCGTGCGGCGTCGTGACATTGACCTGAACGCTCTGATCGAGGGCGGGGTTTTCGGCGATATAGGCGGTGGGGCCGAGCAGGCCCGAGCCGCTGAGCGCGCTCGGGCCGAAGCCGCGCGCCCTTGCCGCATTGGCAATGGCCGCAGGATCGTCGAGATGGGCGGCACAGAGCGCCCCGAAGGTTTCGACGAGCGGTTGAGCGGCGACCGAAGCCGCGCCGGGGCCGGAAACGGCAGCCGGGGCGGGAAGCGGCATCGCGACGATCGCCCCCGGGGTGGCCTGCGCATAGCCGGTCGCGCCGGTGGAGATCATGCCCGCCGGGACCGCCGCGACAACGCGCGCCGGAGCGGTGGTGACCGGACCGGGCGGCGGGGCGGTTGTCGGGGTGCTCGCGCATCCGGCAAGCATCAGCGCGGCGCCCCCAGCCAGGATTGTTACCCGTTTCCTCGTCATCTTGACCTCCAAAGACTTCATCTCACGACCGGAGACCGGTCGCGGGACGGGGGGCATGCCCCCAAGAGGGAAGGGGCGGCTCCGCCCCTTCCGATGGTCCGGGCCTCAGCCCTTGATCGCTTTCAGCACGGCCTCGCCGAGGCTCGCCGGGCTGTCGGCCACGACGATGCCCGCGCGCTTCATCGCCTCGATCTTGCTTTCGGCATCGCCCTTGCCGCCCGAGACGATCGCCCCGGCATGGCCCATGCGGCGGCCCGGAGGGGCGGTGCGCCCCGCGATGAAACCCGCGGTGGGTTTCCAGCGGCCCTTTTTCTTTTCCGCCATCAGGAATTCGGCGGCTTCTTCCTCGGCGGAGCCGCCGATTTCACCGATCATGATGATCGAGGTGGTTTCCGGGTCGGCGAGGAACATCTCAAGCACGTCGATATGTTCGGTGCCCTTGATCGGGTCGCCGCCGATGCCCACGGCGGAGGATTGGCCAAGGCCCACATCGGTGGTTTGCTTCACCGCTTCATAGGTCAGCGTGCCCGAGCGCGAGACCACGCCCACCGAGCCGCGCTTGAAGATCGAGCCCGGCATGATGCCGATCTTGCAGGCGTCGGGCGTCATCACGCCGGGGCAGTTCGGGCCGATGAGGCGGGACTTGCTGTCGACGAGCGCGCGTTTCACCCGCATCATGTCGAGCACCGGAATGCCCTCGGTGATGCAGACGATGAGTTCCATCTGCGCGTCGATCGCCTCAAGGATACTGTCAGCGGCATAGGGCGGCGGCACATAGATCACCGTCGCATCGGCGCCGGTCACGTGCTTGGCTTCATGGACCGAGTTGAAGACCGGCAGGCCGAGGTGTTCGCTGCCACCCTTGCCCGGCGTCACGCCGCCGACCATCTTGGTGCCATAGGCGATCGCCTGTTCGGAGTGGAAGGTGCCCTGCGAGCCGGTGAAGCCCTGGCAGATGACCTTGGTGTTTTCGTTGACGAGGACCGCCATGGGTCAGTCTCCTATTACGAGAAGATTGCGCTGACGAGGTGCCAGCCGGTAAAGCCGAAGGCGACCAGAGCGAAGCCGCGAAGCATCCAGACTTGTGCCAAGAGCACGGTCGGATTCTGGGCCAAACGCTCCATGCCGCCTTGGCGCCATGTCTTTGCCACCTCACGCCGCCATGCCATGTAGCTGCTCTCCTTGCGCGTCCGCTGCATGGCCTCTGCGAAGAGAGCCATCAGCACGCACATCACGAAGAGAGCAAAGCCGAGCATGGCAAGGCCGACGTGAGTGTTCATCCTTTCACCGCTGCGACGATTTTCTTCGCGCCATCGGCCAGATCGTCGGCCGCAATCACGTTGAGCCCGGATTTCGCGATGATCTCCTTGCCCAGTTCCACATTGGTGCCCTCAAGGCGCACGACGAGCGGCACCTTCAGCCCCACTTCCTTCACCGCCGCCAGCACGCCCTCGGCGATGATATCGCAGCGCATGATGCCGCCGAAAATGTTGACGAGAATACCCTTCACCTTCGGGTCGGAGGTGATGATCTTGAACGCCTCGGTGACCTTTTCCTTGGTCGCGCCGCCGCCCACGTCAAGGAAGTTCGCCGGTTCCGCGCCGTAAAGCTTGATGATGTCCATCGTCGCCATGGCGAGGCCCGCGCCGTTCACCATGCAGCCGATCTCGCCGTCGAGTGCGATGTAGTTCAGATCGAACCGCGAGGCTTCCAGCTCTTTCGGGTCTTCCTCGGTCACGTCGCGCAGGTCGAGAATGTCGGGCTGGCGGTAAAGCGCGTTGTTGTCAAAGCCGAGCTTCGCGTCGAGCACTTTGAGGTGATGGTCGGTGGTGACGATCAGCGGGTTGATCTCCAGCATCTCCATGTCCTTCTCGAGGAAGGCCTTGTAGAGCTTTTTGACGAGCTGCGAACATTGCTTGATCAGGTTGCCCTCGAGCCCGAGCGCAAAGGCGATACGGCGACCGTGGAAGTCGCTGAGCGAGGTGGCCGGGTCAACCGAGAAGGACAGGATCTTTTCGGGCGTATGCGCCGCGACTTCCTCGATATCCATGCCGCCCTCGGTCGAGCAGACAAAGGAGATCCGCGAGGTCTTGCGGTCGATCAAGAGCGCGAGATAAAGCTCGCGGTCGATGTCCGAGCCCTCCTCGATATAGATGCGGTTGACCTGCTTGCCCGCCGGGCCGGTCTGATGGGTGACAAGCGTCCGGCCCAGCATCTTGCGCGCCTCGGTCTCGGCTTCGGCGACCGACCGGGCGAGCCGCACGCCGCCCTTTTCGCCCGCCTCGGGCTCGACGAAATGGCCCTTGCCGCGGCCGCCGGCGTGGATCTGCGCCTTGACCACCCAGAGCGGGCCATCAAGCTCGCCCGCCGCCGATTTTGCCTCGTCGGCCTTGAGCACGACGCGGCCCTCGGAGATCGGGCAGCCGTAGCTCTTGAGGAGCTGTTTGGCCTGATATTCATGAATATTCATGGCTTGGTTCCCATGCTGATTTGTTCGCCCCGGTGTCGCACATCCCTCTGTTGTAACAAAACGATAAATGCGTGATTTGCAGGCAGATGGCGAAGAAAACGGGTTTTGTGATCACGCATTCGCAGAGTGTGATCACAAAATTTCGGGACCAGCAAAAATGCTTGCGATAACGGAATCAGCCGCAGTGCAGCATAAGCCCCGTCGCCGCGCCACAAAGGAAAAGGGCGGGGAAACCCCGCCCTCTCCAGCCCGGTCCGGGCAATCCTTTGCGCGGCTCAGGCCAGCGACGGATCAATCGTCTTGCAAGCGGCCACGAGGCCTTTGACAGCATCGACGGATTTGTCGAACATCGTCTGTTCGGCATCGTTGAGCTTGATGTCGACAACCTTCTCGATGCCGCCGGCGCCGATGATCGTCGGCACGCCGACATACATGCCGTCAAGACCGAAGGCGCCATCCACCCAGGCCGCGCAGGGCAGCAGGCGCTTTTGGTCCTTGAGGTACGCTTCCGCCATCTCGATCGCGGAGGTGGCGGGGGCGTAGAAGGCCGACCCGGTTTTCAGCAGGCCAACAATCTCGGCGCCGCCGTCCCGGGTGCGCTGGACGATCGCGTCGAGTTTTTCCTGCGTGGTCCAGCCCATCGAGACCAGATCCGGCAGCGGGATACCGGCAACAGTCGAGTAACGCGCGAGCGGCACCATCGTGTCGCCGTGGCCGCCGAGCACGAAGGCGGTGACGTCTTTCATCGACACGCCGAATTCGACCGAGAGGAAGTGGCGGAAGCGCGCCGAGTCGAGCACGCCGGCCATGCCGACAACCTTTTCCGCCGGCAGGCCGGAGAATTGCTGCAGCGCCCAGACCATCGCGTCGAGCGGGTTGGTGATGCAGATCACGAAAGCGTTCGGCGCATGGGCGGCAATGCCTTCGCCCACCGATTTCATGACTTTCAGGTTGATGCCGAGAAGGTCATCGCGCGACATGCCCGGCTTGCGCGGCACGCCCGCGGTGACGATGCAGACATCCGCGCCGGCGATGTCTTCGTAGGAGTTGGTGCCCTTGAAGCAGCCGTCGAAGCCTTCCGAGGGGCCGGATTCCGCAATGTCGAGCGCCTTGCCCTGCGGCGTGCCCTCGGCGATGTCGAAGAGGACAACGTCCCCCAGTTCTTTGATCGCGGCGAGGTGGGCAAGCGTGCCACCGATCTGACCGGCGCCGATGAGGGCGATCTTGGGTCGGGCCATGGGTTCCTCCAGAGGTCATGCTGTTATGGGTGTTGCGCGAAGGACTAGCGTTTCGGCGCCCGTCTGTCCATAGCGCTGCGGTGCCGCGCGGCGGGTGCGTGTAAATTGTATGCGATTGCATGCCGTATTTCGGCACTGTTTGCGCTAAACATTTCCTTGCAGGCGCCCGTTTGATGGTTCATCCGGGGCCGAGGAGGTCTGGGCCGGACGAAGCCGGTCCGGACCGGCCGAATCTCGGAGACGGAATGGAACTGGACGGCTTTGGCTGGGCAATGGCGATCCTTGCCGCGATCAGCGTCGGAATTGCAAAGGGCGGGCTGCCAATGGCCTCCTCGCTCTCGGTGCCGCTTCTGGCGGGGGTGATGAACCCGGTCGCCGCGGCGGGGCTGTTGCTGCCGGTCTACATCATCTCCGACATCTTCGGGCTGATTGCCTATCGGCGGGAATTCGACGCCCGGGTGCTGAAAATCATGATCCCTGCGACGATGCTCGGCGTCGGGTTCGGCTGGGCAACCGCCTCGGTGGTGCCCGAACGGGCGGTAACGGCGCTTGTGGGGGGCATCGGTGTGGTCTTTGCGCTCAATGCGCTGATCCGCCCGCATCTGGGCATGGCGCGCGCGGCGAAAGTCGGCCCGGGCCTGTTCTGGGGAGCGCTTACCGGCTTCACGAGTTTTGTCAGCCACTCGGGCGGCCCGCCTTATCAGGCCTATGTGATCCCGCTCGGCTTGCCGCGGACGGTTTTTGCGGGCACCTCCACGATCCTTTTTGCCTGGGTCAATGCGATCAAGCTCATTCCTTATGCGGCGCTTGGCCAGCTCAATTTCTCGAGCCTCGAGCTGGCCTTGAAACTGGCGCCCTTCGCGGCCCTCGCCGTCTGGAGCGGAGTAAAGCTCGTGCGCGTGATCCCGCATGAGACCTTCTACAAGATCGTCACCTGGGCGCTGCTCCTGATCTCGCTGAAACTGCTTTGGGACGTCTTCATCTGACGTCGCGGGCGGTGTGTTCCCGCGTCACGCAACCAATTCGGCGAAATACCCACCCACAAGGCATTGAAAAAAATAAATATCTCAACAGCACCCGCAATGGAAGCCGTCAATACCCCAAGGGATGCGGGGGGGGCAGCGCCCCCGCAAGGGCCGCGCCCCGCTTGCGGGGCGCGAAACCTCTCCTCTCGATCCGGTTCAGACCTTGAGCGCGGGGATGATCTGCTTCTTGCGGCTCATGATGCCCGGCAGCACGACGCTGTCGCCGGTGACGGTGCAGCCAAAGCTCGCCTCGGCGACTTTTTTCACGAAGTCGTTCGGCACCAGCAGCGTCGCTTCCTCGTTGAGGATGTCGACGACGAAAAGGAGCACCTGATCGGCGCCGTCTTCCTTGGCCACGTCGACCATCGAGGCCATCAGGCTCGCCTTGCGGTCGAGCACCAGCTTCGGTGCGGTGGTTTCGAGCACGCTCACGCGCAGCTCCTTGCCATCGACGGTGTATTCCTTGCTGTCCATGCGCAGCAGTTCGGCATCCGAGAAGGCCGAGACATCGGATTTCGCCTCGAACATCGCCGTGGCGAGCGCGCCCATGTCGACGCCGAGATCGGCTGCCAGCGCGGCGCAGACTTCCTTGTCATGCGCGGTGGTGGTGGGCGAGCGGAATTCGAGCGTATCGGAGAGGATGCACGACAGCATCGCGCCCTTGATGCCGCGCGGCGCCTTGGCCACGGCCTCGCCCATCAGGTCATACATGATAGTGGCGGTGCAGGCGAGCGGGCGGATCGTGATGTCGATCGGACCCTTGGTCTCAAGCCCGCCCACCAGCTTGTGGTGGTCGATGATCGCGGTGATGTCGGCCTTGTTGATGCCCTCGGGCAGCTCGGCAGGGTTGTTGGTGTCGACGATCACCACTTTCTCGCCCTCGGCCACGCCCGAGATGATCTCGGGTTTTTCAAGCGCCCAGTGCTTGAGCACGAAAGCGGCTTCGGTGTTGGGCTCGCCGAGCAGCGCGGCGCGCGCGGGCTGGCCCAGCACTTCGGTCATGTACCAGGCCCAGGCGATGGGCGAGCCGGTGGAATCGGTGTCAGGAGATTTATGGCCGAAAACCTTGGTGGTCATGCGTTCCTCGGGTGATCTGATGGTGTGAAGTCGGACGCCTTATAGGCACTGCCGGGGCGCTTGTCACCTCCCGGCAGCGGCTTTCACACCCGCGCCCGAGGGGCTCAGTCGTCCATCTTCAGCGCGGCGATGAAGGCGCTTTGCGGGATCTCGACCTTGCCGAACTGGCGCATCTTCTTCTTGCCCGCCTTCTGCTTTTCCAGAAGCTTCTTCTTGCGGGTGGCATCGCCGCCATAGCATTTCGCGGTCACGTCCTTGCGCATGGCGGAAAGCGTCTCGCGCGCAATCACCCGCCCGCCGATCGCTGCCTGAATCGGGATCTTGAACATGTGGCGCGGGATCAGCTCCTTGAGCTTTTCCACCATCGCCCGGCCCCGGCCCTCGGCGCGGTCACGGTGCACCATGATCGAGAGCGCGTCCACGGGCTCGTCATTCACAAGGATCGACATTTTCACGAGAAAATCCTCGCGATATTCGGCAAGCTGATAGTCAAAGCTCGCATAGCCCTTGGTGACGGATTTCAGCCGGTCGTAGAAATCGAACACCACCTCGGAGAGCGGCAGGTCATAAACGACCATCGCGCGCGAGCCCGCATAGGTGAGATCCATCTGGATGCCGCGCCGGTCCTGGCAGAGCTTGAGCACGTCGCCCAGATATTCGTCGGGCACCATGATCGTCGCCTTGATGCGCGGCTCCTCGATATGGTCGACATAGGTGAGGTCAGGCAGGTCGGCGGGGTTGTGGAGTTCCCGCACCTCGCCGTCCTTCATGTAGAGCTTGAACACAACCGAGGGCGCGGTGGTGATCAGATCAAGATCATATTCGCGCTCGAGCCGGTCACGGATCACCTCGAGGTGCAAAAGCCCGAGGAAGCCGCAACGGAAGCCAAAGCCGAGCGCGGCCGAGGTCTCCATCTCGGAGCTGAAGCTTGCGTCGTTGAGCGCGAGTTTTTCAATCGCGTCGCGCAGGGCGTCGAAATCATTCGCGTCGACCGGAAAGAGGCCGCAGAACACCACCGGTTGCGCCGGTTTGAAGCCCGGCAGCGGCTTGTCACAGGGCTTTTTCTCATGCGTGATCGTGTCGCCCACGCGGGTATCGCGCACCTGCTTGATCGAGGCGGTGAGAACGCCGATCTCGCCCGGGCCAAGCTCGGCAATATCGACCATCTGCGGCTTCAGCACGGCCAGCTTGTCGATGCGGTAGGCCGCACCGGTTTGCATCATCTTGATCTGGTCGCCCTTGCGGATCACCCCGTCCATGACGCGGATCATCACGACAACACCGAGATAAGCATCATACCAGCTGTCCACCAGCATCGCCTTGAGCGGCGCGTCGCGCTCCCCTTCGGGCGGGGGCAGCCGGTGCACGATTGCTTCGAGCACATCGGGAATGCCGAGCCCGGTCTTGGCCGAAATCGGAACCGCGTCGGAGGCATCGAGGCCGATCACATCCTCGATATTCGCCTTCACCGCCTGCGGGTCGGCCGCGGGCAGGTCGATCTTGTTCAGGACCGGCACGATCTCATGGCCCGCATCGAGCGCATGATAGACATTGGCGAGCGTCTGCGCCTCAACGCCCTGCGAGGCGTCAACGACCAGAAGCGAGCCCTCGACCGCGCGCATCGAGCGCGAGACTTCATAGGCGAAGTCGACATGGCCGGGGGTATCGATCAGGTTCAGGATATAGGTCTGGCCATCCTTCGCCGGATATTCGATCCGCACGGTGTTCGCCTTGATGGTGATGCCGCGCTCACGCTCGATATCCATGCTGTCAAGGAGCTGCTCCTTCATGTCGCGCTGCGCCACCGTGCCCGTCATCTGGATCAGACGATCGGCCAGCGTGGATTTGCCGTGGTCGATATGCGCCACGATGGAGAAGTTGCGGATGTGATCGAGCTTTTTCATGCCGCGCGTATAGCGGCAAACAGGCAGGCCGGGAAGGGGTCTCGGAAGCGCTGCAAAGGGTCTTTCACCGCGTCTGACAAGGCTCTCGCACGCGTCGCGATATTGCCATTGACCGCGCGCTCCGCTTGGTCGATCAATCGCAGCACAGACCCCCGGAGGCACCCATGATCCTGTCCGTCCCCAACATGACCTGCGGCCATTGCAAGGCCGCCGTCGAGAATGCCATCACCGAAGTGGGCGGCACTGCCCTTGTCAGCCTTGAGGACCGCGAAGTCGAGGTGAACGGCCTGCCCGAGGAAACCGTGCTCGCGGCGCTGAAAGCCGCAGGCTACGAGGCCGAGGTGATCGCCTGAGACTGGCCGGACGCGGCCGCCTTGCGCCACAAATTGCGGCTGCAGTGCGGGGCCTCCCCATATCTTGGCCGGCCTCGCACCCGGGATGAAATGCCGCCGAATGCATTGTATCTGCCGCGCAAATCCCTTAAAAACTTTGTCAAATCAACCGGCGCGGCAGCGACCGCCTGGACCGGCATGAAGACAACCTTGGGAACATCAGCATGAAGACCCTCGTTATCGCGGCAACGCTCACCCTTGCGGGCAGCGCGGCTTTTGCAGGCCCGATTGATGGCGCCTGCCTGCAGGCCGGGCGCACTGCGGACCGGGCGCTTTGCGGTTGCATCCAGCAAGTCGCGGATGCGACGCTTTCCCGCGCCGATCAGCGCCGCGCGGCGAAGTTCTTCACCGACCCGGACATGGCCCAGGATGTGCGCATGTCCGACAGCCGCGCAGACGAGGATTTCTGGCTGCGCTACAAGAGCTTCGCCGAAGCCGCCGAGGCCTATTGCGCTCCCTGAAGCCGTGCGAGCAACGCCTGCGCACCTGCCTCGATAATATCGAGGCATCCATCGAAATCACGGCTGTAATAGGGGTCGGGCACCTCTGAATGCCCTTGCGTTCCCTGCAGGAACATCTCGAGCCGCGCCGTTGCTCCTGCCGGGCGTGCGGATTGCGCATCGCGCAGATTCTGCCCGTCCATCGCCAGAATCAGATCGAATTCCACAAAATCGGCACGGGTGAGCTGGCGCGCCCGCAGCGCGCTCAGGTCATAGCCGCGGCGCGATGCCGCTCTTTGCATCGGCGCATAGGGCGGCTCGCCCGCGTGCCATCCGCCGGTGCCTGCGCTGTCGAGCATGGCATCGAACCCGGCGCCTTCGGCCATCCCCCGGAAAATCCCCTCGGCGGCAGGAGAGCGACAGATATTGCCAAGGCAGAGAAACAGGATACGCATGGGTCATCTGTAACGAAGGAGCGCGCGCATGGCCAGAATCGTGATTCTCACCGGCGCGGGAATTTCGGCCGAGAGCGGCATCCGCACTTTCCGGGCCTCGGATGGGCTGTGGGAAGAGCACCGCATCGAGGACGTGGCCACGCCGGAGGGATTCGCCCGCAACCCGGAGCTGGTGCATCGCTTTTACAATGCGCGCCGGGCCGCCGCCGCGGCTGCGGCGCCAAATGCCGCGCATCAAGCTTTGGCCGCGCTGGAGGCCGACGGGCGGCACACGGTTCTGGTGGTGACGCAGAATGTGGACGATCTGCACGAGCGTGCGGGCACGCAAAACCTCATCCACATGCATGGCACGCTTGCGGGGGCACTGTGCGCGGGCTGCGGCCATCGCTGGCCTGCGCCGACGCAGATGCAGGTCACCGACCCCTGCCCCGCCTGCGGCAAGCCGAAGACCCGCCCCGATATCGTCTGGTTTGGGGAAATGCCCTACCGGATGGAAGAGATCTGGGCCGCGCTGCGGCAGGCCGATCTCTTCGTCTCGATCGGCACCTCGGGCAATGTCTACCCCGCGGCGGGGTTTGTTGCCGATGCGATGCATGCCGGTGTGCCCACGCTCGAACTCAACCTCGACCCCTCTGCAGGCACCCGGATGTTCGACGCAGCGCGCCATGGCCCGGCAACACAGGTGGTGCCCGGTTGGGTGCATGAGATGCTGGCCCGCGACAGATGAATCGCTTGACGCGGGGCCGCTTTGCCCTTATGCCCCGCGAACGGATTTCCGGGAACCGCGCCAGCGGATCTCGCAGTATTGGAAGTGGGCCGCGAGCGCCCGAGGAAACGAAGGAACATCGCCATGTCGCGCGTCTGCGAACTGACCGGCAAAGGCCCGATGTCGGGCAACAACATCAGCCACGCGAACAACAAGACGCGTCGCCGGTTTCTGCCGAACCTGAATGACGTCACCCTGATCTCGGACGTGCTGGGCCAGTCGTTCAAGCTGCGCGTTTCGGCCGCCGGCCTGCGCACCGTTGACCACCGTGGTGGCCTCGACGCTTTCCTGATGAAAGCCTCGGACACCGAGCTTTCGGCGACGGCGCTGAAAATCAAGAAAGCCATCCAGAAAGCCCAGGCCGCTGCCTGATCGCTTCCGATGGTTCGCGCAAGGCCCCGCTTCGGCGGGGTTTTTGCTTTTCAATCAGCGCCCCAGCGCAGCGAGCATCTCGGCCGCTGCAGCCGCGGGGGCGGCGTGGCCCGCGGCCACCGAGGCCCCCAGCGCCTGCATCCGGGCCCGCACTTCGGGGTCGGTGTGCAGCCGCGCCAGCAGCCCCTCGCGCACTTCGGTCTCAAACCAGTGCCGTGCCTGCTCGGCCCGGCGCCGCTCGAAATGGCCCTGCGCGCGCCGCCATTCGGCAAGCGCCTGCATGTCTTCCCAGGCAGCCTTCAACCCTTCTTCGGCGAGCGCAGAGACGGCAACGGCCTTCGGGAAGCCCTCGGGGTCCTGTGGACGGCGGCGCAAGAGCCGCAGCGCGCCCGCATAATCGGACCGGGTGCGCAGGGCGGCGGCCTTCAGATCGCCATCCGCCTTGTTGACGAGAATCATGTCGGCCATTTCCATGATGCCGCGCTTCACCCCCTGCAACTCGTCGCCCCCCGCAGGCGCCATGAGGAGGATGAACAGGTCGGTCATCTCGGCCACAAGCGTTTCCGACTGGCCAACCCCCACAGTCTCGATCAGTACCACATCGAAGCCCGCCGCCTCGCACAGCGACACCGCCTCCCGCGTGCGCCGCGCCACGCCGCCGAGCTGTGCCTGGCTCGGTGAGGGCCGGATGAAGGCCATCGGCTCGCGCGACAGCCGTTCCATCCGCGTCTTGTCGCCCAGAATCGAGCCGCCCGAACGCGCCGAGGAAGGGTCGACCGCCAGCACGGCGACCTTGAGCCCCTGCCCCACCAGCATCATGCCGAAGCTCTCGATAAAGGTCGATTTGCCCACCCCGGGCGTGCCGGAAAGGCCGATCCGCAGCGCCTGTTTTCCCCGCCCTGCGAGCACGTCCAGAAGCGCCGCCGCCTGCGCGCGATGATCCGCCCGCCCCGATTCCACCAGCGTGATCGCCCGCGCCAGCGCCCGGCGCTCCCCCGTCAGGATCCGGGGGGCAAGATCGGTCGCGGGGTCGGTCAACACGGTCATTTCAGCCCTTCCTCAATGCGGTCGCCTAACGAAACTGTCATCGGCGCGTCGATCTGTTCCGGTTTCATGCCCGAGGTGGGCAGTGTATGTCCAGAGTGAACCCCCAGATAGTCCCGAGGCACCGATGAGAGCCGCTCTTCGTTCCCTGACTGCCCTTGCCACCGGGCTCGCGCTCGCGCTGGCGCAACCGGTCCAGGCCGACCAGACAGATCACATCGTCTTCGATGTTGTGCTGGGCGGGATCAAGGCAGGCGAACTGGTGATTGACGGCAAGATCACCGCGGGTCGCTACGGCGCACAGGGCATGATGCAGACAACCGGCCTTGCCGGCATGCTCAAGAAGATCCGCTACGAGGCCGCGGCCGATGGCCGGTTTGCGCAGGGCCGCTTCAGCCCGCGCAGCACGGAGGTTTTGTCGCAGCGCGGCGACAACCGCTCGCGCAATACGGTGATCTACAACGGCGGCGTGCCGGTGTCGGTGATCCATGAACCGCCCCGCGCTTCCCGGCCCAACGACGTCGACCCCGCGAAGCAGGGCGGCACGATCGACCCGCTCACCGCGCTTTACGCCGTTTTGCGCGATGTCCCCCCCGCCGAGGCCTGCAAGCTTTCGGTGACGATGTTTGATGGCACCAAACGCTCTGAAGTGGCCCTCTCCGCGCCCCGGCCTTCCGGCAAGGGCGTGACCTGCGCAGGCGAATACCGCCGCATCGCCGGGTTTTCCGACAAGGAGATGGCGGAAAAGACCCGCTTTCCCTTCACGCTGACTTATGCGCCCACCGCGGATGGCGCCCATCTGCAGGTCGTCGATATTTCCACCGAAACGATCCTTGGCAAAGGCCGCCTGAAACGGCGATAAGGGCCGGGTGAAAGACGCACTGCCCATCGATGCGATCCTGCCTGACCTCTGCCGCACCCTTGCTGCGGCGGGGCGTGTTGTGCTGATGGCTCCGCCCGGCGCGGGCAAGACCACGCGGGTGCCGCTGGCACTCCGCGATCAGGTCGCGGGCCGGATCCTGATGCTGGAGCCGCGCCGCCTCGCCGCGCGCGCCGCGGCCGAGCGGATGGCGGAAACGCTGGGCGAGAGCGTCGGCGCCACGGCGGGTTACCGCATCCGCGGCGAGGCGAAGCTCTCGAAGGCAACCCGGATCGAGGTGGTGACCGAGGGCATTCTTACCCGCATGCTGCAATCCGACCCCGAACTTGCGGGCGTCGGCTGCCTGATCTTCGACGAATTTCACGAACGCTCGCTCAATGCCGATCTCGGCCTCGCGCTCGCCTGGGAGGCGCGCGCGGCGCTGCGCCCCGATCTTGCGCTTGTGGTGATGTCGGCCACGCTCGACGCCGCGCCGGTGGCGGCGCTTTTGGACGATGCCCCGATCCTGCGCTCCGAGGGGCGCGCCTTTCCGGTGGAAACACGATGGCTGCCGCGCCCCGTCGCGCCGGGGATGCGGCTTGAGGCGGCGCTCGCGGGGCTCGTGCACCACGCGGTGGAAGAGACCACCGGCGGCGTGCTCGTGTTCCTGCCTGGCGAAGGAGAGATCCGCCGCGTCGAGGCGCTTTTGCGCGACCGCTTGCCCGCCGATGTCGCCCTGCGCCCGCTCTTTGGCGCGATGGAATTTGCCGCCCAGCGCGCTGCGATTGCGCCTTGCGAGCGGGGCCGCAAGGTGGTGCTCGCCACCTCCATCGCCGAAACCTCGCTCACCATCGAGGATATCCGTGTGGTGGTCGATGCAGGCCGCGCGCGGCGGCTGCGCTTTGACCCCGCCTCCGGCATGGCGCGGCTGGTCACCGAACGCGTCTCCCGCGCCGAGGCCGAGCAGCGCCGCGGCCGCGCGGGCCGTGTCGCCGAGGGGATCTGCTACCGGCTCTGGACCAAGGGCGAAGAGGGCGCACTCCCCGCCTTTGCGCCGCCCGAGATGGCGGTGGCGGATCTCGCGGCGCTTGCGCTTGAGCTTGCGGCATGGGGTTCGGATGGCGCGGACCTTGCCTTTCTCACCCCGCCGCCCGGCCCGGCGCTGGCCGAGGCCCGCGCGCTTCTCGAAAGCCTTGGCGCGCTCGATGCGGGCCGCATCACCGCGCATGGCAAGGCCCTCGCCGCGCTGCCGCTCCATCCGCGCCTCGCGCATATGCTGGTGATGGCCGGGCCCGAAGCGGCGCCGCTCGCCGCGCTCTTGGAGGAACGCGACCCGATCCGCGGCGCCCCGGCAGACCTCACGCTGCGGCTGAGCGCGATCCGCGATCCGGGCCGCTACGAGGCGCACCACCCCGGCCAGCTCCATCGCGGCACGCTGGAGCGCATCCGCACCGAGGCCAAACGCCTCGCGCGCATGGTCCCGGCCCCGGCCGAGCGCTTCAGCCCCGCCGAAATGCTCGCCCTCGCCTACCCCGACCGGATCGGCCTGCGCCGGAAGGGCGATGCCGCGCGCTATGTGCTCTCGGGCGGCAAGGGCGCGGTGGTGGACGAGGCCGACGGGCTTGGCAAGCATCGGCTGATCGTAGCCTCCGACCTTGACGGAGACCCCCGCGAGGCGCGGGTTCGCCAAGGCCTCGCGCTCGCCGATGCCGAGTTGCGCCGCCTTTATGGGGACCAGATCGCGTGGCACGACGTTTGCGCTTGGTCAAAGCGCGACGGGCGCGTTGTGGCGCGCCGCCAGGAGCGCTTTGGCGCGCTGGTGCTCGAAGATCGGCACTGGCCCGAGGCCCCGCCCGAAGCGCTGGCGCGCGGCGCGCTCGACGGGCTGCGCCAGATCGGGCTCCCGCTGACGCCCGCCGCCGCCCGCTTCCGCGCCCGTGTCGATATTTTGCGCGGCGATGGCGCCGCGTTCCCGGACCTCTCCGACGCGGCCCTGCTCGCGGGTGAGGCCCTGCTGCCATGGCTCAAACGCGCGCGCACCGAATCCGACCTGCGCGGTCTCGATCTCACCGAGGCGCTGCGCGCCCAGCTTGACTGGGCCCAGATGGCCGATCTCGACCGGCTCGTGCCCGGCCATTTCGAAACCCCGCTCGGGCGGCGCGTGCCTATCGATTACGGCGCCGAGGTGCCGACGATCGAGGTGAAGCTGCCCGAGATGTATGGCGTGACGCACCACCCCACCGTGGGCCCGAAGCGCCATCCGCTGCGCATCGCGCTCCTCTCCCCGGGCGCAAAACCTATTCAGGTGACGATGGACCTGCCCGGCTTCTGGGATGGCTCCTATGCCGAGGTGCGCAAGGACATGCGGGGCCGCTACCCGCGCCACCCCTGGCCGGAGAACCCGCGCGAGGCCGACCCGACCACGCGCGCGAAACCGCGGGGCACCTAGAGCCCAGCGATCACCGCCTCCGAGCGCGACAGCGTGGCGAAATCGGCGCCAAGGAGGCCGAAGGTCACCGCGGCGATCGCCTCGGCCGAAAGACCCATCATCGGCAGATCGAAGCCCAGACAGGCATCGCGTGGCAAGATCACCTCAAAACCCAGATCGGCGGCGGCCCGCACCGCGGAGGTGACACAAAAGCCAAGCACCGCGCCGGTGACGATGAGCCGGGTGATCCCCTCGGCGCGCAAATGCGCGGCAAGATCGGTCGAGGCAAAAGCCGAAGAGGTGGATTTGTAAAACACCGCTTCCCCCGGCAGGGCCTCGGCGCAAGGCATCGGCTGCGCCCCGGGCGCTGCGGGATAAAACGGCGAGGCGGGATCGGCGTCATGATGGCGCACATGCACGACCGCGAACCCCTTTTCCCGGCAGGCCGTGGCGAGCCGGGCAATAGCGGCCCCGGCCTCGGGGTTCATCGCCGCGCGCCCCCCATCCAGTCGCGCCTGCATCTCCATCTGCATGTCGATGATCAAAAGCGCCGTCTTGCCCATCCTCGCCCCTTCGACTTTGTCCAAATATCCCGGAGGGTGAATTTTGCGCGTCAGCGCAAAAGAGGGGGGCAGCGCCCCCCTTCTGTCTTACTTCCCCAAAGCCCAGCGCATCACGGCCTTTTGCGCATGGAGCCGGTTTTCCGCCTCGTCGAAAATCACCGAATGCGGGCCATCCATCACCGCGCTTGTCGCTTCGTCGTTGCGATGCGCGGGCAGGCAATGCATGAACAGGCAATCGGGCTTCGCCTTGGCCATCAGCGCCTCGTTCACCTGATAGGGACGCAACTGGTTATGGCGACGCTCCTTGGCCGATTCCGGGTCATGCATCGACACCCAGGTGTCGGTCACGATCAGATCTGCGCCCTCGACCGCCTTTGCCGGGTCGCGCTCGATCGTCACCTCAACACCCTTTTCGCGCGCGAACGCGATCCAGTCGCGCTCGGGGTCGAGCGTCGAGGGGCCGGTAAAGGTGAAGTCAAAACCGAACTGCCCCGCCGCCTGCAGGAAGGAGGCGCAGACGTTGTTGCCGTCGCCCGACCAGACCACCTTGCGCCCCGCGATCGGGCCACGGTGCTCCTCATAGGTCATGATGTCGGCCATGATCTGGCAGGGATGGGTGCGGTTCGTCAGCCCGTTGATCACCGGCACCGAGGCATATTCGGCCATCTCAAGGAGCGTCTGCTCCTCGAAGGTGCGGATCATGAT
Source organism: Rhodobacter maris (assembly GCF_900217815.1). Classification (GTDB taxonomy): domain Bacteria; phylum Pseudomonadota; class Alphaproteobacteria; order Rhodobacterales; family Rhodobacteraceae; genus Rhodobacter; species Rhodobacter maris. The sequence goes on from NZ_OBMT01000001.1 coordinate 419,193, forward strand.
CAGATCGACATAACGGCTCAGCACGCGGGCGGTGTCGGCGATGGTCTCGCCATGTCCGAGCTGCATTTCCTTGCCCGAGAGCACCATCGTCTGGCCGCCCATCTGCCGCACGCCAACGTCGAAGCTCACGCGGGTCCGGGTCGAGGGTTTCTCGAAGATGAGCGCCACCATGCAGCCATCGAGCGGCTTGTCGTCATCGGGCGCGCCTTTCGGGCGGCCGAGGCGGGCGGTTTTCATGGCGCGGGCGCTGTCGATCATCGCGCGCAGTTCGGTGGGCGCGGTGGTGTGGATGTCGAGGAAATGGGTCATCATCTTTTCTTTCTTGCGAAGCCGGGGGCTGTCTGCCCCCGGACCCCCGAGGATATTTTCGGCAAGATGAAATCAGGCCGGGTTCTGTTCCAGATGCGCGGCGGCGGCATCGAGGCGGCGCACGGCCTCGGCCATGTCGTCTTCCGAGATCGTCAGCGCGGGCAGGAGGCGCAGCACATTATCTGCCGCGGGCACGGTGAGCAGATGTTCCGCGTAAGCGGCTTTGACCACATCGGCAGGCGCGGGCACGCATTTGAGGCCAAGCATCAGGCCTTGGCCGCGCACCTCGGTGAACACCTCGGGATGGGCCGCAACAAGCCCTTCAAGGCGCTGGCGCAAAAAGGCCGCCTTGCGGCTCACCGCGTCAAGAAACCCCTCGGCGGTGACAATCTCCATCATCTTCGCGCCGATGGCGCAGCCAAGCGGGTTGCCGCCATAGGTCGAGCCATGGGTGCCCGCGGTCATGCCGGAGGCGGCGTTTTCGGTGGCGAGCACCGCGCCAAGCGGGAAGCCGCCGCCGATGCCCTTGGCCACCATCATCACATCGGGCGTGACGCCGGCCCATTCATGCGCAAAGAGCTTGCCGGTGCGGCCCATGCCGCATTGCACCTCGTCAAACACCAGAAGCGTGCCGGTCGCATCGCAGATCTCGCGCAGCCCCTTGAGGAAGGCGTCCGTCGCCGGGCGGATGCCGCCCTCGCCCTGCACCGGCTCGATCAGGATCGCGGCGGTGGTCTCGCCGACCGCGGCCTTGACGGCCTCAAGGTCATCCCAGGGCAGATGCACGAAGCCCGGCAGCAGCGGGCCAAAGCCCTTGGTCATCTTTTCCGAGCCAACCGCGGCGATGGCGGCGGAAGACCGGCCATGGAAGGCACCGGCAAAGGTGATGATATCGGTGCGCTCGGGCGCGCCTTTCTCATACCAGTATTTGCGCACCATCTTCACCGCAAGCTCGCAGGCTTCGGTGCCCGAGTTGGTGAAGAAGACAGTATCGGCAAACGTGGTGGCCACGAGCAGATCGGCGAGCTTTTCCTGCTCGGGGATCTGGTAGAGGTTCGAGACATGCCAGAGCTTGCCCGCCTGTTCGGTGAGCGTGGCCACAAGCGCGGGCGCGGCATGGCCAAGTGCATTCACCGCAATGCCCGCGCCGAGGTCGAGATATCGGCTGCCATCTGCCGCCTCGAGCCAGGAACCTTCGCCCTTCACAAAGGCGAGGGGCGCACGGGAATAGGTGGGCAGGATGGAAGCGATCATTTTGTGCTCCGGAAAAGGAAGGCCAAGGGGTGCAACAGGCGCGCGGCGGCTGTCAACTCTGTCTGGCCGGGATGGGCGGTTTTGTGGAGAGATGTGGCGAGAAGCCACGGCAGATCTGGCGTCAGGCGCGGCTGCGGCGACGTCGGGGACGGGCGATATTTGCGGTCCGGGGGATCATGGGCTGCGCTTAGCGAATCCGTCCCGCGCTGTCAAAGCCAAACGGCGGCATGCTTCACGCTTTTGCGAAAGATGCAGCGCAGATGCGCAACTGACTTGGCCCGGGGGGCGCGCGCCTCTATGATCCCAGCGACTTGAGGAGGACCCCCGGATGATCGTCGAAACCGGGCATTTTGCCCTGATCCTCGCGCTGTTCGTGGCGCTGGTGCAAACCACCGTGCCACTTGTCGGCGCGCACAAGGGCTGGTCGGGCTGGATGGCGGTCGCCGCCCCCGCGGCACTGGCGCAATTCCTGCTCATTGCCACCGCCTTTGCCGCGCTGACCTATGCCTTCGTCGTCTCCGATTTCTCGCTCGAGCTCGTCTATGCCAATTCGCATACCGACAAGCCGATGCTTTACAAGGTCTCTGGCGTCTGGGGCAACCATGAGGGCTCGATGCTCTTGTGGGTGCTGATCCTGTCGCTGTTCGGCGCAGCGGCGGCGGCCTTTGGCGGCGCGCTGCCCGAGCGGCTGCGCGCGCGGGTGCTCTCTGTGCAGGGTTCGATCGGGCTTGCGTTCCTTGCCTTCATCCTCTTCACCTCGAACCCGTTCACGCGGATCGTCGATGTGCCCTTCAACGGGCGTGACATGAACCCGCTTTTGCAAGACCCCGGCCTCGCCTTCCACCCGCCCTTCCTCTATCTCGGCTATGTCGGGCTCTCGATGGCGTTTTCCTTCGCCGTCGCCGCGCTGATCGAGGGGCGGGTCGATGCCGCCTGGGCGCGTTGGGTGCGGCCCTGGACGCTCGCGGCCTGGGTGTTCCTCACCATCGGTATCGCGCTCGGCTCGTGGTGGGCCTATTACGAGCTCGGCTGGGGCGGCTTCTGGTTCTGGGATCCGGTCGAGAATGCCTCTTTCATGCCCTGGCTGCTCGCGGCGGCGCTGCTCCATTCCGCCATCGTGGTCGAAAAACGCGAGGCGCTGAAAAGCTGGACGATTCTCCTTGCGATCATGGCCTTCGGCTTCTCGCTGATCGGCACGTTCCTCGTGCGCTCGGGGGTCATTTCCTCGGTGCACAGCTTCGCCAATGACCCGGAGCGCGGCGTGTTCATCCTGATGATCCTCGCCGCCTTCACCGGTGGCGCGCTGATGCTCTATGCGGCGCGGGCGGGGGAGATGCAGGCCAAGGGCATCTTCTCGATGGTCAGCCGCGAATCTGCGCTGGTGATCAACAACATCCTGCTTGCCGTCGCGGCGCTTGTCGTCTTCACCGGCACGGTCTGGCCGCTGGTGGCGGAACTCTTGTGGGATCGCAAGCTCTCGGTCGGCGCGCCCTTCTTCGAGAAGGCCTTCACCCCCTTCATGGTGGCGCTGGCGGTCCTGCTGCCAATCGGCGCGATGATGCCGTGGAAGCGCGCAAACCTCGCCCGTCTGGTCGGCCCGCTCGCGCCCGCCGCGATCCTCACCCTCGCGGTGATGGCGCTCGTCTGGACGATGGCCACCGGGCGGCCGGTGCTCGCTCTCGTTTCCGCCGGGCTCGGCTCCTGGCTCGTGTTCGGAGCGCTTGCCGAGATCTGGCAGCGTGCGGGCCACACCCCCGCCCGCATCGCCCGGTTGCCGCGCGCCGATTGGGGCAAGGCGCTGGCGCATGGCGGGCTTGGCATCACCATCGCCGGGATCGGGCTTTTGATGGCCGGTCAGGTCGAAGATATCCGCGTGGCAAAAGCGGGCGACAGCTTCACGGTCGCGGGCTTCGAGATCACGCTTGACGGGGTCGAGGCTGTGCCGGGGCCAAACTACACCGCGCAGCGCGCGACGATGGAGGTGCACCGCGGTGACAGGCTCATTGCGACGCTCCACCCCGAAAAGCGCGTCTATCCAGTGCAGGCGATGCCCACGACCGAGGCCGATATCGACAACGGCTTCTGGCGCGACATCTACCTTGTCATCGGCGATCCGCAGGAGGGCGGGGGCTGGGCAGTGCGCACCTATATCAAACCCTTCGCGAACTGGATCTGGGCGGGCTGCCTGATCATGGCCTTTGGCGGGCTGATGAGCCTCTCGGACCGGCGCTACCGGGTCGCCGCCGGAGCGCGCAAGGCCGCGCCTCTCACGGCCGTTCCTGCGGAGTGAACCGATGCTGAAACGTGTTTTGCTGCTCGCCCTTCTTACCCTCGCCGCACCAGCACATGCCGTGCAACCCGACGAGGTGCTCGCCGATCCCGCGCTTGAGGCACGGGCGCGGCAGATCTCCCAAGTGCTGCGCTGCCCGGTCTGCCAAGGCGAGAATATCGACGAATCGAACGCCGGCGTCTCGCGCGATCTGCGCCTTGCCGTGCGCGAACGGCTCGTTGAGGGCGATACCGACACGCAGGTGATCGACTATGTGAAGGATCGGTTCGGGGAATATGTGCTTTTCGAGCCCGAGCGCAGCGGCGCGAACCTGATCCTTTACTGGATGGGGCCGGTGGTTCTGGTGATTGCACTTGGCGGCGTGTTCTTGTGGCTGCGCGGGCGGCGCAAGGACGAGGCCGCGCCCACCGTGGCGCTGAGCGTCGCCGAGCAAGCCCGCCTGAAGGAATTGCTCAAGGACTGAGGCAGCGCCGGTATGCGGCTGTTGCCCTGCGCCGTCCCCCCTTGTGGGCCTCGCCCGGCTCGGGTAGCGGTGTGACAGTTTCATGACAGCGAGATCCGGCCCGCGATGAGCCTGCACATTTTCCTCGCGGTGCTCTCCGCCGCTTTCCTGCATGCGCTCTGGAACGCCCTTTTGCGCTTTGGCGGGTCAAAAATCCGCGCCATGGTAATGCTGAGCCTGATGGAAGCTTTGGTCGGCCTTGCCATCGCGCTGGCCCGTCCCCTCCCCGAGCCGGCAGCATGGAAATGGGTCGCCGCCGCCTGCCTCGTGCATTTTGCCTACAAGTATTTTCTTGCCCACGCCTATGAACAGGGCGATCTGAGCCGGGTCTATCCGATCGCGCGCGGCACCGCACCGATGCTTGTGGCCATTGTCACGGCGCTTCTGGCGCTCGATGTGGTGCGCCCGCTCGGCTACCTCGGTGTCGGCGTGCTCGGGCTCGGCATCCTCTTCATGGCGCGCGGCGTTTTTACCGATGGCGAGAGCCGGCGGCTGCTGCCCTATGCCTTCGGCTCCGCCTGCGCGACGGCCACCTACACCCTCACCGACGGGCTCGGCGCCCGGGTGGCGGGCGATGCGGCAGGCTATGTCGGCTGGCTGATGGTCGGAGGCGGGCTGCTCTTTGGCCTCACCATGAGCTTGCGCCGTCCGAAGGGGTTTCTGACGCTTTCGCCCGCCCGCGACTGGGGCATGGCGGCCCTTGGCGCGGCGGCCTCCTACGGCGCCTATGCGATCTCGATCTGGGCTATGACGAAGGCGCCGATTGCGCTCGTCGCGGCCACGCGGGAAACCGCGATCCTGTTTGCGGTGCTGATCGGTTGGCTCGCCTTTGGCGAGCGGATGACGCGCTCGAAAGCGATTGCGGCGGTGCTGATCGTGGCGGGCGTGGTGCTGACGCGGCTTTAGTCGGCGTGCCGCGCCGGGAAGATCTGCTGCAAGATCCCCGCGCCGAGCAGATAGACCGAGGTCACGACAAGACCCCAATGCGCCCAGCTCCCCTCATGGAAATTCACCCAGGCCGCCCAAGCGGCAAACACCGTCCACAAGAGTGCGGTGCTGAGCGAGAGCGGGCGCCAGCGTTTCGTGCGCGTGGGATGGATGAACTTGAGGGGAAAGAACATCGCCACTGCCAGCGCCAGCACCACGGCAAGCGTCACCCAATAGCCCGGGCTGATCGCGAACAGCACCAGCACCACCATGTTCCAGCACGCCGGAAAGCCGGAGAAGGAACAGTCTTTCGTCTTCATCCGGGTATCGGCGAAATAGATCACGCTCAGATAGGTGATGGCGATGATCGCGAGCCAGCCGGTCCAGCCGGGCAGCAGACCGGATTTGAAGAGCGCATAAGCGGGAATGAAGACATAGGTCAGGTAGTCGATGATCAGATCCATCAACACCCCGTCATAGGTGGGGCAGTTGGTCTTCACCTCATAGCGGCGCGCGAGCGGCCCGTCGATGCCATCGACGACGAGCGCCACCACGAGCCACAGAAACATCAGCGACCATTTCTCTTCCACGGCCGCCAGCATCGCCAGCATCGAAAGCACCGCACCGGTGGCGGTAAAAAGGTGAACCGAGAGCGCCTTGATACGAATGTCCATGGCCCTTCCTGCCGCAAACCCCCGGAGCGCGCAAGGCGCCGCGGGCAGAAGCGCTTCCTTTGCCGCCCGCTTCAGCGGATTCCGTTCAGGAGCGCCTTATATTGCTGCGAGAGCACGCCGCCGGACATGGTGTCGCGCGCGGTCCCCTCCGCATTGTTCCGCGCCGAAAAGAGCGACTCGGCAAGCGAGGGGGGGGCCAATCCTTCCGCGGGTGCGAGAGACCCGGTTTCGGACCGGGGCATCGCCACCGCCTCGGCCCCCGCCCCGTCCCCGTCCCCGGCCCCGGCGACAGGATCGACACTGGCCAGTGCCATCACCAGAGCCTGCATCTCCGCACTGCCTGAAGGCGCGAGCATCTCCTCGAAACTGACGGAAGCGGCGGGTGGAGAGGGGCTCGGCGGCGCAGCCGCCACCGTGCTCGCGGTGCTTTGCGTGCCGAGACCGGAAAGCTGCGGTAGATCCATCATTCTGTCCCCCTGGCGACGGTTTGGCGCCACTATGCCCGGACGGGGTGAAGGCGGGCTTACTGCGCGCCGCCCCGTTGCGGTGCATTGTCTTCATTGTCCGTCGCCGCTCCCCCGAGCCTGGACGGAAAAGATCCGGGCCGGAGCGAAGCCCCCGGCCCGAACGCTGGGTCACGCGTGACTCAGGAGATTTCCTCGAGCAGCGACATGAACTGGTTCGCAAGGTCGCGGTCGAGGGAGACGCTGCTGGAGTTGTCATCCTGGGTGGCCAGAGCGTTGAAGAGCGACTCATAAAGCGATTGAGCCGTGGTCTCGGTGCTGGTCGAGGAGGTGCCGCTGTCACTTTCTGTGTCTTCAGCCCCCGGCGGCGGGCCGGAAGGCGGCGGCGGCATGGCTCCCTGGGCGCCGCCCGCGCCCTGGGACCGGCTCGCGGCTTCTGCCGTATCGAGCTCGGTTTCGCTCAGCAGGCCATCCCCGTCGCTGTCGATGGTCGAGAACTGGCTCGACAGCAGGTCGGCCACGGGGCTGGCTGCAATTTCCGTTTCGGAAAGCAGACCGTCCCCGTCCGTATCATCGTTGGTCGAAAGCGCTTCGAACAACGAGGTGATGTCATCCTCTGTTTCCTCCGAGGACTCCGACGGCGGCGGGCCGGGCGGCGGCGGGGGCCGCGAGCCCTGCGCCTCGCTCGTTCCACCGGACCGGCTCGCGGCTTCTGCCGTGTCGAGCTCGGTCTGGTTCAGCAGACCATCGCCATCGCTGTCGATCGTCGAGAACTGGCTCGACAGCAGGTCTGCCACGGGGCTGGCTGCGACTTCCGTTTCGGAAAGCAGACCATCCCCGTCGGTATCGTCGTTCGTGGCAAGCGCCTCGAACAGGGATTGGGAATCCGCACCGCCCGAGCTGGACGCGGGCGGCGGCGGGGGCGGCGGCGGCGAACCGCTGCTCTGCGTCGTGGTCGTGGAACTGGTGCTTTGCGTCGTGCTGCTGGAGGAGGATTGCTTCAACAGCGCAAGCGCCGTGCTGCTGGAATAGCCAGACAGCGAAGAGAGGGAAGAGACGTTCATCAGAGATCCTTTCTGGATGACAACGTGCCCTGAGGCTCGTCTGGACTGATGAACGACTCCTTACCCAGGCCATAAACCTTGGTTTGAAAAGGTTCTGATTTTATTGGGTTATACTATCAGGCGCGCGGATGGGCCGCCTGATAGACTTCCATGAGGCGGGCCGAATCGACGGCCGTGTAGACCTGCGTGGTGGCAAGGCTCGCATGCCCCAGCAACTCCTGGATCGCCCGCAGATCACCGCCCGCGGACAACAGATGCGTGGCAAAGCTGTGGCGCAACGCATGCGGCGTGGCAGAAGCCGGCAGGCCAAGCGCGAGCCGCGCGCGTTCCATCGACTTGGCAACGATGCGCGGGTTGAGCGCGCCACCGCGGCTGCCGCGGAACACCGGTTCCCAGGGCGCGGGCACGAAGGGGCAGAGCCGCAGATATTCGGCCATCGCATCGCGCGCCGCGGGCAGCACCGGCACCATCCGTTCCTTGTCGCCCTTGCCGCGGATGCGCAGCACTTCGGGCAGCGGCACGTCTTCGCCCTTGAGGCTGAGCGCCTCGGAGATCCGCAGCCCGCAGCCGTAAAGGAGCGTCATCACCGCCGCGTCGCGCGCGGCCACCCAAGGCTCGTTGGCCTGCAACTCCACCTGTTCGATCACCGCCTGCGCCGCATCTTCGGCGAGCGGACGGGGCAGGTTGCGCTGATATTTGGGCGCGCGGGTCGAGAGCACATGGGTGGCGTCGAACCCCTCGCGCTCAGCCAGCCAGCGCATGAAGCTTTTCACCGCCGAGAGCGCCCGGGCGAGCGAGCGGCCCGACAGGCCACGGTTGCGCTCATAGGCCATCCAGGCGCGCATATCGGCGGGGGTAAGCTCGCCCAGCCGTGCCATGCCCAGGCTTTCGCCGTAATGCAGATGCAAGAAGCCGAGAAAGCCGCTCACATCGTTGCGATAGGCGGTCAACGTATGCGGAGAGGCCCCCTTGAGCGCGCGCATATGCTCAAGCCAGCGCCCGAGCGCCATGCCCGCGGCGGGCGAAAATCCGATGCCCATGTCAGGCCAGCCAGCGCCGCATCGCGCGCTCAAACACGCCCGCAAAGAAGGCCAGAAGGTCCGTGCCCTGCGAGGGTTTGAACTGGTGCGGATCTTCCGCGCCCATCACCAGCATGCCCGGCAGACGGCCTTCGCCAAGATCGAGCCGCATCAGCGCTTCCGAGCGCACCCAGGTCGAGGCCTCGCCGTAGATCGTTTCCGACTGCGGCAGGGTCTGGCGCAGAACCACGGGGCGCAATTGCGAGCCCTTGCCCGAGCGCATGTATTCCGCGATGAACCCCGGCTCAGCGACGCAAAGCACATTGCCAAGGCGGCGCAGCGCGACCTCTTCGCCCTCCTGCTCGGTCTCAAGCACGAGTTTGACACTGTCGACGCGCAGGATGTCGGCCACTTCGGTGGCAAGGTTCTTCAGGAAGGTCTCGAACTCGATCGGGTCGAGCATGCGCAGCACCGCGCGGTGGATCTGGTTGGTGCCGGCGAGGTTTTCATAGGCGGCCGCGATCACCGAGCGATGCGTGTCTTCGAGGCGGTCGAGTCGGCGTTCGAGCCGCTCCATCGCCACGCCGCGCAGATCGACGATATTGGCGCCCATGGCGCGTTCATTGGCCGAGATCAGAGCCCGCATCAGGTCGCGATCCTCGAGGATCACATCGGGGTCGTTGATGATCTTGGTGCGGAGTTCGGGTGCAAATGCCGTGTCGCTCATGCCGTCCTCGTGGTCAGCGGGTTACTGTGCAAATTGACACAGATTCTAGTTAATTGCAGGTTAAATTTCGGTCAAATATGCAAAGACCCGCCCCGAAAGGCGGGTCTGTTGCCGGTTTCAGGCCGGTTCAGACGATTTTCTGGCCGGTTTTCGCCCAGTCTTTCAGGAACTGGTCGAGCCCCTTGTCGGTGAGCGGATGGCTCGCCATCGCCTTGATCACCGAGGGCGGCGCGGTGATCACATCGGCGCCGATCTTGGCCACTTCGGTGATGTGGTTGACCGAGCGGATCGAGGCGGCAAGGATCTCGGTCTTGAAATCGTAATTGTCGTAGATCGTGCGGATGTCGTCGATCAGCTGCACGCCATCGAGGTTGATGTCGTCGAGACGGCCAAGGAACGGCGAGATGAAGGTCGCCCCCGCCTTGGCGGCGAGGATCGCCTGCGCGGCGGAGAAGCACAGAGTGACGTTGACCATGTGGCCTTCGGATGCGAAAGCCTTGCAGGCGGTGAGGCCGGCCCAGGTCAGCGGCACCTTGATGGCGATGTTGGAGGCGATCTTGGCCAGTTTCAGCCCCTCGGCGATCATCTCCGGCGCTTCGGTGGCAACCACTTCGGCCGAGACCGGGCCAGGGATCATCTCGCAGATTTCCTTCGTCACCTCGAGGATGTCGCGGCCCGATTTCAGGATCAGCGACGGGTTGGTGGTGACGCCATCGACCATGCCGAGATCGGCAAGTTCCTTGATGGCGGCGACATCGGCGGTATCGACGAAGAATTTCATGGGGGGCCTCCTGCGCTCTCTCCAGCGGGGATTTAGCGCAAACGGAACCGGGATGCGAGAGCGGATCGACCGCTCTGGACAGAGGAACGGGGCGGCTGTCCGCCCCCGCCGGCCTTGTGGCCTCTCCCCCCGAGGATATTTGCACCCAGCCGCAGGGGCGACGAGGCGCGGAGGCGCGCATGGCTGAGCCGGGGTTCTATCCGGAAGGGGCGCGGGTCTCGGTGCTGACGACCGAGCCGGTGGGCAAGCCGCTCGATTATCTTGCCCCCGAGGGCGGGTGTTTTCCGGGCGCCTTCGTCGAGGTGCCGCTTGGGCCACGTCGCGTTGTGGGCGTGGTCTGGGGGCCGGGGGACGGGCGGTTTGCGGCGGAGAAGCTGCGCGCCGTCGTTCGTGTGCTCGATGTGCCGCCAATGCGCGCCGAGCTGCAGCAGTTCCTGATCCGCATGGCCGATTACACGATGACCTCGCGGCCCGGCGTGCTCAGGCTGGCCACCCGGACGCCGGGGCTTTTCGAGCCGCCGGGCGCGCGCAAGATCTATCGGCTGGGCGCGGGCACGCCTGCACGGATGACCGACGCGCGCGAGAAGGTGCTGGGCGTGCTCGGTGATCACGGTGGCGCGGGGTTTTATCTCACCGAACTCGCGCAGCTCGCCGGAGTGACGCCGCAGGTGGTGAAGGGGCTCGTGGCGCAGGGCGCGGTGGTGGAGACCGAAGCGCCGCGCGACCTGCCCTATCCGCGGCTCGACCCGCAATTGCCGGGCAAGGCGCTGTCCGGCGATCAGGCGGCGGCGGCGGCGGCGTTGCGCGCCGGGCTCGGGCAATTTGGCGTCACGCTTCTCAAGGGCGTTACCGGTTCGGGCAAAACCGAGGTCTATCTCGAAGCGGTGGCGGAATGCCTTGCCAAGGGCCAGCAGGCTCTGGTGCTTTTGCCCGAGATCGCGCTCACCTCCGAATTCCTCGCGCGGGTCGAGGCGCGGTTCGGGGCGCGGCCGGGCGAATGGCATTCGGGCGCGACCCAGGCCGAGCGGCGCAGGCTCTGGCGCATGGTGGCCGAGGGCGGCGCGCAGATGGTGGTGGGGGCGCGCTCGGCACTGTTTCTGCCCTATCGAGACCTCGGGCTGATCGTTGTCGATGAGGAGCACGACAGCTCCTACAAGCAGGAAGAAGGCGCGCTTTACAATGCCCGCGACATGGCGGTGCTGCGCGCCTCGCTTGCCGGCGCGCAGGTGGTGCTGGCCTCCGCCACGCCCTCGCTCGAGAGCTGGGCCAATGCCGAGGCAGGTAAATATCGCCGCCTCGATCTGCAAAGCCGCTTTGGCACCGCCGACCTTCCCGAGATGCGCGCGATCGACATGCGCGAGGAACGCATCGAATCGGTGCACTGGATCTCGCCTTCGCTTGTGGGCGCGGTGCAGGCCACGCTTTCGCGCGGCGAACAGGCGATGCTGTTCTTGAACCGCCGCGGCTATGCGCCCGTCACCATCTGCCGGGCCTGCGGCCATCAGATCGGCTGCGATCATTGCGATGCACGGATGGTGGAACACCGGTTTTTGAAGCGCCTCGTTTGCCACCAATGCGGCGAGACGAAACCAATCCCCACCGCCTGCCCCTCTTGCGGGGTGGAGGGCAAGCTCGCCCCGGTCGGCCCCGGCGTCGAACGGCTCGCGGAAGAGGTGGCCGAGCGCTTCCCCAAGGCGCGAACCGCGGTGCTCTCCTCCGACCTCTTCGGCTCGGCCCGCGCGCTGAAAGAGGCGGTGGAAAGCATCGCCGCCGGCGGCGCCGATATCATTATCGGCACGCAGATCGTGGCGAAGGGGCACAACTTCCCGCTTTTGACCCTTGTCGGGGTGATCGACGCCGACCTTGGCCTGCAAGGCTCGGACCTGCGCGCCGCCGAGCGCACCTTTCAACTGATGCGACAGGTGGCGGGGCGCGCCGGGCGCGCCGACAAGCCCGGCCTTGCGCTCTTGCAAACCTGTCAGCCCGAACACCCGGTGATCCGCGCCATCCTGGGCGGCGACGAGGAGGCGTTCTGGCGCGCGGAAGCCGCGGGGCGGCGCGCCGTGGGCGTGCCACCCTATGGCCGCATGGCGGGGATCATTCTCTCTGGCCCCGAGGTTGCGCCGCTCTTCGAGCTTGGCAACCAGCTCGCGCGCAATGCCGCCCCGCTCACACGCATTGGCGCGCAACTCTTTGGCCCCGCCCCCGCGCCCATCGCCCGGGTGCGCGGCCGTCATCGGGTGCGGCTCCTGATCAAGGCCGAGAAAAGCGCGCCCCTGCAAGGCGCGATCCGCGCCTGGCTGCGCGGCGTCAAGTTCCCCAATGCCGTCAAGCTGGCCATCGACATCGACCCGCAGAGCTTCCTGTAAAGCCGCTACAGTTGACCCGGCCCCGCTTTCGCGCCATTGGGGGCGAAAGCAACGGAGCCCGCCATGACCACCTTCACCGCCTTCGCCGTCCTGCCCGAACGCGAGCTTGCCGAAGATCTGGCCGAGCGGGTGGAAGAACTCGACCCCGCGCCCTATGGCGTGGGCGTGTTCGAGATCGAGGACGGATCGGGCAAATACGAGGTCGGCGCCTATTTCCTCGAACGCCCGAACGATGTCGTGCTCGACATTCTCGCCGTCGCCTTCCGCGGCACCGGGTTCACCGTCTCGGAGCTCCCCGAAACAGACTGGGTCGCCCATGTGAAGCGCGAGCTCGCCCCCGTGGTCGCGGGGCGGTTCTTCGTTCATGGCAGCCACGATGCCGACAAGGTGCCCGCGGAGGCGATCGCGCTGCGCATTGATGCTGCGATGGCCTTTGGCACGGGCCACCATGGCACCACGCTCGGCTGCCTCACCGCGCTCGACCGGCTCGAAGCGGCGGGGCTGCGGGCGCGGAATGTGGCGGATATCGGCTGCGGCACCGCGGTGCTGGCGATGGCGGCGGCAAAGCTCTGGCCCGAGCGGGTGCTCGCCTCCGACATCGACCCGGTGGCGGTCCAGACCGCCGCGGCCAATGTGGTGACAAACGGGCTCGAAGGCCAGGTGCTCTGCCTTGAGGCGGCGGGCTTCGCCCATCCGATGCTGCAAGAGACCGCCCCTTTCGACCTCATTTTCGCCAATATCCTGAAGGCGCCGCTCATCGCGCTCGCCCCCGACATGGCGCGCTTCTGTGCCGAATCAGGGCATGTGATCCTCTCCGGTATTCTCAACGAACAGGCTGAGGACGTGCAGGCCGCCTATGTTTCGTCCGGATTTGCCCCCCGCATGCGCGACGAACACGGCGACTGGACGACATTGGTTCTGACGCGGAACCAGTGAGCGCAAGCCACGCTCGCAAAAAACCGAAATTTGCTCCATATCTGTTAAGTCTTCGTTAGCCAATTGGGCTGACGGCCATGCGACTGTGGAGCCTGGTCATGAGTGATACCGGAAGAAGTGATTTTGCGCATCGTCTGGAACGGATCGACACGATCCATGCTGCGGGCGGTGCTTTCGAGGCTGAAGGCGCGCTTGGGCGCAGCTATTTCGATGCGCATCGCCGCCGCGATCGACGCACGCTGCCGATCCGGGCGCTGGCGCTGATCCTGATCGGCGCGCTCCTGTTCAAAGGGGCCCTGCTCGCGCAGATCGGCGCCGAGAGCTATGACCGCCGCGTGGCGGAGCTGCAGGCCGGAAGCGCGCTCGACCAGCTGGGCGGCTGGGCGATGCAGGCCGATGCACCAACGCGCTGGATCGCCGGAGAGTTGCGCGCTTTGCTCTACTGAACCGCAGCAGACAAGCGAAAGGCCGCGTCCCGGGACGCGGCCTTCTTTTTTGCCTTCGGGCCGGGCGCGGCCCTTCCGGTTCAGCGACCGATGCGGTCGATGTCGAAACGGCTCAACCCGATGTCATTGAGCTCGCGGTCGCTGAGCTGTTCGAGCGCGCGGCGGGTCAGCCGGGCCTCGTTCCAGACCACGAATGTCTCAAGAACACGGTTGAAAAGACCCGCCCGCGCATTCCGGGCAGAAAAGCGGTAGCTGTCGAGGGCGGACATGTCGCGTTTCCTTCATAAAGTGCAAAATCTTTGGGCATCGCACCCATGAATCCGCATCTAGATGAGGCTCCGCGAGAAAACAACACCCGCAGGATCAGCCCCGCCATGCAGATTTTGCATGGCTTTTCAGAAAGTTAACAGGTTCGTGACGGATTCGTCGAATTGCCAAGCGGTTTCGTCATTTTGGCAGGAGCTTTCCCGCACAACAAGGCGTTTTCACGCGAATTTCTGGCGTCGCGGCACGGCAGCGTTAAAGTTTTCGACCGGCTTTGTCCTTTGCGATGTTCCTCTTTTGTGCTAGCCGTGGATAAAATGCCACACAAAAGAGGCGGGCTGATGCGGGTGATCGGAATCGATCCGGGGTTGCGCAACCTCGGCTGGGGCGTGATCGAGATGGAGGGGCCGCGGCTGCGCCACATCGCCAATGGCACGCTGCATTCCGAGGGCACCGATCTCGCGCAGCGCCTCGTCGCGCTTCATGCCGGGCTCACAGAGGTGATCGCCGCCCATCGCCCCGAGGCCGCAGCAGTAGAGCAAACCTTTGTGAACAAGGACGCCGTTGCCACGCTGAAGCTCGGGCAAGCGCGCGGCATCGCGCTGCTGGTACCCGCGCAGGCGGGGCTGGAGATCGGCGAATATGCCCCCAATGCGGTCAAAAAGGCCGTGGTCGGCGTTGGCCATGCCGAGAAAGGGCAGGTTCAGCACATGGTGCGCCACCAGCTCCCCGGCGTGGTCTTTGACAGCCCCGATGCGGCCGATGCGCTCGCGATTGCGATCTGTCATGCCCATCACCTGCAATCCGCGCGCCGCATCGGCGCGGCACAGCTCGGTCGCGCGGCCCTTGAGATCACCGCCGGGCAGGCGCGGATCCGGAGGGCGCGCGGATGATCGGGCGCATCGCCGGAGTGATCCTGCACCGGGCCATGGATCACGTGCTGATCGACGTGCGCGGCGTGGGCTATATCGTCCATGTCTCCCCCCGCACGGCCTCCAACCTGCCGCCCGTGGGCGAGGCCTGCGCGCTCTATACCGAGCTTGTGGTGCGCGAGGATCTGCTTCAACTCTTCGGCTTCCCCAGCCTGATCGAGAAGGAATGGCACCTGCTTCTGACCTCGGTGCAGGGGATCGGCGCGAAGGCCGCGCTCGCCATTCTCGGCACGCTCGGCCCCGAAGGGGTGAGCCGCGCGCTCGCCCTTGGCGATTGGGCGGCGATCAAGGCCGCCCCCGGTGTAGGCCCCAAACTCGCGCAGCGCGTGGTGATGGAGTTGAAGGACAAGGCGCCGAGCGTGATGGCGATGGGCGGCGCGCTGACAATCGACACCGGTCCCGCCGATGACGTGATTGAAGCGCCGGAAAAACCCGCCGCCAAACCCGCCAAACGCCCGGCCCCCGCGCCAAAGACCAACTTCACCGCCGAGGCCCTCTCTGCGCTCACCAACCTCGGCTACGCGCCGGCAGAGGCCGCCAGTGCCGTCGCACGCGCCGCAGATGACCCCGCCGCCACCGATACCGCCAAGCTGATCCGCACCGCCCTGCGCCTGCTTGCGCCAAAGGACTAGCCTTTTCATCTTGCCCCAAATATCCCGGGGGTGTGGGGGCAGCGCCCCCACGGATCCTGAAAGCAGACGATGACCGACCCCGACCCGACCCTTCGCCCCGACCGCCTCCCCGAGGATGCCGACCGCGCCCTGCGCCCGCAGGTGCTGGAGGAGTTCATCGGTCAGGCCGAGGCACGGGCAAACCTGCGCGTCTTCATCGAAAGCGCGAAGATGCGCGGTCAGGCGATGGACCACACGCTCTTTCATGGCCCGCCGGGCTTGGGCAAAACCACGCTGGCGCAGATCATGGCGCGCGAATTGGGCGTGAATTTCAAGATGACCTCGGGCCCGGTGCTGGCCAAGGCGGGCGACCTTGCTGCCATTCTCACCAACCTTGAATCACGCGATGTGCTCTTCATCGACGAGATCCACCGCCTCAACCCGGCGGTCGAAGAAGTGCTTTACCCGGCGATGGAGGATTTCGAGCTTGACCTCGTGATCGGCGAGGGCCCGGCCGCGCGCACCGTGCGGATCGAACTCCAGCCCTTCACGCTCGTCGGCGCCACCACGCGGCTGGGCCTGCTCACCACGCCCTTGCGCGACCGCTTCGGCATCCCGACGCGGCTGCAGTTCTACACCGAGGACGAGCTTGATCTGATCGTGAGCCGCGGCGCGCGGATGCTCGGCATCCCCGCCGATGCCGATGGCACCCGCGAGATCGCCAAGCGCGCCCGCGGCACGCCGCGCATTGCTGGCAGGCTTTTGCGCCGGGTGGTCGATTTTGCGCTCGTTGAGGGGGATGGTCGCCTCACCCGTGCGCTGGCCGACAATGCGCTGACCCGTCTTGGCGTCGACCATCTCGGCCTTGATGGCGCGGACCGGCGCTACATGCGGCTGATGGCGGAACATTACGGCGGCGGACCGGTGGGCGTGGAAACCCTCTCCGCCGCGCTCTCGGAAAGCCGCGACGCAATCGAAGAGGTAATCGAGCCTTACCTTCTGCAGCAGGGCCTTGTGCAGCGCACCCCGCGCGGGCGCATGCTGGGCGCGCGCGCCTGGCGCCACCTCGGGCTCGATGCACCGCAAGCGCCCAATGCGCAAGGACCGGGCCAATCCGACCTCTTTGACGGGGCGTGACTGGACGCGCGCCGCCTTCGGCGTATCATTTCCCCCATGAACACCCTGCCGCCCCCCCGCTTCACCATCACCGAGGAAGAGATCGAGCGTGTCGTCGCGCGCTTTTATGCCCGCGTGCGCGCCCACCCGGAGCTTGCGCCGATCTTTGCCGCCCATGTCACCGACTGGGCGCATCACGAGGCGAAGATCGCGCGGTTCTGGAAGGGCTCGATCCTGCATCAAAAAGGCTACGAGGGCAGCCCGATGATCGCGCATCGCCGCGCGGGCGATGTCGAGGGGGGGCATTTCCCGCTCTGGCTCGCCACCTTCGATGCCGTGCTGCGCGAGACACTTGCGCCCGAGGCCGCCGCGGCATGGTCGGCGCTGGCGCACCGGATCGGCAAGGGGCTCAGGATGGGCGTCGAGGATGTCGGACGCCCCCCCGATGCCGTGCCGAACCTGCGCTAGTCGTCCTTCGCTTTCGAGAACACGCCCGAGAGCGCGCGCCCGGTGAGGCTGCGTACTTTCGGGCGCGGCAAGGCCGAAAACGGCATCGGTCGGCAGACCTCCATCGCGGCAATGCCGACGCGCGCGGTGAGCGCACCGTTGACGATCCCCTCGCCAAAGCGGCGCGAGAGCTTGGCCGCGACATGGCCGCCCGCGACCGTGTCGATCAGATCGTCCCCCGCGGCGACCGCCCCCGTTGCCACCAGATGCGTCATCACCGTGCGCGCAAGCCGCAGCGCCCCCAGCGCCCCGGCCCGGCCCCCATAAATTTCCGCCACGCGGCGGATCATGCGGATATTGGCGATGAGCGCGGTTGCCACATCGGCGAGCGCAAGCGGCACGATCGCCGTGATCGTGCCCACGGTGCGCGCCGCTGCCTCCACCTCAAGCCGCGCCGCCGCATCGAGCGGTGCCATCAGCTCGGTCTCGGTCAAAAGCAAAAGCGTATGCGTATCGAGCTGCTCGGGCGCGCGCTCCTTCAGGCGCGAGAGCGACCATTCCATGTCGGGCCGCCCGGCATAGAGCTTTTGCAGCTTGCTCACCACGGCGCGTGCCGCCTTGAGCTGATCCTGCGTGGCCGCCTCGGTTACCTCCTGCTGGATCTTGTCGAGCCGGTCGAGCCGCGCGAAGGTCGAGACCTCGCGCAACGTCACAAGCAGGCTTGCAAGCACGAAGAAGCCCAGAAGCAGGCTCGCCACCCAGCCGAGGATCGGGTTCGCGGCAAAGAGCCCGTCAACGAAGCGCCAAAGCGCAATGGTGACGAGAAAGCCCACGAGCGCCGAAGTTGCCTGCCAGAAAAAGCGGGTGAGTTTTGAGCGGGGTCTTGCGGCAAGGCGCGTGGCGATCTGCATCGCCCGCCCCTGCGGAACCTCGGAGGGCGGGGGCACGTCGACGACGGGGGGCACATCTGCAGGCGATACCGGCGGGGCGTCGAGGTCGAGAACGATCGGTTTTCTCATAGCTTGTCCCCGAGCAGGAAATCGGCCGCGCGGTCGAGCCGGATATGCGGCGGCCCCTCACCGGGGCGCAGCACCACGGGCGCGGGGGCAAAATTCATCAGCCCGAAATCGGCATCAAGCCAGCTCTCGGCACCTTCGCGGGCCGGGGCGAGCAATTGCGCCGGGTCTTCGGGCAGATCGCCCGGGTAAAGCGCCACCGAGCGGCCATTTTCCAGCCGCCCGCGCACCGCGGGAAGCTCCTCGCCCTCATGCGGGATCATGTCTTCCGAGGTGGTGCGCAGGCTCGCAAGCGACATCGCCATGGTCTGCGCGCCGGCGAAATCGGCCCGGTCCTTCGCCTCGCGCAACAGCGCCTCGGTGATCGCGGTGAGCCGCGCGTGCTGGGCGTGGTGCAAATGGTCCGCCTTGGTCGCGGCAAAGAGGATCTTTTCGACCTTTTTCACCCCCATCAGCGTGAGCAAAAGCCCCGGCACCCCCGGGCGGAAGGCGGAGAGGATGCCCGCCATGGATTGGCGCAGATCTTCAAGCGCGGCCGGCCCGGCGTGGATCGCGCCGAGCACATCGACCAGCACCACTTGCCGGTCGATGCGGGAGAAATGGTCTTGAAAGAAAGGCTTGATCACCTCGCGCTTGTAAGCGTCGAACCGGCGCGCCATCTCGCGGCCGAGCGAATGGCGCGGGTAGCGGCCGGGCGGCACCGGGGCAAAGGTGAGCGCGGGCGAGCCCGCCATCTCGCCCGGAAGCAGGAAACGGCCGGGCGAGCAATCCGAGAATCCTGCCTCGCGGGAGGCATGCAGATGCTTTGTGAATGCCTCTGCGAGGGCTTTCGCGCGCGGCTCCTCCAGGTCGGCGTAGAGGTCCACCTCGTCAAGCGCGGCGAGAAAGTCATCCGCCCCGGGTCGTCCCGGCAACCGATCGAGCACGCCGGTCGACCATTCGTCAAAGCTTTGCTCGATCAGGCCCAGATCGAGCAACCATTCGCCGGGATAGTCCACAATATCGAGATGCACGGTGCGCAGGCCCCGCAAGCCCCCGAGAAGCCCGCCCGAAGCAACGCGGAAGCTCAGGCGCAGTTCAGAGACCGCGCGCGTGCCCTCGGGCCAATGGGGCTCGGGGCCGGTCAGATCGGAGAGATGATCCTCGTAATCAAACCTCGGCACCGTGTCGTCGGGCTGCGGTTTGAGGTAAGCGGCGCGAATGCGCTCGGCACCGGTCAGCGCCGGCATCCGCCCCCGGTCGAGCAGGTTCGCCACCAGCGAGGTGATGAAAACGGTCTTGCCGGCCCGCGAGAGGCCGGTGACGCCGAGCCGGATAACCGGCTCGAACAGGGCTTCGGAAACCGAGGAGCCGAGCCCCTCGATACTGCGGCCGATGTCATCGGCAATCTCGGTGATACCCACTGCGCTGCCTTTCCTGTTTTGTAACAAGATAGGCGCGGGACACGCCGATTCACAGGGGCGAAAGCAGCGCAGGGGGCGCGGCCCCGGCCAAGACCATTGCACGGGAGACGCGGCCGCGGTATCGCCCCGCCATGCCCAGATATGCGTTCAGGATCGAATATGACGGGGCCCCTTTCGCCGGCTGGCAGAGGCAGGCCGATCAGCCCTCGGTGCAAGGCGCCGTGGAGGCGGCCCTTGCCCGGCTCGAACCGGGGCCCCATACCATCGCCGCGGCCGGGCGCACCGATGCCGGGGTGCATGCGACGGGACAGGTCGCCCATGCAGATCTGACGAAAGACTGGGATCCGTTCCGGCTTTCCGAGGCGCTCAACCACCATCTGCGCCCGGCCCCGGTGGCGATCACCGCCTGTGCGCGGGTGGGGGAGGATTTCCACGCCCGGTTCTCGGCCATCGAGCGGCGCTATCTGTTCCGTCTTGTGGCGCGGCGTGCGCCGGTGGTGTTCGAGCGCGGTCAGGTCTGGCAAGTGCAGAACGCGCTCGATGCGGGCGCGATGCGGGAGGCGGCGGCGCATCTGGTGGGACATCACGATTTCACCACTTTCCGCGCCACGATGTGCCAGGCGAAATCGCCGGTAAAGACGCTTGACGAGATCACGCTCGAGGAAATCGCCCTGCCCCAGGGACACGAATACCGTTTTGCGCTGCGCGCGCGCAGCTTTCTGCACAATCAGGTGCGCTCGATCGTCGGCACGCTGGAGCGGGTGGGGGCTGGCGCCTGGGCGCCCGAAGATGTTGCCGCGGCCCTTGCCGCGCAAGACCGCGCCGCCTGTGGCCCCGTGGCCCCGCCACAGGGGCTTTACCTGACCGGCGTGGGCTATCCCGCCAATCCGTTCGGGTGATCACTCGGCGGGAACGTCCCGGTCCCGATTGCGCCGTGCCCGCACGACCTGGCATTGCAGCGCGTCCTCGGGCAGGCTCTTGGGCGCATATTCCGGCACGGCCCAGGCCACAGCGGCTATCGCATCGGCATCCGAGCCGCGCTCGATCGCATCGCGCAGATCGCGCAGCGCCGCAGCGGTTTCCAGCTCGGAGAGATGATCCTCGCGCACCGAAATGATCTTCGGATGCGCGGTGGTGGTGGCGCCACGGCGCACCATCAGTTCTTCATGCAGCTTCTCTCCGGGGCGCAACCCGGTGGTGACGATCTCGATATCGCCGTCGGGGTTCTGCGCATCGCGCACGGTATAGCCCGCCGTCGAGATCAATTTGCGCGCCAGATCGCCGATCCGCACCGGCTTGCCCATGTCCAGCACGAAGACCTCGCCGCCCTCGGCAAACGAACCCGCCAGCAGCACCAGTTTGGAGGCTTCCTGGATCGTCATGAAATAGCGCGTCACGCGTTCGTCGGTCAGCGTCACCGGGCCACCACGGGCGATCTGTTCCTGAAACAGCGGCACCACCGAGCCCGAGGAGCCGAGCACATTGCCAAAGCGCACGATCGAGAACACAGTTTTGCCCGGCCGCGCCGCCAGATCCTGCACCAGAAGCTCGGCAAAGCGCTTTGAGGCGCCCATCAGATTGCCCGGCCGCACCGCCTTGTCGGACGAGACGAGCACGAAACGGCGGACGCCGCCGTCGCGGGCCGCCCGCGCCAGAACCGCCGTGCCGAGTGTGTTGTTGGCCAACCCGGTGCGCGGGTTGATCTCGACAAGCGGAACATGCTTGTAGGCGGCGGCATGCAGCACGATCTCGATCTCGTGCTCGGCGAGAACGCGGCGCACCTGCACCGCATCGGCTACAGATCCGAGCACCGGGACGATCTCGACCCCCACCGCCTCGGCCAGCACCCGCAATTCGGCATCGGCATTGTAGAGCGCAAGTTCGGAGAGTTCGAACAACACGAGCTTGCGGGGGCGACAGGCCACCACCTGACGGCACAGCTCCAGCCCGATCGAGCCGCCCGCGCCGGAAATCATCACCTTGGCATCGCAATAGGCGTTGTTGCCGGCCGGAAGGTTCTGGCACAGCGGATCGCGGCTCAGGAGCGTGGCCGGGCCGATCGGGGTGAGCATCTTGCGCAGCTCCGCCCCGCCATGCCACTGCGTGAAAGCAGGCAGGCTCTGCACCTGCAACCCGAGCTTTTCGAGCCGTTTCGAGAGGAACGTCTGCTTGTCGATGGAAAGCGAGGGCATCGCCAGGATCACCCGGTCAACCTTGTAGCGCTCGATCACCTTGCCGGCCTGCACCCCGGGATAGACCGGAAGTCCGTCAAGCGTCATCCCGCGCAGCGCGGCATTGTCGTCCAGAAAGGCGCAGACCACGAAATCGTCGCTCTTGCGCAGCTCTTGCGCAAGCGCCATGCCGGTGCGCCCGGCCCCATAAATCGCCACACGTTTGAAGTTGCGGGAATGCCGGTAAATTTCGGTGAGCACCCAGATCAGCGAGAGCCGGCTCAGGAAGACGCCGATGAAACAGAGCAGGCCAAAGACGACATGCACGCCACCGGGCAAGCTCAGCCCGGTGAGCCGCGCCTGAACAAAGGATCCGGCGGCCAGCACGACGGCAAGCAAGACCGAGAGCGCGATGGCCGTGCCCTCGTAATCGCGCAGCCGACGCCGAGAAAGCCCGAGCGTCAGCGACAGCGCCCCCGCCATCACGAGCAGCGCCGGAAGCTGCGCCAGCGCCCCTCCCAGACCGCCCGGAAGGACCGGTCCGTCGATTGTCAGAAGCATCAGCGCAAGCAAATAGGACGCTGCGACAAGCAGAAGATCCATCGTCAGCAGAATGACTGCCTTCTGGCGCCTGTTCAGCGATATGATGGACTTGACGAACACTTAGCGCCCGTCCTCCTGTTCAAATTTATGCCCGACAATACCCCGCGAACGACTCGGGTCAACCATTTGCAGTCGCAGAAAATCACAACTAGCGATTTAATGCCACAGTCTGCATCCGAACTGCCCGCCACGCCTCGTCCTCAGGCAATGTTTCGCCCATCTGCGCTTCGGACCGGGCCTCAGCCCCGGCGTGCGGGACGCCGGCGACCGCCCAGCATCCGCGCGATCGTCCGCCCGATCAGACGCAGATCGAAACAGACCGACGCATGGCGCGCATAAATCCCGTCGAGTCGGGCCTTGGCGGGGATGCAGCGGGCGCAATAGATCCGGTCAGTCTCCGCCGCCGAGCGGCATCGGGCGAGCAGCCATTCCTCGTGGCGGTGGTAATGGATCGAGGCGAGCCCGGTCACGCCGGGGCGGTTTTGCAGCACCCGCGCGTAAATCTCGGGGAAGCGCTCGACATAGAGCCGGAGCGGCGGGCGCGGCCCGACAAAACTGATATCCCCTTTCAGAATATTCCAGATTTGCGGCAGTTCATCGAGCCGGTAGCGTCGCAGCACCCTTCCCGCCGGGGTAATCCGGGCCGCCTTGTCGCCGCCAGAGACCCCGGCGTCGGTGGCCACCACCGTCATGGTGCGGAACTTCCAGAGCCGGAATGCCTCGGTCGGCGTTTTCATCCGCTCGGCGGCATAAAACCAGGGCCGCGGCTGGGTCAGCATCAGCACCCCCAGAACGGTCCCCGCCATCACCCCGATCGGCAGCAGCAGCAGCACCGCAAAGACGATGTCGAACAGACGTTTCGAAAAGCTCATGCCGTCCTGCCTTCTCCGGCCCCAACCGTGTTTTGCGATGCCTCTGCGGGCACAGTCTCAAGCGCCCGCAAATCCGCGACAATGCGCCGCGCGGTTGCTTCCTCCTCGGGCACGAGGCCAAGCAGGCATGCGCGGCGCAGCTCAAACTCGACCCGCGGGATCAGCCCCGCAGGTGCCGGAAGCGGCGCCCAGCTCTGGCCGTCCGCCTCAAGCAGCGCCTCCATCCCCACTGCGCCGGGCAGGGCGAGATTGATCACGCCAGGCAAATCTGCCCCGGCCGCCGCGAGCCGCACGAGCCGCGCCAGCGCGCGCACCAGCGCTTGCGGCCCGATATAGCTGCGCCGCGGCGCGCGCCCGTCTTCAAAGACATGGAGCGGGCGCACGCCTGCGACGCGACGGCCCAGAAGCGCATCCGCCCCCGCCACATTGCCGATGCGCAGCACTACGACGCCGGGCGCACCCGCGACCGCCGCCTCCATCGCGGCTTTGGCGCGGCCGTAATCGGCCACTGGCGCGGGCGGCTCCTCCTCGCGGCAAAGCCCTGAGGGATGCCCGTAAACCGCCGCCGACGAGGCCAGAAAAAGCGGCCGCCCCGCCGCCGCCCGCAGCGCGGCCCGCGCCAGATCGGTGGTCACCGCAAGCTGCGCCGCATCGCCCGTAACCGGCGCGGCCAGCATCAGCACCGCATCCGCCGCCGCAGCAGCAGCGGCAAAGGCCGCGGGCTCCGCCAGCGGATCGAAAACGAGATCGGGGCCGCCGAGCCCCGCGAAGGCTTCCGCGTCCCGCGCCTGCCAGAGCGGCCGCACGCCCGCCCCTGCAAGCGGCCAGGCCCGGCGCAGCAGCCGACCGAGCCGCCCCGAACCACCCACCACCAAAAGCGCAGGCGCCACGGCAGAGCTGATCTGAAGATCCTTACGCATCGGAGGCCTTTCATCGGTCGTGATCGGTCCGGCCAGCGATAGCATCTCGAACGGGCGGCACCAACCCGTCGAGACGCCTCTCGCCGCCCCGCAAGCCATTCCCCGGGCCTCGAACCGATACAATCCGCGCTCTGGACCTTTGCGCCGCGCGGTGCTTAGCATCCGGCCACGAAAAGGAGACGCAAGATGGCATTCGGCACGAATATCCGCACATGGTTCGAGGGCGCATGGCACGAGGGCGACATTGCGGTTATGCGCGCCGCCGACCACGGGCTTTGGCAGGGCTCTTCGGTGTTCGACGGGGCGCGGCTCTTTGAGGGACTGATCCCCGATCTCGATCTGCATTGCGCGCGGGTGAACCGCTCCGCCGAAGCGCTGATGATCACGCCGACGATTTCCGCCAAAGACATGGTCGAGATCGCCCGCGAGGGGCTACGCAAATATGCGCCCGGCGCGGCAGTTTACGTGCGCCCGATGTATTGGGCGATTGACGGCTCCGAGCTCGGCATCTCGCCGCTCGCCAATTCCACCCGCTTCGCGCTTTGCCTCGAAGAGGTGGCGATGCCCGCTGCCGACAAGGCAACCACGCTGACGACGACCCAGTTCCGCCGCCCGGTGCTGGCCGACAACGTCTGCAACGCCAAGGCGGGCTGCCTTTATCCGAACAACGCGCGGATGCTGGTAGAGGCCAAGCGCAAAGGCTTTGGCAATGCGCTCGTCTGCGACGCGATGGGCAATGTCGCCGAGACGGCCTCGGCCAATTTGTTCATCGTGAAGGATGGCGTGGCGATGACGCCCATCGCCAACGGAACCTTCCTTTCCGGCATCACACGGGCGCGCCACATTGCCAACATGCGCGCCGCGGGCATGGAGGTGCGCGAATGCGTGCTCAGCGTCGAGGATGTGCGGCAGGCCGACGAGGTGTTCCTCTCGGGCAACTTCGCCAAGGTCACGCCAGTAAGCGCCTTTGACGATGTCACCTATGGCGATCATCCGGTGACGGACCGGATCCGCAGCCTTTACTGGGACTTCGCCGCGGGCCAAAGACTCTGAACGCAAGCGGTCCGGGCCGGGGAGGGCCCGGACCGCAGTTGCCAAAACGCATCGGGAGGGTGATCATGGCGGCAATGCCGGAGGTGCGGATGCGCAAGTTTCTCGTCGTGCTCGACCAGACCCGTGAATGCCTCAATGCGATGCGCTATGCCGCGATGCGGGCCGCGCATACGCATGGGGGGGTGACGATCCTGTCGGTGATTTCGCCCGAGGAGTTCCAGCACTGGATCGGAGTGGCCGATATCATGCGTGCCGAAGCCCGCGAGGCGATCGAGGCGCATTTCGAGGTTTTCGCCAAATGGATGCGTGACAAGCAGGGGGTGAACCCCGAACTCGTGATCCGCGAGGGCGACCCGGTGACGGAGATCCTCGCGCTCGTGCATGAAGACCCGGAGATCGGGGTGCTCGTGCTCGGCGCGGGCACCGAAAAGGCCGGGCCCGGCCCGCTCGTCACCCAGATGAGCCGCAATTCGGGCAACTTGCCGATCCCGGTCACCATCGTGCCGGGCGACATGTCGAAGGAACGGCTCGAAGCGATCACCTGAGATGCCGATGCCCTGGACCTATCGGCACGCCCAGAAGGAGTTTCAGGCCTTCCTTCTCGACGCGCGCGAGCGGATGGGACTTGTGTCCGACAACATGGCCTTCACTGCGGTCGAGGGTGTGTTGCGCGCTTTTCGCGCCTGCCTGACGCCGCCCGAGGCGCTCGCTTTCGCCGATTGCCTGCCGGTGGTGCTGCGCGGCCTGTTTCTGGCGCATTGGGATCTTGCCGCGGCGCCCCTGCCCTTCGGCACCCGCGCAGAAATGACGCAGCGCGCGCAGGCACTTCGTCCGCATCACAACCTCACGCCCGATAACGCCATCGAGGCCACGGCTTTCGCGCTCTGGCGCTATGTCGATCACGCAGCCTTTGCGCGGGTTCTTGCCGCGCTTGGCCCGGAAGCAACGGCGTTCTGGAAACCCGAGGTGGCAGACCCCGCCGAGATTGCCCCGCGCATCTTCTGAGCCGCGTGCGGCGCAAACTTGATTATTTTTCTTGGCGCGCGCATATAGACCGCAAGCCAAGGAGGCATCGATGTTCATCCAGACCGAGACCACCCCGAACCCCGCCACGCTGAAATTCCTGCCCGGGCTCGATGTGCTGGGCGAAGGCAGCGCCGATTTCACTACCGAAGAGGCCGCACAGGTCTCGCCGCTCGCGGGCCGGATCTTCCGCGTTGCAGGCGTGAAAGCGGTGTTTCTGGGCGCCGATTTCGTCACCGTGACGAAGGACGAGGCGACCGACTGGTCGCACGCCCGCCCCGCGATCCTCGGCGCGATCATGGAGCATTACCAGTCCGGCCAGCCGGTCTTGATGGGCGCGGCGGCAGGTGGCCACACCGAAGGCGGCGCCGATGATGGCGAGGACGGCGCGATCATCTCCCAAATCAAGGAGCTGCTCGACACCCGCGTGCGTCCGGCGGTGGCGCGCGATGGTGGCGACATCACCTTCCACGGCTTTGAAAAGGGCGTGGTCTATCTGCACATGCAGGGCGCCTGCGCGGGCTGCCCCTCCTCCACCTACACGCTGAAGATGGGGATCGAGAACCTCTTGCGCCACTACATCCCCGAGGTGAGCGAGGTGCGCGCCGTTGCCGGCTGAGCCCGTCATTCTGGCCTTCGACACATCGGCCGCGCATTGCGCGGCCGCTTTGATTGCGGGCGAGCGGGTGCTGGCCGAACGGGTCGAAGAGATGGCAAAGGGGCAGGCCGAACGGCTGATGCCGCTTCTGGAAGACCTGCTCGCAGGCGCCGGGTTCGGCTGGCATGATCTTGCCGCGATTGGCGTGGGCATTGGTCCCGGCAATTTCACCGGTGTGCGGATTGCCGTCTCCGCCGCGCGCGGGCTCGCCCTGTCGCTCGGCATTCCGGCGATTGGCGTCTCGAGTTTCGAGGCGCGCGCCGAAGGCGCCTCCCGCCCCGTGACCGTGCTTCTCGATGCGCGCCGTGGCGAGGCCTATGCCCAGATGTTTTCCGAAACCGGTGCCGAGACACCGCGCCTTGCGCCGTTGGAAAGCCTTTTGGCGGAGCTGGCGGGCAACCCAATGATGGCCCCGGAAGCGACGGCCACCTATCCGCTCGCCGTGGCGATCGCACACGTCGCGAGGAGACGCCTTGGCACGGAACAACCGCGCCCGGCGCCGCTCTATCTGCGCGGCGCCGATGCCGCGCCGCCCTCCGACGCGCCGCCAAAGCTGCTCGACTGATGGCACCCGAAGCCCTCGCCGTCTTGCACAGCGCCTGTTTCACCACGCCGCGCCCTTGGTCGGCGGCAGAATTTTCCGAGCTTCTGGCTTCTGCCCCCTGTTTCCTGCTCAGCGAACCAGAAGCATTCCTGCTTGGTCGGGTGATCGCCGACGAGGCGGAGCTGCTCACGCTCGCGGTTGCGCCCGGGGCGCGCCGACAGGGCAAGGCTGCGCGGCTCGTGACGGGCTTTGCCGCAGAGGCCCGTGCCCGCGGCGCCAGCGCAGCCTTTCTGGAAGTGGCCGCTTCCAATGCCCCCGCCCGCGCGCTTTACGCCGCCGCAGGCTGGACGGAAGCGGGCCGCCGCAAGCGCTATTACCACGCGCCGGACGGCACGACGGAAGATGCGCTGGTGCTGGTGCTGACGCTTTGAGCAATGCCGCCCTCCCGCATGGCGGGCCCCAAAATCCCGCTTGACCCTCTCCCGGTTTCGCGGCCCTAATTCAATCGGTTTGCGGGCCGCGCCCGCCAAGAGCGTTCCGCCCCGGAACGCACAACACTGACCGGGAGAGATCCATGACGATGATGAAACAGCTTCTGGGCGCAGCCGCCTCTTTGGCGCTTTGCGCGGGCGCAGCCGCGGCCGACCCCGCGCTGATCTTCGACCTCGGCGGCAAGTTCGACAAATCCTTCAACGAAGCGGCCTTCAATGGCGCCGAGAAATGGGTCGCGGAAACCGGCGGCAGCTACAAGCAGCTCGAGATGCAGTCCGAAGCTCAGCGCGAGCAAGCGCTGCGCCGCTTTGCCGAATCGGGCGCGAACCCGATCGTGATGACCGGCTTTGCCTTTGGCGATGTGCTCAACACCGTGGCGCCGGATTACCCGGATACCAAATTCGTCATCATCGACATGGTGGTCGATCAGCCCAACGTCCGCTCGGTCGTGTTCCAGGAGGAACAAGGCTCCTATCTCGTCGGCATGCTCGCCGCGATGGCCTCGAAAACCGGCACCGTCGGCTTTGTCGGCGGCATGGATATTCCGCTCATCCGCAAGTTCGAATGCGGCTATGCGCAGGGCGTGAAGGCCGTGAACCCCGAGGCGAAAGTGGTGATGAACATGACCGGCACCACGCCCGCCGCGTGGAACGACCCGGTGAAAGGCTCCGAACTCACCAAGGCGCAAATCGCGCAGGGCGCCGATGTGGTCTATGCGGCGGCGGGCTCGACCGGGCTTGGCATCCTGCAAACCGTCGCCGACGAGGGCATTCTCGGCATCGGCGTCGACAGCAACCAGAACTACATGCACCCGGGCCATATGCTGACCTCGATGGTCAAGCGCGTCGATCTGTCGGTCTATGAGGCGTTCAAGGATGGCCCGGCGCTTGAGACCGGCCTCGTTGTCTCGGGGCTCAAGGATGAGGGCGTGGGCTATGCGCTCGACGAATATAACGCCGATCTGATCACCCCGGAGATGAAAGCCGCGGTCGATGCCGCCGCCGAAAAGATCAAGGCGGGCGAGATCGCGGTGCACGACTACATGACGGACAACACCTGCCCGGTGGAATGATGACTTTGGGCAAGGACACGGGGCGGCAGGCAACTGCCGCCCCTTCAAATATGCAGGCCGGGGTTCCGGCCATCGAATTGCGCGGCATTTCCAAGGCCTTCGGGCCGGTGCAGGCGAACAAGGACATCTCGATCCGGGTGATGCCCGGCACGATCCATGGCATCATCGGCGAGAATGGCGCGGGCAAATCGACACTGATGTCGATCCTTTACGGCTTTTACCGCGCCGATGCGGGCGAGATCTTCATCAACGGCCGCCCCACCACCATCACCGACAGTCAGGCCGCGATCCGCGCGGGCATCGGCATGGTGTTCCAGCATTTCAAGCTGGTGCAGAATTTCACCGTGCTCGAGAATGTCATTCTCGGCGCCGAAGAGGGCGCGCTTTTGCGCCCCTCGCTTGCCAAGGCACGCAAGACGCTCGCCCATCTCGCCGAGGAATACGAGCTTGAGGTGGATCCCGAGGCGGTGATCGAGGCGCTCTCGGTCGGCCATCAGCAACGGGTCGAGATCTTGAAGGCGCTTTACCG
Organism: Rhodobacter maris; assembly: GCF_900217815.1. GTDB lineage: Bacteria > Pseudomonadota > Alphaproteobacteria > Rhodobacterales > Rhodobacteraceae > Rhodobacter > Rhodobacter maris. The sequence goes on from NZ_OBMT01000001.1 coordinate 448,681, forward strand.
GCAGGCCGATATCCTCATTCTCGACGAGCCGACCGGCGTGCTCACCCCCGACGAGGCGGACCACCTGTTCCGCATCCTGCGCGGACTGAAGGCGCAGGGCAAAACGATCATCCTGATCACCCACAAGCTGCGCGAGATCATGGAGATCACCGACAGGGTGAGCGTCATGCGACGCGGGGAAATGGTGGCCACGGTCACCACCTCCGAAACCTCGCCCGAGGCATTGGCGGAGCTGATGGTGGGGCGCAAGGTGCTGCTGCATGTGCCCAAGGCGACCGCGCAACCCGGCGCAACGGTGCTGGACGTCGAGAACCTGCGGGTGACCGATGGCGCGGGCGTTGCACGCCTCAAGGGCGTCAGCCTTAAAATCCGCGCGGGCGAGATCCTCGGCATTGCCGGTGTGGCTGGCAACGGGCAGTCCGAGCTTCTCGAAGTGCTGGGCGGCTTTGCGCCCGGCAAGATCGAGGGGCGCGTCAGCCTCTCGGGGCAAGATCTGGTGCTTTCGGGCCCCGGCGCCACCGGCGAGACCCGGCGCGCCGCGGGCATCGCCCATGTGCCCGAAGACCGCCATCACCTTGGCCTCATCCTCGATTTTGCGGCTTGGGAGAACATCGCCTTCGGCTATCACGGCGCGCCCGACTATCAGGCGAACGCGCTTTTCATGGATAATGACGCGATCATCCGCGACACCGAGGGCAAGATGGCGCGCTTCGACGTGCGCCCGCCAAACCCGCAGCTGCCCGCCAAAAGCTTCTCGGGCGGCAACCAGCAAAAAATCGTGCTCGCCCGCGAGATCGAGCGCAACCCGGTGCTTTTGCTCGTAGGCCAGCCGACCCGCGGCGTTGATATCGGCGCGATCGAATTCATCCACCGCCGCATCGTCGAGTTGCGGGATGCGGGCGCGGCGATCCTCCTCGTCTCTGTCGAGCTGGAGGAGATCCTGTCCCTTTCCGACCGGATCGCGGTGATGTTCGACGGGCAGATCATGGGCGAGCGCCTGCCCGATCAGACCAATGAGCGCGAACTGGGCCTTCTGATGGCCGGGGTCGCGACCGAAGCAGGGGCCGCGTGATGGCAAAACTCCCAACCTGGGCCGATCTCGTTCTGGTGCCGCTCATCTCGCTTCTGCTGGCCGCGGTGATCTCGGCGCTCGTGATCCTTGCCATCGGCGGCGATCCGGTCGAGGCGGTGACGGTGATGGTCGATGGTGCGCTCGGCTCGCCTTACGGCTGGGGCTATACGCTCTATTACACCACCTCGTTCATCTTCACCGGGCTTGCGGTAACGGTCGCCTATCACGCCGGGCAGTTCAACATCGGCGGCGAGGGGCAGGCGCAACTGGGCGGGCTGGGCGTGGCGCTGGTCTGCCTTGCCCTGCCCTGGCCGCACTGGTCGATTGCGCTTTTGGCGGCAAGCGTGGGGGCCGCGCTTTTCGGTGCCGCCTGGGCCGCGATTCCGGCCTGGCTGCAGGCGAAACGCGGCTCGCATATCGTCATCACCACGATCATGTTCAACTATATCGGTGCGGCGCTCATTGTTTACATGCTGGTTGAGGTGCTGCGCCCGATCGGGCAAATGGACCCGGCCTCGGCGCGCTTCCCCGTTGGCGCAAAGCTCCCGAACTTTGGCGAGATTCCGGGGCTTTCGCTCATTTTCTCGAACAAGGTGCCCGCGAATGTGAGCTTTTTCGTGGCCATTGCCGCCTGCTTTGCGGTCTGGGCGCTTTTGTGGCGCACAAGGCTCGGCTACGAGATCCGCGCCTTCGGCAAATCCGAAAGTGCCGCGGTTTATGCCGGGATCTCCCCCACCAAGGTGATCATGCTGTCGATGCTGATCTCGGGCGGGCTGGCGGGGCTGATGGCGATCAACAACGTGATGGGGGAAAGTGAGCGGCTGGTGCAGAATGCATCTGAAGGCGCGGGCTTCATCGGCATCGCCGTCGCACTGATGGGGCGCAACCATCCGTTTGGCGTGTTTCTGGCCGCGCTTCTCTTTGGCTTTCTCTATCAGGGCGGGGCGGAAATGGGGCTCTGGACCACCATTCCCATTGAGCTGCGGCTTTTGGTGCAGGGGCTCGTGATCCTCTTCACCGGCGCGCTCGACACGATGGTGCGGATGATGCTCACCCCCTTCTTCCGCACAGCCCGGGGGGCCGCGTGATGGATTATGCAACGCTGATCGAAGTTCTGGGCTCCACCCTGCGGCTCGGCACGCCCCTGCTGCTGGCCTGCCTCGCCGGTCTCTTTTCCGAACGCGCGGGCATTTTCGACATCGGGCTTGAGGGCAAGATGCTGATGGCGGCGATGGCCTCGGGGGCGGTTGCCGCCACCACCGGCTCGGCCTGGATCGGGCTTGGCGCGGGCATCTTTGCCTCGCTCCTTTTTGCTGGCGTGCACGGGCTCGCCTCGATCACCTTCCGCGGCAATCAGCTCATTTCCGGCGTGGCGCTCAATTTCGTCGCCTCCGGCGCGACCGTGCTGATCGCGCAGACGCTCTTTGGCCAAGGCGGGCGCACCCCGCCGCTTTCGGGCGCGGCGCGGTTTTCTCCGATCCAGCTCCCCGGCGTGGAGACGCTGGCAGCCGTGCCGGGCTTTGGCCCGTTTTATGCCAAGGTGCTCTCGGGCCATTCTATCCTCGTTTACATCGCCCTTCTGTGCGTGCCGCTGACATGGTGGCTCCTCTACCGCACCCGCTTCGGGCTCAGGCTGCGTGCGGTGGGCGAGAACCCGGAATCGGTCGATACCGCCGGGGTCTCGGTGATCCGGCTGCGCTATACCGCCGTGGTGCTGACGGGCGTGCTCTGCGGCATCGCCGGGGCCTATATGGCCACGTCGTTGCAGGCAGGCTTTGGCCGGGAGATGACGGCGGGGCGCGGCTATATTGCGCTGGCCGCCCTCATCTTTGCCAAATGGCGGCCCTGGCAAGCGCTTTGGGCCACGATGCTCTTTGGCTTCCTGCAGGCGATTGCGCTCCGCCCCGATGTGATCGAGGGCACGCTGCACATGAAGATCCCGGTGCCTGCGCTTGACGCGCTGCCCTACATTCTCACCGTGATCGTGCTGGCGGGCTTTGTCGGCCGCGCAATCCCCCCCCGTGCCGGAGGCCAACCCTATGTCAAAGAGCGCTGACCTCGCCGCCCTCATCCGCGCCCGCGCCGGAGCAGAGCCACCGCGCTTCGGGCTCATTCTGGGCTCCGGGCTCGGCCATCTGGCCGACGACATCGAGGGCGTGGAGATCCCCTACTCCGAGCTTCCGGGCTTTCCGAAGGCGGGGGTGTCGGGCCACAACCCGAAGCTCGTGATCGGCATGCTTGAGGGCGTGCGCGTCGCCGTTTTCGGGGGGCGGGTGCATTACTACGAACACGGCGATCCGGCCGCGATGCGCCTGCCGCTTGAAGTGCTGCGCGATCTGGGTTGCGAGACCCTCTTGCTCACCAATGCGGCCGGAAGCCTGCGCCCCGATATTGGTCCGGGCGATGTGATGCTGCTCTCCGATCACATCGCTTTTGCCGGCACCAATCCCCTGATTGGCGAACCGACAGACGCGCGCTTCGTGCCGATGACGCAAGCCCACGACCCGGGGCTGCGCGCCGCGCTGAAGGCGGCTGCGGCGGCCGAGGGGATCGCCCTTCCCGAAGGGATCTATTGCTGGTTCTCCGGCCCCTCCTTCGAGACCCCCGCCGAGATCCGCGCCGCCAGGGGGCTCGGCGCCGATGCGGTGGGCATGTCGACCGTGCCCGAGGTGATCCTCGCGCGGTTCCTTGGCCTGCGCGTCGCCGCCGTTTCGGTCATCACCAACATGGGCGCGGGGATGGCCGACGAGGAGATCAGCCACGCGCAGACCAAGGCGATGGCGCCGCTCGGTGCACAGAAATTCGAACGGATCTTGCGACGGATGCTCAAAACCGCTTAACCCCGCGGAAAGCGGGTCTTGCTACCCTCTCCCTTGCGCGTCATGCTGCAGGAGCAAAGCCGAAGCGTCGCCATGCAGATCTATCTTCCCATCGCCGAAATCTCGGTGAACATCTTTTTGCTGCTGGGCCTTGGCGGGCTCGTGGGCCTTTTGTCGGGCCTTTTCGGGGTGGGCGGCGGCTTCCTGATCACGCCGCTTCTCTTTTTCATCGGCATTCCGCCGGCCGTCGCCGTGGCCACTGGCGCCAATCAGGTGGTGGCCTCCTCGGTGACCGGCGTGCTTGCGCAGTTCAAGCGCAAGGCGGTTGATGTGCCGATGGGGCTTGTGCTGCAGGCGGGCGGTCTCGTCGGTTCGGGGCTCGGGATCATGCTCTTCAACTATCTGACCCGGCTCGGCCAGCTCGATCTCGCCGTGCAGCTTGCTTATGTCGTGTTCCTCGGCTCGATCGGGCTTTTGATGCTGCAGGAATCGGTGCGCGCGCTCCGCCGCAGCCATCGCACCGACCTGCCGCGCCCCAAGGCACGCAATCACGGGCTGATCCACAAGCTGCCGTTCAAGGTAAAATTCCGCACCTCGGGGCTCTACATCTCGGTGATCCCGCCGCTGCTCGTCGGCATGGCGGTCGGGGTGCTCGCCGCCATCATGGGGGTGGGCGGCGGTTTCATCATGGTGCCGGCGATGATCTACCTGCTCGACATGCCGACCAAGGTGGTGATCGGCACATCGCTCTTCCAGATCCTGATCGTTTCCGCCTTCACCACGATGCTCCATGCGATCACCAACCAGTCGGTCGATGTGATGCTGGCGCTTTTGCTCATCCTCGGCGGTGTGGTCGGCGCGCAGGTCGGCTCGCAACTTGGCGCGCGGCTGAAGGCGGAACAGCTGCGCATCCTGCTCGCGCTCCTTGTGCTCGCCGTCGGCGTGAAGCTCGGGCTCGACCTGCTGTTGCCGCCTGGCGAGCTTTACAGCCTTTCGACAGGGCGAACGAGATGACCCGCGTACTCGCTGCCCTGATCGCCATCCTTGTCCTTGCGCTGCCCGCACAGGCGGAAAAGGTGGTGGCAGGTCTCAGCGCCGAAGATATCGGCATCACGGCCTCCTTCGACGGCTCCACCGTTCTGATCTACGGCGCGGTGAAGCGCGACGCACCCGAGCCCGAGGGGCGGCTCGGCGTGATCGTCACGCTTGAAGGACCGCTTCAGCGCGTCACTGTGCGGCGCAAGTCCCGCGCTTTCGGGATTTGGGTCAATACCGGCAAGACCGTGGTACCCGAGGCGCCGAGCTATTACGCCGTTGCCGCTTCGGCCCCGCTCGAAAAGATCCTGCCACCAGCGCTCGATGCGCTGGAGCGGATCTCGCTGCCGCTCGCGATGCAGAGCTTCGCCGGGCCGCTTGGCGAAAACGACACCCGCCCCTATGCCGAGGCGCTGATGCGGATCCGCTCCGAGCAGGGCGCCTACCAGCTCAAGATGAGCCGGGTCAAACTGGTGCAGGACACGCTTTTCCGGGCCGATTTCGACCTGCCCGCAAATCTGATCGAGGGCGATTACAAGGCGCGGATCTTCCTTTTGCGTGCGGGCACGTTGATCGACCGCGCCGAGAGCCGGATCCGGGTGCGCCGGGTCGGCCTTGAGCGGCTCGTCTACACGCTCTCGCGCGAACAGCCCGCGCTTTACGGCGCGCTCTCGCTCGCGCTCGCGGTCTTTGCGGGCTGGGCCGCCTCGGCGCTGTTCCGGCTGATCCGGCGTTAAAACCCCCCGCTCAGAACGCCTTGAAAGTCATCGTCGTCAGGGTGCGGCTGATCCCCTCGATGTCGAAGAGATTCTGGTTCAGCCAATGCCCGACATCTTCCTCTTCGGGCACATAGACCTTCGCCATCAGGTCGAAATCGCCCGAGGTGGAATAGAGCTCGCTCACCACTTCGCGGTCATAGATGGCATCGGCCACGGCATAGGTCTTGCCGGGCTGGCAACGGAACTGAACGAAAACGCAACGCATCGGGCCTCTCCTTGGTTGGGGCGAGATTAGGCAAGCGCGACAGAAAGGGGAAGGCCGAACCGCGCGGGCTCACCCCTGCTCTTCGGCCTCGAGCTTCAATGTCGCCGCGCCGGTGGGCAAATCCTCGATCCCAAGCGGCGCCGAGGGGCGCGCCAGCCGCGCCTGCGTCACCCACATCAGACGGTGCTCGGCGCGCGTGATCGCCACATAGGCGAGCCGCTTCCAGAGCGGAATCCCCGCCTCGCTGCGCCCGGTGCGGAAGGCGGCGTAAATATCGGGGGCAAACACCTGCACATCGGGCCATTGCGACCCTTGCGCCTTGTGGATCGTCACCGCCGCGCCATGCAGGAACGTGGCCCCCATCCGCGCCGCAAAGGGGATGAAGGGTTCTTCCTCGTCGGGCATCTCGATCTTGACGATCGAGGCCGCCGAAAGGCGCGGATCTTCCGCCCCGATCACATGCAGGCGCGAAAAGCCGGGCTTCTTGCCGGGGCCGAGGTAGATCACCTGCGCGCCCTTGATCAGCCCGCGCGCCTCAAGGTCGATGCGCTTCTTGCGGTGCTTGAGCGGCAGCTCGATCCCGTCGCAGATGAGCGGTTCACCGGGCAAAAGCGCATCGGCAGGCGCACCGTGGGCCGCGCGAAACGCCTGGATGAGGCGGATGCGGGTGGCGTTGCGCCACACCAGCACCGGCGAGCGCGCCATCAGATCGCTCTGCACCCGCTCGGCGCGCACCACGCGCGGGTCACGCGCCGCCGCCTCTGCCACCATCCGCTCGAACTTGTAAAAATCGAGATGCTCATCCGCCAGCGCATGCGCCAGATCGAGGATCGGGTTGTCATCGGCCTGCCGGTGAATGCGGTGGAGCGCATGGACCGACGCCTCGGGCAGGCGTTCAAACGACATGTGGCCAGACTGGTTCACCGGCGCAAGCTGGGCCGGGTCACCAAAGAGCACGAGCGTCGGAAAGATCTCTTTCAGGTCGTCGAACTGGCGCTCGTCGAGCATCGAGGCCTCGTCGACAAAGCCGATGTCGAGCGGATCGTCGCGCCGCTTCCAGCCGGAGATGAAATCCGAGCCCCGGAGCCCTGCGGCGGCGAGCGCCCCGGGGATCGAGGCATTGGTCTCGTAAAACGCTTTCGCCCGGTCGAGCGCGAGATCGGAAAGCCCGTCGATCTTCAAAAGCTCGAGGTCGGGCCGCTCCCCCTGCCCCGCCAGCCACTCGGCGATGCGCTCATATTCCTCGTGATAAACCGGCGTATAGAGAATGCGGTGGATCGTCGTTGCCGGCACGCCGCGCGCGCGCAGCACCGAGGCCGCCTTGTTGGTGGGCGCAAGGATCGCGAGCGTGCGCCGCTCCTTGCGCCGCTTGCCCTCCCAATCCCCCGAGACGATCTCCACCCCCGCCTCGGCAAGCGCCTTGTAAAGCTGGGCCAGAAGCAGCGTCTTGCCCGAGCCCGCTTTGCCGATCACCGCCATCACCCGCGCCGCGCCGCCGTCGGGCATCAGCGTGCCATCGAGAATATCAACCCCCGCCGCCTCCAGCGCAGCGGCAACGGCATCCCAGGCCTCGGCCTGATCCTCGGAAAATGTGAGTGTGGCGGGCACGGTCATGGCGCGACCTTACAGGGCGCACCGGGGGACCGGAAGGCGGGAAATCGGCCTTGGCCGATGCTTCCGGCGGAGATCCTTGCCGCGGGACGAAAGCGGTCCTTTCATCTTGCCACAAATATCCTCGGGGGGTGCGGGGGGCAGACAGCCCCCCGCCGCTCCGGGTCAGGCCGCCGCCTCGCTTGGCGTGGCAAGCGCGACGATATCCATCATGATCCGGTTCAACTCGAAATCCTTGGGCGTATAGATCCGTGCCACGCCAAAGGCCTTCAGTTTCGCCGCATCCTCCTCGGGGATGATGCCGCCAACCACCACCGGGACATGAGACAGACCCGCCACGCGCATCCGCTCCATCACCTCCTCAAGAAGCGGCAGATGCGAGCCCGAAAGGATCGAAAGCCCCACCACATGCGCATTCTCTTCTGCCGCCTGGGCGACGATCTGCTCGGGGGTCAGACGAATGCCCTCGTAGGTGATATCCATGCCGCAGTCACGGGCGCGGAAGGCAATCTGCTCGGCGCCATTGCTGTGCCCGTCAAGCCCCGGCTTGCCAACCAGGAGCTTGAGCCGCCGCCCCAGCCGCGAGGAGGCGACATCGACTGCGGCGCGAATACCGTCAAGCCCTTCGATCCGGTTTGAGGGCGAACGCAAGACCCCGGTGGGGCCGCGGTATTCACCGTGCACCGTGCGCATCACCCCCGCCCATTCGCCCGTCGTCGCGCCGGCTTTCGCTGCCGCAATCGACGCAGGCATGATGTTGCGCCCGCCCGCAGCATCGGCGCGCAGTGCTTCGAGCGCGGCTTTCACCGCCGCATCGTCGCGCGTCGCACGCCAGGCCTGAAGCCGCGCGATCTGGTCTTCCTCGACTTTCGGATCGACCGTCATGATGCCGCCATCGGAGCCCAGCAGCGGCGAAGGCTCGGCCTCGGTCCAGCGGTTCACGCCGACAATCGTGGTTTCGCCACTCTCGATGCCGCCAATGCGCGCGGCATGAGAGTCGACAAGCCGCTCCTTCATATAATCGATCGCGGCAATCGCCCCCCCCATCGTGTCGATGGTGGCAAGCTCTTGCCGCGCGCCGTCCTTCAGCGCCTCGACTTTCGCCGTCACCGCCGGGTTGCCGTCAAAGAGATCGCCATATTCGAGAAGATCGGTCTCATAGGCCATGATCTGCTGCATGCGAAGCGACCATTGCTGATCCCAGGGCCGCGGCAGGCCGAGCGCCTCGTTCCATGCAGGCAATTGCACCGCGCGGGCGCGCGCGTTTTTCGACAGCGTCACCGCCAGCATCTCGATCAGGATGCGGTAGACGTTGTTTTCCGGCTGTTGCTCGGTCAGGCCGAGCGAGTTCACCTGCACCCCATAGCGGAAGCGGCGGTATTTCTCGTCTTCGATCCCGTAGCGCGCACGGCAGATCTCGTCCCAAAGCTCGGTGAAAGCGCGCATCTTGCACATTTCGGTGACGAAGCGGATACCCGCGTTCACGAAGAACGAGATCCGCCCCACCATCTCGGGGAAGCTCTCGGCCGGCACCTTGGCTTTCAGATCGTCGAGCACGGCAATCGCCGTGGCGAGCGCGAAAGCCAGCTCCTGCTCCGGCGTCGCCCCTGCCTCCTGCAAGTGATAGGAGCAGACATTCATCGGGTTCCATTTCGGCAGATGTTCGCGGGTATAGGCGGCGACATCGGTGATCATCGTGAGCGAGGGACGCGGCGGGCAGATATAGGTGCCGCGGCTCAGATATTCCTTCACGAGGTCGTTTTGCACCGTGCCTTGCAGCTTCGAGACATCCGCCCCCTGCTCTTCCGCCACCGCAATATAAAGCGCAAGCAACCATGGCGCGGGCGCGTTGATCGTCATCGAAGTGTTCATCTGCTCAAGCGGGATCTGGTCAAAGAGCGCGCGCATGTCTCCCAGATGGCAGACCGGCACGCCCACCTTGCCCACCTCGCCGCGCGCGAGCACATGATCGCTGTCATAGCCGGTCTGGGTCGGCAGGTCGAAGGCGACCGAGAGCCCGGTCTGCCCCTTGGCGAGGTTCATCCGGTAGAGCGCATTGGATTTTTCCGCCGTCGAATGCCCGGCATAGGTACGAAACAGCCAGGGCTTGTCGCGGCGCGTGGCGGGTGCAGTCTTCGTCGTGTCGGTCATCTCGGCCTCCGGCATCGGGCGATTCTGATCTTCGCAAGATTGTTGCTTCGACTAGGCAAATACGCGAAAGAATGTGTCGCTGTCAATTCGCTGCGCCGCGGCAACGACGGAAACGACTTTGGCGCAAATATTCCCCCCAAGACATGCCTTGCCGCCGATCACGAACCTGTCATTCTGGGGCGGAAGAGATTACGTCGTCTCGCATCGAGACCAGATCAGAAGGGGAAAGACATGCTGTCCAGAAGATTTCTGATGGGGACCACGGTTGCGGCCATGATCGCATCCCTGGCCTTACCCGCCGCGGCACTCGACCGCCGGGTGCGGATCGTGAACAACACGGGGTTCACGATGGTCCGCTTCTACGGCTCGAACAAAGGCTCTGACAGCTGGGAGGAAGATATCCTCGGCAATGATGTCCTGCCCTCGGGCTCCTCGGTGATGATCGATTTCGACGATGCCTCTGGCTACTGCAAATTCGATTTCAAGGCGGTGTTCGAAGATGGTGAGGAGCTGGTGAAGAACAACGTCAACATCTGCCAGATCAGCACTTTCACTTACAACTGAGCCCTGCAGGCGGCCGCGCCCGGCACGACCGCCTGAATTTTCACCCGCAGAAATTATCGCAGTCATAAAATTACAAAAACGTCACGTTGGGCATTGCATTGTTGCGTCGCCAGCTTTACTTCCTTCACGACGCCGCCCGATTCTGCGGCGCGGCGAAACCCAGGAGACGCTGATGGCCCTCGATCAGAACACCGGCATTGCGCCTTACGACGCGCCCGAGAAAGACCTTTATGAAATCGGCGAGATGCCGCCGCTCGGTTATGTGCCCAAGAACATGTACGCCTGGGCGATCCGGCGCGAGCGGCATGGCGAGCCCGAGCAGAGCTTTCAGGTCGAGGTCGTGCCGACATGGGAAATCGACAGCCACGAGGTGCTGGTGCTCGTGATGGCGGCGGGGGTGAATTATAACGGTATCTGGGCCGGGCTCGGCATTCCGGTGAGCCCGTTTGACGGCCACAAGCAACCCTATCACATCGCCGGATCCGATGCCGCCGGGATCGTCTGGAAAGTGGGCGACAAGGTCAAAACCTGGAAAGTGGGTGACGAGGTCGTGATCCACTGCAACCAGGATGACGGCGACGACGAGGAATGCAACGGCGGCGACCCGATGTTTTCGCCCAGCCAGCGGATCTGGGGCTACGAGACGCATGACGGTTCGTTCTCGCAATTCACCCGCGTGCAGGCGCAGCAATTGATGCGCCGCCCCAAACACCTGACCTGGGAAGAGAGCGCCTGCTACACGCTGACGCTGGCGACCGCCTACCGGATGCTCTTCGGCCATGCGCCGCACGATCTGCAACCGGGGCAGAATGTTCTGGTCTGGGGCGCCTCGGGGGGGCTTGGCAGCTTCGCGATCCAGCTGATCAACGCGGCTGGCGCGAATGCGATCGGTGTGATTTCCGACGAGGACAAGCGCCAGTTCGTGATGGACCTCGGTGCCAAGGGCGTGATCAACCGCAAGGATTTCAACTGCTGGGGGCAACTGCCCAAAGTGAATTCCGACGAGTATAATGTCTGGCTGAAAGAGGCGCGCAAGTTCGGCAAGGCGATCTGGGATATCACCGGCAAGGGCGTGAACGTCGACATGGTGTTTGAACACCCCGGGGAGTCAACCTTCCCGGTGTCCTCGCTGGTGTGCAAGAAGGGCGGCATGGTGGTGATCTGCGCCGGCACCTCTGGCTTCAACTGCACCTTCGACGTGCGCTACATGTGGATGCACCAGAAGCGCCTGCAGGGCAGCCACTTTGCGCATCTGAAACAGGCGGCTTCGGCGAACCGGATGATGCTTGAGCGCCGCATCGACCCCTGCATGTCCGAGGTTTTTCCCTGGGCAGAGATCCCGCAGGCGCATACCAAGATGCTGCGCAACAAGCACAAGCCCGGCAATATGGCGGTTCTGGTGCAGGCGCCGACGACCGGACTGCGCACGTTCGAGGATGCGCTCGAAGCCGGGCCGAAGGCCTGATGCACTCACATTCGCCGATCTGGGCCAAACGGGCTCAGGTCGGCTCTGCCGCCCCATAAATCATCAAAATTTAATTATTTCTTGACCCGTCCGGGCCAGCGCGCCATCCTGTGCGCAGGCGCGGGAGGATGAGGTGCAGGCAACGTCAAGGGACGACAGCGGACGTGAGACGGTGACGGCATCGGGCAAGATCGGCGCGGATCACTCGGCAATGCGGGCGCATAACGAACGGCTGGTGCTCTCGTTGATCCGCCGTCATGGCGCGCTTGCGAAATCCGAGATCGCGCGATTGACCGGGCTTTCCGCACAGACCGTCTCGGTGATCATGCGCGGGCTCGAGGCCGCCGGGCTGCTCGCGCGCGAGGCGCCGGTGCGCGGCAAGGTCGGCCAGCCCACGGTGCCGATGTCGCTTGCCCCGGAGGGCGCATTCTTCCTCGGCCTGAAAGTTGGGCGGCGGCGCACCGAGATGGTGCTGATCGACTTTGTCGGCACGGTGCGCGCGGTGCGGGTGATGCGGCATGATCACCCAAGCCCGGAAGGCGTTCGGGCCTTCGCCCGGGAGGCCGCGACGGAGCTGACAGCCCCCCTGCCCGCCGCTTTGAAAGCACGCATTCAGGGCCTTGGCATCGGCCTGCCGTTCCAGCTCTGGGACTGGGCCGAGAGCCTCGGGCTTCCCGCCGGTGCCATGGACGACTGGCGCGACCACGACCTGCGCGCCGAGCTCGCAGCAGACCTGCCCTGGCCGGTGCTGCTCGAAAACGATGCCTCTGCCGCCTGCAACGCCGAGCTGATTTTCGGCAAGACCAGGCTGCCGCGTGATTTCGTCTATGTTTTCCTTGGCTTCTTCGTGGGCGGCGGGCTGGTGCTCGGCGGCTCGATGTTCACGGGGCAAAGCGGGAATGCCGCGGCGCTCGCCTCGATGCCGGTCCCCGATGGCCGCGGCGGCGCGCGCCAACTGGTGGAATATGCCTCGCTTTGCGCGCTGGAAAAGGCGCTGGCCGCGCGCGGCCGCGATGGTGCCTTCCTTTGGGAATCCGCCCCTGACTGGACGCTGGAGGAAGAGATCGTAGGCCCCTGGCTGGCGCAGGCGGCGCGGGCCCTCGCTCATGTCGCGGCTTCGGCAGGCGCGCTTTGTGATCTGCAGGCCATGGTGGTCGATGGCTGGATGCCCGAAGCGCTGCAGACACGGCTGATCCGCGGCATCGAGGCCGAACTCGATCTCATAAGGCTTTCGGGCATGACACGACCGGCGGTTCTGGCCGGCACCGCGGGGCCGCAGGCGCGTGCGCTGGGCGCCGCAAGCCTGCCGCTTTCGGCAAAATTCCTGGTCGAATTCGGTGGCCTGCCCGATGCGCCGGCGGGGCGGCGCTGAGGTCAGGCGCGCAGCCCCCACATTGCCCAGATCTGCGCCATCGCCGCAGGCAGCGGCACGGTGCGGAACATGTCGGCCAGCATCGCGATATCGGCCTTGATCCCAGCCCAACGCCCTCGTTTCGAGCCCTTCCAAGGGCTTGCCACTTTCGGCCAGAGCACGACCATGATCCGTGCCCGCGCGGCGATCATGCGCCGGTTCAGGTGCATCTCAAGCCCAAACCGCGGCAGTGCGCGCAAAGCCTCGGGCGATCCGATCAGCGCTTTCGGCAGCACCCGCTCGCCCGAGATGTAATCGAGCCCGATCAGCCGCCACAGGAAGGGCGCATTGCCCCGCAGCGAGATCGTCACATCGGCGCGGCCCTCGCGCACCGGGAAGATCAGCGCGGCAAGCGATTCCGGCGCGAGGCCCAGTAGATCGCTGTCGAGAAGCAAAATAAGGTCATGCTCGGCGGCCGCGATGCCTTCGGCCACGGCCCAGCTTTTGCCGCGGTTCTGGGGCAGACGGATCAGCCGGATCCCTGGCACGCGGGCCGCCACATCGGCGGTGCCGTCGCGCGAGCCGTCGTCGACCACGATCACCTCGTCGATCAGCGGATGACCGACCACCGAATTCAGGACGGCCTCGATCCGCGGCGCCTCGTTATAGGCGGGAATGATGCAGCTCAGCCCTTTCATGCCTTCACCTCCTTCGCCGTGCCCGGCGCCATCGCGGTGCCGCGCCACTCAAACCCCCGCGCGCGCCAAGTCTGCACCCAGAGCGGCGCCAGAAGAAGGTCGCGCAGCACCATTGCCGCGATATCCACACGTTTCGCGGGCCAGCCGGCGAAACGCATCAACACCAGTTCCGAGCCATACCAGAGCCCGAGGAAGGGGAGCGCGAGCGGCCCCGTCGCCCAGCCGCAGGCCGGGATCAGCGCGAAAAGCGGCACAAAGGGGCCAAGCAGGATCTCGGCGGCAAAGAGGCCCGCAAACCCGTCGCGCCGAACCCGCGCCCAGCGCAATTGCCGCGCCCAGACGGTGCCAAGGCTGCGCGGGCCGATCGGCTGGGTGAAGGCCTGGCGGGTGAGGCGCACCTTCAGCCCCTGCGCGCGCACGCGCTTGGTGGAGGCCACATCCTCGGCCAGATCACGGCCAAGACTGACGAGCCCGCCCGCACGCTCAAGCACCTCGCGGCGCCACATCAGCGTTTTGCCCTGCGCGAACCCAAGCCCGACACTGTCGGCCGCAAGTTGCCAGCGCGCCTGAAAACCATTGAGGAAGGCGCATTCGAGTGCCGCCGCGAGCCCCTCGCCGCGCACGCCGACGGGGGGCGAGGTGACAAGGCCGGTATCGGCACGGAAGGCCGAGAGCAGCTGTTCAATGTAATCGGGCGGCAGGAGCAAGTTCGAATCGGTCATCGCTACGAAACTGCCGCGCGCCGCCTGCCAGCCTTTTTCGAGGTTGTTCAGCTTCGGGTTCGCGGTGATCCGGTCTTCGCCCACCATCACGCGGGCATTCACCCCGGGGTTCTCGGCGATCAGGCGGCGCAACAGCGCCACCGCCGGATCCTCCTCCTGGGCGGCGCAAAAGATGATTTCGAGCTTCGGATAGGTGAGCTGGAAGGTGGAGCCGAGCGTTTCGGCATCATGCGTGTCGAGCCCGCACACGGGGCGCAACAGCGTGACCATCGGCGGGTCGGCGGGGAGCACACTCGGGCCGGGGCGGCGGTAACGCCAGGCGGTCAGCGCCCCCGAGGCGAGATGGAGCAAGAGAGCAAGGAACGTGAAGACGGCGAGGACAGTCGCGATCATTGCGCCACCCCGACCGCAGCGGCCTTCGGCGCCACCGCCGCCGCAGGCGCCACCGCCTGCCATTCGATCAGCTTGAGCGCACCGTCGAAAGTCTCGACCAGCGCGGTGCGGCTGTCGACCCAGTCTCCGCAATTGGCGTAGATGATGTTGCCCTCGATCCGGCGCAGCGCCGCCTTGTGGAAATGACCGCAGATCACGCCTTCATGCGCTTCGATGCGGGCAAGCGCCGCGAGGCGTTTCTCGAACCCGTTGCCCACCATCATAAGCCGGTTCACGCCCGCAATAAGCAACTCGAACAGGCCCCGCTCCATCGAGGGGCGCAGGTGGCGCAGCCAGGCGTCGATTGCACGCAGCGCCGCATCACCGCGCGAGCCGATCCGTGTCATCAGATGGAAGCGGAAGATCCGCGCATCGCATTGATCGCCGTGGATCACCAGATACCGCGTGCCATCGGCGGCGACATGGGTCAGGCTGTCGGCGCATTCGAACCGGTCGAGCCGGCCCCCGCCACCCGGACGCAGCGCGGCATCATGGTTGCCCGGCAGATAGACCACCCGGGCGCCCTCAGCCTGACGGCGCGTGAGCTCTTCCCAGATCGCATCCTGCTTCGGCCCCCAATGCACCTTGCCGGGATGCCAGATGTCGAGGATGTCGCCGACGAGATAGATCGTCTCGGCCTCCACGGAATTCAGAAATTCGAGAATGTCGTCAGCGCGGCATCCGCGCGCCCCCATATGGAGGTCGGAAAGAAACAGGCTGCGAACGCGGCGACGTGGCGTGGAAAGCGTGGTATCGAACATGATAGCCCCCGGTGATGGCGCATATAGGCCATGAACGCCCGGGAAGACGCTTCCGTTACGTGCACACGAAATTTTCATGACAGGACAGCCGGTCGCAGCCCGTCATGACATAAAAATCGGCCACTTTTCCGTGAGTTGCGCGACAATCGGGCGAAGGTGCCAGAGTGTCGCGGCCAGCGATTCAGAAGCGGGCAATCAGCGCCGAAGGGCGGTAGCGCGCGATCGTGCGGGCAATCAGACCGGCCAGTACGGCCTTGACGAGATCCCCAGGAATGAAGGGTGCCATGATCAGCGTCGCCGCCCAGAGGCTCATCGGCGTATCGCCGGGCTGCAGCGCAGCATTCTTGAAAAGCCAGAAACCGGCAATGCCGAGCGCATACATGACGACGATGCCGCCGAGCACCGAGCCGATCCCCGCGGCCACTGCCACCGGCAGGGCGCGAACGCGTTCGACCACGAGCCCGGTTACGAAAGCGGCCGGAAGCCAGCCGATCAGGAAGCCCGCAGTGGGGCCGACGAAAATGCCAAGACCGCCGCGCCCGCCCGCGAGCACCGGCAGGCCGAGCGCCACGAGAAATTGCACCAGCACCACCGCAAGCGCACCGCGCCAGCTGCCCAGCACCGCGCCCGCCAGCATCACACCGAGCGACTGCATGGTGATCGGCACGCCGAAACCAAGCGGAATCGCCGGAACGAGGCCCAGCACCACGATCAGCGCGGCAAAGAGGACGATCAGGGTCAGGTTACGTTCCATTCCGGTCTCTTCCTTGTTAAGTCTCGGCGTTAAGTCTTGGCGGCCGGCGGGGGCGCAATTCCGCCCCGCGCGCGCAGCGCCTCGGCCAGATGATCGGCATCGTCTAGCAGCGAAAAGGCCAAAGGCGCAACGATCTTCGCGCCCGGGCGGCGCGCAGAGCGCGCCCGCCAGGCCTCCGCCATCGCCGCATGGCGGGCGCGCAGCTCGGGGATGAAGCGCAACACGAGCCCCACCGCCAGCGCCGGCAGCCGGGGCGCGAGGCCGAAACGGGCGAGGGGCTGCGCCAGCCACTCGATCAGCGCGATGATCTCGGGCAGCGGTGTGGTGAGTGTCACGAAATTTGCCAGCCCCACCATGGTGACGACGCGCAGCCCGAAGGCGAGCCCCTGCCGCGCCTCGTCCGCCCAGAGATGCCAGACAAGGATCACCGCGACGATCCAGAGCACGGGGCGCAGCGCCCGCGCCGCGATCCGCGCGGCGCCAATCCCGAGGCTCAGCGTCAACCCGAGGGCCAGCGCGAGCCCGGCGATCTGTCCGGGCAAGGATCCGATCCGCATCAGCGCCACCATGAGCACCGCAAGAACGGCAAATTTGACTGAAGCCGGCAGCCGGTGCGCCCAGCTGCGCCGCGCCAGCGCGAGGCTCAGCATGAGAGATCCCGCGCAAGCGCTTCCATCGCAGCACTGTAGCGCGGCAGCACGTCATCGGGCGCGCCATCGGCCGCGACGGCACCACCTTCGAGCCAGAGGATGCGGTCAAACCCCGCCACCCGGGCGGGATCGTGGGTGACAAGCACCACATTCTGTTCGAGCGCGGCGATGCGCGCCTCGATCGCGAGCGCGGTGGGCATGTCGAGACTCGCGAAGGGTTCGTCAAAAAAGATCCAGCGCGGCTCCATCGCCAGCACCGCCATCAGGCACAGCAATTGCCGCTGCCCCTGCGAGAGCGTGTGGCAGAGCCGTTCGGCCCAGTCTTCCCGACCATGCCGCGCCAGCACAGCACGCGCCCGCGCCCGCGCCTCGGCCCGTGTCAGCCCCATCTGCTCAAGTCCGAAGGCGATTTCCTCGATCACGACCGGAAAAATGATCTGGTGATCCGGGTTCTGGAACAGGATCCCCACCGTGTGGAGCGCCGCATGCCGGTCCTGCGCGACATCGACGCCCGCCACCCGCACCCGCCCCGCCTGCGGCGCCATCAGCCCCGCCATCAACCGGATCAGCGAGGATTTTCCAGCCCCGTTGCGCCCCACCACGCCGATACGCCGCTCGACAAGCCGCAGGTTCAGCCCGGCGAATACCGACTGCTCCTCGCGCGCAAGCCTGACATTTTCGATCTCGATCCCTGCCGTCATCGCGTTGCCTTACCCTCTGCCAACCGCGACGTCAACCGCGACGTGGTGGCGGTTCGCGCCAGAGGGTGATAGAGCTTGCCGGAGCCGGGGTCTTCCCGGCCCTCAAATGCCATTGCGCGCCCGCGCGCCCTGCTTTTCTGAACGCATGACCAAGACCGATTCTCCCACCTCTTCCGCCAAGGCCGAACTGGCCCGCCTTGTCGCCCCGGTGGCGGGGCGACTGCGTCTGGCAGGGCTGCTTGCCGCCGTTTCCGAACTCCTCTGGGCCGCCCAGGCTGCGCTTGTCGCACTGGCCGTCGGCGGGCTCCTGGAAGCCCCCGTGCTGCTGCCGATCTGGGAGGCCTCTGCGGGCTTTCTGGCGCTGATGGCCCTGCGCACCGGGCTCGATGCCGCCGCCCAAGGGCTCGCGAGTCGCGCCGCAACCCGGCTCGTGGCGACCGAGCGGCAAGCGCTTTTGCGCGCCGCTGCAAGGCTCGATGCCCGCGCGTCCGGCCTTACCCCCGCCGAACTGGCCGCGCTTGCGGGGGAGAAACTCGCGCTTCTCGGCCCCTTCGCCGCGCGCTACAGCCCAGCGATGATGCGCTCAAGAATCGTTCCGCTCGCGCTCATTGCGATCACGCTACCCTTCAGCTGGATTGCGGTGCTGATCTTCCTCATCGCGCTGCCGCTGATCCCGATTTTCATGGCGCTGATCGGCATCGCCGCGCAGGAGGCCTCCGAACGGCAGATGGTGCAGATCGGGTCGCTCAATGGCGCGCTGGTCGACCGCATCGCCGCCGTCACCGACCTTCGGCTGATCGGGGCCGAAACCCGCGCCGGTGCCGAGCTTGCCAATGTCTTTGAACGGCTGCGCGCGCGCACCATGAAGGTGCTTGCGGTGGCGTTCCTCTCCTCGACCGTGCTGGAGCTCTTCTCCGCCCTCGGCGTGGCTCTGGTGGCCATTTACGTGGGCTTCAACCTGCTCGGCGAGATCCCCTGGGGCTCCTGGGGCGGGCCGCTCAGCCCGGAGGCCGGGATCTTCCTCTTGATGATCGCGCCGACCGTGTTCCAGCCGATGCGCGACCTCTCCGCCGCCTGGCATGACCGCGCCTCGGCTCTGGCCGTCGCGACCGAGCTTTCCGCCGCGAAGGAGACGCTCGCGCGCGAGGGCACCCTTCTGGGCTATGGCACGCCCGCAACGCCTCCCGCCCCGGCGGTGCTCTCCTGGCAGGGGCTGAGCCTGCGCCCCGCCCCCTCGGCGGCGGCGATCCGCTTTGCCGAGGGCCAGATCGCGCCGGGCGAGGCGGTGGCGCTCTCTGGCCCCTCGGGCGCAGGCAAGACCACGCTACTGGCTGCGCTCGCCGGGCTGATCCGGCCCGATGCCGGGGTGATCCGCTGGGGCGAGACCGCGCTCGATGACGAAAGTGCCGACGCTTTGCGCGCGGCGATGGGCTGGCTGCCGCAAGCGCCGCAATTCATCGCCGCGCCCCTTGCCGAGGCGATCACGCTCGGCCGTGACGGCGACCTGGCCGCCGCGCTCAAAGCGGCGCAGGCCGAAGACGTCATCGCCGCCCTGCCCGAGGGGCTTGCCACACCTTTGGGCGATATCGGCGGCGGTGTCTCGGGCGGCGAGGCGCGCCGGCTGATGCTGGCGCGCGCCCACCATGCCCGCGCCAGCCTCATTCTTGCCGACGAGCCCACGGCAGACCTTGATGCAGAGACGGCGCAGGCGGTGATCGCCGGGCTGATGGCCCTGCGCGCCAAAGGCGCGGCGCTGCTCATCGCCAGTCATGATCCCACCGTGATCGCCGCCTGTGACCGGGTGATCACGCTCGAGCCGGGAGGTCATCCATGAAAGCGCTGCTCGCCGTTGCCCGGCTGATTTCCGAAACCGAGCGCATGGCATTTGTCCGCGGCCTCGTGCTCTCGATCGTCGTGATGGTGATGGGGGCAGCGCTGCTTGGCCTCTCGGGCTGGTTCGTCACTGCCGCCGCCGCGGCAGGCATCGGCGGGATCGGCATCGCCTTTGATTTCTTCCGCCCCTCGGCGGGGGTGCGGTTCCTGGCACTTGGCCGCGCCGCGGGACGCTATGGCGAGCGGATGCTGAGCCATGACGCCACCTTGCGCGCCCTCGCCCGGCTGCGCGGCGCCGTTCATGCCGGGATCACGCGGCTGCCGCATGAGGTGCAGGCGCGGCTGCGGGGCGCCGAGGCGCTCAATCGCCTCACCGCCGATATCGACGCGCTCGACGGGCTGATGCTGCGCCTCGTTCTGCCCTTCTTTGCCGCCTGTGCCACCCAGGCTGCGGCTTTCGTGGCGCTTTGGTTCCTTGTCACCCCCGCCACCGCGGTGGCGGTGCTGGCGATCTATGCGCTTGGTGGCATCGCGATCCTGACGCTGACCGCGCTCACCGCCCATGCCCCGGCCGCGGCGGCCGAAACGAGTTTGCAGGCGATCCGCGCCGCGAGCCTCGATCTGATGCGCAACCGTGCGGACCTCGCCGTCGCGGGCGCGCTCGAACGGCAGACGGATGGCGCGCTTGCCGCCGTGCGCGCCGAGGAGGCTGCGCGCCAGCGGCTCGACATGATCGATCAGTGGTCGGGCGCGGCGCTCGCCCTCGCTTCCGGGCTCGCGGCCACCGCGGCGCTTCTGATCGGAGGGCGGGCGGCGGAGGCTGGCCAGATCAGCCCCGCCGAGGCCGCAATCGGCTTTTTCGTGGCGCTTGCACTTGCCGAAACGCTCACCACCCTGCGCCGCGGCCTGGCCGAATGGGGGCGGATGCAGGGCGCGGCAACACGCGTGCTCGCGCTTGTCGACACCCCCGCCCGCCGCACACCGAAAGCCGCGCCAGCACCCCGCGCGGGGGCCGCTCTTCTTGAGACCCGGGCGCTCGTGCACTGCCGCGCGGGAGCGGCACGCGCAAGCTTCGGCCCACTCTCCTTCACGCTGGCTCCGGGCGAGACGCTGCTGATCACCGGGCCTTCCGGCGCCGGAAAATCGACGCTGCTTTCCACCCTCGCAGGGCTGATCGCCCCCAGTTCGGGCGAGATCCTGCTCTCGGGCGCGCCGCTCGAAGACTGGCCGGAGGACCGGCTGCGCGCGAAACTCACTTTGGTGCCGCAGCGCTCGGCGCTCCTTTCCGGGACGATCGCGGAAAACCTCGCCCTCGCGCTGCCCCCCGAACGCGCGGAAGACGAGGAGCGGATGTGGCAAGCGCTTGAGGCGGTGCATCTGGCAGGCGTTTTGCATGCGCGCGAGGGGCTGCAAACGCTCCTCGGGCCCCAGGGTGTCGGCCTTTCGGGCGGGCAGGCCAAACGGCTCGCCCTTGCCCGCGCGGCCCTGCGTCGCCCGCCGATCCTGATGCTCGACGAGCCGACCGAAGGGCTTGATGCCGCCACCGCGCATGGCACGCTCACCGGGTTGCGCAAGCTCCTGCCCGAGGCCGGGATCATCTTCGTCAGCCACCGCCATGCCGATGCGGCACTCGCCGACCGCTGCCTGACGATTTCGGTTTAGGCGCGCGGCGTGATCTTCAGCCGGATGCCGTGATCCGAGCGCACGGTCAGATGCGCGACCGGCATTGGCACCTCGCCCGCCACCGGCGCAAAGCGGTAGGCGCGCAGGAACATCGCAAGCAGAAGCGGCCCCTCTGCCATGGCGAAAGCCGCACCGGGGCAGACCCGCGGCCCCTCCGAGAAGGGGACGAAAGCATCGCGCAAGCCCGCCTTGCCGTTTTCGGTCTCCCAGCGGCCGGGGTCGAACGCGTCGGGGTTCTCCCAGATCCGTTCATGGCGATGCAAATGCCACGGCGAGACGACGATCTGCGCCCCCTTCGGCACGCTGCGCCCCCGGAACGTCATCGGGCAGGCCGCCTCGCGCACGAACATCGGCACCGGCGGATAGAGCCGCATCGCCTCGCGAAAGACGGCACGCGCCAGTTTGAGCCGGCTCATCACCTGAAACGGCGGCTCGGCATCAGTGAGCATCTCGCGCGCCTCGGCGGCGAGTTTTTCCTGCCAGTCGGGATGGGTGGCGAGCAGATAAAGCGACCAGGCGAGCGCCGCGGCCGAGGTCTCATGCCCGGCCAGAAAGAAGATCGCCACCTGATCGACCATCTCGGCCGTGTCAAATACCGCGCCCGTCTGCGGGTCCGGCGTGGTCATGATTTTGGTGGCCAGATCATCGAGCGCGGTGCCCGCGGCGATCTCCGCGGCGCGCATCTCGGCAAGTTGGCCGATCAGCGCGCGAATCGCCGCTGCCGTCTCGCGGGTCTTCTTCGAATGAAAGCCCGGAACCCATTTCGGGAAAGGCAGAATGGCTGAGAGGTTCGCCACCGGATGCGCCGCCTGATGGGCGCGGAAACCCTCGAACGCCGCCTGCGCGATCTCATGCTCGATCGGCATCGAGAACATGGTGCGGAAGATCACATCCATCGCCACATGGCTCGTTTCCGCCTCGATCTCGTGCGGCGTGCCATCGGCCGCCGTCGCGAGCCGTTCGACCGCCGCGACACCGCTTTGCCACATTGCCGGGAACACCTCGCGCAGCCGCCCGCCCTCGAAGGCCGGGTCGATGATACGGCGTTGATGCTCCCATGTTGCGCCATTAGTGATGAAGACGCTTTCGCGCAACAGCGGTTTCAACCCTACGCGGATCCGCTCGGATTTCGGAAAGTCACGCACCGGACCGCGCAGAACCCGGTGCACGAGTTCGGGCTCGTTGCAAAGGAAAGAGCGGAAGAAGGGCGTGCGCATCTCCGCCATCCAGGCGCGGTAAAGATGCGCAGGCTGGGCAGAGAGGATGTCGCGCTGAAAGAGCAGCAGGTAACGCCAGAGCGAGACTTTGCCCTGCCGTGCCGCTGGTTTCGGAGGCCGCGCGGCCGGGCAGGATGACGCGGGCGGTGCTGCGGTCTCGGTCATCGGCACGTATCCGTTCTTTCCAAGGCTTCCGCCCGCCTCTAGTCCGCCCCCGAACAGCTGTAAATGACCGATCTCACAGATTTCGCCCCCCGTGGCAGCGCTGGCGAGCTGATACCATGCGTCGCAGTCGCGCACCTCCAGTCAACGCGCTATATATGGCATCTAAGTATCGCACAGGCGCGCCATGCCCGAGATCCTCGATCCGCCCAGCCATCCCTGCGGGCGCTGCATCTTTTACGAAAAGAGCCTCTGGCACCCGGTCGGGCTGGGGTCGGTGTTGCAGTTGAACGGCAGCTTCTCGCGCCGCGAGGTGGCGGCGGGTGAGGTGGTGTTCGAACAGGGCAGCCGCAACCGCGCGGTGCTTTGCGTCTCCAAGGGGCTCGTTGCCCTGCGCAGCCATAACCCGGATGGCTCCTCGACCCTGATGCGGCTCGCCTATCCGGGCGAGATCATCGGGTTCCGTTCGTTTCTGAGCCGCAGCGAGCACCAGACCGAGGCGCGCGCCCTGATCCCCTCGCGGGTCTGCACCGTCACCCGGATGAGCGCCGAGACCCTGGTGCGCAACCACCCGGCGATTCTCGAGCGGTTGATGGTGCGTGCGGTGGCGGAAATCGACCGCAGCCATGCCCGGATCATCGCCGCGGCCACGACCTCGAACAAGGACCGGCTGGCAAAGCTGATGACCTGGCTGATGGCGCGCCATGGCTGCCTTGAAGACGGCTTGATGCGGATGCAGCTACCGATGACGCGCTCCGATCTTGCCGATCTGATCGGAGTGCAGCGCGAGACCATGTCGCGACTGATCAAGCGGCTCGAGGAAGACGGCGATTTCGGGTTTCAGGGCCGCGAGGTCTGGATGCGCCCGCCTGAGGGCGAAGAGCAGACGAGCCCGGAAGAACGCGCGGAACTGGGCAAGATCGTCCAGCGGTTGCGCTGATCCCGTGGCTTGCGGCCTCAGGCTTCTTCCATCGCCGCAATGCTGGCGCCCGATTGCACCGGGGCCACGGCTGCGCGCGGCGTAAGCCGGAGCCAGATCCCGTCGCGGCCGCGCACGGTGAGCTGCGCCACCGGCATCGGCTCGCGCCCTTCGACCATCTCGACGCGGTAGCTGCGCAGCACCATCGCGAGCAACAAAGGCCCCTCCGCCATGGCAAAGCCCGCCCCCGGGCAGACCCGCGGCCCGGCGGAGAACGGAATATAGGACAGCCGCGCGCTTTCGCGCCCCTCGGGCCTGTCCCAGCGCGTCGGGTCGAAATCGTCGGGATCCTTCCAGATCCGCTCGTGGCGGTGCAAGTGCCAGGGGCTGACGACGATCAGTGACCCCTTCGCCACCTTGCGGCCGCGCAGTTCCTCTTCCTGCACCGTCTCGCGCAGATACATCGGCACCGGCGGGTAAAGCCGCATCGACTCGCGGAAGACCGCGCGGGCGAGCTTGAGGCGCGACACCGAGGAGGCATAGATCTTCTCGGCGTCGATCACCTCTTGCGCCTCGGCGGCGAGCTTTTCCTGCCATTCTGGGAAGAGCGCCATCAGATAGAGCGACCAGGCAAGCGCCGCCGCCCCCGTTTCATGGCCCGCCAGCAGGAAGATGCCGACCTGATCGACCATCTCGGCGGGGGTGAAACATTTGCCGTCGACCGGGTCCGGCGTGGTCATGATCCGGGTGGCGAGATCGTCGGGCGCGGTGCCAGCCGCGATCTCGGCCGCGCGCGCCTCGACAAGGCTCGCGATGAAGCCGCGGATTTGCTTGGCCGTTTTGGTGGTTGCGCCAAAGCGCAGCTTGGGCAGCCAGCGCGGCAGGCTGAAGAGCGTGCCGGTGTTCACCATCGGGCGCGAGGCCTGATGGGCGCGGAACGCGTCGAACACCGCATTGGCCGTCGCATCTTCAACCGGGATCGAGAAAAGCGTGCGGAAGATCACATCGAGCGCGGCATGGCTCGCCTGCCCTTCCACATCGACGGGGCGGCCATCGGCAAAGGGGCGCATCCGCTCCACCATCGAGGCGGCGGCATCCCACATCGCTGGGAGCACCTCCTTGGTGCGCCCGCCGTCGAAGGCGGGGTCGATGATGCGGCGCTGGCGCTCCCATTCTGGGCCGTTGGTGATGAAGATTGAATGGCCCAGAAGCGGTGTCAGCCCTTCGAAGAGCCGGAGCGACTTCGGAAAATCATGCGGACGGCGCGTCAGCACGAGGTCGACGAGGTCGGGGTCGTTGCAGAGGTAGGAGGTGAAGAAGGGCGAACGAAACTCCGCCATCCAGGCGTGAAAGAGCCGCCTGGGCTGCACCGCGAGAATGTCTTGCCGCACCAGCCGCAAGACATCGCGCAGACCCACCTTTTCGGGCCGCGGCGGCGGCTTCACCGGGCGACGCTGCGCGAAGGGGCATGCGGGGGCGGTTTCAGGCGCGCGGCTCTGGGGTGCGGGTTCCATCGGTCCTCTCGCCTTCACTGTCGCACCCTTCTTGGCACAAACCATGGCACGCGAGGTTGACCATAATCAAACCGCAGACACAAAGCAGCATTCTGCTCAATTCGTTAGCGGCAGAAGCACCGGATCGGCGCGGAACGCAGACGGCAGAAGGCGGGCGAGCGCATCGATCTTGGGCAGGTCTTCCTGCACGATGTAGGGATGCGTCGGATGCCGCGCAAGGAAGTTCTGATGATAGGCCTCGGCCGGGTAGAAGGGGGCATTTTCCTCGATCTGTGTCACGATCGCTGCGGGAAACACCCGGGCACGGTTCAATTCGCCAATGTAGGCGCGGGCCGATTCCTCCTGCGCAGGTGTCTGCGGAAAGATCACCGAACGGTATTGCGGGCCGACATCGGGCCCCTGCCGGTTGAGTTCGGTCGGATCATGCACAACCGAGAAGAAGATCTGCATCAACGCCCCGTAGCTCACTTGCGCCGGATCATAGACCACCTGAACAGACTCGGCATGGCCGGTGTCGCCGCGGCTGACCCGCTCATAATGCGCCGTGCCCGCCTCGCCACCGGCATAACCAGATGTGGCGGAGATCACCCCTCTGGTGTGCTGATACACCCCCTGCACTCCCCAGAAACAGCCCCCGGCAAAAACCGCGGTCTGTGGCCCGGTCTCGACGATGGAGGTGGTCGGAGCCGGAATCGCCCGCCACTCTTCGGCCGGGGCCGGCGCGGACGAAAGGCTCAGCGCAGTCAGGACGAGGGCAAGGATCAGGCGTGTCATGGCGGGCTCCTATCCGAAGGTGAAAGCGAAGGCCTCGACGCCGGGGGCATGGAAGCGAATCTCGAACGCGTGCTCCCCAACCGCGCCCTTGGCACGGTAAAGCTGGTAGAGCCGGTCCTCGGTGACTGAGCCATTACCCGCGGCATCGACATCGAGCCCCGCATCGGCCCCCGGCGGCGCACCGTCGATCATCACGGTGAAGGGCACCGGAGCCGCTTCGGGCGAGAGCACCAGATGCAGGTCGCGCGCATGGAAGCGAAACCGGATCGCGTCTTGCGCTCTGGCGCTCCGGGCGGCCTCGGCGCCGACGCTCCAGCCTCCGTCGAACGCCCATTCGTTGAGCCGCAGATCATCTGGCGCGGCGTAGTCATGCACCTCATCCGCGACCAGACCTTCGGCGTTGACATTGTTCGCGGCGCGGGCGTGACCAAGATAGGTTTCGGGGGAGAGCACATCGGCCATGTCGGCCGCTTCCGAAACGCCCGTAGCCGTGACTTCGGCGGGCGGCAGGGCGACCTTGCTCAAGCCCGCCTCGGCAAGAAGCTGGCGGATCACCTGTTCGGATTCTTCATATCCCCCCTCGCCGAAATGGTGGTGCCGGATGCGCCCCTCGGCGTCGACGAAATAATGCGCGGGCCAGTAGCGGTTCTGAAAGGCGCGCCAGATCGCATAGTCATTGTCGAGCGCCACCGGATAGGAGAGCCCGAGATCCTCGGTTGCGCGCTTCACGTTGCCCGGGTCTTTCTCGAAGGCGAATTCGGGGGCATGCACGCCGATCACCACCAGGCCTTGCGGCCCATATGCCTCAGCCCAGGCCTTCACATGGGGCAGTGCGCGCAGGCAGTTGATGCAGGAGTAAGTCCAGAAGTCGATCAGCACCACCTTGCCGCGCAACTCTTCCGCGGTGAGCGGCGCGGAGTTGAGCCATTGCACTGCCCCCGTGAGCGGCGGCATCCGCCCCTCGACCGGCAGCGCGGGCGTGGTCATCGCCGGGCCAGCCGCCAGCATCGCCGGGCCTGTCATTGCTGGCCCGGTCATGGCGGGGCCGCCCGTCATCGCGGCCCCCCCGGTCATCGCCGGTGCGCCCTGCATCATCATCGCCCCGTCCGCCTCGGGCATCACCACAGAGGCAGTCTTCGCGCCTCCGAGCCGGTCGATCAGCCCGGCCTCGAGCCGGTTCGTCGAGGCGGTGGAAAGTTTGGTCAAAACGCCAGTGTCGAGGCCCAGCGCAATCGCCCCCACGCCCACGAGCACCGCCGCGCCCAGCCCCCGGCGCAGCCCTTCGCCCCAGCCGAGCCCGCGCTTGAGAAGCGCAAAGACCCGCCCGCCGGCAAAGACGGCAACACCGAGCGCGGTGGCCGCACCCAGCGCATAAGCCAGCAGCAGCGCCGAGGTGGCGAGGCTCGCGCCATTGAGTGCTGCGCCGGTCAGGATGAGCCCGAGAATGGGCCCCGCGCAGGGCGCCCACAACAGCCCCGTCGCCACGCCCAGCAGCGCCGATCCGGCAACCGAAGGCTGCGCCTCGGCCCCTTCCGAGAGCCGGTTGCCGAGGGCAACAACGGGCCGGGTGAGCCGATCCGCCAGGCCGGGCAGAAGCAGCATCAGCCCGAAGGCGGCGAGGAGCGCCAGCGCCGCCCAGCGCGCCCATTGGTTTGCCGCCACGGCCCAGCCGCCGCCCAGCGCCGCCAGCGTCGCGATACCGGCAAAGGCGAGCGCCATGCCGCCCAGCATCGGCGCTGTCGCGCGCCAGAACGGCTGGCCCGCGCGAGCAAAGACGAAGGGCAGCACCGGCAGGATGCAGGGGCTCAGGATCGTCAGCACACCGCCGAGATACGCCAAAAACGCGAGCGTCATCTCAGGCATCCACCGGCCGGAACGTCATCGCCACGCCGTTCATGCAGTAGCGCAACCCGGTGGGCGGCGGCCCGTCCTCGAACACATGACCCAGATGCCCGCCGCAACGCGCGCAATGCACCTCGGTCCGGGTCATGCCGAGGCTGATGTCGGTGGTGGTGCCCACGGCGGTTTCGGAGATCGGTTGCCAGAAGCTCGGCCAGCCGGTGCCGCTTTCGTATTTCGCCTCCGAGGAGAAGAGCTGCTGGTCGCAGCCCGCGCAGGAAAAGACGCCGCTGCGGTGCTCGTTCAGAAGCGGGCTGGTGAAGGGATATTCGGTACCGTGCTTGCGCAAGATCGCATATTGATCGGGGGTAAGCCGCTTTTGCCATTCGGCATCGCTGTGGCTGACCTCGAAAGCCTCTTCGGCCCGGGCAAGGCCCGCGCTGCCGCACAGCGCGGCAAGGCAGGAGGTCATCAGGAACTGGCGCCTTTGCATGGTCTCCTCCGCTCTCCGCCCGAGGGGGCGAGTGGTACGAAGGTAGCACCCTGCGGCAAGCTGTCACGTCACTTCGGCGCACCAAAGCGTGAACTCAGAAGATCGCATGGGCGCCGCGGTCATCACCCACCTCGCCGCGCAGCATCGCGGCGTAATGATCCTCGAGCCGGTCAGAGCCGAATTCGGGCGTGGCATCGGCATCATAGGCGCCCGTCACCGGGTTCCACAACAGCATGCTTTCGCTCGCATAATAGCGGCCGATCTTCGCGAGCTCCGCCTTGGCCTTCAGCTTTGGCGAAAAGCGGCCAAGGGTGGAGAGTACTCCCACGATCCCCTCCATCAGCGCAAAGGGGACATGCTTGATCTTCACCCTCTTGCCGGTGAGGCGTTCGAGCATCGCCGCCTGATCAAGCGGCGTGATCGCCGGGCCCGGGCCGCCGATCGGCAAGATTTTCCGCACCTTCTCCTCGTCGGTGAGGCATGACGCGATAAAGCGGCCGAGATCGGCATCTGAAATGGGCTTGCAGGCGGTGCGGGTGCCGTCGCCGAAGACGAGGAAGGGCTTGCCCGCCTGCACCCGCGCAACCTGCCCCGAGAGGGATTTGAAGAAGGCGGTGGGGCGCACGATCGACCAGTGCAGCGGCGAGGCGCGGAGTTGCGATTCGAAGGCGATCTTCGCCTTCTGGAAGTCGAGATAGGGTTTTTGCACGCAGATCGCGGACAGCAGCACGAAGCGCTGCACCCGGGTCTCCAGCGCCGCCTCAAGGGCCAGCGAATGGGCCCGGTGGTCGATCGCCCAGGCATCGGCGGGCTCCCCGGTGCGGCTGGCAAGGCAGGAGACGATCGCCGCATGGGGTTTGGTGCGGAGCAGGTCTTCCACGAAGCCCGCCTGCGTGACATCGCCCTCGATGAGCGTGCAGCCGGGCAGGAGCGCCGGGTCCGTGCCCGGGCGCACGAGCGCGGTGACGCCATGACCGGCCTCGATCAGGGCGCGGGCGGTGGCGCGGCCGATCGTGCCGGTGCCACCCAGAAGCAGGGTGCGGTAACGCATGGGGGAAATTTGCGAGCTCATCTGAATTCCTCTGGGACGGCGCCACCTTATCAGCCCGACGGCAATGCGAAACGGTCAATTTCGGCGCAGCTTCGAAGCCGTCGCAGTTCCGCTGTCGATCCCGCAGACCGCGATCCTTTGTGACGCGAGCCTGGGCCGGCCCGAGGGACGAGGGTTTGCCCCGCCGATCCACGCTGCGCGCTGCGTATGAGACGCGCGAAGGAGGGAACGAGATGGGCTCATTGCTTGCGGGGTCGATGGCGAAGATACGGGTTTTCTGTTCTTTCTAATTCAGGCGCTCGAGGTTCATCCGCTTGACGCTCTGTCCGGTTTGGGAAAGGCTCGCCTCATGTTTCCGATCCGCGACCACAACCCCTCGAACCGCGCGCCCTGGGTCACCTGGGGGCTGATTGCGCTCAACTGCGTTGTCTATGTGCTGACGGCGGACTGGGGCGGCCATATGCGCAACCTTTGGGTTTGGGGCGCGCTCTATCCCGACGCGGTGACGCATGGCGTTTATCTGCACGGGCTCTTCACCTATATGTTCCTGCATGCCGGGCTCATGCACATCGGCGGCAACATGCTGTTTTTATGGGTCTTTGGTGACAATCTGGAAGACCAGCTCGGCCCGCTCGGCTTTTTGCTCTTCTACATCGCGGGCGGGCTGGCTGCGGCGGGGGCACAGATCGCGCTTGATCCGTGGAGCCCGGTGCCGATGGTCGGCGCCTCGGGGGCGATTGCCGCGGTGATGGGTGGGTATCTGCTGATGTTTCCGCGCGCGCGCGTTGATATTCTGGTGATCCTGATCATCATCTTCAAGATCTTCACGATCCGTGCCTGGATCGTGCTTGGCTTCTGGTTCGGGCTGCAGCTTCTCAACAGCCTCGACGCGTCAGGCGATGGCGTGGCCTATATCGCCCATATCGGCGGCTTTCTGGCGGGGCTTGCCATGGTGCTGCCGCTGTTCCTTGCACGCGGCGGCCCGGCGTTCTGGCGCGACACACAAGGCCAGCCGCCGCACCCCTCGATCGATTATGCGGCCACAACGGTGCCGGTGGTGCGGCGCAGGAAGCGCTGAGGGCTTACGCCCCCTTGCGCGCCCGGCGGATGAAATCGGCGGCGCGCTCGGCAATCATGATCGTTGGCGCATTGGTGTTGCCGCCCACCACCTGCGGCATCACCGAGGCATCGACGACGCGCAGCCCCGCCACCCCATGCACTTTCAGATGCGGGTCGACGACCGCCCCCGCATCCGTCCCCATCCGGCAAGTGCCCACGGGGTGATAAACCGTATCGGCGCGGGCGCGAATATCGGCCATGATCGCGCGCTCCGAACCGTCATGCGGGTAGAGCCGCCTGCCCCGCCACGGCGCCAGCGGGGCCGCTGTCACGATCTGTTCCAGCAGCCGCGCGGCGCGCAGCATCACCTCTTCGTCGCGCGGATCGGCCAGAAAGGCCGGGTCGATCAGCGGGGCGCGACGCGGGTTTTGGGAGGCGAGGCGCAGGCTGCCGCGCGACTGGGGGCGCAGCGCACAGATATGCGCCGACCAGCCATCGGACGTATGCAGCTTGCGCATATGCTGATCGACGATCCCGGTGACAAAATGGATCTGCAAATCCGGGATCTCGACCTCGGGGGAAGAGCGCAGGAAGGCCCCGCCCTCCGCCATCGGCGAGGCAAAAAGCCCTTCGCCATGCTTGCGCCAGCCGCCCGCCGCACGCGCAAGCCGCATCAGCCCGCGCGGATTGAGCCCCACAACATCGCGCCGCGGCGAGGTGTAGGAGAGGATATAATCGAGATGGTCGTGCAGGTTCAGCCCCACGCCGGGCAGATCATGCACCACCGCAATGCCGCGCTCGCGCAGATGCGCGCCGGGGCCTATGCCCGACAGCATCAGCAGTTGCGGCGAGCCAAAGGCGCCTGCCGACAGGATCACCTCGGCCCGCGCCTCAAGGCGCAGTTTCTCACCGCCCCGCCGCACCTCGGCCCCGATCGCGCGGCCGCCCGCGGTCAGCACCTTCTCGGCGCGACAACCGGTCAACACGGTGAGGTTCGGCCGCCCCATCACCGGATGCAAATATCCTGCCGCAGCCGAGCAGCGCTCGCCCTTTTTCGGCCCGTCCCAGAATTGCGTGACCTGATAGAGCCCCGCCCCCTCCTGCAGCGGCCCGTTGAAATCATCGTTCTCGGGGCAGTGCACCGCGGCGCAGGCCTCGATGAAGGCGCGGGAGATCTTGCGGGGGCGCCGTTGGTCGCCCACCTGCAGGGGCCCTGTCGCCCCATGCAGGTCCGAGGCGCCGCGCATGTTGCGCTCGGCGCGCAAAAACCACGGCAGACAAGAGCCCCAGTCCCAGCCCACAGCCCCCATCGCGGCCCAATGGTCATAATCGGAAGGGTGGCCGCGCACATAGAGCATCGCATTGATGGCGGAGGAGCCCCCCAGCCCCCTGCCCCGCGGCTGAAAGCCCCGCCGCCCGTTCAGCCCCGGCTGCGGCACGGTCTGCAGCGCCCAGTTATGCGCGCGCAGATACCCCGGCACCAGCGCCGCCACGAGCGCGGGCGCGCGCACGAGGATATCCTTTGCCGCGTTCCCCGCCTCGACAAGGCAAACGCGCACCTCGGCCTCCTCGCTCAGCCGTGCGGCCAAAACCGCGCCCGCCGAACCTCCGCCCAAAATCACATAGTCAAAAATCATCAGGCTCCCCCCCGGATGGGAGAGAGCCTACCCTGTTTTTGCCCGTTGCGAAGCGTGACCTGCGTCACCTGCCGCAAGGTTTTTTGCTCACTTGCGCTGCGCGCCGCCGGTCGCCTTGGTGACCTTGTCGACCACTTTTTGCGCCACCGCCTCGATCTCGGCATCGGTCAGCGTCTTGTCGCGCGGCTGCAGCCGCACCGACAGCGCGATCGACTTCTTGCCCGCGCCCATCTGCTCTTCCGCCTTGGCGCCGGTGAACTGGTCAAAGACCGAGACGTGATCGATCAGCGCCTTGTCGGCGCCGTAGGCGGCATTAACCGCGGTGATCGCCTCGACATGGCTGTCGACGACAAAGGCGAAATCGCGCTCAACCGCATGCAGGCCAGAGAGCGCAAGTGCCGGACGGGTCGGCGTTTTCACCTTCGGGAAGGGCACGGCGGCGATCTGGATCGTGAAGGCGACCGCAGGCCCCTTCACCCCCATCTCGCGCAGCACTTTCGGGTGCAGCTCGCCAAAGCTCGCCATCACATTCGGCCCAAGCGCAATGGTGCCCGACCGACCCGGATGGAACCACGCCGCCACCTTGCGGGTGATCTGCGCACGCGCGGGCGCGCCGATGGCCGACAGCACCGCCTCGGCATCGGCCTTGGCGTCATACACATCGACCGGGCGGCGCGAGCCCCAGGGGTCACGCGGGGCGGCAGCCCCCACAAGCAGCCCCGCCGCCTGAAGGAGTTGATCGCCCGGCTCGCCGCCGCTGAAGGCGGGGCCCACCTCGAAGAGCGCGAGATCGGCAAAGCCGCGCGCCTGATTGCGCGCCGCGGCCTGCAAAAGCCCCGGCAGCAGGTCGGGGCGCAGATGCGTCATCTCCGAGGAAATCGGGTTTTCGAGCCGCGTCGCCTCCTGCCCGCCGCCAAAGATCGTGGCGGAAGCCGCGTCGATGAAGCTGTAGGTCACGCATTCATTGTAGCCGAGCGCGGCAATCGTGCGCCGCACGGTCTTTTCGCGCATCTGCAACGGCGTCAGGATCGGGCCGGGCACGCCGGTCGTCTCCCGCGCCAAGGGCTTGCCCTCAAGCTTGGTGAGCGAGGCGATCCGCGCCACCTCTTCCACCAGATCGGCCTCGCCCAGCACATCGGGGCGCCAGCTCGGCGGGCTCGCCATGTTCCCCTCGAACGTGAAGCCCAAGGCGCCCAGCGTGGCGCGTTGCGTGGCCTCGGGGATCTCCATGCCGACGAGCGAGATCACCCGCGCCGGGTCAAGCTTGTAGGCGCGGCGCGTCTCAAGCGGGGCGCCATCGCTTACCACCTCGGAGGCCTCGCCGCCGCACAGATCAAGCACCATCTGCGTGGCGAGCTCCAGCCCGGGCAGGGTGAACTCCGGGTCCACGCCGCGCTCGAAGCGGTAGCGCGCATCCGAGGTGATTTTGAGCGCGCGGCCCGTGGCGGCGATGGTGATCGGATCCCAATAGGCGCTTTCAAGGAAGACATCGGTGGTCTCCTCGGTGCAGCCCGAAAGCTCGCCCCCCATTACGCCGGCAAGGCTTTCGGGGCCCGCGTCGTCGCAAATCACCATCTGGCCGGGGCGGAGCGTATAGGTCTTGCCATCCAGCGCCAGCAGTTCCTCGCCGCCCGCCGCCGGGAGAATGCGCAGATCGCCTTTCACCTTCGCCGCGTCAAACACATGGAGCGGGCGGTTCAGGTCATAGGTGAAATAGTTGGTGATATCGACGAGCGCCGAGATCGGGCGCAGGCCAATGGCGATGAGCCGCGCTTGCAGCCAGGCCGGGCTCGGCCCGTTTTTCACGCCGCGGATCAGCCGGCCGGTGAAATGCGGGCAGCCCTTGTCCTTGAGCCCCGCGTCAATCGCCACCTTGATCGGGCTGGCAAAGCCGCCCGGCACCGGCTCGATGGCGAGCGGCTTCAACGTGCCAAGGCCGCGCGCGGCAAGGTCGCGCGCCACGCCGCGCACGCCTAAAGCATCGGGGCGGTTCGGCGTGATCTTGATATGGATCATCGGGTCCACCGCCTCGGGGCGGTTTTCCGCCAGCCAGTCGATGAATTTGCAGCCGACCTCGGAATTCAGGCTGTCTTCGGGCAGCTCGATGATGCCGTTATGCTCGTCAGAAAGCTCCAGCTCGCGCTCGGAGCACATCATGCCATGGCTCTCGACGCCGCGGATCTTGCCCACGCCCAGGGTGGTGTCGATGCCGGGCACATAGTCGCCGGGTTTGGCGAGCACAACGGTGATGCCCGCCCGCGCATTCGGCGCGCCGCAAACGATGACCTTCTCGCCCTCGTCGGTCAGCACCTTGCACACCCGGAGCTTGTCAGCATCGGGGTGTTTTTCGGCATGCAGCACCTTGGCGATGGTGAAGGGGGCAAGCTTCGCGCCCGGGTTCACCACCTCTTCAACCTCAAGGCCAAGGTCGGTGAGCGCATCGGCGATCTCATCCACCGAGGCTTCGGTTTCGAGATGGTCTTTCAGCCAGGAGAGGGTGAATTTCATTTGTTTGCCTCCAATCGGGCGATTGGGTTCAGTTCCCGTTCTATGGTCTCGACTGATCGGATAATCTGTTTACCGAGGAGATCATTTTCGTTGAAACTGCCCCAGATTTCTCCGCGCAACTTCACTTTGAACCTCCGATCATGTTCGCTTGGAGCTGTGGGCGGGTCTTCGACGTATTCCGCCAGTGTTTTCAGCGCAATCGCGACTTGGTTCCGAGCGGCGAATAGATCAGACGTGGCGACATCAACGGCTTCGTTTCCGACTACCGCTCGAACTCTTATTTGTGCCTCTCTGAGCCTACGAAAAAGCTCATCATACTTACCGATGCGTTCAAAACGCATTTGGTAGGCGTAACGCTCGTCGTGTGCTTTGTCCGCCGGAATGGAATCGAACGGATTTCGAATATCCCGAAATGCGTCTTCTGCATTGTGCGCGAGCGCAATGAGTTCTTCTGCGACTTGAGAACGCCGGAGTTCTCTCGCAGTTCTCTGTGCTTCGTTGATCTTAGAGTTGGCCCCAAACAAACCGACGATCACAGCCACCGCCCCCATTGCTGCGGAGATCGCATTGATCCAGTCTGGGACACTTGCGTCACTCACTTACTCAACCCCCCGAACACCGTCGGCAGATCGAGCGGCGCGAAGCCGTAGTGTTTCAGCCAGCGCAGGTCGCTCTCGAAGAAGGCGCGCAGGTCCGGGATGCCGTATTTCAGCATCGCGATCCGGTCGATGCCCATGCCAAAGGCAAAGCCTTGCCATTCGTTCGGGTCGATCCCGCCTGCGGCGAGCACCTTGGGTTGCATCATGCCGGAGCCGAGAATTTCGAGCCACGAGTTCCCCTCGCCGATCTTCAACTGCCCCCCTTCCCACGAGCAGCGGATATCCACCTCGGCGGAGGGTTCGGTGAAGGGGAAGTGGCTGGCGCGGAAGCGCAGCTCGACCGAGGGCACCTCAAAGAAGGTCTTGCAGAATTCCTCGAGCACCCATTTCAGGTTCGCCATCGAGATATCCTTGCCAATCGCCATGCCCTCGACCTGATGGAACATCGGCGCATGGGTCTGGTCCATGTCCATCCGGTAGACCCGGCCCGGCGCGATCACGCGAATGGGCGCGCCGCGCTCCTGCATCGCGCGGATTTGCACCGGCGAGGTGTGGGTGCGCAGCACATGGGGCGGGCGCGGGTCGGCGGGGTCGCGCGCCATGAAGAACGTGTCATGCTCTTGCCGGGCGGGGTGCTCGGGGGCGATGTTGAGCGCGTCGAAGTTATACCAGTCGCTCTCCACCTGCGGGCCTTCGGCCACGGCAAAGCCCATATCGGCAAAGATCGCCGTCACCTCGTCCATCACCTGAGACACTGGGTGGATCGTGCCCTGACGGCGCGGGCGGCCCGGCAGGGTGACATCGAGCCATTCCGATTTCAGCCGCGCATCGAGCGCGGCATCGGCCAGCGCCTCTTTTTTGGCGCGCAGCGCCGCGTCGATCTCGTCTTTCAGGCGGTTCAGCGCAGCGCCGGTGGTGGTGCGCTCTTCCGGGCTCATCTTGCCCAGCTCGCGCATTTTGAGGCTGATCTCGCCCTTCTTGCCCAGCGCGGCAAGGCGCAGCTCTTCCAGCCCCGCCTCGTCGGAAGCGGCACCGATGCCTTCGAGATATTTCGCCTTGAGCACATCGAGCGCGTTCATGAAGTCTCTCCTTGGTGGGCTGGGCTGTTCATACCGCGCCCGGCCCCGAATTCAAGCGGACGAAAGCAAAACCCCCGCGACGGCGGGTGCCGCGCGGGGGTTCGAGTTCCCGAAAGCGGGAAATTACGCAGCCGCGGCAGCCTTCGCCTTTTCGACGATGGCGGCAAAAGCTTCGGGCTCGGCGATCGCGAGATCGGCCAGAACCTTGCGGTCCACCTCGATCCCGGCGAGCGCCAGACCGTTGATGAAGCGCGAATAGGTCATTTCCAGATCGCAGGCGCGGACAGCCGCGTTGATGCGCTGGATCCACAGCGCGCGGAAGTTGCGTTTGCGCTGTTTACGGTCGCGGGTGGCGTATTGGTTCGCCTTGTCGACGGCCTGGGTGGCGGTGCGGAAGTTGCGCGAGCGGGCCGAGTAGTAGCCCTTGGCAGCCTTCAGAACTTTCTTGTGCGAGGCGTGAGTAACCTTGCCGGATTTGACGCGGGACATGTTTCAGGCCTCCAGATCAGCGGTTGTAGGGCATGTATTTCTTGACGATCTTCGCGTCCGCATCGGACAGGATCATCGTGCCCGCGCTGTCGCGGATGAACTTGGTCGTGCGCTTGATCATGCCGTGGCGTTTGCCCGCCGGGCCAGCGATGACCTTGCCGGTCGCCGTGAATTTGAACCGCTTTTTGGCGGCCGATTTGGTCTTCATCTTGGGCATTTTCATCTCCTTTGCGAGAGTGAACGCACGACTCGGCATGCCACTCGTGGCCGGCCGTGCGGGGTAGGTGGGGGCCTTTAGACCGGGCGCGGCCCTTTGGCAAGGGAAATCCGGGCGAAAAACCGCAAGGGCGCCTATTCCGGGTCGGTCCGGTAGATCAGGCGCTCGTCGCAGGGGGCGACGCGCAGGATGTTCGTGGTGCCCTGCACGTTGAAGGGCACGCCCGCGATGACGATGATCTGATGGCTCTCGTCCGCAAAACCATAGTCACGCGCTGCACGGGCCGCATTGACCACGGCTTCCTTGAACCGGCTCACCTCGTCGCAGCGTACCGCATGCACGCCCCAGTTCAGGCAGAGCTTGCGCAGGGTCTGGGTGATCGGCGAGAGCGCGATCACCGGCACCCGCGGGCGTTCGCGGCAGACCAGCGCCACGGTCTTGCCGGACTGGGTATAACAGCAGATCGCCGAGACATCGGTGGTTTCGGCAATCTCGCGCGCGGCGGCAACGATGCCGTCGGCCACGGTCTGGCGCACTGCGGTGCGGCTCGCCTCGATGATATCGCGGTAGGTGAGATCGCTTTCGACCGATTTGGCGACGGCGTTCATCGTCTGCACCGCCTCGACCGGGTAGCGGCCCGCGGCGGATTCCGCCGAAAGCATGATCGCGTCGGTGCCCTCGTAGATCGCGGTCGCCACGTCGGAGACCTCGGCGCGGGTCGGCATCGGGCTCTCGATCATGCTCTCGAGCATCTGCGTCGCCACGATCACCGGCTTGGCCGCCGCGCGGCATTTGCGGATGAGCCGCTTCTGGATCGGCGGCACGGCCTCGACGGGAAGTTCGACGCCAAGATCGCCGCGCGCAACCATGATGCCGTCGGAGACCT
Organism: Rhodobacter maris; assembly: GCF_900217815.1. Classification (GTDB taxonomy): domain Bacteria; phylum Pseudomonadota; class Alphaproteobacteria; order Rhodobacterales; family Rhodobacteraceae; genus Rhodobacter; species Rhodobacter maris. Next base: position 486,410 of record NZ_OBMT01000001.1, read on the forward strand.
TGAGGATCTCGTCAAAGGCGCGTTCTGCGGCGGGTTTCTCGATCTTCGAGAGCACCTGAGCGCGGCCCTTCGCCAGTTCCTTCGCCTCGATCACGTCTTCGGGGCGCTGCACGAAGCTGAGCGCCAGCCAGTCCGCTCCGAGTTCGCAGGCGAATTCCAGATCGACCCGGTCCTTTTCCGAAAGCGCGGCGAGCGGGAGCACCACATCGGGCACGTTGACGCCCTTGCGGTTGGAGATTGTGCCGCCCACCATCACTTCGCAATTGGCGAAATCGGGGCCACAGTCGATCACCTTGAGGCGGATCTTGCCGTCATTGACCAAAAGCCGGGCGCCCGCTTCGAGCGCAGCGAAGATCTCGGGGTGCGGCAGGCAAACGCGGTGGCTGTCGCCCTCGGTCGGGTCGAGATCGAGGCGGAACATCTGCCCCTCTTCAAGCTCGGCGGCGACGGCGGCAAAGGTGCCCACCCGCAGCTTCGGTCCCTGCAAGTCGGCGAGCACCGCGACCGGGCGGCCGGTATCGGCCTCGATCTGGCGGATGATGTCGTAGCGGACCTTGTGCTCGGCATGCGTGCCGTGGCTCATGTTAAGGCGGAAAACGTCTGCGCCCGCCTCGAACAATGCGCGGATGGTCTTGTAGTCGGAAGATGCAGGGCCGAGCGTAGCCACGATCTTGACGTTACGGAGGCGTCTCATGCGTCCTCGATTGTTCAGGGTTAAATCATTTCGTGGGCCGGGGTCATCTATGCCGCAAAAAGTCGCACAGGGCAACTGGCACTCCGGCCCCTCGGGGCGTAAATCTGTTGTGAAACACAATGACAAAGAAACCATGACCGCGCCCGCAGCTTTTCACCGGATCACCGAAAATCGCCCTTCCCGCTGGCTTGTCACCATCGATCACGCCACCAACCGGGTGCCCGACTGGGTCGCGGGAGGAGATCTGGGCATCGACCCCGCCGAGATGGGGCGCCATATCGCCTATGACATCGGCGCGCTGGGGCTCGGGCTCAGCCTTGCCGACCATCTTGCCGCCCCGGTGGTCTGGTCGGATTTCTCGCGCCTCGTGATCGACCCGAACCGCGGCGAGGATGACCCGACGCTGGTGATGCAGCTTTACGACGGCACAGTGATCGCGGCGAACCGGGCGATCTCCGCGGCAGGGGTGGAAGAGCGGCTCGACCGACTGCATCGCCCCTATCACGACGCGCTCGAAACCCTCGCCGCGGCGCGGCCCGACCGGGTGATCTGCGCGATCCATTCCTTCACGCCGCAACTGCGCGGCCGCGCGCCGCGCCCCTGGGAAGTGGGCGTGCTGCATTCGCATCTCGACAGCCGGCTGGCGCTGCCGCTGATTGCGGCGCTGGCGCAGGCGGGCATCTGCGTGGGGGACAACGAGCCCTATTCGGGCCATCTCGTGGGCGACAGCGTCGATCGTCATGCCCTCGGCCCGGGACGGCCCAATGTGCTGATCGAACTGCGTCAGGATCTGATCGCCGACGAATCGGGCCAGAAGTTCTGGGCGGCCCGCCTCGCCCCGATCCTGGTGGCAGCATTGCAAACTTCCACGCTCTGACACCACCCAAAGAAGGACAATCGCGCCACCGCCGCGCGATTGTTTCCGGATTTTTCCTTTTTAGGCAAATAGCTTATGGGGCTATTGCCACTTTTACACCCAAAGGCCTAACGTGCGCGAAACTTTTTGTTAACGGAGTCCGAAATGGGCAGTGTCATTCTGATGTCTCTGTTTCCGATCCTTCTCGCAGGCATCGTCATGGCGCATGACGATGATGACAGTGACGAAGACACCGGCGGCGGCAGCCAGAACCCCGAAGGTCCGACCAACGCGATCTGGGGCACCGAGCAAGACGAGAGCATCGTCGGGACCGACGAGGATGATTACATTGATGCCGGTCACGGCAACGATACGGTCATTGGCGGCGCCGGGAACGACGTGCTGCGCGGCAATCTTGGTGCCGATACGCTTTTTGACGATGCCGGTGCCGACACCCTCAACGGCGGATATGGCAGCGATACGCTTTATGCCGTCGATGCCGATGGCGCGACCACCGCGCCCGACCTTCTCGAAGGCGGCGGCAATGACGACGTGCTGATGGGCGACAATGGCGACACGATGACGGGCGGCGCGGGCACAGATGCCTATTCGCTGCGCTGGAGCCCGGGCGACGATCCGGTAACGGTGACTGATTACAACGACGGCGCCGACACCACCGAGGGGGGCGAGGCGGTGCTGGTCTCGGTCGATACCTACACCGCGGGCACGTCCTTCACGCTCGAGCAGACCGATACCGGGGTCGAACTCTGGCTCGGAGACGCGCAGGTGGCCTATTTCGATGGCTCGACCACGGACGAGCTCGATGGCAACGTTGCTCTGACGGCCGACAATCTCGACGATGGTACTTACGTTTATGCCCGCGTGCCGGGTGAAACGGAACACGGGACCGACGGGCCGGATTCGCTCACCGGTACGGATCTTGATGACGATATTTTCGGCTCGCTCGGCGCCGATACGATCGAGGGGCTCGGCGGCGAAGACTATGCCTTCGGAGGCTATGGCAACGATCTGCTCTCCGGCGGCGCGGGCAACGACACGCTCGACGGCGGCGCCAATGACGACACGCTGAACGGCGATGCGGGCGACGACGCGCTCTGGGGCTATACCGGGAACGACAGCCTCTCCGGGGGCGACGGCAATGATGCGCTGCTCGGCGAGGACGGCAATGACAGCCTCTTCGGCGATGCCGGCAATGACAGCCTCGCCGGCGGCGAGGGCGACGACATGCTTTCGGGCGACGCGGGCGATGATGCGCTTCTGGGCGAAGGCGGGAATGACACGCTGATCGGCGCGGCCGGGTTCGACATGCTCGTGGGCGGCGCCGGCGATGACAGCCTCGATGGCGGCACCGAGGGCGATTCCCTTGACGGCGGCGCGGGCGATGACACGCTGACCGGCGGCGACGGCTGGGATACATTGATCGACACCGAGGGCACCAACCTCCTCGATGGGGGCTATGGCGCCGATGTGATCCTCTCGGGCGGTGTTGCCGATACGCTCCTGGGGGGCGGGGGCGACGACCTTCTGGTGGCGGTCGAGCCCGAGGGGGGCTCTTCTGTCTCGGTGCTCAACGGGGGATACGGCGCCGATACGCTTTCGGGCGAGGATGGCGACATCCTGACCGGCGGCAAGGGCGAGGACAGCTTCGTCGTCACTTCCGACAATATCGGCCTCGATCCGGTGCATGTGACCGATTTCAACGCCGATGAGGACGGAATCGAAGTGGTCACTTCGGCCGAGAGCGGCACGATCAGCACGGCGCTCTACGGCACTGACAGCACGGTGATCAGCCTCGATGGCGCGGTGCTGATGGTGGTCGATGGCGTGTTGCCGGAAGACCTGCCGCTGAGCTCGATCACGCTACGCACCACCGCGGCAGCCTGAGCGGCTCCAGCGGCGCGAATGCCGCCTTTGGGTAAAGACTGACGACCGGCCCGCAACAATCCCCAGGGCGGCGGGCTGGAAACACCTTGTGGCGCGGTTTGCCCCCCGGCACCCTGGCGGAAAGAGGTTTTCCGGATGCTTGCGCTTTTCATCGCGCTGATCTTTTCGGTCGGGCTGGTGCTTTTGGCCGAGTGGCGGGCCGAGCCCAGAGCCGCGGCGCCCAAGGCCGCCCCGGCGCCGGATCTGCCGCGGATCACCGGCTTCTCTCCGGGGGATGTGATCGAGCTTGCCATCGACGGCCCGCTGCCGCGCCCTGAAGATCTCGTCATCGAGCAGATCGGCACCGATGCGCAAGTCTCGCTCGACGGCACGCCGACGCTGATCATCGAGGCGACCCAAGTGCAGAGCCTCGCGGTCGGGGCCATCCGCTTCCGACCCGCCTAGACCGGCTGAGCCCCCCGGATGCAAAAGCCCCGGCGCGTGCACCGGGGCTTTGAAAGGTCTTTCGCGGCAGCTCAGACGGTGCGCTTGAGGCTTTCCTCAAGGTAGATCTCGCGCAGCCGGGTCGCCACGGGGCCGGGCTTGCCGGTGCCCACCGCGGCCCCATCCACTTCCACCACCGGCATCACGAAGGCCGAGGCCGAGGTGAAAAAGGCCTCGTCCGCCGCTTGCGCCTCGGCAATGGTGAAGGGGCGTTCCTCGATCTCCATCTGCGCCTCGGCGGCATATTTCAGGAGCGAGGCGCGGGTGATGCCGTGCAGGATGTCATGCGAAAGCTGACGGGTGATGATCTTGCTGCCCTTGACGATATAGACGTTGTTGGACGAGCCCTCGGTCACGAAGCCATCTTCCACAAACCACGCATCATGCTTGCCCGCCGCCTCGGCGGCCATCTTCGCCATCGACGGGTAGAGCAGTTGCACGGTCTTGATGTCGCGGCGATGCCAGCGCAGATCCGGGATCGAGATCACCTTGATCCCCACTTTCGCCTTCGGGTCGTCGGCGAGGCCCGGTTTGGACTGCGTGTAAAGCACCACCGTGGGCGGGGTGCCGGCCGGCGGGAAGTGGAAATCGCGGTCGCCCGCATTGCCACGGCTCACCTGCAGATAGATCATCCCGTCCACAAGCTCGTTGCGCGTCACCAGCTCGTGGTGGATCGCCAGCCAGTCTTCGCGGCTGAGCGGGCAGACCATCTGCAATTCGCTCAGCGAGCGCTCAAGCCGGGCCATGTGGCCTTCAAATTCGAGGATCTTGCCGCCAAGGACCGAGGTCACTTCATAGACCGCATCGCCCATCACGAAGCCGCGGTCGAAGATCGAAACCTTCGCCTCTTCCTCGGGCATGTAGTCGCCATTCAGGTAAACGATCCGGCTCATCTCGATCTCCTCATCAGCCCCAGAGCGCCGGCTCGGGGGGATAAACCATGCCATCCGCATAGTGCAGCGGGTTCTCGCGGTCTTGCGCCAGCAGGAGCGGCCCGTCAAGGTCGACATAGGCCGCAGCCTGCGCCACCAGCACGGCGGGCGCCATCGCGAGGCTTGAGCCAACCATGCAGCCCACCATCACGCCATAGCCCTCGGCCAGCGCCTGCGCGCGCAGCGCCAGCGCCTCGGTCAGCCCGCCGGTCTTGTCGAGCTTGATGTTCACAATGTCGTATTTGCCGCGCAGATGCGCGAGGCTCGCGCGGTCATGGCAGCTTTCATCCGCGCAAACCGGCACCGGGCGCACGAGACCAATCAGCGCCTCGTCGTCAATTGCGGGTAGCGGTTGCTCGACCATCGCCACGCCAAGCCGTTTCAGATGCGGCGCAAGCTCGGTGTAAATCTCCGCGGTCCAGCCCTCATTGGCATCGACTACGATCTTGGCCTTCGGCGCGCCCGCGCGCACCGCCTCCAGCCGGGCCATGTCATCGGGCGTGCCCAGCTTGATCTTCAAGATCGGGCGATGCGCATTGCGCGCCGCCGAGGCTTTCATCGCCTCCGGTTCGGCCAGCGAAAGCGTGTAGCAGGTGGTTTCGGGCCGGGGCGCGGGCAGGCCCGCAATTTGCCAGGCACGCTTGCCCGCCGTCTTCGCCTCCAGATCCCAGAGCGCGCAATCGACCGCATTGCGGGCGGCCCCCGGCGGCAGCGCCGCATAAAGCCCCGCGCGGGTGATGCCTTCCGGCACCGCCTCGATCTGAGCGGTGACGCTCTCCAGGCTCTCGCCGTAGCGCGCATAGGGGACGCATTCGCCCCAGCCGGTGACACCGCCGCGGGTGATCCGCACCGTGAGCACCTTGGCTTCGGTGCGCGAGCCGCGCGATATGGTGAAAACTTCGGCCAGTTTGAACGTGTCAGCCGTGACGGAAATCATGCTCTGCCCTTTCTTGCGGGCGGCCCCGCCCGTGGGGGGCCGCGCCAGATCTGCCTGAAAGCTCTCAGATCGCGGCGAGCGCGTCCACCAGCTTCTCCGCCCCGAACCGGAACGGGTCGGTGGTGGGCAGGCCCATCTCCGCCTCGACCTTGGCGATATAGGCTTTCGCCTCGGCTTCGGGCATGTTTTGCGTGTTGATCGAGATGCCGACAACCTTGCATTCGGGGTTGGCGACCTTGGCGATTTGCAGCGCCAGATCGCGCAGCGCATCAAGCGCGGGCAGGCTATAACCCGGCAGGCCGCGCATATGTGCCCGCGTCGGCTCATGGCAAAGCACCAGCGCATCGGGCTGGCCGCCGTGAACAAGCGCCATCGTCACACCGGAATAGCTGACATGGAACAGGCTCCCCTGCCCCTCGATCAGATCCCAGTGATCGGCGTCATTGTCGGGCGTGAGCCATTCGACCGCGCCTGCCATGAAATCGGCAATCACCGCATCCAGCGGCACACCGTTGCCGGTGATCAGGATGCCGGTTTGCCCGGTGGCGCGGAAATCGGCCGCCATGCCGCGTGCGCGTATCTCTTTTTCGACGCAAAGCGCGGTATACATCTTGCCAACCGAGCAATCGGTGCCAACGGCGAGCATCCGCTTGCCCTTGCGCTTCACGCCATTGGCGATCGGGTAATCGACCGTGGGCACGCGCACGTCATGCAGCTTGCGCCCGCAGGCTTCGGCCACGGCAACAAGATCCGCCTCGTCGCGCAGGAGGTTGTGCAGGCCCGAGGCGAGGTCGAACCCTTCTTCGAGCGCCGCCACCAGAACTTTTTTCCACGCGGGCGAGATGATGCCACCCCGGTTCGCCACGCCGATCACCAGCGTCTTGCAGCCCGCTTCTTTCGCCTCTTCCAGCGTCATGTCGGCGAGACCGAGATCAGCCTTGCAGCCCTCCATGCGGAACTGGCCAAGCGCGAATTCCGGGCGCCAGTCCTTGATGCCCTGCGCCACCTTGGCGGCAAGTTGGTCCGGGGCATCCCCGAGAAAGAGCAGATAGGGCGTTTCGATCAGCGACATGGCAGCCTCGGAAAGGAAGGGAAGTTTCACCCACAGATGCAACGAACGGGTTCAAATTTCCTTGGAATGATACGCACAATCACGCCGCAAAGGGGGGATTCCTTGCGCAATTTGGCGATTTGACAGGAGAAACGTGCAAGTTTTCACGCCGCCACAAAATTCATCACCATTTCGGCCCGCAGTTTCTGCATCTGCAAAATGGCCTTGCCAACGTGCGCGCAACATTATATCGGAAATGCAGCCACAAGAGAAACATACTTGCCGAGGGAATATATGAGCTTCCGCGTCCAGCCCGCCGCCCCCGCCCGTCCGAACCGCTGCCAGCTCTTCGGCCCCGGCTCGCGCCCGGCGATCTTCGAGAAGATGGCGACCTCGGCAGCGGATGTGATCAACCTCGACCTTGAGGACTCGGTCGCCCCCGACGACAAGCCGCAGGCGCGCCGCAACATCATCGACGCCTCGCATAACATCGACTGGGGCACCAAATATCTCTCGGTGCGGATCAACGGGCTCGATACGCCCTATTGGTATCGTGACGTGGTCGAGCTGCTGGAGGATGGCTCGGAACGGATCGACCAGATCATGATCCCGAAGGTGGGCTGCGCGGCCGATGTTTACGCCGTTGATGCGCTGGTGAGCGCGATCGAGGCGGCGAAGGGGCGCAAAAAGCGGATCTCGCTTGAGGTGATCATCGAATCCGCCGCCGGTATCGCCCATGTGGAAGAGATCGCGGCCGCGTCGTCGCGGCTGCAGGCGATGAGCCTCGGCGCCGCCGATTTCGCGGCCTCGATGGGGATGGCCACGACCGGCATCGGCGGCACGCAGGAAAACTACTATATGCTGCGCGACGGCGCGAAATACTGGTCCGACCCGTGGCATTGGGCGCAAACGGCCATCGTCGCCGCCTGCCGCACCCATGGCATTCTGCCGGTGGACGGACCCTTTGGCGACTTTTCCGACGATGAGGGCTTCCGCGCGCAGGCGCTCCGCTCGGCCACGCTTGGCATGGTGGGCAAATGGGCGATCCACCCGAAACAGGTGACGCTCGCAAACGAAGTCTTCACGCCGTCGGAGGCTGCGGTCACCGAAGCGCGCGAAATTCTCGCCGCGATGGAGAAGGCCAAGGCCGAAGGCGCTGGCGCCACGGTTTACAAGGGCCGTCTCGTCGATATTGCTTCCATCCGGCAGGCAGAAGTTATTGTCAGACAGGCCGAAATGATTAAAGCTTAGGCGAGTTGTAAACGATTCGTTACACGAATCGTATGGATCCCGGAGCGGCAGGGAGGGGAGGCCCGGCTGCATGAGGGAACAGGAACGCCCCGGTCCGTCGGCCGGGGCGTTTCGGTTGAAGCGGATTGACGCAGGCGTCAACGCTGCTCTACCCCTTCCCCCTGCGTCAGTTGCAAATCCCCCTCCGCGCAGTCATATAGGCGACGATCGCGTCACGGAGGGGATGATGGCCACCTATCTGGAATTCGAAAAGCCGCTTGCCGAAATCGAGGGCAAGGCGGAGGAATTGCGCGCCATGGCGCGGGCCAACCCGGGAATGGACGTGGAAAAGGAAGCCGCGGCGCTCGACAAGAAGGCCGCGCAAATGCTGACGGATCTCTACAAGGATCTGACGCCCTGGCGCAAATGCCAGGTCGCGCGCCACCCCGACCGGCCGCATTGCCGCGACTATATCGAGGCGCTCTTCACCGAATACACGCCGCTCGCCGGTGACCGCAATTTTGCCGATGATCATGCCGTGATGGGCGGGCTCGCCCGCATCGACGACCGCCCGGTGATGGTGATCGGCCACGAGAAGGGTCACGACACCGCCTCACGAATCACCCACAACTTCGGCATGGCGCGCCCCGAGGGCTACCGCAAGGCGATCCGGCTGATGGAGATGGCGGACCGGTTCAACCTGCCCGTCATCACCCTTGTCGACACCCCCGGCGCCTATCCCGGCAAGGGCGCGGAAGAGCGCGGTCAGGCGGAAGCCATCGCGCGCTCGACCGAGAAATGCCTGATGCTCGGCGTGCCCCTTATTTCGGTGATCATCGGCGAGGGCGGCTCGGGCGGGGCGGTCGCCTTTGCTACGGCCAACCGGATCGCCATGCTCGAACATTCGATCTATTCGGTGATCTCGCCCGAGGGCTGCGCCTCGATCCTGTGGAAGGACGCCGAGAAGATGCGCGAGGCGGCGGAAGCTTTGCGGCTGACCGCGCAGGATCTGAAAAAACTGGGCGTGATCGACCGCATCATCGCAGAGCCGAAGGGCGGCGCGCAGCGCGACCGCGCCGCGACCATCGCCGCGGTGGGCGCCGAGATCGGCAAGATGCTCGATGAATTGTCCGGCAAGAAACGTGCCGCGCTGATTTCCGACCGGCGTAAAAAGTATATCGAGATGGGATCGAAGGGGCTGGCGGCGTAACCCGCCCCCTTCAGCGCGCGACAGTCATTTAGCGACAAACCCCGCCTCGGCCATCAGACGGTCCGAGGCGGTTTCCACTTCTGCCTCGATCTGCGCCATGAAACCCGAGATCTCGCAGCCGGGCGCGATCTCGGGCAGGAATTCCACCACCGCGACGCCCGGTTTGCGCAAGATACCATGGCGCGGCCAGAACACGCCCACATTCGTCGCCGCGGGCACGCAGGTGAGGCCAAGGTCGGTGTAAAGCGCGCCAGCGCCAATCTTGTAGGGTTTCTTTGCCCCAGCGGCAACCCGGGTTCCCTGCGCAAAGATCACCAGCTGCCCGCCCGCGAAACGCTCGTTCTTGGCCTGCGTCAGCATCGCCTTGATCGCCGCGCCGCGTTTGCCGCGGTCAACCGGGATGCAGCCGATCAGCCAGGCGTACCAGCCCACGAAGGGGGTCCAGACCAGCTCCTTCTTCATGATGAACTTGCCGCGCGGAATCGCCGAATAGATGATCAGGATGTCAAAGAAGCTCTGGTGCTTGGCGGCAATCAGCACATCGCCGCGTGGTACAGCGCCGCGAACCTCGCTTTTCAGCCCGACGATCCAGCGTGCGGAGAACCGCACCCAGAGGCAATAGCCGCGGCAGACATGAATCGCCGCGGAACGCCCGCCAATCAGCGCATAGGGCAGGCCGCAGACCGCGAAGAGCATCAACATCAGATACATCTGCACATTGAAGAAGAGCGAGCGCAGATATTGCCAAACGATCATCAGCGGATTCCTCTGAGCATGCGCAGCGCGGCGGCGCGGGTGGCGACAAAGGCCACTACCGCGGCAAGGGGCGGCAGCGCAAGCGGCCAGAGCCAGCCCGCACCGGCAAAACCAAGCCCGGTCAGAAAGCCGCCCGCCTGATCGGCCGAAGGCAGAAGTGCCACCGCCCCCATGCCGAGCAATGTCCCGAGTGCTGCGCCCGCAAAGCCGCGCTGCGTAAAGCGGCGCACGAAGGCCCCGGCGATAAATCCGTCTTTCGCGCCAACGAGCCGGAGCGTGCGGATCACCTGCCCGTTCGCGGCCAGCGCGGCCTGCGCGGCCAGCGTGATCAACCCGGCCATCGCGCCACCGATCAGCACCAGCGAGAGCCAGCCCAGCAGCCGCAGCTTGCCCGCAGCCGCCACCAGCGGGCGGCGCCAGCGGGTGTGGTCGTCGAGCACCGCGCCGGGCGCCTCCGCCGCTAGCCGCAGACGGAGCCCCTCGGCATCGATCCCCTGTGCGGTCTCGGTGATCTCGATCAGCTTCGGCAGCGGCAGCGCCTCGACCGGCAGATCGGGGCCAAACCAGGGATCGAGGAGCTTGCGCATTTCCGCATCGTCGAGCGGGCGATACCTCTCGATCCCGGGCGTGGTGGCGAGCGCATCCAGCACCGCGCGCAACTGCGCCTCGATCTGCTCTGGCGGCGCGGAGATGCGGATTGTTGCGGACCGCGCCAGCGCATCCGACCAGCGGTCCGCCAGCCGCCCAGAGGCGAGCGAAAGCGCGAGCGCAAACACCGCAAGGAATGCCATTGCCGCGGCGGTGAGCACGGTGAGGTTGGCGGTAAAGCCAGTGGGCGGCACGATCCGGTCAAAGGTCGAACGCTCATGGCTCAAGGGGTTGAAGCGCATCACAGATCCGCCCCTGCAAGTTGCAGCCTGCGGTTCGCGATCCTGAGTACCCGCGCCGAGACCTGCGCTTTCGTCTGCCGGATCAGGTTCAGATCATGCGTGGCGATCAGCACCGTCTTGCCCATCTTGTTGAGCTGCACGAGGAGCGACAGGAGCCGCAGCGACATCTCCCAGTCGAGGTTGCCGGTGGGCTCATCGGCGAGGATCACCTCGGGCGACATGATCACCGCGCGCGCCAGCGCCGCGCGCTGCCGCTCACCGCCCGAGAGTTGCGCGGGCAGCGCATCCATCTGCGCTTTCAGCCCGACCCAGGCCAGAAGCTCGGTCAGCGCTTGCGCGTCGATCGGCCGTCCCGCGACGGTCAGAGGCAGCGCCACGTTTTCGGCCACAGAGAGATGATCGAGAAACTGACAATCCTGATGCACAACGCCGATGCGCTGACGGATCTGCGCGATATCGTCGCGGCTCATGGTACGCGCATCCTGCCCGTAAAGGCCCAGAAACCCCGCCGAAGGCAGCAGTTCTGCATAGCAAAGTTTCAGGAAAGTGGTTTTCCCCGCCCCCGAGGGCCCCGTAAGAAAATGGAACGAGCCCGGCACAAGCTTGAGCGACATCTCCGCGAGCAACTCGCTCCCGCCATAGCCCACGGCGACATCCTGCAACTCGATCACGCCTGATCCTCCTTCGCACCCGTTTTCCGGGCGACATCCAATCCACTCAAACGCTTGGAGTTTGTTAGCGGGCTTGCTACAACATGTTTAGAGATAATGCCAGAATGGCAAAGGCAGGGCGAGGCGAACGAACCATGCGGCTGATCTGCCCGAGATGCGGGGCGCAATATGAGGTAGATGACTCGGTCATTCCCGCCTCAGGGCGCGATGTGCAATGCTCCGGCTGCGGCCAGACCTGGTTTCAACCCAGTGCCGCCATGATCGCCGGGGCAGAACGTTCCGTGCCAACGCCGGATGCAGAGGCAGCGCCGCCATCCGGGCCAGCCGATGGCCCGCCGATGGCACCGGAAGATCCGGCGCCCGAAGAATACGAAGAAGATTACGAACTGCCCGCGCCCGCCGCCGCGATCAACTGGAGCGACGCGCCGGAAGAGGATGCGCCCAACGAGCAAGATGCCGCGCTGGCGCCCGAGGCCGCCCCCCCGCCGACGTCGGAGCCCGCCCCAGAAACGATGGCCGTGCCGGATCCTGAGGCGGTGACAGAGCCCCCCGAGGGGATCGATGCCTCGATTGCGGCGCTGATGCAGGAGGCCGCCCCCGCGCCCCCGGAAATAGCCCCCGTTCTCGAGACGCCCCCTGCCGAAGCGGCATCTTCCACGATGGAGGAGCCGGCAGCAGACACTGACCCGCTCGACGGGAGCGCCTCGCCCTATGATCCGCCGGAACGGCCTGCCGCGGCCCCCTTGGTCGATGCCGAACCGGTCGTCTCGCGGCGCCCCGAGCCAAAACGCTACGAGCCGCCCCGCCCCGATCCCGGGCCCTCCATGCCCCCGCGCGCCGAGGCGGATCTGGGTCCGGCGCCCCGGGTGGGGGTAGTGCCGCGCCGCGCAATTGACGCGAACCTGCTTGCGATCCTGCGCGAGGAAGCCGAACGCGAGGCCGCCGCGCGTCAGGCCGAAGGCCAGCGGCTCGAAATGCAAGAGGAGATGAACCTTGAGCCCGCGGCCCCCCCGCGCAGGCCCGCGGCGAAGCCCGCGCCCCCGGAGGTGTCCCCTGAGGTGCAGCATGAGGCTGAAACCGAACCGGAGGCCGCCCCCGAACCTGCCAAGGTTGTCGCACCAGCTCCCCCGCCGCAAGACCCGCCTTCCCTGCGCGCCGCGCCGCAGGAACCACTGCGCCCCGCACGTCCGACGCCCGATTTTAGCGATCTCAACTCCGAGGATGCGGATGAGGATCCGGCCCCGGACGAGACCGATCCGGAAGAGACTGCTCCGGCGGCCAGCGCCCGGGTGGCGCGGCGCCAGCGTCTGCCCGATATCGAGGAAATCAATTCCACGCTGCGGGCCAGCGCCGATCGCGGCCGCGACCCCGCCGCGCTTGGCTCCCGCCCGGCGGGAGCGCGCGGGAGCGCGGGATTTCGCTTCGGCTTTTCGCTCATTGTAGTGATCGCCGCGGGACTTCTGGCGCTTTATGTGTTCGCGCCGCGCGTTGCTGAAGCGGTGCCGGATCTACAACCCGCCCTTGCCACCTATGTGGCGCTCGCAGATACCGCGCGGCTCTGGCTCGACGACAGCCTGCGCCTGGTGACCGAGAAACTCGGCCAGACCCCTGCGAACTGATCCTGCCCCTAACCCTTCCCGGGGCCGCGCCGATCAGCGTGGTGCGAAACTGTCAAGCAGGCGGCGCAGGTAGTTGCGCTCGGCCTCGGGGCGGCTGCGTTCGGCGGTGCGGCGGCGGATCTCTTCCAGAAGATCGCGGGCGCGGCGGTAGACATCCTCGCCCTGCAGCATGTTGCCTTCGCTGCCAATCTGGCTGCCCTCGCCGGTGGCGCGACCGAGCGGGTCGCGCGGCAACATCCGCGTGCCCTGCCCGCCCGTCGCATCGCCCGCGCGCTGCTGGCCGAGATCGCCTTCGCCCCGCGTGCCGTCTGCGTTTTCTCCCGCAAAGGCTTCTCCGAGTTGACGCATGCCCTCGCGCAAGGCCTCGATGGCATCGGCCTGCCCGTCGATCGCCCGGCCAATATCCCCCCGTCGCAGCGCTTCCTCGGCGCCGTCCATGGCGCGGCCCGCCTCGTCGAGCGCCTGCCGCCCGGCCTCGGCCGCCTCGCCGCCAAGCCGCGGCATCAGCCCCTTCTGGCGCTCAAGCTCGCGGCGCAACGCGTGTTGGCGCCCCGCCAGATTCGCGCCGGGGTCTCCCTCGGCACCACCCGCGCCCGTCTGCGGGTCTTCGCCGCCGGCGCCACCGCCCGGCGGGCGCTGCATCTGGCGGAAAGCATCATCTGAAAGCTGTTGCTGGTCGCGCAGGGTCTGACCCAGATCCTGCATCGTCTGCCCGCCCGGACCGCTCCCCGACCCCCCCTGGCCCTGCGTGACCTTCATGTTCTCCATCATCCGCGCGAGTTGATCGAGGAGTTCCTGTGCCTCTGCCATCCGCCCCTCTTCCATCAGCTTCTGGATCTGGTCCATCAATGCCTGGATCTGGTCACCGGTGATCTGCTGGCCGGGGTGCTGCTGGCCGAATTGCGGTCCTTGTTCCTCCTGCCGGGAGCGCTCCGCGAGCATCTCGATATAGCGGTCGGTCGCCTCTTTCAGCTCGGCCATGAGCTTCGCAATCTCGTCTTTCGAGGCCCCGTTGCGGATCGCCTCGCTCAGCCGTGCCTGCGCTTGCTGCATCGCCTCAAGCGCATCGGCAAGACCTCCATCCTCAAGCAGTTCCGCCATTTGCCACAGGATCCCCGCAACCGCGTCGCGCGCCTCCTGGGTGAGAGACACAGCCTCGAGTTGCTCGACGACCCCATGCAGCACCTCGACCATTTCCTGCGCCGGAAACGTGTCTTCGGGCCGATTGAGAAGCGCGCGCAGGATCTGGGCCGAGCGCGCAGCATTGGCACGCGACCACAAAAGATCGCGGCGCAACTCGATCAGCGCCGCTGCGCGCGGGTCGAAGAAACGCCGGCCGGGCAGATCGAAAGTTTCCGTCGCGCTCTGCCCGGTCTGGCCACGCCCGTCCTCCACCTCAAGGGTGAGCTTGACGGGCAGGTTCGCCCAAGGATGCTCGGAGACATCCTCGACCAGCGTCTCCGCAAAAGTGGCGCGTGAGCCCGAGATCGGCAGCGGCAGGTCAAACACGAGATCGGCGCGCGGCTCGGGGGCCACCGAGAGCCCGAACCGGCGGTCGACCGCAGCAAGATCAAGGGAGATCGTCGCATGGCCGCGCACCACGCCGTAATCATCGGCCGCAGAAAAGGGTTGAGCCATCTTGCCGTCGGCCCGCCGTTCGGCCAGCGCGGGCAGATCGACGGCGGGCGGGGCGTCCGGCGCGACAGTCACGGCAAAGCGCCGCCCCATCGGCCCGCCCAGCTCGATGATCCCTGAACGCACGGCGGTGAAATCGCGGCTCTGCACTTCGGTGCCCGCGGTCTCTGCGGGCGCATCGGCGGGCGGTGCGGCCGGGCTCGAGACAGTTTCCGTGAACGGCACGGCCCCCGGGGCACCATAGAACCGGAAGGCAAGGCGCGTGCCCTCGGGAAGCGTGAGCCCCTCCCCCACGACGCCGTTGAGATAGATCCCGGGTCGCCCGGTGTAACGCGGCGGCTCCGCCCAACCCTCCCAGGCGGGCCCCATTGCGGCTTCCGCAGACCCCGGCGCGCCGGGCGGCGTGACGGGGGCGAAGAGCGCATAAGGCGTGCCGAAGACGAGCGCCAGCGCCAGCGCCGTGAGGGCGGAAAGCCTGAGTGCGAACGGGTCGCGCGGGGCAAGATCAGGCGCGGGAGCGGGCGCGCGGGCGGCGGCGGCGGCGGCGGCCATGCGCCCCAGATGCACGGCCCAGAGGGCACGGCTCGCCGGGTCGTTGACGCCCAGCGCAAGCGCGTCAGTCAGCGCCGAGAGCGGGCGGCCCGGCAGCGTGGCATCAAGGCGCGCAATCGCATCGGCGCGCGAGGGCCAACGAAACCGGCGTAGCGCGGGCGCGCCAAGCACGATGACACAAAAGATCAGCGCCCCCCCCGCAAGCCCGCGCTGATCGGGGGCAATCAGGCGCCAGAGCCCGAAGGAAAGCGCGGCGAAACAGAAGGCCAGAAAGCTCAGAAGCGGCCAGAAGGCGCGCAGCGCCCGCTCCAGCACCAGACCGGCCCGAGTGAGCCGCAAGGGCCGGGCCAGCGGGGCGAGCGGGTCGCCCGGGAGGGGCGGCGGCGGCGTCATCTCACCTTTCCGGGCTCCGGGAAAAGCTCAGAGCCACACCGGAATGCTATCGCGCCCGAGCATTTCCTCAAAGCTCGGTCTTTGGCGGATGACAGCGAAGTGATCCCCCTCGACCAGAACCTCGGGAATGAGCGGGCGGGAATTGTATTCCGAGGCCATCACCGCGCCGTAAGCCCCCGCCGAGCGGAAGGCGACCAGATCGCCCGGCGAGAGCGGCGTGATCTCGCGCCCCTTCGCGAAAGTGTCGCCGGTTTCGCACACCGGGCCAACCACGTCGAAAGGCGCGGGCTCGGTGCCGGGCTGCGCCTCGATCACCGGCACGATGTCATGATGCGCGCCATACATCGAGGGCCGCACCAGATCGTTCATCGCCGCGTCGAGGATGAGGAAATTGCGCCCCTCGCCTTCCTTCAGATAGATCACCGAAGAGACCATCACCCCGGCATTGCCGGAAATGAGCCGCCCCGGCTCGATCTCGATCTCACAGCCGAGATCCCCCAGAACGCGTTTGATCATGGCGCCGTAATCGGTGGGCAGCGGCGGCGCGTCGTTTGAGCGGGTGTAGGGAATGCCCAAGCCCCCGCCGAGGTCGAGCCGGCGAATGTCATGGCCATCCTCGCGCAGGGCAAGGGTCAGCTCGCGCACCTTGGTGAAAGCCGCCTCAAAGGGCGCGAGCTCTGTGAGCTGGCTGCCGATATGCACATCGACCCCGACCACGCAAATGCCCGGCAGCTTTGCCGCCTCGGCATAGACGGCGCGAGCCTTCGCGATAGGGATGCCGAACTTGTTTTCCGATTTTCCGGTGGCGATTTTCTCATGCGTTTTCGCATCGACATCGGGGTTCACACGCAGCGCAATCGGCGCCGTTACCCCGAGCGCGGTGGCAATCTCCGAAATCGCGCGCAGTTCCGGCTCGCTCTCGACGTTGAATTGCCGGATGCCGCCGGTGAGGGCAAGGGCAATCTCCTCGCGGGTCTTGCCCACACCGGAGAACACGATCCGCTCGCCCGGCACGCCCGCGGCTTTGGCGCGGCGGTATTCGCCCCCCGACACCACATCCATCCCGGCGCCGAGATTGCCCAGAAGCTTGAGCACGGCGAGGTTCGAATTTGACTTGATGGCAAAGCACACAAGGTGGTCCGTACCCTCGAGCGCCTCGTCAAAAAGCCGAAAATGCCGCGTCAGCGTGGCGGCGGAATAGACATAGAAGGGCGTGCCGACAGCGGCAGCAATTTCGGGAATTGCCACGTCCTCGGCATGCAAGACGCCGCCCCTGTAGAGAAAATGATCCATTGCGCCCCTCACGACCGTTTCGCGCTTCCTAGCGCTTCGGGGGGGCCAAGGAAAGCCGCGGCGCGCGCGCAGGCTCAGAATCCCGCCGAAAGGCCGAGCCAGCCGAGCTTGGTGCCGACATAGCCGTGCCCCGAGCTGTTCAGCCCCACCCGCACCGGGCCCACCCCCGAGGACGCGGAGGTGCTGACATCGCCCGAGGGGCTGGCATGGACATGGGCGCGCGGGCTCGAACAGGCGGCGAGCGCCGCGCAAAGGAGGGCAAGACACAAAGCCCCGTGCCCGGCCATGCTCAGAGGTTTCCGCCCACGCCGAGGGTGACCTCGCCGCTCAGGCTCACCCCCGCCGGGGGCGTGTCGTTCTGCCCGGGCGGTTGCGGCGGGCCGTCAACACCGCAGGCGGCGAGCAAAGCAAGCGGGAACGCGAAAACGAGGATGCGCATGAAACCTCCGGTTCAGCCCAGAAGCCCCTTCCAGCGCGCCACCTGGGCGCGGACCTGATCGGGGGCGGTGCCGCCGTAAGATTGCCGCGACGCGACCGAATTGTGAACCCCGAGCACGGCATAAACGCTCTGATTAAGCGCCGGATGCACCTCATGCATCTCCGCCAAGCTCAGGTCGGGCAGATCGCAGCCCTTTTTCTCGGCCAGCGCCACGAGCGTGCCAGTGACGTGGTGGGCATCGCGGAACGGCAGCCCCGCCTCGCGCACCAGCCAGTCGGCCAGATCGGTCGCGGTGGAAAATCCGTTCGCCGCCGCCGCCTCGAGTTTCTCGGTGTTGACCGTCAGATCGGCAATCATGCCGGTCATCGCGGCAAGCGCCAGCATCAGCGTATCTGCGGCATCAAAGACCTGTTCCTTGTCTTCCTGCATGTCCTTGGAATAGGCGAGCGGCAGCCCCTTCATCACGGTGAAGAGCGCCACCGCCGCGCCGAGCACGCGGCCAATTTTTGCGCGGATCAGCTCGGCCGCATCGGGGTTGCGCTTTTGCGGCATGATGGACGAGCCCGTCGACCATTTGTCCGACATCGACACGAAGCGGAACTGCGCCGAGGACCAGATCACCAGCTCTTCCGCCATCCGGCTCAGGTGCACCGCGCAGATCGCGGAGGCCGAAAGGAATTCAAGCGCGAAATCACGGTCCGAGACGGCATCGAGGCTGTTGGCGGCGGGGCGGTCAAAGCCCAGCGCCGCGGCGGTCATGTGCCGGTCGATGGCAAAGCCGGTGCCCGCAAGGGCCGCAGCGCCGAGCGGGCATTCGTTCATCCGCTTGCGGGCATCTTCAAAGCGCGAGCGGTCACGCGCGAACATCTCGACATAGGCCATCATGTGATGGCCAAAGGTCACCGGTTGCGCGGTCTGCAAATGCGTGAAGCCCGGCATCACCCAGCCCGCGCCCTTCTCGGCCTGCGCGACGAGCACCTTCATCAGCGCGGTGAGCGCCTCGATGGCGGCATCGGCCTGATCGCGCACCCAGAGCCGGAAATCGGTCGCCACCTGATCATTGCGGCTCCGTGCCGTATGGAGCCGCCCCGCAGGCTCGCCGATGATCTCCTTCAACCGCGCCTCGACATTCATGTGAATGTCTTCGAGCGCGGTCGAAAACGGGAAATCCCCGGCCTCGATCTCTGACAAGACCGTGAGAAGGCCTTCCCCGATCGCTTCGGCGTCTTTATTGCTGAGGATGCCTGTGGCGGCGAGCATCGCCGCATGGGCCCGGCTGCCGCGGATATCCTGCGCATAGAGCCGCTTGTCGAACGAGATCGAAGCGTTGATCGCCTCCATGATCGCGTCCGGACCGGCGGCGAAGCGCCCGCCCCACATGGCGTTCGAGGATTTCGTGTCGTCGGTCATGATCTGGCCCTTCGTCGGAGGCAACATGCTGCGGTTGATCGTCCTTTATACGGCGCTTGCGCTGAGCGCAAATATCGCGGCCGCGGCCGATCTGGCCCCGCTGCGCATGGGCGAGATGAAAAAGCTCGCGGTGTTCAGCGCGCCGCTCGCCGCGCCCACCCTCCCCTTCACCGACGAGGCAGGAAACAGCCGCAGCCTCGCGGATTATCGCGGCAAGGTGGTGCTTTTGAACCTCTGGGCGACCTGGTGCGCGCCCTGCCGCAAGGAAATGCCCGACATCGAGGCGCTCGCGGCCAGCGAGAACGGCGCGGATTTCGTGGTATTGACGGTGGCTGCAAGCGGGCGCGACACACCCCAGAAAGTGGCCAGTTTCTTCGAGCGGGCGGGGGTGACCCACTTGCCGCGCTTCATCGACGCGACCGAACGGCTCGCGCGCGCTTTCGGGCTTGTCGGCCTGCCCGCAACGATCCTGATCGACCGCCGGGGTCAGGTGGTGGCGCAGCTCATGGGCCCGGCCGACTGGTCGAGCCCGGAAGCGAAAGCCGTGATCGCGGCCCTGCGCGCCAATTAAGGGCGCGCTCGCCGCTCAGACGCGGTCACCGCGCAGGAAAGAGTTCATCGCCGAGCCGATTTCCTCCGAAAGGCGCATGATCGATTCGAGCCGCTTCTTGATGTCGTCATGGAAGATATCGAGTTGATCGATCGTGGCCGAAAGCCCGCCGCTGGTCTCACGCATCCGCCCGCATTCGACGCGGCCGAGCACCCGGATCGTATCGAGCCCCAGCATCTGGCGGCGGATCTCCGCGCTGGACCGGCTCAGCCCGTCGGCATGGCTTACCGCCTGCTCCATGGCCTCACGGGTGGCGCGGCGGGTGTTTTCCTCAAGCTTCTGCAACAACACGCGCTCGTGATCCCAGTCGATTCCCTCGACCGGATCTGCCTCCGCGAAATTCGCGTTCATCTCCGAGAGCACCCGATTCGAGCCAAGCAGGAAGAGCGCCCGCGCCGCCTGCCGCGACACCCGGTCGCACAGATTGTCGCGCCCGGCCACGAAGCTGCGCAACCGCTCCGAGATCACCATCGAAGACGCCTTGTAATTTTCCGAAATTGCCGAGACCGGCCCGCCCGAAGGTTCGAGCCGCGAGGCGACGATGCGCATGTTGTTGGGGATCGACTGCAGCGCCTCGAAGCTGCGCAGGAGCTTCATCTGCTCCTGGGTGACCTGCTCGAGAGCTTTGTTCATCTCGATCAGCCGCGAGGTGCGCGGATCGGCAGGGCGGCCGAGCTTCTTGTCGCGCGCCGCGAGCTCCTGCCCGAGCGCGAAGGCCATATAGCTCGTGTAACTCGAAAACCCCTCGCTCGCGGCGATTGCGCGCAATTCGTTTGCGCTCAGCTCCGGGTCAGTATTCTCGCTGCGGTCGCGCGCGGAGATGCGGGCATAAACATCGCGGATGCGCTCGAAGAGCGCCGTCGAAGGCCGCAACCGGACCGACAGGAAACCGTCTTCAACCGGCATCAGTACCGCAAAAACCCAGTAATGATCGCCATTGGCGCAGCGGTTCTTCACGTAGGCGCCCATCGGATGGCCTGCGCCCAGCGCACTCCACAGGATCCGGAACACGCCGCGCGGGGTGTCGGGATGGCGCACGAGCTTGTGGGGGGCGCCCAGAAGCCGGTCCCATTCAAACCCGGAAACACGTCGGAACACCTCGTTCCCGGCCAGGATCACGCCGCGTTTGTCGGTGCGCGAATAGAACAACTCGTCGAAGCCGAAAAGCGCTTCGCCCTCTTGCATGCGGGAGATATCGGTCTGACTGGTCATGGTGTCCTGAGGCGATGGTTAACATGACCCGTTCTAAAGCACCGCCGTTACCGAGGGGTTTATGATCCTTTGGGTGCCACAAATTTTGCGATTAACCATCAAAGCGGAAGCCTTTGTAGCTTAATCTCTTCTTAGCCCCGCTCCGCCATTGTGCCGAAGATACGGAAGGAGTGGATGATGTCCAAGCGCCCTGACTCTCTGCATGACCCGATTGCGCTCTCGGATGCGAGCCCTCTGCATTTTGCGGTGTCCCAACGGGATCGCGACACCCTTTCGATGGTGGCCGGAGCGGTCGAGCGGCGCGACGTGGTCCTGGCATTCCAGCCGATCATCCAGACCCGCCACCCCGAACGGCCCGCCTTTTACGAGGGGCTGATCCGGGTGCTCGACGACAACGGGCGGGTGATTCCGGCGAAGGATTTCATCGATACGATCGAAACCACCGAACTCGGCCGCAAGATCGATTGCCTCACGCTCGAAATGGGGCTGATGTCGCTCACCGAAGACCCGACATTGCGGCTCTCGGTGAACATGTCGGCGCGCTCGATCGGCTATCCGGAGTGGAGCCGCACCCTGCAACGCGGGCTGGCGGCGGACAGCTCGGTGGCCGAGCGTCTGATTCTCGAAGTGACCGAAAGCTCGGCGATGGCGATGCCCGAACTCGTCTCGGTTTTCATGCAGGACATGCAACTCAAGGGCGTGGCCTTCGCACTCGACGATTTTGGCGCGGGCTATACCTCGTTCCGCTATCTGCGCGAGTTCTACTTCGACATCCTGAAGATCGACGGCCAGTTCATCTCTGGCATCGCGCGCAATCGCGACAATCAGGTTCTGACTCATGCGTTGATGTCGATCGCGCAGCATTTCGAAATGTTCACCGTTGCCGAAGGCGTGGAAAGCGCCGATGATGCGGCTTGGCTCGCCAATGCGGGCATCGACTGCATGCAGGGCTTTTATTTCGGCGCACCGACGATCATGCCGCCGTGGAAAGTACCGACGGCGAAGCAGGCGCGCGCCTGACCGCAGGCGAGACGGGCCGACAAGGCGGCCCGGTTTTGTGATATATCCCGCAAACGTCTGCGCAAGAAAATTGCGCGCAGGCCTTCCAATGTTGTCAAATCTGCTTGACCTCCCCCTTTCTTCGGGCATGCTGCACGGCGGCGAAGGGTGCCTTCTGGCGCCTGCAATCCTGTGAGGAGGGGAATTCATGACCAATGTCGTCATCGTCTCGGCGGCGCGTACCGCCGTGGGCAGTTTCAACGGCGCTTTCGCGAACACGCCCGCGCATGATCTGGGCGCGGCGGTGATCGAGGCCGTGGTGGCGCGCGCGGGCATCGACAAGGCCGAGGTGTCGGAAACGATTCTGGGCCAGGTGCTGAGCGCGGGGCAAGGCCAGAACCCGGCGCGTCAGGCCCATATCAAGGCCGGCCTGCCGATCGAATCGGCCGCCTGGGGCATCAACCAGGTCTGCGGCTCGGGCCTGCGCACGGTGGCGCTGGGCGCCCAGCACATCCAGCTTGGCGATGCCGATATCGTCGTGGCCGGTGGTCAGGAGAGCATGTCGCTTTCGCCCCACGTCGCGCATCTGCGCGCGGGCACCAAGATGGGCGACATGAAGATGATCGATTCGATGATCAAGGACGGGCTCTGGGATGCCTTCAACGGCTACCACATGGGCCAGACCGCGGAGAATGTCGCCGCGCAGTGGCAGATCAGCCGCGAGATGCAGGACGCATTGGCGCTTGCCTCCCAGAACAAGGCCGAAGCCGCGCAAAAGGCTGGCAAATTCACCGACGAGATCGTTCCCTTTACGGTCAAGACCCGCAAGGGGGACATCGTCGTCGATGCCGATGAATACATCCGCCACGGCGCCACGCTCGAATCGATGCAGAAGCTGAAGCCCGCCTTCATCAAGGATGGCACCGTCACCGCGGGCAATGCGAGCGGCATCAACGACGGCGCGGCCGTGGTGCTTCTGATGACCGAGGAAGAGGCTGCCAAGCGTGGCCTGACGCCGATGGCGCGGATCGCCTCCTGGGCCACCGCCGGGCTCGACCCCTCGATCATGGGCTGCGGGCCGATCCCGGCCTCGCGCAAGGCGCTTGAGAAAGCAGGCTGGACCGCCGCCGATCTCGACCTGATCGAGGCGAACGAGGCCTTCGCCGCGCAGGCCTGCGCGGTCAACAAGGACATGGGCTGGGATACCGCGAAGGTGAACGTCAACGGTGGTGCCATCGCCATCGGTCACCCGATCGGCGCCTCGGGCTGCCGCATCCTCAACACCCTTGTCTTCGAAATGAAACGTTCGGGTGCGAAAAAGGGCCTCGCAACGCTCTGCATCGGCGGCGGCATGGGCGTGGCGATGTGCCTCGAAGGGCTTTGATTGCCCCCTGCGACATTATTTTTCTGCAAATGCGAAAAACGGGCGCGCAACAATGTTGCGCGCCTCAATTCTTTTCGGTAACAGCATTTCAAAGGGATCTTTGATTAGGAGGAATCATGTCCAGGGTTGCACTTGTCACCGGGGGCACGCGCGGCATCGGCGCCGCTATTTCGATGGCGCTGAAGGAAGCGGGGTATACGGTCGTTGCCAACTATGCCGGCAATGACGAAGCGGCGCGTGAATTCACCCATGTGACCGGCATCAAAACGGTGAAATGGTCCGTGGCCGATTACACCGGTTGCGAGGACGGCATCCGCCAGATCGAAGACGAGGTCGGCCCGATCGATGTGCTCGTCAACAACGCTGGCATCACCCGCGATGCGCCGTTCCACAAGATGAGCCGCGAGCAATGGGATCAGGTGATCGGCACCAACCTGAACGGGCTCTTCAACATGACCCATCCGCTCTGGAACGGGATGCGGGAGCGCAAGTTCGGCCGGATCATCAACATCTCCTCGATCAACGGCCAAAAGGGCCAGTTCGGTCAGGTGAACTATTCCGCGGCCAAAGCGGGCGACATCGGCTTCACCAAGGCGTTGGCGCAAGAGGGCGCGCGCTCGGGCATCACCGTGAACGCGATCTGCCCGGGCTACATCGCCACCGAGATGGTGATGGCGGTGCCGGAGAAGGTGCGCGAATCGATCATCGCGACGATCCCGGTCGGCCGACTTGGCGAACCGGACGAAATCGCCCGCACCGTGGTCTTCCTCGCCTCCGATCAGGCGGGGTTCATCACCGGCGCCACCTTCACCGTGAACGGCGGCCAGTATCTCACCTGATTTGCCCTTGGCAAATCACCCGGAGGCCCGCATCTTGCGGGCCTCTTTGCTTTCGGGGGGCATATGTCGCGCACTCAGGCCACGGTGATCGGTTTTTCGGCGGTAGCGCTCTGGGCGCTTCTGGCGCTTTTCACAGTGGGCACGGCGCCCGTGCCGCCCTTGCAGCTCAATGCGCTCTGCTTTGCGCTTGGTGGCGCCATCGGGCTTATCTGGGTGGCGACAACCGATGGCTTCGCGGTGCTGCGCCAGATCTCCTGGAAGGTCTATGCCTTCGGCACGGCGGGGCTGTTCGGCTACCACTTCCTCTATTTCTCGGCGCTGCGCCTTGCGCCCCCCGCCGAGGCCAGCCTCATTGCCTATCTCTGGCCCCTGCTGATCGTCGTCTTCTCGGGGCTTTTGCCGGGCGAGACGCTCAAGCGGCTCCACATCCTCGGCGCGCTTGTGGCCTTTGCCGGGGCCGCGCTGATCGTGGCGCGCGGCGGCATCGCCGCCTCGGCGACTGCACTGCCGGGCTATGGGCTCGCGCTTCTCTGCGCGCTGACATGGTCGAGCTATTCGCTGATCTCGCGCCGTCTGGGCTCCGTGCCCACCGCCGCCGTGGCCGTGTACTGCCTGCTCACCGCCGCGCTCTCAGGCCTCGCGCATGTCGCGCTCGAAGAGACGGTCTGGCCCGCCTCTCCGCTGGGTTGGGGCGCGGTGATCGCGCTTGGCCTCGGGCCGGTGGGGCTGGCCTTCTACACATGGGATCTGGGGGTCAAACGCGGCGATATCCAGATGCTCGGCACGGCCTCTTATGCGGCGCCCTTGCTCTCGACGGTGGTGATGATCGCTGCGGGGAAGGCGGCGGCAAGTCCGGTTCTGGTACTCGCCGCCGCGATGATCGCCGCGGGGGCCTTTCTGGCCGCTCTTGGCAGCCGGTCCGGCTAGGACCACGCAAGGCCCAAACGCTTCTTCACGCTTGACCGGGGGCGCCCGGTCGAAGCTGCCGTTAGACCGCCGCACCCTCGAGCTTGGCGATTTGTTCCTTGAGCCGCAATTTCTGCTTTTTCATCTCCGAAATCTGCAGATCGTTGAAGCTCGGAGTGCGCAGCGCAACTTCGACCTCCTCCGACAGAGCCTCATGTTTTTTGCGAAGTTCAGCGATATGCGAACCCACGGACATGGCAGTCTCCTCTCTTGTCTCGGTAAGAGAAGTGCATCACGTTTTTTGCGTTTTGTCACGCTCTTGTCGTGATCACAGGCGATAATGTGCCTTCATGGTGTGGGATTTGTTGCCATGCCCTCGCCGCAGCCTCAGAGTGCGAGCGGCAGGGCTTCGCCGTTGCGCAAGATTGCCTGCGCCGCTTCCGTCAGATCCTCGGCATCGCCGCCATGTGCTGCTTTTGCGTGCAGGATGAAGGGGGCGAGAAGCTGGAGCCGCCCTTTGCCCCCCTTGCGCGCCCGCACCACGATTCGCCCTGCCGCGCGGCCCGCGCGCGGCGCGATCGGCAATACCGAGATCGACCCGCCTCCCGTGCTCAAGGCACCGAGCGCCTCCGCCAGCCGATCGGCATTCTGGATCATCGTCAGCCAGCCGCCGGGAGAAAGCCGCCGGAAGCCCGCTCGCACCCAGTCGGAGAGCGGCGTCGCCTCGCGCTGCGCCCGCTCGCGGCCCGCATCTGCCGCAGCCGTGCCCGAGGCCGGGGTGAAATAGGGCGGGTTGGCAATGACATGGTCAAAGCTCATGCCCCGGAGCGGGCCGGGCATCTGCGCCAGATCCCCTTCAAAGACTTCGAGCGCGATCCCGTTTGCCGCCGCATTGCGCCGCGCCAGATCGGCATATTCGGGCTGCAATTCCAGCCCCGAGAGCCGCAGACCCGTCACCCGCGCACCAAGGCAAAGGCTCGCCACCCCCGCCCCGCAGCCCAGTTCCAGCACCGCCTGACCCGGGCGCGCGTCGCAGGCCGCGGCCAAGAGCACCGGATCCATCGCCGCGCGATAGCCCGCGCGCGGCTGCAGCACCGTCAAACGGCCATCCAGAAACCGGTCCGCACTGCAGTCCTCGGGCGCGAACATCATTCCTCCAGCAGGTCATTGTCGCGCAGAATCGCCTGCGCCATGAACAGATCCGCATCGGCCACCATCAATCTGCGCGGCAATATGCCGAGGCTGCCATCAAGAATGCTCATGTGGACGTCGAGTTCAAAGACCGTTATATCCTCGCCCTCAAGAAGGGCCGTTGCCAGGGCGAGTTTGACCGGGTCCGTGGTGCGCAGAAGCTCTTTCATGCACTCGACTTAAGGGGAGCATCCGCTGCTTGTCGAGCCGAAGAATTGGGAAGGAAGACCGATGAGCCTCGACGGCAAGGCCACGAAGCCGCACGAGCGCCTGGCGCAGGCGCTCTCCGATGACATGGCGGCGGTGAATGCGCTCATTCGCGAACGGATGAGTTCAGAGCACGCCCCCCGCATCCCAGAGGTTACGGCGCATCTGATCGAGGCGGGCGGCAAGCGGCTCCGCCCGATGCTGACGCTCGCCGCCGCGCGGGTGCTGGGCTATGAGGGCCCCTATCATGTCCACCTCGCCGCAACGGTCGAGTTCATCCACACCGCCACGCTGCTGCATGACGACGTGGTCGACGAGAGCGGCCAGCGCCGCGGCCGCCCCACCGCGAACCTTCTGTGGGACAACAAATCCTCGGTGCTGGTGGGGGATTATCTCTTTGCCCGTTCGTTCCAGTTGATGACCGAGACGAACAACATGCGGGTGATGGACATTCTCGCCAACGCCTCGGCAGTGATCGCCGAGGGCGAGGTGTTGCAGCTTACCGCGGCGCAGAATCTCGCCACCACCGAGGATGTCTATCTGCGCGTGATCCGCGGCAAGACCGCGGCACTCTTCTCGGCGGCAACCGAGGTGGGCGGGGTGATCGCGGGCGGCACGGACGCACAGATCAAGGCGCTTTACGATTACGGCGATGCGCTCGGCATCGCCTTCCAGATGGTCGATGATCTCTTGGATTACGGCGGCACCGCGGCCGAGACCGGCAAGAACGTCGGCGACGATTTCCGCGAACGCAAGCTGACGATGCCGGTGATCAAGGCCGTGACGCAATCGGATGCAGAAGAACGCGCGTTCTGGAAACGGGTGATCGAGAAGGGCGAGCAGCACGAGGGCGATCTTGAGCACGCGCTCGATCTCATGGCAAAATACGGCACGCTCGAGGCGACGCGCCGCGATGCGATCGGCTGGACCGACACCGCGCGGGCCGCGCTGGCAAAACTCCCCGGGCATCCCCTGCGCGACATGCTCGACGATCTGGCCGATTTCGTCGTCGAACGGGTGCGCTGAACGCGCAGGGCGCGCTCAGTGACCCGGTGGCGCCACCGGCTTCAGCAGAACGAAAGTGGGAGTGCGCAGCTCCTCCTCCAGCGTCCATCCCGCCGCTTCCACAGCCTTGAGGAATTCGGCGCGCGACGGTTTCGAGACGGCGCAAAGCGGCACGAGCAGGTGATCGGCCGCGGCGAGCCCCGGCGTTCCGCCGTAATACCAGGGCGCCGCCCCCTCGATCGGGGGGAACGGCCCGAAGAGCCAGAGCCCGGAAAAGAGATCCGCCACCAGCACCCTTGCGCCGGCGTAGCCTGCCGCGGTCAGGTCTTTCGCCGCAGTCTCGAACAAGGCGCCATAGCCGGTAACGAGTTCGCATTCGGGCAGCGGCATGCCGTTGAGCGTGACCTGCCCGGCTCGCGCGGGCAGCTCGGCACCAAAGGCGGCATAGGGCTGGCCGGAGCCATCGGCCGCCATCGTCTGCGTGACCCCATGGACACGCCGCGCTTGCGCCCACAGGTCCGCATCCTGCGGGCGCGCGGAAAGATAGACGACCGTTCCCTCGCGATGCGCGAGCGCCTGGCGCAACGGGCTCCAGGCAAGGTTGAGCGCAGGCCCCGCAGCGAGAATCAACGCCCCCGCCCCGGTCACCGCCAGCGCATCGCGCAGCCGCCAGCCGAAGCCGTTCGTAACTGAGCTTTCCGGCCGCAGCATCAGCGCAAGAAGGCCGAGCAGAACCAGCCACTGCGGATCATTGCCAAAATTCTGGTAGGTGACATAGACGAAGGCCGGCGCCAGCCCGAAGAGGCCCAGCCCAGCGGCCTTCGCGCCCCCCTGCCGCAGGAAGATCACCGTGACGAGGAGCAGAAGCGTGGCGCAGATATAGCGCGGCGCGGTGAGCAGCGTGCCAAGGCTGACACCGGGGGCGGCGCGCTCTTTCGAGGCGGCCACCGTCATCAGATCATGCAGATAGCCCTGCCAGAACGTCACCCCCAGAAGCCCCGTGAGCGCGAGCGCAAGCGCGAGCCCGGTACCAAACGCCACCACGAGCGTGCGCAGGTCGTGCCGCGCAAGGAGCGCCACCACCACCGCGGGAGCAAAGGCCATGAAATACGTCACCTTGATCACCGCCATCAGGGCCAGCATCGTGCCGATCAGCGCGCCATCGAGCCCCGGTCGACGCGCCCCGCGCGGTTCGAGAAGCGCGAGCGCCACGGCGACATAAGCGAGCGCCCAGCCCCAGCGGTTGTAATGCATGGCGAGCGAATTGGCGGGCAGCGTCTCGCCATGCACAAGTGCGAGGCAGAGTGTGAGCCCATAGCCCGCAAAGAGCCAGGCAAGCCCGCCCGTGAACCGCGAGGCGGCCGCGCGCCAGATCGGCCCGAAAAGGAGCACCGCGGCAAAGGTTTGCGCAGCCAGAAATGCATGGCCGAAGCCGAGTCCGAGCTTTGCAAAAACCACAATCGGCCAGAGCGCGCCAATGCCGATCGGCGTCATGAAATCGCGATGCGGCCACTGCCCCGCCTCTGCCATCCGCGCGACGAGATCGGCCAGATGCAACGCGTCACCCTCGTGTTGGGAGATCACCACAGCCCCGGGCCAAAGAGGCGCGAGCGCGAAAACGAGCGTCAAAACCGCCATACCAAGGCCGAGCGCCTTCGCATTTGTCGCATCATTCCGCCCCGCCATCCTCGCCTCTCCGCATATTTTCCCATTTTTGGCCACAATAGCCGGGCAGTTTGGCGCTGTTAATCCCGTTGCGACACCAGAGCCCAGGGCCAAGAGACTTCCATGAACATGATCGCCCAGAACGTGCTGGCCCCGCCAGTTCCGCGCAGCCTCGCCGAGACCGGGCTCTCGACCGTGCTGCTGCGCGACATTCTTTTGAAGTCGATGTTTCGCACCAATGCCGATACCGCCTCGCATCTGGCACGCATCATCGCGCTGCCGCTCATCCTGACGCAGGAGCTGATCGATCTTGGCCGCATCCAGAAACTGATCGAGGCAACCGGCACGCTGCATGCCAATTCGGGCGGCGAGATGGGCTATCAACTGACGGACGGCGGCAAGGCGCGCGCGCTCGATGCGCTCGCCCAGTCCGAATACTACGGCGCCGTGCCGGTGCCGCTCTCGGAATATTCGGCGCAGATGAAGCGCCAGTCGATCCGCAACATCCAGCTCACCCGGCCGCAACTGACCCATGCGATGGGCCATCTGGTGCTGCCGCCGATGCTGATCGACCAGCTTGGCCCGGCGGTCTCTTCGGGGCGCTCGATCCTGATGTATGGTCCGCCCGGCAACGGCAAATCCTCGATCTCGAACGGGATCCGCGACGCGATCGGCGACCGCATCTATGTGCCCCGCGCGGTCGCCTATGCCGGTCAGGTGATCACCGTCTACGATCCGATTGTGCACAACGCCGTCCCAGAGGCGGAGGACGACCCGACGAGCCTGCGCAAATCCGGCAACCGCTTTGACCAGCGCTATGTCTATTGCGACCGCCCGACCGTGATCACGGGGGGCGAACTCTCGCTCGACATGCTCGATCTCACCTACAACCCGACCGCGCGTACCTATACCGCACCCTTGCAGATGAAGTCCTCGGGCGGCGTCTTCATCGTCGACGACCTTGGCCGTCAAGCCGAGCCGCCGCAAAAGCTCGTCAACCGCTGGATCGTGCCACTTGAGGAAAGCCGCGACATCCTCGCGTTGCAATCGGGCGAGAAGTTCGAGGTGCCGTTCGACACGCTGGTGATCTTTTCGACCAACTTCCACCCGAACCAGATCTTCGACAAGGCGGCGCTGCGGCGGATCTTCTTCAAGATCAAGATCGACGGGCCGAACCAGTCCGATTACCTCAAGATCTTTTCGCTGGTGGCAAAAAAGCGTGGCGTGCCGCTGAACGAAAAAGCCCTCGTGCATCTGCTGAAAGTGAAATATCCGACGATCGGCAACGTTTACGCGAATTATCAGCCGGTGTTCCTGATCGACCAGATGATGGCGATCTGCGATTTCGAAGGCATCCCCTATCAGATGAGCCCCGAGCTGATCGACCGCGCCTGGGCGAACATGTTCGTGCGGGAGGAAGAGATCCAGCACTGAGCGGCCGGGGCGCGGCCTTCAGGCGCCGTCACGCAACTCGGGCAGATCGAGCGCGAGCACCCGCGGCGCATGGCTGCGCGAGACCGGTATCTGCGTGCCATCGTAAAGCATCAGCGCGTATTTGCCGCGCTCCCGCGAGAGCCCGAAGATCGCCTCACGGGCGACCCAGTGCGAGCGATGCACCTGCAGTCCCTCGACACCTTCGGTCTCTGCCATCGCATCGGCAAGCCGCATCAGCAGGCTCTCGTTGCCGAGGGTGGTGAACACCTTGACGTAATGATCCTTCACCTCCAGACGGATCAGCGCGCCACGTCGCGTCGCGGACAACCGCGCAAGCAGCCGCACTTCCGGCTCGGCTTCGGGAACCGCGGCCAGCTGCCCCGTCGCGAGCGCTGACACAGCGTCGAGCGTGGTCTCGACGGAGGCTGGTCCGGCACTGCTGTGCCATTCGGGCCGCACCGGCTCGAACTTCTCCCCGAGCAGATGCCGGAAACTCGAGAATACCATCGAGACCACAAAGATATTGACCGCCAGCTCGATCAGCCCCGGCACCGACCGCAGCGGCGCCCCCGTCAGCCGTGCCAGGAGATGAAAAAACGGCGCCAGCACCACCGCCGACAATACCGCGATCAGCGGCACCTCCGGCCAGTAGCGACGAAAGCCGAGGTAATCCCGCACCAGAACCCGCAACGCGGTCCCGACCATGATCCCGGCCGCCACCAGCGCTGGCCAGAGCAGGATCCGGTTGAAGAGGCTCAGCCCGCTGGTTCCGAACGGGGCTCCCGCCACCCCGAGAATCGAGATCAACACCCAGGCGATGGGTACGATTGGCAGACCAAGCGCCTTCAGATAGGACCGAAAAAATGCTTTCATCACTACAGGCCCGCGGCCAGTTTTCGCCACGCGCTCCCCAATATTACCCCAGCATCGCTCGTTAACTTGCGATCCGTGATCACGCAATGGTCAAGATGCCTCGGGGAGCGGCCCGGCTATTCAGGCTGTAAGCCCCTCGGGTTCGGCCAATCCATGCGCGCGACAGCAGGCGGTGAGCGTATTGGCGAGCAGGCAGGCGATGGTCATCGGCCCCACCCCGCCCGGCACCGGGGTGATCGCGCCCGCCACCTCGACGGCGGAGGCAAAATCGACATCGCCGACGAGCTTCATCTTGCCGTCGCGTTCGATCCGGTTGATGCCGACGTCGATCACCGTCGCGCCCGGTTTCACCCAGTCGCCCGGAATCATCTCAGGCCGGCCCACGGCGGCCACGAGAATATCGGCGCGCTTGCAGACCTCGGCGAGGTTCTTCGTGCGCGAATGCGCGATCGTCACGGTGCAGCTTTCGGCCAGCAGAAGCTGCGCCATCGGCTTGCCGACGATGTTGGAGCGCCCCACCACCACCGCATCAAGCCCGGAGAGCGAACCCAGATGGTCGCGCAGCATCATCAGGCAGCCCAAGGGCGTGCAGGGCACCATCGCCTTTTGCCCGGTGCCGAGCAGCCCGACGTTCGAGATATGGAAGCCATCGACATCCTTGGCCGGGTCGATCGCGTTGATCACCAGATCACTGTCGAGATGCCCCGGCAGCGGCAGCTGCACGAGAATGCCATGCACGGTGGGGTCGGCATTGAGACGCGCGATCAGCGCCAAGAGATCGGCCTCCGAGGTGGCCGCATCGAGCTTGTGCTCGAAGGAGTTCATCCCGACTTCGCGGGTCTGGATGCCCTTGTTCTTCACATAGACCTGGCTTGCCGGGTCTTCGCCCACCAGCACCACCGCGAGGCCGGGGGTGAGCCCGCTCTCCTCTTTCAGCCGCGCCACATGGGTCGCGACCTGCGCCCGCACATCGGCCGCGAAGGCCTTGCCGTCAATCCGTTTCGCGCTCACACCGAACTCCCTGTCAGTCTTCCTTGCCCAGAACCCGCTCCTCGCGGGCAATTGACCACTCCACGATCAGCCGCCAGATCGTCTCGATCAGCGCCGGGTCGAGCCCCTGCGCTTCGGCTTCGCGCATCGCGTTGCGCACGACTTCCTCGACCCGTGCCTCGATACGCGCGGGCAGCCCTTCACCGGGCTTGAGCTGGGCGGCGCGGTCGATCAGACGCGCACGGTCGGCCATCAGCGCCACGATCTGCGCATCAAGCGCGTCGATCTCGGCGCGCAGGGCGGCCATCGAGGGGATTTGAGAGGGCTCTTTCATCGACATGTTCCGCTGTTTCGCCTTGCCCCTATCGCATCTTGCGCAGTTCATCTCAACCCCGGCGCCGCCCGGCCCGGTTCAGAACAACCCCTCTATCGCGCCCGTCGCATCAAGCCCGATCGTCTCGGCCGCGGGCACCCGCGGCAGGCCCGGCATCGTCATGATCTCGCCGCAGATCGCCACCACAAATCCCGCCCCGGCGCTTAGCCGCACCTCGCGCACCGGCACCACATGGCCCTCGGGCGCGCCGCGCAGGCTCGGATCGGTCGAAAAGGAGTATTGCGTCTTCGCCATGCAGATCGGCAGATCGCCATAGCCCGCCGCTTCCCAGGCCTTGAGCTGGGCGCGGATCTGGGGCGCCGCCACGACCTCGCCCGCATGGTAGATCTTCATCGCAATCGTCTCGATCTTCTCGAAGAGCCCCATCGCATCGGGATAGAGCGGCGCGAAGCGGCTCGGCTGCTCCGTGAGCGCGACGACCTTGCGGGCAAGCTCCGCCGCCCCGGCCCCGCCTTCGGCCCAGTGATGGCACAGCACCGCCTCGCAGCCCTGCGCGGCAACATAGTCCTGCACCGCGGCAATCTCCGCCTCGCTATCGGCGTCGAAATGATTGATCGCAACGACGACCGGCACGCCAAAGCCCCGCGTATTGGCGATATGGCGGCCAAGGTTTGCACAGCCTGCCGTGACCGCGGCCACATTCTCGGCGCCGAGATCGGCGCGCACCACACCGCCGTTCATCTTGAGCGCCCGCACCGTGGCAACGATCACCGCCGCCGCGGGGCTGAGCCCCGCCTTGCGGCATTTGATGTCGAAGAATTTCTCCGCCCCGAGATCGGCGCCAAAGCCCGCTTCCGTCACCACATAATCTGCGAGCCGCAGCGCCGCGCGGGTGGCGATGACCGAATTGCAGCCATGCGCGATATTGGCGAAAGGCCCGCCATGCACAAAGGCGGGCGTGTGCTCGATCGTCTGCACGAGGTTGGGCTGCATCGCCTCGCGCAGCAGCACCACCATGGCACCATCAGCCTTGAGATCGGCGCAGGTGACGGGGCGGCGCTCGAAATCGGAGCCGATCACGATCCGCCCGAGCCGGGCCTGCAGGTCGGCAAGATCCGTGGCAAGGCACAGGCAGGCCATCACTTCGGAGGCCACCGTGATGTCAAAACCGGTCTGGCGCGGAAAGCCGTTGCCGGGCTCGCCCAGCCCCACCACGACATCGCGCAAAGCGCGGTCGTTCATGTCGAGCACCCGGCGCCAGACCACGCGGCGGGTGTCGATGCCCAGATGATTGCCCCAGTAGATATGGTTGTCGATCATCGCGGCAAGCAGGTTGTGGGCCGCGGTGATGGCATGGAAATCACCGGTGAAATGCAGGTTCATGTCTTCCATCGGCACGATCTGCGACAGCCCGCCGCCCGCCGCTCCGCCCTTCATGCCGAAGTTCGGGCCAAGCGAAGCCTCGCGGATGCAGATCGCCGCGCGCTTGCCGATATGGGAAAGCGCATCGCCCAGCCCCACCGTCGTCGTGGTCTTGCCCTCGCCCGCAGGCGTCGGATTGACCGCGGTGACGAGGATGAGCTTGCCCTCGCCGCGCCCCTCGAGGCCCTTGAGGAAGGCCGCATCCACTTTCGCCTTGTCGCGGCCATAGGGGATGAGCGCATCTTCGGGGATGCCGATCTTCGCGCCGATCTCTGCCATCGGGCGGCGCGGCGCGGCGCGGGCGATCTCGATATCGGATTTCATCGTCATGGGTCTCCTTACCCCTTGCCCTGGCTGGAACCCTGACGCCTGCGACATCAGGAACACTATCGCGCTCCCCTACCCCCGGCGCGGCGCGATTGCGACCCCCCTTGGCGAGAATGCGCCAGTGCAAACCAGAAAGCCGGGACGAATCCCGGCTTTCTTCGCAACGTTTCGCTGTGGCTCCGGCTTAGGCGCCCGGTTCGGGCGCGATGCCGGGCTTGGTGGCCGGCTTGGTGCGTGGCAGCGAGGTGACGGTGGGCAAGCTGCCCGAGGGGCGCGCCTCGTCATCGTCATTGCCGAGCGGCTCGCCCGCCATCACCTTGCGGATCTCGTCGCCGGTGAGAGTTTCATATTCCAGAAGGCCCTGCGCCAGCCGCTCCCATTCCTCGCGGTTTTCCTCGATGATCCGGCGCGCGTCGATGTAGCCCTGTTCGATGAGCCCGCGCACCTCGTCCTCGATCAGTTCCTTGGTCTTGGTCGAGACCGAGAAGCCGCCGGTATTGCCCTGATAGCCCTCATGCGCCTCGGAATAGTCGATGTTGCCGACCTTGTCGGACATGCCCCAGCGCATCACCATCGCCCGCGCAATCGCCGAAGCCTGCATGATGTCGCCCGCCGGGCCGTTCGAGACATGCTCTTCGCCCCATTTCAGGATCTCGGCCGCCTTGCCCGCCATGGTCATGGCGATCTTCTGCTTGGCCTCGTCCTTGTGGTAGTTGAGCTTGTCCATTTCGGGCAGCGAGACCACCATGCCAAGCGCCTGGCCGCGGGGAATGATCGTCGCCTTGTAGACCGGGTCGCATTTGGGCAGCTTCAGCCCGACGACGGCGTGACCGGCCTCGTGATAGGCGGTCATCTCCTTCTGTTCGGGGGTGAGCACCATCGAGCGGCGCTCGACACCCATCATCACCTTGTCTTTCGCATTCTCGAAATCATCCATGGTGACGAAGCGCCGGCCCACACGCGCCGCCATCAGCGCCGCCTCGTTGACAAGGTTGGCAAGGTCCGCCCCGGAAAAGCCCGGCGTGCCGCGGGCGATCACGCGCAGGTCGACATCGGGCCCGGTCGGCACCTTGCGGGCATGAACGGTAAGGATCTTCTCGCGGCCCTTGATGTCGGGGTTCGGCACATGGATCTGCCGGTCAAACCGGCCCGGGCGCAACAGCGCCGGATCGAGCACGTCCTTGCGGTTCGTCGCGGCGATGATGATGATGCCTTCATTCGCCTCGAACCCGTCCATCTCGACCAGAAGCTGGTTCAGCGTCTGCTCACGCTCGTCATTGCCACCGCCGATGCCCACACCGCGGGCCCGGCCCACCGCGTCGATCTCGTCGATGAAAACGATGCAGGGCGCGTTCTTCTTCGCCTGATCGAACATGTCGCGCACGCGGGACGCGCCGACGCCGACAAACATCTCGACGAAGTCGGAGCCCGAGATGGTGAAGAAGGGCACGCCCGCCTCGCCCGCAATCGCGCGCGCCAGCAGGGTTTTCCCGGTGCCGGGCGGGCCGACGAGCAGCGCGCCTTTCGGGATCTTGCCGCCGAGACGGGAGAATTTCTGCGGGTTGCGCAGGAATTCGACGATCTCCTCAAGCTCTTCTTTCGCCTCGTCGATGCCAGCGACATCGTCAAAGGTCACCCGGCCATGCTTTTCGGTCAGAAGCTTCGCCTTGGACTTGCCAAAGCCCATCGCGCCGCCTTTGCCGCCGCCCTGCATGCGGTTCATGAAGAAGAACCACAGCCCGATCATGATCAGGAAGGGCAGCCAGACGCCGAGGATCGACATCAGGCCGGATTGCTCCTGCTTGACCACATTCACCGCAACACCCTTCGAGATCAGATGCTCGGCGATCTCGTCGGATTGCGGCTTGACGGTGGAGAAATTGTTGCCGTCCCCATCCTGATAGCGCACGTCCTCGCCATCGAGCTGCACCTGTTTCACATCGCCGTTGTCGACGGCGGCAATGAAATCGGAATAGGACACTTGCCGCGCGTTGAGCGGGCCTTGGCCATTGCCGAGCAGGTTGAACAGCACCAGGATGAGCACGAAGAGCAGGGCCCAGAAAGCCAGGTTGCGCGCGTTGCCCAAGAGATACCTCCAAAGAAAGACAGGGCACCGCCCCGGGAGGCGATGCCGTTGCCAGTGAAAATAGGGATTAAGTGCCGAGGTTCAACGCCTGATTAGCGCATTCGCAAAACTGCCGCGCACAATCCGGGCCTTCCAACCGTTTTCGAGCCCCGCAAGCGGTGCCGCTACGAGCGTTTCGCCACGCCAGACGCCCGGCGAGGCCAGAGCGGAAGGCCGCGGCAGCCCCGCCGCGCGCCAGGTCTGGGCTTGTTTGAGCCCCGCCTCGCCCAGCGCAGCAATTTCAAGGCCCGGCGCCTCGGGGCCGGAGAGTATCCAGCGATCCCAGACCTGCCCCGAAGGCACCCTGAGCCCCGTCACGGCCCCGGCCTCGCGGGTGATGCGGATCGCTTCATCCCCGACGATGAGGCGGCAACCATGCAACGTGCTGTCGCGCCGAGTGCGCCAGTGGGTCAGGAAGTCGAGCACCTTTGCGGCGCGGGGCGGATACTCTGCGCCCGAGACCCAGCCAAGCGCGGCATTGATCAGCCGCCGTGCGGTCTCCGGATCGAAGATATTGCGGAAGGCCTGCGCCTCGATCAGCACATCGCCCGCGTCTTCCCGCACATGCGCGGCGGCGAGCCGCTGCAGCGAGAGGCTCACTGCCTGCTCCGCCATCGCCAGATGGCCGACGACGGCGGTGATCTTGTCGGCGCTGAGCCCGAGCGGCGCGAGCATCGCCAGCGCCTGCCGGGCCCGCACCCGCTCGAACTGCGGGTTCTGGTTCGAGGGATCCTCGACCCAGCCGATGCCCTGGCGGCCCAGATATCCTCGCAGGTCAGCCCGGCTCTGGCCGAGGAAAGGCCGAAGCCAGAGCACCTCTTCTTCCACGAATGCTTCGCGCATGCCCGAGAGCCCCTCGAGCCCGGCCTCGCGGGCTAGCCGCATCAGGAAGGTTTCGGCCTGATCATCGGCGGTATGGCCCAGTGCCACCACACGAATGCCCCGCCCGCGCGCCCAAGCGCCGATGAGCCTGAGCCGCGCGCGCCGCGCCGCATCCATCAGGTTGCCCTCGGCGCGGCTGCCATCCCAACTCAGCTTGGTGAAGGGAATACCACGATCGGCACAGAACCTGGCCACGAAAGCGGCTTCCGCCGCCGCCTCGGGGCGCAACCCGTGATCGACGGTCACCGCAGCGACCGCGTGGAGCTGCGAGAGCAGCGCAAGCGTCGCCATCGAATCAGACCCTCCGGAAACGGCCACGCCGATCCGGCCCGGCTTTGGAAGGTACAGATTCAGCACCGCCTCGGCCGCCCAGAACAACGCCCCATCTTCGGGCGGAACGGTTCCGGCCTCAAGCGCGGCGCGCAGCGCCTCCGGAGGCGTCTCGGTCACCGGCAGCCGAGCGCGGCCTGCGCCGCGCCGACCTGCCCCGCCGCACCGCTGCCCGGAAAGCGCGCGGGCACTTCGGCCAACGTCGCGCAGGCTTCGGTCTGCTGGCCAAGCGCGCCCAGCGCCTTGCCCAATTCCAGAAGGTTGTCGGCGGCACGCGGCCCCTCGGGCGCGGCCGAGAAGGCATCGAGCCAGGCGCGGGCAGCATTGGGCACATCGCCCGCCTTGTTCAGCGCCGCGCCACGCAGATAGCCCGCGTCATCGGTCAGGGGGCCGCCCGGATAGGTCGCGGCAAAGGTCTTAAAGAGGTCCGCAGCGGCGCGAAAGTCACCTTGATCGAGCACCCCCTTGGCCCGATCAAAGTCTGCTTGTTCGTTCATTGCCAGATTACCACCCGAGCCCGCCGCAACGGAACTCGGCGCGGGCGCGGTCACCGCATCCGCCGTGGTCGCCGCGCCGCCCAGGGGTTGCGCCTGCCCGACCGTCGCCGGATCGCAGCCCTGTTCCATCTCGCAGATCCGGAACTCCAGATCGCCGACCCGGTTCGTGCCGTCTTTCACCACCTGCTCGACCCGGTTCTCGAGCGCCTCGGTGCGGGAGGTGAGCCGGGTAAGCTCGGCCTCCATCGTATCCATGCGTTGCAGCGCCGAGGCGCCGCCCGCAGCCTGCATCCCCTGCGCGCCCGAAGCCACAAGCTCGGCGCGCAGGCTCTGCAATTGCCCCGACAACTGCGCGAGTTCCGCGCGGATGTCGGCCAGCGTTTCGGCACCGGCGGGCATGGACATCGCCAGCGCAAGCATCGCCGCTTCCGCGGCCTGTCGCATCCCCCGCCGCATCGGCTCAGCTCCCCGCGCCGAGCGAGATCACGGTGACGGCGCGGCGGTTCTTCGAATAACATTCCTCGCTCGAGCAGACCGCAAGCGGGCGCTCCTTGCCATAGGAAACGGTGCGCAGGCGCGCGCCCGACACCCCTTGCGAGATCAGATATTCCTGCACTGCGCTGGCGCGACGGGCCCCGAGTGCGAGGTTGTATTCGCGCGTGCCCTGTTCGTCGGCATGACCTTCGACGATCGCGGCATAGTTCTGATGCGCGTTGAGCCATTGCGCCTGCCCGGAGAGGATCGAGCGGGCTTCATCGGTCAGCGTCGACTGGTCGACGACGAAATGCACGGTGTCGCCCACTGTGGCGGAGAAATAGGCGGGCGAGTTCGGGTCGTTGATCGAGCCCTGCGAGATCGCGCCGTCGCCGAAGGCGCCGCCCGGATCGACCACGCCGTTCGCGCCGTTCTTGGAGGGGTTGTTGCAGGCCGCCAGCGCGATCAGCGCAAGGCCCATGGCCGCTTTGGTGACAAGATGCATGGTTTACCGCCTTTGGTTCATTTGCCCGTTCGGGTCACAGTATCAGGTTTGTCCGGGGATGGGAATCAGGGCAGAAGCGGGCCCCAGCTCGGGTCCGACGCGCCGCCGACACCCTCGATGGCCTTCAGGTTCCGCCCCGAAATATCGACCGTGTAGAGCTTCGCGCCGCCCGCGGCGCCGGGGCTCTCGCGGGTGAACATGATCACCCTTCCGTTCGGCGACCAGGTCGGGCCCTCGTCGAGGAAGGACGCCGTAAGCAGCCGCTCTTCCGAGCCATCGGTGCGCATCACACCGATGAAGAAACGCCCGCCCGCCTGTTTGGTGAAGGCGATCAGGTCCCCCCGCGGCGACCACACTGGCGTACCGTAGCGCCCCTCGCCGAACGAAATCCGCACCGGCTCCCCGCCGCTTGCGGGCATCACATAGATCTGCTGCGTGCCGGAGCGGTCGCTTTCAAACACCACGCGCGAGCCGTCCGGGCTGAAATCGGGCGCGGTCTCGATGGCCGGGGAATTGGTCAGCCGCTCGGCGCCGCCGCCCGAGACCGACATCCGGTAAAGGTCGGTATTGCCGTTTTGCTCGAGCGAATAGATCACCGAGCCGCCATCGCGCGAGAACCGCGGCGAGAAGGTCATCGTGCCGGGGGTTTCCGGCAGAAGCTGGCCCGCGGCATTGCCGACATTCATCATCTTGATGCGCGGGAAGCCGGTCTCGAACGTGGTGAAGAGAATCCGGTCGCCCTGCGGTGCAAAGCGCGGCGCAAGCACGATGGTTGAGCTGTCGGTCAGATAGCTGATATTCGCGCCATCGTAATCCATCACCGCGAGGCGTTTTTGCCGTTTGTCTTTTGGCCCGGATTCGGAGACGAACACGACCCGGCTGTCAAAATAGCCGCTCTCGCCGGTGATGCGCGCATAGATCACATCGGCCACCTTGTGCGCGAGGCGGCGCCAGCTTTGCGGGCTCGCGGCGAGTTGCTGGCCATCGCCGAGTTGCGCGCCGGAATAGATGTCGAAAAGGCGGAATTTCACCACCACCTTGCCACCCGAAAGCCCGACCGAGCCGGTGATCAGCGCCTGCGCGTTGATCGCCTGCCAGTCCGGATAGCTCACCGGCGTCTCGAAGCTCGCGAAGCGCTGGATATGCGCGCTTTCCGGGATCTCGCGGAAGAGCCCGGTGCCCGAAAGGTCGGCCGCGATCACGCGCGTGATGTCCGAGGTGAGCCCCCCCGCGCCCTCGTTGATGAAGGTCGGCAGCGCATAGGGCAGCGGCTCGATCACCCCTTCGTCGATCTCGATATGCAGCGGCCCCTGCTGCGCCGCCGCCAGTCCCGTCGTCATCATCAGCGCCGCGACTGCGGCCAATATCCAACGCACCATCATCCTACCTCGCCGGGCTTTCGCCCCTGTCTAACGTCTGTTCAGGCCCGCGGTTCATCACAAGCGCCTGAGGCGCCCGTTTTGCCCCGGGGCCGTGTCATTTCATCCGCATCTTCGACGGGTCGAAGACGATCTCGATCTGCTGCCACCAGCCATATTTTTCCGCCGGCAACGGGAAGCCATCGGAGCCGCAGCGAATGATCGCGCGGCGCGCCGCCTCGAAGGCCTGTTTCGCCGCCGCCTCCGAGCCGCCCGTGTAGCCCGCCATCTTGATCGACGCGCTCACCGGATGGCCGTTTTCCTGCATGTCGACCCGCACCGTGACCGAGGTGCGCATCGCCTCCGAGGAGAGCGCGCCCACGTTCCAGCAGGCCTTCACATCGACGATCAGCGCTTCCTTCTCGCCCGCCGTCACGGGCGGGCCGTTCTTGGCAATGCCGAGCCCGCCGGTGCCGGTGCCGCTGTCCTCGGCCATCGCTTCGGCAAGGGCATCAGCCACCGCATCCGAAGACGTGGGTTTCGACGCGGCGGGTTTGGCCGGTTTCGCCGGTTTGGCGGGCGTTGCCGCCGCCGTCGCGGTTTCGGAGGGCGTGGCCGGTTTCGGCGCATCCGGTTTGGGCGGGGTCGGCTTGGTGCGCGGCCGGGGCGAGGATTTCGGCGCCGAGGTCGTCGGCTTTTCCTCGGCCTCGGTGGCTTCCGTCACGATCTCGGTGGTCGCCTCGGGGGGCGCTGCCTCTTCTTTCGGCTCCTCGACCGGCTTTTCGGGCTCGGCGGTCTCCTCGGGTTTCGTCTCGGCCACGGCGGTATCGGAGACTTTCGCATCCGGGGCGGGCGCTTCCGACGGCGTCGGCGCCACCCGCATCGCGGGTTTCGGGCGTGGCCGGGGCGAGAATTCGGGCGCATCGGTATCTTGCGGCTCTTCGACCGGCGGCATCATCGAGGGCGGCACTTCCGTCACCTCGGCGGGCGGCGTGGGCTCGGTCAGATCGCTCATGTCGGGCACCGCCTCAGCCTCCGGCGGCGTGGCGGGTTTTTCCGGCGGCACCGGCGTTTCCGGCACGGCCTCGGGGGTCGGCTCCTCGGGCGCGGGCGCCTCTTCGGCGGGCACTTCGGGCTGCTCGGGCGGCGCTTCGCCCGCCTTCGGCGCGGCGGCCTGAAGGGCTGCGAATTCCGCCTCGGAAATCATGCCCGCGGGCTTCACCTCCACCGGTTCGGTTGGGGTGGGCGGAAACAGCCATGTGCCGATGAGCGCCCACAGGATCACCGCGGCATGCAGCGCCGCCGAGACCCCCGTGCCGATCTTTTCCGCCCGATCCATGCGCATGATGCGCTCAGTTCCCTGCTGGCGTGTTGCCCGTCAGCGACGGCCCACCCGGGTCGGTGACAAGGATGATGTCATTGAAGCCGCCCGCATTAAGCGCGCCCATCACCTGCACCACGCGGGCATATTCGATACCGCCATCGGCGCGCAGATAGACCTTGGTGCTGTCGCGCTCGGCGGCAATCGCCTTGAGCCGGTCGACAAGTTCGCCCTCGGGCACTTCGGTGTTCATCAAGGAGACCTTGCCATCGACCTGAAGCGAGACCGCAAGCGGCTCTTCCTGTTCGGTCGGCACCGCCTTGGCCGCGGTTTTCGGCAACTCCAGCGGCACGCCCACCGTCATCATCGGCGCTGCCACCATGAAGATGATCAAGAGCACCAGCATCACGTCGACCATCGGCGTGACGTTGATCTCGGCCATGGCGGCATGTTTGCCCTTGCCACCCCGGCGGCGCCGCGATCCGCCCCCGCCGCGTTTCATCACCCCCGCGCCCATCGCTTACGCGTCCAGTTGGCGCGAGAGGATGGTGGAGAATTCGTCGGCAAAAGCCTCGTAGCCCGAGGTGATCTTGTCGGCATCCGACGAGAGCTTGTTATAGGCGACAACCGCCGGAATGGCGGCGATGAGGCCGATCGCCGTGGCGACAAGCGCCTCTGAAATGCCGGGCGCCACAACGGCGAGCGAGGTATTTTGCGAGATCGCGATTTCCTCGAAGGCAACCTTGATCCCCCAGACCGTGCCGAAAAGGCCGATGAAAGGCGCCGTCGAGCCCACTGTGGCGAGGAAGGAAAGGCCCGCGTTCAACCCCTCGCCCTCTTTCGCGATCGCCACATCCATCGAGCGCTCGATCCGCGCCTGAGCGCCGGCGATCAGCTCGCCATCGTGGCGGTGGCTGCGGCGCCATTCGAGCATGCCTGCTGCGAAAATGCGCTGGCTCGCGCCATCGGGCGCCGGGCCGATCTGGTCGAACAGCTCATCAAGCGGCTCTCCCGACCAGAAGGCGCGGTCGAAGGCATCGGCCTCGAGCCTTGCGGCCCGGAAGGAAATATATTTGCGGATGATGATCGACCAGGACCAGAAACTGGCGAAGGTAAGCACGATCATCACGAGTTTGACGGTCAGCGAGGCGCGCAGAAAAAGTGCAAGCAAGGAGAAATCCATCTCCTGCGCCATCGCAAGGGTTTGCTGATCCATGGGTCACTGCTCTCATACGGGCCGCGTTTCGGGCCTCATTAGCAGTGATTCTACCGCATATTGAGGGGGGGCGCCATAACTTCTCCGTCATTTCGGAGCGCGCCCGCCCCTTCAGTGCAAAGGCGGGGCCAGTTTGCGGCGCATCTCGGCCGGAAGGCGTGCCGCCGCTCCGGCTTCCGTCAGGCAGACAATGGTGACAGTGGCGGCAAAAAGCTTCTCTGTCCCGCGCCAGACCCCTTGTTCCACAATGAAACGCGCGCCCGTCTCGGCGACAAGCTCGGTGCTTACAGTCAGCGCGTCGTCGAATTTCGCGGGTTTGAGATAATCCGCCTCAACGCGGCGCACGGCAAACACGAGCCCCTGATCACGTTTGAGTGCGACCTGATCGACACCGAGGTCGCGCACCCATTCCGAGCGCCCCCGCTCGATGAACTTGAGGTAATTGGCGTAATAGACGATGCCCGCGAGGTCGGTATCCTCGTAGTAAACACGGATCGGGAAGTCGTGGCGCATCAGGCTTCTCCCATCGCGGCAACGCGGGCCGCCAGGCGCAAGGCATGGCTCGGATCGCGCGCCACCGCAGGCAGCACCGGGTCATAGGCGGCGCGGATCACCGCCGCCACATCGGGGCGCACCACGGCAAGGCCGCGTGCCTGCGCAAGGGGCGCGTGGGCGGCAAAGGCGTTCTCGCCCCAGGTCAGGATCATCTG
Organism: Rhodobacter maris; assembly: GCF_900217815.1. GTDB lineage: Bacteria > Pseudomonadota > Alphaproteobacteria > Rhodobacterales > Rhodobacteraceae > Rhodobacter > Rhodobacter maris. Next base: position 530,182 of record NZ_OBMT01000001.1, read on the forward strand.
CACCGCTAGATTGAGCGCAATCGTGTCGGCGGGCACTTCGTCGAGCGCCGGGTCCATGCGGATGAAGCAAAAGCAGGCCCGGATCGCCCCCTCGGTATCGAAGCGGAAGGTGCGGTATTGCCGCGCGCCCGCATCGTCGAGCCGGGCCACAACATCTTGCAGCCCGTCGATCATCTGGTCGAGGTTGGGCACCTCGAGGAGTTCCTGCCAGTCACGGAAAAAGAAAACCATCAGGTTGGCGCCGATCTCCATGTCGGTCTCGGCCATCCGCGCGCCTGCCATCACCGCAACCGCCTCAATCGCACCCTTGACGGTGGTGAGCGTCGCCGCATCGACGCCAAAGACGATCGGTACGATCGGTCGCCCCCAGCGCGCGCAGAGATAGGTGCCATCCGCCCCGGTGAAAAGCGATCCAATCTCTTCGGGCCCCGGCATATCGTTCGGTTCCGTCATCCGATCCCCCTCTGCTCATGCCAGCCTAGGACATCGGGCCCGGATTGGCAAACCGCTGCGTTCAGAAAGGCGCCCCGGAGCGCCACCGCGGCCAGCGCGTGGCCCCCATTTCCGTGCCAGACCGGGGTCATGCGTTCGCCCGCGGCGCCTCCTGCGCCATGAACGCCGCCACCGCCGAAATCTCTTCCGCCGTCATCCGCAAGCCCAGCTTCGTGCGCCGCCAGAGCACATCCTCGGCCGTTTGCGCCCATTCGCGCTGGATCAGCCAGCGCAATTCGGCCTCCGTAAGCCCCGCGCCGAAATCGCGGCCGAGTTCCGGAGCACGTCTGGCCGCCCCGAGCAGATCGAACGCCTCGGTGCCATAGGCATGGGCCATGCGCAGCGCCCGTGCCTCGCCGAGGAACGGATAGCGGATCCGGAGCCGCTCGGTGAGCGCGCGCGCACCATAGCCAAAAGCGCCCCCCGGCAAGGGCACGCCCGCGGTCCAGCCCGGTTTCAGCCCCGGGAAATGCGGCGCAAGCCGGTCGAGCGCAGCCTCGGAAAGGCGCCGGTAGGTGGTGATCTTGCCGCCGTAGATATTGAGCAGAGGGGCGTCATCCGAATCGAGATGAAGCACATAGTCGCGCGATGCCGCGGTGGCCGATTTCGTGCCGTCATCATAAAGCGGCCGCACCCCGGCAAAACTCCAGACCACATCTTCGGCCGAGATCGGCTGTTCGAGATAGCCATTGGCGAAAGCGATCAGATAATCCCGCTCTGCCTCGGTGCAAGTGGCCGTCGCGGGGCTCGCCTCGTGCGCGACTTCGGTGGTGCCGATCAGGGTGAAATCCTGCTCGTAGGGCAGAAGAAAAATGATCCGCCCGTCACGCCCCTGCAGAAACAGCGCCCGGTCATGCGCGAAAAGCCGCTTCGTGACGATATGCGCGCCGCGCACAAGGCGCACCTTGGCAGGCGACCGGCCATGGAGAATGCCCGTGAGCACCGCATCCGCCCAGGGCCCGGTGGCATTGACGAGGGCGCGTGCGTGATGCGTGGCGGGGCCGTCAGGCCCCTCGGTGCGGATCTGCCAGTGATCGGCCAGGCGCGTGGCGCCTACCACCTTTGTGCGGGTCAGCACCTCGGCGCCGCGGGCGGCGGCATCGCGGGCGTTGAGCACGACAAGCCGGGCATCGTCGACCCAGCCATCGGAATATTCCCAACCTTTGCGGAAACCGGGTTTGAGCCCCCAGCGGATCCTGCCCTTGGTGAGATCGATCCGTTTCGTGCCGTCAAGGCTGCTCTTGCCGCCGAGATGGTCATAAAGGAAAAGCCCGAGCCGAAGGAGCCACGCGGGGCGGCGCCCCTTCCACCAGGGGGCGACATGCCCGAGCAGGCGGCTCGTCGGCGTTGCCGTGTCGAACCGCATCTGCGGGTCATAGGGCAGCACGAAGCGCATCGGAAAGGCAATATGCGGCATCGCCTTCAGCAGAATCTCGCGTTCGGAAAGCGCCTCGCGCACCAGCTTGAACTCGAAATAGTCAAGATAGCGCAGCCCGCCGTGGAAAAGCTTCGAAGAGGCCGAAGACGTGCCCTGCGCCAGATCCCCCTGTTCGGCGAGCCGCACCTTGAGCCCGCGCCCCGCCGCATCGCGCGCAATGCCGCATCCGTTCACCCCGCCGCCGATCACGAACAGATCGACCCGTTCCGGTTCCGCCATGCGCCTCTCCTTTTTCCCTGGCGGGATCATGGCGCTTTGGCCGCGATTGGCAAGCCGCGGAAACACAATTTTCCGCGCCGCGGCATGGAGGCCTTGCGCGCCCGCCCCTTCGCGCTTGCCCGGCCCCGCGGCCAAGCCTATAAGGCCGCCATGACCGGGCTTTGCTTCATACATCGAATTACCGGCCCGGCGCTCTGACGCGTCAGGGTTGCCGGGACCACATGAGAGCCAGCCCCGGGCGCATTGGCGCCCCCTCCAGCCTGAATGGATATGAGATGAGCGCCGACACGCCCGAAACTTCCGTCGATTACCGCGAGACTGTTTTCCTGCCCGAGACCGAATTCCCGATGCGCGCAAACCTGCCCGCCCGCGAACCCGAATGGCTCGAGCGCTGGGCCCGGATCGGCATCTATGACCGGCTGCGCGAAAAGGCGGGCCGCCCCGCCTTCGTGCTGCATGACGGCCCTCCTTACGCCAACGGGCATCTGCACATCGGCCATGCGCTGAACAAGACGATCAAGGACATCATCGTGCGCAGCCATCAGATGATGGGCTTTGACAGCCGCTATGTGCCCGGCTGGGACTGCCACGGCCTGCCGATCGAATGGAAGATCGAGGAACAATACCGCGCCAAGGGGCTCAACAAGGACGATGTCGACACTGTCGCCTTCCGGCAGGAGTGCCGCCGCTTCGCTCAGAGCTGGGTTGATACCCAGCGCGAGGAATTCAAGCGTCTCGGGATCACCGGCAAGTGGCAAGACCCTTATCTGACGATGGATTACCACGCAGAGGCCGTGATCGCCGAGGAGTTCATGAAATTCCTGATGAACGGCACGCTCTATCAAGGCTCGAAGCCGGTGATGTGGTCGCCCGTGGAAAAGACGGCGCTGGCCGAGGCGGAAGTGGAATACCACGACCACACCAGCCACACGATCTGGGTGCGGTTCAAGCCGCGCAAGGGGCTTGAGGGCTGCACTGTGGTGATCTGGACCACCACGCCCTGGACGATCCCGCAAAACCGTGCTGTCGCCTATGGCCCCGAGATTGCCTACGGCCTCTACGAGGTGACCGGGCGCCCGGAGCAAAGCACTGCCATCATCGGCGAGCAGCTTGTGTTGTCGGATGCGCTCGCGGCGCAAGTCATGGCTGCCGCGAAACTCGATGAAGCGATGTATCGCCGCCTACGCGATGTGCCGGCTTCCGAGTTCGAAGGCGTTGTCCTCGCCCATCCCTATGCGGGGATCGAAGGCGGCAACGGCGAATGGGAGTTCGACGTGCCGATGCTGCCGGGCGATCACGTGACCGACGATGCGGGCACGGGCTTTGTGCATACCGCGCCGAGCCATGGCGATGACGACTATCAGCTTGGCCTGAAGTTCGGCCTGAAGATGACCTACAACGTCGAGCCCGATGGGACTTACCGCGCTTCGCTGCCGGTTTTTGGCGGGCAGGCGATCATCGAGCCCGATGGCAAGGATGGCCCGGCCAACGTGTCCAACATCAAAGCGCTGCATGCGCAAGGCGCGCTTCTGGCAAAGGGCAAGCTGAAGCACTCCTACCCGCATTCTTGGCGCTCCAAGGCGCCACTGATCTATCGCAACACGCCACAATGGTTTGCCGCCATCGACCACAAGCTCGCGGACGGCATGGGCACTTATGGCGACACGATCCGCACGCGCGCACTCTACTCGATCGAGGAACTGGTGCAGTTCACCCCCCCGGCCGGGCGCAACCGCCTGCATTCGATGATCGAGACTCGCCCCGACTGGGTTCTCAGCCGTCAACGCGCCTGGGGCGTGCCATTGACTTGCTTCACCAAGAAGGGCGCGCAACCGACTGACTCGGATTTCCTCTTGCGTAACGCAGAGGTCAACGCCCGTATCTCCGCCGCGTTCGAAACGGACGGCGCGGATGTCTGGTATACGCCGGGCTTTAAGGAAAAGATGCTCGAAGGCATCGCCAACCCGGCGGAATACACTCAGGTCTTCGACGTGCTCGATGTCTGGTTTGACAGCGGCTCGACCCATGCTTTCGTGCTGCGCGACCGCGCGGATGGCACCGAGGATGGCATCGCAGATGTTTACATGGAAGGCACCGACCAGCACCGCGGCTGGTTCCATTCCTCATTGCTGCAAGCCTGCGCCACCAAGGGGCGTGCTCCGTATCGCAATGTCGTGACGCATGGCTTCACGCTCGACGAGAAGGGCATGAAAATGTCCAAATCGATCGGCAACACCGTGGCCCCGCAACAGGTGATCGATGAATACGGGGCCGATATTCTGCGGCTCTGGGTGGCGCAGTCCGACTACACGGCGGATCAGCGCATCGGACCGAAGATCCTCAAGGGCACCGCCGACAGCTACCGGCGTTTGCGCAACACGCTGCGCTTCATGCTCGGCGCGCTCGCGGGCTACAGCGAGACCGAGGCCGTGGCCCCCGAGGCGATGCCGGAGCTGGAACGCTGGGTGCTGCACCGGCTTGCCGAACTTGATGAGACGGTGCGCGCGGGCTACACCGCCTATGACTTCCAGGGCGTGTTCCAGAGCCTCTTCACCTTCTGCACGGTGGACCTTTCGGCCTTCTATTTCGACATCCGCAAGGACGCGCTTTATTGCGACGGGCCGGAAAGCCCGCGCCGCCGCGCCACGCGCACGGTGCTGGACCTCTTGTTCCACCGGTTGACGAAATGGCTCGCGCCGATGCTGCCCTTCACGATGGAAGATGTCTGGCTCTCGCGCTTCCCGGGCGCGGAGAACTCCGTCCACCTCGAAGATTTCGCCGAAACGCCGAAGGCTTGGCTTGCGCCGGAGCTGGCGGCGAAATGGGAGGGCATCCGCCGCGCACGGCGCGCCGTGACCGCAGCGCTCGAAGTGCAGCGCACCGCCAAGGTGATCGGCGCGAGCCTTGAGGCGGCCCCGGTCGTGCATGTCGAGGATGCGGGCCTTGAGGCGGCGCTGAAATCGGTCGAGTTTGCCGATATCTGCATCACTTCGGACCTCATCCTGACCACGGACCCGGCGCCCTCGGAAGCCTTCCGCCTGCCCGAAGTGCCGGGCGTGGCCGTAGTGTTCGAGACCGCGAGCGGCGCAAAATGCGAGCGCTGCTGGAAGATCCTGCCCGATGTGGGCAGCCATGCCCATGCGCAGACCTGCAAACGCTGCAACGACGTGCTGGGCTGAGCCGCTCGGATCTCGCTCCCCTGAGGGCGCCTTCGGGCGCCCTTTCGCTTGCGCGGCTGGCGGCAAAATCGCGGGGGCAGGGTCCGGGCGACGCAACCGCGCGCAGTCCCGCGCCCCACCGCCGCGTCCCACTTCCGTGCCGTGACGCTGGGTTCCGCTTTGCCTCATCCCTCGCGCGGGGCAAGATTGCCCGAACGAGGGAGGCACCAGATGCGCTATGACACGATCCGCTACGATTTCGCCGATGGGCTGGCCGTCATCACGCTTGAGCGCCCCGAAGTGATGAACGCGCTCAACGCGGCGATGCGGGCCGAACTCACCGGCGCCCTCGCCCGCGCGAGCACGGAGGCACGCGCCGTGGTGCTGACCGGCTCGGGCCGCGCCTTCTGCGCCGGACAGGATCTGAACGACGGCTCGGCGATCGAAGATCTCGAAACGCTGTTGCGCACCGAATACGACCCGATGCTGCGCGCCATCACCGAGGCGCCGGTGCCGGTGATCGCCGCGGTGAACGGGGCGGCGGCGGGGGCCGGCGCCAATCTGGCGCTCGCCGCCGATGTGGTGATCGCCACGCACTCGGCCGCCTTCCTGCAGGCCTTCACCCGGATCGGCCTGATGCCCGATGCGGGGGGCACCTGGACCCTGCCGCGGCAGGTGGGGCTCGCGCGGGCGATGGGAATGGCGCTTTTCGCCGAAAAGATCAGCGCCGAGGACGCGGCCCGGATCGGGCTGATCTGGGAAGCGGTTCCCGATGCCGATTTCGAAGCGCATTGGCGCACGCGGGCGATGCAGCTCGCACAGGGGCCAACTGCGGCCTATCGCGCAGTGAAAGAGGCGCTTCGGGCAAGCTTTGGCAACGATCTGGGCGCACAGCTCGCGCTCGAGGCACGGTTGCAAGGCGCTTTGGGGCGCAGCGCCGATTGCCGCGAAGGGGTGGCTGCCTTCCTCGAAAAGCGCCCCCCACGCTTTGCCGGCGCCTGAGCGGCATCCGCGCGCTTGCCCGCCTCCGCGCTCCGCGCTAGGCAGGGCGGGCGCGGGCGTGGCGGAATGGTAGACGCATGGGACTTAAACTCCCTCGGAGGCAACTCCATACCGGTTCGAGTCCGGTCGCCCGCACCAGCCGCTTCACGCCGTGAGGATTCCGCGCTTGCCCCGCCCCGCCGCCACTCCTAAACCGGGTCAAGCCCGGAGGAGGAGCCATGGCCCGCAGACCACAAACCCCGCTCGAAGAGCGCCCGAAAACACGCCGCGTTGCCGGGCTGAGGGGCCTCGCCCCCTTTCTCGCCCCCTATCGCGGGCTTGCCCTCGCCACGCTTGCAGCCCTCGTGCTCACCGCCTGCGTCACGCTGATCCTGCCCGTTGCGGCGCGTCGCGTGGTAGACAGCTTCCAGTCCGGCGGCGAACTGCTCGATGAGTATTTCCTCGCCGCCCATATCATCGCGATCTTGCTCGCCGTCGGCACCGCCACCCGCTACTGGCTGGTGACGCGGTTTGGCGAGCGCGTTGTTTCCGATATCCGCAAGGCCGTGTTCGACCGTGTGATCGGGCTCTCACCTGCCTTCTATGAGAAGATCCTGACCGGCGAGATCATCTCGCGCATCACCACCGACACCACGCTGATCCAGTCCCTGATCGGCTCCTCTGTCTCCGTCGCGCTGCGCAATATCCTGATCCTCGCAGGCGGGCTCTTCATGTTGCTCCTCACTTCGGCCAAGCTGACCGGGCTCGTGCTCCTGATCGTGCCGCTCGTGATCGTGCCAATCATCGTCATGGGGCGCAGGCTGCGCCGGCTCAGCCGCGAAAATCAGGACTGGATAGCCTCCTCCTCCGGCTCGGCCTCGGAGGCGCTCAGTTCCGTGCAGACGGTGCAGGCCTTCACCCATGAGCCGCGCACCCGGAGCGCCTTTTCCGAGGTGACCGAGAAGGCCTTCACCGTCGCTTCCGCCCGCATCACCATGCGCGCGGTGATGACGGCGGTGGTGATCTTCCTCGTCTTCGCGGGCATCGTCGGCGTGCTCTGGATCGGCGCGCGTGACGTACGCGAAGGGCTGATGTCGGTGGGTGAACTGGTTCAGTTCGTCATCTATGCGGTGATGGTGGCCGCCGCGGTGGGGGCGCTGAGCGAGATCTGGGGTGAGCTTTTGCGCGCTGCTGGGGCGACCGAGCGACTCGTCGAACTCCTCGGGGCGGAGGATCAGGTGCGCGACCCGGAGCGCCCCGAGGCGCTGCCGATGCCCGCAAAAGGCGCCATCGCCTTTGAAAACGTCACCTTCCACTATCCGTCGCGGCCCGAGATGTCGGCGCTCGACAATGTCAGCCTCGCCATCGCACCGGGCGAGACGGTGGCGCTGGTCGGCCCTTCCGGGGCGGGAAAAACCACGATCATCCAGTTGATCTTGCGGTTCTATGACCCGGAAACCGGGCGCGTGACGATTGACGGCCACGACCTGCGCCGCCTCAAGCGCGCCGAGTTCCGCCGCGCCCTGGCGCTTGTGCCGCAAGACCCGGTGATCTTTGCGACGACCGCGCGCGAGAACATCCGGTTCGGTCGCCCGGAGGCGAGCGATGCCGAGGTGGAGGCGGCCGCGCGCGCCGCCCATGCGCTCGACTTTCTGCAGGCCCTGCCGCAGGGGTTTGACACCTATGTGGGCGAGCGCGGCGTGATGCTTTCGGGCGGGCAAAAGCAGCGCATCGCCATTGCCCGCGCGATCCTGCGCGATGCGCCGATCCTGCTGCTTGACGAGGCCACCTCGGCGCTCGATGCCGCCTCCGAGCGCGCGGTGCAGGCCGCCGTGGACGAGATGCGCGCCACCCGCACCACGCTCATTGTGGCGCACCGGCTCGCCACGGTGAAGAAAGCAGACCGGATTCTGGTCTTTGACCATGGCCGCATCGTCGCGCAGGGCACGCATGAGAGCCTTGTTGCCGAGGGCGGGCTCTATGCCGAACTGGCGCGGCTGCAATTCACCACCGGGGGGCTCGCGGACTGAGCCCTTCACGCGGCGTCAGGCCGCGCGATGACGTGACGTTTCGTCGCCCCTCGGCCTTGCCCGTAGGCGCAGGATTTCGCAAAGTGACGGGCAGGCTCGCGGAGGAACGGGCCGGGGAGGACCAGCATGACCGAGACTTTTGCGACCGTGGCCGATCGCGACCGCGTTGAAGCCCAGATGCCATGGGAAGAGCGCGACCGGGCGCTGACGATGTATGAGTTCCTGACCCGGGTCAAACAGCGCCACGGCACCCGCCCGGCACTGAGCTTCCAGATCACCTCCGGTCCGAAAGACCCGGCCGTCACCTGGACCTGGGATCAGGTTCATGCCCGGGTGACGCAGGCCGCGAACCTGCTGCGCAGCCTCGGTGTGAAGGAGACGGACACCGTCGCCTACCTCCTGCCGAACTGCCTTGAGACCGCGGTGGTGCTGCTTGCCGGCTCGGTTGCGGGGATCGTGAACCCGATCAACCCGCTGCTTGAAGCCGAACAGATCGCCGCGATCTTGCGCGAGACCAAGGCGAAGGTGCTCGTCACGCTGAAAAGCTTCCCGAAGACCGATGTGGCGCAAAAGGCCGCCGAGGCGGTGAAACATGCGCCGAATGTGCAGGTGGTGCTGGAGGTCGATCTCAATCGCTATCTCACCGGGGCAAAGAAGTTCATCGTTCCCTTCCTGCGCCCGAAGACCCATTTCAAGCATCACGCCGATGTCTATTGCTTCAACCTCGCCTGTGACGGCATGCCCGCCGACCGGCTCGTGTTCGAGGATGCGACGGGCGACCGGGTGTCTGCCTATTTCCACACCGGCGGCACCACCGGCATGCCCAAGGTGGCGCAGCACAAATATTCCGGCATGATCTACAACGGCTGGCTCGGCGGCACTTTGCTCTTTGATTACAAGGATGTGATGATCTGCCCGTTGCCGCTGTTTCATGTTTTCGCGGCCTATCCGATCCTGATGTCGGCCATTGCCTCGGGCGCGCATGTGGTCTTTCCGACCCCCGCGGGCTATCGCGGCGAGGGCGTGTTCGACAATTTCTGGAAGCTCGTGGAGCGTTGGCAGGTCACGTTCCTGATCTCGGTGCCCACCGCCATCGCGGCGCTGATGCAGCGCAAGGTGGATGCCGATATCTCAAGCCTGCGCACGGCGATCTCCGGCTCGGCACCGCTGCCGGTGGAGCTTTACAACCGCTTCAAGGAGGCGACGGGGGTCGAGATCTGCGAGGGCTACGGGCTCACCGAGGCCACCTGCCTCGTCGCCGTGAACCCGGTTGACGGGGTGAAGAAGGTCGGCTCCGTCGGCCTGCCGCTGCCCTATTCGCATGTTCGGATCCTGCGCAAGACCGAAGGCGGCTTCACCGAATGCGGCATCGACGAAGTGGGCGAGATCTGCGTGGCCAACCCCGGCGTGTTCGAGGGCTCGACCTACACAGAAGTCGACAAGAACCACGACCTTTTTGCCGAAGACCGGTTCCTGCGCACCGGCGACCTCGGTCGGCTCGACCCGGATGGCTATCTCTGGATCACCGGCCGCGCGAAAGATCTGATCATCCGCGGCGGCCACAATATCGACCCCGCCGAGATCGAAGAGGCGATGCTCGCGCATCCCTCCGTCAGCTTTGCGGGCGCGATCGGCCAGCCTGATGCCTTCGCGGGCGAACTCCCCTGCGTTTATCTGGAGCTGATGGATGGCGCGAACGTCGAGATGGAAGAGCTTCTTGCCCATGCCAAGCGCCACATCCACGAACGCGCCGCGATCCCGAAACATATCGAGGTGATGGCGGAACTGCCGAAAACCGCTGTGGGCAAGATCTTCAAACCCGATTTGCGCAAGCGGGCCATCACGCGCGTCATCAATGCCGCGCTGACCGAAGCGGAGGTGACGGCGCATGTGCTCGCCGTCGTTGAGGACAAGAAGCGGGGCCTCGTGGCGCAACTCGCCAGCACCGGCGCGTTTGACGAGGAGAAACTGCGCCAGGTGATGGGGCAGTTCACCGTGCCCTGGGACTGGGCAGAGTAACGCGGCGGCGCGTTACTCCTTGGCGGTGAACTTCTGCCACAGGTCAGGGCGGCGCGCGCGCGTGAGCGCCGCGCTCATCTCCCGCCGCCACGCCGCGATCTTCTTGTGATTGCCCGAGGTCAAGACCTCGGGAATCGCGCGGCCCTGCCATTCCGCCGGGCGGGTGTATTGCGGATGCTCTAAAAGCCCGTTCGAATGGCTCTCTTCGGTCGCGCTGTCGGCATTGCCAAGCACCCCCTCGCGCAGGCGCACCGTGGCATCGAGCACCACCTGCGCCGCAAGCTCGCCCCCGGTGAGCACAAAATCCCCGATCGAGATTTCTTCGACGCCATAGGCCTCAAGCACGCGCTCATCGACCCCTTCAAACCGGCCGCAGAGAAGTGTCACCCCTTCGGCGGCGGCAAGGCGGCGGGCGTCCTCCTGCGTGAACGGCTTGCCGCGCGGCGACATGTAGATCACCGGCCAACGGGCGCGGTCCGCAGGCGTGCCGCGCGCGGCGTCATCAAGCGCCGCCGCCACCACATCGGCGCGCAGCACCATCCCCGCGCCGCCCCCGGCGGGCGTATCGTCAACATTGCGGTGCTTGCCGATCCCGAACAGACGAAGATCGATCGTCTCAAGCCCCCAAAGCCCGGCCTCAAGCGCCTTGCCGGTGAGGCTGAGGCCAAGAACCCCCGGAAACGCCTCGGGAAAGAGCGTCACGATCCGGGCGCGCCAGGCGGCCTTTGCCTCGGCGGTCTCAGCCATCAGATCGCGCGGCCGAACCACCGCGCCCAGCGATGTCACCACCGAGCGGCTGCCATGCGAGCGCGCGGCCGGTCCCGGCATCGGCACCGCATCCGTGCGCAGCTCTGCGGCAAGATCGAAGGTGGAAAGCTTCACAGCGCCCGCTTTGGGCGGGCGCTCCGGCGCGGGGCCGGGCTCTTTCTCGGGGTCTTCGGGCGTGCTCAAAACGTCTCTCCCTCGGGCGCAATCAGCCCCGCGCGCTGCAAGACCGCGCGTTTCGCCGCGGCGAGCTCTGCATCGAGCAGATCCACGCGATTGAGCGCGATCAGCTCTTCGGTCACCGCGCGCGGCGGGGCAACATTGCGCGCCGGCACGGCCACGAACTGATCCTGCACGTCCCGCGGAAGGCTCAGAAAATCAACGAACGGCTGGCCCGCGCCAAAGCGCATGGACGCAAATTCCGAAACGTCATGGCTGACGACTTTCTGCCCCGGCAGCGCGGCGCAGATCCGCGCGAGCTGCGCGCGCAGCGGCATCTGGTCAAGCCCGGCGCGGAAGCTCTCCAGATCTTCGCAAAACGGCACAAGCTGATCCTTGCGCGCCTGATGCGCCCAGATGCTCTCGACCCAACTCGCCTGCGCGCGGGTGGAAAAATAGAGCGTCACCTCGACCGGCCAGTCAAACACCTCGAACGCGGCCAAAAGGGCGGCAATGCTCTCGCCCGCAGCCGGATAAGGCGCCGGATCGAGCCCGAGCGGCATCGGGCCGAGCAGGTTTTCGGCACTGATGATCAGTCTGCGCTTGGGTCCGAGCGTGAGCCCGGACAAAAAGGCCCGCATCGCCGCCGTGATCGCTTCGGCGCTCCGGGCATTGCGGGCAAAGCAATGCTCAAAAACGGCATGCGAGACCGCGCGCATTCGTCCGGGCAGCGCAAGGGCCGCCCGCGGCCAGATCAGTTCGCGGTTTTCGTGCAAAAAGGCCTGCGCCGAGGAGGTGGCGGTTTTATGAAAGCCGAGATGCAGAAACACCTGCATCATTCAACTTCCTCAGGCGGGTCGGCGATGATGCGCCCCGCCGTAAGGTCGACCGTGGGCACCACGGCACGGGTAAAGGGCAGCAAAAGCGTGGTCTTGCGCCCGGGCGCGTAGATTTCGAGAATATCGCCCGCGCCGAAATTCTGCACCGCACGCACCTGACCGATCACCGCGCCGCCGGTATCGCGCACTTCGAGGCCAATCAGATCGGTGTGATAAAACTCATCATCGGGCAAGCTCGGCAGCCGGGCACGATCCACCCAGAGGGTGACTCCGCGGAGCGCATCGGCCGCCTCTTTCGTCGCGACGCCCGAGAGCCGCGCGCCCAGCCCGCCGGTGACCGGGCGGGTGAGTTTGACGGTATAGCTCCCCGCTCCGTCCTCGGTGAAAAGCGGGCCGTAAGCGGCAATGTCTTCGGGCTCGGTGCAGAAGCTTTTCAGCCGCACTTCGCCGCGCACGCCAAAGGCGCCGGCAATGGCGCCCACGCAGACACGATCCGGTTTCGACATCACCCCTCCAGATGCACAGGCCGGGCATCGCTGCCCGGCCTCCAAGTCATAGCGAAACGAGGTTCCTTGCGGAACTCATTCCTCGGCCGGAGCGGCAGCCTTGGCGGCTTTCTCTTCGGCGCGTTTCTTCGCCTTGTCGCCCGGCTCGGCTTTTTTCATGTTCTTGCGCTCGGTTTTCGGCATCGCCCCGGCGGCTTCAAGGAAGCGGGCCACGCGGTCGGTCGGCTGGGCGCCTTGGCCAAGCCAGTATTGCACGCGCTCCATGTCCATTTTCACGCGGTCTTCGCTGTCTTTGGCGAGGAGCGGGTTATAGGTGCCCAGCTTCTCGAGGAAGCGGCCGTCGCGCGGCATGCGCGAGTCGGACGCGACGATCGCGTAATGGGGGCGCTTTTTCGAGCCGCCGCGGGCGAGACGGATTTTCATAGCCATTGTGTATCTCCTTCAGATGGCTGGGTGAGGGCCTTCGGCGGCCGTCATTTCTGGAAAGTCTCGTGATGCCGGATAACTTCCGAAATCACGAAGGTGAGGAATTTGCGGGCGAATTCCGGGTCGAGATCGGCTTCGCGGGCAAGCTGTTGCAGCCGCTCGATCTGTTGCGCCTCGCGCGCGGGGTCGGAGGGCGGCAGATCGTGCTCCGCCTTCAGCTTGCCCACGGCTTGCGTCTGCTTGAACCGTTCCGCGAGCGTATAGACGAGGATCGCATCGAGCCGGTCGATCGAGGCGCGATGTTCGGCCAGAAGCTGTGCGGCGCGGGCGGCGGCATCGCTCATGCGAGATCCTCCGGTTTCGGATGGCGGTAGACAAGCGCCTCTTTCTCGCCCGGGAAAGGCTTGGCCGTGGCATCGAGCGTGGCGCCAAGCCGCTCGGCCAACGCGATCGAACGGGCGTTGTCGGGCGCGATATAGCTCACCGCCGTGTCCCATTTCAGCGTGCGATAGGCGTGGTCGATGGTGGCGCGGGCGGCCTCGGTCATCAGGCCACGGCCCTCATGCATTTCAGACCAGCAGGTCCAGCCGATCTCGTGCTCGGGCCAGTTGATCGGCGCCCAGGGGCCGGTCATGCCCAGCGCGGCATCGCTTTCCTTGGTGGTGATGACAAAGCTGCCCCAGCCGCGCATCACCCAGTGGCCGATCACACCGGCCCAGGCACGCCAGGCCTGCGCCTCGTCGATATTGTCCACGGCCCGCACGAAGCGGCCACGCTCGGAGAGCAGAAAATCGCACCACGCCGGAAAGTCCCGCGCCGCGGGAGCGCGGAGCACGAGACGCGCGGTCTCCAGAACCGGGGTGGGGGACAGAGCGACCATGTTACTTCTTCTTGCCGAGCCCGAGGCCCGAGAGGCCCGGCGGCAGCTTCACGCCACCAAGATTGCCCATGCCGGGCATGGCGCCGGGCAGGCCCTTCATCTGGCCAATGGCGCGGGTGGCCTCTTCCATCTTCGCGGGGTCGAGATCATCCTTGCCCGGCAGGCCGCCGAACTTGCCCTGCATCGCGGCCATCGCCTGTTTCAGCATGCCGCCTTTCATGTTGCCGAGCTTCTTCATCGTGTCGGCCATCTGCCGGTGCATCTTCAGAAGCTTGTTCAGCTCGGAAACATCAACGCCCGAACCCGCGGCGATGCGGCGTTTGCGGCTCGCCTGCAGCATCTCGGGGCGTGCGCGCTCCTGCTTCGTCATCGACTGGATCATGGCGATCTGGCGGCGGATGGTGCGGTCGTCAAAGCCCGCCTCCTCGGCCTGTTTTGCCATTTTCCCCATGCCGGGCATCATGCTCATCACGCCCTGCATGCCGCCCATCTTCATCATCTGCTCAAGCTGGGACTTCATGTCGTTCATGTTGAACAGGCCCTTCTGGAAGCGCTTGACCATGCGCTCCGCCTGTTCCTTCTCGAACACTTCCTGCGCCCGCTCGACGAGGGCAACAATGTCGCCCATGCCGAGGATGCGCCCCGCGATCCGCTCCGCCTCGAAGGTTTCGAGCGCATCCATCTTTTCGCCAAGGCCGACAAAGCGGATGGGCTTTCCGGTGGTGGCACGCATCGAGAGCGCCGCACCGCCGCGCCCGTCACCATCCATCCGGGTGAGCACCACGCCGGTGACACCGATCTTGTCGTCAAACTCCTGCGCCACCTCGACGGCAACCTGCCCGGTGAGGCCGTCGACCACAAGCAGCGTCTCGCGCGGCGAGACCGCATCGCGAACGTCCTGCACTTCGCGCATCAGCACATCGTCGATCTGCAGACGGCCCGCGGTGTCGAGCAGATAAACGTCGTAGCCGCCCATCGCGGCCTGCGTTTTCGCGCGTTTGGCGATTTGCACCGCACTTTCGCCCGCCACGATCGGCAGCGTATCAACGCCGATCTGTGTGCCGAGAATGGCAAGCTGCTCCATCGCCGCCGGGCGGTAAATGTCGAGCGACGCCATCAGCACGCGCTTTTTCTCGCGCTCCTTCAGGCGGCGCGCGAGCTTGGCGGTGGTGGTGGTCTTGCCGCCACCCTGCAAGCCGACCATCAGGATCGGCGCGGGCGGGTTGTCGATTTTCAGCGTATCGGCGGGCTCTTCGCCCGAGAGCATGGCGACGATCTCGTCATGGACGATCTTCACCACCTGCTGGCCGGGGCTGATCGACTTTGTCACCTGCGCGCCGGTGGCCTTGGCCTCGACCCGCTTGACGAAATCGCGCACCACAGGCAGCGAGACATCGGCCTCCAGCAGCGCGGTGCGCACCTCGCGCATCGCGACCTTGACATCCTCGGCCGTCAGCGCGCCCTGTTTCGTCAGTCGCTCGAACACCCCGCCAAGGCGTTCGGAAAGAGACTCGAACATCGTGCCCTCCTGCGCCGCGCACGCGGCCTGAAAAACGACAAGCACACCAGTGGGCGCAACGCGCTGACTGGTGGCGATCCTCGCAAATGCGAGGACCGGAGGCCTCATCCTCCGGGAATCCGAGTCCGTTTATGCGAAAAGTCCCGACGAGTCAACGTTCACGCCATCCGAGTCGTCGTGTCCTGTGCAATCGACGCTCCATGGGCGCTTGGCCGTCCGGAAACCGGCTTCAAGTATCTTTGGCACCGCGGAGGCGTTGCGCGCAGAGCCCGAGAGGCGCAGCCCGTTCACGGGCACCTCTAGGAACAGTTTTCCGCTCGCACGCGGCGGAATGGCCATCGGCGCCTGTCCGCGCCCTGGTGGCGCACGGCAATGATCACGAAAGCAGGGGCTGTACAGGCCGCTCCAGAAAGGCGTTGGTGCGCCACATCAGACTTGCCCGCCAAGCGCGGGAGAAGCGCCGTGAACGGAACGGCCCCCAAACGCGAACTTGATGACCAGAGTGATAACCGCTTGACCATCGCGCCGGAAAAATCTAATCAGACCACGCTCTCGGCGGGTTGGCGGAGAGGTTACGCAGCGGATTGCAAATCCGTGAAGACCGGTTCGATTCCGGTACCCGCCTCCAATACTTTCAGTGACTTAGCACGAGCAGCGCCCTCGATAGTATCACCGAGGGTATCACGTTTCTGTTCCGTGCCCGTTCTGTTCACTGGCGTTTCCCCCGTGCTTTACGGGCGTGCATGATCTGCCGAGCCTCGCCCGCATACTTGCGAACCATCGCGTCAGTCGTGTGCCCGCTGTAAGCCTTGATTTCTTCATCGGTGCATCCGTGCCACGCCAGTTCCTGCACTCCGCGATAGCGCAGAGCGTGCTGGTCATAGGCTTCCAGTCCGAGGCGAACGCGCTCTTTGCGCAGCACGGTCGCCATGTAGTGATAGTTCATCGGGTTGCCGTTCCGCTGGGTCAGAATACGACGTGCGGCGATCGGCACCGCTCCGAGCCGCGCCTTTTCACGATCGAGCGCAGCCTTGAGTTCAACCGTGCAGGGCAGCACCAACGCCTTGCCGGTCTTGTTCTGGTGAAGCGTCAGAGAATCACCGTCATAGTCACCCCAAGTGAAATCAACCCAATCCCCGGGGCGCTGGACGCTCCCCACCCCGATCTCGAAGATAAGCCGGGGCAAAGCCTGTGCCTCAGCACGGAATTTCTCCACAGCCCAATCAGGCCACGGGTGATGCTCTTTCTTGCGATCCGCCGGCGTCTTGAGAGCCCGCACGCCCTTCGCCGGGTTGCTCTGGATCCACCCCAGATCAATCGCGTGCTCGCAAAGAACCACAAGCATCTGAGGGATGTAGTTCGCAAAGCGGGTGCGATGCGCATTCGCCTTCTGGGCTGCGATCACGTCGGCGCGCGTCAGCGCTTTCACGTCCCGAGCGCCGATCTTCTCGCGCAGGTATTCCATCACCTTGTCATAGTCGGAGCGGGTCCGGGGCTTGAGCGAGGTCCACCGATCCGAGGTCCGGTAATCGTCCATGAGTGCGGCCCATGAGGTCTTCGCCTCGAAGTGCCGGCCGGTCAGGATCTCCCAATACTGCCTGTCAAACGCCTCGGTGCCCTCCGGCGCCGTCATGCGGATCAGCTTCATGCCCTTCTTGCGGAAATAGATGCGGCCGGAAGGGTGCTGCCAGAGATACTTTTTCACCAGTCCACACTTCCCATGCCATCGATCGCATCACCTCGGCCGATCATGCGCAGAGCCTCCGCATCCCACCGGAGAGTGCCCGGAACGATCTCCTGGCCGCGCGGCAGGTGTCCCGCTTCCACATGCGAACGAAATTCCGCAACGCCCATGTCCAGCAGGGCGGCGGCGCTCTTCTCAGTCACATAGAAGGGGGTAATGCGGGTCATTCTGCTTCCCACCCAAGGAGCTCCTGGCCGATCTCGGCAATCCCCTCGATCGGATAGAAGGCCGAGCGCACAACCCGCGTGCCTCCGCTGCGCTCCATGGTCTCGGAGCGTTGCATGATCTCGACCTTCTCTTTGACCGTCGAAGCGTCGTGCATGGCGTCGGAAAACGCCCGGTCATGATAGATGACCCTGAAATTCTCGTTCTCGATCTGCGCGTTGCCGTTATCCGAAATCCGGATGTTCGCGAGGCCTCCCACCTCGTAAAGCACTTCATGCTCGAGGCAGTCCACAACCACGTCGAGCAGGGTCTTGTCCGGCTGATGGGCGAAGAGTTCCAGCGGCCCCCAGTTGCATTCGTGATAGGCCGGCAGGAGCCCCCCAAAGAATTCGACGTCCCTCACCGCCCGGCTCGGCGAGGGGGAGGCGAGAACCGCGATAATCACTCGGGCGGCATCCAGAGCCGTGATGTCCGGGGCATTCACGCCTCGGGCACCCGTCGAGAACATGCCGGCATCGCGCAGATATTTCAGATACATGCGCAGCGTCTTTTCTTCGACGCCGAGCATGCAGACCATGAGGGGGATGAAGGAGACCAGTTTCATTCCTAATGAATACCTTGCATTTTAGAGGTGCGCCACCCCTAAACTACCTTCACGCGATTAGTTACCAACCGTCATCTGTACTCGACAGTCAGAGCCACCCTCTTCCGGTCGGAAACCAGTTCAGCTCCCCGGCATAGCCGGTCAGGCGGCATTCGTTCGGCCCCATGGGGATGCCCGGGGCGTCCTGAATGGTGATGGCGTAGCGCTCGACCCCCTCGGGCAGGGTGGGGCGAAAGTGCTGGCGCATCATCTCGGCGATTTCCTCGGCGCGCTCTTCGAAGCTCAACGCGGGGTGGGCCAGCATGGGCGCGGGAAGGCCGATCAGGCCGAGGGCCGGGGCGGCGGCGAGGAAGCTGCGGCGTTTCATGCTCGGGCCTCCATCAGCTTGCAGGTCTGGCGCAGGGCCGAGCGGATGTAGGCGCGGGCCTCGCGTTCGGTCTGGCTGTAGCCGGTCTGGCGCTCGGTCGCGTCGAGCGCGAGCGCGAGGCAGTCGTGGATTTCGTTCAGGCGGGCGGCAGGCAAGCCGGGGACGGCTGCCGGAACAGTGTTCGGCATTACGGGCTCCGTTGATACATGGTCGCGGTTTCGCTACAGTGTCTCAACAGTAGATCAAAAATCGCTACTGTAAAGCGAAATGAACACGGTGAAGCGAATATGACGCCTGCACAGTGCCGAATGGCGCGATCTGGCCTCGGTATCGGGGTGCGTGAACTCGCGGAAGCGGCGGGGGTTTCGACCAACACGATCACCCGCCTTGAGAAGGGCGAGCCCCTGAAGGCGCGAACGATCGAGGCAATTCAGTCCGCCCTGGAAGCTGCCGGCGTCGAGTTCATCCCGGAGAACGGCGAGGGTGCCGGGGTGCGGTTGAAGAAGAATTCTAACGAATGAGCTTAAAATTCCCGCCCAAACCGGGCCTCATTGTCATTTGTGACTACTCTACAGGCTTTCGCGAGCCGGAAATGGTCAAGGAACGGCTTGCGGTTGTTGTATCTCCGCGCCTTCCGTACCGAGACGGCCTTTGCACAGTCGTCCCGCTCAGCACTACACCTGCGCGCTCTGGCATCAGGTATCAATGTCGGATCGAATTGCCGACCGCAGCGCCAGAGCCCTACGAAGGGAAAATCAAGTGGGCGAAGTGCGATATGCTCGCCACGTTGGCTTATACCCGTATGAAGCTCCCCTACACAGGGCGTGACAAAGTGACGGGAAAGCGGAAGTACTTGCAGATCGTTCTTTCGGCCGATGAATTATCCCGTGTGCGCACATCGATGCTGCATGCGCTCGGCCTAGAATCCTTGACAAAAGAGGGTTGACAACGCATATGGGTGTTGTCTGCGCTCGCAGGGTTCTGTGGTGCGCCTCAAGTCCACCCTAGGGTGGCGGGCCTGTGTAGGATGATACCAAATCCGAATGGTTGACAGCCCTGCCTTCCGAGGCAGGGCTTTCCATTTCTAGCTTAGCAGCTCCGCCAGGCACGTGGCTGAATTCGTTCAGAACGAACTTCCGAAGCGCGGTTGAGCGCCGCGCCCGCTATGGGGGACAGGCCGCGCTCTCTCGGGGTTTGCCCACTCGCCGAGTAACGGGGATGCTGCGCGCCATGAAGCCGCAGGGCGCATCCTGCCCTATTCGTCAGCCCAGTCGATGAAGGCCAGCGCGTCCTGCAAGGTCGCGCCCTCGATCCCGGCTTCCTTCGCTGCCGCCAGCGCCGCGACCATGGTCGAAAGCGCCCGGGCCTTGCCGCCGGCGTCGAAGGCCTGCATCGGGCGCACCACGTCGATCGACACCATGCCGCCGAGCTTTGCCGTTGCCTCCTCGGCCATCAGCATGGCAATGGGTTGCAGCACCAGCTGCGCCAGATGCCGCTGCGCCTCGCGCACCATCGGCCCGGTGGTCGCCGGGTTCTGCAGCCCCGGGAGCACACCGAAGGCCGAGAAGACCGCAGCCTTGGCCTCGCTCAGCACCTTGTCCGCCAGGGTGCGCGACAGGTCCGGGGAAAGCTGATCGGGGGCCTTCCCAAGCTGCGGGTGCATCCCGGCCCCCACGGCCTGGGCCACGCCCTCGATCACCAGCGCGGCGCCGCGCCGCCCGCGGAAGCCCGCACGCAGCCCGGCCATGTCCTCGGCCGAGCCCTCGGGGACGGGAATGATCTGCGAGCCCAAGGGGGCATCGTGGAACACGTCCCGCAGGGCGGTTTCCAGCTCGTGCAGAAGCTGTGCCGAAAGCTGCGATCGGCGAAGCGGCGCAGATCCGGCCCAGGGCGTGACGGCATCGCAGCCAATGCGGAAGTGAAGCACCTCGGCCGCCAGAGCGGTTTCCGAGCGACCGCCCCCAACCTCGGGGATGCGCAGGCGATAGGCTCGCGGCACGCCGTCGCGGGTGGTCATGTCCCAGTCGGTTGCCGGGATCAGGCGATCACGGATCAGGAAGACAGCTTCGCCCCGCAGCGCCAGTCCGCGCGCGGTCAGATGAAACACTTCATCGCTGAAGACGGCGCAAGGCTTGCCTATCGCGACGAGGGCGCGGGGCTGCCGCTTCTGGCGCTGGCGGGGCTCACCCGTGACGGGCGCGATTTCGATTATCTCGCGCATCACCTGCCCCCCGCAGTGCGGCTGATCCGGCTCGACAGCCGCGGCCGCGGCGGGTCGGACTGGACCGGCGCGGACAGTTATACCGTCGCTCAGGAGGCGCGCGACGCGCTCGCACTTCTCGATCATCTGGGCCTTGCGCGGGCGGCGGTGATCGGCTCCTCGCGCGGCGGGCTTTTGGGCATGGTGATTGCCGCCACCGCGCAGCCACGCCTCGCCGGGCTCTGCCTCAACGATGTAGGCCCGGTGCTTGAGCGCGACGGGCTCGTGCGGATCAGCCAATATGTCGGCCTTGCGCCAAGCGTGCAGACCCTCGAAGAAGCGGCGGAACGGCTGGCGGCGACGATGTCGGGTTTTGACCATGTTCCGCCGCTGCGCTGGGAAGAAGAAGCCATGCGCCACTACCGGCAACTGCCGGAGGGGCTCGGCCTGACCTATGACCCGGCGCTGCGGATGGCCTTCGAGGCGGCGATGGCCGGGCCCCCGGTGGACCTCTGGCCGCTTTTCGACGCCTGCGCGGGGGTGCCGCTCGCGCTGATCCGGGGGGCGCGGTCAGATCTTCTGTCGGCAAAAACTGCCGCGGAAATGTGCCGTCGCCGCCCTGACATGACCTTTGCCGATGTGCCCGCGCGCGGCCATATCCCCTTTCTCGACGAGCCTGCGGCTACGCGCTGCATCGGAGACTGGCTGGCCAGGGTGCGCGCCTGCGAGACGCAAAGGGCGGGCTGAGCGCAAAGCGGCCCGCGCCACCGGGCGCGGTCAGGCTGCCCTCACAAGGATGTCTCTGCCTCGATCCGCGCCGACTGCGCGCAAACCGGCGGATCCGCGGCAGGAGCGGCCGGTTTGACTCGCGCCTCGATCTCGGCATAGAGCAGCCGTGCCACATTCTTGCCGGTGATCGTCTCGATGCCGCGGAACCCGGGCGAGGAATTGACTTCGAGCACTTTCGCCCCGTCATGGGCGCGCAGCAGGTCCACCCCGGCAACCCCGAGCCCGAAGGCCCGCGCCGCCTTGACCGCGGCGCTGCGCTCAGCAGGCGAGATCCGCACCGGCTCGCCCGAACCGCCCTGATGCAGGTTGGAACGGAAATCCCCCTCCGCGCCGCGCCGCTTCATCGCCGCGACCACTTTGCCGCCGATCACCAGGCAGCGGATGTCTTCGCCCGCCGCCTCGCGCACGAAATGCTGCACGAGAAAATTCGCGCGCAGACCGCGGAAGGCGGAAATCACGCTTTCTGCTGCCTTCGTCGTCTCGGCCAGCACCACCCCCTTGCCCTGGCTCGAAGCAATGAGCTTGACGATCAGCGGCGCGCCGCCGACGAGGGCGATCAGGTTGCGGGTGTCCTTGGGGGAGGAGGCAAAGGCGGTGTCGGGCATGCCGATGCCCGCCCGCGCGAGGATCTGATGCGCATAAAGCTTGTCGCGCGAGGCGGCGATGCCTTCGGAGCCGTTCACGCAATAGGTGCCGAGCGTTTCGAACTGGCGCACAACCGCCGTGCCATAGGGCGTGACCGAGGCGCCGATGCGCGGGATCACCGCATCAAAGCGCGGCAGCCGCTCGCCGTCGTAGCAGACCTCGGGGGCGAGCGTGTTGATTGCCATGTAACAGCGCGTTGTATCGATCAGATCGACGATATGGCCGCGCGCGCGCCCCTCCTCGACGAGCCGTCCCGTGGTGTAATTGTCTTCGCGCGACAGCACGGCGATGCGCAGGCTCCGACGGTTTGGCTCCGGGGCGCGCGTCGGCGTGGCATAAAGATCGTAGCTCAGTTCCGGTTGCATCCGGCGCGCGGTCGGCATGATGGTGATATGGTCGAGCAGGGCCTGCCGCCCGAGCAGCATCCGGCTGGTCATCGTGCCGCGATCGGTCAGGGTCGCCTCGATCGGCCAGCTCTGCCCGGCCACTTCGATCCGGGTGCGGATCACGAAGCGATGTTCGCTCTCGCCATTCGACGAGGTGACATCTCGCCGATCGACCAGCGGTGCGGCGCACCGGACCGCCACATCCGCGCGGCCCGGCACCGGATGCAGCACAAAGCGCACCATCGGCCCGTCCCCCCCGTCGAACGGCGCGATCTCGGCGGCATGGAGGGCCGAGGTGCGCGCGCCGGTATCCACTTTTGCAAGGATCGCGGGCAGGCCCAGATCGGGCAATGCGAGCCATTCTTCCCAACCGAAGAGCAGGGGGGAGCTGGTCATGGACGTTCCTTTCCGAATCTGTCGCCCCTGCCTGCCACGGGATTGTAACGGTTCCGCCCGCGCGGCGGCGCGCGGCGCGAATTTGCGCCGGTGGATGCCCCTCAAGCGAGGCCCCGCCGCGCCGCGATCACGGCTGCGTGAGGGCTGTAACAAAAGGTCGGGTCGCCGCGAAATGCTTGAGGAAGGGCAGAGAGCCTTTCGGAACCAACAGGGAGACTGACCATGACCGCATCCACCCCCCGCCGCGCATCGCAGCTCACGCTTTGCGCCACGCTCGCCTGTGCGCTTGGCGCGATGGCGGCCCTGCCTGCCCAGGCCGAAGACATGGAGAAATGCTACGGCGTTGCCCTGGCCGGGCAGAACGACTGCGCCGCGGGTCCCGGCACCACCTGCGCGGGCACTTCGAAAGTCGATTATCAAGGCAATTCGTGGAAGCTCGTGCCGGCGGGCACCTGCATGACGATGGAACTGCCCGCCGCGGCCGATGGCATGGCCCGGCATGGCGCGCTGATGCCGCTCGATCGCGATCTCGCCTCGTAAGCCCGCGTCGGGGTGCGGGTCCGCCCGCACCTCCCTTTCCCGGAGGTATCCCATGACCCGTCTTCCCGTCAGCCTGCCCGCTGCCGCAGGGCTCGGCTTCAAGCCGCAGCATTTTGCGCAGATCCGCGCCGATCACGGCCGTGTCGGCTTCTTCGAGATTCATGCCGAGAATTATCTCGGTGCGGGTGGCCTGCCGCATGCGCAACTGACGGCCTTGCGGGCCGATTACCCGCTCTCGGTGCATGGGGTCGGGCTCTCGATCGGCGGCGCGGCGCCGCTTGAGCGCGATCACCTCGCCCGGTTGAAGAGCCTCTGTGACCGCTATACCCCCGAGAGCTTCTCCGAACATCTGGCATGGTCGAGCCATGATGCGGGCTATTTCAACGACCTGCTGCCCCTGCCTTATACCGAGGAGACGCTCGACATTGTCTGCGCCCATGTCGATCAGGTGCAGGATACGCTCGGCCGGCGGATGCTGTTGGAAAACCCGGCCACCTATCTCCTGTTTGCCGAATCCACATTCCCCGAGACCGAGTTTTTGCGCACCATCGCCGCGCGTACCGGCTGCGGGCTTCTGCTCGACGTCAACAACCTGTTTGTCTCCTGCACCAATCATCGCCGCGATCCGTGGCAGATGCTCGCCGACTTTCCGCTCGCGGCGGTGGGCGAGATCCATCTCGGCGGTCACGCCGTGGAGCAGTTGCCCTCGGGGCCGCTTTTGATCGATGCACATGGCAGCCCCGTCGCCGATCCGGTCTGGGCACTTTGTGCCGAGGTCATCCGTCGCGCCGGGCCGCTGCCACTGCTGATCGAATGGGACAATGACCTGCCCGATTGGCCGGTTCTGGCCGCCGAGGCCGATCGCGCCACCGCGATGCTGCAGCACGAGGCCCATCATGAACCGGCATGACTCAATGCTCGCGCGCTTCAGCGCGGCGCTCGCGGGCGGCGCCCTGCCCGAGGGGGTTACCGCCTGCGCGCCCGCCGAGGCCGCGCGCCGCTTCGACGTTTATCGCAACAATGTCACCGTGAGCCTCTGCACCGCGCTCGAGCAGCGCTTCCCGGTCATCTCGCGCCTTGTCGGCGTGGAATTCTTTGCGGCGCTGGCCCGTCACTTCTGCATGGCACATCCGCCGCAAAGCCCGGTGCTGCACGAATGGGGGGAGGCCTTTCCCGGATATCTCGAAGCTTGCGCGCCTTTGGCGGGCTATCCCTACATGGGCGACGTGGCGCGGATCGAACTGGCGCGGGGCCGCGCCTTTCATGCGACCGATGCCGCACCGATTGCCCCCGCGCGGCTGGCTGCGGCCGATCCCGGGACGCTACGGCTGGCCTTGCACCCTTCGGTCTGCCTGATGCGGCTGGCTACCCCCGCCGTCTCGATCTGGGCCCGCAATCAGCCCGGCGCCGAGGCGCACCCGATCCGCCCCGGCCCAGAAATCGCCTTGATATTGCGCGATCGCGCCTATCAGGTGCCGGTCCGCGCCATCTCGTCCGCAGAGGCGAGCCTGATCGCAGCGCTCGGGCGTGGCGCACCCTTGCTGCGCGCCGCCGCCGAAGTGCCGGACCTTGACCCCACAGAACTGTTGCGCGCGCTGATGCAGGCGGGCGCGCTTTGCGAAAGGGCCGCCACATGACCGCGCTGATCCGCCTGAACCAGTTTTTCGCCCGGGTGCCGCTCGATCTTGTCAGCCTCGCGCTGCGGCTCTTTCCGGCCTGCGTCTTCCTGCAATCGGGGCGTCTCAAAGTGGAGGGTCTCACGATCAAGCCCGCCACCTATTACCTTTTCGAGCACGAATACGGGTTGCCCCTGATCCCGCCAGAGAGCGCGGCCGTGCTGGCCACTACGGCGGAACACGTTTTGCCCGCGTTGTTGATCGCAGGGCTCTTAACCCGGCTCTCGGCGCTGGAGCTGATCGCGATGACGGCGGTGATCGAGATCTTCGTCTACCCGGAGGCCTGGATCACCCACGGGCTCTGGGGGGCGGCGCTCTTCGCGCTGGTCGTGCTGGGGCCCGGGCGGTTCTCGCTCGACCGGGCGCTCGGGGTCGACACCGGGCGCGGGGGGGATTGAGGTGGATCTTGCCCTGGCTCCCCCTTCCGCTGCCTCCCGCCATTGCCGCCCAGCCCCGGGATCGGTTAGGATCGCGGAACCGAACGTCGCGCGGCCGGAGACGGGAATGGCAGACCACGACGAATGGGCGGATCTTTTGCGGCGCGCCAACGAGGGCGACGGCATGGCGCTGGCGCAATTCCTGCGCGCGGTCAGCCCGGCCATCCGCACCATCCTGCGCGCCCGCGGCTCTGCGCTGCCGCGCGATCAGCACGAAGACGTGCTGCAGGAGGTGTTGCTTGCAATCCATCTGAAACGTCATAGCTGGCGCCCCGACGCCCCGGTCCGCCCCTGGGTGCATGCGATCGCCCGCTACAAGCTGATCGATGCCTGCCGGCGGCGGGGCGCGGCCATCCATGTGCCGATCGAGCCCTTCGCGGAAGTGCTGGAAGACCCGCATCAGCACCCGCCGCTGGCGGGACGCGATGCGGAGAGACTTCTGGCCCGGATCGATCCGCGCTCGGCGGCGCTGGTGCGCGCCGTCGCGCTCGAGGGGGACAGCGCCGAGGAAGCCGGGGCGCCGCTCGGCCTCTCGGCGGGCGCGGCGCGGGTGGCCCTGCACCGCGCGCTCAGACGTCTTGGCCAGATCGTGAAAGGATGATGCGATGACCACACCCGATCGGACCGATGCCTTCATCGAGCACCTTGCGACGCAGCCGGACCCCGCGCCCTTGCGCCCCTCCCGGGTGACGGGGGCCGCCCTTGCAGCGCTGCTGTGCGGCCTTGGTGTGCTTTATGCGCTCCTTGGCCTGCGGCCCGACCTCGCTCTCGCAATCCGCCAGCCGGTGATCGCGGCCAAGACGCTGGTGCCGCTCCTGCTCGGCCTGCTCGCACTGGGCGCGGCGTTTGCCAGCGCAAGGCCCGCGCAACATGTCACGCTCTGGCCGCTGTTGCTGCCGCTCGCCGCCGCGTTCGGGCTTTTTGTGGCGCGCGTCCTGGCCACGTCGCCCGAGCGGATGGTGCCCGAATTGCTCGGCCATACCGTGGGCGCCTGCCTGTTGTCGATCACCGCGCTCTCGCTTGTGCCGCTGGGCCTTGCGCTCGGCGGTTTGCGCGCGGGCGCCTCGACCCGGCCCGCGCGAACCGGCGCCCTGGCAGGGCTTGCCGTCGGCGCTTTCGCCGTGGTGGGCTATTCCCTGCATTGCCCCGAGGATTCACCGATGTTCTATGTGCCCTGGTATGGCAGCGGCATTGCGCTGAGCAGCGCGCTCGGGGCGATAGCGGGGCGCTGGCTTCTGCGCTGGTGAGGCCCCGAGGGCTCCGGCGCGCCTTTGTCAGAGATCATTCCGGGGCGCGAGATCCCTGCGGATTGCCGCACCATCGCGGCCGGGCGGGGCACCGAACATGCGGCGATATTCGCGGCTGAACTGCGACGGGCTCTCGTAACCGATCGCATAACCGACGCGGGCGACATCCGCCGTATCGGCAAGGAGCAGGCGCCGCGCCTCCTGCAAGCGCAGCTGCTTTTGATACTGCACCGGTGTCATCGTCGTCACCGCCTTGAAATGGCGATGGAAGGTCGCGGGGCTCATCCCCGCGACATCGGCGAGCTGTTGTATGTTCAGTTGATCGGCAAAACGCTCGCGAATGCGCGCAATGCTCCGGCCGATCCGCGCCATGTGGCTGCCCGCAAGCCCGATTTGGCGCAACACCCGCCCCATCGGACCGTTCAGCAGGAGCCAGGTGATCTCGCGCCGGATCAGCGGAGAAAGAATCGCAATGTCCCGCGGCCGGTCGCAAAGGTCCAGCAATCGGTACAGAGGATCCGTGAGCTCCGTCGCGAACTCATGCACCGCGAGTGCAGGATGTGCCGGGATGTCCTCAGCTTCCCCGAGTTCCAGCAACAGTTCGGAAATGGTCGCGGGATCGAGCGCGAGGCTGAAGGCCAGATAGGGGCGCTCCGCTGTCGCGCGGGTGATCTCGGCGCGGATCGGCACTTCCATCGAGGCGATCAGGCATTTTCCTTCATCATAGCGAAAAGCGCGATCGCCGAGCATGCTGGTCTTCGCTCCTTGCACGACGACGCAGAGCGAGGGGCGGTAAACCGCATGGATCGGCCCGGTTGGAACCGAAACCGAGGTCAGATGGAGCCCATCAATCGGGGTCTCCCGGCCATATCTTTGCCACAGGCGGGCAATCACATCTCTGAGACGGGCAAGATCGTCGTTTTCCATGGCGTGAAATCTAGCATCGCAACGTCTGCCAGCGCAGCCCGCAATCTGCGGGAATGAGAGAATCGGGCAAGAATTCGCGAGGATCGGCGTGGCGACCGAAGGCGGGGCGGCCCTATCTTCCCTCATGCCGGCGCCTGTGTGCTCCGGCATGCCTCTGACACAAAGGAATAGAACATGCGCTATCGCACTCTCGGTCCGAGCGGCCTTCTGGTGTCCGAACTCTGTCTCGGCACGATGACCTTCGGCGGCACGGACGGCATGTGGGGCCAGATTGGTCAATTGCGACAGGACGAGGCGGACAGCCTGGTCAAAACCGCGCTCGACTCGGGCATCAATTTCATCGACACCGCCAATGTCTATGCGGGCGGCGAGAGCGAGCGGATCCTTGGGCAGGCGCTGCGCAATCTCGGCATTGCCCGCGACGATGTGGTGATCGCCACCAAAGTGCTCGGCCCGATGGGCGAGGGGCCGAATGCGCGCGGCGCCTCGCGCGCGCATATCCTCGCCCAGGCGAAGGCGAGCCTCGGGCGGCTGGGGCTCGATCATATCGACCTCTACCAGATCCACGGCTTCGATCCGCTCACCCCGATCGCCGAAACGCTCGAAGCGCTCGACACGCTCGTGCGGCAAGGCCATGTGCGCTATATCGGCCTGTCGAACTGGGCCGCCTGGCAGATCGTCAAAGCGGTGGGCATCGCCGAGGCGCGCGAGCTGGCGCCGATCCTGTCGTTGCAGGCCTATTACACGCTCGTTGGCCGCGATCTCGAGCGCGAAATCGTGCCGATGCTGCAAAGCGAAGGGATCGGGCTGATGGTCTGGAGCCCGCTTGCGGGAGGGTTCCTCTCGGGCAAATACACCGGCACCACGTCCACGACCGAAGGTCGCCGGACCAGCTTCGACTTCCCGCCCGTCGATCTGGCCCGTGGGGATGCCGTGATCGCGGTGATGCGCGAGATTGCCACAGCCCGGGGCTGCAGCGTGGCGCAGGTGGCGCTTGCCTGGCTCCTGCATCAGCCGGTGGTGACATCCGTGATCGTGGGCGCCAAACGGGTCGAGCAGCTGCAAGACAATATCCGCGCCACCGAAGTGCATCTCTCGCCGGATGACCTCGCGGCCCTTGATACGGTGACGCATCTCCCGGCCGAATACCCGGGCTGGATGCTCGAACGTCAGGCCCAGTATCGCGCGTCCTTCGCCACGTCAAAGCGCTGAAATGCGCGAAGCGCCCGCCCGCATGCTCGGGCGGGCGGTTGGCAAACGCCGGAAGCCGCCGGGCATGTGACGCTGCGGCGTTCATCCGGGATGGGCGGCGCGCTGTCGTGGCGCGCCACCAGCGCGACGGCGGCCGTTTTCGGCTAGCGGAACCGCGTTGCGCCCGGTCCAGATCCCTTACAAAGGCCCTGAGTCGAATCCCTCCGGGGGCACATATGCGCGGCCGTCAACCCCCCTTTGTGGCGGAGCGTGCCCGTTTTGGAAAGCCCGCCCGGAAAACTTGGTTAAAAGGCGATGTTTTTTGCCGTTCGGCATTAAAGACCCGACAATACATTGCGCTGCATTTTCAACATGTAATCTGAAAATGACATCGACATCGGGAATCCTGTTCCATGCGATCCTACTTTATCCTCCTGGGCATTGTTGCTTTCACCATCCTGGGAGACTACGCGCTCAAATCCGCAGCGTTGCGCGCCTCTCCTTTTGCAACGACATGGTTTGCGGGTGGTGCGCTGCTCTATGCCCTGACGGCTCTGGGATGGGTCTGGCTGATGCAGACCCAGAACCTCGCACAGATCGCCGTCCTCTACAGTTCCGCAACGATCCTCGGGCTGACCGCGGTAGGTGTCGCCTTCTTTGGCGAGACGCTTTCGCTGCGGCAGGTCGTCGGGCTCGGCGCCGCGCTGTTCTCCGTGCTCGTCATGGAAGCCGAAGCCTGAAAACGTAAACGAAAAATTAACCAAGAGGTCCCACGATGCTCTTAGTGAAACACTATGTTGCACAAAGCCCGATCCATGGTTTGGGAGTCTTCACGAAAGTGCCGATCCACGCGGGCGAAACGGTCTGGAGGTTTGATCCGATGTTCGATGTGGACATCCCGGCTGCAGCCCTTGAACATTTCCCCGCCGAGGCGGTCGAAACTGTCTTGCGCCATGCCGAGTACATTCCGCATCTGGAGACATTCCGCCTCGGCAATGACGGCGACATGTTCATGAACCACAGCGACCAGCCAAGCCTGATCGATTGTGGCGAGGAGATGATTGCCGCCTTTGATCTGCCCGCAGGAACAGAACTGACCTGCAATTATGCCGAGGTTTGTGTTATTGCCTTTGAACAGGAACGTTCCGGTGCCATGAGGATCGCCGCCTGATGAAACTCAATACCCTCCCGAGCCAGATCGTGGTCCTCGTGACCTCGGTTCTGCTCGCGGTTCTGGCGGTATTGTGGCTGTCGCTCCTTTCGGTGCGGCATACGATGGACGTCAATGCTGTGGAGGAATCGACCAAGCGCGTCATGGGGCGCCTGCGGAGCATGCAGGAAGAAGTCTCGCTCATCGCGAGTGACTATCATAACTGGACCGATCTCTATCTGGATGCGAAATCCCTCGCGATCGATCAGCTTGCCTCGAATTACGGGATTACGGCCGAGCGCGGCGACGTGTTCCAATATGCCGAGATTTTTGACGGACCCTTTGCGGCACCGCTTTCATGGCAGTCCGGGGCGGGCCTAGCGCCGCAATCCGGTTTTCTCAGGCCGTCGACGCTCGAGGTGCTTCGCGCCGTCGTGCCCGGGCTCGACAGCGCGCACCGGGAGACCTACGATTTTTTCGGCATGCGGGATGGACGGCCGGTAATGTTCAGCTCCTCCTATCTCCTGCCGGAAAATGCGGGGCTTCTGGCGCAAGTCGATCGAAAGACTGTCGCCATCGCCACGATCGGCAAGCTTCTCGAAGCGAGCCGGCTGCAAGATATGGAGCGCGAGCTCTCGATTGCCGGGCTTGAGGTGCTGACAGAGCAGCCTCCGGCCGGCTCGGTCTCGATACCGCTGACGGGTGTGAATGGTGACCCGGTGGGATGGTTGAGCTGGACGCCTCCAAAGCCCGGAACCCTTCTGTTTTGGAAAATGTTCCCGATCATGGGCGGGATCAGCATCGTTTTCGTGCTGATTTCCTATTCCTCCGCCCTGCTGTTGCGCTCCAAGGCAGAGGGGCTGATCGAACGCGAGGCCATTTCCTTCAGCCGCGCCCGGATCGACGCGCTGACACAGCTGCCAAACCGTTACGCGATGCGCGAACATCTGGAACGGCTGCACGCAGAAGGCGACCTGCATTGCGCGGTGATCACCATCGATCTCGTCCGGTTCAAGACCATCAACGACACCGTGGGTCATCTGGGGGGCGACGCCTTTTTGGTGGAATTTGCGTCTCGCCTGCATGCGATGATGGATGACACGACCTTCGTGTCGCGTTACGGCGGAGACGAGTTCTTCGTCGTGATCGCTTGCGCCGAGGGGCTGGAAGAGACCGTGGACCGCAAATGTCGCGAACTCGAGGCGCTGTCGACAGAGCCGATCATCTGCGACGGGGTCAGTTTCGAGGTTCAGGCGTCGAAAGGCCTGGCGTTCGACGAAGATCGCACGCTTGACCATGAGGAACTCCTGCGGCGCGCGGACCGGGCGATGTATTCCGCGAAACTGAGCGAGACCCTCGACGTCGTGCGCTACGACAAACGCATGGAAATCGAGGATCTCGATCACAAGCGCATCGAAAGGGAGCTGCGCCGCGCGCTCGCCGA
This sequence comes from Rhodobacter maris, assembly GCF_900217815.1. Lineage (GTDB taxonomy): Bacteria > Pseudomonadota > Alphaproteobacteria > Rhodobacterales > Rhodobacteraceae > Rhodobacter > Rhodobacter maris. Next base: position 561,521 of record NZ_OBMT01000001.1, read on the forward strand.
TGGCACCGGGTTCGAGATGTACTACCAGCCCATCGTGCCCGTTGGAAGCGTGACCCAACCGGTGCGTTACGAGGCCTTGGCGCGCTGGGTCTCGCCCGAGATGGGGCGCATTGCGCCAGATCGGTTCATCAAGGTCGCCGAAGCGAGCGGCTTGATCATGCCGCTGGGCTGGGTTCTGCTGGACCTGGTCTGCAAGGACATGCAGCGGTTCGAGGGCGCGCGCATCAACATCAATGTTTCTCCCATGCAATTGATGAGTAACGGATTTTCCCAGAAGTTCACGGAAATGGTGCTGACCCATGGCATCGAGCCCGGACAGATCGAGGTTGAAGTGACAGAGCAGATCGTGCTGCGCGACGACGCGACGATCTCTCAGGAACTCATTGCGCTGAGCGCGAACGGGTTCACTCTGGCGCTCGACGATTTCGGAACCGGCTTCGCCTCGATCGGCTATCTGATGCGGATCCCCTTTGACACCCTGAAGATCGATCGCTCCTTCGTACGCTCCATCGAAGGGGGGCAGCACGGGCTGCGCATGATCCGATCGATCATCGGGTTGGCGCGGGCGATGGAACTCACGATCGTCGCGGAGGGGGTCGAAACCGAACTCGACGCCACACGCCTGGCCATGGCCGGGGCAGATTTCCTGCAAGGGTATCACTTCGGGCGGCCCGAACCGCTGGACACCCATCTTCAAAAACGCGACCCTTCCGCGCGGGCCAGCGCGATTTAGGCGCGCCCGCAGGGAACAGGCCTTTCATCAAACGGCACGTTCCCGGCGCATCTGCCGGGGGCTTATTGCGGATCGGCCTCCGCAGGCGCGATGATATCGTCGAGGGAAGATGTTCGAATTCCCCACCGCCCCCTTTGCTCATCGTCATCGCCGCATGCCCGAAAAGCGCGAGGCATCGAGCCGCAACTCCCGGTGAGGCGGATGGAAAGCGCCTTTTACGGCCGCGGGCTAATCCGCCGGGTTCATGGCCTGAAGCCCGGTATCGATGCCGAGCGCAGGCCCAGAACCTCGCGCAACCGCAAAAGCTCTCGCGCGCAGGGAGAAATTCTAAAGCGGCAGATCGGCAACGCCATCGCGCGCGATCAACGCCGCCGCCCCCGGCCAGAGCCGCGATATGGCGCGCAAGGCCTCGGCAAACCCCGCAATCTCAAGCGCGTGGATTTAGGGCTTAGGGGGTGAGGATCATTCCGCGGCCAGGCCACTGCGGGCCTGCGCGAGCAGCGCGGCAAGTTCGGGGCGACAGGAGCCACAGTTGGTGCCCGCCTGAAGCGCCTCACCAATCGCCTCGACCGAAGTGAGTCGCTGCGCGGCAATCGCCGTGAGGATCGTGTTCACGCCCACATCGAAACAGGCGCAGATCGTGGCGCCGGGGTCGGGGCGGTCGGCCCCCGCGCGCCCGGCCAGAAGCGCGGGCTGATCGCATGCGCCGATCAGGGCTGCCACATGCCCGCGTGACACGGCAACAGGTTCACAAGCAACGAACAGTGCAGCGGCGACGCGCCCCTCCTGCAAGAGGGCCACGCGGGCAAGGCCGCGCGCGGCGTCGATCATCGTGATCCTCGTTGCCCCGGGCAGGCCAAACAGATCCGCTGCGAAAGCTTCCCAGTTGCCGGGGGTCTCACGCCCCGCGAGTTCAATGCGCCAGCCTGCCTTGCTGCGCGCCTTGGCCCAGTAGTCGCAGCCGGGATAAACGTCTTTTACACTCACCGCGAAGCCAAACCAGCCCACCTCGAACGGGACGATCCGCACCGCCGCTCCCTTGCTTTCGGGCTGGCCCGACACCGGGTCGACATCGGCCGTCACCAGCGCATCGACGCGCCCCGCCGCGGCAGTTTGCGCGCTCCAGTGCATCGGCGCAAAGACGGTGCCGGGCGGTACGCGCGAACTTTCGAGCACCCGCAGGATTACCCGTCCATGCGCATTCGAAACTTCCGCCAGATGGGCAGGCGCAAGGCCAAGGCGCGCGACATCCTCGGGGTGAATTTCAAGATAAGGCTCGCCCATGTGTGCGCTGAGGCGGGGCGACTTTGCGGTGCGGGTCATCGTGTGCCAATGATCGCGCACCCGCCCGGTGTTGAGCCGGAAGGGCGTGGCGGCGTTGAGCACTGATTGCGGCATCCGGGGGGTGATGGCGAGCATGCGCGCCTTGCGGTCCGAGGTGTAGAAATGCCCCTCGGCAAAGAAGCGCCCCCCCCGCTTCGCCCCCGATTGCGGCCAGACGAAGGGGGCGAGGGTGTCATAGTCCTCCTCGGAAATCGTGGCGAAATCAGAAATATCAAAATCCCGCCCGAGGATCCCCGCAAGCCCGGAAAGCGCGGCATATTCGCGAAAGATCTCGGCCGGGGTCTTGTAGCTGAACTGGTCGCCCCACCCCATGCGGGCCGCCACGTCGCACAAAATCTGCCAGTCGGCCCGCGCCTGCCCCGGCGCGGGCAGCGCCGCGCGCTGGCGCGAGATGCAGCGTTCCGAGTTGGTCACCGTGCCATCCTTCTCGCCCCAGCCGGTGGCGGGCAGCACCACATGGGCCAGTTGCGCCGTGTCGGTTTGCGCGGTGAGATCGGAGACGACGACGAAATCGCAGCCCGCGATCGCAGCCCGCACCCGGTCTGCCTCGGGCATCGAGACGGCGGGATTGGTGCAGATGATCCAGAGCGCCTTGATCTGCCCGGCCTCCACGGCGCGGAACATGTCCACGGCTTTCAGCCCCGGCCCCGGTGCCATGGTGGGGCTGGCCCAGAACCCCTGCACCGCAGCGCGATGATCGGGGTTTTCGATGTCGAGATGGCAGGCGAGCATATTGGCAAGCCCGCCCACCTCGCGCCCGCCCATCGCATTGGGCTGGCCGGTGACCGAAAAAGGCCCCATGCCGGGGCGGCCGATGCGCCCGGTGGCAAGGTGGCAGTTGAGGATCGCGTTGACCTTGTCGGTGCCGGAGGAAGACTGGTTCACGCCTTGCGAATAGACGGTGACGACCTTCTCGGCGCTGATCCAGAGCCGGGTGAAATCTGCAAGCTCTGCCGCCGAGAGGCCGGTCAGGGCGATGTCGGAGGCGCGGGCCGCCTCCAGCGCCGCATCAAACCCGCTCACATGGGCCGAGACATAGTCCCGGTTCACCGCACCTTGCGCGGCGATCTCGGCCAAGAGCCCGTTGAAAAGCGCGGCATCCGCCCCCGGCGCAATGGCAAGGTGCAGATCGGCAAGGTCGCAGGTCGCGGTGCGGCGCGGGTCGACCACCACCACGCGCAGGTCGGGGTTGGCGGATCTGGCCGCGGCGATGCGCTGGTAAAGCACCGGATGGCACCAGGCGAGGTTCGAGCCCACAAGCACGATCACCTCGGCTTCCTCGAAATCCTCGTAAAGCCCGGGCACCGTGTCCGTGCCAAAGGCGCGGCGGTGCCCGGCCACCGAAGATGCCATGCAAAGTCTTGAATTGGTGTCGATATTGCCTGAGCCGATGAAGCCTTTCATCAGCTTGTTGGCGACATAGTAATCCTCGGTCAAAAGCTGCCCCGAGACATAGAAGGCCACCGCATCGGGCCCATGCTCGGCAATGGCGGCGCGGAATTTGCCGGCCACCAGATCAAGCGCCGCGTCCCAGCTTGCCTCCTGCCCGCCAATCTGTGGCGCAAGCAGGCGGTCTTCAAGCCCGACCGTCTCGCCCAAAGCCGAGCCCTTGGAACAGAGCCGCCCCGCGTTTGCCGGATGCGCCTTGTCGCCCCGGATCTCAAGCCCGCCCGCGCCATCGGGCCGGGCCAGCACGCCGCAGCCGACGCCGCAATAGGGGCAGGTGGTGCGGATCGCCCCTGCTGCGCTCTCCTGCGCCTCTTCGCCCGTGCTCATCGCTCTCGCCCTCTCACGCCGCGCTTTCTGTCTTCATCTGTGCGGCATCGAGCAGAACCCGCCCGGCCTCGACCTTTGCCGCAAAGGTCTGCACCTGCCCAGTGTCCGCCCCCTGCGCCTGCCCGGTTTCGAGGCTGAACACCCAGTTGTGCAGCGGGCAGGTGACCTTGTGGCCATGCACGATCCCCTCCGAGAGCGGGCCGCCCTTGTGCGCGCAGCGATCTGCAAGCGCGAACACCCGGTCATCGGCGGTGCGAAACACCGCAACGCAGCCCAGTTTGGTGCGCACGACGCGCGCGCCCTGCGCGGGGATGTCTTCGAGCGCTCCGATATCGACAAAGCTCATTCGGCGGCCTCCTTCGTCAGATCGGCAAGCGGCGACCAGGCGCGCTGATAGTCCGGCGTGGCGCGCTCGGCCCAGGGGTCTTTTTGATAGATGGATTGCGAGAGATCGAAGCGCGCGATCAGGCAAGCGCGGTTTTCGAGGTCGTCCACCACCTGCGCGCGGATCCAGCCGAGCCCGCCGGTCTTGGCGATCCACTTGTAGGGCCGGTCAAGGTAGTTCGCGCTCTCGCGGTAAAGCTGCACGAACGCCACGGTGATGTCGATCACCTCCTCCTCGCTGGCGACTTTGGCGAGCGGCTCGGTCTCTTTCAGCTCCATCCCGGCCGCCCCGCCGACGCCGATCTCATAGCCGCTCTCGACGCAGATCACGCCCAGATCCTTGCAGGTGGCCTCGGCGCAGTTGCGCGGGCAACCGGTGACGGCGAGCTTGAACTTATGCGGCGTCCACGAGCCCCAGAGCCGCTTTTCGAGCTTGATGCCAAGGCCGGTGCTGTCTTGCGTGCCAAAGCGGCACCAGTCGGTGCCGACGCAGGTTTTTACCGTGCGCAGCCCCTTGCTATAGGCGTGACCCGAGACCATCCCTGCTGCATTCAGATCGGCCCAGATATGGGGCAGGTCTTCTTTTTTGATGCCCAAAAGGTCGATCCGCTGCCCGCCGGTCACCTTTACGGTGGCGTTGTATTTCTTTGCCGCCGCGGCGATGGCCAGCAATTCATCGGGCGTGGTCATGCCGCCCCACATCCGCGGCATCACGCTATAAGTGCCGTCTTTCTGAATATTGGCGTGGTTGCGCTCGTTCACAAAACGGCTTTGCGGGTCGTCTTTATACTCCAGCGGCCAATCGGCGAGCAGGTAATAGTTCAGCGCCGGGCGGCAGCTGTGGCAGCCGTTTGGCGTTTTCCAGCCAAGCTCCTGCATCACCGCAGGCATGGATTTGAGCGCCTTCGCCTTGATCAGGCGGCGCACATCCTCATGCGGATGCTCGGTGCAGCCGCACATGGGCCGCGCGGTGGGGGCAACGAAGGCATCCCCCAAGGTCACGGCCAGCACCTGCTCGACCAGCCCGGCGCAATTGCCGCATGAGGCGCTGGCCTTGGTGGTGGCCTTGATCGCATCGAGCGTGGTGGCGCCATTCTGGATCGCCGTGACGATGGCGCCCTTGCACACGCCGTTGCAGCCGCAGATCTCTGCGTCAGCCGGTAAGGCTGCAACGGCCGCCATAGGGTCCGCGGGCGCGCCCCCCTGAAAGGCCGGGCCAAAGATCAGCGTCTCGCGCATCTCGGAGACATCGGTTGCGTCCTTGATCAGGCCAAAGAACCAGTTGCCATCCGCCACATCGCCATAAAGCACCGCGCCAATCAGGCGGTTTCCCTCCAGCACGAGGCGCTTGTAAACGCCGCGCGCCGGGTCGCGGAACACGATATCCTCGCGCTCCGGGCCTTCGGCAAAGTCGCCCGCCGAGAAGAGATCGCAGCCGGTGACCTTGAGCTTGGTCGAGACCTCGCGCGGCGTGAAGCTCGCGCTTTCGCCCGAGAGCGTTGCGGCGGCAACCTTGGCCTGATCGTAAAGCGGCGCGACGAGGCCGAAGAGCTGGCCCTCGAACTCGATGCATTCCCCAAGCGCGAGCACATCGGGGTTCGAGCTGCGCATCTGCGCATCGACCTGAATGCCGCGCCCGACCGCGAGGCCCGCCGCGCGCCCCAGGGCGGAGGCCGGGCGGATGCCCACGGCCATCACAAGGAGGTCACAGGGAAGTTCGGTGCCGTCATCCAGCCTCAGCGCCCGGACCTTGCCGTTTTCGCCCAGAATCTCTTTGGAATTGGCCGAACAGAGCACTTCGATGCCACGGTCCACCAGCGCCCGGCGCAGCAGATAGCCCGCGGCCGGATCCAGCTGCCGCTCCATCAGATGCCCCATCAGGTGAACGACCGTCACCTCCATGCCGCGCAGCCGCATGCCCGCCGCCGCCTCAAGGCCCAAGAGTCCGCCGCCGATCACCACGGCGCGCGCGCCGGGCGCCGCGGCCTCGATCATCCGGTTGGTATCCTCAAGGTCGCGGTAAGCGATCACGCCCTCCAGATCGCGCCCCGGCAGCGGGATCATGAAGGGCTCCGAGCCGGTGGCGATGACGAGCTTGTCATAGGCCACCGCGCCCTTTTCGCCCGTCACTTCCTTGCGGGCGGTGTCGATGCTCACCACCCGTTCGCCAAAGCGACAGGTGACGCCATGGGCCTCATACCAGCCCGCATCATGGGTGACGATTTCCTCAAAGCTTTTCTCGCCCGAAAGCACCGGCGAGAGCATGATGCGGTTGTAATTGCCACGTGGCTCCGCATTGAAAAGGGTGACGTCCCATTCTCCCGGCGCCACCTCGAACAGATGTTCGAGCATCCGCCCGGAGGCCATGCCCGCCCCGATTACGACCAGCTTTTTCATCCGGGCCTCCTCACACATACCAGGCGACGACATGGGCGATCTCTTCGCCGCGATGGATCGGCAGGGCGACCATGGTGGAATAGCCTGCCGCGATCGTCTCCCCCGAGGAGACGACGGGCACGCCCGAGCCCAGCACCTGCCCGATCGGCCCTTGCCAGATCTGTGCGCGGCGGGGATTGTCTTCACTCCAGAGCGGGCCTTCGCGCTCACAGATGCCGTCGATCAGCACTGCGCCACCGTCCTTGCCGAGCCGCGCCTCGCGCGCGTCCCAGATCTCGAAGCGGCGCGCAATGGGGGTTCCGCGTGCCGAAAGCAGCGTCGCCACATAGGTTTGCCCGCCCGGCACCGGCACCGGCAGGCCGAGCCCGGTCGTCAGCCCCGCCGCTCCCGCGCTTTCTGAGCGGATGAAGCGGTAACCCGAACCAAGGTCACGAAACAGCATCGGCGTTTGCGCCGCCCAGACCCCGCCCGGAAGCCCCTGCCCTTTCGGGAAATGCGTGTGCTGGCTGACCCATTCGAAATGTTTGGCCGCACCGTAATAGCCGTCGTCGAGCATCAGAAGCCCATCGCGCTCAGCCCAGACCTCGATCGCACCCGTGGTGGTTTCATCCTCGCCGCAAAGGACGACGAGCACGGCATTCAACCTGTCTCCGGCAAAGACCGGCAGCGCCACTGCCGCGGTGAGGCCCGCCTCCTGCGCCGCCTCCTTGCGCTTGAACGACACCGGGTCAAAGCCCTTGAACACCACCGGGCGGGCCTCGGCCCAGGCCTTGCCGGGCAGGCCTTCGCCATAACCGAAGCTCGTCTGCATCGAGGTCTGCTCGAACGCGCCCAGCGCGCCATAACTGCCCTCGGCCAGCACGAGCCGGTCGCCCTCGGGCACCCAAACCTCGCTGACGGTGATGAAACTGCGGGGAGAAAGAGCGTTTGCGGTGTCCATCATGCGGCCTCCGACGTTTTTGCGGGCTTGTGGCCCTTTTCATATTCTTCAAGGAAGTTGAGCACCTGCTCGCGGTAGAGGTAGTAATCGGGGTGTTCGAGCAGGGCCTTGCGGGTGCGCGGGCGCGGCAGATCCACCTTCATCACGCGCCCGATTGTGGCGCGCGGCCCGTTCGTCATCATCACCACCCGGTCGGCGAGCAGGATCGCCTCGTCCACATCATGGGTGACGCAGACGGCGGTGACCTTGGTGCGCGACCAGACCTCCATCAGCACCTCCTGCAGCTCCCAGCGAGTGAGGCTGTCGAGCATGCCGAAGGGTTCGTCGAGGAGCAGCAGTTTGGGCGAGAGCGCGAAGGCGCGGGCAATGCCGACGCGCTGGCGCATGCCGTTCGACATTTCGCTAGCGGGGCGGTCCATCGCATCGGCAAGGCCGACGCGCTCGAGGTAGTAATCGACCACGTCCTGCCGCTCGGCGCGGCTCGCCTTCGGGTAGACCTTGTCCACCCCCACGGCGACGTTTTCGCGCGCCGAAAGCCAGGGGAAGAGCGAGGGTGACTGGAACACCACGGCGCGTTCCGGGTCTGCGCCCTTCACCTCGAAGCCGTCGAGCTTGATACCGCCGAGCGAGACATCGGTGAGCCCCGCGGTCATCGTGAGCACGGTAGATTTGCCGCAGCCCGAATGGCCGATGAGAGAGACGAATTCGCCCTTTTTTAGCGTCAGATCAAAATTTTCCACCACGGTGAGCGGGCCTTTCGGCGTCGGGTAGACTTTGTGCAGCCGGGAGTAGTCCAGATAGCGATCTTCCAGCGCCGAACGCGCCGCCTCGGACACCGCCTTGGGCAGCGCATGGAGCGGCACCACGTCGGGCAACTGCCGCGCGCCCTCGCGTTTGGCCGAAATGCCGACATCCATCAGATAGGTGGTCACATCGGCGCGCAGGCGCTTGAAGGCGGCATCATGGTTCATCGCGCCCCGGTCGCGCGGACGGGGGATCTTCACCTCGAAGCTTTGGCCGAGCGAGCCATCGGGATTGAGCGCAATGATCCGGTCGGCGAGCACGATCGCTTCATCCACATCATTGGTGATCAGCACGCAGGTTTTGCGGTCGGCCTCCCAGATATGCTCGATTTCATCCGCCAGATTGGCGCGGGTGAGCGCATCGAGCGCCGAGAGCGGCTCGTCGAGCAGCAGCACCTCGGGGTTCATGGCGAGCGCGCGCGCCACGTTCACCCGCTGGCGCATGCCGCCCGAAAGCTCGGCCGGGCGACGCAAGGCGGCATGGCTGAGGCCAACCATCTTGACGAAATGCGCCACCTTTTCGGCGCGCTCGTTGCGCGGCAGGCCGGGGAAGATCGTGTCGACTGCGAGCGCCACGTTTTCGCTCACTGTCAGCCAGGGCATCAGCGAGTAGTTCTGGAAGATCACGCCGCGCTCGGGGCCGGGGCCGGTGATGGGGGCGCCCTTGAAGCGGACCTCCCCTTCGGTCGGCATCTCGAGCCCGGCCATCAGGTTGATCAGCGTGGTCTTGCCGGTGCCCGAAAAGCCCAGAAGCACCAGAAACTCGCCTTCCTGCACGCTCAGGTCGATATTGCACAACACGGGCGTGGTGCCGAAGCTTTTGGAGACGTTGGAAAACTCTAAGATCGCCATGGCCCTCACCGATTGTTCGAGAAGGTGAAAAGCGACTGGATTGCGAACATCATCCGATCAAGCACGAAGCCGATGATGCCGATGGTGAACACCGCCACCATGATCCGCGCGAGGCTGTCCGAGGAGCCGTTCTGGAATTCGTCCCAGACGAATTTGCCAAGGCCGGGGTTTTGCGCCAGCATCTCGGCGGCAATCAACACCATCCAGCCCACGCCGAGCGAAAGGCGCAACCCGGTGAAGATGAGCGGCAGCGCCGAGGGCAGCACGAGCTTGGTGATCTTGGTCCAGGTGCTCATTTTCAGCACTTTGGAGACGTTGACGAGATCGCGGTCGATCGAGGCAACGCCAAGGGCGGTGTTGATGATTGTGGGCCAGAGCGAGCAGAGCGTGACGGTGATGGCCGAGATCAGGAAGCTTTTCGAGAACATCCCGTCGGTCGTGGTGTAGAGCGCGGAGACGACCATGGTGACAATCGGCAGCCACGCGAGCGGGGAGACCGGCTTGAAGATCTGGATCAGCGGGTTCATCGCCGCATTGGCGGTTTTGGAAAGCCCCGCCATGATGCCCAGCGGCACGGCGATCACGGTGCCGATCAGAAAGCCGAAGAACACGGTCTTGATCGAGGTCCAGATCTGCAACGGGTAAGTGGGTTTGCCAGTGTAATCGCGGCTCTTGACCTTGTCGGCCTTGCCCTCGGCAATGAGCTTGGCGTTGCGCGCGTCTTGCCGGGAGTAAAAGTCAGCGGCCTTTTGCGCCTCGCGCTGATGGTCAGCCCAGAGCACGCCGACCTGATCCCAAACCTGCGCCGGGCCGGGGATGGCGCCAAGCGAGGTTTGGACCTTGGGCGCGAGCGCGGCCCAGGCGCCAAGGAAAAGCGCAATCGCAAGCAGCGGCACGCCGAGCAGTTGCCAGATCTCGCGGCCCTGCGCTTTCGGGTCATCGCCCGCCGCAATGCGCAGCATCGGCGTCAGCCAGGCGAGGCCCAGCACCTTGAACCAGCCATCGGCACGGGTGATGCGGGCATGAAACACGGCGCGGCGCTCGGCGCGGGCGGCGCTTTGGGCGAGGGTTTCGGGGTCAATCGCGGTCATGGCGGTCCTCTGGGAGCTGGCTCGGTCCGGGCGAAAAATGGCGGAGGGGGGGCACCCTCCGCCGGGGCGGATCAGCCCTCGATCTTGTTGCCGACGAGGTGCTGGTCGCCCTTCAGCCCGAAGGGCAGGCTGTCGATATAGGCGTTGGGGTGGCGGCCGTCGTAGCCGATGCCGTCGATCACATCCGCGCCCGGCGTGGGCGCCTTGTAGCCATCGCTGTCCCAGGGGAAGTCGGCCTCATTGGCATTGCCTTCCTCAACCAGCATCTTCGCGGCGTCGAGGTAGATCGCGGGCTTGTAGACCGATTTCGCGGTCTCGTCATACCAGGTGTCCGGGTGGGCTTCTGCAATCTGGCCCCAGCGGCGCATCTGGGTGAGATACCAGATCGCATCCGAGTAGAAGGGATAGGTCGCGTTGTAGCGGAAGAACACGTTGAAATCGGGCACCTCGCGCTTGTCGCCCGCTTCATATTCAAACGTGCCGGTCATCGAATTGGCGATCACCGCCGCATCGGCGCCCACATATTCGGGTCGCGACAGGATCTCCACCGCCTCGGCGCGGTTGGCGTTGTTGTCGGCATCGAGCCAGATCGCCGCGCGGATCAGCGCCTTGGTCAGCGCGAGCGTGGTGTTGGGGTTCTCCTCGACGAATTTCTCAGTCAGGCCGAACACTTTTTCCGGGTTGTTCTTCCAGATCTCGTAATCGGTCACCACCGGCACGCCGATGCCCTTCACCACCGCCTGCTGGTTCCACGGCTCGCCCACGCAATAGCCGTAGATCGTGCCGGCCTCGAGCGTGGCGGGCATCTGCGGCGGCGGGGTGACAGAGAGCAGAACCTCGGCGCCGATCTGGCCGGAGACGTCGTCGGGCGCATAAAGGCCGGGGTTGATGCCGCCCGCGGCGAGCCAGTAGCGCAGCTCGTAATTGTGGGTCGAGACCGGGAACACCATGCCCATGTTGAAGGGCTTGCCCTCGGCGCGGTATTTTTCGACCACCGGCTTGAGCGCGGCCGCCGAGATCGGATGCGCAGGTTTGCCATCGGCGCCCACGGGCACATTGGCCTTCATCTCTTCCCAGATCGCGTTCGAGACGGTGATGCCGTTGCCGTTGAGATCCATCGAGAAGGGCGTGACGATATGCGCCTCGGTGCCATAGCCGATGGTGGCGGCGAGCGGCTGGCCCGCCAGCATATGCGCGCCGTCAAGCTCGCCCGAGATCACACGATCAAGGAGCACCTTCCAGTTCGCCTGCGGTTCAAGCGTGACGTAAAGCCCCTCGTCTTCGAAAAAGCCCTTTTCATAAGCGATGGCGAGCGGCGCCATATCGGTGAGCTTGATGAAGCCGAGCGTGAGTTCGTCCTTCTCGAGATCCAGCATCTCCGCGAAGGCGGGGCTGGCGAGGAAGGTCGTGGCGGCCATCACGGCCAGGAGCTTTTTCATCGGTTCTGTCCCTGTTGCATCTGCATGCGCCGAAAACGAAAAAGCCGCCCGACCTAACACGCGTCTTCCGGGGAGGTGGAAGAGAAGCGATCAGGTCGGACGGCTTTGTCCTGAGCCCCGCCGCGATGCGGGGCGGAATGTCGAGGTTCGGAACGCCCTTGCTCCGATATTCATAAAATGCGCGACCGACCGCCGCAGGGTCAAGCGTGCCGAACCATTCTGCGCCCGCGCAGGCTGCGTTTTCTGCGGCTGCGTTAAGAACTGCTTACGAAAGCGTCATGCGGACGCGGAAGGGTCAAAAATCCATCCGTCGAAAAACGCATCGGCAGGCAGAATCACCTTTCCCTGCTTGGCGGGAAAGGCTGTGGGGCGGTGCAGGCCACCCTCGATCTTGTCGCGCGCAGCGGGGAGATCCGCCCCCAGATCGGCCAGATTCGCCGCATAAAGATCGGTCCGGCAGATCGCGCGGGCGGCGGCGCGGGCGGGGTCGGGGGCAAGGCCGTGGCGCGCGGCGAGCCTTGTCGCCACAAGGGCCGCTTGCGACGCCCAGGGAAAACTGGCCGCGCCCGCATGGAAGGTCATGTAGCCGGGCGTTGCCCGCATCTCCCCGCGCGGCGAAATCACCAGATCGCCCGTCAGCGAGCGTTCGATGAGCTCGGGCGGAAGGTCCAGATAGTCGGGCCGGGCGAGGATCTCGGCGGCGGTGAGCAGGTTCTCCGCCGCGCCAAGCCAGCGCGTAGCTTGCCAGACCGCGCGCATCAAGGCCCGCGTCAGCGCGGGCTCCGCCTCGGCCCAGTCGTGTCGGACGGCCAGCACTTTCTCGGGCGCAGTGGCCCGGATTGCGGTGCCCGGAAGGAGCATCTCTCCCACGCCCAGTTCCACCGCAATCGAGCCCCAGGGCGCGCCCACGCAAAAGGCGTCGATCTCGCCCGCGCCGAGTGCCTTGGCCATCAGCGGCGGCGGCACGCTGCGCATCTCGAAATCGTCCGGTGCGCGCAGGCCGAGCGCCGCGAACCAGTGATGCAGCAGCTCGGCATGCATCGAGAAAGGGAACGGCACGCCGACCCGGAGCGGTCCGGAGCGCGCCGCGATCAGCGCCGCGCCAGCGGCGAGCGCATCGGCAAAATCGAACCCGTGGCCCGCCGCGCGCATCTTTTGCGCCAGATCGCGCGAGACGCCGATCGAATTGCCATTGAGCGAGAGCACCTGCAGGATGTCGACCCTGCTGGGGGCGCCGCCGAGCCCGAGCGCCGCCGCAATCGGCATCGGAAACAACATATGTGCCGCCGCGATCTGCCCGCGCAGGAGCTGATCGCGCAAGAGCGACCAGCTCGGCGCCGCCCGGAGCGTGAGCGCGAGCCCCTCTTGCTCGGCAAAGCCAATCTCGCGCGCGATGATCAGCGGCGCGGCATCGACAAGCGGGATGTAACCCGCAGTGATCGGCCGTCCGGTCATGACAAAAGCCCGGCTGCGGTGACGAGTGCGGCCGCCACATCGGCGACTTTCCGGCCCTGATCCATCGCCGTCTTGCGCAAGAGTGCATAGGCGGCATCTTCGTCGATGCCGCGCGCCTTCATCAAAAGGCCCTTGGCACGGTCGATCACCTTGCGCTCCTCAAGGGCGCGCTTGGTGGTCTGCAATTCGATGCGCATCCGTTGCACCATGTTGAACCGCGCAATCGCCGCATCCATGATCGGCTGGATCCGGTCCGCGCGCAGCCCGTCGACCACATAGGCCGAGACGCCCGCATCGATCGCCACCTTGGTGGCGCTGCTGTCGGGCCGGTCGACGAACATCGCCACCGGGCGTTCGAGCGGACCAGACGCAAGGGTGAGTTCCTCGAGCATGTCGCGCGAGGGGCTGGCCATGTCGATCAGCACGATATCGGGATTGATCCCGGCGATGCGGCGCGCAAGGCCCGTGGTTTCGGGAATAACGGTGATCTTGTAGATCCCCGCCTCCCGCAGGCTTTCGGCAATCAGCCCCGCGCGCTCGGGATCAGTTTCGACGACAACAATGGACAGCGTTTCAGGCATCGGCGGCACTTTCCGGATTGCGCTCATTATATCCACGCGCCCCGTGACCGGAAGCGACAACGCCCCTGCCCGCTGCCGCATCGGTCAACGAGGCAAAGGCGTGGGCAGTATTTGCCGCGACGCCCAAATTTGAGGCAGCTTCGTTCTTGCTGCCCGTGCATCGCCTCGGATTTGATCAGATCGCACGGGCCGAACCCTGGGCTTGGGCGGCAGCGGTGCTGGTTTTGCTTGCGAGTCACCTGCTGGCTTCCTAGCGTTGAGGCAGCGACAACGGTGTCGCTGTTTCCCGAACCTGGGATGATGGGCAAGGCTGCTCGACTCTGCACGACACAGCTCGTGCGGGTGTCGGCGGCCCTTTTGCGTTTGAGGAGCTGAGAGATGACAGATTTCCCGATGGTCCTGCAGAAGAACGGGCGCCGTGTCACGCTGGCGCGCCGGTTGCGCGGTGTGGTGGTGGCGGCGTTTTCGCGCCGCGCGTTCCGGGAGCGGGCCGGCGCCAAGATCCTGGAAGCCCGCGTCGACGGGTCTCAAAGCCATCACAAGACCGGACATATTGCGCTTGTTGGCGCGGGGCCCGGCGCGCGCGACCTGCTGACCCTGCGCGCGGTGCGACGCCTGCAGGACGCGGATGTGATCTTTTATGACCGGCTCGTCGACCCGGATGTTCTGGAGATCGCACGGCACGATGCCATGCGGGTCTATGTCGGCAAAGATCTGGGCACAGCGGCCTCGTCGCAGGCGCGGATCGACCGAATGATTGTGACCGAGGCCGCGCGCGGCAAACGGGTCGTGCGGTTAAAATCAGGCGATCCCTCGATTTTCGGGCGCGCCACCGAAGAAATCGATGCCGCGCGCGCCGCCGGAATCGAAATTGAAATCGTGCCCGGGATCACCGCAGCCTCGGCGGCGGCGGCCGCCGCCTGCCAGCCACTGACCGAACGCGGCGAAACCGACACTTTCGTCATCACGACGGGCACTTGCCGTCCGGGTGACGCCGCACCCGATCGCAGCCTCCTGGCGCGCCCCGGAACCACGATCGCTTTCTACATGTCAGTCGAAAAGGCCGCGCAGGTGCAGGCGGAGCTGATCGCGGCCGGAGCCCCCGCGACCTGCCCGGTGCAAATCCTGGCCGCGGTTTGCACCCCGCGCGAGAAGCGCGCCGAGACGACACTCGCCCATCTGGCCGAGACCGTGCGTGCCGAGGGCATTCTCAACCCGGCGATCCTCATGGTGCGTTACCCGAAATCGCTCGCACAGGCTGTCCTTCGCGGGGCGCGCGTCGCCGCCTGATGCTGTGAGCGGCCGGGCAATCCCTGCGGCGCGCTCCGCCCCGGACGCCCCCCTTGCAGCCCGGATTATGCCGCGCGATGCCGCACCGACTTGCAGCCGGGAACAAAATCGACATGATGGCCGCGACTGCGTTCATGGGTGCACAAATGCTGCTGGAAAACTGGGATGAAATCCGTACCGCTTATCAGGTGGCGCGCGTCGGTACGGTTTCGGGCGCGGCAGAGGTGCTCGGTGTGCACCATGCAACGGTGATCCGCCATGTCGATGCGCTCGAGGCCCGGCTCGGCACCAAGCTCTTCCAGCGCCATCCGCGCGGCTATACGCCGACCGAGGCGGGAGTCCAGCTTCTGGCCGTGGGTCAGGCGACCGAGGATCAGTTCGCCCAGCTTGCGGCGCGGATCGCAGGGGCAGGCGAGGAAATGCGCGGCGAGTTGATCATCACCTCGCTGCCGGCGCTGGCGGGCCTCGTGATGCCGGCGATGGCGGAGCTGATGCGCGAGCATCCCGCGCTGGTGCTGCGCTACATCACCGACCAGCGCGTGTTCCGGCTCGAATATGGCGAGGCACATGTGGCGATCCGCGCGGGCGCGCGGCCGACCGAGCCCGACAATGTGGTGAGCCAGCTCGGCACCAACCGCACCGCGCTTTATGCCGCGCCGGAATATCTTGCCCAATTCGGCACGCCGAAGGGGCTCGACGATCTCGCCGGGCATCGTTTCATCGGGCCGGACAGCCGCGAGAGCCGCGCGCCATTCTTTCGCTGGCTCGCGCAGACCCAACCGGCGGAAGCAGTGGTGTTCATGGCCAATGAGATCGCCTCGCAGGCGGCGGCGGTGCAGGCCGGGCTCGGGCTCGGGTTCCTGCCGGTGCTGCAGGCGCGTTCCGATCCCCGCATCGTCGAGGTGATCGGCCCGCAGCCGGAATGGGACAGCCCGTTCTGGCTGGTCACACATGTGGACCTGCACCGCACGCCCAAGGTGCAGGCCGCGCTCAAGGCGTTGCGCACGGCGGCAGCGCGGCTTGATCTGCAGGGGTGAGCCGCGGCGCTCAGGCCGCCGCAGCTTTTGCCGGATGGGTGGGGTGCGGCTTGATATATTCGCGGATCGCCGCGAAGGCCCACTGGATCGCGAGCCCCCCGAGGATCAGCACGCTGTCTTGGGCAAAGCCCGCCGGATGCGAGGTTTTCACCGCCTGGCTCAGGATCGCGAGCACGGTGCCGAGCGCGAAGACCTGAAGCCCCTGCTTGCCGAGGGTGCGGATCGGCTTGGCCCAGCGCGCCGCGGCAAGTTTCGGCACCCCCCAGGGCAGCGAAAGCACATAGGCGAGCGCCATGAAGTGCAGGAGCCGCGGCCCCGAGACATAGGTCTTGTCGAATTCCACAAGGAAGAACGGCACGCCCCATTGCCGCATCAGCCAAATTGCATGGCCGAGACCCTCCATCATCCCCGGGGACTGCACCCAGATCGCGGAAAAGATCAGCCAGGCCACTGCGGGCCAGATCAACCAGGGGGTCACCGGCACGAACCTTTGCCCTCCGCGCAGCGCGAGCCCGGTGAGGATGCCGAGGCAAAAGAGGAGTTGCCAGGCGAAGGGGTTGAAGAACCAGCCCCCCTCGAACGGGTAGTTCGGCGGATCGAGCCGGGTAAAGCCGGTCAACACCCAGAAGCCGAAGGTGAAGGCCAAAAGCCCCTTTGGCGAGCGCTGGCCAAGCCGGATCAGGAACGGCGCGCCGAGCAGGATCACCGCATACATCGGCAGGATGTTCACATAGCCGAGCTGATGGCCGAGTGTGGCGATGCCGATCAAAAACTGCAACGGCCGATCGTTGAGCGGGCCGAAGGCATTGTGGTGCAGCATCTCCTCGCCGCCGAACCATAGCGCGGCGCTGGCCGCGATGGCGATGGCCCAGACCGCTGTCAGGATATGCACCATGTAGAGAAGCCAGGCCCGGCCCCAGATCTTGCGGATACCCGGCCAGTTCATGCCGTCCCTGAGCCGCGGGCCATAGGCGAGCGCGGCCGCACACCCCGACATGAACACAAACCCTTCCGCCGCGTCGGAATGGCCGAAATTGCGCGAGGTGAAGTTCTCGTAGATCGTGCCGGGCACATGATTGATGTAGATCATCACGAGGCTCAGGCCCCGGAAAAAATCAAGACGCGGATCCCGCGCCCCCTGCGGCAAGCCGCCGGGCTGCGGAGCGGAACGAAAATCAAACATGCTGAGCAGCAATTCCCTTGGCTGGTGCGGCCACCTTGGCCGACTGGCGCGGTTCCTGAGCCTCGGCGCGCTCTGCGTCAAGCGCCCAGCGGTCCAGGATGACATCGTGTAGCACCACCACGGCGGGCTTGGCATATTCGCTCGGCACGCCCATCAGCCGCGAGCGCGAGGGGCGCGAGGACCAGGCAAGGATTGCCGGTGCGAGCACCATCGGCAAGCCCACAGGCACGAGCCAGAGGAAAAGGCCGGGCGCGAAAGTCCAGGTGGCCATCAGCCCGACGAGACCGATGGTAACGATCCAGTGCGACGCGGCAAAGGCATCCTTGAGGCTCAACGTGCCGTCGCCACGGTTGTTGGTGGGCCAGCCCCCGTCGCGGCCGAGCAGAACCTGAAGCACCGAGCGGGTGGAATAGAGCAGCAGAACCGGCGCGGTGATGGAGGAAAGGAGCAGTTCCGCGAGGGTCGAGACGAAGGCGATGACAGGACCGCCGAACGCTTTGGCCTCCCGCGTGAGGGCCGCCCGCGCCGCGATCAGGATCTTCGGCAACAGCAGCAGCCCGAAGATGCCGATGGCGAGACCGATCGCCTTCGAGGCCTCCGACGGCGGGAAATAGGGGATCGGCCAATCGGGAATCGGGAAGTAGTCCGGCGGTGGGGCCAACAAGGGCGCGGCAATCGAGGCAAGAATGAAACCGAGCCAGAACAGCGGCGCGATATAGGCCATGATGCCCTGCGCGAAGACGAAGCGAGACCAGGGTTTTAGCCCCGGCGCGCCGATGATGCGCGAATGCTGCAGGTTGCCCTGACACCAGCGCCGGTCGCGCTTGGCATGATCGACGATATTTTCAGGGCCTTCCTCGTAGCTGCCGCCGAGATCGTCATCGAGACGCACGGTCCAGCCCGCCCGCGCGAGCATTGCCGCCTCGACATAGTCATGGCTCATCACATGGCCGCCAAACGGCGGCTTGCCGCGCAAGGGCGGTAGCCCGCAGCTTTCGGCGAAGGCGCGCACGCGCACAATCGCATTATGGCCCCAGAACGGGCCGGTGTGGCCCTGCATCATCGCCAGCCCCCGCGCGAAGACGGGCGAGAAGAAGGAGGCAGAGAACTGCATCGCCCGGCCAAACCGCGAGCGCGCGCGGATCACCTTGGGCAGCGTCTGCAAGAGGCCAAGGCGCGGCTCCGCCTCGATCCGGCGGATCATCTGCAGGATCGTCTCGCCTTCCATCAGGCTGTCGGCATCAAGGATGAGCGCATACTCATAGGCGCCGCCCGAGCGGGTGATGAAATCTTCGATATTGCCGGCCTTCTTGCCCGTATTCTGTTCGCGGCGGCGATAGAAGAACCGGCCAAGCGCGTTCCTCTCGGCCACCAGCTGCGCAAAGACCTGCTTTTCGCGCGCGGCGATCAGATCGTTGCGGGTGTCGGAAAGAACAGCGAAATGCACTTCGGCGGGATCCCCCGTCGCCGCAAGCGAGGCATCCATCGCCGCGATCCGGGCAAAGGTGACCATCGGATCTTCGTTATAGACCGGCACCAGAACCACAGTGCGGCCGCGGATCGGCGCTTTCGGATCATAAGCGGGAGGGCGGGCCCGGGAAGTGAGCCCGATCAGCGCCTGCACCGCCCCCCAGGCGAGCCAGAGCGTCGAGATCAGGATCAGAACCGCGCGGGTGACATCGAGCGTGTCGATCCCGTCGGCCGCGCCGAACTGCAAGAACAGCACGAAAGCCCCGCCCCCGGCACAGAGGCTCAGCGCCACGGCAAACGCGCGCAGCGCATAGAGCCCTGCGCGAGAGAGGGCAGAAGGCATCATGGGTTCAGTGGCCGGTGCCGGCGGTGGGCGCGGCCGGGGGCAGCATGCCCGCCAAAAGGCGGCGCATCAGCCCGATGTCGTGCTCAATCACCTGATGGGGCATCGCGAGCGGCGCGAAAGGCAGCGCGCAGGGCCCGGCGATCAGCTCGTCGGCAGAAAGGTTTACGCGGGACGCGGGGTCAGACGCGAGCGCAGCGGGAGGGAGGGTATGCGCGGTCATGCGTGGATCCATTGGTAAAGCCAGGTTTCAGTCAGCTTGCGACCATAACCCGCGATATGGGCAGCGAGTTCCACGGTGTCACCCCCGGTCGGGCGCACATCGAGGACAAGTCTCCAGATTCCATCGGTTTGGTTACGGGAAAGTACCTTGGTCACAATCTCGCCATTCATCGCGCTGGCGACGATGGTGAGATCTTCCGAAGCGTCATGCGGCAGAGCGTCCATCAGCCCGCCCACGAAGTCGATCACGAACTTGCGGGTGCCGTTGGTGTTCTCTACCCCGGAGACCCCGCCCTCGCCCGCGCGCGTCTCCTTCACATGGGCGCGCTCGTCGGCCGGGTCGAAGGGGATGTCGCCCCAGCGCAGCCGATAGGAAAACTCCCGGCTCTCGCCTGCCTGCGCCAGCGTGTCGGGGATCCAGAAGGCAACGATATTGTCGTTCACCTCGAGGTCGGAGGGGATCTCGACCAACCGAATCAGGCCCTTGCCCCAATCGCCGATCGGCTCGACCACGCAGGAGGGGCGTTTTTCATAATGCGCCGCATCGTCCTGATAATGGTCGAATTCGCGGTCACGCTGATAGAGCCCGAAGGATTTCGGCGCGGTTTCCGAGAAATAGGAGGAGGCGAGCCGCGGCGGGTTGGCCAGCGCGCGCCAGAGCACATCCCCATCGGCCCGCGTGATGCCCAGCCCGTCGCTGTCGTGCACATTCGGACGGTAGTCATCAAAGGCGGCGCGATTGCGCTCGGCAAAGAGGAACATCGACGTGAGCGGCGCAATGCCAAGCTGCTCGACATCGGCACGGAAGAAGAGCCGCGCCGTCACCTCCATCACCGTCTCGAATCCGGGGGTGATGGTAAAACGATAGGCCCCGGTGAGCGAGGCGCTTTCCAGCGCCGCCCAGACGGTGATGGTTTCCGAGCCCGGCTCGGGGCGCTGGATCCAGAATTTCGTGAACCGCGGGAATTCCTCGGCGATCGAGAGCCCGGTATTGACCGCGAGGCCCCGCGCCGAGAGCCCGTAGGCCGAATTGCGGCCGAGCGCGCGGAAATAGGAGGCGCCCTGAAACGCGACGAGCTCGTCGAAAAGATCGGGGCGGTTAAGCGGCGCATGAAGCCGGAACCCGGCCACACCCGGCAGCGGCACATGCGCGGGCACCTTGTCGCGGCTTTCGCGCTCGTAAATGAAATCGTCGGTGCCGAACTCCATCGGCTGCGCCATGCCGTTCTCGACCTGATAGAGCAGGACAGGTTCCTTGAAGAGCCAGCCCATGTGGAAGGCATGCAGCAGGAAATGGCTGTTCTCGACATCGGCAAAGCGCGCGCGCTCGGGATCGAAGCGGATCAGCCGGTAAAGATCATAGGTGAGCTTCGACAGGAAACTGTCGGGCAGCGTCGCGGGCGCGTCGGGGCCCGCAGCGGCCAGCGCGCGCATCGCGTCGGTCAGGGTGTCGAAGCTGAACGGCTGCTGCATCGCGGCGGGCGGTGCGGCGGGCACCGGGGCCTCCGCCACGGGGGGGGCGATGTCCTGCGCATTGAGCCGCGCAGGCACAAAGCCCGCTCCGGCCAGAACCGCAGCCGAAGACAGCGACGCCAGAAGCTGACGGCGGCTCAGGGAGAGAGAAGGATCTGCACGGCGGGAGGACATGGTTTTCGTTCAAACTCATATAGTTCTAAAGGCCGCCCGAAGGCTGCCTAACTGCTGTTTCTATAGTCACAGCGCTTAAAAACTGGCAAGAGAGATTGCGTCACACCCCCGTCAAATGGGCGGTACTCCCCCGGTTTCGGCGCAAAGTTGCGCAACCCCGGGGCGAAGCGTGCGAAAATTACGGATTCTGCGCAAGCGAAGGCGTTTCATCGCCGGAAAACAAGGCCTTCCGGCGTGATCCTTCGGGCGGATTTTCGCCCGAAGGAGGTTGCGACGGCGCGCCGGGCAGGGTGAGTCGCGGCTTTGGCAGCCTTCGGCCTTGCGCCAACGGCCGCTCTGCGGCAAGGCCGGGATGCAGGCGGCCAGCACAGGGAGGGGCTCAGATGCTTCTGCTCATCCACACCGGTGGCACGATCGGCATGGCGCCGGGGCCCGAGGGTCTGCGGCCCGAGCCCGGGCTCGTGGAGGCGGCGATCGCCGCGCGCCTGCCCAAAGGCTGCGCGCTCGTGTCGCATCTCTTTTCGCCATTGCGCGACAGCGCCGATATCGGCCCAGCCGACTGGAACAGGATGCTCGATCAGATCGAGGCGCATCCCGGCTCTGCCGTGTTGATCACCCATGGCACCGATACGATGGCCTTCACCGGCGCGGCGCTGGCCCAGGCGCTGGCGGGGCGTCCGCGCAGGGTGGTGCTTTGCGGCTCGATGCAGCCGCTCGGCCAGGGGGGCGACGCGGAGCGCAACCTCGACCTCGCGCTTGCCGCGGCGCGGGCGCCCGGTGCGGGGGTCGATCTCGCGTTCAACGGGCGGCTTCTGCCCGCCGCGGGGCTGGTGAAACATCACAGCCATGCGGCAGACGCCTTTCGCAGCCAGCCGCAAGAGCCAGCGCCGTCACCGGCGCGGCGGCGGTTTGACACAACGCGTCGCCTCGCCGTGCTCACCCTTTCGCCCGGCCTGCCCGCCGCCGCCCTCGCCGCGATGCTTGCCCCCCTCGATGCAGCGGTGCTGCGCGTCTTCGGGGCGGGCACGGTGATGGGCGATGCGGCAGTGCTTGCCGTTCTGAAAAAGGCCATCCTCTCGGGCAAGCGGCTGCGCGCGACAAGCCAGTGCGAGGCGGGCGGGCTCGCGCCCGGCGCCTATGCAGCGGGCGCCGCACTCTGGGCCGCGGGAGTTGAGAACGGCGGCAGCGAGACCCCCGAGGCGGCACTCATCCGGCTCTGGCTTTCCCATTGAAAAGGGCCCCTTGCGGGGCCCCGGATCAACGATCATCCAGAAGTTTATTGCGCGGGCGGCGCAACCAGCGCGGCGGCCAGCGCCTCGACCGACTGGCCCGAGCCTTCGGCCACGGCGGTCAGGCTCTCCGTCGGATCGGTGACAGTGAAGCCGGCAGCGGCGAGTTTCGCCGTGAGACCGACACCGTCGGTGCCAAGGATCGGCGCAACATCGCTCACCGACCCCTGCATCACTTTCATCGCGAGCGCGAATTGCGGCGGGCCGGAGCGGCCCTCGCCCGAGGGGATCGCAAACGGCACGGCCACGGCAAGCGAGACAGCAAGGCCGATCCACATCGGGGCGCGTTTGAGATAGGTCAGGACGGAGCGCCAGTTCTTCCAGACATGGAGCACGAAGGGCGCGATCAGCACCATCGAGAGGATCTCGTGCATTTCGTGGAAACTTGACTGGCCGACATGGAAAAAGAGCGCGACGCCCGAGACGAGCGAGACGAGGAAGAGGCCGGAGATGAAGGGGGTCGCGTAACGGCTGAGAACGGCGTTCATGGCATGTCTTTCTGCGATGGTTAACGGGGCACGAGCCCCGTTTGGGAAGGTTCTCTCGCCAAACGGGGCAGGCTAACATTTCCGTCGCCCTGTGCCGGAAATTCCTTGCAGACTGGTTACTTGCGCAAATAACGCCGGGCCGCCCCGCCGTTGGTTTATGCCTCTGCGGCGCTTTGTAGCAGCCGCATGCAGACAGTTGTGGCCTGCGCCATGTCCTGCACGGAGATCCATTCGAGCGGCCCGTGAATGTCTTGCATGCCGGTGAAGATATTCGGGCAGGGCACACCCATTTCCGTGAGCCGCGAGCCATCGGTGCCGCCGCGGATCGGCACCGAGAGAGGCTCGACCCCGGCCTCGCGGCAGGCTTTTCGAGCCAGTTCGACCGGGGTCATGTCCTTCTCGAGCCAGTAACGCATGTTGCGGTACTGCGGGCGGATCGTGCAGGTGATCGTTGCACGCGGTTCGGTGGCGGCGACCGCGGCGCAGACTTGCTGCAAGAGCGCCCCGCGCGCGGCAAGGCCCTCAAGCTCGAAATCGCGCAGGATGATGGAAAACTCGACCTCCGCCGCCGTGCCCGCAATATTGGTGATGTGCCAGAACCCCTCGCGGCCCTCGACCATTTCGGGGGTCTGCGTGGCTTGCGGCAGCATCTCGATGATCTTCGCCGCCAGATGCAACGCATTCACCATCTTGCCCTTCGCGGTGCCGGGATGAGTGGAAACGCCCACCACCTTCACCTTTGCGCCATCCGCCGAGAAGCTCTCATATTCGATCTCGCCCACCGCGCCGCCATCGAGCGTATAGGCGAAATCGGCACCAAGATCGGCGGGCAGGCGCGCATCGACCCCGCGGCCGATCTCTTCGTCGGGGGTGAAGGCGAGGCGCAGCCTTCCGTGCGGAATCGAAGGATTGGTGATGAGATGCTCGGCGAGTGTCATCAGGATCGCCACGCCCGCCTTGTCATCGGCGCCCAGAAGCGTCGCCCCCGAGGCGGTGATCAGATCATGGCCGACCTTCTCGCCAAGGTAGGGATTCTGTCTCGGCGAATTCACCAGCCCCGGCGCATCCGGATAGGTGATCTCGCCGCCATTGTATCCACGGATCACCCGCGGCTTCACGCCGGTCGCATTATAGGCGGGGGCCGTATCCATATGCGCGAGCATACCGATCACCGGCCCCTCGGCGGTGGCCGGAACCGTTGCCAGAACCGCCCCGTATTCGGTGACCGTGACATCCTCGGCGCCGATCTGTTGCAACTCCTGCGCCAGCATATTGGCGAGATCGTACTGGATCGCTGTGCTGGGCGAAGTGAGGCTTTCCTCGTCGCTTTGCGTATCAACGGCACAATAGCGGGTCAGACGCTCTTCGAGGCGGGGGCAAAAATCGGTCATGTGAGGCTCCTTTGGCGTCAATGGGCGCCTCAGCCCGCACCATGTCAAGCCTTGCCCGAGGGCTTCGGGGCGGCTACATCACCCCTCCAGCCCGGAGGAACGCATGGACACTGTCACCCGTATCGCCTGCACCATCGCCAGTGACATCGGCGCCACGGCAGCGCAGGTCAACGCCGCGGTGGGGCTTCTGGACGAGGGGGCAACGGTGCCCTTCATCGCCCGCTACCGCAAGGAGGCGACCGGCGGGCTGGATGATACGCAGTTGCGCAAGCTCGCGGAGCGGCTCGAGTATCTGCGTGAGCGCGAGGCGCGGCGCGCGGCGATCATCACCTCGATCACCGATCAGGGGAAGATGACGGACGATCTCGCCAAGGCGCTGGTCGCTGCCGAGACCAAGGCCGAGCTTGAAGACCTTTACCTGCCCTACAAGCCCAAGCGCCGCACCAAGGCGATGATCGCGCGCGAAAACGGCCTCGCCGGGCTGGTTGATGCGATTCTCGCCGACCGCAGGGCCGCGCCCGAGGCGCTGGCGGAGGGATATGTCAGCGAAGCGGTGCCAACGGTGAAAGAGGCGCTCACCGGGGCGCGCGAGATCGTGGCCGAGAGCCTGGTCGAGAACGCGCCGCTGCTCGGCAGCTTGCGCGATTTCCTTGCCCGGGAGGCGTATCTGACCGCCAAGCTGGTCGAGGGCCAGCAGGAGAAGGGCGCGAAATTCTCTGACTATTTCGACCACCGCGAGCGTTGGGCCGATGTGCCGAGCCACCGTGCGCTGGCCATGCTGCGCGGCGCAAACGAGGGCGTGCTGACGCTCGACATCGCGCCCGATGACGAGGGCAAGGCGCGCGCCGAGGCGATGGTGGCCGCCGTGCTTGAGGCCCGCACGGCCACGCCGGGCGATACCTGGCTGCGCGCCTGTGCGGGCTGGACTTGGCGGGTGAAGCTGAGCCTTTCCATGATGCTCGACCTTCTGGGCGAGATGCGCGCGCGCGCGCAGGAGGAAGCGATCCGCGTTTTTGCCCGCAATCTCAAGGATCTGCTTCTGGCCGCCCCGGCGGGGGCAAAGGCGACCTTGGGCCTTGATCCGGGCATCCGCACCGGCGTGAAAGCCGCTGTGGTCGATGCCACGGGCAAGCTCTTGGCCACGGATACGCTCTATCCCTTCCCGCCCAAAAGCGATTTGCGCGGCGCGCAGGCGGCGCTTGTGCGGCTGATCACGGCGCATCGGGTGGAGCTTATTGCCATCGGCAATGGCACCGCGAGCCGCGAGACCGAGCGGATGGTGGCGGAAACGCTGAAAATGCTCCCCACCAGCGTCAAGGCGCCGGTCAAGGTGGTGGTCTCCGAGGCCGGCGCCTCGGTCTATTCCGCCTCCGAACTCGCCGCGCGCGAGTTCCCCGAGCTGGACGTGTCCTTGCGCGGCGCGGTTTCGATCGCGCGGCGGCTGCAAGATCCGCTCGCGGAACTGGTGAAGATCGAGCCCAAATCCATCGGCGTTGGCCAATATCAGCACGATGTTGACCAATCCAAGCTTGGCCGCGCGCTTGAGGGCGTGGTGGAAGATGCGGTGAACGCGGTGGGGGTTGATCTCAACACCGCCTCCGCGCCGCTTCTTGCCCATGTCTCGGGGCTCGGGCCGGGCTTGGCCGAGGCTGTAGTGGCACATCGCGACACGAATGGCGCCTTCAAGAGCCGCAAGGAGCTTCTCAAAGTCTCCCGCCTCGGGCCGCGGGCGTTTGAGCAATGCGCGGGCTTTTTGCGCATCACGGATGGGGCCGAGCCACTTGATGCCTCCTCCGTCCACCCCGAGGCCTATGATGTGGCCCGCGCCATCGTGAAGGCCTGCGGGCGCGACATTCGCAGCCTGATGGGCGACAGCGCGGCGCTGAACCGGCTGAAAGCGCAGGATTTTGTTACCGAAAAATTCGGCCTGCCCACGGTGCGCGACATCTTGAGCGAACTCGAAAAACCCGGCCGCGACCCGCGCCCGAGCTTTGTCACCGCGGCCTTTGCCGAGGGGGTCGAAGACATCAAGGATCTGCGCCCCGGCATGCAGCTTGAGGGCACCGTCACCAACGTCGCCGCCTTTGGGGCCTTTGTCGACATCGGCGTGCACCAGGACGGGCTCGTCCATATCAGCCAGTTGGCCGACCGCTTCGTGAAAGACCCGCATGAGGTGGTGAAGGCGGGCGATGTGGTGAAGGTGCGCGTGACCGAGGTCGATGTGCCGCGCAAGCGCATCGGGCTCACCATGCGCAAGGATGGGGGTACCTCGGCGCGCGAGGACCGCGCCGCGCGCGGGCCCGAGAACGCGAAGGGGCCGAAAGGCAAGGCCCCGATGCAGGCAGGCCCCAAGGGGGGCAACAGCACCGGCGCGCTTGGCGCCGCCCTTCTCGATGCGATGAAGCGGCGCTGAGCAGCCCCGCAAATTCCCTGCACCTGCCGCGCTTTGGCCGCAAAGCGCGGCGAGGCTGGGGCAACGGCTGAAAACGGCCCAACCGCACGGAGAATCCAAATGCACAAGCTGTTCCGCCTTCTGGCGCGTCTGCGCCCGACCGAAGACGCCAAATTTGCCGCACGCCTTTCTGCGCTGTGCAGCACGCCGCAGAGCGGCTCCGAGCACGGGCATATTTCGCCCTTCCGGGCGGCTAGGGCCTGAGCCTCAGAAATCGACCTCGACACCCGGCAGATTGAGCATCCGCACCAGATCGCGCAGTTCCTGACGCGCCGCGACATTGGAGATGTTGAGGTTCTCCACGCCGAGATCGCGCAGATCCAGAAGCGTCATGCCGCGCGGGAAAAGCTCGCGGAAGATCACGCGCTCTGAAAACCCGGGCGCAACGCGAAAGCCGATCCGCTTGGAAAGCTGGTCGAGCGCCTCGCCCACCTTGCGCTTGTTATGGGCCTGTTGCGCGCCCATCCGGTTGCGCAATACGATCCAGTCGATCGGTTTCAGCCCGGCGCGCGCGCGCAACTGCCGCGCCGACCACACCATTTCGGAATAGATCGAGGGGCCGGTCACTTTCGAGGTTTCCGGGTCGATGCGGGCGAGCAGGTCGAAATCGATGAAGCTGTCGTTGAGCGGCGTGATCAGCGTATCGGCGAGCGAATGCGCGACCTGGCTGAGCCGCGTATGCGAGCCGGGGCAGTCGATCACCACGAAATCGCAGATCGGATCGAGCTCGGCCACAGCTGCGGAGAGCCGGTGGTCATAGGGGTTCTCGCCGGGGGCAAGCACCGCCGGATCGGCCTCGGGCAGTTCGCGGTACTCCGGGCTCGGCAGATCGAGCCCCTCGCGCGCGACGAAGGCGAGCCGGTTCTCGATATAGCGCCCGAAGCTGCGCTGGCGCAGATCAAGGTCGAGCGCGCCGACCCGGTGCCCCATGCGCACGAGCGCCGTGGCCAGATGCATGCTGGTGGTGGATTTTCCCGACCCACCCTTCTCATTGCCGACAACGATGATATGCGCCACTTCTGCACCCCGTTTTCCGGCCGCAACGGGCCGCAACGCTTATAAGACGCTCCGGCTATCGGGGAAAGGGGCGCGGCGCAAGGGGGCTGCGGCCTGCCGCCGCCCACCCCGCCGCCACGGCGCCGGCCTTCCGCCCCGCCCGCACCGCCGGGCAAAACTCCGCCCGTCACGGGCTCGCGCGCCCCGTGCCTGCAAGCTGCTCTGAAAGCGTTCTTTTTCGCGCCCACGCCCGCCCGGACGCGCGGAAAACCGCGGATCTGCCGCATTTATGAGAAATTTCTTCGAGGATATTAACGGCAGGTTAACCTTGACCTGTTGTGGTGTCGCCATCGGACAGGATGCCTTCGGCGGGTCTACCGGCGAAGACGGCGGAGGTCTCGGATGACGATCGAACTGGTGAGTGCACAGCTGGCCCGCGGGGCTTCCCTTCCCGCAAACCCCCTCCCCGCGCCGGCAGAACCGCCCGCAGCGGGGTTCGCCTTTGATGGTGACGGCCTTCTGATTGCCGCCGATCCGGCACTTTGCGCCCGGCTCGGGCATGCCTCCGAGACCCTGCGGCAGCAACCGATGAGCGCGCTTCTGGCCGAGGCGGACCGCGCCGCAGTGCAGGACTGGCTCGCCTCCGAAGCGACCGAGGCAACGCTCGCGCTCCCCGCCACCGCCGGCACCCTTTCCCTGTCGGCCAACGCGCTCCTTTTGGTGCTGCTGCGGCTCGGCCCGGGCTTGCCGGGACGCGGCCTTCTGGTGGAACACCCGCCTGTCAAAGCCTCCGCGGCACCGATCCGGGGCTCACAGGATCCCCTTGCGGCCCTGATCGAGAGCGCCGATCTCGGTCTGTGGCAATGGAATGTGCAGACCGGAGAGACGCTCCTGAGCGAGCGCTGGGCCGAAGTGCTCGGGTATCAGCTGAGCGACCTCGACCCGATTGACGTCGAACGCTGGGCGGGGCTCTGGCACCCCGAGGATCTTGTCCGCGCCCGCGCCGAGCTCGCGCGTCATTTTGCGGGCGAGAGCGAATGGTACGAGATCGAGGCGCGGCTGCGCCACAAATCCGGCCGCTGGGTCTGGGTGCGCGATCTTGGCCGGGTCCGGAGCTGGACGGCGGACGGCCGCCCCGAGTGGATGTCTGGCATCCACCGCAACATCGACGCCTGGAAACGGCGTGAATCGCGCCTCCTGCAATCGCAAGATCTGCTCGAACGCGCGGGCATGCTGGCCGGGCTCGGCGGTTGGGAGGTCGATCTGCGCAGTGGCGAGCTGTTCTGGTCCGACGAGACCTGCCGGATCCATGGCGTGCCGCCGGGCTACAGCCCGACGATGGAGGAAGCGATCGCCTTTTATGCGCCTGAGGCGCAACCGCTGATCCGCGCCGCGGTGACGCGTGGCATCGAAAATGGCATGCCCTGGGATATCGAACTGCCCATCCTGCGCCCCGATGGCGAAAGGGTCTGGGTGCGCGCGGTGGGCGAGGCCGCTTTCGAGGACGGCAGACCGGTGCGGCTGAACGGCGCGTTCCAGAACATCTCCGACCGCAAGGAAACCGAACACCAGCTCGCCGAGGCGGCGACGGTGGCCCAGCGCTCGCGCGACCGGCTCAACACGCTTGCCGACAATGCGCCCGGCGCGCTTTTCGAGCACCGTGAATCCCCCTCGGGGGCGATCGATCTGCCCTATTTCAGTGCGCGCCTGCCTGAGCTGATGGGCGTTTCGCGGGAAGAAATTCTCGCCGATGGCGCCGCCGCCGCCAAGAATATCCATCCCGAGGATGCCGAGGCGCTGGGGCGGGCGATCGCGCAATCGCGCACGCAGATGCGCCCGCTCGAGGTGCGCTACCGCCTCAACCATCCGCGCCGGGGGCTGCGCTGGATGCAGCTGACTTCGGTCCCCTATCACGCGCCCGACGGCTCGGTAACCTGGCATGGAAGCGTGTTCGATGTCACCGAAGAAAGCGAGACCGTCGAAGCCCTGCGCATCGCTCATGAGCGGCTCAACACAATCGCCGAAAACGTGCCCGGAGCGCTTTTCGAATACCGCCGCGAAGCTGACGGGCGTGCCTGGTTTCCCTATTTCACGCAGAAGATGCCCGACCTTCTGGGGATCGCCCCGGAAGATCTCGGTGCAGATCCGGACCGCACCTTCGCCCATGTTCCCCCGGAAGACCGCCAGAAGATTGTCGAGCGTTTTACCGCTTCGCGTGAAAGCCTGACGCTTGTGGAGTTCCGCACCCGTGTCTGCCCCGATGCGGGCGAGCAACGCTGGCTGCATGTCTGGGCCGCCCCCTTCGCGCGCCCGGACGGCACGATCACCTGGTTTGGCAAGGCGGTCGACATCTCCGACCGGGTCGCGGTGGAGGCGCAGGCCCAGGCCGCGGCCGAAGAAGTGCGCCTTGCTCATGCGCGGCTCAATTCGATCACCGATATCGCGCCGGTGGGGCTCTTTGAATTCCGGCTCTATCCCGACGGGCGCACCGAATACCCCTATGCCAGCGCACGTTACAAGGAACTGCTCGGCGTCGGCCATCTCGAGTTCAACGGGCTCGGCACGGCGATGGTCGACCGCGTCGTCCCCGAGGACCGCGCCCGGATGCATGCCTTGACACTCGAGAGTGCGCGCAACCTCACCCCCTGGCGGATGCGGTTCCGCTTCCTGCATCCGAAACGCGGCCTGATCTGGCTGAGTGCCGCCTCGCAACCGGTGCGGCAGAACGACGGCACGATCGTCTGGACCGGCGGGCTGCATGACGTTACCGCCGATGTCGCGCGCGAGACCGAACTGGAGCGTGCCTATGGGCTCGCGGAACGGATGCGCGCGCGCAACGAGCATCTGGCGCTGCACGACGGGCTCACCGGACTGCCGAACCGGCGCTATTTCGATCGTCGCCTCGAGGACCGGATGCAGGCCGCCCGCGCCGGCACGCTGGCACGCGACTGCGCGCTGATCCAGATCGACATCGATCACTTCAAGCATATCAACGACACGCTCGGCCACGAGGCGGGCGACCGGGCACTGTGCCGGGTGGCCGAGGTACTGCGTGGCTGCCTTGACGCCGAGGATTTCGCGGCGCGGCTCGGCGGCGACGAATTCTCGGTGCTGCTGGCACCGGGACGCACGCGCGCGCAGGCCGAAACGATTGCGGCGCAGATGCGCGCGGCGCTGCGTGAACCGTTCCATTACCGCGGCACGCAGAGCCGCATCAGCGCAAGCTTCGGCATCGTCTGCGTGCCCGATGTGACCGGGCTGACGGAAGAATTGCAGATCAGCGTCGATGCCGCGCTCTACCGCGCCAAAGCCGCGGGCCGCGACCGGATCGAGGTGGTCTCCGGCAATCTGACACGGCGCTTGCATGACAGCCGCACCCTGGTGATGGATCTGCAGGAGGCGATCGAGGCCGATGTGTTCGAGCCGTGGTTCCTGCCCCAGATCTGCGCCCGGACCGGGGCGCTCGGCGGCATCGAGGCACAGCTGCGCTGGCGTCACCCGAAGCGCGGGCTGCTTGCCCCCCGGGTGTTCCTGCCGCTCGCGGAACAGCTTCAGATCCTGCCCGAACTCGAGCGCATTCTCGTAGAAAAGAGCGAGGCCGTGCTGGCCGGGCTGACTGCGCGCGGGCTGTTTGTGCCAAAGATCGGCTTTGATCTCTGCACCGATCATCTGCCCCATGCCGAATTTCTCAAGCACTGGCGCGGGCGCGATTTCGGCGCCACCCAGGTTGCGGTGCAACTGCGAGGGGCGCTCCGGCTCGACGCCGCCGCGGGGCAGACGGGCAGCCATCTGCGCGCGCTCAAAGAATCCGGTATCGCGATCGAGATCGCCGGTTTCGGCACCGGGCCGACAGCGCTCGTCGAGCTGACGGAACTGCGCCCGGCCGCGCTGAAGATCGCGCCTGCGCTGGTCGCCCGGCTGCACGGCAACCCGGGCAGCCGGGCGCTGCTGCGCGCGGTGATCGATCTTGCCGCTGCGCTCGGCTGCACCACCATCGCGGAAGGGGTTGAGACCGAGGCCCTCGCCGAGACGTTGCGCGAACTCGGCTGCAATCTGCTGCAGGGAGCAGGTTGTGCGGCGCCGATCGACGCGGCCCAGCTTGCCGATTTCCTCGCGCAGAGGACCCCGCCCGCGGCTCTTCGGGCGGAGCCTTGCGACGATCGCCCGGCCTGTTGAGGCGCGCTCCGCCCGCGCCGTACACGATCACGAAGATGTGCCGTCCACAGGCGACGCTTGAGTCGCAAAATACGACGCAATCCTTGCTATCACGCGGACAATGCGCCAGTTTCGGCGCAATTTGAGTGACCCCCGATCCGCGGAGGACAGGATTTCATGCAAGAAGACGCGATTGCCCGCAGCTATCGGCGCTGGGCGCCCATCTATGACAGGACTTTCGGCAAGATCACCCATGCCGGGCGCCATCGCGCCGCGCATGAGGTGAACACCACAGGGGGAAAGGTGCTTGAAGTGGGGGTGGGCACCGGGCTTGCCCTCGCGCTCTATCAGCCGCATGTGGAGGTGACGGGCATTGATCTCTCGCCCGAGATGCTGGCGCAGGCGAAGGCGCGCGCGGCCCGCGAGGGGCTTGAGAACGTGCAGGGGTTGCACATCATGGATGCGCGTCGGCTCGCCTTTGCCGATGCGAGCTTCGATCACGTGGTCGCGCTCCATATCATGTCCGTGGTGCCCGAGCCGGAACGGGTGATGGCCGAGATGGCGCGCGTCTGTCGGCCCGGTGGCACGGTTTTGATCACCAATCATTTCGCGCAACAAACGGGGCTCTGGGGCTATGCCGCAAAAGCCGCCGCGCCGCTCGCCGATGCGCTCGGATGGCATTCCGATTTCGAGCGCGATCAGGTGATGGCGGAGCCGCGGCTTGAACTGATTGAGGAACACCGCCTGCCGCCGCTTGGTCTGATGACCTATCTGCGGTTCCGCCGCCGTTAAGCCCGGTGCGAGGCGCGCCTGCCGCGCCTCCGACCTTCGCGCGGCCTCAGCCGCGCTTCTGCTCTGCGTAGATGAAGCCCGAAACCGGATAAGGCCGCCCGAGCTCTCCGGGCTCGCTCATCACCCGCACGAGGCTCCAGTCGTTCTTTTTCGAGACATCGATGACCTTCATCCCGAAGGAGAGCTGGTTGCGGCGCCAGTTCGCATGGTCGATGCGAATCTCGCGCTCGGAGATCACTTCGGAAACCACCGCCACATGGCCGAGCGGCAGCTTGCGGGTGGCCGAGAACGCCATCACCGCGCCAACCTTGGGCGCATGGCTGCGCGCATAGCGGCCGTCAGCCTGCGACCACCAGCTGCGGGCATTGCCGCGCAATTCGATTCCCGAAGCATTGCGCGCAAAGGGCACGCACCAGACGCGCTGGCCGTTGGCGCGCAATTCGCGCGCCACCGAAACGGCGAAGGCCTTGCGGCCCGGGTCGATCTGCGCGGCCCCGTCCTGCGGGCTGGCGAAACGCATCTGCCCTTCGGCATCCCTCCCGGCGCAGGCCGAGAGGCTGGCGGCAAGGCTCATCGCAAGCAAAAGCTTCAGGGCGCCCGCCCCGAGTGTGGAAAGCGTCGTCATCGTGTCCGGTTCGTTTGTTGAACTGCTGCTCGTTGTTGGGATCTCGTTTACCGAGTCGGGACGGGACCGGGAACCCCTCGAAAGCGCGCAAGCCTTTCAACCGGCGGAAACCTGCCACTCGATCCGCGTCGAACGATGGCAGAGGGAACCGGCTCAGACCGTGTGCAGATAAAGCGCGTAATCGACATCGGCGATCCAGCGCGCCACCCGCGCCAGTTCCGCCGCCTTGATCGCGGTAAAGGTGCGGTGCATGTCCGCGCCCAGCGCCTCGCGCAGGAAGCGCGACGCTGTGGCCGCCTCGATCGCCTCGCGCCAGTCGCGCGGGATTTTCAGCGCGTCATCGCCCGCATAGCCGTTGCCGGTGGTCTCCGGACCCGGGTCGATGCGGTTGGCCAGCCCGTGGCGGATCCCCGCGAGCACGGTCGCCGCCACCAGATAGGGGTTGGCATCGACGCCCGAGGGGCGATGCTCGATGCGCCGCGCCTTCACCGGGCCTGCCGGGATCCGCAGCGCCACCGAACGGTT
This sequence comes from Rhodobacter maris, assembly GCF_900217815.1. Taxonomy (GTDB): domain Bacteria; phylum Pseudomonadota; class Alphaproteobacteria; order Rhodobacterales; family Rhodobacteraceae; genus Rhodobacter; species Rhodobacter maris. The sequence goes on from NZ_OBMT01000001.1 coordinate 595,221, forward strand.
GTTCACGCCCCAGCTGGGCGAGACCGGCGCATAGCTCTGCCCCACGAAGCGGCGCCAGGAATTGCCATGCGGCGCAAACACGAGCATCGATTCGCCCATCGTCTCGCGCAGACCGCCGAGCGCATGGCGGATCGTTTCCGTCCAGTCGCCTTCCTGCGCCTCGGCAAAGATGTTGCGGCCGCTCGAATCGCACAGGCTCACATGAAAGTGCATTCCCGAGCCCGCGTATTTCTCGATCGGCTTCGCCATGAAACAGGCCACCACGCCATGCCGGCGCGCCTGCAGCCGCACGATCCGCTTGAGCCGCACGAGGTCATCGGCGGCCTGCATCACGTCGGTACGATAATCGAGCGTCAGCTCATATTGCCCCGGGGCATATTCCGAGATCACCGTCTCGGCACGAATCCCCATCGCCTCTGCGGCGCGGTAGATGTCGGAGAAGAGCGGCTCCATCCCGTGCAGGTGATCGACCGAATAAACCTCGGTCCAGTCGCTGCGTCGCCCGTCGAGCACCGCGGCGGCGGGGCGCACGCCCTGTGCGGTCTCGGGATCGAGAAGGAAGAATTCAAGCTCGAAAGCCCCCGCGGGGTGCAGTCCCTCGGCGGCCATCGCCTGCACCTGACGGGCAAGCGCATGACGCGGGTCGGAGGTCATTTCGGCGCCATCGAGATGATACATGCTCATCAAGACCTCGCCCCGCGCCGGGTTCGTGCCGTGCAGCGCCTTCAGCGTGCCCGGAATCGGCCAGGCGCGCAGGTCGCCATCGCCCTGATCCCAGATCAGCCCGGTTTCATGCACATCCTCGCCCACGATGTCGAGCCCGAGGATCGAGATCGGCAGATGCCGCCCGCCCGTATAAAGGCCAATGAGCTCGTGACGGCGGATGATCTTGCCGCGGCCGATGCCGTTGGCGTCATGCAGCACGATGTCGAAGGCTTCGATCCCGGGATGGGTGGCCAGAAAGTCTTCGGCTTCCCGCACGGAGGAGCCGGTGGGCGAAAGGGTCATGTCAGGTCTCGATCAGTTGGGCCGTCACCGCATCGAAGGCGGCGATCAAATGGTCGATCTGCCGCCGTGTCGTGGCGGGCGAGATCAGCATCATGTTGTGGAAAGGGGCAATCAGGCAGCCGCGGTTGAGAAGACCCAGATGCAGCGCCGCCTCCAGCGCGGGGGCATGGGCGGCGGCGGCCTCGGCACCGTTCCGAAGCGGGCCCGACGCGCAGATGAATTCGACCCGCGCGCCCACCCGCACCACATGCCAGGCCAGCCCGCGGCGGGCGATAACGCGCCCGAGCCCGGCTTCAAGCCGGGCAGCGCCCGCCTCCATGCGCGCATAGGCCTCGGGCGTCATCACCTCGGCCAGCGTGGCAACAAGGGCCGCGAATTGCAGCGGATTGGCTGAAAGCGTCGTGCCCATGCCGCTGTGGCCCGAAGGGCGGGCGGCATCATAGGCGGCAAAGCGCGCGGCGATCTCGGGCGAGAGCCCCCAGACCGCGGTGGCCACGCCCCCGGCCACGCATTTGCCCACCACGAAGATATCGGGTTTGAGACCTGCACCGGCCGTGTAGCCGCCGAGCCCCGAGGAGATCGTATGAGTTTCGTCGAGGATCAGCACCACACCATAGCGCGAAGCCAGCGCCCGCAACCCGGCATGAAAGCCCGGCTCGGGCAGCACCATGCATGAATTGGTCATCACCGGCTCGGTCAGGATCGCGGCGACCTCGCCCCCCGCGAGCGCCGCCTCCACGGCCGTCAGATCGTTGAAGGGCACTGCCTCGGCCACGAGCCGCAGATCTTCCACCTGCCCCACGAGCCCCGGACGCGCCGCAGTCTGCCCCGCCACGAGGCAGACCATCGTATCGTCGAGCGTGCCGTGATAGCAGCCGTCGAAAACCAGCACCTTGGGCCGCCCCGTCACCGCCCGCGCGACGCGGAGCGCAAACCGGTTTGCATCGGTCGCGGTGGTGGCGATCTGCCAGAGCCTTTCGCCGAAGCGTTCGTTCAACAGCCGCCCCGCCTCCTGCGCCGCCGCGCCCGGCAGCATGTAGGTCAGCCCGCGGCCCGCCTGAGCGCGGATCGCGCGCGCGACCGGTGCGGGGGAATGGCCGAACATCGAGCCGGTATCGCCCAGGCAGAAATCGGCGATGCGGTGGCCATCGAGATCCTCGATCACCGCGCCGCGCGCCTGTGTCACCACCATCGGGAAGGGCTGCGGCCAGTCGCGCATCCAGTGCATCGGCACACCGCCGAGCCAGGGCGCCGCGCCCGCCTCAAATGCGGCACGGCTCAGCGGACGCGCCTGCGCGTAGATCCCGGCCTCGTGCGCCGCAAAAGCGGCGATCCGCGCCCGTTTCACTCCACCGATCCGCTCGCCCATCCGCCGCTCCTTCGATCGCGCCAGATCATCATGCCGCCGCGACGAAGGCAACGGGGTGCCGTTTGCCAATTCGGCAAGCGTTATCGCAAAAGGAAAAGCCCGGGCCGCATCTGCGCGCCCTGGGCCGGGAGCTTTGTCGCAAGGGTCAGTGGGCGCGTGCCATGACCTCGAAGTGATGCGCGTTGATCATCAGATGCACGCCGATCGAGGCGAAATAGCCCAGCGCGATCGCCCAGGTCCATTTCAGGTGCCCCGAGAAGGTGTAGAGCCCGCGCGCCTGCCCCATCAGCGCCACGCCCGCCGCCGAACCGATCGACAGCAGCGAGCCGCCGACGCCGCAGGTGAGCGTGATCGTCAGCCAGTCGCCGTGGCTCATGTCGGGATCCATCGTGAGCACAGCGAACATCAGCGGGATGTTGTCGACCACCGCCGACAGCGCGCCGAGAATGGTATTGGCCGGGGTCGGGCCGAGGCCCTCGTAAAGCGCTGTCGAGAGCATGTCGAGATAGCCCAGAACGCCCAGACCGCCGACCGCGAAGATGATACCGAAGAAGAACAGCAGCGTGTCCCATTCCACCCGCTCGAACTGCTTGAAACTGTCGAGCACGAGTTCGGAATCGTTGTTGCGCTTGCCGCGGCGGGTCAGGAAATAGGAATAGATCTGCATGTAGCCCAGACCCATCATCATCCCCATCGCCGGCGGCAGGTGCAGGAAGTTCTTGAAGCTGATCGCGGTGACGATGGTCGCGGCAAAGAGCCAGACCACGACCGCGCCGCCCGGCTTCATGCGGGCATTGTCGGTGGCGGGGGGCGGCACATCGCCCGGCACGGCGAAAGACATGATCAGCGCCGGCACGATCCAGTTCGTCAGTGACGGCAGCAGCAGAACGAAGAACTCGAAGAAATCGATCACACCCTTTTGCCAGACCATCAGCGTGGTGATGTCGCCAAACGGGGTGAAGGCGCCGCCGGCATTGGCCGCGACGACGATGTTGACGCAGCCCGCGGTGACGAATTTGAGCGAGGTCCGCCCCACAGCCACCACCACGGCCCCCATCACGAGTGCGGTGGTCAGGTTGTCGAGAACGCCCGACAGGAAGAAGGCGAGCACCCCGGTCAGCCAGAACAGCTTGCGATAGCTCAGCCCCATGCCAACGAGTTTGGCGCGCAACGCATCAAAGACGCGGCGCTCCTCCATCGTGTTGACATAAGTGATCGCCACCAGCAGGAACAAAAACAGCTCGCCATATTCCTCAACGATATGGGTGGCATGCTCATGCGCCGCATCCGACATGCCGTTCATCGCATAGGCGATGCCGATCAGCGTCCAGATCAGCCCCGCCGCCAGCATCACCGGCTTGGATTTCCGCATATGGGTCGATTCTTCAAAAATCACCAGCACATAGGCGCCAAGAAAAATCAGGACTGACACGAAGCCGAAGACGCTCCCGGTCAGGTTGAGTTCATGCATCTGTCGCTCTCCAAACTGCTCCGTCCGCCGCAAGCCGTCCCCGAAGGTCGCCCCGGCGATCACGCAGCCGCGGGCCTTTCCGCGGCCGGGCCGATGCCCCGTTTAGCCGCTCGCTCCCTTTCGGAGCAACCACAATCGACCCGGGAGGGGCGCACCGGAGGATGTCCTGCCCGTTTTCGCGCCAGCCCGGCTGCAAGTCCCGTTCCAAGCGGCAGCGGGGCCCGCCGCGCAGGCGGTTCGGGGCCGGATCCCGCCGCGCGGGGGCAATGCGGTGCCGGCTCGGGGTATCGCTCAAGAGGAGCGGCTCGCCTGCATCCGCTCGATATAGGCCCGAAGTTCCTCGGCCTCGTGGCGGGCATCGCGCAGCCCGTCCATCGCCGCACGCAGCTCCGCCTCGCTCTGGTTGAGCTGGTTCACCAGTTCAGCTTCCCGGCCATTAGCATAGGCAATCGCCTGATCGCGCAGTTCTTCCGCTTCATGCAGCGCCTGCGCCATCTGCTCAAGCTCGCCCATATCGGCCGCGCTCACCCGGGTCAGCCGGTGAATGAGCCAGGATGCGAACCAGCCCAGACAGAAAGCGAGAAACAGGATGATCGCCGTGGCGATGACGAATTCGGTTCTGTTCATGCCGGTCTCCTCAATCTTGGGCCGGGGTCAGCCCGTCGGGGCGCGGTTTCGGATGCCCGGGGGATTCGGTTCCGGGCAGGACGGGGATCTCGGATGCCGCCGCGGGCACGGGCGCATCGGGCGGAGTGGGATCAGGCGTCACGCCCGCATCGGGCGGCCCTGCCGACGTCGCCTCGGGGGCAGGCCCCTGCGGCGCGGCAGCGGGCACGGGGGGCGCATCGGCGGCGTCGGGCGCTACCGGGGGCATCGCGCCCTCGCCCTCATCGGACCCCGCGTCGGTCGGTTCGGGCATCGGCTCGCCATGCGCATCTTCCATCGGCGCATCGACAAAACCGCTCTCGTCAAACACCGCCTCGGGGGCCGCCTCGACCGGCTCGGGGACGAGCGCCTTTTCGGAAACCGGCAGATCGACCGGCGCATCCGCGCCCACCGGCGCCGCGTCAAGCAGCACGAATTCGATGCGCCGGTTCGCTTCGCGGCCTTCCTCGGTATCGTTGTCGGCGATCGGCTGCGTCTCGCCATAGCCCTTCGCCACCAGGTTGCGGGTCAATACCCGGCGCGCGTGCAGCGCCTCAAGCACGGCCTCGGCACGGTCCTGGCTGAGCCGCAGGTTGCCTTCTTCGCTGCCCTGGCTGTCGGTGTGCCCTGCCACTTCCATGCGGAAATCCTGGCATTGCTTCATCGCCTTCGCGAGCGCGTCAAGTTGGGGCGCGGCCATCTCCGGGATTGTTGCCGAGGCGGGCTCGAACGTGACCTTGTTGCCCTGCAGCACGGCGTTGAGGCGGCGCACGCATTCCGGCCCGTCAGGCAGCGCCAGCGTTTCGTCGAGCCGCTTGTCGTATTTCACCGAGAGCGCGATCCGCGCCTCCTCGCCGAGCCGTTGCGCAAAAAGCCGCGCCGCCTTGTCGGAGGCTTGCCTGTCGCCGGTGATTCCGGTGAGCCGGATCAGATCCGGCGTCACGCTGACCGAGCCCTCATGCATCAATCGGAGCGCCTCGAGCGCGGACAATGTGCGCACGGGCCAGCCCTGCGGCAGCTCCGGATCGAGCCGGGTCGCGCCATAGACTGCTTCGGCACCGAATTGCGCGCGCGCAAAGCTCTCCACCGCGGCCCGGGCGCGCTCGCTCGCCACCCGTCCGCGCAGCACGACATGACCGTCCTCGCGCAAAAGCGCCGAGAAGACCGGCACGGTATCGCCGGTTTCCGCCTTTTTGGTCAGCTCTGCCTTGAGCGAGAACACTTCCGGCAGGTTCGATTCAAGCTCCCCCACCACGGTGTCAAAGCGCGCCGGATCGGTGCCTTCCGCGGCAACAAAGGCGATATCGGCATCCGAAAAGGTGACCGTGCCCGCGCCGAGTTCCTTGAGCGCGCCGAGCGCCTGTACCACCGCATCGCCCCATTGCGGCGAGGGCGTGCCCATGCCGATGGTGCAATCGAGATCACCTTTCGCGCCGGCAAGCCGCGCAGCGGCCAGAATTCGGGTGCGCGCGCGAACTGTGTCGGCCGAACAGGCATCGAACCGCGCACCGTCCTCGTCGATCAGGAACCGCAGCGTGAAAGGGGTGATCACCGGGCGCGGCGCGGCGATCTTGGCATCGAGGCGCACATCGGCGGGGCGTTCGCGCTTGAGATTGGCCTCGACCCGGGCCTTTTCCTCGGGGCTGTCGGTGATTGCCTCCACGGCAACATGGCCCGGGTCGATCGAAACCTTGGCGCGCGGCAGCGCCTCAAGCGTGCCGAGGCCAAAATCGAGCGCCTGCGCCCAGCCCGCGGGCACCGGGTAATCGGCGATCTCGAGCATGTCGGTCACATTGCCCTCGCCCGCCAGCGGATCCAGCCGCTTGAGTAGCGCCTCGCGGTCGGTGCCCTTGGGCACGAGGCCGATCAGCGAGATCCCCTCGTCATTGCGCAGGAGCTGCAGCGAGAAGGCGGGCGGCGCGATCGGCTTGACCACCTCGGCATCGGTGCTGTCGACCATGCGGGAGCTGTCGACCACGCTTGAGACGATGGTGAGCGCGCGGAACCGCTCAGCCTCGCTTGGCGCCGTGCCCACAAGGTTGACAAGAAGCCCGTCGGTATGGACCTGCACCCAGGATTGGCCCCCGGCCTCAAGCGCAAGCCGCACGGCCTTGCGCGAGCGTTGTTCGATGATCGTCGCCGAGCCGCCCGCGACGAAGGCAGAAGCCACCAGCGCGAGCACGAAAATGGCGATGGTCAGGGCGGTGATGCGGGCGCGCATGGTCCTTGGCCTCCTCCCTTTCGGGTCGCTTTCTCTTACGGGGCGGGGCGGCGGGGATCAATCACGCGATTGCCGAAGCGGCAAGAAACAGCGCAGCCAAGAGCCCGGTATCGCGGCTTTTGCGAAAGAGACTCAGGCAGATATCGGCATTGTCGATGTCGAGCCGACGCAGCTGGCCAAGCATGTGCCAGCCCATCGCCCAAGGCGCACAGATGCCCAGGACAAGCGCGAGCGGATTGCCGAGCGGCAAAAGGGCTGCAAGCACGGAGCCCGTCATCAGCGTGACGGTAAGCACCAGAAACAGGCTCAACCAACGTGGGGTATGGGTGCCAAAGAGCCGCGCGGTGGATTTCACGCCGATCAGCGCGTCGTCTTCCTTGTCCTGATGGGCGTAGATCGTGTCATAAAAGAGCGTCCAGACGAGGCCCGAGAGGTAGAGCAGCACCGCCGCCCAGGAGAGGCTGCCGGTATGCGCGACCCAGCCCAGAAGCGCGCCCCAGTTGAAGGCGATGCCGAGAAAGACCTGCGGCCACCAGGTGAAGCGTTTCGCGAACGGGTAAACCGCAACCGGAAGAAGGGCGAGCACCCCCATGCCGATCGCCGCCCAGTTGAATGTGAAGAGAATCAGCGCGGCAAGCGCGGTCTGCGCCGCCATGAAGCCCACCGCCTGCTTCACCGTCACCTGCCCCGAGGGGATCGGGCGCGAGCGCGTGCGCGCCACGCGGCCGTCAAAATCGCGGTCGGTGATGTCGTTCCAGGTGCAGCCCGCGCCGCGCATCAAAAATGCACCGATCGCGCAGCCGATGGCGAGCCACAGATCGAAGGGGCGGAAACCGTCGGTCGCGGCCGCGAGCGAGATGCTCCACCAGCAGGGCAGCAACAAAAGCCAGGTGCCGATCGGCCGGTCGGCACGCGCAAGCCGCAGATAGGGGCGCGCAAACGCTGGCGCGAGATGGTCGACCCAGTTGCCGCGATAGGCATCGGCCACCTGCCCTGCCACGCCACCCGTCATCCGGGCCTCTGGCGTTTCGGTCTTGCCGGTCATACTCTCCCCCCATGGAACGCGCGAAGATACGACTCTGTGTAGAGCACCCGTTGGGGGAGGGGCAAGCCGTGCCCCTCACCGTCGATCAGGCGCATTATCTGTTTGCGGTGATGCGGCTTGGCGCCGGAGCCCGGGTCGCGCTCTTCAACGGGCGCGACGGCGAATGGACTGCCGAGGTGGTGGAAGCGGGGAAAAAATCGGGCCGCCTGCGCTGTCTCGGGCAAGCCGCACCGCAGCTCGACCCGCCGGATCTGTGGCTTCTCTTCGCCCCGATCAAGAAGGAGCGCACCGATTTCATCGTCGAGAAGGCGGCGGAATTGGGCTGCGCAAAAATCCTGCCGGTGCAGACCGAATTCACCAATGCGCAAAGGATCCGGCAGGACCGGCTGCAGGCCCATGCGCTTGAGGCGGCCGAGCAATGCCTGGGCACCTATGTGCCCGAAGTCTGCGATTTGCAGCCCCTCGCCGCGGTGCTCAAGGGCTGGGATCCGGCGCGGCGCCTCCTCTGGGGAGACGAATCGCTCGTCGGCCCCGCCGAAACGCTGGCGGGGCTCTCGCCCGGCCCCTGGGCCATCCTGATCGGGCCCGAAGGCGGGTTTTCCGAGCCCGAGCGGGCGCGCCTGCGCGGGCTCGATTTCGTCACTCCGGTCTCGCTTGGCCCGCGCATCCTGCGCGCCGATACCGCCGCCTGCGCGGCGATCACGCTGTGGCAATCCGCGCTGGGGGACTGGCGGTGATTCGGCCCGAGCTGCGGGCCCATCTCATGCAGCATCGTGAAACCCTCGCGGCGGGAGCCTGCCTTGCCCTAGCGCTTTGGATCGCCACGCGGGGAGGCTGGTTTCTGGCCGCGCTCGGTCTGGCGCTCGGTGCGGTCTGCGCAGCCTGGGCGCTGATGGCCTGGCGCCGCACCCGCTTCGTGCGGCCGGTCTCGGCGCCCGGCGTGGTCGATCTCGACGAGGGGCGGATCGGCTATTACGGCACCGGCGGCATGATGCTCGGCGGTTACATGGCGCTGGCCGATCTGGTCGAGATCCGGCTTTTGCGGCTGGACGGCGCCCCCTGCTGGCGGCTCAAAAGCGCCGATGGTCAGGCGCTGCTGATCCCGGTTGCCGCCACCGGATCGGAAAAGCTTTTCGATGCTTTCGCTGCCCTGCCCGGCATCGAGCTTGGCCGCCTCACCGCGGCGCTCGCGTCCGACATTGCCGCACAGAGCCTGTGGCGCCGCGCGGGCTGATCCGCCTTGACTTGCCCCCGGGCTCGCGCCACCTGTGGCATCGACCAAGGAAAGGGAGCCCTCATGTCCATTCCGCAACAGGGCGGCGGCCCGATCGAAGACTACGCGCAACTTGCCGAATATCTCGCCTCGGGCGAGAAGCCCAAACCAGACTGGCGCATCGGCACCGAGCATGAGAAATTCGGCTATTGCCGCGATGGCCTGAAACCGCTCCCCTATGACGGGCCGCGCTCGGTGCGCGCGATGCTGGAAGGGCTCGCCGCGATCTTCGGCTGGGAGCCCGTGCTCGAAGAGGGCAATATCATCGGGCTGACCCGCAACGGCGCGAATGTGAGCCTTGAGCCGGGAGGGCAGCTTGAGCTTTCCGGTGCGCCGCTCGAGACGCTGCACCAGACCTGCGAGGAGGTGAACGAGCATCTCACCGAGGTGCACCGGATCGCCGACCGGATCGGCGCGCAGTTCATCGGCCTTGGGGCCGCGCCCGAGTGGCGCGCCGAAGAAATGCCGATGATGCCCAAGGGCCGCTACCGGCTGATGAACAGCTACATGGATAGCGTCGGCACCATGGGCAAGACGATGATGTACCGCACCTGCACCGTGCAGGTGAACCTCGACTTCTCCTCCGAAGCCGACATGGTGCAGAAGATGCGCGTGGCGCTGGCGCTGCAGCCCGTCGCCACCGCGCTTTTCGCCAATTCCCCGTTCCTCGACGGCAAGCCGAACGGGATGAAATCGTGGCGCAGCCATATCTGGCAGAACCTCGATGCCGCGCGCACCGGCATGCTGCCCTTCTTCTTCGAGGAGGGCATGGGTTATGAGCGCTATGTTGATTATGTGCTCGATGTGCCGATGTATTTCGTCTACCGCGATGGCAAGTATATCAATGCCTTGGGTCAGTCGTTCCGCGATTTCCTGAAAGGGGAGTTGCCCGCGCTGCCGGGCGAGAAGCCGACGCTCTCGGATTGGGCGGACCATATGACGACGGTCTTCCCCGAGGCACGGGTGAAGAAATACATCGAGATGCGCGGCGCCGATGGCGGGCCCTGGCGCAGGCTGTGCGCGCTCCCCGCGCTCTGGGTCGGGCTGATGTATGATCAAGGCGCGCTCGATGCCGCCTGGGATCTGGTGAAGGGCTGGGATGCAGAGACCCGCGACGGGCTTCGCGTGGCCGCGGCGAAGGATGCGCTCCAGGCCGAGGTAAACGGCATCAAGATGCACGATCTCGCCCGCGAGGTGGTGGCGATCTCGAAAGCGGGCCTCGCCGCGCGCGCCATTCCCGGCGCGGGCGGGCTCATTCCCGACGAGACCTATTTCCTCAACGCGCTCGAAGAGAGCATCGACACCGGCAAGGTGCCCGCCGACCGTCTGCTCGACAAATACCACGGCCCCTGGAAGGGCGATCTGGGCCGGATTTATGGCGAGTTCTGTTACTGACACGCGAAGGGGGCGCCGCCCCCTTCCTTCTTCAAAGGCGCCTCACGCCTTCTTGCCGATCCGTGGCTCGGTTCCCGCCAGAATGCGCGCGATATTGGCACGGTGGCGCCAGAAGATCAGCACCGCCATCAGCGCACAGATCGGCATCAGGGCCTGATCCGAGAGCACCCAGGCGAGAGGCACCGAGGCCGCGGCCGCAAAGAGCGCCGAGGCCGAAGAGATCCGCCCGACCGCCGCGGCGATGAGCCAGCACAGACAAGCCGCGAGCCCCAGAGCCCAATGCAGCGCAATCAGCGTACCGAGGAAGGTGGCCACCCCCTTCCCGCCCTTGAACTTCAGCCATACCGGGTAGAGATGGCCCAGAAAGGCCGCGCCGCCCGCAACGATGGCCGCGCTCTCGTTGCCAAGGACCGCGCGGGCGATCAACACCGCGATGGCCCCCTTCGCACCATCAAGCACCAGCGTTGCCGCCGCCGCCGCCTTGTTGCCGGTGCGCAGCACATTGGTGGCGCCGATATTGCCCGAACCGATCTGGCGCAGATCGCCCAGCCCCATGAGCTTCGTGATGACCACGCCAAAAGGCACCGAGCCGAGCAGATAGCCCAAGCCCGCCACCGCCAAAAGGAGCGCGGCTCCCGCGTGCAGATCTGCCATTACTCCCCCGAGTCCTGCGCCACCTGCCCGAAAACCTGCACCCCGGCGACGAAAGTGGCAAGCACCTTCCCGCTCATTTTTGCGCCGTCAAAGGGGGTGTTCTTGGATTTCGAGGCGAGCTGGAAGCGGTCCAGAACAAAGGGCGCATCCGGGTCAAAGAGCACGAGATCTGCTGGCGCGCCCTCACAGATACGGCCCTGCGGCAGCCCGAGCAGCCGCGCCGGGTTGAGCGCCAGGGCGCGGAAAATCTGCGACAGCGAGAGGCTTCCTGCGTGATAAAGCCGCAGCGCCGCGGGGAGCAGCGTTTCCAGCCCGACCGCGCCCGCCGCCGCCTCCTCGAAGGGCAGCCGTTTGCTCTCTTCATCCGCCGGCGTGTGCATCGAACAGATGATGTCGATGGCGCCGGAGGCCACCGCCTCGACCATGGCGCGGCGGTCATCCTCGCTGCGCAAGGGCGGCGTGAGCTTGAAGAAGGTGCGGTAATCGCCCACGTCGAATTCGTTCAGCGTCAGGTGATGCACCGAGACGCCCGCGGTCACCGCAAGCCCTGCCGCGCGGGCGCGCGCCAGCGCAGGCAGCGCGCGGGCGGTGGTGATCTGGTCGGCGTGGTAGCGCACCCCGGTCACCTCGACAAGCGCGAGATCGCGGTCGAGCCCCATCTGTTCGGCAATCGGGCTGACGCCGGGCAGGCCGCGCAGGCTTGCGAATTTCCCCGAGGTAGCGGCGGCGCCCTGCGAGAGGCCCGGCTCCTGCGGATGGCCGATCACCAGCGCGCCAAGGCTCTTGGCATAGGTGAAGGCGCGGCTGAGCACCTTGGTATCGGTGGTGACATGGAACACGTCGGAAAAGGCGACGGCGCCCGCATCCATCAGAAAGCCGATCTCGGTCATCTCGCGGCCGTCGCGGCCCTTGGTCAGCGCGGCCATGTGGCGGATGCGCACCGGCACCTCGGCGGCGCGGCGGGTGACGAATTCGAGCATCTCGGGCGTGTCGATGGCGGGCAGCGTATCGGGCCGCGCGATCATTGTGGTGACGCCGCCGCGCGCCGCCGCCTGCCCCGCGGTGCGGAAGCTCTCGCGGTGGCGCTCGCCCGGCTCGCCGATCTTCACGCCGATGTCGATGATGCCCGGCGCCAGGCATTTGCCGCCGCAGTCGATCACCTCGGCTCCGGCGGGGGCCTGCATCTGCCCGATCGCCGCGATGATACCACCGTCGATCACGAGATTCGCGGTGGTTTCCCCCTCGGCTTCGGGGTCGATCAGCCGGGCATCTTGCAAAAACAGCGTCATTCGCGCGCATCCCTTGCATGTTTGAGGAGCGCGAAAACCTCCGGCGCTCCGATGATATCGAAAAAGCCGACCGGCTCGATCTCGGCCTCCTTGCCGCGCCCCGTGGTGCGGCTGGCAAAGATCACGTCGCCGGCCTTGTCTCCACCCTGAAGCGCGATCTCCATGCCCGCGCGGATCGGCCAGCTCTCAAGCACCCGGCCCTTCGCCCAATGGCGCCGCGCGATATAGGCGGCGCGGTCGGAGAGGGTAAAGAACGTGTCGTTGCGCCGCATCCGCTCATCAAGAAGCGTCACGACAAGCGCCGCGACGCCAAGGAGGCAAAGCACGAGCCCGACCAGCCAGAACAGGCTCCCCTCGCGGGCCGCAGCAAGGCTCAGCGCGCCGCCGATGCCGCAAAAGCCAAGCGCAAACACGACGCCAGCGACCAGCTTGCCCCAGCGGATGCGGCGGATCGGCTGTCCGCGCCACAAGATCCGCTCGCCGGGCTGCATGATGCCGTCCCAGCCCGCGGGCAGCTGCACGGCAGGGGCGGGCATCGGCGGCGGCGGCTCGGAAAGCCGCACCGGGGCGGCCTGTGCGGCAGCCTCCCGCTCGGCCCGGGTGGGGGCGCGGGGTGGTCTCATCGGCGGCTCCGGGCACGGGCGGCGCGCGCCGCCTCGATTGCGGCCATCACCGGCGCCGCCTCGGCCAGATGCCGGATCAGGTGCTTGTCACCCGCTTTCGTGACGATCTGCACATCGCCCATCAGCGCGCGCACGGTCTCGATTTCGAGCAGCATCACCTGCCGCCCCTGCGGGCCGATCAGGCGCCGGTCGGTCAGCTGCCAGCGCCGGGCAAAGGCTTCGGAGCGAAAATAAAGCGCGCGGAGCGCCATGCCGACAAGGATCGCAATCACCGCGACCAGCACCTGATCGAGCTTGCCAAGCCAGATCAGCACCGCAGAGACGAGCACCGCGCCCAGCCCGCCAAGAACGAGATGGTCCATCCAGTAGCGGCGCAGATCGGGGCCGAACACGTCAGAGACAGTCTCGCCCGGCTCAAGGGGCAGTTCGCTCTCTGCGCCGGGGCGATAGTTCAGAACCGGATCGCGCCGCATCTCAGACATCGACCGCCTCCGAAAGCGCGGCCCGGCCCCGCTCTGCGCGCAGGTTCTGTGCGAGCAGATCCATCACCGCCATGCGCACCGCCACGCCCATCTCCACCTGCTCCTGAATCACCGAGCGGTGGATGTCGTCGGCGATCGTGCCGTCGATCTCCACGCCGCGGTTCATCGGCCCGGGGTGCATGACGATGGCATCCTCTTTCGCAAAGCTCAGCTTCTCGGCATCAAGCCCGTAACGGTGGAAATATTCGCGCTCCGAAGGGATGAAGCCGCCGTCCATCCGCTCGCGTTGGAGCCGCAGCATCATCACCACATCGGCGTCGCGCAGCCCCTCACGCATATCTTGATAGACCTCGGCGCCGATCTGATCGAAGCCCGAGGGCATCAGCGTCGGCGGGCCGATCAGGCGCACCCGGTTTTCCATCTTGCCAAGCAAAAGCAGGTTCGAGCGCGCCACCCGGCTATGGGCGACATCGCCGCAAATCGCCACGGTCAGGCGCTGAATCCGGCCCTTGGCGCGGCGAATCGTGAGCGCATCGAGCAGCGCCTGAGTCGGGTGCTCGTGCTTGCCGTCGCCCGCGTTCACCACTGCGCAATTGACCTTTTGCGCGAGCAGATCGACCGCACCCGAAGCGCCGTGCCGCACCACCAGAAGGTCGGGATGCATCGCATTGAGCGTCAGCGCCGTGTCGATCAGCGTTTCGCCCTTTTTCACGCTCGAGGTTTGCATCGACATGTTCATCACATCGGCGCCGAGCCGCTTGCCGGCCAGCTCGAAGCTCGACTGCGTGCGCGTCGAGTTCTCGAAGAACATGTTGATCTGCGTCATCCCCTCCAGCGCATCGGTGCGCTTCACCGTGCGGCGGTTGAGGTCGACATAGCGGTCGGCGAGGTCGAGGACGGTGCGGATATCCTCGGGGGAGAGATGCTCGATCCCCAGAAGATGGCGGGCGCGGAAAGCCATGACTTCCTCCGATGTTGTCGGGCTGCTTATGGCAAAAGGGGGGGCGTGCGTCCAGCGGCTTTGACCGGGTCGGGGGCACATGCGATAGAGAGCCATGCAGAATCCTCCGCCCCCCGACACCGCTCTGGCGCCCCCCCCCGAGATCGGCTTCGAGGCCGCGCTTGCGGCGCTCGAATGGATGGTGGAACTCGGCGTGAGCGAACCGGTGGGTGACATCCCCGTCAATGCCTATGAACTGCCCGAACGGCTCGTGATCCCCGAGCGCCCTGCCTCCGCTCCCGCGCCGCGGGCAGACCGCCCGCAGCCCCCGGCGCGAGGCATGGCTGCCGAAGGGCCGGACCCGGTGACCCTGGCTCGGCAGGTCGCGGCGAAGGCGGCAACGCTCGAAGCCCTGCGCGAGGCGATCGAGGACTACGATCTTTGCCCGCTCAAGCAGGGGGCGCGCAACACCGTCTTTGCCGATGGCAACCCCAAGGCCCGCGTAATGCTGATCGGCGAGGCGCCGGGGCGCGACGAAGACCTGCAGGGCAAGCCCTTTGTCGGCCGCGCCGGGCAATTGCTCGACCGGATGCTGGCCGCGATCGGTCTGGACCGCGGCTCTCCCGACCCGGCGCGCGCGGTTTATATTGCCAATGTCCTGCCGTGGCGACCGCCGGTCAACCGCGACCCGGAGCCCGCCGAGATCGCGCAGATGCTGCCGTTTCTCGCCCGGCACGTCGAGCTTGTCGATCCTGACCTGATCGTTTTGATGGGCAATACCGCCTGCGCCGCGGCACTGGGCACGCGCGGCATCACCCGGCTGCGCGGCAGCTGGACCGAGGCCTTCGGCCGCCCCGCGCTGCCCACGCTGCACCCGGCAAACCTGTTGCGCGCGCCTGCCAACAAGCGCCTCGTCTGGGCCGATCTGCTGAGCCTGCGCGCAAGGCTTGAGGGACGAGCCTGATTTCCGTTCCATGAATTCTTCGTGATATGCGACGGGATCACGCGGAGCGGCCGTATCTCTCGTGCAAAAGGTTGTGAAATCCGCCCGCCCTCCTACTTTCGTGCAATGCCCAAGCGGCCCCAGCCAGAGACTGCAGGACCCTGACATGCGTTTTCTCGTTCGATCTCTCACCGGGCTTTTTCTTTTCGCCCTGACGCTCGCGTTGCTGGCGGTCGGCGGCTTCACGATGAAATCGGCGATCGATGCCCGGGCCAAGGCGCCGGGGCGCATGCATGGCGCGCAGGAACGTATCTTCGCCGCCAATGTCGCCACGCTCGATTTCGGCACCCGCCAGCCGGTGCTGACGGCCTATGGCGAGCTGCGCACCCTGCGCGAACTTGAAATCCGCGCACCGGCCGCGGGCACGCTCCTCTCCCTCTCGCCCAATTTCGTCGAAGGCGGGCAGGTTGCGGCGGGCGAGCTTCTGGTCACGCTCGATCCGGCCGAGACGCAGGCGGCGCGCGATTCCGCACTCGCATCAAAAGCCGAGGCGGAAGCTGCGCTGGCACTTGCGGGCCGCACGCTGACGCTTGCCGGGGGCGATCTGGGCGCCGCCGAGCGGCAGGCCGAATTGCGGCAGAAGGCGCTCGAACGCGCCCGCTCGATCGGTGCGCGCGGCTTTGGCGCCACTGCCGATATCGAGACCGCCGAGCTTGCCCTGTCCGCCGCTGAACAGGCGGTGCTGACGAAACGCTCGGCGCTTTCTTCGGCCGAAGCCGGGCTCGATCAGGCGAAAAACGCGCTGCGCCGTGCCGAGATCGCGCTCTCCGAGGCCGAGCGGAAGCTTGCCGAAACGCAGATCCGCGCCGATTTCGCCGGTCAGTTGTCAGGGGTGAGCACGGTTGCGGGGCGACCGGTTTCGAACAACGAGATCCTCGCCACGCTGATTGACCCGGTGACGCTCGAAGTCGCCTTCCGCCTCTCTACGGCGCAATATGTCCGCCTCACCGACACCTCGGGCGCGCTGATGCCGCTTTCGGCCACGGTCTCGCTCGATCTTGGGGAGAAACGCATCACCGTTCCCGCCCGGCTTGCGCGGGCGGGGGCTGCGGTCGAGGAAGGACAGGCTGGGCGGCTTGTGTTTGCCCGGCTCGAGGCGGTTTCCGGCCTCAAGGCGGGCGATTTCGTCACCGTCACGCTCGCGATGCCGGCGCTTGAGGCGGTGGCGCTCTTGCCCGCCGCGGCCGTGGGCGCAGATGGCAAGGTGCTGGTGCTCGATGCCGGGGAACGGCTTCATGGCGAGCCGGTCGAGGTGGTGCACCGGCAGGGCGACGATGTGCTGATCCGCGCCGCGGGGCTCAAAAGCGGGCAGGAAGTAGTGGCGGAACGCACCCCGCTTCTGGGCGAGGGGCTCAAGCTGCGCCCGCTGCGCCGCGATGCGATGGGCGCTACGATCGCGCCGCCGAAACCCGCCGATGTGGTGCTGGACGAGGCGCGCAGGGCCAGGCTCATCGCCGCGGTCGAGAGCAACAGCCGGATGGGTGCGGAGGCGAAAGCACGCATTCTGGCCCAGTTGCGACAGGAGTCCGTGCCCGCCGAGGTGGTCGAACGGATCGAATCGCGGATGGGAGGCTGACCGATGACCTCTGCCTCTCGCGAAACCCCGCCCGAAGGCCCGGCCGCGACGGGCGCGCTCAATGCCTCCGCGGCCGCCGCGGCACTGGCCGAGGGCGAATTCGCCCGCCCCGGAGAGACCTTGCCGAAACCGCACGGCATCATCGCGCTGTTCACCCGCCACCGCACGCTTGCCAATCTGCTGCTCGTCGTGCTGCTGCTGGCGGGTGCGGTGACGCTTCCGAAGCTGCGCGCGCAATTCTTCCCCGATTCCGTTGAGGAGACGGTGACCGTCTCGGTGGTCTGGGAAGGCGCGGGCGCGGAAGAGATCGACCGGGCCATCGTGCAGGTGCTTGAACCTTCGCTGATCGCCGTCGAAGGCGTGTCGGAATCGGAAAGCCGTTCGATCGAGGGCGCGGCGAAGATCACCCTCACTTTTGAAGACGGATGGGACATGAGCCGTGCCGTCTCTGAGGTGGAGCAGGCGGTCAATACCGCGGGGGATCTGCCGGAGGCGGCAGAAGAGCCCGAGATCGCGCGCGGGGCCTGGCGCGATACCGTTACCGATGTAGTGATCACCGGCCCGCTCTCGCCCGAGCAGATCGCCCGACTTGCAGACGAACTCGTCACACGGCTCTATGCCGAGGGGGTGACGCGCACCACGATTCAAGGATTCCTGGCGCCGCAAACGGTGGTGGAGCTGCCCACCGCGCAGATGATGCGCCACGATGTGACACTTTCCGAGATTGCCGCGGTGATCGGCGCCGAAGCCGCGACCTCGCCCGCGGGCGATGTGGCCAGCGGCGCGCAGCGGGTGCGGATCGGCGAAGAGCGGCGGGAGGCCCGCACGATCTCCGAACTCGTGCTGCGCAAGGAGGATGACGGCGCGCTGCTCCGGGTGGGCGACGTGGCACGGGTGCGCGTCGAGGGCGGCAACCGCGAGCGCGCCTATTATGTCGGCGACAATCCGGCGATTTCCATCAACGTCGGCCGCTCCGCCGAGGGCGATGCGATCGCGCTGCAACACAAGGTCGAAGATGTGGTCGGCCAGATGCGCCCGACGCTGCCCGCGGCGACGTCGATGGACCTGATCCGCTCGCGCTCCGAGGCGATTCAGGCGCGGCTCGACCTTCTGATGCGCAACGGCACGCAGGGGCTCGTCCTCGTGGTGGTGCTGCTTTTTCTCTTCCTCAACGCCCGCACCGCCTTCTGGGTGGCGATGGGCATCCCGACCGCGATCGCCGCCGCGCTCTGCGCGATGTATCTCGCGGGAATGACGCTCAACATGATCTCGATCTTCGCGCTGATCCTGACGCTCGGGATCGTCGTCGACGATGCGATCGTGGTGGGCGAGCACGCCGATTTCCGGGCCCGGGATCTGGGCGAGCATCCTGTACTCGCCGCCGAGCAGGGCGCGCGGCGGATGCTGGCGCCGGTAATGGCCTCCTCGCTGACCTCGATCATCGCCTTTGGCGGGCTGACACAGATGGGCGGGCCGATGGGGCGGATGGTCTCTGACATCCCCTGGACAGTGATTGCCGTGCTCACCGCCTCGCTGGTCGAATGCTTCCTGATCCTGCCCAATCACATGGCCCATGCGCTCGCTCATACGGCCAAGGAGCGCTGGTACGACTGGCCCTCGCGCAAGGTGAATGCCGGGCTCGACTGGTTCCGGCTGCACGTTATGCGCCCCTTCGTGCGGATGGTGTTGCTGGCGCGCTATGCGGTGCTCGCAGGCGCGGTCTCGCTGATGCTCGCCTCTGTCGCGCTTGTGGTGGGCGGCGCAGTGCAATGGCGCTTCTTCAGCCCGCCCGAACAATCCATGGTTTCGGCCGCCTTCTCGATGCTCGCGGGCGCCAAGCGCGAAGATACGCTCGCGCAGATGCACGCCCTGCAAGCCGCGGCCGAAGAGGTGGGCGCGGGCTATGAGAAAGAATACGGCACCAATCCGGTGACCTATGTGGTGGCCCAGATCGGCGGCGCGGTCGGCCGCTCGCTCGCCTCCGCCGACAGCAAGGATGCCGATCTTCTTGGCGCGATCACCATCGAATTGATCGATCAGGATTACCGCAGCTATTCCTCTGCCGATTTTCTGGCCCGGTTCGAGGCCGCGGCAGAAAAGCATCCGCTGATCGAGGAGCTGAGCTTCCGCTCGTTCTTTTCCGGCCCCTCCTCGGATGGCATCTCAGTGAAATTCGCCGATGCCGAGAGCCGGGTTCTGAAGGAAGCGGCGGAGGATCTCAAGCTGGCGCTTGCCGCTTTTCCCGAGGTGTCCGCGCTTGAGGACAATCTCGCCTATGACAAGGAAGAGCTGATCCTCGATCTCACCCCGCAGGGGGCCGCGCTCGGCTTCGACATCGACATGCTCTCGCGGGAATTGCGCGCCCGTCTCAACGGTATCGAGGCGGCCACTTTCCCCGATGGCACGCGCGAGGCGGCAATCCGCGTCGAGATGCCGGAAGAGGAGCTGACCGCCGATTTTCTGGACCGCATGCAGATGCGCACGCCCGCCGGCGCCTGGGTGCCGCTCTCCGAGATCGTCTCGGCGCGCACCGCAATCGGCTTCTCGACGATCCGGCGCGAGGATGGCGTGCGCTCGGTCGAGGTGACGGGCAATATCTCCGAAGACAATGCAGAGCGCGCCAACGAGATCGAGCGGCAGATGACGCAGGTGATCTTGCCACGCATCGCCGAGGAATACGGCGTGAGCTGGAGCCTGGGCGGCGCCGCCGAGCGCGAGCGCGAATTCATGGGCGATGCGATGCTCGGCCTCGCCCTGGTGCTGATCGGCATCTACATCTGCCTCGCCTGGATCTTCTCCTCCTGGACGCGGCCGCTGGTGGTTATGTCGGTCATTCCCTTCGGGCTGATCGGCGCCTTCTGGGGCCATTGGCACTGGGGCGTGCCGCTTTCCATGTTCTCGGTCGTCGGCCTCATCGGCATGACCGGGATCATCATCAACGATGCGATCGTGCTCATTTCGACAATCGACGAATATGCGGTCCGCCGCGGGTTGCGCCCGGCCATTGTCGATGCGGTGGCCGACCGGTTGCGCCCGGTGATGCTGACCACATTGACCACCGTGCTCGGCCTCGGGCCGCTCCTTTATGAGCGTTCCTCCTCGGCCTTGTTCCTCAAGCCGACCGTCATCACCCTCGTCTACGGGCTCGGGTTCGGCATGGTGATCGTGCTCGTCGTCGTGCCCGCAGCCCTGGCGGCGGGCGAAGATTTTGGCCATGCGCTCCGCGCGCTGCGCCGCGGCCTCGCCGGGGCCCATGCCGGCGGCCGGCGGCTGCGCGCGGTCCTCGGCCTCGCCGCGGCGGCAATGGTGCTCTCCTTTTCCGCAACGCTTGGCCGGGCGCTCTGGGATAGCGCGGGGGTGATGCCCGCATTCGGCCTCTTCCTGGGGATCGCTGCCGCGATCACGCTCGCGGCGGGCGGGCTTGCGCCACGGCTCTTGCGCGGGCCTCGGAGGGAGGCGGCGGAATGAGGATCAGGGCGCCGGGCAGCCCTCGATCTCGACGGCGCCCGCAGCGCTCACCACGGTGATGCGCAGATCGCCCTGATCGAGCGGGAAGGGCGCGCCGTTCTCGGGCACGAATTCGGCCCGCGCCATCAGCAACGGCCCCTCGCGATGCTGCAACGTATCGGAGACCCACATCGGACGCGAGGCAAGTTCGAACAGCGCCACCTCGCCCGGCATCGGCGGCAGGGCGATCGCCGCCTCCACCCGCATCCCGTCGCGGATCGGCGCCACGCGGCAGCGCGCACGGCCGGGCAGCTTGCGCGGTTCGGACGCGAGCGCTGCGGCAATCACCGGATCGGCGGCACCGGGACGATCAAGCGTGGCGGAAAGATCGAGATGCACCGGCACGCAGATCTCGTGGCAAATGCCGAAATCGAGATCCGCATGCAGCGTGACCGGCGCGCCGATCTCTTTTGGCGTGATCACCAGGGGCAACACCAGCCCGTCATGATAGCCCACCGTGCGCATGCCGTTTTGCTCGAACACATCCGGCGCGGGCCAGACGAGGCGCAGCGCGGCAAGGTTTTCGGAGCCCCCGAACTGCAGGATCGGCGGCACCCCGGCCTCGCCCGGCACCCGCCAGTAGGTTTTCCAGCCCGGCGCAAGGCGGAGTTGCAGCGCGGCAATGCGCGTGCCATCGGCGTTGCTCCAGCCCGGCAGGATCTCCGCGCCCAGCAGGCCGGGCGGCAATGCGGCCTCCTGCGCCGCCACCGGCAGGGCAAGGGCAAGAAGGATCGGCAGAGCGGGCAGGATCGGGCGCATGTCTTGGGATAGCCGCTGCAGCTCGGGCCTTCCAAGTCACAAAAGCGCCAAGCGCGCGATCGGGAGCGCCGGCGTGGCGGCTTTGCCGCAGACAGGGCTTGATTGCGCCGCCCGCGACGCCACCTATGGAAGGCACGGGCGCACCGAGGAGGCCAAGATGGATCTGACCGGGAAACTTCTGATCGCCATGCCGGGCATGGAGGATCCGCGCTTTGAACATTCGGTGGTGGTGGTCTGCGCCCATTCGTCCGAAGGCGCGATGGGGCTCATCGTCAACAAGCCGGTGCCGAAACCCGATCTGGGCGGGCTCTTCGAGCAGATCGGCATTCCGCTCACCGCGGGCGGGCGGGCTTCGGCGCCGCTCCTGTTCGGCGGCCCGGTCGAAACCGGGCGCGGCTTCGTGCTGCATTCGGCCGACTGGTTCGCCGCCACGATGCCGGTGGGCGAGGGGCTGGCGATGACGGCGACGCGCGACATTCTTGAGGAATGGGGAGCCGGGCGCGGCCCCGCACAGGCGATGCTGATGCTCGGCTATGCCGGCTGGGGGCCGGGCCAGCTCGAGCGCGAGATCCTTGCCAATGGCTGGCTGATTGCAGAGCCAAATCCGGCGCTTGCACTGGATGCCGAACATGGCACGAAATGGACCCGTGCGCTCGGCGCGATGGGGGTGGATCCGCGCTCGCTTTCGGCTGCGGCGGGGCACGCCTGAGGCGGCTCAGCCCGGCGGGCGGATCTGCGGCGCAGCAGCGATCACCAACGCATCAAGCCCTGTGCCCCCTTCGGCAATATGGGTGAGCAGCGCGGCCCGCATCGGCGCGGCCCAACTCTCCGAGATATGCGCCGCGACCGCCTCGGCCTGATCGCCGCGTTGCACCGCAAAGAACGCGGCAATCTGGTTTGCCATCCGGATCAGTTTTTCCTGGCTCATGCCTTTCCCTCCTCTGGGGCGCAGAACAGCACCAGCCCGTCCGGCCCGCGCGCGATGAGCGCGAGTCCGGCCTTCCGCGCCTCTTCCACGGCAAGCGCCGTCGGGCTTGAGGCGCCAATCAGCGCCCCCGCCCCGATCATCGCCGCCTTCTGCACCAGATCAACCGAGAGCCGAGAGGTGATCACCAGGGCCCCCGTTCCCGGGGTGATTCCTGCGCGCGCAAGCGCCCCCGCAAGCTTGTCGAGCGCATTGTGCCGCCCGACATCCTCGCGGCAGAGCAGCAACCGCCCGTCACACCAGAAGCCGGCGGCATGGGTGGCGCGCACGGCATCGTGCAACACCTGTGCCTCCCGCAAGGCCTGCAGGGCAGCGCTGGCGCGGGGGGCTGGGGCGCCGAGCGCCAGCGCGGCGCCCCAGCCCCCCGCGCCCCGGGGCGCCCGCGGCAGCGGGCGCAACGCCTCGGAGAGGCTCTCGAGGCCGCAAAGCCCGCAGCCCACAGGCCCCGCCATCGCACGCCGCCGGGCCGCAAACCGCGCCGCCGCCGGGGCGGCGAGCCAGCCGCGCAATTCGACGCCACGCTCCTGCACGACGGTTTCGCTACGCAGCAAATCCCCCGCTGCAGCGATCAACCCCTCGGTGAGCGCAAAACCGAGATAAAAATCCTCAAGATCGACGGGCGTCGCCATCATCACCGCCTGCGTCACCCCCTCGAAAACGAGCGCCACCGGCACTTCCTCGGCAAGCACCGCATCCCCGCCGCCCGGCAGGCCCACCCGCACCGCACCCGCGGGCAGGCTCATTCTGCCGCCTCGATCCGCCGCGCCGCCGCCGCTTGCGCCGCGTACTCTTCTTGCCAGCTTGAGGGCCCGTTCGAGGCCGCGACCTGCACTGCCGTCACCTTGTATTCGGGGCAGTTCGTGGCCCAGTCGGAATTGTCGGTGGTGACCACATTCGCCTGCGTGTCGGGGTGGTGGAAGGTGGTGTAGACCACGCCGGGAGAGACCCGGTCGGTGATGGTGGCGCGCAGGCTCGTTTCACCCGCGCGCGAGCTGAGCCGCACCCAGTCCCCCTCGCGCAGGCCCCGCACTTCGGCATCGGCGGGGTGGATCTCCAGCCGGTCTTCGTCGTGCCAGAGCTGGTTGTCCGTGCGCCGGGTCTGGGCGCCGACGTTATACTGGCTCAAAATCCGGCCGGTGGTGAGCAAAAGCGGGAAGCGTGGCCCGGTCTTCTCTTCGGTCGGCAGGTAAGCGGTGCGGATGAACCGCCCCTTGCCGCGCACAAAGCCGTCGACATGCATGATCGGCGAGCCCTCGGGGGCGGCTTCGTTGCAGGGCCATTGCACCGAGCCCCGCGCATCGAGAAGATCATAGCTCACCGAGGCAAAGCCCGGCGTCGTCGCCGCGATCTCGTCCATGATTTCGGAGGGGTGGGTATAACTCCACGTCGCCCCCATCGCATTGGCCAGAAGCTGCGTCACCTCCCAATCGGCATAGCCGGCCTTCGGGCGCATCACGCGCCGCACCCGGTTGATGCGCCGCTCGGCATTGGTGAAGGTGCCGTCCTTCTCGAGGAAGGTGGAGCCCGGCAGGAACACATGGGCGTAATTCGCGGTCTCGTTGAGGAACAGATCCTGCACGATCACGCACTCCATCGCCGCAAGCCCGGCGGCCACATGGCGGGTGTCGGGGTCGGATTGCAGGATGTCCTCGCCCTGAATGTAAAGCGCCTTGAAGCGCCCCGCGACCGCGGCATCGAGCATGTTAGGGATGCGCAGCCCCGGCTCGGAGGAGAGCTCCACCCCCCAGGCCTTTTCGAACACCGCCCGCGCGAGGTCATCAGCCACGTGGCGGTAGCCCGGAAGCTCATGCGGGAAAGAGCCCATGTCGCACGAGCCTTGCACGTTGTTTTGCCCCCGGAGCGGGTTCACCCCCACGCCCGGGCGGCCAATGTTGCCCGTCATCATCGCAAGGTTGGCAATCGCGATAACGGTGGTCGAGCCTTGGGAATGTTCGGTCACGCCAAGCCCGTAATAGATCGCGGCATTGGGCGCGGCGGCATAGGCGCGCGCGGCCGCGCGGATCGTTTCGGCCCTCACCCCGGTCAGCGGCTCAACGGCTTCCGGCGCGTAATCGGGGCTCGCCACAAACTCGGCATAATCCGCCCATTCCTCCGCGTCGCACCGCGCCGCGATAAAGGCGGCGTCATAAAGCCCCTCGGTCACGATCACATGCGCCATCGCCACCAGCACCGCCACGTTTGTGCCGGGCCGGAGCGGCAGATGCCAGCTTTCTCCCAGATGCGGGGTCTCCAGCAGGTCGATGCGGCGCGGGTCGAGCACGATCAGCTTGGCGCCCGCGCGCAACCGCTTGCGCAGCCGCGAGGCAAAGACCGGGTGGCCATCGGTCGGGTTGGCGCCGATCACCAGCGCCAGATCCGTCGCCTCGACCGAATCAAAATCCTGCGTGCCCGCAGAGGTGCCAAAGGTCTGCTTGAGCCCGTAGCCGGTGGGGGAATGGCAGACCCGCGCGCAGGTATCGGTGTTGTTGGTGCCAAAGACCGCGCGGGCGAGCTTTTGTACCAGATAAGTTTCCTCATTGGTGCAGCGCGAGGAGGTGATCACGCCCAGAGCATCCGGCCCGTGAGTGTCGCGCGCTGCGGTGAGACGCGCGGCGGTGAACGCCAGCGCCTCTTCCCAGCTCACTTCGCGCCAGGGGTCAGAGACCCGCTCGCGGATCATCGGATGCACAATCCGGTCGCGGTGAGTGGCGTAGCCATAGGCAAAGCGCCCCTTTACGCAGCTGTGGCCGCGGTTGGCGCCGCCGCCCTTGAAGGGCACCATCCGCACCAGCTCCTCGCCGCGCATCTGCGCCTCGAAGCTGCAGCCGACCCCGCAATACGCGCAGGTGGTGACCACGCTGCGCTCGGGCGTGCCGATCGCCTCGACCGATTTTTCAATCAGCGTCGCGGTGGGGCAGGCCTGCACGCAGGCGCCACAGCTGACGCAATCGGATTGCATGAAGCTCTCGGCGGCGGGTGAGATCCGGGTCTCAAACCCCCGCCCCTCGATCGTCAGGGCAAACGTTCCCTGCACCTCCTCGCAGGCCCGCACGCAGCGCATGCAGACAATGCATTTGGCCGGGTCGTAGCTGAAATAGGGGTTTGAGGTATCTTTCGGGATGTAGCGCGGGTTCGGCCCCGCCCCCTCGCGCGGGCGAAAATGGGTTTCGACGGGCTGATACCGCACCTCGCGCAGGCCCACAGCCCCCGCCATGTCCTGCAATTCGCAATCGCCATTGGCGGCGCAGGTGAGGCAGTCGAGCGGGTGGTCAGAGATATAAAGCTCCATCACGCCGCGGCGGAGCTTTTGCAGCTTGGCCGTCTGGGTCTGCACCTGCATGCCCTCGGCCACCGGGGTGGTGCAGGAGGAGGGGGTGCCGCGCATCCCCTCGATCTCCACCATGCACAGACGGCACGAGCCCACGGGCTCCACGCTGTCGGTGGCGCAAAGCTTCGGGATCGTCACGCCGGCCTCCGCGGCGGCGCGCATCACCGAGGTGCCCGCGGGCACGGTGATGGCAATTCCGTCCACCGTCAGGGTGACGGGCGCGCCTTGCCGCGCGGGCGTGCCCATGTCCTTCGTCCACTCCAGCGGCGGGATGATCAGGTCTTTCATTCGGCAGCCTCCCGGAACACAGGGAAATCGTCAGGAAAATGGCGCAGCGCGGAGAGCACCGGATAGGGGGTGAAGCCGCCCAGCGCGCAGAGCGAGCCGAGCTTCATCGTCTCGCAGAGATCTTCGAGAAGCGGCAGGGCCGCCGCGTCGCCCGCGCCGATCCGGTCCAGTGTTTCCACGCCGCGCACCGCGCCGATGCGGCAGGGTGTGCAGGTGCCGCAGCTTTCGATGGCGCAAAATTCCATCGCGAAACGCGCGAGTTTGAGCATGTCGGCGCTTTCGTCATGCACCACAAGCCCGGCGTGGCCCACAAGCCCGCCCTGCCCCGAGAAGCACTCATAGCAGAACGGCAGGTCAAAATCGGAAATCGGGTGATAGGCGCCCAATGGCCCGCCCACCTGCACCGCTTTGACCGCCCGCCCGCTCGCCGTGCCACCGCAGATCTCCATCACGAGCTGGCCCAGCGTGATGCCGAAGCCGGTTTCATAAAGCCCGCCGTATTTGACGTTGCCACCGATCTGCAGCGGGATCGTGCCGCGCGAGCGGTCCATGCCAAAGCTTTGATAGGCGGCGCCGCCATGCGCCAAAATCCACGGCACCGCGGCGAGAGAGAGGAGGTTGTTCACCACCGTCGGCTGGCCGAAGAGCCCCTTGAGCGCCGGGAGCGGGGGCTTGGCGCGCACCGTACCGCGCTTGCCCTCGATCGAGTTGAGCATAGCGGTTTCTTCGCCGCAGACATAGGCGCCCGCGCCCACCCGCACCTCAAGCGTGAAGCCGGCCTCTGCGAGCACGCCCGCAGCCTCAGCCCGCGCGATCGCGGCGCGCATCATGGTGATCGCATCCGGGTATTCGGAGCGGATATAGACATAGCCCTGCGTGGCGCCGACCGCGTGGCCGGCAATCGCCATGCCCTCGATCAGGCAATAGGGGTCACCCTCGATCAGCATCCGGTCAGCAAAAGACCCGCTGTCGCCCTCGTCGACGTTGCAGACAATGTATTTCTGCGCCGCTTCTGCCCCCAGAACGGTGCGCCATTTGATCCCGGTCGGAAAGCCCGCACCGCCGCGGCCGCGCAGGCCGGAGGCGAGGATCTCTTCCACCACCTCCGCCGGGCTCATCGCAAGCGCCTTGCGCAGCCCGACCCAGCCGCCCTCGGCTGCGTAGTGCTCCAGGCTCAAGGGTTCGATCCGGCCGCAACGGGCAAAGGTGAGACGGGTCTGGCTTTTGAAGAAGGGGATTTCCTCCACCAGGCCCAGCGCTTTGGGATGGCGTTCGGGCGTGTCGAAGAGCGCGGGCACATCGGCTTGGGTCATCGGGCCAAAACCGATCCGGCCCGCGGGGGTCTCGATTTCCAATAGCGGCTCAAGCCAGCTCATGCCGCGGGTGCCGTTGCGGCACAGCGTGATCTCTACGCCGCGCCGAGCGGCCTCGGCCATGAGCGCCACGGCGACCTCTTCGGCGCCGCAAGCCTTTGCGCTTGCATCGAGGGGCAGCCAGACCTTCATCCCCGCACCTCGCGCGCGATCGTTTCAACCGCGCCCGCGTCGAGCCGCCCCACCAGCCGGTCATCCACCATCGCGGCGGGGGCGCAGGCGCAAAGCCCGAGGCAATAGACCGCCTCCAGCGTGACATCGTTTTTCGTTTCGCCAAGCTTGAGCCCCAGGGCGGCCTCCAGCCGGGCCTGAACCGTTTCCCCGCCCATTGCCTGACAGGCTTCGGCACGGCACAGCTTGATCACATGCCGCCCGGCGGGCGCGCGACGAAAGTCATGGTAGAACCCCACCACTCCCGCCACTTCCGCGCGACTAAGCCGCAGCGCCGCAGCAATCGGCGCGAGCATGGCATCCGGAATATGCCCGAATTCGGCCTGCACATCGTGCAGGATCGGCAAAAGCGCCCCCTCCCGGCCAGCATGGGCCGCGAGGATGGCGCCGAGGCGCGCAAGATCGGTCATCATGTCCTCCCTGTTCCGATGGTGCGGCGAAGCGCCGCGCATGGCAATGCGATTTCCGACATCCGAGCCTCCGGAAGCGAAACGGGCAGCGTCGAATTTCGCCTGCGGGGGCGCTTGTCGCCCCGGGACGAAGTGCCTACATGGGCTCCATGACCCTGCCGTCCCTCGCCCTGCCCGCACGTTTCAAACGCCCGCCGAAAGTCGCGGTAATCCGCCTTCATGGCGCGATCGGCGCGGTGCGTCCGGGCGCCTCCGGGCTTTCCGATGCCACGCTTGCGGCGCTGATCGAGCGCGCCTTCACCAAGGGCAAGCCGGTAGCGGTGGCGCTGATCATCAATTCGCCGGGCGGCTCGCCCGTGCAATCCTCGCTGATCGCGGCCCGGATCCGGCAGTTTGCGGAGGAAACCGGCCTGCCTGTCCATGCCTTCGTCGAGGATGTGGCGGCCTCGGGCGGCTACTGGCTCGCCTGTGCTGCCGATGACATCTGGGCCGATCCGGCCTCGATCGTCGGCTCGATCGGGGTAATCTCTGCGGGCTTCGGCTTTGCCGATCTGATCGCCCGCAATGGCATTGAACGGCGCGTCCATACCGCGGGCACGTCCAAAAGCACGCTCGACCCGTTCCGCCCCGAAAAGCCCGAGGATGTGGCCCGGCTCGAAGCGCTCCTCGAAGACATCCATCAGGGCTTCAAGAACTGGGTCAGCACCCGCCGCGGCGACCGGCTCGCGATAGACAAGGATCTTTTCACCGGAGAGTTCTGGACCGGCACGCGCGCGCTTGAGCACGGGCTGATTGACGGGCTCGCCCATCCGCTCCCCAAGCTGCGTGAACTCTATGGCGCGAAGGTGAAGCTCGTCGCTTACGGCCAGCGCCGTTCGCTCCTGCGCCGCTTCGGGCTGAACCTATCGGCCGAAGCGCTGGTCAGCGCCGCCGAGGAACGCGCGCTCTGGGCCCGGTTCGGATTGTGAGAGCTTGATGATCAAGATCATGTCGCTGTTCCTGATCGTGATGGTCGGGCTGGCGCTGTTCGGGCGGTTGCGCCTGCCCCGCCCGAAGCGCGCGCAACGCCATCGCACCTGCCCGCGCTGCGGGCGCCCGCAGATCGGCCCCGGCCCCTGCCCCTGCACAAAATCGGAGACACCCGAGTGCTGATCGACGTCATCAAGATTGCGCTCGGACTGGGGCTTTTGCTCGTCGCGGGGGATGTTCTGGTCAAGGGGGCGGTGGCGCTCGCGCTGCGCCTCGGCATCCCCTCGCTGATCGTCGGGCTCACCGTGGTGGCCTTTGGCACCTCGGCGCCAGAGCTGCTGGTCTCGGTCAATGCCGCACTGGCGGGCCAGCCGGGGATTGCGCTCGGCAATGTAGTTGGCTCCAACATCGTCAACAGCCTCATGATCATTGGTTTGCCGGCGCTGATTTCAGTCATCCATGCGAGCCAGATCGACACGCGGCGCAGCTATGCGATGATGCTCGCGGCCTCGGTTCTGGTGATCGGGCTGGCCTCCATGGGGACGATCGGGCGTTGGCAAGGGCTGGTGTTGCTGGGCGCGATGGTGCTGATCCTCGCCGACAACCTGCGCTCCGCGCGGGCGCATCGCAATGCCCGGGAGGAAGAGGAAGACCTCGGCGACGCGCATATGCCCTGGGCGAAGATCTGCGCGTTCATCCTGATGGGGCTCGTGGGGCTTGCCCTCGGTGCGGATCTCCTTGTCGACGGGGCGGTCGCCGTGGCACGTCTTGCGGGGCTCAGCGAAACCGTGATCGGGCTCACCCTTGTCGCCATCGGCACCTCCCTGCCCGAGCTTGTCACCTCGGTGATGGCGGCGCTGCGCAAACAGGCCGATGTTGCGCTTGGCAATGTGATCGGCTCGAACATCTTCAACATCGCCGCCATCCTTGGCACGACAGCGATCATTGCGCCGATGCCGGTGCCCGCAGAAATGCTGCGCTTCGATCTCTGGGTGATGGTGGCGGCAGCGCTCACGCTTGCGCCCTTCGTCTTCCTGCGCCGCGACATCGGCCGGGTTTCCGGCATGGTGCTGATGGCGGGCTATCTGGTCTACACCGGCTTTTTGCTCGGCGGGACGTTCGGCGCATGACCCTGCTCTGCGTCGACCTGCCCGAGGCTTGGGTCGCGCCTCTGAAAAGCGCCCTTGCACTGGCTGACCTCACAGCCGACACATCCGGCACCGGTCCGGCAGACTTCCTCATTCTGGGGAGCACCGGGGCCGGAGCGGCGGCAGCGCATCTGGCAGCCTTCGCGGAACAGGCGCCCGGGGCCGTGCCGGAAGGGCGCGACCTGCGCGCCCGGGCGCAGGCGATCTGGCTTTGGCCAGAGGTAACCCCCCTTGAGGGCGCGCTGCGACAGGCGGCGCTACGCCATGCTCCCGCTTTGCGGGTGAATGCGATCGCACTCTGCCCGCCCCGTCCACACCCAGAGCCCTGGCAGGCGGCCTGGGCTCCGGCGCAGCGCCCCGGCCCCGCGCTCCCACCTGCGGAGGCGCTGACGCTGGCGCTGGTTTTCCTGCGCGACTCGCCCGCGGTAACCGGTCAGATCCTGCACCTGCAATCGCCTATAAGATGAGTTTCCAACACCTGAAAACACCTTCGTCCGGGCTGGCCGGACCTCAACTTGTCCACCTGGCCGCGAAACGTCAGGAAAGGGTTACAAATCTCTTAATTTTATCAGTGACTTGTCATGGTGAAAATAATTATATCATTGATATCAACAACTTGAAGCATCGCCCAAATATTGTGCAACTCAATGAATTGGTCATGATTCAAGGGAATTTCGGCGCTCGCAAAACTTTCCCAACAAGTTTATCCACAGATTCCGTGGACAGCTTTCCCCTTGAACTTGCAACTGGAAGGTTGCAGCCAGAACGAGAATCACAACGGCGCGATGACAGACTCTGATCCCGTCTCCAGTCCCGCCTGCGAGGGCGGCGCCCCGGCGCAAGAGCCACGGCTCAAAGGGCATGCGCTGATTGCAGATTATGTCACCCGGCTCGATGGTTCGCCCGGCGTTTACCGGATGCTGAATGCGAGCCAGGAGGTGCTTTACGTCGGCAAGGCGCGCAACCTGAAGGCGCGCGTCTCAAACTATGCCCGCCCCTCGGGCCATTCGGCGCGGATCGCGCGAATGATCCACGAAACCGCCTCTATGATGTTCCTGACGACGCGCACCGAGACCGAGGCGCTGCTTCTGGAACAGAACCTGATCAAGCAGCTCAAGCCGCGCTACAACGTGCTTTTGCGCGACGACAAGAGCTTTCCCTATATCCTGATCGCGCAGGATCACCCGTTCCCGATGATCCGCAAGCATCGCGGGGCCCGCAATGTGAAGGGCGCCTATTTCGGCCCCTTCGCCTCGGCCTCGGCGGTAAACCGCACGCTCAACCATCTGGAACGCGCCTTCCAGCTCCGCAACTGCTCCGATGCGATGTTCGGCGCGCGCACACGCCCCTGCCTGCAATACCAGATCAAGCGCTGCTCGGCGCCCTGCACCGGCAAGATTTCCGAGGAGGATTACGCCCGCACCGTCGCCGATGCGCAGCGCTTCCTTGAGGGGAAATCCTCAAGCATCCAGCAGGATTTGGCCGCCGAGATGATGGCTGCCTCCGAGGCGCTCGAATTCGAGCGTGCGGCGGCCTTGCGCGACCGGATCGGCGCGCTCACCACGGTGCAGCAAAGCCAGGGCATCAACCCGCGCGGCGTGGCCGAGGCGGATGTGATCGCGGTGCATATGGAGGGCGGGCAGGCCTGCGTGCAGGTGTTTTTCATCCGCGCGCATCAAAGCTGGGGCAACCACGACTTTTACCCCCGCACCGGGGCGGGGGCAGAAGAGGCCGAGGTGCTCGAGGCCTTCCTTGGCCAGTTCTACGATGCCAAGGAGCCGCCAAAAACGATCCTGCTGTCGCATGCGATCGAGGATGCCGATCTGATGGAGGATCTGCTGGCCACCCGTGCCGGGCACCGGGTCGAGCTTCTGGTCCCCAAGCGCGGCGAAAAGGCGGAACTGGTTGAGAACGCGCTCCGGAATGCGCGCGAAAGCCTTGGCCGCAAAATGTCTGAATCCGCCGCGCAGGCCAAACTGCTCGCGGGCGTGGCCGCGGCCTTTGATCTGCCCGCCCCGCCGCGGCGCATCGAGATCTATGACAACTCCCATATTCAGGGCGCCCATGCTGTCGGCGGCATGGTGGTGGCGGGCCCCGAAGGCCTGATGAAATCGGCCTATCGCAAGTTCAACATCAAGAACACGGAGCTCACCCCGGGCGACGATTTCGGCATGATGAAAGAGGTGCTCACGCGCCGGTTCGAGCGGCTCTTGCGCGAAGACCCGGAGCGCAAGAGCGATGCCTGGCCGGATCTTTTGCTGATTGACGGCGGCGCCGGACAGGTTTCGGCGGTGCAGGAAATCATGGTCGCGCTCGGGGTCGAGGATGTGCCGATGGTGGGCGTGGCCAAGGGCATCGACCGCGACCTCGGCAAGGAGGAATTCCACCGCATCGGCAAGCGCCCGATCGCGCTGCCCCGGCAAGACCCGGTGCTGTATTACATCCAGCGGCTGCGCGACGAGGCGCACCGCTGGGCGATCGGCGCGCATCGCGCCAAGCGCGCCAAGGCGACGATGGCCAACCCGCTCGACGAGATCCCCGGTATCGGCGCCACGCGCAAGCGCGCGCTTCTTGCGCATTTTGGCTCGGCCAAGGCCGTGAGCCGCGCCGGGCAGAATGATCTGATGGAAGTGCCGGGCATTTCCGCCGCGATGGCCGAAACGATCTGGAACTTCTTCAATGACCGGGGTTGACGCAAGCCGCGGCCCAAAGTAGCGCCGCGCCATGACCGCCCTGCCGCCCAAACCCGCGCTGACCCGCCCCGAAGACCTTGTGCACGAGGGCCTCGTTGCCGAGGCGGATCTCGCCGCGCTCGCGCAGGTGGCCGAGAGCTTCCGCATGCGCCTCACCCCCGCGATGCGCGCCGCCATCTCTGCCCCGGGAGACGCGGTCGCGGCACAATTCGTGCCCACGGCGGCGGAGCTCACCACCCGCCCCGAAGAGCTTGTCGACCCGATCGGTGACGACGCCCATGCGCCGGTTCCGGGCCTCACGCATCGCTACCCGGACCGCGCGATCCTGCACATCACCAAAACCTGCGATGTCTATTGCCGGTTCTGCTTTCGTCGTGAGACGGTGGGAGAAACGGGGCCGCTCGCCCCCGCCGCTTTGGATAAAGCCCTCGCCTATATCGCCGCCACTCCGGCCCTGCGCGAGATCATCCTGACGGGCGGCGACCCGCTCACCCTCTCGGCCCGGCGGATCGCGGAGGTGCTTTGCCACCTCTCGGCCATTCCCCACATCACCACGCTGCGCATCCATTCCCGCGTGCCGGTGGTGGCGCCCGAACGCATCACCGAGAGCCTCGCCGGGATTTTGCGCGCCCCGCGCCCTGCGCTCTGGCTCGTGGTGCACACGAACCACGCGCAAGAGCTCACCGCCCCCGCCCGCGCGGCACTCGCCCGGCTGGCCGATGCAGGCGTGCCGCTCCTCTCCCAATCCGTCCTCCTCAAGGGGGTGAACGACACCCCTCAGGCGCTGCGCGCGCTCTTTGGCGCGCTGCAGGACAACCGCGTCAAACCTTACTATCTGCATCATTGTGACCTCGCGCCGGGCACATCGCATTTCCGCACCACCATCGCCGAGGGCCGCGCCCTGATGGCAAGCCTGCGTGGTCCCTTGAGCGGTGCGGCGCTGCCCAGCTATGTGCTCGACATCCCCGGCGGCTTCGGCAAGGTGCCGGTCACGGCCGATCATTTTGCCCCGGGCGCGCAGCCGGGGCTCTGGCGCGTCACCGACTGGCAGGGCCGCGTTCACGATTACGCAGACCCGCAAAGCTGAATCATTTGCCCCCCTTTTCCTTCGCTCCGGGCGGGGATAGGGTGCGCGCATGAGATGGACCCTGCCCAATATCCTCACTGTGCTCAGGCTCCTCGCCGCCCCCGGCGTGGCGGTGATGTTTCTCTATTTCCACCGCCCCTGGGCAGACTGGTTCGCGCTCACCCTCTTCATCGGCGCCGCAATCACCGACTGGTTTGATGGCTATCTGGCCCGCGCCTGGAGCCAGGAAAGCAAGTTCGGCGCGATGCTCGATCCGATCGCCGACAAGGCGATGGTGGTGATCGCGCTTGTCGTCATCACCGGCTATTCCGGCATGAACCCCTGGCTGATCCTGCCCGCCACGGTGATCCTGTTCCGCGAGGTGTTCGTTTCGGGGCTGCGCGAGTTCATTGGCGCCGATGCCGGCAAGCTGAAGGTCACGAAGCTTGCGAAATGGAAGACCACGGCGCAGATGGTGGCGATTGCCACCCTCTTTCTCGGCACCGGGCTCGATTACCTCGCCAAGGGCCGCGCGCCGCGCGCGGGCGAGGGCGACCTGCCGCAAGGCCTCAGCCTCGCCGACATGGCCAACCATCTCGGGCTCGCGTTGATCTGGGTCGCGGCAATCCTCACGGCAATCACCGGCTGGGATTATTTCCGCAAGGCGCTCCCTTTCCTGCGCGAGCCGCATGATGGTTGATCTGCTCTATTTCGCCTGGCTGCGCGAACGGGTGGGGGTGGCGCGCGAAAGCGTCGAGACCTCCGCCGTCTCGGTCGCCGATCTCGTGGAGGAGCTGAAGGCCCGCGACCCGCGCTATGCGGCGGCCTTTGCCGATACCTCCGTTGTGCGCGTCGCGCTCGATCAGGATCTGGCCGATTTCTCCGCCCCGCTCGCGGGCGTCAAAGAGATTGCCTTCTTCCCGCCAATGACGGGAGGCTGAGGATGCGGATCTCGGTGCAGGAAGCGGTTTTCGACCCCGGTGCAGAGCTTTCGGGCTTTGGCGCGGGGCGGGCGGACGTGGGCGGCGTGGTGAGCTTCACCGGGCTCGTGCGCGATGATACCGGCACGCTTGAAGCGCTCGAGATCGAGCATTACCCGGGCATGACGGAACGCGCGATCACCGCGATGGTGGAAGAGGCGATCAGCCGCTGGGAGCTCGCCGATGCGCTCGTTATCCACCGCTACGGGCGGCTTGACGTGGGCGCGCCGATCATGATGGTCGCCACCGCTGCACGCCACCGCGTGGCCGCTTTCGAAGCGGCCGAATTTCTGATGGATTACCTGAAATCCCGCGCCCCCTTCTGGAAGAAGGAAGTGACGCGCGCGGGGGAGAGCTGGGTCGCGGCCAAGGACGCCGACGAAGAGGCCCTCAAGCGCTGGTAGCGGCCAGAACCTCAAACAGAGGCCGGATCTTCCCTTCGACTTTGTGCAAATATCCCAGGGGGTCCGGGGGAGGATCCCCCGGCCGTCCTCGAACCCCGCGCGCGCTCAGAGACAATCTTCGACGCGGAAGCCTTCCGGGATCGCATCGACGCCGTCGAGCACCAGATCTGCCATGACCACGGCCACTTTCGGCGCCATGCCGAAGCCGATCTTGAAGCCGCCGTTGACGATATAATGCCCCGCGCGCCCCGGCCAGGCGCCGAGCATGGGCGAGAGCGAGGCCGCGCGCGGGCGCACATTCGCCCAGCGCTCCACCACCTCGGCCCCGGCGAGCGCGGGCACGAGCGCGCGGGCCCGCGCGATCACATCCTCAAGCTGGGCATCGGTGCTGGTCGGGTCGGTGTATTCCCGCTCGGCGGTCGAGCCCACGCCGACCGTGCCATCGGCATGGGGCACAACCAGAACCCCCTCGGCAAAGATCTGCGGCACCGGCCCGGCATCATGCGCAAGGATCGCCGATTGCCCTTTCACGCCACTGCCCACCGGCTTGCCGAAGGCGGCGTTCAGCGCTTCGAGCCCGGCGAGCCCCGTTGCATGGAGCACCGGGCCGCGCTCTTCCGCCTCCCCCAGGATCACCTCGCCCCCCAGCGCCTCGATCGCGGCGACGAGCGCCGCGCCCGCGCGCCGCGGCGAGGCCCGGCCCGAGAGCGTGTCGTGGATCACGAGGCCCGTGGGCGAGACCGGGGCGAAGGCGCCAAACTCCTCGACCTTCGCGATGCGCCAGAGAAACTCTGGCCCCCAGTTCTCGGCCGCATCTTTCGCGCGCGCCTCGGCGAGCGCAATTCCCGCTTCCTTCGCAATGGGTTGCAGCCGGCCCACGCGCGCAAAGCCCGCATCGACGCTGCCCGCCGCCTTCACCGCGTCCCAGAACGCGCCCGACATCACGAGGCTTTCGAACTGGAACTGCTTCTTGGCGTTCCACTGGTCGGGCACATGCGGCGAGAGCATCCCCACCGTGCCGCCCGAGGCCCCCGCGCCAATCCGCGCGCGTTCGATCAGCCGCACCTTCATGCCCCGTTTGGCGAGTTCGTAGCCGCAGGCCAGCCCGAACACGCCGCCACCGCGCACCGTTACCCAGTCACCCCTTGCCATTGCGCGTTCCTTTCGTCAGTGTCGCCCGGTATTCCCTTGGCACTACCCCCGATGACCTCCCCAGACCAGAGCCCAGCCGCGCTCGCTTGGCGCGACGGATCGACGCCCGTTTCGACGCGCTTCGACGACCCCTATTTCAGCCTTGCCGGCGGGCTGGCCGAAACCCGCCATGTCTTTCTTGCCGGCAATGATCTGCCCGCGCGGCTCTGCCCCGGATTTCATATTGCCGAACTTGGTTTCGGCACCGGGCTGAACCTGATCGCCACTGCGCTCGCGACCGATCTGCCGATCCGGTTCACAAGCTTTGAGGCGTTCCCGATGTCGGGGGCAGAGATGGCGCGCGCGCTCGCCGCCTTCCCCGAGGCAGAGGCGCTCGCAGCCCCCCTCGCCGCCGCCATGCTGCGCAGCGAAACTCGGTTCATGCTGGGCAGCCTCTCGGTCGAACTGATCCTTGGCGATGTGCGCGAAACCCTGCCGCGCTGGGGCGAGACGGCGGATGCCTGGTATCTCGATGGCTTCTCGCCCGCCAAAAACCCGGAGATGTGGGGCGAGGATCTGATGGCCGAGGTCGGGCGCCATACCGCGCCCGGAGGCACTTTTGCCACCTATACCGCTGCGGGCTTCGTGCGCCGGGGCCTCGCAAGCGCGGGTTTCACGGTCACCCGCGCACCGGGCCATGCCGGAAAGCGCCACATGAGCCGGGGGAGCCGCGCATGAGCGCCGTTCAAAACACCGGCCGCGGCATCTGGCTGATGGTGCTCACCACCTTCATCTTCGCGATGCAGGACGGCATCTCGCGCCATCTTTCGGGCGCCTATAACGTCTATATGGTAGTGACGGTCCGCTACTGGTTCTTTGCCCTTTTCACGCTCACGCTGGCCTTGCGCAGCGAGGGCGGGCTGCGCCGCGCGCTCGCCACCCGCCAGCCGGTGATCCATATTATCCGCGCACTCCTCCTGATCGGCGAGATCGTGATTCTCGTGCAGGCCTTCGTGCTGATCGGGCTGATCGAGAGCCATGCGGTGTTTGCCGCCTATCCGCTCCTTGTTGCCGCGCTCTCCGGCCCGGTTTTGGGCGAAAAGGTCGGCTGGCGGCGCTGGGGGGCAATCGGCATCGGTTTTGCGGGCATCATGATCATCCTCGAACCCGGTGTGGGCGTGTTCCGCCCCGAGGCGGCGATCCCGCTTTTCTGCGCGCTTCTCTTCGCGCTTTACTCGCTGCTCACGCGCTATGCGGCACGGCAAGACCCGGCCTCGGTCTCGTTCTACTGGACCGGGCTCATTGGCGCGCTCGTGATGACGCCGCTCGGGCTGTGGTTCTGGGAGCCGATGGCGGGAATTGACTGGCTCTGGATGGGCGCGCTCTGCCTCAGCGCCGCCACCGCGCATTTCTTGCTGATCCGCGCCTACGAGATCGCCGAGGCCTCTGCGATCCAGCCCTTCGCCTATCTGCAACTGGTCTGGGCGGCGGGGCTCGGCATTCTCGTCTTTGACGATGTGCTGCGCCCCAATGTGGCGATGGGCGCAGGTGTCGTGGTCTGCGCCGGGCTGTTCACGCTCTGGCGCGCCCGCGCCCGCCAGAAGGCGCGTTAGCGCCCGCGCAGCTCGGCGGTGAAGCGCACCGGCCCGGCATCGGGCCGCCCCAGCCGCGCGCGGTAGACGGGCAGGCTCTCGGCCACCCGCATCACGTAATTCCGGGTCTCGTCAAACGGGATCATCTCGACCCAGTCGACCACATCGACCGAAGCCTGCCGCGGGTCGCCCCGCTCCGCGATCCAGCGCCGCGGCCGCCCCGGCCCGGCATTGTAGCCCGCCGCGATCAGCACCGGCGAAGTGCCGAATTCCTCTTCGAGCTGGGCCAGATAAGCGGTGCCAAGCCGCACGTTGTAGCTTGAATCGGTGGTCAGGCGCGCAAGATCGTAAGCCACGCCCTCGCGCGCGGCCATCATCTTTGCCGTGCCGGGCATGAGCTGCATCATGCCGCGCGCGCCGACATGGCTGACCACCGCCGGGTCAAATTCGCTCTCGCGCCGGGCAATCGAGAGTGCAAGCTCCTCGGGCACTTCAAAGCCTTCGGGGTTGAGCACCGGGAGCGGATAATAGGCGCGCATCAACACCGTGCCCGCCGCCGTTGCGCGCTTGCCGAGGCTGAGCGTCAGATGCGGATTGCCCCAGTCTTCGGCGAGCTTGGCGAGCGGTGCGATCTCGCTTGCGGGCAGGCTTTCTTCCAGATGCAGGATGAAGCGCTCGGCCAAAGCCGTCTCTCCCGCCGCCTGCAAGAGTGCGGCGGCCTGAAACACCGGCTCGGCAGTGAAATTCTGTCCCTTCCAGTCCGGCAGCGGCGGCGGCGCGGCAAAAGCGGCATCATAGGGCGCGTCGATCTCTTCCGCGCACAAAAGCCCGTAATAGGCGGTCTGGAATTTTGCGCCCTCGGCATAGGCGCTCTTCGCCTCGCCCCCCCGGCCCAGCCCTTCGAGCGCGCGCCCACGCCAGTAGGCGGCGCGGGATTTCGAGATCGGGCTCGTCACATGGGCGTTGAAGGTCTCGAAATGCTCCAGCGCCGTCGGCGCATCGCCAAGCTTGAGCGCGGCATAGCCCGCAAGCCATTCCAGCTCGATCCAGTCCGCGCCGCCCGGGTCGAGCCGGTGGCGGGCCGCGAGCTTGTAGGCGAGCCGCGGATCGCCCGCCCGCAAAAAGAACCGCACCAGCCGCTGGCGCAGATCGCCCCAGGCTTCAGCATCGCCCAGGGCCTCGGCCGAGGTCGAGAAATCAAGCATCAGCTCCGCCGCAGCGGGTTCGAGATCGTTGCGCCAGCGCCACCAGGCGCGGTCGCGCGCAAGGCCGGACGAGCCCAGCATGTATTCCGGCACCGCCGCCACAAGAGCATCGACACCGGCGGAACGCGCCTGCAGCGCAATCCGCGCCTCGGCCACCGCGCGGGTGCCGGGCGTCACAAGGGGCAGCATCGCGCGCGCCTGATCGAGCGCGCCCGCATCAAGCATCGTCTGCATCCGCCCGCCGTGATGGGGCGCAACGAGATCGGCATGATCTGAGAGAAAAACCGCTTGCTCCTCGGGGGTCAGCGTCAGGTTGCGCCAGGCAGCCTCGGCCACCTGCGCCGCCTGCGCAGGCGCGCCCTGCGCCTGAAAGGCGGCGACAAGCGCGAGCGCGCCGGTCCCGGTTTGCGGTGCCGCACCCCGGAAGTAGGAAATCACCGCGGCGGGTGGCACCCCCCCGAGCGTCGCCTCGCCCTTGCGGCGCAACAGATCCATCCCCGGCCAGTCGGCGCGGCGGGCGGAGAAATCGGCGTAATCGGCAAAGCTGCCCTCGCCCGCCCGCAGCCGTTCCCATGCGATGATGTCGAAGGCGAGAGGCCCCGAGGCGCGCGCCTCGGTGATTGCGCCGGTCCAGTTCGCGCGGTCGGCGGCCGCAAGCGCCCGGGCAAGCGCGACCGGGTCATCGGCGCGGGCCATGGGCGGCAGAAAGGCGAGAATTGCAGCCCAGAGGGCCGCAACGGCTTGGTGTCGGATCATGGGTCTGCTCGGTGTTTTTCCCTTCCTGCCTGCTCGGTGTCACGGTTGCAATTCACAAGTTGGCAAGATCGACAGCCTCGCCTATGGTCCGCGCAATTTTGCAACCGGGCGATTCAGCCCCAGCTTCAGGAGCGTGTCATGTTCAAAGGGTCTTTCCCCGCACTCGTCACGCCGTTCACGAACGGCGCCGTCGATTGGGCGACGCTCAAGAAGCTTGTCGAATGGCATATTGCCGAGGGCAGCAACGGGATTGTGCCCGTCGGCACGACCGGGGAGAGCCCGACCTTGAGCCACGAGGAGCATAACGAAGTGGTGCGCGTGGTGGTGGAAACCGCCGCCGGTCGCGTGCCGGTGATTGCAGGTGCGGGCTCGAACGCCACCGCCGAGGGGATCGAGCTCATTCGCCACGCCGCGGAAAACGGCGCCGATGCGGCACTCGTGGTGACGCCTTACTACAACAAGCCGACCCAGCGCGGCATGGTGGCGCATTTCAAAGCCATGCATGACGCCTGCGACCTGCCGATCATCATCTACAACATCCCGGGCCGGTCCGTGGTGGACATGTTGCCCGAAACGATGGGCGAAGTGGCCAAGCTGCCGCGCGTGATCGGCGTGAAAGATGCCACGGGCGATCTGAGCCGGGTGGCGAAACAACGCATGACCTGCGGCGCCGATTTCATCCAGCTTTCGGGCGAGGATGCGACGGCGGTGGGCTTTAACGCGATGGGGGGCGTGGGCTGCATTTCGGTCACCGCCAACGTTGCGCCAAAGCTTTGCGCCGAGATGCAGGCCGCGACGCTCGCGGGCGATTACGCCAAGGCGCTTGCCTATCAGGATCAGCTCCTGCCGCTCCATATCGCCATTTTCCTCGAGCCCGGCGTGGCGGGCGCGAAATATGCGATGTCGAGGCTCGGGCTTTGCAGCGCCGAGGTGCGGCTGCCGCTCACCGAGCTGACCGACGCCACAAAGGCCGCGATCGATGCGGCGATGGCGCATGCCGAGCTGATCTGAGCGCGCGCGAAACACCACCGTTGCGGGGGGCTCTGCCCCCCGTTTTCGTCCCGAAAACGCCCCCCGAGATATTTGTCGCAAGATGAAAGCCACGCGGCCCCTTCACAGCAGGGCCGGGCTGTCGCATCATCGCGCCGATGGTCGACACGGTTGCGCAGCACAGGGAGGGCATCGGGCACTCTGCCAATATGGTGGGGCGGCCCGCGGGTTGGCTTGCGAGCTGCGGCTTCAACGAGGCCCCCGAGGCGTTGCACATTCCGGGTGTGCGCGAGATGAACCCGGCGCTTTTCACTATGCTCGATCAGGCCGAAAGCGGCGCCGAGGCGGGCGAAGCCTTCCTGAGCTACATGCAGGCAATGTTCGGCATCGACCCCGAGCAGCAGGAGGTGCCGGGCGGCAAGCGGCCGTTCCGCTCCTCCTTCCTCCGGCTTCTGCAGGGCTGGGCCTTTGACAGCAACGGCCCCGAGGGCGCCGTGTTGAAGGGCTGGGTGGAAAGCCGGTTCGGCATTGCCCCCAACTTCCACAAGGAGATCCTTGAGGGCGTCGCCAGCCCCGCCTGGCAGGACTATGTGCGCGAGCGGATGCAGAGCGCCTTTCATGGCAATGCGATCCTGCCCCAGCTCGATCTGCTTTACGAATTCGCGCAATGGGCGGGGCCGCGGTTCGGCTTTCCGGGGCGGCAGCATCTGACGCTTTATCGCGGCGTCAATGCGCTGGAAAACCACGCGATCCTCGAGCGGATCGGCAAGCGCGAGGCGGTGATGCGGCTCAACAATCTGGTCTCTTTCTCGGCCGCGCGCGAGGTGGCCGATTGCTTTGGCGACAAGATCCTGACAACCGAGGTGCCGCTCGCCAAGGTGCTCTCCTATCCCGGGTTCCTGCCCTCGCGGCTGCTGCATGGCGAGCGCGAGATCCTTGCCATCGGCGGCGCCTATCAGGTGCGCTTCGATGATGTCTGAGCGCGAGGACCGGGCACTTGCGGCCTATCTCGGCCTTGCGCTTGGCGATGCGCTTGGCGCCACCACCGAATTCATGACGGCGCGCGAGATTGCGGCGCAGATCGGCCAGCACCGGGAGATCACCGGCGGCGGCTGGCTCCGGCTCGCGCCGGGCGCGGTGACGGATGACACGCAGATGTCGCTCGCGCTCGGGCGCTCGCTGATCCGTGCGGGCGGGTTCGACGCGCAGGATCTCTGCGCGGAATTTGCTGCCTGGCTCGCAACGAAACCCGCAGACGTCGGCGGCACCTGCCGGCGCGGCATCCGGCGATTTTTGCGCGATGGCTCGGTGGCGGGGCCGGTGGCGGAAGATGATGCGGGCAATGGCGCGGCGATGCGGGTGCTGCCCGTGGCGCTCGCCACGCTCGCCCGCCCGGAAGTGCTGGAGGACTGGACGCTGGGTCAGGCGCATGTCACCCACAATCATCCGCTTTCCGATGCCGCCTGCCTGATGCTGGTGCGCGCGAGCCATGCCCTGATCGCGGGCGCGGGCAAGGCGGGGCTGCGGCGCGAGGCGGAGGCGCTCGTCGCCGCGCATCGTCCGTTCCGCTTCGCGCCCTATCGCGGGCATTGCTCGGCCTATGTGGTCGAGACGCTGCAGACGGTGCTGCACCATCTCCTCGCCGCCGAGAGCTTCGAGGAAGCGGTGGTGGCGGTCGTCAATCAGGGCGGCGATGCCGATACCACGGGAGCGCTCACCGGCATGCTCGCCGGCGCGCTCTGGGGGCTGGAGGCGCTGCCGCTGCGCTGGCTCGAAGTGCTCGACGCACAGGTGCAGGACGAGATCACTGATCAGGTGCCGCAGCTTCTGGCGCTGTGAACCGCGCCGCCTGCCGCGCCATGTCGGCCTTGCGCGCAATCAGCTTCGTTGCAAGCGTCTCGCGCCCGCCCACCTCGGAGACCACCCGCGCAATCGCGGCATCAGGAAGCCGGGTCACCACCGCAATCGCCGCCGCCAGATCTGCGGGGCGCATCGGCCCGAACAGCGCCACCGCATGGGGGTTGTCGGGGTCGGTGCGCAGCCGGTCGATCTCGCCCACCTCCCTACCGAACGCCGCCCCCTTCGGGTCGCCCTGGGCACGGAACGACAGCGCGCCGCCGACATCGAGCGTCGTCACCTCGTCATGGATCAGCCCCTGATTGTCTCCGAGCGCCCCCGCCGCATCCCAGTTGGCAAGCCAGCAATGCACCCCGAACCAGCCGCGCGCCGCCTGCCGCTCCGCCTCCGTCAGCTTGGCCACACAGCTTTTGTCGACCGGGACGAAGAGTGTCGCCACCTGATCGGGCGCAGCGGCTGGCAGATAGGTCAGCACCGGCGCCCCCGCAAGCCGGTAGAGCGCGGCGGCGAGATATTCGTTTTGCGCATGGGCCGGGCTCTCGAGTTCTTTCACGTAATAGCGCCGCCCCGCGCGGTCTTCCCAGATTGCGCCCGGATTGGTGCCGAGCCGCCCCCCCACGCGCGCCATCTCCGAAGTATCGATTGCCAGCGGCTCAAGCACTCTCTCGGTGCGTTTCACAAGCGCGAGTTGCCCGGGCGTTTCGATCGCGCCCGGACGCACGCTGCGCACGGCGCGGATCGCCTGCGCGGGCTCCATGCCGAGTTCCGCCAGGAGCCGCGCCGCGATCATGCCCGCGCGCCCGAGCCCGCCCTTGCAATGCACGACGACATCCTGCCCGGCGCGGAGCGCATCGCGCAGGGCCCGCCCCTCCCCCGCCCAGCGCGCCTCGAAGAGGGCCGAGGGCACCGAGTAATCAGCAATCGGCAGATGCCGCCAGACGAGGCCGCGCGATTGCGCCGCGGCGCCAAGCCCCGGCACCTTCAGCGCGACAAGCTCGGCGGGCTCCACAAGCGTCACCAGAACCCGCGCCCCCCAACCGGCAATCGCATCGAGATCGAGGTCAAGATCGCGCGCCC
The DNA here is from genome assembly GCF_900217815.1 of Rhodobacter maris. Lineage (GTDB taxonomy): Bacteria > Pseudomonadota > Alphaproteobacteria > Rhodobacterales > Rhodobacteraceae > Rhodobacter > Rhodobacter maris. The sequence continues at coordinate 638,904 of NZ_OBMT01000001.1, forward strand.
AGGCGCCCGAATAGGCGGCGCGGTCGTGCTTGCCGGGGCAGAAGGTGAGGCCGATCCGGCCAAGGCCGGGCCCCGGCACCACTTCGGCAATCTGCAACGGATGGGTCTTGGAATTGCGCATCGGCCCGCCTTTCGCATCTGCTCCGGGCATCAGGGGAGCACGAAGGCCGCCCCCAGGCAACACTCTCAGGTCGCCGTCGGCTGCATCACCTTGCCGCGCGGCACTGGCTTTCTGGGACCGGCCCTTGTTGCAGATAGTTTTCGAGGAAGACTTCGGGCGAGACCGGGCGGCCGAAATGGTAGCCCTGACCAATATCGCATCCCTGCGCGGCAAGCCAGTCAACCTGCGCCTGCGTGTTCACGCCCTCGGCTACGCTGCGCAGCCCGAGCGCCTGCGCCATCGCAAGCGTGGCGCGCACGATCGCATCGGAAGCCCCATCGTCAAGCCCGAGCCGCGAGATGAAACTCTGGTCGATCTTGATCTCCTTGAGGCGCAATTGCTGCAAATAGCTCATCGACGAATAACCGGTGCCGAAATCATCAGCGGAGAGCTCGTACCCCTCGGCCAGCAGCAGCTCGATACTGCCGCGCGCCTCCGATTGCGGGTCGATCACCGCGCCCTCGGTCAGCTCGAACTGCACGGTTTCCGGGCTCAGCCCGGCCGCTTTCGCATGCGCGAGCACATCGGCGCCGAACCCCGATTGCCGCAGGCTCTCGGGGGAGAGGTTGATCGCGACATGAAGCGCAAGGCCACGGCGACGCAACTCCTCAAGGAAAGTGCCGACCATGTCGATCACCAGAAGGTCGATGGCGCGGATCAATCCGGTCTTCTCCGCCACCGGCATGAAATCCGCCGGGCCGATGCCTGCCAGATCGGCATCGGAACAGCGCACCAGCGCCTCTGCCCCCGCGATCTGCGCGGGATTGTTGAGGCAGACTTTCGGTTGCAGCACCAGTTCAAAGGCCCGGTCGCGGATTGCCCGCTGCAGCGATTGCCCGATCAGCGCCTCGCGAGCCATCCGGTCGCGCAGCGCCGCGGTAAAGCGCACGGCGCGATTGCCGCCGAGAGCCTTGGCCTCATACATTGCCAGATCAGCGTTGAGCCAGAGTTCCTCCTCGTTCATCGCATCCATCGGGAAAAGCGAAACCCCGATCGAGGCGCGCAGAAAAACCGGCTGCCCCTCCAGATCGAAGGGCGTGTCGAAGGCTGCCGCAAGCGTTGCGGTGAGGGCCTGCACCTCCTCGGCCATGCCGAGCCTGTCCAGCAGGCTGAATTCCTCGGCGCCAACGCGGGCAAGCACCTGCGCGCCGCTGCGCAGGCGCTCAAGCCGCTCGGCGATCAGGCAGATCAGCCGATCACCGAGCACCGGACCGAAGCGGTCCTTGACCTGCTGGAACTGGTCGATGGCAAGAAAAGCCTGCACCACCAGGCCGGAGTCCCGGCGCGCCTCGGCCAGCGCGGCGCTCGCATGGGCGCCAAAAAGGCTGCGGTTCGGAAGCCCCGTCAACGGGTCGTGACGCGCAGCGTAACGTGCCTCTTCGGCGGCCAGGGCCAGGCGGCGCTCGTCGATCAGCCGTTGCGTGATGTCGGAGACCGAACAGACGATCTGCGCCACGCCACCGCGCGGCGTCATCGGCGCGGCATTGACCGAGATCACCCGCTCGGTCCCGTCGGAAAGCGGCAGTGTCAGTCGCAAATCGCGCAGCACCTCGCCGCCCTGCAAGACCCGTTCGATCGGAAACCCTGTGGGCCCATCGCCCTCTCCACTCGAGCGTGACCGCCAGCCCAGCGCGGCCTGATCCCGCCCGACCAGCCCGCGGCCGTCGGTATCGAGGATCTGTTGCGCCTCCAGATTGGCAAAGACGATGGTGCCCTCGGCATTGATCGAGAGAATGCCCGAGACCGAGGTCTCGGTCAGGCGCTGAAGAAAATCACTTTTCTCGTGCAATGCCGCCTTGAGCGCCTTGCGCTGCGAAATATCCATATGCACGCCCGAAAGCACGAGCGCCTCGCCGGTTTCGTCGGTTTCGACCGCCTTGCCACGCGACAGGATCCAGACCCAGTGGCCGTCCTTGTGCCGCATCCGGAATTCGCTGGTGAAATAATAATCCCGACTGGCGAATTTGTAGGCGTGGACCGGCGTCAGATCGCGCAGGTCGTCGGGATGCACGAGCGCGCGCCAGTCGTCGATCACCTGAGGGTTCAGCTCCTCAAGGGAGTATCCGAGCATCTCGGCCCAGCGCGCATTCACCGTCAGACGGTTCGTGTGCAGATTGTGGCGCCAGGTGCCCAGTTCCCCCCCCGCGATCACATCCTCAAGTGCCTGCCTGGCATTTTGCAGATCGGTAACATCGAAGGCGACGCCAGAGACCGAATCCGGACAGCCGGGCAGGCGGCTTTCCGGATCGGGCACGGTCTTGATCCAGCGCCAGTTGTCGTCCTTGTCGCGGATCCGGAAGGTCAGCGGCGCAAGCTCCCCCTCGCCGGAGACGATCGCATCGACGAGCCGCTGATGCGCATCACGGAAATCGGGATGGATCCGCGTTTGCACCGTATCCACATCTCCCAGAATTTCGATCGCAGCTCCCACATCGCGAAAGGGATTGCCGTTCAGGGTGACAACGAGTTCACCCGCAGCATCGCGTTCCGTGCGCCAGGCGGCCCCTCCGGCGGCGCGCAGCGCTCCGGCGAGGCGGTTGCGGGCAACCCGGACATCGGTCAGAAGCTGGTCGAGCCGCACCCAGACCCGGCTCAGCAGAACCCAGAGCAGGAGCGCGCTCAGAAGCAGCACGCTCATCCCCTTCACTGTCTGCAACGCCTTGTATTCCGACGCATCGGGAACGATGAGCTCGAGCAGGCTGTCGCTGACGATGATATAGAGGGTCGTGAGTGCCGCATAAGCTACGGCAACACCGAATGCCGCCGCTTTCGGGCCCTTCCACTGAGACATCCGTTACCCCCGGGCGCTACGGCGCATGACGTCTGGATGCGCAGCGCAATCACACTTACCTGTCTGACAAGTAATCGCTTCTGCGGATCGATTCGGCCAGATCAATATGCAGTTGATTTTCATAGTATTATGTCGGGTGCGGAGGGAACCCGCAGCCAGCACGGCAGCTTCTGCCATACCATCTTGCCGTCAGCCCATACCACTTTTGCAGGTGGCGGGAAGGAATTTGGGAAGTGGCGGACCCGGAGCGATTCGAACGCCCGACCCTCAGATTCGTAGTCTGATGCTCTATCCAGCTGAGCTACGGGTCCACTGTGGGGGGCGATGTAGCCTCGCCCCGAGAGCAATGCAAGCGGGAAATGCCCGCAATCGCAAAGTTTCTGCGACATCCCCCGACCCCGGCCCGGTTCGCCGCGGTCAATGCGCTGCGGGCGCGCCTTCCAGCGCCAGCGCACAAGGCAGTATCAGGCGGAATTCGGTGCCGGTTTCATCAGAGCGCACAACTTCGAGCCGACCGCCATGCCCGCGCACGAGCTCGGCCGAAATCGCAAGGCCAAGCCCGGTGCCGCCCTTTTTGGAGGTGCCGGAGAACGGTTGGAACAGCCGTTCGCGCAGTTTTGCGGGCAGACCGGGTCCGGTGTCCTGCACCCGGATCCACCAGCCCGCCTCGCCGTCCGCTGCGCTCATCTCCCCCGCGCCAAACTCGATCGTCCCGGGCTTGCCCGTCGCCTCGATCGCCTGCCGGGCGTTGCGCGCAAGATTGGACAGCACCCGGTAAAGCTGCTCGCGGTCGGCCTGGATTTCCAGATCCGGTGGCAGATCGATGACAAAATCCACCTGAGCGGCCTGTGCCGGGATCGCCTCACTTTCGACCACCTCGGCAATCAGCCCGGCCAGATCGAAAGGCGCGAGCCGCGGTGGCGGCTCCTCGGCCCGGCCGAAGGCCAGCGTCGTTTCGCAGAGATTCACCGCACGACCGATCGAGCCCATCAACTTGGGCGCGGCGCGGCGCACCGCAGGGTCGTCTGAATCCTCCATCCGATCGGCAAAAAGCTGTGCCGTGGTCAGGATGTTGCGCAGGTCGTGGCTGATCTTTGCCACCGCTTGCCCAAGCTGGGCGAGCCGTTCCTTTTGCCGCAGGGCTGCGGTGAGCTGCAGCTGCATCGAGGCCAGCGCCTCTTCGGCGATGCGCAACTCCTCGATCCGGGCCTGCGGCGCGATGATCGTGCGTGCATCCTCGGGCGCATCTGCATAGGCTGCCATATGCGCCACGACCCGCTTGATCGGCACCACCATCAGCCGCCGCACGAGGAAAAACAGCAGCAGCGCCGTCAGCACCGAGACCACGGCTGAAAGGGTGAGCAGCCGCAGCCCGTATTCGATCATCTCAAGGCGCATCGGTGCCGTGGCGAGCGTGACCTCGATCACCAGCCCACCTTTCTGCACCGGATCGCCAATCACCCGGATCACGTGATCCTCGGGGTCGGCAAGCACGGCGAGCGCATCGCGCATGAGCTTCCAGAACGGTTCCTCGCGCAGGTCATAGGTGGCGGCGATGGGCTGCGGGATGGGGGAGGACAGCACCAGTTGCCGCGCCGCATCGCGCCGCAACACCACGTTGTAGACGCCGGCATTGTCGAGCAGTTCCTGCTCCAGATCGGGCTCGATCATCGTATCGGTGGTGAGCAGGGCGAGCGAGGCGATCTGCGCCCGCTCAAGCCGGGTCAGCAGGTAATCCTCGCGAAAATTGGCAAGGCCCGGCAGCAGGATGAGCACTTCGGCCAACACGACGAAAACCGTCGTGAGCACCAGAAATCGCCCCGAGAGTGTGTTGACCTTCATCCTGTCCCAATATGGCGGGCCGTCCGCCGGGGGGCCCCTTCGATCCCCCACCGAGTTCTTCGGCGTTTTTATGGAATACCAAAGCATTCCGGGAATAAATAGGCTCACATCCGCGTGGGCGGAAGGGTGCCGATGCGGCTTTTTGCAACGACAGGGCGAGTGCCGCCTATGGCGCACCCGGATGTATGAAAAAACCCGCAAGGGAGAATTGACTTGTGCAGACGATGCCCCTAAAGACCGGGCTTCGAATGCAGGGGAAGCCGAATCCGGCAGGGTTCAGGGTGTCCCACCGATGAGACAACCGGAGTAACCGCGATGAAACGCACCTACCAGCCGTCGAAACTCGTGCGCGCCCGCCGCCACGGCTTCCGCGCCCGCATGGCGACCAAAGGCGGCCGCAAAGTCCTCAATGCCCGCCGCGCGAAGGGCCGCAAGGTTCTGTCGGCGTAAGGCATCGGCCTGAAACATGACACCGCCGGAGGCTCCTGCGACTGACCGCGATGGTCGGAGTGCGGGAAGCGCCCCGGCGGTTTCCGTTTGTCCGCCCGCATCCCCGGCACCGCGAATCGCGGTGCTGCGGGTGCGGGCGGATTTTTTGCGGGCCGCGTCGGCGCAGCGCCTCGCCTTGCCGGGGTTCCTGTTGCAGGCGCGCCAGCGCGGTGCGGCGGAGGCCCCGCCCGCAGATATTATCCGCATCGGCTTTACCTGTTCGAAGAAGATCGGCAATGCCGTCGCCCGCAACCGCGCCAAGCGGCGGTTGCGCGAGGTGGCGCGGCTTGGCCTGCCCGAGCTTGGCCTGCCCGGCTGGGATTACGTGCTGGTTGGCCGCCCCGAGGCAACGGCAAGCCGCCCCTTCTCCGAGTTGCAGAGTGATTTTGCCAAGGCGATCCGTGACATCCACGCCGGGCGCAGCCTGAAACCCCGCCCGCCGCAGCCCGGCCAGAAGGGCCGCCGGAGGGGAAAATGACGCCGCTCGCCTATGTCTTTTCGCTGCCGGTTCGGTTTTACCGGCTCGTTCTTTCCCCCTGGCTCGGCAATGGCTGCCGCTATCAGCCGACCTGCTCGGTCTATGCGCTTGAGGCGCTTGAACGGCATGGCGCGCTCAAGGGCGGCTGGCTTGCGGCGAAGCGTCTTTTGAGCTGCCACCCCTGGGGCGGGCATGGCTATGACCCGGTGCCCGGCGCCGACCCCGCCCATGACGCAGGCTGCCGCTGCAAGGGCCACGCAGATGTTTGACGAAGACGAGGCCGCGCTGCCGCCGCTTTTGACGGGCGCACCGTCAACGACCGAATTCAAAAAGCTGCGCAAGCGGCTGTTGCGCGAAACCCGCGAGGCGCTCGAGACCTATGGCATGGTCACACCCGGCGCGCGCTGGCTTGTCTGCCTGTCCGGCGGCAAGGACAGCTTCACGCTTCTTGCGGTGCTCACCGAACTCAAATGGCGCGGGCTCTTGCCGGTTGAGCTGCTCGCCTGCAACCTCGATCAGGGCCAGCCCGGCTTTCCGGCCACGGTGCTGCCCGAATTCCTCACCCGGATGGGGATCGAGCACCGGATCGAGTATCAGGACACCTATTCGGTGGTGAAGGAAAAGATCCCCGAGGGGCAGACCTATTGCAGCCTCTGCTCGCGGCTGCGCCGGGGCAACCTGTACCGAATCGCCCGCGAGGAGGGCTGTTCGGCCGTGGTGCTCGGCCATCACCGCGACGACATCCTCGAAACCTTCTTTATGAACCTCTTTCATGGCGGGCGGCTCGCCACGATGCCGCCGAAGCTCGTGAACGAGGAAGGCGATCTTTTCGTCTACCGCCCGCTCGCCTTCGTCGCCGAGGCCGATTGCGACCGTTACGCCAAGGCGATGCACTACCCGATCATCCCCTGCAATCTCTGCGGCAGCCAGGACGGGCTTCAGCGCGTGCAGGTGAAACAGATCCTCGACGGCTGGGAGGCGCGCAGCCCCGGCCGCCGTCAGGTGATGTTCCGCGCGCTGATGAATGTGCGCCCCTCGCATCTGGCCGACCCGCGGGTGTTCGATTTCGCCGGGCTCGGGCTCGGCCAAACCAGCATTGTTTCGGATTTGAGCGAAAACATTCCCAACTTGCACGACCTTTCTTAACCGCTCGCTGACCAAACCCGCCTAGCTTGAGCCGCGATGGAAGGGGGGTCCCTTCGCCGCTGCATCGAGGGCCGAGATGACAAAATCCCGGGCACAAAAACGTGCCAGACCGTTCATGTTCCGTCGCGCCGAAGGCAAGAAACGGACCGGACCGATCCTGTTGCGTCGCGAGATGGTGGCATTTCTGCCTGCCGCGGGGTTGGCGGGGCTCTGGTTCGGGCTCGATGGCTTCGTGCTGGTGGGAATCACCGCGCTGATCGTCGCCTGGATGAGCCGCCCGATGGCCTCTGCGGACGATCCTGAAGACGGGATCGAAGCGCCGCCGGTGCCGCAACGCGCCGAAGCGGAGCTGATGCTCGACGAAACAATCCGGGAAGCGCTCGATTCCGCGCGCGGCACCGCTTGCCTGATCGTCGGCCTCGATGATGCCGAGACGCTGCGCAACCAGATGAGCCGCCCCGAATTCGACGAATTCCTCAAAGCCTTCGGGGAACGCATTCGCGGCGTGCTCCGTAATTCCGACCGAATCGCCCTGCTCGAGCGCGAGCGTTACGCGGCGATTCTGACGCCGACCCAACGCCCCGATCTGGAAAGCATGATCCAGCTTTCGGCGCGGTTGCAGGCGGCTTGTGATGCGCCTTTCTCGATTTCGGCGCGCTCGATCAACATCACGAGCCATGTCGGCTTCTGCCTTCTCAGCCGCGCGCCCGAACACAGCGGCAAGGCGTTTCTTGCCGCCGCCGAAGCCGCTGCCGACGAGGCACGCCGCAACGGGCCGGGCGCGATCCGCGCCTTCACACACGAGATCCGTCAGGCCGCCAAAGCACAGGGCGCGCTTGCAGAAGCAATCGGCCCGGCACTGGAAGAGGGCCGGATCGTCGCCTATTTCCAACCGCAGATCTGCACCGACACCGGCGCGGTCTCAGGCATGCAGGCCGCCCCGCGCTGGCTCGACCGGGAACGCGGCGTTCTGGGCGAGGCGGAGATCGCCCCTGCCATCGAGGCGGCCGGGCTGCAGATGCGCCTCAACGAGGTGATGCTGTTTCAATGTTTCAATGCCTTGCGCGACTGGGAACAACTCCCGGTTCCGCCTGGCCCGGTCTCGCTGGCCCTCGACATGGCGCATGTCGCCGATCCGCGGCTCTTCGACCGGCTGAAATGGGAATTCGACCGTTTCGACATCGCGCCCGAACGCACCCGGCTCGTGCTGCATCAGGATGTGACAGCAAAACTCGATGACGAGGTGATCGGGCGCAATGTCTCGCAATGCGCCAAGTTCGGCTGCCGGATCGAGCTGGCAGGCTTTGGCACCGGGCCGGTCTCGGTGGCGGCGCTGCGTCGCACCGGCGCCGAGCGCATCCGCATTCACCGCTCTTTTGTCACCCATGTCGACCGCGACCCGGAGCAGCAACGCCTCGTGGCCGCCATCGTCTCCTTTGCCGAGGGCTTGGGCTTGCAGACTGTCGCCGATGGCGTGACGACGATTGGCGAGCATGCGATGCTTGCGCAGCTCGGCTGCAACCATGTGCAAGGCAAGGCAATCTCCCAGCCGCTGCCGCTTGAGGAAAGCGGGGCCTGGCTCGCGCGCCACGACACCCGGCTCTCCCGGGCGCCGCGCAAGGACGGCCGCCGCGGAGCCTGAGAGCGTGCCGAAAGAGAGCGGCAGGCCCGGCATCATGGCTCTGGCGGGCAAGGCCAAGCCGGTCGGGGCGCGCGAAAGCGCTTGACCTTTCGCCGCCCCTTCTGTTGAACCGGGCCGAACCCGGATCCGCAGGGGAAACGCACGCCTATGGACAGTCAGAACAAGAACCTCATGCTCGCGACCGTGCTCTCGGCGCTGGTCATCGTCGTATGGACGGTGTTCTTCCCGCCGGCGACGCCCGTCGCGCCCGAGGAGGAAGCCGCCACCTTGGCGACAGGCCCCGAGACGGCAGCGCCCCAGGGCGCCGTGCCGCCGGTTGCCGCAACGGCCACACCCGCCGTGCCCGAAACCGCCGCGGCCGCCGTGGCGGAGGCGCCGCGGGTGACGATCGACACACCGGAACTTACCGGCTCGATCTCGCTGATGGGCGCCCGGCTCGATGACCTGTCGCTGAAGAAATATCATGTGAGCCTTGACGAGAGCTCAGCCCTGGTGCGGCTCCTTGCACCGGTCGGCGGCACCGAACTCAATGCCGAGAAGCCCTATTACGTGCTCAACGGCTGGTCTCCGGTGGCCGGGCTGACTGCGGCGCAGGTGCCGGGGCCGAAAACGCTATGGACCGCCCCCGAGGGCGCGAAGCTGACCCCGGAAACGCCGCTGGTGCTGACTTGGGACAACGGCGTCGGGCAAACCTTCACCCGCACCATCGCGGTTGATACGCAATATCTCTTCACTGTCACCGACACGGTCGCCAACAACGGCACTGCCCCCGTGAGCCTTGCCCCCTGGGGCATCATCGCGCGCCACGGCATCCCCGACGGGCGGCATGTCTATGTGCTCCACGAAGGCGCCGTGCGGATGACCGACGGCAAGCTCGAAGAGATCAAATACAAGAACATCACCAAGATGGATGAGGTCGCGGGCGAGGGCCAGGCCGAGATCCTGACCGCGACCCAGAATGGCTGGGCGGGCTTTACCGACAAATACTGGATGACGACCCTCATCCCCGATGTGAACCAGTTCACCTCGGTGGTGAAATATGTCGCCTCCGCCGATCTCTACCAGACCGAAACGCGCCTTCCCGCGAGCGTCGTTGATGCCGGGGCCACCACCTCGGTGACCACCCGGCTCTTTGCCGGCGCCAAGGAATGGGAAGCGATCGCGCATTACCAGAACGACCCGGGCTGGCTCGACAGTCTGCTTGGCGACAAGGTCGACCCGGACCGTCCGCAGGTCACCCGCTTCGTCGATTCGATCGACTGGGGCTGGTATTATTTCCTGACGAAACCGATGTTCCGGCTCCTGCACTGGCTCCATGCCGTGCTCGGCAACATGGGCTGGGCGATCATCGCGCTCACCGTGATCATCAAGCTGATCGTGTTCCCGCTCGCGCGCACCTCCTACATCTCGATGGCGAAGATGAAAGAGATCCAGCCGAAGATGGAGGAGCTCAAGGAGCGCGTCAAAGACGACAAGCAGGCGATGCAGCGCGAGATGATGGCGCTTTACAAGCGCGAGAAGATCAACCCCGCCGCCGGCTGCCTGCCCGTGCTGTTGCAGATCCCGATCTTCTTCTCGCTCTACAAGGTGATCTACGTCACGATCGAGCTTTACCACGCGCCGTGGATCGGCTGGATCAAGGATCTCTCCGCGCCGGACCCGTCGTCGATCCTGAACCTGTTCGGACTCCTGCCCATTGCCACGCCCGAACCCGGCTCGATGCTCTTCGTGCTCAGCCTCGGTGTGCTGCCGATCCTGCTTGGCATCTCGATGTGGTTCCAGCAAAAGCTCAACCCGGCGCCGACCGATCCGAGCCAGGCGATGATCTTTGCCTGGATGCCGTGGATCTTCATGTTCATGCTGGGCAGCTTTGCCTCGGGCCTCGTGCTCTACTGGATCGCGAACAACACGATCACCTTCATCCAGCAGTATTCGATCATGACGCTGCACGGCAAACGGCCGGACATCTTCGGCAATATCGTCGCCAGTTTCCGCAAGAAATCTGGCGCGGAACCGCCGAAAAAATGACGGGCCATCTTGCCCATATTCTCCGCCATCCGATCAAGTCGATCGGCTATGAGGAGATCCGCAGCGCGCCCCTGACAAGGGGGCGCGCTCTGCCTTTTGACCGGGTCTTTGCGCTCTCTCACGAGGGGGCGAAATTCGCGCATCCCGCCGTCGAATGGGCCAAGAAGATGAACTTCGTGCGCGGCGTTGCGGCGCCTGCGCTGATGGCGGTGCAGGCAAGGACCCACGCGGATGGCACGATCGAGCTGACCCATCCCGATCTGTGGCACCTGCGCTTTGATCCGACCCGCCCCGAAGATCAGGTGAAGCTGATCGAATGGCTGCGCCCGCTCTGGCCGGAAAGCCGCCCCGCGCCGCGCGCGCTTGAACGGCTGGAGGGGCAGGCCTTTACCGATATGAAAGAGCCCTATATTTCGCTTCTCTCGACGGCCTCGCTCGAGGCGCTCGGGCAGGCGGCGGGCGTCGCGGTCTCGCGCCACCGCTTCCGCGGCAATCTCTGGGTGGCGGGCTGGGAGCCCTGGGCCGAGCGCGAGCTTCTGGGCAAGCGTTTGCGCATTGGCGAAGCGGTGCTGGAGGTGGCGATGCCGATCACCCGCTGCCGCGCCACCTGTGCCAACCCCGAAACCGGGAAGGAAGATTTCGAAACCCTTGAGTGGCTCGAAAAGCTCAATGGAAATTGGCACTTCGGGCTTTATGCGACGGTCGTGGAAAGTGGCACGGTCACGCGCGGTGACGCAGTGGAGGTGCTGTGATGCAGATGGATTTCACCCTAACGCCCGAGCCCGATGACACGAGCCGCGAACGCGGTCGGCTCCTTTTTGCTGCGCCGGTCGAGTTTCTCAAGGGCGTCGTTGCAATGGCGGGCCTGCCGCCCGCCGACCGGATCGAGGTCTGCTTTGCCGGGCGTTCGAATGTGGGGAAATCCTCGCTGATCAATGCGTTGACCAACCGCAAAAACCTTGCGCGCGCCTCGAACACGCCGGGCCGCACGCAGGAGATCAACTATTTCACCACCGAGGGCGGCCCCTATCTCGTCGACCTGCCCGGCTACGGCTTTGCCGAGGCGCCGGTGGCGGTGGTCCAGAAGTGGCAGGCGCTGCTCAAGAGCTACCTCTCCGGCCGCGCCACGCTGCGCCGGGTCTTCGTTCTGATCGACGCGCGCCATGGCGTGAAGGCGGTCGATGACGAGATCCTGAGCCTGCTCGACCGCTCCGCCGTAACCTTCCAGGTGGTGCTGACCAAGGTCGACAAGATCAGCCAGGCGGAACGGGAGAAAGTGCTTATGCAGGTCAAGGGCGCGCTGCAAAAGCACCCCGCCGCCTATCCCGAACTTGTGGTCACCTCCTCGGAAAAGGGCGACGGTATCGAGACGCTGCGCGCGATCATTGCGGGCCTCGCATAGGGGCGCTGCCCCCCGCAGCGGTCAGACATGCTGGCCGGCATTCACCTCGATCTCGGTGCCGGTCACATAGCTCGAGGCTTCCGAGCAGAGAAACCAGATCACATCGGCCACTTCGCGCGGCTGGCCGAGCCGACGCAGCGGCAAGCCTTCGACGATCTTCTCGGTGCCGGGCGACAGGATCGAGGTTTCAATCTCGCCCGGCGCAATCGCATTCACCCGCACCCCCATCGGCCCGAAATCATGCGCCATCTCGCGAGTGAGCGCCTTGAGCGCCGCTTTCGAGGTGGAATAGGCCGCCCCCGCGAACGGATGCACGCGCGAGCCCGCAATCGAGGTGACATTGACCACCGCGCCCTTGGCTGCGGAAAGCTCGTCCTTCAACCCGCGCGCGAGCACGATGGAGGCGAAAAAGTTCACATGGAACACCTGCCCCCAGGTGCGCAGGTCGGTCTCGATCGTGTTGAGCCGCGATCCGCCCGGCCCCTTGGGCGAGATGCCGGCGTTGTTCACAAGCGCGTGGAGCCGCCCGTCGAGGCGCGATTTGATCTCGGCAATCGCCTCGATCGTGGCGTTCGGATCCCCCAGATCGACCTGAATGTGATCCTCGCGCCCGCCGCCCCAGGGGCATTGCTCGGGGAAGGGCTGGCGCGAGCAGGTGATGATGCGCCAGCCCTCGCGCGCAAACCGCTTCACCGTGGCATGGCCGATCCCGCGGCTTGCCCCCGTCAACAGCATCACCTTGCGTCCGTCCATCACATACTCCTGACTTTGCACCAAACCTAAACCTCGGCGCGGCAATGGCAATGCCCTTGGCAGGGGGGGCGTTTGGTTCTAACCATGTTGCCGACACCCCGAGGGCCGCCGATGAGAAAACAGACGATGGATCGTGACTGGATCGCCACTGCGAAGACGCTTTCCGAGGCGCTTCCCTATCTGCAACGCTATACCGGCGCCGTGGTGGTGGTGAAATTTGGCGGCAATGCGATGGGCGACGATGACGCGATGGCGGAATTTGCCCGCGATGTCGTGCTGATGAAGCAGGTCGGTATGAACCCGGTCGTGGTGCATGGCGGCGGGCCGATGATCAACGAGATGCTGGCGAAGCTTGGTATCAAATCGGATTGGGTGCGCGGCAAGCGCGTCACCGACAAGGCAACCGTCGAAGTGGTCGAGATGATCCTCTCGGGGCTCGTGAACAAGCGCATCGTGCAGGCGATCAACGATCAGGGCGGGCGGGCGGTCGGCATTTCCGGCAAGGACGACGATCTGATGGTCTGCGAACCCGATGACCCGGAACTGGGCTTTGTGGGCCGCCCGGTCGAGATGAACGTGCAGGTGATCCGCGATCTTTATTCCGCCGGCATGATCCCGGTGATCGCGCCGGTGGCAACGGGCGTGAACGATAACGAGACCTTCAACGTCAATGGCGACACCGCCGCAGGCGCGATTGCGGGCGCGCTGCAGGCCGACCGGCTGCTTTTGCTCACCGATGTGGCGGGGGTGAAGAACAAGGCGGGCGAGGTGATCACCCAGATGACGCCCGACGAGGTACAGGCGCTCATCGAGGATGAAACGATTTCCGGCGGCATGATCCCGAAGGTCGAAACCGCGCTCAAGGCGGTAAAGGAAGGCGTGCGCGCGGTGGTGATTCTTGATGGCCGGGTGCCCAACGCCTGCCTGCTCGAGCTGTTCACCGAACATGGCGCGGGCTCGATGATCCGCTCCACCCAGACCCGCGTGAAACCGCGGCGGCGGTGAACCTGCCCGAAGCCCTGCCCGAAGCCCTTGACGCGGCGCGCCTTTTTGTCGCTGGAATCGCGCATGACGGGGCGGAGACGGTGATCCTTCTGGCGCCGGAGGAGCCCGGCTTCTGGGCGCATGTCACCGCGCAACCCGAATTCGAAGACGGGGCGGCCGATCCGCTCGACCGCTGGTCGAAACGCGTGATCGGGAGGATGGCCGCGCAAGCGGGAGGGCGGGCGCTCTTCCCCTCCGATGGCCCCCCGTTCCCCCCTTTCTATCGCTGGGCGATCGAATCAGGGCAGGCCTTTGCCGCGCCGACGCGGCTTCTGGTGCATCGGCGCATGGGGCTGCAAGTCTCTTTGCGCGGCGCGCTGTTGCTGCCCGGGCATCTGCCGCAGCCGGTCCCCGGCCCCTCGCCCTGCGAAGGCTGTCCTGCCCCCTGCACCGAGACCTGCCCGGCCGGGGCGATGACCGCCACAGGCTATGACGTGCCCGCCTGCCGAAGTTTCCTTAACACCGAGGCAGGGGCAAATTGTCTTTCTCTGGGCTGTCTTGCGCGGCAAGCTTGCCCCCTGAGCCGAAGCTATGGCAGGTTGGAACAACAATCCGCATGGCACTTGAGGCAATTTCACACATGACCCCCGCCGGACACCGCCGACTGATCCTCACCCGCCACGCAAAATCGAGCTGGGATGACCCGGCTATGGAAGACAAGCGCCGCCCGCTCAATCCGCGTGGACAAACCGCGGCGCGCGAACTCGGCGATTTTCTTGCCTCGCGCGGGCTTGAGCCCGAGGAAGTGCTGTGCTCGAGCGCGCTGCGCACCCGCGAGACCTGGGAAGGTGTCGCCTCGGCGGTGATCGAGACCCGCCCCGAAGTGCATCTGATCGACGCGCTCTATCAGGCCACCCCGGAGACGCTCCTGGCCGAGCTGCGCAAGGCCACGGCCTCCACGGTGATGCTGATCGCCCATAACCCCGGCATCGGTGAATTCGCCGCGAGCCTGCCCTCGCGCCCGATCTATGACCCCGATTTCCGCAAATATCCGACCTGCGCCACGCTGATCGTCGATTTCCAGATCGAGGACTGGCGCGATGTCGCCCCCGGTCAGGGCTCACTGCTCGACTTCTTCACCCCTTCCACCCGCGGCAAGTGATAAAAAGGGCCCCCGAAGCGGCGGCCCTTTCCTCTTGCTCTAAGTATCCCGGGGGGCCGAGGCATTGCCTCGGCGGGGCAGCGCCCCCACAGCTCAATGCCCGAGGATCTGGCTCAGGAACTGCTTCGTCCGCTCCGATTGCGGATTGTTGAAGAAGTCATGCGGGTTGTTCTGCTCGACGATCTGACCATCGGCCATGAAGATCACCCGGTTCGCCACCGCCTGGGCAAAACCCATCTCATGGGTGACGCAGAGCATCGTCATGCCCTCCTCGGCGAGCTCGATCATCGTGTCGAGCACCTCCTTGATCATCTCGGGGTCAAGCGCCGAGGTCGGCTCGTCAAAGAGCATGATCCGCGGCTTCATGCAGAGCGAGCGCGCAATCGCCACGCGCTGCTGCTGGCCGCCTGAAAGCTGGCCGGGGTATTTGTGCGCCTGCTCCGGGATTTTCACCTTTTCGAGGAAATACATCGCCGTTTCCTCGGCCTCGCGCTTGGGCACCTTGCGCACCCAAATGGGCGCGAGCGTCAGGTTTTCCAGAATCGTCAGATGCGGGAACAGGTTGAAGTGCTGAAACACCATCCCCACTTCCGAGCGCACCTTGTCGATGTTCTTCAAATCCGACGTCAGTTCGATCCCATCCACGATGATCTGTCCGGATTGATGCTCCTCAAGCCGGTTGATGCAGCGAATCATCGTCGATTTGCCCGAGCCCGAGGGCCCGGCGATGACGATCCGCTCACCGCGGTTCACTGTCAGGTTGATGTCGCGCAGCACATGGAACTGGCCATACCATTTGTTCATGGCGGTGATCTGGACCGCGACCTCGTCGCTGACCTGCATCTTTGCGCGGGCGGATTGGATGTTCGGCTCCGACATGGGCCCCTCCTTAACGGTGGTCACGCTTCAGCTTGCGCTCGAGAAACATCGAGTAGCGCGACATGCTGAAGTTGAAGATGAAGAAGATCACGGCAACGAAGATATAGGGCTCCCAGTAGACGCCCTTCCAGTTCAGGTCGGCCCGCACCACTGTCGAGATGCCCTTGAGCGGATCCATCAGCCCGACGAAGGCGACGAGCGTGGTATCCTTGAACATGCCGATGAAGGTGGAGACGATGCCGGGGATGGAGATTTTCAGCGCCTGCGGCATGATGATCAGCCGCTGCGCCTGCCAGTAATCGAGGCCGAGCGCGTCGGCCGCCTCGTATTGCCCGCGCGGCAGCGCCGCGAGCCCGCCCCGGATCACTTCGGCGATATAGGCCGCGGCGAAGAAGGTGACGAGAATCACCACCCGCAGGATCAAGTCGAAGCTGGTCCCCGAGGGCAGGAAGTATTGCAAAAGCAGCGAGGCGGTGAACAGCAGCGTGATCAGCGGCACGCCGCGGATGAACTCGATGAAGCCCACCGAGAGCGATTTGATGATCAGCATGTCTGATTGCCGGCCAAGCGCGAGCAACACCCCCATCGGCAGCGAGACGACGATCGCCGTCACCCCGATCACCAGCGCCAGGAGGAAGCCGCCGAACTGATCGCTGTCCACCTCGGGGAGCGCGAGCGGCAGAACCGATTGCATGCTCGCCTCAAGCGCGCCGACGCCATAGATCCAGAAGACCGCGGCGGCAACAAGGCCGATGCCCGCGGCCACCACGACGCCAAGCCGCACCGAGAGCGCAAGGAACACCGCCGCCCAGAGCCCGAAGCCGAGCGCCGTGAAAACCGGCCCCCAGATCGGCCCGCCCCATAGGAGCCAGAAGGCGACAAGCGGGTAAAGGAGCGACAGCCAGAGCATCCGGCGCGGCAGCGTGGCAAAGAGCACCGGCGCGATTGCCACGAAGAGCGCGGCGAAGGTCACGTAGATGCGCCAATACTGATCCATCGGGTAGAAGCCGAACAGGAACTGGTGCCAGCGCGCGCGGATGATCGCCCAGCAAGCGCCGGTCGCTTCGGGCCCCCAGGTCTCGGCGATGATACTGCGGCATTCGTTTTGCGAATTCGCATTCCAGACCGAGTGCAGCAGCCACGGCGCCGCGGCCTGCACGAGCCAGATCGCAAAGCCGAGCCCGCAGAGCGTGAGAGTCGTGTTGAGCGGCCCCGAGAACAGGTTCTCGCGCAGCCATTTGATGACGCCGGTCTGGCTCACCGGAGGCGGCGCAGGCGGCAGCATGTCGGTGCGGACGAAGGAGGAGGTCTCGGTCATCTCAACGCTCCTTCAGCTTGATCGATTTGTTGTAGAGGTTCATCACCGAGGAGATCACCAAGCTGATCGTGAGATAGATCAGCATCATCAAGAGCATGCATTCGAGCTCGCGCCCGGTCTGGTTCAGCGTGATGCCACCCAGCGTGCCGCGCAGGTCCATGTAGCTCACCGCGATGGCAAGCGAGGAGTTCTTCGTCAGGTTCAGATATTGCGAAATGAGCGGCGGCACGATCACGCGGAGCGCCTGCGGCAGGATCACGAGGTTCATCGTGCGCCCGGGGCGCAGCCCCAGCGCATAGGCGGCCTCGGTTTGCCCCTTGGAAATGGCCAAGATGCCCGCCCGCACGATCTCGGCGATGAAGGCCGAGGTGTAGATCGTGAGTGCGATCAAGAGCGCCGTGAAGGAATGCAGCATCTGGAAGCCGCCGGTGAAGTCAAACCGCGTGATCACCGGGTAATCGAGATGAAAGCCAAGCCCGAGTGAGACGGCAACGACCGGCCCCAGCAGGATCAGCGGCGTCTGCCACCATGTCGCAGGGCGGGTGCCGGTTGCCTCCTGCACCGCCTTGGCGCGGGCCATCAGGCGCCGCCAGCCCCAGAACGAGGCCGCCAGCACGGCAAAGAGCGCCAGCGCATTGAGGCTGACGGGGATGTTCCCGGGCAGGACCACCTCGCCCAGCGAATTGGAAAAGGCGGGGGCGGCAACATTCGTGCCGCGGTTTGTGACTGCGATCGTGTCGAAGAGCCACATCGAGGCCTTGGGGGTCTCGCCCGCCGCCTGCATCGCCTCGGTAAAGCGGAAATCGCGCGGGCTCGGCCGGGTTTCCGACAGGATCGTGCCCATGAGCAGGATCCATAACAGCAGCGGGATGTTGCGGAAAGTCTCGACAAAGACCGTCATGATCCGCGCCACGAGCCAGTTGTGCGAGAGCCGCAACACCCCCACGAAAACGCCGAGGATGGTCGCGCAGATACAGCCCAGAACCGAGACAAGGAGCGTGTTCAGGAGCCCCTCGATCAACGCGCGCATATGCGTATCGTCGTTCGTGTAGGGGATCAGCGTCTGGGCGATGTCATAGCCCGCGCGGGTCCAGAGGAAGGAGAAGTTGAAGTCCTTCCCTTTCGCCTCGAGGTTCACATAGGCGTTGTTGAGAAGCCAGAACAGACCCGCAAGGAACAGCACAAGCACGATCACCTGGATCGTGACGGAGCGGAACCGCGTGTCGTAAATGAGCATCGAGAGCCGAAAGCCATCTTTCGGCGGATCACTCGCGAGTGTCATGCTTTTCCCCTGTCCGGGTCGCCTTGTGGCTTTGCGCCAACTGTATGGGGGGAGGCCCCGGCGATCCCGCTTGTCGAAAAAGAGAATGCGGCCGGGTGGTGCACCCGGCCGCACAGAGAGCTTAGCGGAACGGCGGGGCGTACATCAGCCCGCCCTGGGTCCATTGCGCATTGAGGCCGCGCGCCAGACCGATCGAGGTGCCCGCGCCGATATTGGCTTCGAACACTTCGCCATAGTTGCCGACGGCAAGGATGGCGCGTTTCGCGAAATCGTTGTCGAGGCCGATCTTCGCGCCCATGTCGCCTTCGAGCCCGAGCAGACGGCGGATTTCCGGGTTCTGGGTCGAGGCGGCCACTTCTTCGAGATTCGCCTTGGTCACGCCGTATTCTTCGGCTTCGACGAGCGCATAGAAGCTCCAGCGCACGATGTCGCCCCAGTTGTTATCGCCGTGGCGCACGGCCGGCCCGAGCGGCTCTTTCGAGATGATTTCGGGCAGGATGACGATGTCATCGGCATTCGGCATGGTGGCGCGCGAAGCGGCGAGACCCGAGGCGTCGGTGGTGTAGCTGTCGCAGGCACCGGCGAGGAAGCGCTGTTGGCCCTCGGCGTCATCGGCGATGTTCACCGGCGTGTAGGTCATGTTGTTCGCCTTGAAGAAGTCGGCGAGGTTCATCTCGGTGGTGGTGCCGGTCTGCACGCAGATCGTCGCGCCTTCGAGTTCCTTGGCCGACGAAACACCAAGCTCCTTGTGCACCATGAAGCCTTGGCCGTCATAGTAGTTCACGGCAACGAAATCGAGCGCAAGTTCGGTATCGCGCGAGAAGGTCCAGGTGGAGTTGCGCGACAGCATGTCCACTTCGCCCGAGGCGAGCGCGGTGAAGCGGGTCTCGCCGGTCAGCGGGACATATTTCACTTTCATCGGGTCGCCAAGCACGGCGGCGGCAACGGCTTTGCACACCGCCACGTCGAAGCCTTGATAGTTGCCGTTCGCATCCGGAGCGGCGAAGCCGGTCAGCCCCGGGTTCACGCCGCAAATCAGTTCGCCACGGGCCTTGACCTCGTCCAGGGTCGACGCCCCGGCAACGCCGGCCACGAGGCCCGCCATCACCAGCGAACCGAAGAATACGGATTGTTTCATGTTTACCTCTTCCTGAGTTGCCGCCTTGGCGGCGGTGAGAGTGCCCTTCACGGGTCTGACGTGTCTTGGGGCATGCCCCAGCATGAGGAGTTTGAGCGAATGCGGACCAGATGGTCAAGCCGTCATGGCGGATTTCTCCAAGGCATTCGCCCGCTGATTGAGCAGCTGCCCGGATCGCGGGCAGCAAACAGGAGGGAGCCTGTCCGAAAACCCTCACATTATGCGGTATGCCGCAGTATCCAGAATCGCTCAGCGTGAAGCAGCGCCTGTTTTTTCAGCTCTGCCAGCGCGGCAGCCTCCTCGTCGGTGCCCCATTGCGCGATCTGGAAGGCCTCGTCGACGCGCGAGACGTCCCAGGCCTGCGCCGCGGGCAGCGCACCATCAGACACGGCAAGACCAAGCACAAGCGAGCCCGTGAGGCCGACAAGGTCATGAAGTGCCGCGAGTTCCCAGATATCGCAGGCCTCGACGCGGCGCGCGAGCGCCACCAGCGCGGCGGCCGGCTGCAGGATCGGCACAACGCCCGTTGTCACCCTGAGTCGCGCGCCGTACTGCGCCTCGGCCCAGTCGAGCCAGCAATTCCAGGCGGCGGCTTGTTGGGCGATCAGCTCCTCGGGACGCTCGGCACGGTAGCACAGAAGATCGGTCTCACCATAGGCGGAGATGAGTTCGGCCACTTCGGCCTTTTGGCTGGCCACCTTGTCGAGCGCGGCATTGGCCGAACGGGTCACCGGCATCGTCATGGGATCGATCTTCTCGCCCTGCGCCTGACACTCGGCGGCCATCGCCTCGGCCATCGCGCGGGAGGGCACCACGAGCGCACGTTTCGCGGGCGTTTTCACTGCGCGACCATCAAGGAGCACCGTGAAGCCGCCCGAGACAGGCGCAACCGTCGCCTCATTCCAGAACCGTTTCGCCGTCCAGCCGCTCATGCCAGAATCTCCAGAACCGCCATTTCCAGCTCTTCAAAACTGTCCACGATCCGCGGCGCGCCTGCCGCGCGCAGATCCGCCACCGGATGATAGCCCCAACTCACCCCGAGCACCGCCACGCCCGCGGCGCGGCCCATCTCGATATCATAGGTGGTATCCCCAATCATCACCGCGTCACGGGGCTCGACGCCCGCTTCAGAGAGTGCGCTAAGCACCATGCCCGGATGCGGTTTGGAGGGGTTGTCATCGGCCACCTGCCGGGTGACGAACAGCCCCTCGAGCCCGTGATGAGCAATCAGCGCCTCAACCCCCCGGCGGGATTTGCCGGTCGCCATGCCGAGGAGCATCTCCTCACGCGCGGCCAGCCGCAGGCAGCACTCCCTCGCACCTGGATAAAGCGGCGCAGGAGAGGCGGCGCGGCCGGTGAAATAGCTCTGCTTGTAAGCCTCAACCAGAGCGGCCTGTGTGCGGGCATCGTGCTCGGGCGCAAGTTGCGCGATCGCGACGGGCAGCGAGAGCCCGACAATGGCGAGCACCTTCTCCTTCGCGGGGACCGGCAGCGCCTCGCCGGCAAAGGCCTGCGTCATCGCCGCAAGAATATGGGCCTGGCTGTCGCTGAGCGTGCCATCGACATCGAAAAGCGCAAGTTTCATCACGCGTCCTCGAACGGGTCGAGCGGCGCCTCGGCCTCGATCCAGCCGAGCGTCTTCCAGGTTCGCGCCATATGATCGGGGAGCGGCGCAGTGATCGTGATGCGCTTTTTCGTGATCGGATGATCAAAGGCGATGGTGCGGGCGTGCAGGTGCAGCTTGCGCGAGATCTCGCCGCCGAGTTGCGCGCCCCAGCCGTCACCAAGGTTCTCCTGCCCCGAGCCGCCATATTTGCCGTCACCCACGATTGGGTGGCCGAGTTCGGCCATATGCGCGCGGAGCTGATGCGTGCGCCCGGTGATCGGCACGAGGCCGACCCAGCTTGCGCGCGACCCAAGCGCATCGATCACGGCAAAATCGGTGGTGGCGCGTTTTGCCTCGGGGTAATCGCCGACTTTTGCGGGCGGAATACAGACCATCTTCTCGCCCTCACCGCCGCGGCCGTGGCCCGGCGCCTTCATCAGACCGTAGCGGATCGTGCCCTTCTTGGGAGAGGGCACCCCCGCCACCGCCGCCCAGTAGATCTTGCGCGTGGTCTTGAGGCGGAACGCCTCGGAAAGGGCGCGCGCAATCCGGTCGGTGCGGGCGATGAGCAGCACGCCCGAAGTATCCTTGTCCAGCCGGTGCACCATCTTCGGCCGATCCTTGTAGCCGAATTTCAGCGCGTCGAGCAGGCCATCGACATGGCGGTCCCCCTGCCCCGAGCCACCCTGGCTCGGCAGCCCCGGCGGCTTGTTGAGCGCGATGATATGCTCGTCTTTCCAGAGCACCGCGGCTTGGATCATCTTCTCGTCGGCGGGCGAAATGCTGATCCGCTCGCGCCGTTCCTCCGCGCGGCGCACGGGCGCTTCGGCCCCGGCCTCGGGCAAGGGCGGCACCCGCACTTCCATCCCGGGGCCGATCCGGTCAGAAGCTTTTGCCCGCCCGCCATCGACCCGCACCTGCCCGGTGCGGCACATCTTTTCCACCGCGCCCTGGGTCAGGGTCGGAAAGCGCTTCTTCAGCCAGCGGTCAAGACGGCTTTCGCCCTCGTCTTCGCTCACCTTGATCAGTTGCACTGCACTCATACAAAGAACCCTCGCGCAAAAGCCATCCCGGCGAACAGCGCCGCCAGCGCAATGACCACTGAGCCGATCACATAGCCCGCCGCCGCCATGCCCTCGCCCGCCTCATAGAGCTTCGCCGCATCGAGCGAGAAAGCCGAGAAGGTGGTGAAGCCGCCCAGCACCCCGGTCATCAGGAAGGGGGCGAGCCGCGTGCCGCCCTTTTGCGCCAGCACCACCACCATCACCCCCATCAGGAAGGAGCCGAGGATATTCACCATCATGGTGGCGTAGGGAAAACCGTGCCCGAGCAACCGGGGCATGGTGATGTTGACGAGGTAGCGGGCCGAAGCGCCAAGCGCGCCGCCGAGCGCGACGGTGAGGAGGGTCTGGATCATGCGGTTTCCTTTGCCCTCTTGGGCCGGATTGTCAACTGCCGCGCTTGACCCGCAGCTTGGCAAACCAGTCCACCCGCTTTTTCAGCTCGCGCTCGAAGCCGCGTTCGACCGGGTTGTAGAAGATCGGCCGCTTCATCCCGTCGGGGAAATAGTGCTGGCCCGAGAACCCGTCTTCGGCGTCGTGGTCATACTGATAGCCCGCGCCGAAACCCTGCTCCTCCATCAGCTTCGTCGGCGCATTGAGAATATGTGCGGGGGGCGGCGCGGAGCCCGTCTTGCGCGCGGCCTCGCGCGCCGCCTTGTAAGCCACGTAACCCGCATTCGATTTCGGCGCGAGGGCGAGATAGATCACCGCCTGGGCAAGCGCGAGCTCCCCCTCGGGCGAGCCCAGCCGCTCATAGGTTTCCCAGGCATGCAAGCACTGCGTTTGCGCCTGCGGATCGGCAAGGCCGATATCCTCCACCGCCATCCGGGTCAGGCGGCGGGCGAGAAACCGCGGATCCTCGCCGCCCTCAAGCATCCGGGCAAACCAGTAGAGCGCGGCATCCGGGTCCGATCCGCGCACGGATTTGTGCAAGGCCGAAATCAGGTTGTAATGCTCATCGCCGGATTTGTCGTATTTTGCCGCGCGCCGCATCAGCCGGCTGGAAAGCGCCTCCGTATCGAGCGGAGCCTCGATCTTCCAGGCCATCACCTGCTCGATCAGGTTGAGCGCGGCGCGCCCGTCACCATCGGCCATTTCCAAAAGCGCCTCGCGCGCGGGCGCCTTGAGGGGGAGCGCGCGGCCAAGCGCCTGTTCGGCGCGCTGCGCGAGCCGCTCAAGATCGGCAAGGCTGAGCCGCTCAAGAATGATCACTTGCGCACGCGAAAGCAGCGCCGCATTGAGCTCAAAGCTCGGGTTCTCAGTGGTGGCACCCACAAGGAGGATCGTGCCATCCTCCATATGCGGCAGAAAACTGTCCTGCTGCGCCTTGTTGAAGCGGTGGATCTCGTCGACAAAAAGGAGCGTGCCCTTGCCCTGGGTCGCGCGGAGCTTCGCCGCCTCGAACACCTTGCGCAGTTCCGGCACGCCCGAAAAAATCGCCGAGATCTGCACGAAGGCGCGGTCTGTCTCATGCGCAAGGAGCCGCGCGATCGTCGTTTTCCCGACTCCGGGCGGACCCCAGAAAATCACCGAGCCGAGCGAACCTGCGGCCAGCATCGCGCCCAAAGGCCCTTCGGCGCCCAGAACATGACGCTGCCCGATCACCTCGGAGAGGTGGCGCGGGCGGATGCGATCCGCGAGAGGCCGGGGCGCTTCGGCCCCGGCCGGGGCAGGCGTGTCAAAAAGGTCAGGCATGGCGGCCCCACCCTATCCGTCGCCGTTGCGGCGCGGAAGGGCGAAACGCGGGGCCGCCGGTACTCGTCACGGGCACCTGGCATGGGACGTCAGTGCATCTTGCCGCTCAGGTCGATCGAAACGCATTGATAGTCGCCGTCATCGATGAACATGGTGCGCCCGATGGCCTCTGCATCAAGCCCGCAGCGGCCATACCAGCGCGGCCAGGTCGCCGCCGTCAGCGCCACGAGCCGGGTCGCCCCGAGCTCACGCGCCGCGCCCGTCATCGCCTCGACAAGGCCGAAATGCACCTTGCGCCGCAGGCTTTGCGGGATGTCATGCGACACGAAGACCCGCGAGCTTTCCCAGGTCTGGGGATCGCTCGGCGCCTTTTCGTAAAGCAGATCCTGCGGGATCGAGCCGCCCAGAATGCCATTCTGGGCGTCACGGATCATGTAACTGTAGATGCCGCAGCGCGCTGTGGTGGGCGTCAACCGCATCCCCGCAAGCACCCGGCCCAGATCGTGAATGGCGATCCAGCGGCTTTGCGGCGTGTCGTACTGGTCAAACTCCATGCCCATCTCTTCGGGCAAGTCCCAGTTCTTCTGGACGATGAAACTTTGCCGTCTGGCGCGAAACAGGTTCGCAAAAAGCTCGCCATGGTTGTGCATGTTGGCAAAGGAAAGCGTGGTGGTCTGCATCGGTTTCTCCGGGGTTGAAAATGGCCCGGGGGGAACCGCCGCAGGGGACCTTAAAGCAGCCGATACTCCTTCGCTCTCTGGATAGCTTCGGCAGTCGTGCGCGCCATCAGACGCTCGCGCGCCGACAGCAGACGTGCCTTGAACGCAGACTGCGTGATGCCAAGCTTCGCAGCAGCAGCAGCATGTCGATCCCCGGCAGCAATGCACCGCAGGGCCTCGATTTGAGCCTTTGTCAGGCCCTCCGGCGGCTGCGTTGTCTCATGCAGCCGACGGACCAGTTGCGAGATCATTTCAATCTCGTCATCCCGGAACTCGCGTTCTCGCGAGGTAAAGGAGGCAATGGTGCGCGAGGAGATCGGCCCACAGGAGACCGTCACCCCGTAATTCAGCCCGAACCGGCGGGCTTCACCCAGAATGTTGAACGGATCCGGCAGGGTGAACGCGCTCCAGCGGCAGGCGCCCTCCTCGGAGAAGCCCCAGGCAATCGTCGGGTCACGCAGCGCATAGGCCTGCCGTGTGTAATGATCGCTCCAGGCCTCCGGATAGGTCTGGAACTGCATGATCGGTGCCGCAAACCGGATGTGCAAACCCACGAAATACCCGTCTGGCACCAGACGGGTCAGCTCGCGAAGGGTCTTGTTGATCTCGGCGTGAATGGACATGCCTTTTTAGACAGGTCCATCGGAGAAAATTCAATATGCAATTGCGTAAAATCGTCTCGATATTGCGCGCCTGATGTCGCAATAGCACTTCCCTTCCTGAGCGCATGAAAAAACCCGCCCGAAGGCGGGTTTTCGAATCGGACTGCAGAAGCGCTCAGTCTTCGGCCGCCTCGTAGGCCTCAAGACGGGCCTTGTCGGCGGCGCCCTTGGCGGCGAGGTCACGGTCGACGAGCTCGATGAAGGCCATCGGCGCCATGTCGCCATAGCGGAAACCGGCTTTCAGAACGCGGGTGTAGCCACCGTTGCGGTCCTTGTAGCGCGGGCCGAGCACTTCGAAGAGTTTCGCCACGTCTTTATCTTGCTTCAGCATCGCCGCGGCCTGACGGCGGGCGTGCAGGTCGCCACGCTTGGCCAGCGTGATGAGCTTTTCGAAGATCGGACGCAGTTCCTTTGCCTTCGGCAGGGTGGTCTTGATCTGTTCGTGTTCGATGAGCGAGCCGCACATGTTGGCGAACAGCGCCTTGCGGTGTTCGTGGGTGCGGTTCAGACGGCGGTAGCCGCGAGCGTGACGCATGATTATCTCCTAAGTCGCGTTTTGCTTTGTGTTGGCCCCCGTGCGTTGCGGAGGTCGTCGTTGGGGCACATGCCCAAGGTTCCCCGGCACTCCGGGCATTGGTGGGGGGCGTTTAGGCCACGCCCCCCGGATCTGTCAATCAGAACTGATCTTCGAACCGCTTGGCGAGATCTTCGATGTTCTCCGGCGGCCAATCCTCGACTTCCATGCCGAGGTGAAGGCCCATGCCCGAGAGCACTTCCTTGATCTCGTTGAGCGATTTGCGGCCGAAGTTCGGGGTGCGGAGCATCTCGGCTTCGGTCTTCTGGATCAGATCGCCAATGTAGACGATGTTGTCGTTCTTCAGGCAGTTCGCCGAGCGCACCGAAAGTTCGAGCTCGTCGACCTTCTTGAGCAGCAGCGGGTTGAACTCGAGCCCGTCGTCGGCGTCTTGCTTCGAGGCAGATTCGGGTTCTTCGAAGTTCACGAAGATCGAGAGCTGATCTTGCAGGATGCGCGCGGCATAGGCCACCGCGTCTTCCGGCGTGAGCGAGCCATCGGTCTCGATCTTCATCGTCAGCTTGTCATAGTCGAGCACCTGTCCCTCGCGGGTGGGCTGGACTTCGTAGGCGACCTTTTTCACCGGCGAATAGATCGCGTCGATCGGGATGAGACCGATCGGCGCATCTTCGGGGCGGTTCTTGTCCGCCGCGACATAGCCCTTGCCGGTGTTGACCGTCAGTTCCATGAACACGTCGGCGCCATCGTCGAGGTGGCAGATCACGTGATCCTTGTTCAGGACCTCGATGCCATTCGATTCGGAAATATCGCCACCCGTGACGACGCCCGGCCCCTTGGCCGAGATCGAGAGCCGTTTCGGCCCTTCGACATCCATCTTCAGCGCGATGCCCTTGAGGTTGAGGATGATGTCCGTGACATCTTCACGCACCCCCGCGACCGAGGAGAACTCGTGCAGCACGTTGTCGATCTGCACCGAGGTGATGGCCGCCCCCTGAAGCGAGCTCATCAGCACGCGGCGCAGCGCGTTGCCCAGCGTGAGACCAAAACCGCGTTCGAGCGGTTCGGCGATCACCGTGGCTTGTCGTTGAGGGTCGTTGCCCGGCTTGACGTCAAGCTGCGTCGGCTTGATCAGTTCAGCCCAATTTTTATGGATCATGCGCTCTGCCTCCATTCTTGTTCCGGACCCATGTCCCTAATCCGGAACGCCCGAGGAAAAAACGAACCGAACCGGGCCGTGCGGAAGTGATCCACACGGCCCGGCTTAATGTACCAAATCAGACGCGGCGACGCTTGGGCGGGCGGCAGCCATTGTGGGCAATCGGCGTCACATCCCGGATCGAGGTGATGTTGAGGCCAACCGCGGCCAGCGCGCGCAGCGCCGATTCACGGCCCGAACCGGGGCCCTGCACTTCGACGTCCACGGTTTTCAGACCGTGTTCCTGCGCCTTGCGGGCGGCGTCTTCGGCGGCCATCTGCGCGGCATACGGGGTCGATTTGCGCGAGCCCTTGAACCCCATCGTGCCCGAGGACGACCACGAAATGGCGTTGCCCTGCACGTCGGAAATCAGGATCTTGGTGTTGTTGAACGAGGAGTTCACATGCACAACGCCAGCGGCGATGTTTTTGCGTTCCTTGCGTTTGACGCGGGTTTTATCACGAGCCATCTGCTACCCTCCCTTATTTCTTCTTGCCGGCGATCGGTTTCGCCGGGCCCTTGCGGGTGCGGGCGTTGGTGTGCGTGCGCTGACCGCGAACCGGGAGGTTCTTGCGGTGACGCAGGCCACGGTAGCAGCCAAGGTCCATCAGACGCTTGATGTTCATCGAGACTTCGCGGCGCAGGTCACCCTCAACGGTGAAATGCGCATCGATGTATTCGCGGATGGCGAGCACTTCGGCGTCGGTCAGGTCGTTCACCCGGCGGGTATCGTCGATACCGACGGCGTCCACGATCTGTTTCGCGAACATCGGGCCGATCCCGTGGATGTATTGAAGAGCGATCGGGACGCGTTTCCCGGTCGGAATGTTGACGCCAGCAATACGTGCCAAAGCGTGCTTTCCTTTCGTTGCGGTTCCGTAGCGCCAGAACCTTTTTTCACAACTTGTCCGGGAAGCTTCTCCCGAACGGCTTGACGCCCGAATCTCCTAACCCCGGAGACTCGGGCGATTCTCTTGCGAGACGCCGTGACCTAGAGGGAATTTCCCCGCAGGTCAAGCGTCAACCCCGATCAGTGCTGCTGATCAAGGATCCCGGCGATGGCCGTGGCCACCGCGTCAATTTCCGCCAGCCCGTCAACGCGGAAGAGATCGCCCGCGTGATAGTAATAGCCGATCAGCGGCGAGGTCTTCTTGTAATATTCCATCAGCCGGATCTTCAGGCTCTCGGCATTGTCGTCGGCCCGCACCGGCAGCCCCGCCGCCCGCGCTTCCTCGGCGCGGCCGGTGATGCGCGAGACCAGCACTTCGTCATCGACAACAAGCTCGATCGCGGCATCGAGCTTCTGGCCCGTGCGTGCCAGCAGCTTTCCGAGTGCATCGGCCTGCGCGAGCGTGCGCGGGAAACCATCGAAGATGAAGCCCGCACTACCGCCCGCGGCCAGTTTCTCCTCGATCAGGCCGATCACGATCTCGTCGGTGACGAGTTCGCCGCGGTCCATCACCTCGGCAACGCGCTTGCCCATCTCGGTGCCCGAGGTCTTCGCCTCGCGCAGCATGTCGCCGGTCGAGAGCTGCACCATGCCGCGGCCCTGAACGAGCTTTTGCGCCTGCGTGCCCTTGCCGGCGCCGGGCGGTCCCAGCAGGATGATATTGACCATTCTTCCCTCTCCTCAGCGCCGCGTCGGCGCTTTTCTGGTCCCCGACTTCGACCGTTTGCCGCGCAATTGCGAGCGCTCGATCAGCCCCTCGTATTGATGCGCCAAGAGATGCGACTGGATCTGGTTGATCGTGTCCATCGTCACCGAGACGACGATCAGCACCGAGGTGCCACCAAAGTAGAACGGCAACGAGAGCTGCGTCTGCAGGATCGAGGGCAGCAGGCAAACCGCGGTGAGATAGGCGGAACCGATCACCAGCACTCGCGCCACGACGTAATCGAGATAATCCTCGGTCTTCTTGCCGGGGCGGATGCCCGGAATGAAGCCGCCCTGGTTCTTCAGGTTTTCCGCCACCTCATCGGATTTGAACGCGACGTTGGCGGTGTAGAAATACGCGAAGAACACGATCATCGTCGCATAGAAGGCGAGATAGAGCGGCTGGCCGGGGCCGAAATAGGCCAAGATCGTCGACATGATGGGCCCGGTGTTCTGGCCCGAGAAGGTCGAGATCGTGGTCGGCAGAAGCAGCAGCGAAGAGGCGAAAATCGCCGGGATCACGCCCGCCGGGTTCACCTTGATCGGCAGGTGCGAGGAGCCGCCGTCATAAATCTTCATGCCAACCTGACGGCGCGGATACTGGATATGGAGCTTGCGCAGCGCGCGTTCCATGAACACCACAAAGCCGATCACGAGGATCACCATCACCATCACGCCGATGATCACCGGGGTGGAGATGGCGCCCACACGGCCCTGCTCAAGGAAGCCTGCAAGCGCGCGCGGGATCTCGGCGACGATGCCGACAAAGATGATCAGCGAGATGCCGTTGCCGATGCCGCGCGCGGTGATCTGCTCGCCGAGCCACATCAGGAACATCGTGCCGCCCACCAGCGTGACAAGCACCGAGGCGATGAAGAACAGCCCCGGCGTATGCGCAAGCCCGCCGTTTTGCAGGCTGACCGCGAGGCCCCAGGCCTGGAAGCTCGCCAGCGCCACCGTTGAGTAGCGGGTGATCTGGTTGATCTTCTTGCGGCCCTGCTCGCCTTCCTTCTTCATCTGCTCCAGCGCGGGCACAAGCGCCGCGAGAAGCTGCACGATGATCGAGGCCGAGATATAGGGCATGATGCCGAGGGCAAAGATCCCCATCCGGCCAAGCGCACCACCGGTGAACATCGAGAGCATGCCCCCGATGCCGGAGGCCGCGCGCTCCATGAACTCGCGCAGCGCGTCCGCGTCGATACCGGGCACCGGAATATAGGTGCCGAGGCGGTAGATGATCAGCAGCCCGATGGTGTAAAAGATGCGCGCGCGGAGCTCGGTCGCCTTGCCCAGGGCGCTCCAGCTCAGGTTCGCCGCCATTTGCTCTGCAGCAGATGCCATACCCGTCTCTTTCATGCGTAAGGCGCCGCGCGACCGTTCTCCGGTCGGCGGCGCCTGGAAAACTGTTGCCTATGTAAGCGGGGTTGCCCCCGCCCACAACCGATTATTCGGCCGCAGCAGCAACGCTCAGCTTGCCACCGGCTTTCTCGACGGCTTCAACGGCCGCTTTCGAGGCGCCGGACACGGTGAGCGTGACCTTGGTGGTGATTTCGCCCTTGGCGAGAATGCGGATGCCGTCAAGCTTGCGCGAGGTCAGACCCGCGGCGACGAGCGCATCTTCGGTGATCTCGACCGAGGCGTCGAGTTTGCCAAGGCCGATGAACTTCTCGATCAGGCCGAGGTTCACAACGGCGAAAGATTTCCGGTTCGGCTTGGTGAAGCCGCGCTTCGGCAGGCGCCGGTAGAGCGGCATCTGGCCGCCTTCATAACCGCCCAGAGCCACGCCCGAGCGCGACTTTTGGCCCTTGATACCACGGCCGGCGGTCTTGCCCTTGCCCGAGCCGGGGCCGCGGGCGACGCGTTTGGCTTTTTTCGCCGCGCCGGCGTTGTCGCGCAGTTCGTTCAGTTTCATGTCGCTTCTCCTTTGCCGGACAATGCCCCCGGAAGCGAAACCGGAGCACACACGGCGTTTTTTGTTGATTCTGCGGCTTGGCCACCGGGGGCGTATAGCGGGCGCGAGGAAAACCCGCAAGCGTTAGCTACAACACACGACGGAGCGATCTCACGTCTTCACCTATTGGGCGGAAAATACGCCCTCACGGCATGAAAAAACTCTGAGGGCGAAAAGCTGGGCTGGGCGATTAACACTAAGGCGATTACGGCGAGAAGAATCGCACCTAGTCCCTTCCCGCGAAACACACCCAAGGAGAGTTCCGCCTGAGAGATCAGAGTGAAGGTCATAATTTTAAGTGACGGCTTTTTCTCTGGAACCACGGGACACACTCCTCGCTATAGTGTGTCTCTCCCCTCCGGTTCATTTAGAGCATGATTTTGGAATAGATGGCAAGGCTTCAGGATTCCATCAACCGTAAGTGCAGTTGCCCCCTTGTGCTCGGCTGCGCCACATTTTGAGCCTATTTCAACACATTACCGACACCTGAAGCAGGAACCTAATCCGGCTCAAGACCTCACTTCGTGTAGACTTAGGTATCCTTGCGCGCGCCCTCACATGAATGCTCACGCCCCCATGAACCCCCAACCGTCGGCCGCGAACCCGTGCACGGCGGCGAGAAGCGTCAGCTTTTCCTCTTCGGCCCAGAGCGTCTCCACGTTCAGCGCCACCTCGGGCGTGGTCACCTCAAAGCAGTCTTCGTCCTCGTCATCCTCGGCCTCATACCATTCCACCCCATAGCCCTGCGCCTCCAGCGCCTCGGTGAAGGTGTCCCAATCGGCCGCGCCATCCTCGGGCACGAACTGGAAGGCGATCACCGCGCGCGCGGGCAGATCCTCCATCGACGCGATCTCGCGGAAAATCTGCTCGGTCTCGGCTTTTTGCTGTTTCAGGTCCATCGCGGCCTCCCATGGCGTTCGCGCAATATGCAACGCAGTATCCAACGAAAAACGCCCCGGACCAAGCCGGGGCGTTTCCCTTTTCCAAAAGACCGGGCTCAGCCGCGTTCTTCGATGATCTTCACGAGGTGCGAGACCTTGTTGACCATTCCGCGCACGGCCGGAGTGTCTTCCAGCTCACGGGTGCGGCGGATCTTGTTCAGGCCGAGGCCCTTGAGGGTCGCGGTCTGGATGGCCGGGCGGCGGGCGGCCGAGGCCACCTGTTGCACGACGATGGTTTTGTTCGCCATCTTCACTCTCCTCAGGCTTCGGCCGGCGCTTCAGCGTCGGATTTCGGCAGGATGTCGGCGACCTTCTTGCCGCGACGGGCGGCAACGGTGCGCGGCGAGGCTTCCAGCTTCAGACCGTCGAGGGTCGCGCGGATCATGTTGTAGGGGTTTTGCGAGCCGATCGACTTCGCAACAACGTCCTGCACGCCGAGCATCTCGAACACGGCGCGCATCGGGCCGCCGGCGATGATCCCGGTCCCGGCCGGGGCGGTGCGCATGACCACTTTACCGGCGCCGTGACGGCCCTCGATGTCGTGGTGCAGCGTGCGGCCGTCTTTCAGCGGCACGCGGACGAGCGAGCGCTTCGCCTGCTCGGTCGCCTTACGGATCGCTTCCGGAACTTCCTTGGCCTTGCCCTTGCCGAAGCCGACGCGGCCACGTTGGTCACCAACCACGACGAGCGCGGCAAAACCAAAGCGTTTGCCGCCCTTCACGGTTTTCGACACGCGGTTGATCGCAACCAGACGATCGGCGAATTCCGGGGTCTCTTCGCGCTCGGCGCGACGCTCCCGGCGGTTTTCACGTTCTGCCATCAGGCATTCCTTTCGTGAAGGGCGTGAAAGCACACCCGTTGGGTCCAATCCTGGTGGGCCGCGCCAGGCACGGCCCCCGGATCATCGGGAGGGCGCGAACGCCCCCCACGGCATCAGAACTTCAGACCGCCTTCGCGGGCCGCATCGGCAAGCGCCTTGATCTTGCCGTGGAACAGGAAGCCGCCACGGTCGAAGAAGCACTCTTCCACACCGGCTTTCTTGGCCCGTTCGGCGATCGCCGCACCGATCTTGGTCGCGGCTTCGACGTTGTTCTTGCCGACGACGCCGAATTCTTTTTCGAGCGTCGAGGCCGAAGCGATGGTCACGCCGTTGACGTCGTCGATCAGCTGAACGCTGATGTTCTTCGACGAGCGATGCACCGACAGACGGGCGCGGCCATTGGCCATCGCCTTGATTTTGTTCCGAACGCGCAGGCGGCGTTTGAGGAACAGCTCTCGTTTGTTGTTCGCCATTTCTCAGCCCCTTACTTCTTCTTGCCTTCCTTGCGGAAGATGAACTCGCCCTTGTAGCGGATCCCTTTGCCCTTGTAGGGCTCGGGGCGGCGCCACTCACGAATGTTCGCCGCGACTTGCCCGACCTGTTGCTGGTCGATGCCTTCCACGGTGATCTCGGTCTGTTTCGGGCACGCGACGGTCACACCGGCGGGAACTTCGAAATTGACCTCGTGCGAATAGCCGAGCGAGAGCTTCAGGATGTTGCCCTGCACCGCGGCGCGGTAACCCACGCCTTGGATTTCGAGCTCTTTCTTGAAGCCGGTGGAGACGCCGATGGCGAGGTTCTCGATCATCGAGCGGGTCATGCCCCACTGCTGACGGGCGCGCTTGGAGGTGCCGCGCGGCGTCACGGTGACGGCGGAACCGTCCATCGTGATCGTCACGTCGTCGGTGGCGGTGAAGCTGCGGGTGCCTTTCGGCCCTTTCACCTCAATGGTCTGGCCCGCAAGCGTCGCGCTGACGCCGTTGGGCATTTCGACCGGTTTCTTACCAATACGAGACATCGGGCCCTCCTTAGAACACGGTGCAGAGCACTTCACCGCCAACGTTGGCAGTGCGTGCGGCCGCGTCCGTCATGACGCCTTTCGGCGTGGAGACGATCGACACACCCAGGCCCTGACGGACCGAGGGGATGTCTTTGACCGAAGCATAAACCCGGCGGCCCGGCTTGGAGACGCGCGCGATTTCGCGGATCACCGGGGTGCCTTCGAAGTACTTCAGCGAGATCTCGAGTTCCGGCATGCCGGCCGCCGAGGTCGTTTTCTCATAGCCACGGATGTAGCCTTCCGCCGCGAGCACGTCGAGAACCCAGGCGCGAAGCTTCGAAGCCGGGGTACGGACGGTGGACTTGCCGCGCATCTGCGCGTTGCGGATGCGGGTCAGCATATCGCCGAGGGGATCGTTCACGGACATTCCCTGACCTCCTTACCAGCTCGATTTCACCATGCCGGGGATCTGGCCGAAAGAGGCCAGGTCGCGCAGCATGATCCGCGAGAGTTTGAGCTTACGGTAGTAAGCATGGGGACGACCGGTGAGCTGGCAACGGTTGTGCAGACGCACGGCCGACGAGTTGCGGGGCAGTTCCGCCAGTTTCAGGGTCGCCTTGAAGCGCTCTTCCATCGGCAGGGTCTGGTCTTCGATCGTCGCTTTCAGCGAGGCGCGTTTGCTGGCGTATTTCTTCACCAGCTTGGCGCGCTTCACTTCGCGCTCAACCATGGATTTCTTGGCCATAAATTCTCTCCGCGATCAGGCGTTGAAAGGCATGTTGAAAGCTTTCAACAGCGCCTTCGCTTCTGCATCGACCGTGGTCGAGGTGCAGATGATGATGTCCATGCCGAGAACCTCGTCGACTTTGTCGAAGTCGATCTCCGGGAACACGATGTGCTCCTTGAGACCCATCGCAAAGTTGCCACGGCCGTCGAAGCTGGGCTTCACACCGCGGAAGTCGCGCACGCGCGGCATCGCGATGTTGATCAGGCGATCGAGGAATTCGTACATGCGGTCGCCGCGGAGGGTGACCTTGCAGCCAAGCGGCATCTCTTCACGGACGCGGAAGCCGGCGATCGACTTCTTGGCCTTGGTGATGACAGCCTTCTGACCGGCGATGAGCGAGAGCTCCTCGGCGGCTTGCTTGACCTTCTTGGTGTCTTTGACGGCTTCACCGACGCCCATGTTGAGAACGATTTTCTCGAGCTTCGGGATCTGCATGTCGTTCTTGTAGGCGAACTGCTCTTTCATCGCAGCGCGGATCGACGAAGCGTAAAGCGCTTTCAGACGCGGGGTGTAGCTGGCTTGGTCGAGCATCAGATCGCCTCCCCGGTGGTCTTGGCGTAGCGCACCTTCTTGCCCTCTTCAAAGCGGAAGCCGACGCGGGTCGCCTTGCCGTTCGCGTCGACGAGCGCGAGGTTCGAAAGGTCGATCGGCATCGCCTTGGCGACGCGGCCGCCTTGCGCAGTCGCGGTCTGGCGCTGGTGGCGGATCGCCACGTTCAGCCCGTCGACCACGGCCTTGTTGTCCTTGGGCGAGACGGCGGTGATTTCACCTTGCTTGCCCTTGTCCTTGCCGGTGAGCACGACGACCTTGTCGCCTTTGCGGAGTTTCGCAGCCATCACAGCACCTCCGGCGCAAGCGAGATGATCTTCATGAAGTTCTTCGCGCGCAGCTCACGAACGACCGGCCCGAAGATACGGGTGCCGACCGGTTCGCCCTGGTTGTTCAGGATGACGGCGGCGTTGCGGTCGAAGCGGATGGCGGTGCCATCTTCGCGACGGACTTCCTTGGCGGTGCGCACTACAACGGCTTTACGCACGTCGCCCTTCTTCACGCGGCCTTTCGGAATCGCTTCCTTGACCGACACCACGATGATGTCGCCCACGGATGCGTAGCGGCGGTGCGAACCGCCCAGAACCTTGATGCACTGAACTCGGCGCGCGCCGGAGTTGTCAGCGACATCCAGATTGGTCTGCATCTGGATCATATTGTTACTCCCGACCTTTGGGAACGCCTATGCAGGTAGCCGTCCCAGGGTTTCGATGAACTGGACGTTCATCGCCGGGCCTGATGAAAATCAGGCCTCGACGACAACCTGCCAGCGCTTCGTTTTCGAGATCGGCGCGCATTCCTCGATGCGGACAACGTCACCGGTCTTGAAAGTGTTTTGCGCGTCATGCGCACGATATTTCTTCGATTTCCGCACCGTTTTTTGCAGCAGCGGATGCTTGAAGCGGCGCTCCACGAGAACGGTCACGGTCTGATCGTTCTTGTCCGAGGTCACGACGCCTTGGAGGATACGTTTGGGCATCGAAAGTCTCCTTACTTCGCAGCTTCGGCAGCTTTTTGGGTCAGCACCGTCTTCACGCGGGCCACGTCACGACGGACGGCACGCATGCGGGCGGTGTTTTCCAGCTGGTTGGTGGCCGCCTGGAAGCGGAGGTTGAAGGCTTCTTTCTTCAGCGCAACAAGCGCGTCACGAAGCTCGTCAGGCGTCTTCGCCTTGAGTTCTTGGGCGTTCATCCCATGGTTCCTTTACTGGCACCAGAGGGCCCCGCTTGGGTGCGCGATCGCACGCTTGGGGTGACCCTGTGTCTGGTGGGTTATGTCGCCCACGGCCGATTCCCGAAGGGACCGGCGCGCGGATGCCGCTGCCTACAGGAATTCCCCCCCGGGGGCAAGCCTTGAATCCGGCCTGACGCCGCGCGAGAACAGCGCACAAAGCGGCGCAATGGCACGGAAATCGCGGTGATGGCTCAACCAGCGCCAGGTGAGCGGGCGCAACAGGGCCCAGACCGGGCGCAGGTGCCGCATCTTGCGCTCGGCGCGCGCCCAGATCCCGCGGCTGTCAGCGGCGCGATAGGCATCGCGCGCGGCCAACACCGTTTCGTCGAGTCGTCCCGTCGCGATGCAGATATCGAAAAAGAAGATCAGCAGATCCCAGACATGGCCCGAGGGGTTGTTGTGATCGGGGCGATATTTCTCGAGATCGATGAAAGTGATCGTGCCGTCCTGATAACAGATGTCGCGCAGGCTCGGCCGGCCGTGGCTGTAGCCCGCCCGGTGCAGCCGCGCGAGCGCCTCCGCCGCAGCCACGATGGCCGCCTGGCCGGGGACCGAATGCGCGCCTTCGCGCAGGATGATCGCCTTCACGCTCGGCCCGGCATCAGCGAGCACAAATTCCCCGGGACGCGAGTCGAGCAGGCGCGGAAACGGCAGATGCTTGCCCTGAAGGCTCAGATAGGCCTGCCGCTCGGCCTCGAAGAGCTGGCGCGGATCGCCCTTTTGCAGCCTGAGCCGCAGCCCCACATCCTCGACTCGCTTGCGCCAGCCCGGCTGCCCGGACACGATTGTCCGTTCGATACGTATTGTAGCCACGCGCGCCCCTTTCCTCAACCAAGCGGAGAACATGCCGAAATGAACGTCACGGTTCAATGACCCAAACGTCACAAAACTGTCATTTCCGCCATGCGTCAGACGCAATACTTTGGCAATACTATGGATTTTTGCAGACCCAGGTGTTCAGGCCAGAGACATCAACTTGAACACCGCCAGCCGGTTGCGTTTGATCCCGGCATGGATGCACTGGAACCCGTTCGCGCGATAGCTGCGCATCTGGCTCTGGAACAGCCGATAGGGCGCCATGTAGCTTTCCTCCTCAAGCAGATGCGCCTGCACCGGATTGATGATCAGCAGCACCGACTGCCGCGCAAGCCGGGTGAACTCGTCAATGATCGCCATCCAGTCCTTCGGATGGCAATAATGCTCGATCGCATCGAAGCAGAGCACCGTGTCAAAACTCTTGTCTTCGAACGGATAAGGCAAATGTCCAGCATCGAAGAGCCGCACATCGAGCCCCTGGCTCTCGATAAAGGGTTGATAAGGCCAGTCGGTTATCATGCCATCGCAGGCATTGAGGGGGGGATCGCTCTCGTGCCCGCGCAGATCCTCTCCGTTCACGGTGCGAAACCGGCTGTCGACCCCGTCCTGCCAACCGAGGAAATTGGCGTAGTCATTGCCAACCGCGCGATGGCCGAAATGGCGCAGAACCTCGAGCGTGGCGCCATGCGCGCTCGACATCTCGAGGACGTCGCGCGGCGGGCCACCCGTCACCATCAACTCGGGCATATGCTCCAGCAGATGTGCCCAGGAACGACGAATATTCTTAAACCGCATCACATATTTGCGTTGCACCATCTGGCTCACGCGCGCGAGCGCCTCCGGGCTGAGCGCGTAGGGCGTGGCAAACGCCTCGGACGGAATCGCGTCGAAAGCAGCGATCACCCGGTCCACGCTGAGCGGGTCGACGCTGAAGTCGCGCTCGAATTCCGCCCGCAGCTTGCGCATCTGCGCAACATAGCCCGGATACCCAAGCCGGTGCCCGGTGGGAAATCTCTGTTCCCGGTCGACAAGTTCTGCATGAGTTGCACGCATCTGGGAGCGTTCTCCTGATTTCCGATCGACGCGGACCTCGCCGCGGGAAGATCGGCGCCTATCGACGCAAGCTTACCCCGATTGTCGAAGCTGTCAAAATGCCCTCCCGGCGAACGGCCCAGGCAACGAAACACCCCCGCCGGATAACCGGCGGGGGTGCGAGATCCGAAAAGGATCAGATCTTACCAGTCTTCGCGTGCGACGATGCGGGTCAGCACCGGCAGCTTGTTCGCGCCAAGGCGCAGCGCTTCGCGGGCAATGGTTTCGGACACGCCGTCGATCTCGAACATGATGCGGCCCGGTTTGACCTTGCACGCCCAGTAATCGACAGAGCCTTTCCCTTTACCCATCCGCACTTCGGTCGGTTTCGACGACACCGGCACATCGGGGAACACGCGGATCCAGACCCGGCCCTGACGCTTCATGTGGCGGGTGATCGCGCGGCGCGCCGCTTCGATCTGACGCGCCGTGACCCGCTCCGGTTCGGTCGCCTTGAGGGCGAAGGAGCCGAAGTTCAGGTTGAAGCCGCCCTTGGCCTCGCCGTGGATGCGGCCCTTGTGCTGTTTGCGGAATTTCGTCCGTTTCGGTTGCAGCATCTCAAGTCACTCCTCAGCGAGCGTCGCGGTCGCGACGCGGACCGCGCGGCGCCGGGCCATCCTGGGCTTCGGCAGCTTTGCGGTCACGGGCTTGCGGATCATGTTCCATGATCTCGCCTTTGAAGATCCAGACCTTCACACCGATGATCCCGTAGGGGGTCATGGCTTCGTCCAGCGCGTAATCGATGTCGGCACGCAGGGTGTGCAGCGGCACGCGGCCTTCACGGTACCATTCGGTCCGGGCGATCTCGGCACCACCAAGGCGGCCCGAAACGTTGACCCGGATGCCAAGGGCACCCATGCGCATCGCGTTCTGAACCGAACGTTTCATCGCACGGCGGAACGAGACCCGGCGTTCGAGCTGCTGGCAGATCGACTCGGCCACCAGTTGCGCGTCGAGCTCGGGCTTGCGCACTTCAACGATGTTGAGATGCAGCTCCGAAGCGGTGAAGTTCGCCAGCTTCTTGCGCAGGGTCTCGATATCGGCGCCTTTTTTGCCGATGATGACACCCGGACGCGCAGCGTGGATCGTGACGCGGCACTTTTTGTGCGGACGCTCGATGATCACGCGGGCGATGCCGGCTTGCTTGGCTTCCTTGTGGATGAACTCGCGCATGCGCAGGTCTTCCAGAAGCAGGTTGCCGTAGTCTTTCGACTCAGCGAACCAGCGGCTGTCCCAGGTGCGGTTGACCTGGAGACGCATCCCGATGGGGTTGACCTTCTGACCCATTACGCGCGCTCCTCGACCTGACGCACCTTGATGGTGATTTCCGAAAACGGCTTCATGATCTTGCCGAACCGGCCACGCGCCCGCGGACGGCCACGTTTCATCACGAGGTTCTTGCCGACGAAGGCTTCCGCGACGATCAGGGTGTCGACGTCGAGGCCGTGGTTGTTCTCGGCGTTGGCAATCGCCGATTGCAGGCATTTGCGCACGTCTTCGGCGATCCGCTTTTTCGAGAAGGTCAGATCGGCGAGCGCCTTGTCGACCTTCTTGCCACGGATCAGCGCGGCCACGAGGTTGAGCTTCTGCGGCGAGGTGCGAAGCATCTTCGCTTTCGCGAAGGCTTCGTTGTCCGCCACGCGGCGCGGATTTTGTTCCTTACCCATGGCGATTACTTCCTCTTCGCTTTCTTGTCGGCGGCGTGACCGTAATAGGTCCGGGTCGGCGAATATTCACCGAACTTCTGGCCGATCATCTCCTCGGTGACGTTCACCGGGATATGTTTCTGGCCATTGTAGACGCCAAAGGTGAGGCCGACGAATTGCGGCAGGATGGTGGAGCGACGCGACCAGATCTTGATGACGTCGGATTTGCCCGAAGCGCGCGCCTTTTCTGCCTTTTTCAGCAGATAGGCATCGACGAAGGGGCCTTTCCAGAGAGAACGTGCCATAGGTTAGCGACCCTTCTTCTTGGCGTGACGCGACCGCAGGATGTACTTGTCGGTCTGCTTGTTCGAACGGGTGCGCTTGCCCTTGGTGTCCTTGCCCCAGGGGGTAACCGGGGTCCGGCCACCGGAGGTCCGGCCTTCACCACCGCCATGCGGGTGGTCGATCGGGTTCATCGCAACACCGCGAACGGTCGGACGCACGCCCATGTGGCGCTTGCGGCCGGCCTTGCCGAGGTTCTGGTTCGAATGGTCAGCGTTCGACACGGCACCGATGGTCGCCATGCATTCCTGACGCACGAGACGCAGCTCGCCCGAGGAGAGACGCAGCTGGGCATAGCCCCCGTCACGGCCGACGAACTGGGCATAGGTGCCCGCGGCGCGCGCGATCTGGCCACCCTTGCCGGGTTTCAGCTCGACATTGTGCACGATCGTGCCGATCGGCATGCCCGAGAACGGCATCGCGTTGCCGGGCTTGATGTCCTGTTTCGCACCGGCGATCACGGTATCGCCCACGGCGAGACGTTGCGGCGCGAGAATGTAGGCCAGTTCACCGTCGTTGTATTTGATCAGCGCGATGAAGGCGGTGCGGTTCGGGTCATATTCGATCCGCTCGACCGTGGCCGGAACGTCGAACTTGCGACGTTTGAAATCGACGATGCGGTAAAGGCGTTTCGCCCCGCCGCCCTTGTGCCACATGGTGACGCGTCCGGTGTTGTTCCGGCCGCCCGTCTTGGTCAGACCCTCGGTGAGGGCTTTGACGGGACGACCTTTCCAAAGCTCCGAACGGTCGATCAGAACCAGCCCGCGCTGGCCAGGCGTCGTCGGCTTATACGACTTGAGTGCCATGCTCTCTGTCTTCCGTTGCTTTGGACCATAGGTCCGTTACGTATGGGGCGCCGTAGCTCCCCGAGTGCAAAAATCACTGACCCCGGACGAATCCGGGGCCGAGCGACTGGCGGGGCATAGCAGGGTTGGGGAGAGGTGTCTATAGGCGACACACTACCTCGCACGGGCGGCTCAATTGTTCTTTGGATTTTTACACCCATATGTAATGCTGAAATCGGTAGCGCGACGAGCGACTTTGTGGTAGCCGCCCCCGCGACCCGGGAAAGGAGGATCTGATGCACGACGCTCGAGCGATCGCCAATGAGTTCCTCAAGCTCAACGGCGGCTCCATGAACCAGATGAAGCTCCAGAAGCTCGTCTACATGGCGCATGGCTGGAACCTTGCAATCCGCAATGAACCGCTTGTTTCGGGTCGGTTTGAAGCGTGGGATGGTGGGCCCGTGATGCGCTCCATCTGGAACCACATTCGTGACTTCGGCTTTTCAACGGTGAATGGCCTGCTGGGGCGCAGTGTGGACAAGCCTTTCGAGGAGTCGCTGACCCCGGAGGAGCGCGGCATCATTGAGCATGTCTGGAACAAGTATGGTGGGTTCACCGGGCTTCAGCTTTCGCAAATGACGCACCAGCCCGGGACGCCTTGGACAAATACCTACTTTGGAGAGGGCCGCAACCAACCCCTCTCTAACGACGACATCAAGCAGCATTTTACGGAGCTGGCGCTTGCCGGACGTCGAGCCACGGCCTGATCAGGCCCCAACGCTTGAGGATATTGATACTGCGCCGGAGGTGATCCCGCCCACTAGCGCAGATGTTCCCGTTTCCACAAGAGAATACGCGGAGAAGTTGGCCGAAGTTTCGGAACGCGCGGAGCGGCTGAACGAACAAACGGAGCGGCTGAAAGAGCAAGTCAAAGCGGAAACCACCAGAACACTCAACGACCTGATCAAGCCTTCGGCGGCGAAGGCTTTTCGTTTCATGTGGGCCTATTGCGCCGCCGTATTTCTTTTACTCCTCCTTCACGGGTTCAAGGCGTTCGGCTTCTCCTTGCCAGATGACGTCTTGGCCTTCCTCGTCGGCAGCACCGCAACGACAGTCTTAGGCTTGGTCGGGATGGTACTGACGGGGATATTTATCGGGGCCCGCAAGTAACCAAAGTTCCCCCCGGCAGAACAAAAAAGGCCCCCGCTCGCGCGAGGGCCTTTCTTGTCTCTTCAAACCGAGCTCAGAGGCCGGTCGAGACGTCGATGGTGTTGCCGTCTTCGAGCGTCACATAGGCTTTCTTCACGTCCGAGCGCACGCCGGGGCGGCCGCGGAAGCGTTTGGTTTTGCCCTTGGTGATGGTGGTGTTCACCGCCTTCACCTTGACGCCGAAAAGCGCTTCCACGGCTTCCTTGATCAGCGGTTTGGTCGCCGTCTTGGTCACCTGGAAGACCACCGCACCAGCCTCGGAGGCCATGGTGGCCTTCTCGGTGATGACGGGCTTCACGATCACGTCGTAATGTTCGGGTTTCGCACTCATTTCAGGCGAGCCTCCAGAGCTTCGACACCCGCTTTCGTGAGCACGAGCGTGTCACGTTTGAGGATGTCATAGACGTTGGCGCCCATCGACGGCAGCACATCGATGCCTTCGATGTTGCGCGCGGCAAGCGCGAAGTTCTCGTTCACCGCGGCGCCGTCGATCACCAGGACCTTTTTCCAGCCCAGTTCCTTGGCCGCCTTGGCGAGCATCGCGGTTTTCGCTTCAGCCATGTCGGCCGCCTCGATCACCACGATATTGCCGGCTTTCGCCTTGGCCGAGAGCGCATGACGCAGGCCAAGCGCACGGAACTTCTTGGTCAGGTCATGGGCGTGCGAGCGCGGGGTCGGGCCCTTGTAGACACCACCGTGACGGAAGATCGGCGCCTTCTTGGACCCGTGACGCGCGCCACCGGTGCCTTTTTGGCGGTAGATCTTCTTGGTCGAGTAGCTCACGTCCGACTTGCCAAGCACCGAATGGGTGCCGGCCTGCGCCTTCGCGCGCTGCCAGCGCACGACGCGGTGCAGGATGTCGGCGCGCGGCTCAAGGCCGAACAGCGCCTCGTCGAGCTCGATCGAGCCGGCTTTCGCGCCGTCAAGCTTGATCACATCGAGTTTCATGCTTCACCCCCTTCGACCGAGACTTCTTCGGCCGGAGCGGCAGCAGCCGCCGATTTCAGCGCGGCGGGCAGCGGCAGATCGGCCGGGGCCGGTTTCTTCACCGCATCCTTGATCGTGACCCAGCCGCCCTTGGCGCCCGGAACCGAGCCCTTGACCATGATCAGGCCACGGTCGGCATCGGTGCGGACCACTTGCAGGTTCTGCGTGGTGACACGCACGGCCCCAAGATGGCCAGCCATCTTCTTGCCCTTGAACACCTTACCCGGGTCTTGGCACTGGCCGGTCGAGCCGTGCGAACGGTGCGAGATCGAGACACCGTGCGAGGCGCGCAGACCACCGAAGTTGTGACGCTTCATGGCACCGGCAAAGCCTTTACCGATCGAGGTGCCGGCGATGTCGACATGCTGGCCGGCAAGGTAATGCTCGGCCGAGATCTCGGCGCCCACGTCGATCAGGTTTTCAGGCGACACACGGAATTCGGCCAGCTTGCGCTTCGGCGCCACATTCGCTTTCGCGAAGTGACCGCGCATCGCACCCGAAACACGCTTGGCTTTCGCCTCGCCCGCACCGAGTTGCACCGCGGTATAGCCGTCGGTTTCCACGGTGCGCTGCGCGACAACTTGCAGGTTGTCGAGTTGCAGCACCGTCACCGGAACTTGCTTGCCGTCTTCGAGGAACAGCCGGGTCATGCCCAGCTTCTTGGCGATAACACCAGAACGCATGTGCCCGCTCCTCAGACTTTGATCTCGACGTCCACGCCAGCCGCGAGGTCGAGCTTCATCAGCGCGTCCACGGTTTGCGGGGTCGGATCGACGATGTCGAGAAGACGCTTGTGCGTGCGGATTTCCCACTGGTCGCGCGACTTCTTGTCGATGTGCGGACCACGGAGAACCGTGAATTTCTCGATTTTGTTGGGCAGCGGGATCGGCCCGCGGACCTGTGCACCCGTACGCTTCGCGGTGTTGACGATTTCCTGGGTGCTGGCATCCAGCACGCGGTAATCGAACGCCTTGAGCCGGATGCGAATGTTTTGACCAGACATGCAGTCTTCCCTTTTCGCAGGGCTTCTGAGTTGAGAGGCAGACCCCGCCGCATGCGACGCCTGCATCGAACCGTAATCTTGGCAGATCAGGCCGGTGCCCTACGGGAGCCCCCCGAGTCTGTCAAGAGCAAAAGGAGCGTCTTGCGACGCTCCTTCCAATTTCGTGTCGCATGCGTCCGGCGGGTCGCCCCGCCAGCGCAAAACCCTGATTATTTCAGGATTTTGGAGACGACGCCTGCGCCGACGGTGCGGCCGCCTTCACGGATGGCGAAGCGCAGTTTTTCTTCCATCGCGATCGGGGCGATCAGTTCGACCTCGAACTTCAGGTTGTCGCCCGGCATCACCATCTCGGTGCCTTCCGGCAGCTTCACCGTGCCCGTCACGTCGGTCGTGCGGAAGTAGAACTGCGGACGGTAGTTCGCGAAGAACGGCGTGTGACGGCCGCCTTCTTCCTTCGTCAGAATGTAGGCCTCGGCTTCGAACACCGTGTGCGGCGTCACCGAACCCGGCTTCGCCAGAACCTGACCGCGTTCCACGCCGTCCCGGTCCACACCG
Organism: Rhodobacter maris; assembly: GCF_900217815.1. Lineage (GTDB taxonomy): Bacteria > Pseudomonadota > Alphaproteobacteria > Rhodobacterales > Rhodobacteraceae > Rhodobacter > Rhodobacter maris. The sequence continues at coordinate 683,241 of NZ_OBMT01000001.1, forward strand.
CGCAGCAGCGCGCCGATGTTGTCGCCCGCCTCGCCGCGGTCGAGCAGCTTGCGGAACATTTCAACGCCGGTGCAGGTCGTTTTCTTGGTCGGGCGGATGCCGACGATTTCAAGTTCGTCGCCCACGTTGATCACACCGCGTTCCACACGGCCCGTCACCACGGTGCCACGGCCAGAGATCGAGAACACGTCTTCGATCGGCATCAGGAACGGCTGATCCACGGCACGCGCCGGGGTCGGGATGTATTCGTCCACCGCTTTCATCAGCGCATGGATCGAATCTTCGCCGATCTCTTTCGATTCCCCCAGCATCGCCTGGTGCGCCGAGCCCTTGATGATCGGAATGTCGTCGCCGGGGTATTCGTACGACGAGAGCAGTTCGCGGACTTCCATTTCCACGAGCTCCAGCAGCTCTTCGTCATCCACGAGGTCGACCTTGTTCATGTAGACGACCATGTAGGGAATGCCCACCTGACGGCCGAGCAGGATGTGCTCGCGCGTCTGCGGCATCGGGCCGTCCGACGAGGCCACCACGAGGATCGCGCCATCCATCTGCGCCGCACCCGTGATCATGTTCTTCACATAGTCGGCGTGGCCGGGGCAGTCGACGTGCGCATAGTGGCGCGCAGCCGTCTCGTATTCCACGTGGGCCGTCGAGATCGTGATCCCGCGCGCACGCTCTTCCGGCGCACCGTCGATCTGGTCATAGGCCTTGAATTCGCCGTAGTATTTCGTGATCGCAGCCGTCAGCGTCGTCTTGCCGTGGTCAACGTGGCCGATCGTGCCGATGTTGACGTGCGGTTTGTTCCGTTCAAACTTTGCCTTTGCCATGATGGCCTCCTGGTCGTTGATCCTGCGCGGAAGGGGCCCGGATCACCGGGCCCCGTCGCATCAGGCGTATTTCTTCTGGATTTCGTCCGAGATGTTCTGCGGCACGGCGTCATAATGATCGAAGATCATCGTGAAGACGGCGCGGCCCGAGGACATCGAGCGCAGCGTGTTGATGTAGCCGAACATGTTCGCCAGCGGCACCATCGCGTTGATCACGTTGGCATTGCCGCGGGTGTCTTGCCCCTGCACCATGCCGCGACGCGAGGTGAGGTCGCCGATGATGCCGCCGGTATATTCTTCCGGGGTCACCACTTCGACTTTCATGATCGGCTCGAGCAGCTTCGCACCGGCCTTTTTGAGGCCTTCACGCATGGCGGCGCGCGAGGCGATCTCGAAGGCCAGAACCGAGGAGTCGACGTCGTGGAAGGCACCGTCGATCAGCGCCACCTTGAAGTCGATCACCGGGAAGCCCGCGAGCGGACCGGAGTCCATCACCGACTTGATGCCCTTTTCGACGCCGGGGATGTATTCCTTCGGCACCGCACCACCCACGATGCGGCTTTCGAACGAATAGCCCTCGCCCGGTTCGGTCGGATCGATCACGAGTTTCACGCGCGCGAACTGGCCGGTACCACCGGTTTGTTTCTTGTGCGTGTAATCGATTTCGGCCGAGCGCGAGATGGTTTCGCGGTAGGCCACCTGCGGCGCACCGATGTTGGCCTCGACCTTGAACTCGCGCTTCATCCGGTCAACGAGAATGTCGAGGTGAAGTTCGCCCATCCCCTTCATGATCGTCTGGCCCGATTCGAAGTTGGTCTCGACGCGGAACGACGGGTCTTCGGCAGCCAGGCGCGCGAGGGCGAGGCCCATCTTCTCCTGGTCGGCTTTCGACTTCGGTTCCACGGCGATCTCGATCACCGGCTCGGGGAAGGTCATGGTTTCGAGAACCACCGGTTTGGACGGATCACAGAGCGTGTCGCCCGTGGTGGTTTCCTTCAGACCCGCGAGCGCGATGATGTCGCCGGCAAACGCCTCTTCGATCTCCTCGCGGTTGATCGAGTGCATCATCATCATCCGGCCGACGCGTTCGCGCTTGCCCTTCGTCGAGTTCAGCATCTGGTCACCCTTCTTGAGGGTGCCCGAATAGATCCGGGTGAAGGTCAGCGAGCCCACGAAGGGGTCGTTCATGATCTTGAACGCGAGGCCCGAGAAGGGCTCCTCGTCCGAGGCATGACGCTCGAGGTTGCGGGTTTCCGTTTCGTCGCCCGGGGCGAAGCCGACATAGGCCGGCACGTCGAGCGGGCCCGGCAGGAAGTCGATCACCGCGTTCAGGAGGGGCTGCACGCCCTTGTTCTTGAACGCCGAGCCGGCGAGCACCGGGAAGAAGGCCATCGCCAGCGTGCCCTTGCGGATCAGGCCACGCAGCGTGTCTTCGTCGGGCTCATTGCCTTCGAGATAGGCTTCCATCGCCACGTCGTCCATTTCGACGGCGAGTTCGATCATATTGGCACGCCAGGTGTCGGCGAGATCCTTCAGGTCGTCCCGGACCGGTTGACGGACCCAGCTCGCGCCGAGGTCTTCGCCCTTCCAGACCCATTCTTCCATCTTGATCAGGTCGATGATGCCTTCGAGCTGGTCTTCGGCCCCGATCGGAAGCGCCACCGGGCAAGGGGTGCCGCCGGTGCGGTCCTTGATCATGTCGACGCATTTGAAGTAGTCGGCGCCGATCTTGTCCATCTTGTTGACGAAGACGATCCGCGGAACCTTGTAGCGGTCGGCCTGACGCCACACCGTCTCGGTTTGCGGCTCCACACCGGCGTTGGCGTCAAGAAGGCAAACCGCACCGTCGAGCACCGCGAGCGAGCGTTCGACTTCGATCGTGAAGTCGACGTGGCCGGGGGTGTCAATGATGTTGAAACGGAACTTCGTGTCCGAAGTGCCTTCCTTGGTCGGGTCTTCCTGACGCTGCCAGAAGGTGGTGGTCGCAGCCGAGGTGATGGTGATCCCCCGCTCCTGCTCCTGCTCCATCCAGTCCATCGTCGCGGCGCCGTCATGCACCTCGCCGATTTTGTGCGACTTGCCGGTGTAGTAGAGGATCCGTTCGGTCGTGGTGGTCTTGCCGGCATCGATGTGAGCCATGATGCCGAAGTTGCGGTAGCGCTGGAGCGGATATTCGCGTGCCATGAGTTCGATCCCTTACCAACGGTAATGGCTGAACGCTTTGTTCGCGTCGGCCATCTTGTGGGTGTCTTCGCGCTTCTTGACCGCGGAGCCGCGCGAGTTCATGGCGTCGAGCAGCTCGCCCGCGAGGCGCTCTTCCATGGTGTTCTCGTTGCGGTTTTTCGCGGCGGTGATGAGCCAGCGGATCGCCAGCGCCTCACGGCGGGTCGGACGCACTTCGACCGGCACCTGATAGGTGGCACCGCCAACGCGACGCGAGCGCACTTCGACGGCGGGCTTCACGTTGTCGAGCGCTTCGTGGAACACTTCCACGGGCGCACGCTTGGCGCGGACTTCGATCCGCTCGAGCGCATTGTAGACGATGCGTTCGGCAACCGATTTTTTGCCGTCGATCATCAGGTTGTTCATGAATTTGGTCAGCACCCGGTCGCCATATTTGGCGTCGGGCAGCACTTCGCGCTTTTCAGCGGCGTGACGACGAGACATCTGAGGATCTCCTTACTTCGGACGCTTCGCGCCGTATTTCGAACGGCGTTGACGACGGTCTTTGACGCCTTGGGTGTCGAGCACACCGCGCAGGATGTGGTAACGGACACCCGGAAGGTCTTTCACCCGGCCGCCACGGATGAGCACAACGGAGTGCTCTTGCAGGTTGTGCTTTTCGCCCGGGATGTAGGAGATGACCTCGAAGCCATTCGTCAGGCGGACCTTGGCCACCTTACGCATAGCGGAGTTCGGTTTCTTCGGAGTGGTGGTGTACACGCGCGTGCACACGCCCCGCTTTTGCGGGCATTCCTGGAGGTGCTGCGATTTGCTGCGCTGCACCTTGGGCTGCCGCGGTTTGCGGATCAGCTGCTGGATCGTCGGCATTCGGTTCCCCGTTCTGCTTGTCAATACTCGCATCCACTCGGGATGCGCCGCTTCTCGACGGCGTTCCGTGCCCATCACGAAACACCAAATCCGCCCGCCCTTCCGGGGAAGGTCGAACGGCCGTCATCCAGAGGATCGAGGCTATGGGGCCCCAAGCCGCCCCCCGAACGGATTCGGGGCGTGGCGCTGGATGGGCGGGCTATAGGAGGGGCGCAGACAAGAGTCAACCGCAACCACCTTTTACGCGCGCAAAGCCGGGCTTGCTGCGGCAAAACCCTGCGTCGCGCCACCCTCAGTCGTCACGCGCGAAGATCTGCCGCCAGATTTCGAGCGCCCAGGCGAGCGTCAGCGTGATCAGCACGGCAAAGACCGCATCGGAGGCGAAATGGCGCCCCGATCCTACACGCTGAAGCATCACGAAAACCGGGATCGCGAGCGCAAGCAGCCGCAGCGCCTTGCGCGCGACGCTCCAGCGCTCTCCCCAGGGCGCGCTGAGCAAAAAAAGCGCGAGCGCGAGCGCTGTTGCCGCCGCCACCTCCCCCGAGACGAAGGAGCAGTTCCGCGCGCATTGATCGGTGAAATCGCCAGGCAGCGAGAAAGTCGCCTCTCCGCCAAAGAGCGTGGTCTGGTCGGGCCGCGCGCGCCCTGAGAGGTTTTTCAGCCAGAGGTTCACGATCACGCCGGGGCCAAGCAGGAACAGCCAGAAGATGATCCCCCAGCGGTCTGCGCCAAGCCCCGCCAGCACGCGCCCCCGCCACGTCCAGACGAGGGCTATGGCAGAAAGCACAAAGACCCCCAGCGCCGCGTTCCACAGCCCTTCGCGCAGCAAACTGAGCGCCTCGATCCGCGCGATCGGGAAGCCCGCGCCAGGGCGATAGAACAGCCCCGTCACGGCCGGGTCGGTCCCCGGAAAATGACGAAACAGGATCGCTGCGGCGAGCCAGCCAAAGGTAAGCCAGTAGGCCGCGCGCAGATGATCAAGGGGCCGCATGAAGACACTCCGCATCGACGATATAGGGGGTGATGCCCTTGCCCGCCCAGGTGCCGGAGCCGTTCAGGTTGCCCGCGGGCGGCAGATCGCCCCCGCCACAGGTGAGGGGCGCGGGGAGCACGGCAAGAACCTTGCCGCGGTAATCGCGCGGCAGGGCGAAATTCTGTTCGTAGTAATTGCGCGCGCGCGGGCCGGGCTGTGGGGCATAGACCGTCACGCCGCCCGGGCCGACGAGGCCGCGCCCGGTATAGAAAAGATCGGCGAGGATGTCGCGATCCTCGGCATAGACCGGCACACCCTCGGCGCGGGCAAGGTCCAGAACGCGGGTGCTGAGGTCGGCACGACCGAGGTAGCGCTTCATCCAGGGCTTCTCCGCAGGGCCGAGCGCGGGCGCGAAGATCGTCAGCACCGGCACGGCGAGGCAGGCCAGGAGGTTGAGGGCAAGCGCCGCAATCCGGCCTCGCTGCGGCAAGACCAGCACCACAAGCACCGTGCCCGCGAAATAGGCCGCTACCGCCCAGTTCGCCTGCGCCTTGCCGAGGAAGGCCTGCACCGTCACGGCGACAAGCGGCAGGATCGAGAGCGCCGCAAGCGCGCGCTTGACCGGATCGCCCAGCCGGGTGATGCCCCAAAGCAGCGCAACAAAAGTGACGGGGCCGAAGACCACGAATTGCGCGCCGAAAAACTCCGCCATCGAGGCAATATTCGCCCCTGCCCCCGCGCGCACCCAGCCCACATTGTCGAGCGTATGCTCGAGCGTGGTGAGTTTGTGGGTGAGGTTCCAGACCACATTCGGCGCGACGACGAGGGCAAAGACCCCGAGCATGGCGCCAAGCGCCCGCCAGCCGATCCACCGCGCGGGCACAAGCAGCATGGCGAGCACCGCCCCGCCCCAGAAATAGAGCGCAGCATATTTCGCCATGAAGGCGAGCCCGAGCGCGAGCCCGGCCATCGCCCCCTCACGCGCGCTCCGGCTCTCGCCCGCGCGCCAGAAGAAGAGGAGCGCGAGCGCAAAGAACGGCGCCATCACCGTATCGGTGGAAATGAGCCAGGAGCCGAGCGCAACGAAGGGCAGCGTGACATAAAGCACCGCAGCCCAGACCCCCGCCCGCGCCCCGGCAATCCGCGCACCGAGCGCGCCAAGGATCATCGCAGTGAGCCCGTGCAGCACCGCGCCGGGCATCCGAACCCAGAACGGATCGCTTGATCCGGCGAGATCAGTGACGGCGCGCAGGAGCCAACCGATCAGCGGCGGTTTGGAGTAATAGCCGAAGTCGAGCCGCTGCCCCCAGAGCCAGTATTGCGCCTCGTCGACGAAGAGATCGGTGCTGTCGAAGGCGAGCACCACAAGCCGCAACGCCACCACCGCGATCACGACGAGGAGGGCGGGCAGGACCCAGCCCCGCGCCGGTGTTGCCGCCTCAGACATCCCGGCGGCGCTTGTCACGGATCAGCCAGAGATTGCGCGAATAGATCACCACGCCGAGCGCCTGCCCCAGAACGAAGACCGGATCGGCCCGGTAGAGCGCATAGGCCAGAAGCATCACCCCGCCCGCGAGCGAGAAATACCAAAACGCCACCGGCATCACCGAATCGCGCGCGCGCTCGGAGGCGATCCATTGCACCAGAAACCGCGCAGTGAACATCGCTTGCGCGGCAAAGCCGAAGATCACCCACCAGAGTTCAACCGAACTCTCGACATGCAGCAGCCGTTCCAGCCATTCGGTCATCGCGTCACCTCGTTCGGGCGGGATTTCTTGCGGCGGCGAATGAGCCAGGCCACGCCCAGCAGATCAACCGCTCCCACAAGGCCGCGTTGCAGGTTGGAATAATGCGACCGGCCGCCGCCCCGCGCCCGGTGCGAAACGTCGACATGCGCCACCCCCCAGCCGTCGCGCGCAAACAGCGCGGGCAGGTAGCGGTGCATATGGTCGAAATAGGGCAGATCCATGAAGGCCGCGCGACGGAAAGCCTTGAGTCCGCAGCCGGTGTCGCGGGTGCCATCCTTCAGCACCACCGCGCGCACCCCGTTGGCAAAGCGCGAGGCGAATTTCTTCGACCATGTATCCTGCCGGTCGACGCGCTGGCCCGCGACAAGGCCGATTTTATCGGCGCCGGGCATCAGCAGGGGCGCGATCAGCTTCGGCAATTCCTCGGGCGGGTTCTGCCCGTCGCCATCAAGCGTGGCGCAGATCGTGCCTTTCGCCGCGCGCACGCCCGAATGCACCGCCGCCGACTGCCCCCCCGCGCGGTCGTTGCGCAAAACGCGCAGCCGCGGCGCGCGGGCCATGCGGACCTTCAGAATATCCGCCATCCCGTCGTCGGAAGCATCATCGACCACGATCACCTCGAAATCGCGCCCGGCGAGCGCCGCCTCGATCCCTTCAAGAAGCGTCGCAATATTCTCCGCCTCGTTGCGGGCGGGGATGACGATGGAGATGTCGGTCATGTGAGGCCTCTTTGCCGGATGGGCTCGCACCTGATACAGCCCGCCCCCGGGCTTGTAAACAAAACCGGGCACTCCGTCTCAGCTGAAAAATGCGTCAGAAAAACTGCCCGAGGGCGCGAAGGCGCGCCTCAGAGTCCCCATGCTCCGCGCACAGAGTTGGCGATGTGATTGCTCGGATCGCGCGGGAGCGCCTGCATCTCCGTTACAGAGACCTCAGGGAGATTTTCCTCAATCCATTGGCTCGTTTGAGCATTGGGAGAAGTCATCACTATGCCTATGCACTCCCAATAATTCTCCTTGAGGGCCTCCAGATATGCCACCGCATCCGGCCAACCATTGCGCCGATGATGAAAGGCGAGCATCGCATGAGACAAATTGGGGTTAGCCTCCTTAGCCTCTCTAAGCGCTGCAATCAGCATCTCAGGCGTGTTTCTATCTGTGCGTTCTTGCGCGGAGCTGTGATCTACATAGGCGATCTTCCGCTCGCCATGCACCATCAGTTCCCATGCCGTTTGAATCCGGTTGGCGCCAGACAGTGAATAGATCGTTGTCGATTTACGCGTCTTATCTTTGCCAATCACCGCCCAGTAATACATTTCAAATCTCCTATTTTAATCTGAGGGGGCCCGCTTTCTGGAACCAGAAGAGCGCCGCTACTCAGTCTATCACAGCAGAGCGCCCGGAGATCGAGTTTTTGGAGTATGAAGTTTCCACAGCACATAGCGGTGGCCCAGCCTGTTTTTTTCTCGCCCTGCTTCGAATATCCCGGGGATGCGGGGGGGCAAAGCCCCCCGCCCGGGTCGCCGCGCCCCGCGCAGCGAAACAGAGCCGGCAAAGAAAACCCCCGCGCAAGCTGCTTGCGCGGGGGCGTTTTTCAAATCGTCAGAGGATCAATCGCGGCTTTCAGGCGTTTCCACCGGACCGAAATCCGCCTCGTCGTAGGAGGTGTCGATCGGCGCGGCGAGCGCTGCGGCCTCGGCGGCCTCGGCGCGGCGCGCCTCGATCACCTTGTTGTCGCGTTCGGCCGCGATCTTGCGCACGCGGGTGGTGGCGCCACCCGTGCCCGCCGGGATCAGACGACCGACGATGACGTTTTCCTTCAGGCCGACAAGCTTGTCGCGCTTGCCCTGCACCGAGGCCTCGGTGAGCACGCGCGTCGTCTCCTGGAACGAGGCCGCAGAGATGAACGACCGCGTCTGCAGCGAGGCTTTGGTGATGCCCAGAAGCACCGGCTCGCCCGTCGCGGCACGGCCGCCGCGGGCTTCGACCTTCGCATTCTCCTCGTCGAACTCCGACTTGTCGATGTTCTCGCCCTTGAGAAGCGTGGTGTCGCCACTGTCGAGGATCTCGATCTTCTGCAGCATCTGCCGCACGATCACCTCGATGTGCTTGTCGTTGATCTTCACGCCCTGCAGCCGGTAGACGTCCTGCACCTCGTCGATCAGGTAATCGGCCAGAGCCTCGATCCCCATGATGCGCAGAATGTCATGCGGCGCCGGGTTGCCGTCCATGATGTAGTCGCCCTTCTGCACGAAGTCGCCTTCCTGCACCGGGATGTGCTTGCCTTTCGGCACCATGTATTCGACCGGCTCGTGACCTTCCTGCGAGGGCTCGATGGTGATGCGGCGCTTGTTCTTGTAGTCCTTGCCAAAGCGCACATAGCCATCGATCTCGGCGATGATCGCGTGATCCTTCGGACGCCGGGCCTCGAAAAGCTCCGCCACCCGCGGCAGACCGCCGGTGATGTCCTTGGTCTTCGCGCCTTCGCGCGGGATCCGCGCGACCACGTCACCCGCCTTCACCTCCTGGCCGTCTTCGATCGAGAGAATCGCATCGACCGACATCGGATAGGTCACCGGGTTGCCCGCATCGTTGCGGACCGGCTCGCCATCGGCGTTGACGATGATGATCTCCGGCTTGAGGTCGTTGCCCTTCGGCGCGGACCGCCAGTCGGTCACGATCTTCTGCGTCATGCCGGTGGCTTCGTCGGTCTCTTCGCGCACCGAGATGCCCGAGATCAGGTCGACGAATTTCGCCACACCGGCTTTTTCGGCGATGATCGGCAGGGTGTAGGGGTCCCACTCGAACAGCTTGGTGCCGCGCTTGACCGCCTGGGCGTCCTTCACGAAGAGCTTGGAGCCATAGGAGAGCTTGTGGCTCGCCCGTTCCTCGCCCTGCTCGGACATGATCGCAACCTGCATGTTGCGGCCCATCACGATCTGCTCGCCCGCGTCGTTCACCAGAATGTTGGCGTTGCGGAACTCGATCGTGCCTTCGCTCGACGCTTCGAGGAAGGATTGCTGGCCACCCTGCGCGATACCGCCGATGTGGAAGGTCCGCATCGTCAGCTGCGTGCCGGGCTCGCCAATCGACTGCGCGGCGATGATGCCCACCGCTTCGCCCTGGTTCACCAGGGTGCCGCGCGCGAGGTCGCGACCGTAGCAGAGCGCGCAAACGCCCTCTTCGGCCTCGCAGGTCAGCGCCGAGCGGATGCGGATCGACTGGATCGCATTTTGCTCGATCAGGTCGGCCTTGCGTTCGTCGATGAGCTCGTTCTTGCGCACCAGCACCTCATCGGTGCCGGGAACCAGAACGTCATCGGCAGCGACACGGCCCAGCACCCGCTCGGAAAGCGGCGCCACCACTTCGCCATCGTTGACCGCCGCCGAAGCGGTGATCGCGCGTTCGGTGCCGCAATCGTGCGAGCGCACGATGCAGTCCTGCGCCACGTCGACGAGACGGCGGGTGAGGTAGCCCGAGTTCGCGGTTTTCAGCGCGGTATCGGCCAGACCCTTGCGGGCGCCGTGGGTCGAGTTGAAATACTCGAGCACGGTCAGGCCTTCTTTAAAGTTCGAGATGATCGGCGTTTCGATGATCTCGCCCGAGGGCTTGGCCATCAGGCCGCGCATCCCGCCGAGCTGTTTCATCTGCGCAGGCGACCCCCGCGCCCCGGAGTGGGACATCATGTAGACCGAGTTCGGCTCTTTCTCCATGCCCGCGTCATCGACGCGCACCGCAGAAATCTCCTTCATCATCTCGGCCGCGACGGCATCCGAGCATTTCGACCAGGCATCGACGACCTTGTTGTATTTCTCACCCTGGGTGATCAGGCCGTCCATGTATTGCTGTTCGAATTCCTTGACCTGCTCGCGCACGCCATCGACGATTTCCCATTTGCGTTCCGGGATCAGCATGTCGTCCTTGCCGAACGAGATGCCCGCCTTGAACGCCTGACGGAAGCCGAGCCCCATGATCTGGTCGCAGAAGATCACCGACTCTTTCTGACCGCAGTAGCGGTAGACGGTGTCGATGACGTTCTGCACGTCTTTCTTCCGCAGCGGGCGGTTCACGAGATCGAACGGCGCTTTCGCGTTCAGCGGCAAAAGCGCGCCCAGCCGCATCCGGCCCGGCGTGGTCTCATAGCGCTTCCAAACCTCGTTGCCCTCTTCGTCGATCTGCTTGATCCGGGCTTTGATCTTGGCATGCAGATGCACCGCGCCCGCATCGAGCGCGTGCTCCACTTCCTCGACCGAGGCAAACACCATGCCTTCGCCCGGCATGCCCTTGCGCTCCATCGTCGTGTAATAGAGCCCGAGCACCATGTCCTGCGACGGCACGATGATCGGCGAGCCGTTCGCGGGGCTCAGCACGTTGTTGGTCGACATCATCAGCACGCGCGCTTCGAGCTGGGCTTCCAGCGACAGCGGCACGTGAACGGCCATCTGGTCGCCGTCGAAGTCGGCGTTGAAGGCCGAGCAGACGAGCGGGTGCAGCTGGATCGCCTTGCCCTCAATCAGGATCGGCTCGAAGGCCTGAATGCCCAGACGGTGCAGCGTCGGCGCGCGGTTGAGCAGCACCGGATGTTCGCGGATCACCTCGTCCAAGATGTCCCAGACCTCGGGACGTTCCTTCTCGACCAGTTTCTTGGCCTGTTTCACCGTCGAGCTGAGGCCCTTGGCCTCAAGCCGCGAGTAGATGAAAGGCTTGAAGAGTTCGAGCGCCATCTTTTTCGGCAGGCCGCATTGATGCAGCTTGAGCTCCGGCCCGGTCACGATCACCGAACGGCCCGAGAAGTCGACCCGTTTGCCGAGCAGGTTCTGACGGAACCGGCCCTGCTTGCCCTTGAGCATGTCGGAGAGCGATTTCAGCGGCCGCTTGTTGGTGCCGGTGATGACGCGGCCGCGACGGCCGTTGTCAAAGAGCGCATCGACCGCTTCCTGCAGCATCCGCTTTTCGTTGCGCACGATGATGTCGGGCGCGCGCAGTTCGATCAGCCGTTTCAGACGGTTGTTGCGGTTGATCACGCGGCGGTAGAGGTCGTTGAGGTCCGAGGTCGCGAACCGGCCACCATCGAGCGGCACCAGCGGGCGCAGTTCTGGCGGAATGACCGGCAGCACGGTCAGGATCATCCATTCCGGGCGGTTTTTCGACTCGATGAAGCTCTCGACGATTTTCAGCCGCTTGATGATCTTCTTCGGCTTCAGTTCGCCCGTGGCTTCTTTCAGCTCTTCGCGCAGTTGCTCGGCCGTGGCTTCCAGATCGATCGCAGCGAGCATCTCGCGGATCGCTTCCGCGCCGATATTGGCAGTGAAGGCATCGGCGCCATACTGGTCCTGCGCGTCGAGATATTCATCCTCGGTGAGCAGCTGGCCATAGGAAAGCTCGGTCAGGCCCGGTTCGATGACGACATAGTTTTCGAAATAGAGGATGCGTTCGAGATCGCGCAGCGTCATGTCGAGCATGAGGCCGATGCGGCTCGGCAGCGATTTCAAAAACCAGATGTGGGCGACGGGCGAGGCCAGCTCGATATGGCCCATGCGCTCACGACGGACCTTTTGCAGCGTGACTTCCACGCCGCATTTCTCGCAGACGACGCCGCGATATTTCATCCGCTTGTATTTGCCGCACAGGCACTCGTAATCCTTGATCGGGCCAAAGATACGCGCGCAGAAGAGGCCGTCCCGCTCCGGTTTGAAGGTGCGGTAGTTGATGGTCTCGGGCTTTTTGATCTCGCCGTAGGACCACGACAGGATCCGCTCGGGCGAGGCCAGCGAGATCTTGATCTCGTCAAAGGCCTTCGGCGCAGCAAGCGGGTTGAACGGGTTTTGGGTCAGTTCCTGGTTCATCAGTTCTTTCCTTGAATGAGATCAGAGGGGGGAAGGAGGGCTTGCGCCCTCACTCCTCTTCCTCCGAATCCAGGAGTTCCATGTTGAGGCCGAGGCCGCGCACTTCCTTGACGAGAACGTTGAACGATTCCGGCACGCCGGCCTCGAAGTTGTCCTCGCCCTTGACGATGCTCTCGTAGACTTTCGTCCGCCCGGCCACGTCGTCCGATTTCACCGTCAGCATCTCTTGCAGGGTGTAGGCGGCGCCGTAGGCTTCGAGTGCCCAGACCTCCATCTCCCCCAGACGCTGACCACCGAACTGCGCCTTGCCGCCCAGCGGCTGCTGGGTAACGAGCGAGTACGGACCGGTCGAGCGGGCGTGCATCTTGTCGTCGACGAGGTGGTGCAGCTTGAGGAAGTATTTCACCCCAACGGTGACGCGGCGGGCGAATTTCTCGCCGGTGCGACCGTCGAACACTTCCGACTGGCCGGACTGGTCGAAGCCCGCACGGAGCAGCGCGTTGTTGATGTCGGCTTCCTTGGCGCCGTCGAAGACCGGGGTGGCAATCGGCACACCGCCGCGCACCGCCTCGGCGCATTCGACGAAGCGCTCTTCCTCCATCTCGGCGAAAACGTCCTCATAGGTCTCGTCGCCGTAGCCGTGGCGCATCGCGTCGCGCACCGGGGTCAGATCGCCGGAGCGCTTGTACTCCTTGATCGCCTCGTCGATCTGGAGGCCCAGGCCGCGCGCCGCCCAACCCATGTGGGTTTCAAGGATCTGGCCGACGTTCATCCGCGACGGCACGCCGAGCGGGTTCAGCACGAGGTCGACCGGGGTGCCATCGGCGAGGAAGGGCATGTCTTCCTTCGGCACGACTTTCGAGACAACGCCCTTGTTGCCGTGACGGCCGGCCATCTTGTCGCCCGCCTGCAGCTTGCGCTTCACGGCAACGAAGACCTTGACCATCTTCATCACGCCCGGAGGCAGATCGTCGCCTTGACGGACCTTTTCGACCTTGTCCTCGAAGCGATGCTCAAGAGCGCGTTTCTGCGCGTCGAACTGGTCGTTCAGCGCTTCCACTTCCTTCGCATCGCCTTCGTTTTCAAGGGCAAGCTGCCACCATTGGCCACGGCTCAGCGTACCGAGCAGCTCTTCGGTGATCTCGGCGCCGGGCTTGATGCCTTTGGGCCCCTTCACCGCGACCTTGCCGAGGATCAGAGTTTTCAGACGCGCATAGATGTTGCGCTCGAGGATGGCGAGTTCGTCGTCGCGGTCGCGGGCGAGCCGTTCGACTTCCTCACGCTCGATCTGCAGCGCACGCTCGTCTTTATCAACGCCGTGGCGGTTGAAGACGCGCACTTCGACGATCGTGCCGTAAGCCCCCGGCGGCAGGCGCAGCGAGGTGTCGCGCACGTCGGACGCCTTTTCACCGAAGATGGCGCGCAGGAGTTTTTCTTCCGGCGTCATCGGGCTTTCGCCCTTCGGCGTGATCTTGCCCACGAGAATGTCGCCCGGCCCCACTTCGGCGCCGATATAGACGATGCCCGCCTCGTCGAGGTTGCGCAAAGCTTCCTCACCGACGTTCGGGATGTCGCGGGTGATCTCTTCCGGCCCGAGCTTGGTGTCGCGCGCCGCCACTTCGTATTCCTCGATATGGATCGAGGTGAACACGTCATCTTGGTGGATGCGCTCCGAAATCAGGATGGAGTCTTCGTAGTTGTAGCCGTTCCAGGGCATGAAGGCGACGACCACGTTGCGGCCAAGCGCCAGTTCGCCCTGATCGGTCGAGGGGCCATCTGCGACCACCTGGCCCTTGGAGACGATATCCCCCACCTTGACGATCGGACGCTGGTTGATCGTCGAGGACTGGTTCGAGCGCTTGAACTTGCGCAGACGGTAGATGTCCACGCCCGCATCGCCCATGCCGAGGTCTTCATTCGCGCGGATAACGATCCGCTGCGCATCAACCTGATCCACGATCCCGCCGCGGCGCGCCATGATCGCGGCACCCGAATCGCGCGCCACCGTGGCTTCCATGCCGGTGCCGACGAAGGGGGCCTCGTTGCGCAGAAGCGGCACGGCTTGGCGCTGCATGTTCGAGCCCATCAGCGCGCGGTTGGCGTCGTCGTTTTCGAGGAAGGGGATGAGCGCCGCGGCAACCGAAACGAGCTGTTTCGGCGACACGTCGATCAGGTCCACGGCCTCAACCGGGTTGAGCATGAATTCGCCCGCCTGACGGGTCGAGACGAGGTCATTGACGAACTTGCCGTTCTCGTCGAGCGTCGCGTTCGCCTGCGCGATGGTGTGGCGCATCTCTTCGGTCGCGGACATGTAGATGACCTCATCGGTCACCTGCCCCTCGATCACGCGGCGGTAGGGGGTTTCGATGAAGCCATACTTGTTCACACGCGCGAAAGTGGCGAGCGAGTTGATCAGACCGATGTTCTGACCTTCCGGCGTTTCGATCGGGCACATCCGGCCATAGTGGGTCGGGTGCACGTCGCGCACCTCGAAGCCCGCGCGTTCGCGGGTCAAACCGCCCGGCCCGAGCGCCGAAAGACGACGCTTGTGCGTCACTTCCGAGAGCGGGTTGGTTTGGTCCATGAACTGCGAGAGCTGCGAGGAGCCGAAGAATTCGCGCACCGCCGCCGCCGCCGGTTTGGCGTTGATCAGATCTTGCGGCATCACCGTGTCGATCTCGACCGAGGACATGCGTTCCTTGATCGCGCGTTCCATGCGCAAAAGGCCCACGCGATACTGGTTCTCCATCAGTTCGCCGACCGAGCGCACCCGGCGGTTGCCGAGGTGGTCAATGTCGTCGATCTCGCCCTTGCCGTCGCGCAGCTCCACGAGCCCCTTGATGCAGGCGATGATATCGGCGCGGCGCAGCGTGCGCTGGGTGTCCGGCGCGTCAAGGTCGAGGCGCATGTTCATCTTCACCCGACCGACGGCCGAGAGGTCATAGCGCTCGCTGTCGAAGAACAGCGTGTCGAACATGGTCGAGGCCGCTTCGACGGTCGGCGGCTCGCCCGGACGCATGACGCGATAGATGTCCATCAGCGCCTGATCGCGGTTCATGTTCTTGTCGGCCGCCATCGTGTTGCGGATGTAGGGACCAACGTTGATGTTGTCGATGTCGAGCACCGGGATCTCGGTCACACCGTTGTCGAGCAGCGTCTTGATCGAGCCGCCGACAAGCTGGCCATCGCGGTCATATTCCGCGGTGAGCTCGTCGCCCGCCTCGATGTAGATGTAACCGGTGGATTCGTTGATGATATCCTTGGCGCAGTAGCGGCCGAGAATGTGATCGAACGGCACGAGGACTTCCGTCACCGCCGCCTCGTCGAGCCATTTCTTCACCATCCGCGGCGTGGCTTTTTCACCCGATTTCAGGATCACCTCGCCCGAGGCGGCATCGATCAGGTCATAGGCCGGACGGGTGCCGCGCACGCGCTCGGGGAAGAACTTGGTGACCCAGCCGCGCTTGCCCTCGGCGCGGAAATTCACCGTGTTGTAATAGGCATCCATGATGCCTTCCTGATCGAGGCCGAGCGCGTAAAGCAGCGTCGTCACCGGCAGTTTGCGGCGGCGGTCGATGCGCGCGAACACAAGATCCTTGGCGTCGAATTCAAAATCGAGCCAGGAGCCGCGATAGGGAATGATGCGGCAGGCGAACAAGAGCTTGCCCGAGGAATGGGTCTTGCCCCGGTCATGGTCGAAGAACACGCCCGGGCTGCGGTGCATCTGGGAAACGATGACCCGCTCGGTGCCGTTGACGATGAACGTGCCGTTCGGCGTCATGAGCGGCATGTCGCCCATGTAGACATCCTGTTCCTTGATGTCCTTGACCGACCGCGCCCCGGTGGTCTCGTCCACATCGAACACGATCAGGCGCAGCGTCACCTTGAGCGGCGCCGAATAGGTCAGATCGCGGCTCATGCATTCGTCGAGGTCAAACTTCGGCTTCTCAAGCTCGTATTTCACGAATTCGAGGATCGCGTTGTCGTTGAAGTCCTTGATCGGAAAGACCGACTGGAACACACCCTGAATGCCCTCGCCATCGAGCGGCTTGTCGGCATCGCCCGAGCGCAGGAACAGGTCATAGGAGGCCTTCTGCACCTCGATGAGGTTCGGCATTTCCAGCACTTCGCGGATTTTGCCGTAATAGCGCCGGATGCGTTTCTGACCAACGTAAGCTTGAGCCATGCTCGTCGTGACCTTTCGTCTGTGGCAAGCGTGTGTCGTCGGGGCCCGATACACGTTGCAGGCGAATAGGGAGTCAGGTTCCATACCTGCCCTCCGTCCCACCGGAGAGCTCCCGAACCGACCCTGCCTTGGAAAGGGCTTATCTGTAAAGCCCTTGCCGAGACAGGTACGGCTGGGCTCGGGAAAGCCCCGAACCCAGCCTGAAGATCAGATCGGATGCTGACGCACCCTGCCCGATTACTTGAGCTCGACCTTGGCGCCAGCCGCTTCGAGCTTTTTCTTGATTTCTTCGGCTTCGGCTTTGGCCGCAGCTTCTTTCACTTTGCCACCGGCTTCGACGAGGTCTTTGGCTTCTTTGAGGCCCAGACCGGTGATCGCGCGGACTTCTTTGATCACGTTGATCTTGTTCGCGCCGGCGTCGGTCAGGACGACGTCGAATTCGGTTTTTTCCTCAGCGGCTTCGGCAGCGGCGCCCGGCGCAGCAGCCATCATGACGGCGCCACCGGCGGCCGGCTCGATGCCGTATTCGTCTTTGAGGATGGTTTTCAGTTCTTGGGCTTCAAGCAGCGTCAGGTTGACGATTTGCTCGGCGAGGGCTTTCAGATCGGCCATTTTTCCGTTCCATTCTGATATAGGGTTGATCCGACGTCGGGGCTTTCCGACGAAGGCGATAGGTTGCTTCAGGCGGCTTCCCGCTCCTCAAGAGTCTTGAGGATGCTCGCGATGTTGGAAGCAGGCGCACCAATGGCGCCGGCGATGTTCGAAGCGGGCGCACCGATGCACGACGCGATCTGAGCGATAAGCTCTTCACGCGACGGCATGGAGGCGACGGCTTTGACACCGGCCGGATCCAGAGCCTCCCCGCCCATCGACCCGCCAAGGATAGCGAACTTGTCGTTCGTCTTGGCATAGGCGTCCGCGACCTTGGCCGCAGCGACCGGGTCTTCGGAATAGGCGAGAACGGTCATACCCGACAGAAGATTGGCCATGCTGGCGCAGGGCTTGCCTTCAAGGGCGATCTTGGTGAGCGTGTTCTTGGCAACGCGCACGGACCCGCCCACTTCACGCATTTTCGCGCGCAGGTCCTGCATCTGAGCAACCGTCATGCCTTCGTAGTGGGCCACCACCACGACGCCAGAGCTTTCGAAGATCTGGCCGAGTTCCTCGACCACTTTCTCTTTTTGGGCTCTATCCACGGTTACACTCCAAGTAGGGAGGGTCTTCCCCTCCGGCTCAATTCGCCGGGACCTCGGTCCCGACATCGGGTCCGCACGGGTCCGCCCAAAATCGCCTCAGGATGGGTCACCCCATCAGGAGAAATCTGGTCATTCCCGTCTCGGGCAGGATTTAACGGAACCAGGGCTCCAACCCACCGTCTCGGACGAGCACCCCACCCGCGAATCGCAGGAGGGGCACGGAGGCGTGCTATAGGCAATGCGGAAGGCATTGCCAAGCCCCAACTGCGCCTGGCGCCTTCACGACTGCCCGAGCCACCGCCCGCACGGCTTGCGCCCGCCCGTTTCAGCTTTACTCAGAGTCTGCCCCATACTAGGTTTTTCAGGCTCATTCTCGCGCGCCCCGCGCCCCCTCGCCTTTCCGAAAGCCGCGTTCGTGACCTCGCTCCCCCCGCGTCAGCCCCTCACGCTCCTGACCTTTGTGCTCCAGGAACACCATTGCACCATTCTCGAAGACTGGATCACGTTCTTTGACCATTCCCTCGCCGGGATGATCTTGCATGTGGGCACAGCGCCCGGCATTCGCCCTCGCCTTGAAACGCTCGCCGCGCGTTACGCGCTGCGCCTTGAAATCCTTGGCGACGTCAGCGCGCAGCAGATCATCGCGGATGAGCAACGCCTCGTTGCCGCGCAATTCGCGGCGCTGCAGGCAGGCTACGGCTGTCTGGTGCGGCTCGACACGATCCCGTACCGCGCCCCCGGCGTGAGCTGGCAAGACGCAAGCTTCGCCCAGATGGCCGCGCTCGGGGCCTGCTTCATGACCGGCAGCACGCTGCCCTTCCGTGCGGACCGCCCCCTCCAGGAGCCCGCCTATGCGCTCACACAACGGCTGAGCAACTGCTTTCTGATCATCCCCCCCCGAAACCTGGACGCGGCTGCAAGCCGGTGGCCCGCAGACCGAGGGACGTCATGGCCGCTTCCTCGTCGAAGGCGCGGCGGAGGATTACCTCGCCCACCACGACCTTTGGGGGTTGCGGCTTCTCAACCGGCCCGACTGGCGCGTGTTCCATTGTCAGGAATGGGGGCCACGCCTGCTCGAGGTACGGTCCGCGTTCCGCGCCGGGCGAAAGATCGCGCGCTATCTGCGCGGCTATCAGGAACAACTGCCCCGGGGCGATTACTATCTGCTCCCAAGGCCCCCGCTGCACCGCCGCCTGCGCATTCTCTTGGGCAAATGGCGCCGAAAGCTGATGGGGCGCCCGCTCTGAACAAGGCTGGCACAAAGCAAAAGGGCGCGCAAAAGCGCGCCCTTCGTTATTCTCGCAATGCGAAATCAGTTCGCAGTCGTCGCGAGGTCGAGCGAAACGCCCGGACCCATCGTCGAGGAGAGCGACACTTTCTTCACATAGGTGCCCTTAGCCCCGGCGGGTTTCGCGCGGGTCACGGCATCCACGAAGGCACGCACGTTCTCGGCCAGCTTGTCCTCCGTGAAGGAGACCTTGCCGATACCGCCGTGAATGACGCCCGCTTTTTCGACCTTGAACTGCACTTCGCCGCCCTTCGCCGCTTCGACAGCCGCTTTCACGTCCATCGTCACGGTGCCGACTTTCGGGTTCGGCATCAGGTTGCGCGGGCCGAGGATTTTGCCCAGACGGCCGACGAGCGGCATCATGTCCGGCGTCGCGATGCAGCGATCGAATTCGATCTTGCCCGACTGAATGGTTTCCATCAGATCCTCGGCGCCGACGATATCGGCCCCGGCGGCTTTGGCCTCATCGGCCTTCGCACCACGGGCGAACACCGCAACGCGCACGGTCTTGCCGGTGCCGTTGGGCAGGCGAACCACACCGCGGACCATCTGGTCAGCGTGACGCGGGTCAACACCCAGGTTCATCGCGATTTCCACCGTCTCGTCGAATTTCGCCGAGGCCGCGGATTTGATCAGCTTGACAGCCTCTTCCACCGAGAGGTTGACCTTGCCTTCGAAAGCGGCGCGCGCGGCGACCGAACGTTTACCGATCTTGGCCATGGCTTACCCTTTCACCTCGATACCGACCGACTTCGCCGAGCCGAGGATGATGTTCATCGCGCCTTCGATGTCGTTGGCGTTCAGATCTTTCATCTTCGCTTCGGCGATCGCGCGCACTTGCGCGGCGGTCACGGTGCCAGCGACTTCCCGGCCGGGCTTGGTCGAGCCTTTCGGACGGTTGCGCTTGCCCACGGGCTTCAGGCCGGCGGCTTTCTTCAGCATGAACGAGGCCGGAGCGGTCTTCGTTTCAAAGGTGAAGCTCTTGTCGGCGTAATAGGTGATCACGCAGGGAACGGGCGAACCCTGTTCCATTTCTTGCGTGCGCGCGTTGAACGCCTTGCAGAATTCCATGATGTTGATCCCGCGCTGACCCAGCGCCGGACCGATCGGCGGGGAGGGGTTGGCTTGCCCCGCCTTCACTTGCAGCTTGAGCTGCCCGATGACTTTCTTGGCCATGTGGCCCTCTCCTTTTCACTGCCGCCCCACCATGGGGCGAAGTTTAGTGGTCCGGCTCGGAGCGCTGCTCCTCCCCTCCCACAGACGCACGTCAGGCGGTTTTCGACACCTGCGTGAATTCCAGCTCGACCGGCGTCGGCCGGCCAAAGATCGACACCGTGACCTTCAGGCGGCCCGCGACGTCGTCCACTTCCTCGACCATGCCCGAGAAGCCCTCGAACGGGCCATCGGTGACCGAGACATTCTCACCCACGTCAAAGCGGATCAGGTTGCGCGGCGCGGCAACCTCGCCCGACGGTCCCTCACGGTTGAGAATCTGGTTGACCTCGGCATCCCGCATCGGCGTCGGACGGCCTTGCGGACCAAGGAAGCCGGTGACGCGGTTGATCGAGGTAATCGCGTGATAGCCGCGATCGCTCATCTCCATCCGCACGAGCACATAGCCCGGCATGAACCGGCGCTCGGAGGTCACTTTCTTGCCGCGACGGATCTCGATCACCTCTTCGGTGGGCACGAGAACCTCTTCGATCTCATCCTCGAGGCCTTTTTCGGTCACGGCCTGACGGATCTGTTCGGCGACCTTCTTCTCGAAGTTCGAGAGAACGGAAACCGAATACCAACGCTTCGCCATGCCCAGCCTGCCTCTTCCCCCCGGCGCCGCGCGCCGAACATCTGCCATTGCCGCGGCACGACCGTGTTTTAACGGTTTTGCCGCACTCTCGGAAAACAACACGGCGCGCATCCTGCGAATCGATGCACGCCGGTTCCGAAGTCTGGTGCCCCTTTAGCGGGCTGATCGCCGCTTTTCAAGGCCCCAGCCGCGCCTTAGCCGAGAATTGCGCCCACGCCCGAGCGGATCGCCCAGTCGACGAGCGAGAAAAACACGGCGGTAAGGGCCGCCATCACAAAGACCATCACCGTGGTCAGGAGCACCTCACGGCGGTTGGGCCAGGTGATCTTGCCCACTTCCGAGCGGACCTGCTGCATGAACTGGATCGGGTTCGCCATGTTGCTTCCTTCCTTGCGACCGCGCCGGGATACGCGCAAGCGAACGGGATTTCAAGACCATTGCATGCATGGTCCCGAAAGCACAGTGATGACGGAAGACGGCTGGCAGGGGCAGGGGGACTCGAACCCGCGACCCTCGGTTTTGGAGACCGATGCTCTACCAACTGAGCTATACCCCTAGGCCGTGTTCGGGGTGCTAAGGCAGGCGGCGGGGGAAATCAAGAGCCATTTGCGTCGCAATCGTCGCGGCTGGGGGCGAAGCGCTCGAGCGCAGCCAGATCACCCGCCTCGATCGCGGACAGCGCCTCGAGAATCGTTCCGATCGGCCAATCCCACCAGGCGAGCGCCAGAAGCCGCGCCACGGTCTCGGGATCATGGCGCATCCGCACCACCCGCGCCGGATTGCCCGCCACGACCGCGTAAGGCGGCACGTCGCGGCTCAGCACCGCACCGCTCGCGACAATCGCCCCCGAGCCGATCGTGACCCCGGGCATCACCCGCGCCTCATAGCCGATCCAGACATCGTGGCCGACCACGGTATCGCCATGGTTGCCCGCCTCGGCGCGATAGGCGCCGATGTCGAGCCCGGCGAAGATCCGGAACGGATAAGTCGAGAGGCCGCGCATCGGATGCATGGCCGAAGCGGTGATGAAGCGCACCCCATGGGCAAAGGCACAGAACCGGCCGATCACCAGCCGTTCGGGCGCGCCGGGGTAGAGATAGGGCGCGAGCCGATGCGCCAAATCGGTGCCAGTGTCGAAATCAGTCGAATAGCTGTAGTCGCCCGCCTCGATATTGGGATGGTCGAGCGCGGCGCGCAGAAACAGCGTTTCTTCGTGCGATGAGCCATCGGGGAGCGTGAGCGGATAAGGTGCGAGCGGATCGGGAAAGGCAGCGGGGTCGGTCATCGGGCAGGCTCCAGTCTTACCTCAAGAGGAGGCCGGGCAAGAGTGTCGCAAGCGGGAACGGATGGAAAGGCCGGAAAGCAACGCGAAAAGGGCCACCCTCTCGGGTGGCCCTTTGATCTTCCCGCGAGGAGAAGATTATTTCAGGATTTTGGAGACGACGCCTGCGCCGACGGTGCGGCCGCCTTCACGGATAGCGAAGCGCAGTTTTTCTTCCATCGCGATCGGGGCGATCAGTTCGACCTCGAACTTCAGGTTGTCGCCCGGCATCACCATCTCGGTGCCTTCCGGCAGCTTCACGGTCCCGGTCACGTCGGTCGTGCGGAAGTAGAACTGCGGACGGTAGTTCGCAAAGAACGGCGTGTGACGGCCGCCTTCTTCCTTCGTCAGAATGTAGGCCTCGGCTTCGAACACCGTGTGCGGCGTCACCGAACCCGGCTTCGCCAGAACCTGACCGCGTTCCACGCCGTCCCGGTCCACACCGCGCAGCAGCGCGCCGATGTTGTCGCCCGCCTCGCCGCGGTCGAGCAGCTTGCGGAACATTTCAACGCCGGTGCAGGTCGTTTTCTTGGTCGGGCGGATGCCGACGATTTCAAGTTCGTCGCCCACGTTGATCACACCGCGTTCCACACGGCCCGTCACCACGGTGCCACGGCCAGAGATCGAGAACACGTCTTCGATCGGCATCAGGAACGGCTGATCCACGGCACGCGCCGGGGTCGGGATGTATTCGTCCACCGCTTTCATCAGCGCATGGATCGAATCTTCGCCGATCTCTTTCGATTCCCCCAGCATCGCCTGGTGCGCCGAGCCCTTGATGATCGGAATGTCGTCGCCGGGGTATTCGTACGACGAGAGCAGTTCGCGGACTTCCATTTCCACGAGCTCCAGCAGCTCTTCGTCATCCACGAGGTCGACCTTGTTCATGTAGACGACCATGTAGGGAATGCCCACCTGACGGCCGAGCAGGATGTGCTCGCGCGTCTGCGGCATCGGGCCGTCCGACGAGGCCACCACGAGGATCGCGCCATCCATCTGCGCCGCACCCGTGATCATGTTCTTCACATAGTCGGCGTGGCCGGGGCAGTCGACGTGCGCATAGTGGCGCGCAGCCGTCTCGTATTCCACGTGGGCCGTCGAGATCGTGATCCCGCGCGCACGCTCTTCCGGCGCACCGTCGATCTGGTCATAGGCCTTGAATTCGCCGTAGTATTTCGTGATCGCAGCCGTCAGCGTCGTCTTGCCGTGGTCAACGTGGCCGATCGTGCCGATGTTGACGTGCGGTTTGTTCCGTTCAAACTTTGCCTTTGCCATT
>NZ_OBMT01000001.1:706859-888897 GCF_900217815.1 Rhodobacter maris
GATCGCAGCCGTCAGCGTCGTCTTGCCGTGGTCAACGTGGCCGATCGTGCCGATGTTGACGTGCGGTTTGTTCCGTTCAAACTTTGCCTTTGCCATTTCCGGGCGCCTCTGGTTCGGGGGCCGGCGTCGGCCCAGTGTGGAATATGGCGCGTTCCCTATTGCCGATACGCAGAAAAATCAAGCCCGGTTCGCGCAGACCCGCTGCGACGAAAGGCAGAAAGCTTCGCCGCGCAAGCCCGGTTCCGGCGCCGCCCCCGGCGCGGGGGTGTGGGGGCACCGCCCCCACGAAAAGCGGGGGGTGCGGGGGGCGGCAGCCCCCCGCCCGGGTCGGGCGCGCAGGCGCCCGACAGCAGATCAGGTAAAGCGGTTGTCGCGCGGGAAGCCGCGCGGCGCCATGCGCCCGGCCGAGGCACGTTTGGCCTGCCATTCGCCCAGATCCAACTCGGTGCGCGTCCGCCCGGCCGGATCCTTCCAGCTCAGCCCCTCGGCGCGCCGGAACGTGATCGCATCGCTCAAGCCCCCATCCTTGAACTTCTGCAGCCGCACGCCCTTGCCGCGCACCATCTCGGGGAGTTCCTCAAGCGCAAAAACGAGAAGCTTGCGGTTCTCGCCCACACAGGCCACCGCATCGCCTGTCACCAGACGGCAGACCTTCGTGCGCGTCCCCTCGGCCATGTTGAGCACCTGCTTGCCGGTCCGGGTCGAGGCGATCATCTCCTCGCCCGGCACCAAGAACCCGTCGCCCTCCGACGAGGCGAGCAGGAACTTCTCGCCGGGTTTGGGCACCAGCACATGCGTCACCTCGACCTCGTTGGGCAGATCGAGCAGCAGCCGCACCGGCTCGCCCATGCCGCGCCCACCGGGGAGGTTGGCCCCCAAAAGCGTCCAGGCGCGCCCGTTCGAGCCCATCAGCACAATCCTGTCGGTGGTCTCGGCATGGAGCGCGAAGGCGAGTCCGTCGCCATCCTTGAACTTGACCTCGGCATCCAAGGGCTGATGCCCCCTCAAAGCCCGTACCCAGCCCATGCGCGACAAGATCACGGTGATCGGCTCGCGCTCGATCATCGCCTCGATCGGCACCTCGGCCACATCGCCCGCCTCGGCAAAATCGGTGCGCCGCGCGCCGAGCTTCGTGCCCTTGCCGTAAGCCTTGCGCACCTCGCCCAGTTCCGAGGTGATCTTCTTCCACTGCGCCTTCTCAGAGCCAAGCAGCGCCTCAAGCCCGGTCTGCTCCTTGAGCAGGCTGTCGCGTTCGGCGCGCAGCTCCATTTCCTCGAGCCGGCGCAGGCTGCGCAACCGCATGTTCAAGATCGCCTCGGCCTGCACCTCGGTCAGATGCACCGCAACGCCCGCCTCGGTCGCCCAGTTCTCGGCGATCAGCGCGGCCTTAGGGTCATCCTCGGTGCGGATGATCTGGATCACCCGGTCGAGATTGAGGAAGGCGATGATATAGCCCTCCAGCACCTCAAGCCGGTTGGCGATCTTTTCCAGCCGGTGGCGCGAGCGGCGGCACAGCACTTCGCGGCGGTGGTCCAGGAAGGCGCGCAACACTTCCTTGAGCGAACAGACCTTCGGCACGCGCCCGTCGATCAGCACGTTCATGTTGAGAGAAAAGCGGATCTCCAGCTCGGAGTTGCGAAACAGCATCCCCATCAGTTGCGCCGGCTCCACCGTGCGGGCACGCGGCTCAAGCACGATCCGCACATCCTCGGCGCTTTCATCGCGCACATCGGCAAGCGCGGGCACTTTTTTCGTTTCGATCAGCTCCGCGAGCCGCTCAATCAGCTTTGCCTTTTGCACCTGATACGGGATCTCGGTGACGACGATCTGCCATTGCCCGCGGCCAAGGTCTTCCACCGCCCAGCGCGCGCGCAGCCGAAACGCGCCGCGCCCGGTGCGGTAGGCTTCAAGAATATTGGCTTTCGGCTCCACGATCACGCCGCCGGTGGGGAAGTCCGGCCCGGGGATCAGATCGACCAGCGCCACGTCGGTGGTTTCCGGGTCGCGGATCAGCGCAAGGCAGCCCTCGACGAGTTCATCGAGGTTATGGGGCGGGATATTCGTCGCCATGCCGACCGCAATCCCCGAGGCGCCGTTTGCCAGCAGGTTCGGGAAGGCGGCGGGCAAAACCACCGGCTCGGTCAGCGTGCCGTCGTAGTTCGGGCGAAAATCGACCGCATCCTCGGCCAGCCCTTCGAGCAAGGCCTCGGCGGGCGGCGCCATCCGCGCCTCTGTGTAGCGGCTCGCCGCCGGGCCATCGCCGTCGATGTTGCCGTAGTTGCCCTGCCCGTCCACGAGCGGGTAGCGCATGGCAAAATCCTGCGCGAGCCGGGCCATCGCATCATAGATCGCCGCATCCCCATGGGGGTGATAGTTCCCCATCACATCGCCCGAGATCTTCGCCGATTTCCGGAACCCCCCGGTCGAGGCCAGCCGCAGCTCCCGCATCGCAAAGAGGATGCGCCGGTGCACGGGCTTGAGCCCGTCGCGCGCATCGGGGAGCGCGCGGTGCATGATCGTCGAGAGCGCATAGGTCAGATAGCGCTCGCCAATGGCGCGCACCAGGGGTTCGGAATGGGTCGATGGGGGCGGAGTATCGTCGTCGCTCTTCATCCTTGCCGTGTAAAACGGGACCGCGCTTCGGTCCAGCACGAAACGCCGCAGGGGCCGCACGGCGGCGCACCGGTGCCCCAAGAATGTTGCCCCGGCGCCCGCCATCGCCTATCCCCTGAGGCAGATCGGGGGCCAGCGGGGGCGTATCATGGCAAAGACCATTCTCATCACCGGCTGCTCGTCGGGCATCGGCTACGACGCGGCGCATGGGCTGCAAAAGGCGGGCTGGAAGGTCTTTGCCACCTGCCGGAAGGAAGAGGATTGCGAACGGCTGCGGGCCGAGGGGCTGACCTCCTTCGCGCTCGATGTGAGCGACCCGGCCTCGATCGACGCGGGCTTCAACGAGGCGCTCGCGCGCGGGCGCGGGCGGCTCGATGCGCTCTTCAACAATGCCGCCTTTGCCTGCCCCGGCGCGGTGGAAGACCTGCCCGTGGGCGCGCTGCGCGAGATCTTCGAAACGAACCTTTTCGGGCTGCACGACCTCACCATCCGCGCGATCCACGTGATGCGCGCGCAAGGCGAAAATGGCGAGGGCCGGATCGTGCAGTGTTCCTCGGTACTGGGCCTGATCGGCGTGCGCTGGCGCGGCGCCTATGTGGCCACGAAATTCGCGCTTGAAGGCCTTACCGATTGCGCGCGCCGCGAGATGAGCGACACCGGCATCCATATCGTGACGATCAACCCCGGCCCGATTCCGACCCGGTTCCGGCTCAATTCGATCCCGCATTTCGAGCGCTGGGTAGACTGGAAAGCCTCGGCGCGCCGCGCGCAATATGAAAGCTCCCTGCTCAAACGCCTCTATCACCCCTCGGGCAAGCCGGACCGGTTCGAACTGCCCGCCTCGGCGGTCACCGAGGCGCTCTTGCGCGCGCTCACCGACCCGAAACCGCGCTCGCATTACTATGTGACCAAGGCGACCTGGCTGGCCGCGCTCGCGCGCCGCATCCTGCCACTGCCCGCACAGGACTGGCTCTTCACCAAGGCCTGAGCCGCACCGGGCACAGAGACGCGAATCTCCGCCGATCCGTGTCGCGACGTGACGTAGCGACAGCGCACTGCGTCGTTTTTCATCTGTCTTTTGCTGCACTCGCATTGTAACAAAATTGCCGAAACGGGAATCCGCCCCCTCCGGGGGCAGTCTGGTAACTTAGGGAGACACCGCCGATGAAGGTCCTCGTACCTGTGAAGCGCGTGATCGACTATAACGTGAAAGTCCGTGTGAAAGCGGATGGCAGCGGGGTCGATCTGGCGAACGTGAAAATGTCGATGAACCCGTTCGACGAGATTGCCGTGGAAGAGGCGATCCGTCTGAAGGAAAAGGGCGTCGCGACCGAGATCGTCGTCGTGTCCGTCGGCGTGAAGCAGGCGCAGGAAACGCTGCGCACCGCGCTCGCGATGGGGGCCGACCGCGCGATCCTCGTGATTGCCACCGATGACGTGCATCAGGATATCGAGCCGCTCGCAGTGGCGAAGATCCTCGCCAAGGTGGCCGCGGAAGAACAGCCCGGGCTGATCATCGCCGGCAAACAGGCGATCGACAATGACATGAACGCCACCGGCCAGATGCTCTCGGCGCTGCTGGGCTGGTCGCAAGGCACCTTCTGCTCCGAACTCGCGATCGAAGGCGAGAGCGCCAAGATCACTCGCGAGGTCGATGGCGGTCTGCAAACGATCACTATCAAGCTGCCCGCCGTCATCACCGCGGACCTGCGTCTCAACGAACCGCGCTATGCCTCGCTTCCCAACATCATGAAGGCGAAGAAAAAAGAGCTCGCCGAAAAGACCGCCGCCGATTACGGCGTCGATGTCACGCCGCGGCTCACGGTGGTGAAAACCGCCGAGCCGGCCGGCCGTTCGGCGGGCGTGCGCGTGGCTTCGGTCGACGAACTCGTCGGCAAACTCAAAGATGCGGGGGTGATCTGATGGCCGTTCTGCTGATTGCCGAACTTCATGGCGCGAGCCTTGCCACCGATGCGACCGCGAAGGCGCTGACGGCGGCCAAGCAAATGGGCCCGGTGACGGTCCTCGTGGCCGGGGCCGGTGTGGCCGATGCCGCCGCCGCGGCGGCCGCGCTGGATGGCGTGGAAAAGGTGCTCACCGCCGATGACGCGGCCTATGCGCATGGGCTCGCTGAGCCGCTCGCCGATCTCGTCGTCTCGCTCGCCCCGAGCTACACGCATATCGTGGCCCCCTCGACCGCTTGCGCCAAGAACGCGCTGCCGCGGATCGCGGCGCTGCTCGATGTGATGGTGCTCTCCGACATCATCGGCGTTGTCGATGCCGACACGTTCGAGCGCCCGATCTATGCCGGCAACGCGATCCAGACGGTGAAATCCGCCGATCCGGTGAAGATCGCCACGATCCGCACCGCGACGTTCGAGGCGACCGGCGCGGGCGGCTCTGCCCCGGTCGAGGCCGTGGCGGCCGCCGGTGACAAGGGCCTCTCGAGCTGGGTCGCAGACAAGGTCGCCGCCTCTGATCGTCCCGAGCTCACCTCGGCGAAAATCGTTGTTTCGGGCGGCCGCGGCGTCGGCTCGGAAGCGGATTTCGCGCTGATTGAGAAGCTCGCCGACAAGCTCGGCGCCGCCGTGGGCGCCTCGCGCGCTGCGGTCGACAGTGGCTTTGCCCCGAACGACTGGCAGGTTGGCCAGACCGGCAAGGTCGTCGCGCCCGAGCTTTATGTCGCCGTCGGCATCTCTGGCGCGATCCAGCACCTTGCGGGGATGAAGGACTCGAAAGTCATCGTCGCGATCAACAAAGACGAAGAGGCGCCGATCTTCCAAGTGGCCGATTACGGCCTCGTCGCGGACCTCTTTGCCGCCGTGCCGGAACTGACCGACAAGCTCTGAGCGGCCCCGGAACAAACGAAAGCCCCGCCAACCGGCGGGGCTTTTGCTTTTTGACCCGGATCAGAGGAAGCGCTTCACTTCGGGTTCAAGCGCCTCGGCGATCTCCTGATGCACGATCGGCCCGGCCACGGTTGCCGCCGCGGGCTCTTCGAGCGGCGCGAAATGCATCCCCACCGTGCCGGTAGACCGCGCCATGCTCGAGGGCGCTACCTTCACCAGCCTATCGGCAAGCGGTGCCACCTCGGCCACCATCTCCTTGCTGATCATCAGAGGCTCCGGCCCGAGCGGATCGCTTTGCAGCGGCGCCTGATAATCGGTGACCCACAACAGGATCTTCGGCCCCGCCACCCGGTCGAGCAGGCCGCGCATGCGCGCAACCCAGGCGGTGCGCAATTCGGCCACCACCGTGTCAAACCGGTCCGGCGCACGCTCTTTCAACGTGGTCAGCATGTGGCGGGTGAAATTGAACTCGGTGAAATCGACATCGTCGAAAATCGCCCGCATCATGTTCGACGCGCGCAGGAACCGGTCGTTGCGGCGCGGATGCACGGCATAGAACCGGTTCGACATGTTCGGCGCACCCAAAAGCTGGATCACCGTCAGGTTCGAGGCCTTGGTGATCTCCGGGAGTTGCGGCTCGCTGTAGAAAACATCGATCCCCGCATTGACATACCCGAAGTTCACCACCGGAAAGCGCAGCCGCTCTTCCAGCAACGCGGGCCAAGGGTCTGCAATGAACTTGCCATAGGTCTCCGTGCCGCCGAACGCCCCCACGAACGGTTGGGTCAGATCGCGACGCGGACCCCGGAACAATAACTTGGACTTGCCATACCTGCACGGAAAATAGTCAAGGGCACCACTGCCCGAATACTCGAAGGCCATACATCCCACCTTAGTTTTTCGACTCACCCACAGGCAGGGTGGCCGGAAAGCCTTGCCAAAGGCCTAAAGGGAAAATTGAGACAATTAGAATACCACTTGCCGCAGTGCAGCATCGGGCTTAGGCTTTGTCCAACCCGAAGGAAGGAACGAAAATGACGATCGAGACGGTGGGTGTCGTGGGCGCAGGGCAGATGGGCAACGGCATTGCCCATGTCTTTGCGCTCTCCGGTTTTGGGGTGATCCTCACGGATGTCGCGCCCGAAAGCCTTGAAAAGGCGATGACGACAATCACCCGCAACCTCGACCGCCAGGTGAGCCGCGAGAAGATCTCCGCCGCCCAGAAAGATGCGGCGCTCGGCCGCATCCGCACCACGCTCGACATTTCCGAACTCGGCCAGACCGATCTTGTGATCGAAGCCGCGACCGAACGCGAATCAGTCAAGCAAGGGATCTTCGATAGTCTCTTGCCGCATCTGAAACCGGAAACGATCCTCGCCACCAACACCTCCTCGATCTCGATCACCCGGCTTGCCTCGCGCACCGACCGGCCGGAAAAGTTCATCGGCGTGCACTTCATGAACCCGGTGCCGGTGATGCAACTGGTGGAACTGATCCGCGGCATCGCCACCGACGAGGCAACTTACAAAGAGCTGATCGGCGTGATCGAAACGCTCGGCAAGACCCCGGCCTCGGCCGAAGACTTTCCGGCCTTCATCGTGAACCGCATCCTCATTCCGATGATCAACGAGGCGGTTTACACGCTCTATGAAGGCGTTGGGAATGTGCGCTCGATCGACATGGCGATGAAGCTCGGTGCCAATCACCCGATGGGGCCGCTGGAACTGGCCGATTTCATCGGCCTCGACACCTGCCTTGCGATCATGAACGTGCTCCATGACGGGCTCGCCGATACCAAGTATCGCCCCTGCCCGCTGCTGACCAAATATGTCGAGGCGGGCTGGCTTGGCCGCAAGACGGGCCGGGGCTTTTACGATTACCGCGGCGAGACCCCGGTGCCGACGCGCTGATCGTGGCTTAACGGCCCTGCCCGCGCATGCTAGGCAGGGCCATGACACAGAACCCGATCCCCACCAAGGAACAGATCCTCGCCTGGCTCTCCGATCATCCAGAGGCCGGGGCGAAGCGCGATATTGCCAAGGCTTTCGGCCTCAAGGGCACGGCGAAGATCGAACTGAAGCGCCTGCTCAAGGAAATGGCCGCCGAGGGGACGGTAGCGCGCCGCCGCCGCTCTTACCATGACAGCGGCGCCCTCCCCCCGGTGACGGTGCTCGAAATCCTCGCGCCCGATGCGCAGGGCGATCTCTGGGCGCGCCCGGTGGAATGGGAGGGCGAGGCGCCGCAAATCGCCGTGCTCACCCGGCGCGAAGACCCGGCGCTTGGCGCGGGAGACCGGGTGCTGGCGCGGCTCAGCCAGGTGACAGAGGGCTACGAGGCGCGGATCATCCGCAAGATCGGCGTTGCGCGTCACCGCATCGTCGGCATTTTCCGCAAGGGCGCCGAGGGCGGGCGGATCACGCCGATCGACAAGGGCGACATGAAGGAATGGATCGTCCCTGCGGGTGCGACGGCAGAGGCGAAGGACGGCGAACTGGTCGAGGCCGAGCAATCCGGGCCGAAGGGCCGCATGGGCCTGCCGCGGGCGCGCATCATCGAGCGGCTGGGAGACCCTGCCGCGCCGCGCGCGGTCTCGCTTATCGCAATCCACCAGCACGGCATTCCCGATGATTTCCCTGACGAGGTCATCGCCGAGGCCGATGCGGAGCGCCCGGCAGGGCTCGGAGACCGCGAGGATCTGACCGACCTCCCCTTCATCACCATCGACCCCGCCGATGCGCGCGACCGCGACGACGCCTGTTTCGTCCAGCCCGACGATGACGCGGCAAACGCGGGCGGGCATATTCTCTGGGTCGCCATTGCCGATGTGGCGCATTACGTCCGCCCCGGCTCGGCGCTCGACCGCGAGGCGCGCAACCGCGGCAACTCCACTTATTTCCCCGACCGCGTGGTGCCGATGCTGCCCGACCGGCTCTCGGGCGATCTGTGCAGCTTGCACGAACATGTGCCGCGCGCGGTGCTTGCTGTGCGGATGAAGATCTCCGAGGACGGGCGCAAGATCGCGCACCGCTTCACCCGCGGCATGATCCGCTCGGTTGCCTCGCTCGAATATGCGCAGGTGCAGGCCGCGCATGAGGGCCAGCCCGACGCCAAGACCGCGCCGCTTGTCGCAGAGATCATCGCGCCGATTTACGCCTGTTACGCGGCGCTCGCCCGCGCCCGCGCGATACGCCAGCCGCTCGATCTGGACCTGCCCGAGCGGCAGATCGTGATCAATGAGGCGGGCAAGGTCGCCTCGGTGAAGTTCAAGGACCGGCTCGACGCACATCGGCTGATCGAGGAATTCATGGTGCTCGCCAATGTCGCCGCCGCCGAGGAGCTGGAACGGCTGCACCGCCCGCTCCTTTACCGCGTGCACGAGGAGCCGAGTGCGGACAAGATCGAGTCGTTGCGCGAAGTGGCGCAGGCCTCCGGCTTCACCCTTGCCAAGGGGCAGGTCCTGAAGACCGCACATCTGAACCGGCTTCTGTCGCAAGCCGAGGGCAGCGAGTTTGATGAACTGATCAACATCTCCACCCTGCGCTCGATGACCCAAGCCTATTACGCGCCGCAAAACCTTGGCCACTTCGGCCTTGCCTTGCGGTCTTACGCGCATTTCACCTCGCCCATTCGCCGCTACTCCGACCTGATCGTGCACCGCGCGCTGATCGCCGGGCATGGCTGGGGGAAAGACGGGCTCTCACGCGAGGATGTCGAGACGCTTGAAGAGACCGCGCAGCATATCTCGGAGACCGAGCGGCGCTCGATGGCGGCCGAGCGCGACACGACCGACCGCTACTTGGCCGCTTACCTCAGCGACCGGGTGGGAGCAGAATTCACCGGGCGGATCTCCGGGGTGCAAAAATTCGGCGCCTTCGTGAAGCTGGATGAAACCGGCGCGGACGGGCTCATCCCGATCCGCGCGGTGGGCCGCGAGTTCTTCCATTACGACCGCGACGCCCAGCAGCTGATCGGCGCCGACACCGGCCTTGTGATCGGCATCGGCCAGCGCGTTCTGGTGCGGCTTGCGGAAGCCATTCCGGTCACTGGTGGGCTCGAGCTTGAACTGCTGGAACTTGAGGGCGCAAGCCTGCCCGGCGGCGGCAAGGGCGGGCGCAAGCCCTTCAAGCTGGCGCGGAAGTTCTCCGCGCTCAAGGCCAAGCAACGCGCCACCGCCCGCAAGGTCAAACGCACCCGCAAATAGACGCGCCAAAGGAAAAGGGCCGGGAAATCCCGGCCCTTTCCAATTCCATCAAGCGGCGATCAGCCGATCGCAACGGCTTTCACGTCTTCGTCCACATAGGGCACATATTGCGCGAAGTTCTCGGCGAACATGTGCACCAGCTTTTGCGCCTGCGCGTCGTAAGCCGCCTTGTCGGCCCAGGTCGCGCGCGGATCGAGGAGCGTGGTGTCCACGTCATGCACCGCCACCGGCACTTCAAAGCCGAAGTTCGGATCCTTGCGGAAGGTGGCGTTGTTGAGCGAGCCGTCGAGCGCGCCAGTGAGCAGCGCGCGGGTCGCCTTGATCGGCATCCGCTTGCCCACGCCGTAGGCGCCGCCGGTCCAGCCGGTGTTCACAAGCCAGCACGAGGCGCCGGTTTTCGCGATCTTTTCGGCCAGAAGCTTGCCATAGACCTCGGGGCGGCGCGGCATGAAGGGCGCGCCAAAGCAAGTCGAGAAGGTCGGCAGCGGCTCGGTCACGCCCACTTCGGTGCCCGGGGTCTTCGAGGTGAAGCCCGAGAGGAAGTGATACATCGCCTGCGCGGGCGTCAGCCGCGCGATCGGCGGCAGCACGCCGTAAGCGTCGCAGGTGAGCATGATCACGTTCTTCGGTTGGCCGCCCAGCGCGGTTTCCGAGGCATTGTTGATGTAATGCAGCGGATAGGCACAGCGCATGTTGTCGGTGAGCGAGTTGTCGAAGAAGTCGAGTTCGAGCGTCTCCGGGTCATAGACCATGTTCTCGACCACGGTGCCGAACATCGAGCAGGTGTTGTAGATGTCGGGCTCGGCTTCCTTCGAGAGGTTGATCGTCTTGGCGTAGCAGCCGCCCTCGAAGTTGAAGATGCCGTTGTCGGACCAGCCATGCTCGTCGTCGCCGATCAGGATGCGCGACGGGTCGGCCGAGAGCGTGGTCTTGCCAGTGCCCGAAAGGCCAAAGAACACCGCCGCATCATCGGGGTTGCCGATCGCGTGGTTGGCCGAGCAGTGCATCGCCATGATGCCCTTGCCGGGCAGGATGTAGTTGAGAAGGGTGAACACGCCCTTCTTGTTCTCGCCCGCATAGGCGGTATTGCCGATCAGGATGATCTTCTTGGCAAAGTTCAGCGCGATCACGGTTTCGGTGCGGCAGCCGTGGCGCTCCGGATCAGCCTTGAAGCTCGGGCAGTTGACGATCGTCCAGTCCGGCTCGAACGTGTCGAGCTCTTCCCGGGCCGGGCGGCGCAGCATTGTGCGCATGAACAGGCTGTGCCAGGCGAGTTCGGTCACCATCCGCACATTGAGACGGTTTTCCGCATCGGCCCCGCCGAACAGATCCTCGACGAAGAAATCGCGGCCCTTCATATGCGCGAGCATGTCGGCATGCAGCACGTCGAATTTCTCGGGCGCCATCGGCTTGTTGTTTTCCCACCAGATCGTGTCTTCCACATCGGGGGTGCGCACAACATGCTTGTCTTTCGGCGACCGGCCGGTATGCACGCCGGTGGAACAGTAGAACGCACCGCCCTTGCCGAGCGTGCCCTCCCCGCGCTTGAGCGCTTCTTCGATCAGCGCGGGTTCCAGCAGGTTGTAATAGACGTTGCCGAGACCAGTAATGCCCTGATCTTCGAGGCGTTTGGCCGGGTTCACGCGTCCGATGCTCATGTTCAGCTCCCGTTACCGCAATATCATGCGGCGCAGTGTTCCTCCCGGTATCCGTTACGGATGGATACCGATCCGCGCAAGAATGTTACGGATGGCCGCGCTATAGCATGCGTCCTTCGCAAAAGAACAGCAGGCTTTGTCGCAGCTAGCGCAAACATCCGCCTTTTAGCGCCATCATGCCCAAGAGGTGAGACAAATTAGTCAAACCTTCGCTTTTTTGGCCCGAACTGATTCCGGGCGAGGGGCCGATTCGCATATCGGAGTTGATTCCGCGCCGGGGAAAAGAGACAATGATCGTTAATCAAAAAACAAATGCGACGAAGTGAGGGTGCAGGACATGTCGAGGATCGCACTGGTCGATGACGACCGCAACATTTTGACTTCCGTGTCGATGACACTCGAGGCGGAAGGGTATGAGGTGGAGACCTACAACGACGGTCAGGCCGCGCTCGAAGCTTTCAACAAGCGGCTGCCCGATATGGCGGTGCTCGACATCAAGATGCCGCGCATGGATGGCATGGAGCTTTTGCAACGGCTCCGCCAGAAGACCGCGATCCCGGTGATTTTCCTGACCTCCAAGGATGACGAGATCGACGAGGTGCTCGGCCTGCGCATGGGCGCCGACGATTATGTGAAAAAGCCCTTCAGTCAGCGGCTTCTGGTGGAACGCATCCGCGCGCTTCTGCGTCGACAGGAAGTGATCTCCACCGGCGAGGTGGCGACCACCGAAGAGACCAAGGTGATCGTGCGCGGCTCGTTGACGATGGATCCGCTGCGCCATTCGGTGACCTGGAAGGGCATGGAAGTGACGCTGACGGTGACCGAGTTCCTGCTCCTGCAGGCACTCGCACAGCGGCCCGGTTTCGTGAAGAGCCGCGATCAATTGATGGATGTCGCCTATGACGATCAGGTCTATGTCGACGACCGCACGATCGACAGCCACATCAAGCGACTGCGCAAGAAGATGCGCACGGTCGACGATAATTTCAGCGCCATCG
The DNA here is from genome assembly GCF_900217815.1 of Rhodobacter maris. Classification (GTDB taxonomy): domain Bacteria; phylum Pseudomonadota; class Alphaproteobacteria; order Rhodobacterales; family Rhodobacteraceae; genus Rhodobacter; species Rhodobacter maris. The sequence continues at coordinate 719,179 of NZ_OBMT01000001.1, forward strand.
AGACGCTGTATGGCATCGGCTACCGATACAACGAAGAATGACCATTGCCGGGCATATGGAGGCTGGTGGTGCGCGCGTGAGACGGCCCGCGAAATCCGAGACGGATGTGGTCCTCGGCGAGGACTGGGAAAGCCCGCAGGGGGCCGTCGATGCCGATCTCGTGCGCGGGCGGGCAAAACGCGGCTTCATCTCGCTCAACCATTCGCCGCTGGCGCGCAAGATCATCACTTTCAACCTGCTTGCCATGGTGGTCATGGTAGCGGGGGTGCTCTATCTCAATCCGTTCCGCGACAGCCTCGTGTTCCAGCGGGAAAGCGCGATCGTCAGCGAGGCGGAACTTGTCGCCGATGTCTTCGAGGCGCGGATGCCCGCGGCGGCGCCGGTCAATCTCGCCGCCGGAGACGGCATCGACGTGGCCGAGGCGATGCGCGGCATCGAACTGCCCGAGGGCGCGACGATCTTTGTCTTCGATGCGGCGGGCAATCTATTGGCCGATTCCGACGCGGTGGGCTCGGCCCCGCGCCAGCGCGTCGAGGGGCTCGGAATCGACGCACGCTCGACGATGATCACCGATCTGCTCAATCGCGCCTGGGAATGGGCGGCTTCTCTGCTGCACCGCGAGAGCGACGGCTCGCCGCAGCTCGATACTCGCCGCATCGCCGAGGGGCTGGTGACGCAGGTCGAGAAGGGCAAGACCGTAATGACCACGAGCCGAAATCCGGCCGGGGCGACGATCTTCTCGGTTGCGACCGGGCTTTATCACAACGGAACCAGAGTCGGCACGGTGGCAATGACCTCGGCGGCGGGCGAGATCGACAAGCTCGTGCGGGTCGAGCGCGAACAGGTGCTGCAGATGTTCGTGGTGGCGATCATCGTCTCGATCGGGCTGAGCCTCGTGCTCGCCTCGACTATCGCCAACCCGCTCTCCGACCTCGCTTCCGCGGCCGAGATCGGGCGCGACCGGCACTCGCACAAGCTCGCCCCCGGGCGGATCCGCATTCCCGACCTGACCGCCCGCCCCGACGAGATCGGCCGCCTTTCGGGCGCGCTGCGCGGCATGGTGGCGGCGCTTTACGACCGCATCGATGCGAACGAGCAATTCGCCGCCGATGTCTCGCATGAAATCAAGAACCCGCTCGCCAGCCTGCGCTCGGCGGTGGCTTCGCTCCATGTCGTCAAACGTGACGACCAACGCACAAGATTGCTCGAGGTGATCGATCATGACGTCAAGAGGCTGGACCGGCTGGTGAGTGACATTTCCAATGCATCGCGGCTCGACAGCGAACTCGTGAAAGAAGAAGAAGAAGAAAGCTTCGATCTGCTCAAGATGCTCGGCAATCTTGGCCAGTATCTCGGGGAGCAGGCGGCCGAAAATGGCGTCGATTTCATCACCGACCTGCCGGCGGAGCCGATCCGTATCACCGGTCTCGAGCAACGCCTCGCACAGGTTTTCGTGAACCTCATCACCAATGCGATCAGCTTCTGCGAAGATGGAGACGCAGTCCGCGTCTGGGCCCGCAAACGCGAGAACCGCGTGCTCGTGGTGGTGGAAGACACCGGCCCCGGCATCCCCGAAGAGGCGCTGACCAAAGTGTTCAAGCGCTTCTATTCGCAACGCCCCGAGGGCCAGTTCGGCGACCATTCAGGCCTTGGTCTCGCGATCTCGAAGCAGATCGTCGAGGCACATGGCGGGGTGATCTGGGCCGAAAACATCCGCCCCACCGATGCCGACATCACTTCCGAGCCGCTTGGTGCGCGGTTCGTGGTCGGCCTGCCGGTCTGAGCCTTGACGGGCGAGACGCTGCATGCCTCCGCGGTTGCGCTGACGCCCGAACGTGGCGTGCTGATCCTCGGCCCTTCCGGGTCTGGCAAATCGAGCCTTGCCTTGCGGCTGATGGCCTTTGGCGCCACGCTCGTTGCCGATGACCGGGTGCTGCTTTCCTCCGGGTCCGGCACTCTGGTCGCGCGTGCGCCGGAGCCGATCCGGGGATTGATCGAGGCTCGGGGGGCGGGCCTCCTGCGGGCACAGCCCCTTGACGCTGCGCGGATCGTGCTCGCCGTCGACATGGGGCGGGAGGAAACGGAGCGGTTGCCGCCCGAACGCTCCCTCACGCTGTTGGGATACAGCCTGCCCCTTGTGCTGCGACTGCAACATGGTCATCTTGAGGTGACAATCCTGCAATGGCTCAAGGCCGGGAGAGCGATGTGACCGAGACAGGTCCGCAGCCGCCGCACGTAATGCTGCCCGAGGGCGCCGCGTCTGCCGAGCCGGAAACCCGGCTCGTACTTGTCACCGGGCCCTCGGGCGCGGGCCGCACAACCGCAATTACCGCCCTTGAAGACCTTGGCTACGAGGTGATCGACAACCTCCCCTTCAGCCTCGTGCCGCGACTCCTTGAGGCACCCCTGCCCCGGCCGATGGCGCTCGGCATCGACGTGCGCAACCGCGACTTTTCCGCCGCCGCGCTGATCGAACTGATCGACCGGCTGACGCGCACGCCCGGGCTGCGGCTCGAAGTGCTTTATATGGACGCAAGCCCTGAAACGCTGATCCGCCGCTACTCGGAGACCCGCCGCCGCCATCCGCTCTCGCCCGAAGCGCAACCGCTGACCGGGATCGAACAGGAAATCGACCTGCTGGTGCCGATCCGGATGCGCGCCGATGTGCTGATTGACACCTCGGCAATGAGCCCCCACGAAGCCCGGGCCGAGGTCGGAAGCTGGTTCGACATGGGCAAGATCGCCCGGCTTGCGGTTTCGGTGCACAGCTTCAGCTACAAGCGCGGCACACCGCGCGGGCTCGACATGATGTTTGATTGCCGGTTCCTGACGAATCCCCATTGGGTCGCTGCGCTGCGCCCGTTCACCGGGCTCGATCCGGCGGTGGCGGCTCATGTTGCGACCGATCCGCGCTATGAGGAATTCCTCTCAAAGGTGTGCGGCCTGCTGCTCTTTCAACTTCCGGCCCATATTGAGGAAGGCAAGGCCCATCTCGCTGTCGGCTTTGGTTGTACCGGCGGGCAACACCGCTCGGTCGTCGTGACGGAAGCGGTGGCCAAGACCCTTGCGCAGGCGGGCTGGCAAGTGTCTAAACGGCACAGGGAACTCGAGCGGCGGGCGCAGGCCCAGCCGGCAACACAAGAGGCAAACGGCGCGTGATCGGAATCGTGATCGTGGCACATGGTGGTCTGGCGCGGGAATATCTCGCGGCGGTCGAGCATGTTGTGGGCCCGCAGGAGGGCATCCGCGCGATCACCATAGAGGACGACCATGACCGTGCTGCGAAACAGGCCGAGATTCGGGCCGCCGCCGATGCGGTCGACAAGGGCGATGGCGTGGTCGTGGTGACCGACATGTTCGGCGGATCGCCCTCCAACCTGAGCCTGATGGCCTGCGAGGCGGGCGGGCGCGAGATCATTTATGGCGCCAATCTGCCGCTGCTGATCAAGCTTGCGAAATCGCGCAGCCTCGGTGTTCATGCTGCCGTCGAGGCCTCGCTCGATGCGGGGCGCAAATACATCAACTGCTATTCCACCGGCGGAGCTTCGGCGAAGTGAGCGTCTCCAGGGTCTTGAAGATCGTCAACGAAAAGGGCCTGCATGCGCGGGCCTCGGCGCGGTTCGTCGAGGTCGTCGAGGCGCATGACGCGCGCGCCGAGGTGGAAAAGGACGGCATGAAAGTATCAGGCGACTCGATCATGGGTCTTCTGATGCTGGCAGCATCACGCGGCACCTCGATCGAGGTGACCACGTTCGGGACAGAAGCCGAAGCGCTGGCCGAAGCCCTCGCCACATTGGTGGCGGACCGCTTTGGCGAAGAGATGTGAGCCGCAAGGCAAAGGGGTTCGGAGTGAACGTAGAGGGGCGCCCTATCGCGCAGGCAGAGGAGCCAAAACCCTATGACAAGGGGCGGCTTTCCTATGCAGGAACTTTCACCAATCCGTGGAAGGCAAACACGATCCGCGCGATCGAATGGCTGACTGCGAAGTGGAAGCTCCTGCGGCTGATCCGCAAGTTCGAGCGCCGCGGCGCGCCCTTCGGCCAGCCGTTCTGGCCGCAGGCGCTTGAGATCATGGGGGTCGAGGTCACCACCCCCCCCGAGCAAATCGCGCGCATTCCGAAAACCGGCCCGCTCGTGGTGGTGGCGAACCACCCGCACGGGCTCGTAGACGGCATGGTGCTCGCCTATCTGATCGGGCAGGTGCGGACCGATTACAAGATCCTCACCCGCTCGCTCCTGACCGGCATTCCCGAGATTGCCGAGTTCATGCTGCCGGTGCCCTTCCCTCATGAACCCAATGCACAGGAAGACAGCCTGAAGATGCGCGCCGAATGTATGGCCACGCTGAAGGCGGGCGGTGTGATTGTGCTCTTCCCGGCGGGGGCCGTGGCCCATTCAGAAACCTTCTTCGGCACGCCGATCGAGGGCGAATGGAACCCGTTCACGGCGAAAATGCTGGCGCGTTCCGGCGCTTCGGTGCTGCCGATCTATTTTCCGGGGCGCAATTCGCAGGCCTATCAGATTGCCAACAAGCTTTCGGCCACGATACGGCAAGGCTTGCTGCTCTACGAGATCCGGCGCGCGCTCAACAAGCCGCAAAGCCCGGTGATCGGCCCCGCAAAATCGGCCGAGGAGATTGCCGCAGCGCTCAAGCATCCGCGCCAGTTCCTTGCCGATCTGCGCGCCGAAACGCTGAACCTGCGCGGTTAAAGCGCCCGCTCCATGTCGCAATGCGGGATCCCCGCATCGTCATAGACCGGGCCGATGGCCGCGAAGCCAAGCCCCTCGTAAAACCCCATCGCCTGCACCTGTGCGCCAAGGCGCACGCGGGTGCAGCCGCGCGCCTTGAGCCGCGCGCAGCCCTCAAGGATCAGCGCCCGGCCAAGCCCGGTGCCGCGCGCGCTTTTTGCCACGCAGACCCGGCCGATCTTGCCCAAATCTCCCCGCACGAACAGCCGCGCCGTGCCGAGCGGGGTCTCGCCGTCAAGCGCCAGCAGGTGCACCGCCTCGGCGTCGAGGTCATCCCACTCCTCGGCCTCAGGCACGCCCTGTTCTTCGATGAACACCGCGCGACGCAGCGCATGGGGCGCGGCCAGATCCGTCGTCTCGACAATGATCATGCGAAATAGTCGCGCAAGATGCGGGTGTAGATCCGCTTGAGCGCCTCAATCTGGCTCACCTCGACGCGCTCGTCGACCTGATGCATGGTCTTGCCGACAAGGCCGAATTCCAGAACCGGGCAATGATCCTTGATGAAGCGGGCATCCGAGGTGCCGCCGGTGGTGGAAAGCTCGGGCACCACCCCGGTTTCGCTCACGATGGCGCGGCTCACCAGCGAGACGAATTCACCCGGCGGGGTCAGGAAGCTCTCGCCGGAAACCTCGGTCTTCAGCGCGAAGCTAACGCCTGTCTGCCCTGTCAGATCGGTCATGAGCCCCCGCGCCCAACTCTCGATCGTTTCCGAGCTGTGAGCGTCGTTGAAACGGATGTTCACTGTCGCCCGCGCCTTCGCCGGGATCACGTTATTGGCCGGGTTGCCGCAATCGATGGTGGTGATCTGCAGCGTCGAGGGTTCGAAATGCTGGGTGCCGCGATCGAGCGGCTGCGCCGTCATCCGGCCGAGCAGCGCCACCAGAGCATGGAGCGGATTGCGCGCCCGGTGCGGATAGGCCGAATGACCCTGCACCCCCTCGGCCTCGATATAGAAGGTCATCGAGCCGCGTCGGCCGATCTTCATCATCTGGCCGAGCTGGTCAGGGCAGGTCGGCTCGCCCACGAGGCAGACCGACATCGCCTCGCCTTCCGCCGCCATCCAGTCCAGAAGCGCGCGGGTGCCATCCTTGCCCAGCCCTTCCTCATCGCCGGTGATGGCGAGCACGATCGCCCCTTCGGGCGGGGTTGCGCGGACAAAATCCACCGCCGCTGCGACAAAGGCGGCCACGCCCGTTTTCATATCGGTGGCGCCGCGGCCCCAAAGCACGCCGTCGATGATCTCGCCGTCGAAAGGATCATGCGTCCAGGCCGCCGCATCCCCCACCGGCACCACATCGGTATGGCCGTTGAAGCCGAAGGTCTTGCCTCCCTTCTCACCCCAGCGCGCGAACAGGTTTGGCACGCCGCCGCGGTCGACCCGGGTGCAGGCGAACCCTGCAGCGCTCAGCACGCTTTCCAGCAAGACAAGCGCACCGCCCTCCTTGGGGGTGACAGACGGGCAGCGGATCAGATCGGCGCTCAGGGCAACGGCATCGGTGGTCATGGGCAAGTCCTCTTTTGCCAAGGCTTAGCCCTGCAGGCGGGCGCTTGCAACGCTACCGGCACGGCGGCGGACGGGGCATACACTTTTGCGCGCGACACATTAGAACACATTTATTGCCTCTTGCGAATTTTTATTGCGCTGCACCTGCAAAATGCCTAAGCACACTGCAACCGCAACAACCGCGCCGAATCCGGGCGCCATGGGGCTGACATGAAAGATACGATCCTCTCTGCCGACCTGCTTGCCCTCACCGGCGCGGCGCTCCCCGAGATTGCCGCGCTCACCGCCGAGGCGACGGCCGGGCTCAGGGAAAAGGTGAGCCGTGGCGGCAAAGTGTCGAATGCCGCCCTCGAGGAAGACCAGTTTGCCGCCCATGCGCTTGCCTGGCTCGCGACCTATAACCAGTCGCTCATTCAGCTCAACGGCTGGGCCACGCGGGTGGCCGAGGCCGGTCAGTTCGGCGAGATGGAAAAGCTGATCCTGCAGATCGGCTTTGGCGAATACCTCAACCAGATCGCCGGTGGCATCCCGATGAGCCAGGGCGAAACCGCGCGCCTCTCCGACCTCGGCGTGAGCTGGGCCCCGTCGGAAGCGGCACGCCAGCTGATGGCCGAGGGCAACACGCCTGCCGCGCGCAAGGCGCTCGTCGCGCTGATGCAGGAGAACCACGGCCGCGCCCTCTTTGGCGCCTCCGGGCTCGAGGAAGAGCTCGAGATGATCCGCGACCAGTTCCACCGCTATGCCGAGGAACGGGTGATCCCGAATGCGCATGAATGGCACCTGAAGGACGAGCTCATTCCGATGGAGATCATCGAAGAGCTGGCCGAGCTTGGCGTCTTTGGCCTGACGATCCCGGAAGAATATGGCGGGCTCGGCCTCTCGAAAGCCTCGATGGTCGTTGTGACCGAAGAGCTGTCGCGCGGCTATATCGGCGTTGGCTCGCTTGGCACGCGCTCCGAAATTGCCGCCGAGCTGATCATCTGCGGCGGCACCGAAGAGCAAAAGCAAAAGTGGCTGCCGGGGCTCGCTTCGGGCGAGATCCTCTCCACCGCCGTGTTCACCGAACCGAACACCGGCTCGGATCTGGGCTCGCTGCGCACCCGCGCGGTGAAAGACGGCGAGGATTGGGTGATCACCGGCAACAAGACCTGGATCACCCATGCCCAGCGCACCCATGTGATGACGCTTTTGGCCCGGACCGAGCCCGAAACGACCGACTGGCGCGGCCTCTCGATGTTTTTGGCCGAAAAGACCCCCGGCACCGACGACAATCCCTTCCCGACGCCGGGCATGACCGGCGGCGAGATCGAGGTTCTGGGCTACCGCGGCATGAAGGAATACGAGCTTGGCTTTGACGGGTTCCAGGTGAAGGGCGAGAACCTGCTTGGCGGCGAGACCGGCAAGGGCTTCAAGCAGTTGATGGAGACCTTTGAATCCGCGCGCATTCAAACCGCGGCGCGCGCCGTCGGTGTGGCGCAGGCGGCCTGCGAGATCGGCATGCGCTATGCGATCGACCGCAAGCAGTTCGGCAAGTCGCTGATCGAATTTCCCCGCGTTTCCGGTAAGCTGGCGATGATGGCGGTGGAAATCATGATCGCGCGCCAGCTCACCTATTTCTCCGCCTGGGAGAAGGATCACGGCCACCGCTGCGACGTCGAAGCGGGGATGGCGAAGCTTCTGGGCGCCCGCGTCGCCTGGGCGGCCTCGGACAATGCGCTGCAAATCCATGGCGGCAATGGTTTTGCGCTGGAATACACGATCTCGCGCATTCTGTGCGATGCGCGCATCCTCAATATCTTCGAGGGCGCGGCAGAGATTCAAGCGCAGGTGATCGCGCGCCGCCTGCTCGGCTGAACGGGCTGAAAGGTGTCAGGCGGGGCCGTTTGCGGCCCCGTTTTGCATTGCGCCGGGCGGGGCATCGGGCAATCTGGCGCCAAAGGAGCCCCCGATGATCAGACACGCCACCCCCCTTGATGCCGCAGCCATTGCCGCGATCTACAATGCCGCCGTGCGCGAGACGACCGCGATCTGGAACGAGGTCGAGGTCGATGCGGAGAACCGTGTCGCCTGGATGAACGCGCGCGCCGCGGAGGGCTTTCCGGTGTTGGTGGTGGAGGAAGAGGGCAGCATCTGCGGCTATGCGAGTTATGGCCCTTTCCGCGCCTTTGACGGTTATCGCGCGACGGTCGAGCATTCGGTCTATGTTCGGGCGGATAAACGCGGCGGCGGGCGGGGTCGCGCACTTTTGACGGCGGTGATCGACCATGCCCGCACGGCCGGGCGGCATGTCATGGTGGCGGCAATCGAGGCGGGCAATGCGCCTTCGATCGCGCTGCATGAAAAGCTCGGCTTTGCGCGGGTGGGCGTGATGGCGCAGGTGGGCCAGAAATTCGGCCGCTGGCTCGATCTGGCGCTCTTGCAATTGGTGCTGGACGACCGGCCTCAGCCCTGACGGGCAATGGCGGCCATCAGCCGGTGGCGCGCCTCGGGCAGCGGACGGCGGCCATGATCCGCCGCGAAGCGAGCGAGAAAATGGCCGGTGAGATCGAGCCCCTGCCCGATTTCGCCCCAAGTTGCCGGGCCTTGCCCCAAAAGGCACAAAGGCAGGGGCAAGAGCCGCGGCGCCCAGTCTCCCGCGCCCGCCCGGCTCACCGCACGGCCCGAGCGGGGCGAGACGAAGGCAAGGTCGTCACGCGTGCCGGTGACGGCGCAGCGGCTCAGATCAAGCCCCGAGCCCAGCTCTTCCAAGAGCGCCATTTCCCAATGCAGGTAATCAACGACCCATCCCTCGGCGGCCTCTCCGATCACGCCGAAAAGCGGCTCGGTTGCCGCATAAAGCCTTGGATGCGGGTCGCGCTCGGCCAGACAAACGCTCAAAAGCGCGCAGACCGCATTGAGCCCCATCAGCGCGAGCCGGTCCGAGAGCGCGCCCGCGCGCGAGGCGACAGGCTCGACAGTAAAGGTGCCGAGCTGATCTTCGAGCCGCGCCCGCCAGCCAAGCACCACATGGCCGCCGGGCATCAGCGTCGCTGCCATCTTGCGCGAGCCCCCGCCCCGCACCACGCCAAGGTGGCGCCCATGGCTGGCGGTGAACACCTCGATTATGGCCGAGCTTTCGCCCTGCGGGCGGGTCGAAAGGATGGTGCCGCTGTCTTGCCAGTCCATGAGTGCCCGTAACCAAGGCCGGGGGGCTGTCTGCCCCCCGGACCCCCCGAGGATATTTGAGGCAAGATGAAAGGGGAAGGAGGGAGGTCAGTCCTTCAGGCCGTCTTCGTCCAGCAGCGTGCGGCCGTGGCGGGCTTCGAGTTCGATCACCCAGAGGTCGGGGTCAAAGCGACGCTGCTTGCGGATGCTCTCATCCACCTCTGCCTCGGAGCCTTCGGTGAGCACCGTCCACGCTTCGCTGTCGGTCATCAGATCAAAGCGGCGGGTGTAGAGCTTTGCCTGCCCGTCCATGGTCGCGCATTTGACCATGACCTCGCCGCTGTCGGGCTGCCCCCTCGCCGCGATATAGGCGGGGATATTGTTCAGTTCCAACCGCTTGAGATAGGCCCGCACCCAAAGCTCGGCGCGCAGACGGGGGGTCATGCGGAATTGCCGTCCTTGAAGTCGAGGCCCATTTCCGAATAGCGCTCGGCCTCTTCCTGCCAGTTCTCGCGCACTTTCACCTGCAGGAAGAGATGCACCGGGCGGCCCATGAACTCGGCCAGATCGTGGCGCGCGGCGGTGGAGATCGCCTTGATCGTCTCGCCGCCCTTGCCGAGCACGATGCCCTTGTGACCGTCGCGGCTGACATAGATGATCTGGTCGATGCGCGCCGAGCCGTCGGGGCGGTCTTCCCAACGCTCGGTCTCGACGGTGAGCTGATAGGGAAGCTCTTCATGCAACCGCAGTGTCAGCTTTTCGCGCGTGACCTCGGCGGCGATCATCCGCATCGGCAGATCGGCGATCTGATCTTCCGGATAATACCAGGGCCCGACGGGCAGCTCGCCCGCGAGCCAGTCGCGCAGGTCATCGACCCCGTAGCCGCGCTCGGCCGAGATCATGAAGGTCTTCACGAACGGGTATTCGGCATTGGCCTTCTCGGTGAGGTCCAGAAGCCGCTCCGCCTTCACCTTGTCGATCTTGTTGATCGCAAGCGCGACGGGCTGCGCCCCCTCGCGCGCCTTCAGTGCCTCGAGGATCGCCAGCACGCCATCGGTGAGGCCGCGATGCGCCTCGATCAGCAGCACGACGATATCGGCATCCGCGGCGCCGCCCCAGGCGGCCGTCACCATCGCGCGGTCGAGCCGGCGGCGGGGCCGGAAAATGCCGGGCGTATCGACAAACACGATCTGGCTCTGCCCCGCCATGCACACACCGCGAATGCGGGCGCGCGTCGTCTGCACCTTGTGGGTGACGATCGAGACCTTGGCGCCGACCATCGTGTTGAGCAGCGTCGATTTGCCGGCATTCGGCTCGCCGATCAGGGCAACGAAGCCCGCGCGGGTGGTTTCGGTCATCTGGACTCCTGAACTTTGCGCCGCAATAGTCGATTTCGCCCCGCGAGGCCAGCCTGAAGCGAAAGGGCCGAGTTCAGAGCGTTTCTAGCCGGGCGAGCAGCGCTTTTGCCGCCGCCTGTTCGGCCTGACGCTTGGAGCCAGCCTTTGCCTCCGCGCTCTCGCCCGAATCGAGCACCACCGCGATGCGGAACTGCGGCGCATGGTCGGGCCCCTCGCGGCCCAGCGTCTCGTAGCGCGGCGGGCTCATGCCGCGCGCCTGCGCCCATTCCTGCAGCGCGGTCTTTGCGTCGCGCGCATCCTGCTCGACGGCATCGATCCGGTCCCCCCAGAGCCGCAGCACCAGCGCCCGCGCCACCTCGAACCCGGCATCGAGATAGACCGCGGCAATCACCGCTTCCATCGCATCGCCCAAGAGCGCTTCCTTGCGCCGCCCGCCCGACATCATCTCGGAGCGCCCCAGCTTGAGCACGGCGCCAAGGTCGATCTCGCGCGCCACCGCGGCGCAGGTTTCCTTGCGCACGAGCGCGTTGAAGCGCGGTGCGAGCTGGCCCTCGGAGGCGGCCCGATCCGCCCGGAACAGCGCCTCCGCCATCGAAAGCCCGAGCACCCGGTCGCCCAGAAATTCGAGCCGTTGGTTGTCGGGGCGGGTGGGCGAGCCGAGCGAGGAATGGGTGAGCGCGCGCAAAAGGATCTCGGGCGCCGCGAACTGGTGCCCGAGCCGGTCCATGAAGGCAGAAATATCTGCCGAAAGCTTCATTCGATCGCCTTGAAGAAGCGGTCCATCCGCCATGTCCAGATGTAGAAGAGCGACTTGCCGGCGGAAGAGAACATCACCCTGTCGGCGCGGCCGATCAGGTTTGCCGCCGGCACGAAGCCGACGCCGCCAATGCTCTGCGGAAAGCGGCTGTCCTCGGAATTGTCGCGGTTGTCGCCCATCATGAAATACTGGCCTTCGGGCACGACAAAGACCGGCGTATCGTCGGCAGGGCCGTCATTCACGATGTTGAGAATGTGATGACGCACGCCATTGGGAAGCGTCTCGATCTGGCGCGGCTTGACGCAATCCGCCCCCTCGCCCACCGGCGCATTGGCGCAGCGCGGCAGCCCGCCCTGCGGGCCCTGCGGTGCGTAGGTCTCGGCAAACTGGCCGCCATCCTCAAGCTTCACGGGCTCGCCGTTGATGTGGAGCACACCCTTGATCATCTGGATCCGGTCGCCCGGCAGGCCGATCAGCCGCTTGATGAAATCAACGTTCTTGGTGGGGTGGCGAAACACCACCACGTCGCCGCGTTCGGGTTCAGAGGCAAAGAGCCGCCCCTCGATCGGGCAGGGCGAAAAGCCGGGCGAGGCGAAGGGGCAGGAATAGCGCGAATAGCCATAGGCCATCTTGTTGACGAACAGGAAATCGCCAATCAGCAGCGTGTCCTTCATCGAGCCCGAGGGAATCCAGAACGGCTGGAAGAAGAGGGTGCGGAAGATCCCGGCGATCAGGAGCGCCCAGAACAGGGTCCGGATGGTTTCGCCGACGCCGCCTTCGGATTTGCTGGCCATGCTCTGCCTCTTGAAAAAACCTCGCCTTCCTTGGCCCGTCGCGGAGCGCAAGTCAAGGAAGGGGCGTCAGGGAAGCGGACGCGCCTCGATCACGACAAAGGCCTGCGCCCAGGGATGATCGTCGGTGAGCGTGACATGGACGATCGCTTCATGGCCCGGCGGCGTCATCTCGGCGAGCCGCTCGGCGGCCCAGCCCGAAAGCGCCATCACCGGCTGGCCGGTGGGCAGGTTCGTGACCGCCATGTCCTTCCAGGCGATGCCCATGCGCAGACCGGTGCCAAGCGCTTTGGAACAGGCCTCTTTTGCCGCCCAGCGCTTGGCATAGGTGCCGGGCGTATCGGCGCGCCGTTCCGCTTTGGCGATTTCTACCGGCGTGAAAACACGATTGCGAAACCGGTCACCGAATCGCTCCAGCGTGGCGGCAATGCGCTCGATATTGGCCAGATCGGTGCCGATCCCGAGGATCATCCGCGCCTCGTCACGCCCGGGCTGCGTCCATCCGCCGCCGCATCTCGTCAATCGCCGCGCCGAGCCCCATGAACACCGCCTCGGCAATCAGCGCATGGCCGATGTTGAGTTCGGCAATTTCGGGAATCGCGGCAATCGGCGCCACCGTCTCGAAGGTGAGGCCATGGCCCGCATGCACCTCCAGCCCGAGGCTCGCGGCGAGCTTCGCGGCTTTTTGCAAGGCGGCAAGCTCGGCATCGCGCTCGGCGACTTTGCCCGCGTAATGCAGATCGCAGTAATGGCCCGTGTGCAGCTCCACCACCGCCGCGCCAATCGCCGCGGAGGCCTCGATCTGCCGGGGCTGATGCCCCACGAACATCGAGACCCGCGCACCGGCCTGTCGCAAGGGCGTGATGAAGGCGGTGAGCCGTGCCTGATCGCCCGCAACATCGAGCCCGCCTTCGGTGGTGCGCTCCTGCCGCTTCTCGGGCACGAGGCAGATGGCATGCGGCTTCGTGGCGAGCGCGATGCGCCCCATCTCCTCGGTGGCCGCCATCTCGAAATTGAGCGGGATCTTCAGACCCTTCTTCAGCTCGGTCATATCGGTATCGCGAATGTGGCGGCGGTCTTCGCGCAGATGCGCCGTGATTCCGTCGGCCCCGGCCTCTTGCGCCAGAAGCGCCGCGCGCAGCGGGCTCGGATAGGCCGTACCGCGCGCATTGCGCAGCGTGGCTACGTGATCGATGTTGACGCCAAGGCGGATCGAGCGGGTCATGAAAGCCTCCGGGGTGGTTGGCGCCACTATGCCCAAAGCCCGCGGCAGAGGGAAGATCTCCGCTCAGCCCCTGCCCGGTTCGTGATCGCGCCCGGCACGATTTTTGATCGCGCCCCCCCCGACCTCACCCTGCGGCATCAATGCCCCCTCGGGCGCGCCTTCAAGCGGCTCTTCTCCTGCACTCTTGCGCGGCGGCAGCTTCGCCTTGAGCTTGGCCAGGCGTGCTTTCAGCTTCAACTTGCGGGCATGCTGATAGGCGGTCACCAGCGGCAGCGCGATATAATAGCCGATCAGCCCCGCGACGATCCCCGGGATCAGCCCGCCAAGCAGATAGGGCAGGAAGATGTCGAGAAAGAAATCCTTCATGCCTCCCCATTGCGTCGGTTCGGCGGTGAAGACGGCAATCAGATTGTGGCGCGTGTCGACGAAGGCTTGTGCAAAGATGTCGAGCAGGCCGTCGGAATGGCTCGCGTCGTAATGCTCGCCCAGCATCCAGTGCCCAAGCTTGATCGACGTGAGCGCGATCAGCGGGAAAGTCAGCGGGTTGCCCACGAGCGTGGCAAAGAGCGAGGCGAGCACATTGCCGCGCATCAGCTTGGCCAGCAGCGCCGCCGCCACCAGATGCACGCCGAAGAACGGCGTGAAGGAGACGAAGATCCCGGCGAAGACGCCGCGCGCGATCCTGTGCGGCGGGTCGGGCAGGCGGTTCAGGCGCAGCCGGATATAGGTGAAGGCCCGCGCCCAGCCCCCGCGCGGCCAGAGCGAATCGCGCAATGTGGCGCCAAAGCTTCGCTTGTCTCGCCGTTTGAAAACCACGTTTGCCTTCCGTCCTCAGGGCTTGCGCGAGAGATCCCGCCAGCGTTCCACCTGCGCCACATCCGTCTCGGCCTCAAGCGCCGTCAACAGCCGGTGCAGATGTTCCGCGTCGCGTAACTCGACTTCTACGACAAGCGAGTAAAAGTCCGGTTTGCGGTCGATGAAATTCAGATCGGAAATATTCGCCCTTTGCGCGCCGATCAGCGTGCAGATATGGCCGAGCACCCCGGCATCGTTGGAGATCGTGATCTTGAGCGAGACGGAATAGGCGGGCGGGTGGCTCCCTTCCTGCCAGTGCAGATCGACCCAGCGCGCGGGCTGAGCCTCGAATTCCTCGAGTGCGGGACAGTCGATGGCATGGATCACCACGCCCTGACCACGATAGGTGATGCCCACGATCCGCTCGCCCGGCAGCGGCTGGCAACAGGCAGCGCGGCGGAAGCTCGTGTCCGCGCCGAGGCCAATCACCGCGCGGCTTGGCTCGATCGTCTCGGGGCCGCGATGGGCAAGCTCGGGGTAAAGCGTCTCCACCACTTCGCGCGCCATGATCTCGGCCGAGCCGAGACGCGCGAGCAACTCGGTTTCGTCCGGCAGGCCCATCGTTTTCGCCGCGGTGCGCAGGGCCTTGTCGGAAACCTTCCGGCCAACATGCTCAAAGGCAACGCGGGCAAGCTCCGCCCCCAGCTTGACGAAGCGGGTGCGATCTTCCTCCCGCAGGCTCTTGCGGATCGAGGCCTTGGCACGGCCCGTCGCCACAATGTCAAGCCAGGTCGGCTGCGGGCGTTGCCCGGCGGCGGTGATCACCTCGACCGACTGGCCGTTCTTCAGCCGGGTCCAGAGCGGCACACGGATGCCATCCACCTTGGCGCCGACGCAGGAATTGCCGATCCGCGTGTGGATCGCATAGGCAAAGTCGATCGGGGTCGCGCCCTTGGGCAGCTTGATCACATCGCCCTTCGGTGTGAAGCAGAACACCTGATCGGAATACATCTCGAGCTTGACGTTCTCGAGGAATTCCTCGTGATCGCCCTCGCCAAAACGCTCATTCAGGGATTTCAACCATTTCGCCGGATCGACGGCAAAGGGGTTCACCGCGCGCTCGCCGTCGCGGTAAGACCAATGCGCCGCCACCCCCGCCTCGGCCACCTCGTGCATCTGCCTCGTGCGGATCTGCACCTCGACACGCTTGCCGTCGCGGCCGGACACGGTGGTGTGGATCGAGCGGTAGCCGTTCGATTTCGGCTGGGAAATGTAATCCTTGAAGCGGCCCGGCACCGAGCGCCAGCGCTGATGGATCAGGCCAAGGACCGTATAACAATCAGCCACGTTGCGGGTGATGACACGGAAACCGTAGATGTCGGAAAGCCTTGAGAAGGTGAGGCTTTTTTCCTCCATCTTGCGCCAGATCGAATAGGGGCGCTTGGCTCGGCCGAAAACATCGGCCTCGATGCCCGCCTTTTCCAGCTCAATGCGGATATCGGCGGTGATCTTGGAGATCACATCGCCCGATTCCTTTTGCAGCGATACGAAGCGGCGGATGATCGAGGTGCGCGCCTCGTGGTTGAGCACCTTGAAGGCGAGGTCTTCGAGTTCCTCGCGCATCCATTGCATGCCCATCCGGCCCGCAAGCGGCGCATAGATCTCCATCGTCTCGCGCGCCTTCTGCGCCTGCTTCTCCGGCTTCATGGAGCGGATCGTGCGCATGTTGTGCAGCCGGTCGGCGAGCTTGACGAGAATCACCCGCAGATCCTTCGACATCGCCATGAAAAGCTTGCGGAAGTTCTCCGCCTGCTTGGTCGCGTTCGAGCTCAGTTGCAGGTTGGTCAGCTTGGTCACGCCATCGACGAGTTCGGCGATATCGGTGCCAAACAGCGTCTCGACCTCGGTGAAGGTCGAGCGGGTATCTTCAATCGTGTCGTGCAAAAGCGCGGTGACGATGGTCGCATCGTCGAGCCGCTGCTCGGTCAGGATCGCGGCCACCGCGACGGGATGCGTAAAATAGGGTTCGCCCGAGTGGCGAAACTGCCCCTCGTGCATCTTCAAGCCATAGGCATAGGCGCGACGAATCAGGTCGTCATTGCAGCGCGGATTGTAGTTGCGAACGAGCGCGATCAGGTCTTCGACGTCGATCATCCGCGCTCGCTACCCCCCTGCGCCTCAGTCGCGGCCCTGCGCGTCCATCAGCGCGCGCAGCATGCGCTCTTCGTCCATGTCGTCGGCGCGCGGCCGGTCGATCTCGCCCGACATCAGCACGGCCATCGAATCTTCTTCGGGCTCGTCAACCTCGATCTGGGTCTGGTTGCTCTCGATCAGGCGCTCGCGCAGATCGTCGGCCAGCTGGGTTTCTTCCGCGATCTCGCGCAGAGCGACGACCGGGTTCTTGTCGTTGTCGCGGTCAACCGTGATCGGCGCGCCGGCAGCCACTTCACGGGCACGATGCGCCGCGAGCATCACCAGCTCGAAGCGGTTCGGAACCTTGTCAACGCAGTCTTCAACCGTCACGCGGGCCATGGGCAACTCCAGTAGAACGGGGAGGTGTGAACCGCCTACTTAGTCGGTTGATCTGCGCTTGACAAGCCGCCGATCCCGTCGACCGGCGTCAAAAACGGCTCGAGGGCGGCTTTTTCCCCCGGATCGAGGGCGGCGAGCATCCTCGCCACGCTGGCGCCTGTGACAGGATGGCGCCAGTTCGGCGCGATCTCCGCCAGTGGAACCAGCACGAAGGCCCGGTCTGCAAGGCGTGGATGCGGCAAGATCAGCCCTTCAGGGGCAATCTGGATCTGCCGTTCGAGCGGCAGCAGGCGCCATTCGGCCTCGGTCGCCGCATCGGGCAGCACCGCATCGCCCACGCCAAGAAGATCAAGGTCGATGCCGCGCGCCGCCCAGCGCGTGCTCCGCACCCGCCCCAGCGCGGCCTCGACCCGGTGAAGCGCCGCAAGGATCTCTTCCGGGCTGCCCGGCCCCGCAAGCCGTGCGCAGGCGTTGACGTAATCCGGACCGGAGCCGGCGGGAAAGGCGGGCGTGCGGTAGAACCGGCTCACCGCCAGAACCGCAAGGCTCGATTTGGCCAAAATCCCGAGTGCTTTCAGCAGGGTCTGCGCGGGCGTTCCGCCCGCTCCCGGAAGATTTGACCCTAAACCGATGAGAATCGTGTTATTATACATAAGGACAGATACCTTATCCACTCGGCGGTTGCTATGCAGGAACCTCAGGCGGTTTCTCTGGCGTATTGGTTAATCGTTTTCCGCGTCCACCACTCACGACCTGTCGCCGCGGGACCGATAGAAAGGACTTATTGATGTTTTACAAGGATGAACGCCTCGCCCTCTTTATAGACGGGTCAAACCTTTACGCTGCGGCGAAGGCACTCGGATTCGACATCGACTACAAGCTGCTTCGGCAGGAGTTCGAACGTCGGGGCAAGCTGGTGCGGGCCTTCTACTACACGGCGCTTCTGGAAAACGAGGAATACTCGCCCATCCGGCCGCTCGTCGACTGGCTGCACTACAACGGCTATGCGATGGTCACCAAGCCCGCCAAGGAATACACCGATTCGATGGGTCGGCGGAAGGTCAAGGGCAATATGGATATCGAGCTTGCGGTGAACGCGATGGAACTCGCGCCGCGGCTCGACCATGCGGTGCTGTTCTCGGGCGACGGCGATTTCCGTCCGCTCGTCGAGGCGCTGCAACGGATGGGGGTGCGGGTTTCCGTGGTCTCCACGATTCGCTCGCAACCGCCGATGATCGCCGACGAGCTGCGCCGCCAGGCCGACAACTTCATCGAGCTCGACGCGCTGCGCGATGTGATCGGCCGTCCGCCGCGTGAACCACGCGAGCCGGTGCCCGAAACCTCGGAAGCCTGAGATCCTTCACCACACGCGGAAAACGCAAGGGCGGCGGTTCACTCCCGTCGCCTTTTGTTTTGGAAACGGCGCGTTTATTCCTCTCAGAACGGACAAGGCGCGGTGAAGGTCATGAATTGCCCGCCGTCAGGATGGCGCAGGCGCAGGCTCTCGGCATGCAGCATCAGCCGCGGAAAATCGCGCGCCGGCCCATCGGCATAGAGCGGATCGCCCAGGATCGGATGGCCGAGCGACAGCATGTGAACCCGCAACTGATGGCTGCGCCCGGTCAGGGGCGTGAGCCGCACCCGCGTTGTGCCCTCGGGCTCATGGCGCAACACGCGCCAGTCGGTTTGTGCGGGCTTGCCGATCTCATGGTTCACATGCTGGCGCGGCCGGTTCGGCCAGTCGACGCAGAGCGGCAGATCGACCTGCCCCGCCTTCGGGTCCAGATGCCCCCAGAGCCGGGCGAGATAGTGCTTCTTAGTCTGCCGGTGCTCGAATTGCAGACCAAGATGGCGCTGCGCATGCGGCGTGAGGGCGAAGACGATCACCCCCGAGGTATCTGCGTCGAGCCGGTGCACGAGGAGCACCTGCGGAAACGCGCCCTTCAGCCGCTCGATCAGGCAATCGGCTTTGTGCGCACCCTTTCCCGGCACGGACAACAACCCCGACTGCTTGTCGACCACGAGGATCTCATGATCGGCATGCAGGATGCGGGGCGGCTCTGCGGGCGGGAAATAGGCGTGATCGCTCATGCCCTCCGCATGGCGCGGGTGCGGGGCGCCGTCAAGCCAGGCTGAACGTTGCCGCGAGAATCGCCTCAAGCGCGCGAGCATCCTCTTCGGTGAAGGCCGCGGGGGCGTTGCTGTCGATATCGAGCACACCGATGAGCCGCCCGCCCGCCCCGAAGACGGGAATCACCAGCTCCGATCGGGTCGAAGAGGAACAGGCGATATGGCCCGCAAACGCCTCGACATCGGCAACAAGCTGGGTGCGGCGCTCGCGCGCGGCCGCCCCGCAGACACCGCGGGAGAAGGGAATCACCAAACAGCCATGACCGCCCTGATAGGGGCCGATCTTCAGCACCCCGGGCTCGGTGACGCGGTAAAAACCGGTCCAGTCAAACCGATCATCGGCGTGATGGATTTCGCAGGCGAGCGTGGCCATCAGCGCCACCTCGTCGCTTTCCCCTGCGGTCAGGGCTTTGATGGTCCGGGAGAGGGTCTGGTAATCTGCGGGCATCTGGGCCGTCATTCTTTATGCTGGATACCGATTGGTAAGCTTTCGCTTCTAGGCTGAACCAAACGTTTCGGCCCCGGAGAGGCAAGATGAATCTTTACGCGGAAGCCAGGGCTGGCGCCCTTATCGTTACCGTGGACGAAGAGCGGCTCGATGCTGCGATCGCGATCCGGTTCAAGGACCGGATGCGCGAAGTGACAATGCAGCCTTCGCAACGGGTGCTGCTCGACCTGTCGCGGGTCGGGTTCCTCGACAGTTCGGGGCTTGGTGCGGTCGTGGCCGTGATGAAATCGCTCTCTCCCGAGCGTTCGCTCGAACTAGTGGGGCTGACGCCCAATGTGGAGCGTGTGTTCCGGCTCACCCGGATGGATTCGGTATTTACCCTGCATCCGGATGTGGACGCCGCATTGCGCAAGGGGATGCGCCATGCTGGCTGACGGATCGCAGCCGCTACGCGGCGGGGCGGAGCCGTCACCGGCCCGACCCGAGGCAAAGATCTTTCATCATTCCTTCGCCGCAACGCCCTTTGCCGTGCGCACCGCGTTGCGCACCGCTCTCGCGCGGTTCCTGCGTCAGCTCAGCCCCGACGAGGCGGGCACGCTCGAACTGGTGCTGGCGGAGGTGCTCAACAACATCGTCGAACATGGCTACAGCGAGACTGAGCATGGCACGATCACCCTGTCGCTGGTGCGTGACCACCGTGGCCTGAGCTGCTCGATCAGCGATGACGGGGTGGAACTGCCGCCCGCCTGCCTCGCGCGCTCGATCGACAAGACCCAACGCCCAGAACCGCAGGCCTTGCCCGAGGGTGGCTTCGGCTGGTTTCTGATTCACGATCTGGTCGAGGATCTCGGCTATCACCGTGCCAATGGCCGCAACCTTCTGGCGTTTCGGATGCCGGTCGCCTGCCCTCCTGTCGCCTGACCCAAAGGTCAGTTGAGCTGAAACTGCAGCGGGTAACGCCCGTCCGTAAAATCGCCGAAAAGATCCCCGAGGTCGGGATGCTCGACCGGCTCGCCCGAAGGGTCTGCCATCAGGTTCTGCTCGGAAACATAGGCGACGTAGTAGCTGTCATCGTTTTCCGCAAGCAGATGGTAGAACGGCTGGTCCCGGCTCGGACGGCTGTCTTCCGGGATTGCCTCATACCAGGCCTCGGAATTGGAAAACATCGCGTCCACATCGAAGACAACCCCGCGAAACGGGTGTTTTCTGTGCCGGACGATCTGGCCAATATGATATTTTGCGCGTGTCGTCTGCATCACAGCCCTCCGAATATAGTTTAGTAATCCTTACCGGGCGCGATGTCCATAAATTGCCCGCAAGGCTGCGGAAACAAACTGTCGAATCTCTCCCAACAGTGACCGCCCGAACCGCCCCGGGAGCATGGTTTCGCTTTCGTCCCGCAACGAAATTCCGTAGACTATCGCAAGAAACAGGGCCGAAAAGGCCAGAGCAGTCCACAGCCGGCGCCGCTGGCCATGAAAAACCGCACAGGCTGAGCGCGATGAAGAATTTTCTGATCCTGACTGCCGTTCTGGTCCTCGGATCCTGCGGCGGCGGGTCGCAAGCCCCCCGCAACCTCGACAATGCCTGCCTTCTGGCGCGCGAAAAACCGGCCTATTATTCCGCGATGAAACGTGCCGAGTCGCGCTGGGGCGTGCCGGTACACGTGCAAATGGCCACGATCCATCAGGAATCCCGTTTTGTTGCCAATGCCAAGACCCCGCATCGCTATGCGCTTGGCGTGATCCCTTTGGGGCGGCAGAGCTCGGCACGCGGCTTCAGCCAGGCGCTCGACGGCACCTGGGAAGATTATCAACGCGCCACGCGCCGGTATGGCGCCCGCCGTACGAAAATTCAGGACGCGACCGATTTCATGGGCTGGTATATGGACGGTTCGACCGAGAAGCTCGGGATCTCGAAATGGGATGCCCGTGCGCAATATCTTGCCTATCACGAGGGCCGCACCGGCTACGCGAATGGCAGTTACAACGCGAAGGGCTGGCTGCTGGCCGTGGCCGACAAGGTCGCCGCGCGCGCCGAGATGTATCGCCAGCAATTGCGCAGTTGTCGGCGTTGAACCGGATGATCGCCGCGGCGGCCCGATGGCCCCGCATTATTGCCGGCGGCGCTGGGTTTCCTGCGTGATCGAGAATTTCGAAGCACCGATCGTGACCCCGGGCTTGAGCCCGTTCAGGATCACTGCCGTGCGCGCGCCGCTTTCGTCGGTGATCACCCATTGCGTGAGCTGCAGCGGGCTGGCCGAAAAGATCAGCCGGATCGTGCCATATTCGGGGTGCTCAGGATCTTGCACCACCACCACGGTGTCACCGTTCTCTTCCTCATGGCCCACCACCATCCGCGCCTGCGCCAGGTCGATCTTCGGCGCGAGAATCAGATTCAGCGGCGTGCGTTTGAGCGGATATTGCTCGGCCATCTGGTTCGATTTCGGGTCAAAAATCGCCACCGTGCCAGCGGAGGCAAGCACCAGAGCCTCGTTGTGATCATATTCGAACCGCATCTTGCCGGGTCGCTGCAGGTAGAGATGTCCGGTCGAACGACTGCCATCGGCATTGATCTGGGTGAAGCCTGCCTCAGCGCTTTTCAGCCCGTTGAGATAGGCCGAAATCATGGCCAGCGGCGCCTTCTCGGCCAGCGCCGGGGCAGAAAGCACGAGAAGCAGAACGGGAGCGAGGGCGAGGCGTCGAAGGATCATGCGGAGATAATAGCGCAGGGCGAGCCCGAAAACAGCCCTGCGCCGCTCACGTTGCGCGCAGCCACGATCACATTCACGCAGGGCAGGCTCACTGCTCGGGCACCAGAATCTCGCGCTTGCCCACATGGTTGGCCTGCGTCACCACACCCTGCTCCTCCATCTGCTCGACGAGCCGGGCGGCCTTGTTGTAGCCGATGCCGAGCTTGCGCTGGATATAGGAGGTCGAGCATTTGCGATCCTTGATCACGATCGCCACCGCCTGATCATAAAGCGCATCCTCGCCATCGGTATTGCCGCCAAGGCCCAGCACCGCGTCAATATCGGACGCGCTCTCCTCATCGGGCCCGTCAACCACGCCCGACATGTATTCGGGCGGCCCGAAGCTTTTCAGATGGCTGACGATTTCCTCCACTTCCTCGTCGGAGACAAACGGCCCGTGAATCCGGGTGATGCGCGAGCCCGCGCCCATGTAGAGCATGTCGCCCATGCCCAGAAGCTGCTCCGCCCCCTGCTCGCCCAAAATCGTGCGGCTGTCGATTTTCGAGGTCACCTGGAACGAGATCCGGGTCGGGAAGTTCGCCTTGATCGTGCCGGTGATGACATCGACCGAGGGGCGCTGCGTGGCCATGATCAGGTGAATTCCGCTCGCCCGCGCCATCTGCGCAAGGCGCTGGATGCAGGCCTCGATCTCCTTGCCCGCCACCATCATCAGGTCCGCCATCTCGTCGACGATCACGACGATATAGGGGAAGGGCTGGGGCAGGAATTCCTCGGTCTCGAAAACGGGTTCGCCCGATTCCTCGTCAAAGCCCGTCTGCACGGTACGCTTGAACATCTCGCCGCGGTCCATCGCCTCGCGCACGCGGCCGTTGTAACCCTCGATGTTGCGCACGCCCATCTTCGACATGCGCCGGTAGCGCTCCTCCATCTCGCCCACCACCCATTTGAGCGCGACGACGGCCTTTTTCGGGTCGGTCACGACGGGCGAGAGCAGATGCGGAATGCCGTCATAGACGGAAAGTTCCAGCATCTTCGGGTCGATCATGATCAACCGGCATTCCTCGGGAGAGAGCTTGTAAAGGAGCGAGAGGATCATCGTGTTGATGGCGACAGATTTGCCCGAACCGGTGGTACCGGCAATCAGCAGGTGGGGCATCTTGGCGAGGTTCGCCACCACCGCGTCACCGGCGATATCCTTGCCGAGCGCAAGCGGCAGGCGCATGTTGCTGTCACCAAAGTCGCGCGCCGAAAGGATCTCGCGCAGAACCACCTTTTCGCGGTGCGCATTGGGCAGTTCGATGCCGATCACCGAGCGGCCCGGCACGGTGGAAACGCGCGCCGAAAGCGCTGACATCGAGCGGGCGATGTCATCGGCAAGCCCGATCACGCGCGACGCCTTCAGACCCGGCGCCGGTTCCAGCTCATACATGGTGACAACGGGGCCGGGGCGGACAGAGACGATCTCGCCCTTCACACCGTAATCTTCGAGCACGCTTTCGAGCATGCGGGCGTTTTCCTCAAGCGCCTCATCGGACAACGTATGGCGCTGGATCGTGCTCGGATTGGTGAGCAGGCTCAGCGGCGGCACCTCATAGGCAGGAACCTGCGGCGCGTCGAACCGGAGCGCCGGCTGCGCCTCGGCAAGGGCCTGTTTCGAGGGCGCAAGCGACTTGCGCGGCGGGGCGACGATGCGGCGCTCGGGCGCGGCAGGCACGACGGCGCGGTTGAGCACAGGGCGCAGCACGGGCGCGCCCTGCGGCATCGGCGGAATGTCGTCATCGCCAAGGTCGGCGAAGACGTTGCGCTCTTCCTCGGCCTCGACGTCGGCAAAGCCTTCCCAGTCTTCCTCGGGCGCGATCTCCATCGCAAAGGCGGTCCGGTGAGCGGGGGCAATGCTCTCGGGCTCCACCGGCGCGAAAGCCTCCAGCTCGGGCGCGGAGACGGCGGCCGGAGCGGCGAGCGGCGCCGCGAAGCCCGCTCCGGCAAGGGCGGGCGCCGCCACTCCGGGCATAAAGCGCGGGCGCGCCTGAAGCGGCGGCTCGGCGCGCACGAGCGGCGTGGGCGGGGCTTTCGGGCCGCGCGCAAGGCGCGCGGAAACCGCGGCGAGAACCGAGGCCGGAGCGGAAAGAACCGTAGCGGCAGGCGCAGGCGCAGGATCGGGCAGCGACGGAGCGCCCCGGTCCTCGACCGGCGCAGGCGCGCTCAACACCGGTTCGGCGCGCAGCGGCAGCGCGGGGGCTGCGGGCGGCGGCGGAGGCGGCGCCGCGGCGCGGGTCTTCACTGCCTCCTGGATACGCGCCTTGATGCGATCTTCGGAGGGGGCTTCGGAAGCATAAAAAGCCGCCGCATGCATCGGTTCAACGAGTTCCGGCTCGAGGCTGAAATCCTCGTCATATCCAAGGTTCACCGGCTCATGCGCCCGGCGTACCCGCGACGCCATGAGCGGGCGTGCAGGCTCGCTCGCAAGGGCAGGTGCCCCTGCGGCAGCCCTGCGACCAAGCTCCCAAGCCTGTTGCGCCTGCCAGGCGGCGTCTTGCTCGGCGCGTTCGGCGGCTGCGGCGCGGCGGTCGCGACGCGCCGCGGCGGCCTCTTGGGCCAACGCGACCGAGCGCGCGGCGCCCCGGCCCGCCGCGCTCATCGCCGCCGCATAAAGGGTGATCGCCCCGAGCCGCAAGAACCGCGCGATTGCCTGCAGTTCCGCCCGGTCGAAGCCCATCACGAACAGGCTCGCGGCAAGGCTCGCAAGCGCCATCACCACCGTCATCAGCTTCAGCCCGACCACGCCCGAAACCGGCAGCACCCCCAGCAGCGAGCCCGCGATCATGTCGCCAAAGTTGCCGCCAAGCCCATAGGCCTGCTTCCAGCCCGCGCCGGGCACGAGAAGTGCAGCATAAACGGCTGCGACCGCGATCGCGATCGGCAAAAACACCATTCGCCCCATCGCGCGATCGGCGCCGCGGTGGAGCATGTGGCGCCCTCCCCAAACCACAAGCGCTACCGGCAAGAGCCAGCCGCCACGGCCACAGATGACCACGAGGGGCGAAGCGATTGCAGCGCCGATCCGGCCCAGCCAGTTCTGCACCGGCGCATCGGACACCGCCATCCAGCTCGGATCCTCGGGAGTGTAGGAGATCAGCATCATCGCGCTCAGCACGCCGAGAACCACGAAGAGGACGCCCAGAAGCTCCCTTCCCCGCCGTTCCAGAACGGCCTGGGTATCCTGATCGAGAAGCGGGTCGCGTTGCCTTGCCTGATATGATGCCATCCGAACTGTCCTCACCTGTGCAAGCAGTCGCGCAGCAAAACAAGGCCGCGCCGCGTTTCTTCTCTTGGGGCGACCAATGCCACCCGAATGTATTTCTGCCCGGGGTTCTCGCCGGCCACGTCCCGCGCGAGATAGGCACCGGGCAGCACCTTCACCCCGGTTTCGCGCCAGAGCTTCAGCGTGGCCGCCTCGCCGTCCTCGACCGGCAGCCAGAGGAAGAACCCGCCCTCGGGCAGCCGGAACGAGTTCACGCCGTCGAAGACCTCGGCGGCATCGGCATATTTCTGCGCGTAAAGCGCGCGATTTTCCGCGACATGGGTCTCATCGGCCCAGGCGCGCTCGGACACGCGCTGAATGGGTTGGGGCAGCGGCGCCCCGGCATAGGCGCGTAACTGCCGGATCTGCTTCATCGCCTGCGGCCCCGCGGCGCAAAAGCCCGAGCGCAGGCCGGGCAGGTTCGAGCGCTTGGAGAGCGAGTGGAACACGACCGCACGTTCCGGGTCGGCCCCGGTCTCGCGCACCACCTCAAGCAGGCCCGGCGGTGGCGCAAGCCGCCAGATCTCGGAATAGCATTCGTCGGCAAAGATGCGGAAATCATGCTTCTCGGCGAGCGCCAGAAGCCGCGCGAGATAATCGCGCGAGGCCACAGCGCCTTGCGGGTTGCCGGGCGAGCACAGATAGGCGATCGCGGTGCGGTCGAGCACCTCGGCGGGCAAGCTCTCGTAATCGGGCAAAAAGCCCGTCTCCTCGGTTGCGGGCACAAAGACCGGGTCCGCCCCGACAGTGACCGCGGCGATCGCATAGACCTGATAGAACGGGTTCGGCATCAGCACCACAGGGCGCTTGCCATTCTTGGTTTCCGGGCAAAGCGCGACGGCGGCATTGAAAAGCCCTTCGCGCGTGCCGTTGAGCACCATGATCCGATCTGTGCCCACGTCGACACTGTAGCGCCGCGCGAGCCAGCCAGAGATCGCGCCCAGCAGTTCGGGCGTCCCGTCATTGGCCGGATACTGGCCGAATTCCGCCAGATGCGCCGCGAGCACGTCGCCCACGAAGGCGGGCATCGGATGGCGCGGCTCGCCGATCGACATGGCAATCGGGGCGGCGCCGGGCTCGGTGCCGTCCAACAGCCGCCGCAAACGCGGAAAAGCATATTCGGGCAGGTTCGCAAACCGCTCGGGGAAATCCATCTGTGCCTCATGTTCGGGGTCGTTGCGCCCCGTTTGGCCTCGAAACTACCTAAGCTTGTGGGGCGCGTCCAGAAAAAGCGGATATCTGCCCCGCCCGAAGCGGAGAAATGTGGCTTTTCAGCCCAAGGCCGCCTCTGCCGCGAGCCCAAGTCGCAGCAGCGCCTCCTCGCGCAAAGGCTTGCCCATCAGCGAGATCCCGCACATTGGTTCGCCGGTGGGCAAGGTCAGCGCGCAAAGGCCGAAAATATTGGCAAGACGCGTGTTGCGCAGCGCAAGCAGGTTCTCGGTCTCGAAATAGACCGGGTCAGTGAGCAGCCGCAGCGCATCGGGCGGCAGGATCGGCGCGGTCGGTACCAACACCGCATCATACCCCGCAACGGCCGCCTGAAACTCGGCGCGGTAGCGTTCCAGATCGTCCCAGGCCTTGACGTAATCGGCCGCGCTCACCCCCGCGCCAGTGCGGAAGCGTTGCAAGATAAGCGGATACATCTTCTCAGGCGCCGCCTCGATCACATCCTGCCAGAGCCCATAGGCCTCGGGCGCGAAGAGCACCCCCGAAAGCGCCATCGCCGGGGCAACCATCGGCAGATCCATATGTTCGATCCGTGCCCCCGCGCGCAAAAGCCTTTGCACTGCCGCGGCAAACCCCGCCGCGGGGGCGTCGCGAATGGCCTCGAAAGGCAACCCGTCGAGCACCAGAAGCCGCGCGCCCGCAAGGGTCGCTCCGCGCAGGTCGGGCGCGGCCCGCCCTTCGAGCGCAGCAAGCACCAGTGCGCAGTCCTCGACCGAACGGGCAAGCGGCCCGACGGTGTCGAAACGCTTGCACAAGGGCACCACGCCCCGGGTAGGCACACGCCCATGCGTCGTTTTCAGCCCGACGACATCATTCCAGGCGGCGGGGATGCGCACCGAGCCCCCGGTGTCCGACCCCACGGCGGCGGCGGCGAGGCCAAGCTTCACCGAAACTGCCGCGCCGGAACTCGAGCCGCCCGGCGCAAGGCCACGGGTGACTGCATTGGGGGGCGTTGCGGTATTGGGGTTCAGCCCGAGGCCGGAAAAGGCAAGCTCCGTCATATGCGTCTTGCCAAGGCAGACGGTGCCCGCAAGCGTGGCGTTTTCCAGCACCTCGGCATCGTGTTCGGGTGTGCGGCCCGCAAGCAGGAGCGAGCCCGCCTCGGTCACCGTGCCTGCGGTGTCAAACAGGTCTTTCCAGCTCAACGCCACGCCATCGAGCGGGCCACGGCCAAGCCCGTCAAGAAGCCGCGTGCGCGCCGCCATCGCCTCGAACCGGGCGCGGTCGGCGGTGAGGCGGGCGTAGATGTCGGGGCGCGGGGCTGCGGCCTCCAGATAGGCCTCTGCCATATCCACCGGGTCGAGCCGCCCCTCGGCCATCGCCCGCCCCTGTGCCGCCGCCGACCAGAACCTCTCCAGCATCCCCGCCTCCCTGGTTTTGCACAGGCTAGCCGCGCCGCGGGCAATGGACAATCCCGCAGCCCACGCCATATTGGGAGCATGACACAGGATTCGGATGTTCTCATCGCCGGTGGCGGCCTGAATGGCCCCGCTCTTGCGCTCGCCCTCGCACAGGCGGGGCTCCGCGTGACCGTGATCGACGCCGCGCCGCGCGAGCGGCGCGCTGCGGATGCCTTCGACGGGCGCGCCTATGCGCTCGCGCTCGGCTCGAAGAAGCTTCTCGATGCGCTCGCACTCTGGCCCTCGGTCGCCGATCAGGCGCAACCGATCAACGATGTGAAGGCCTTCGACGGGCGGCCCGGAGAGGGCGTGGCGCCGTTCTTTCTGCATTTCGACAGCCGCGAACTGGAGCAAAAGCCTGTGGGCTATATGCTCGAAGACCGTTTCCTCTATCGCGCTCTGATGGCGCAATTGGCTGCCAATAATAATATTTCCCTGATTTCCGAAACTTCCGTCATTTCGCAAATCGAGATTCCGGGCGGGATCGAGGTCACGCTTTCGAATGGCCAGACGCGCAAGGCCCGGCTCCTTGTCGGAGCTGACGGGCGGCGTTCGGGCGTGGCCGAACGCGCCGGCATCCCCCGCGAGGGCTGGGATTATGGCCAGACCGCGCTTGTCGCCGCCATCGAACATGAAAAGCCGCATGAGGGCATTGCCTATCAGCTTTTCATGACTTCGGGGCCGCTTGCTATCCTGCCGCTCACCGGCAACCGCTCCTCGATCGTCTGGAGCGAGCGATCCGAGGCCGCCGCAGCGGTCGAAACGCTTGATGACGCAGATTTCATGGCGCTGGTGCGCCCGCGCTTTGGGGATTTTCTGGGCGAGATCCGGCTCGCCGGGCCACGCTTCAGCTATCCGCTCAACCTGACGCTCGCCAAGGCCTATGTCGCGCCGCGCGTGGCGCTGATCGGCGATGCCGCGCATGGGGTGCATCCGATCGCCGGGCAAGGGCTGAACCTTGGCCTGCGCGATGTGGCGGCCTTGGCCGAAGTGGTGATCAAGGCGATGCGGCGCGGCGAGGATTACGGCACGACCTTCGTGCTCGACCGTTATCAGAGCTGGCGGCGGTTCGATTCCGTCTCGATGGCGCTTGGCATGGATGCGGTCAACATGCTCTTTTCGAACGACAATCCGCTGCTGCGCGCGGGCCGCGACCTTGGCATGGGCCTTGTGCAGGCGATCGGGCCCCTGCGGCGCGGCTTCATGCGGCAGGCCGCCGGCATCGCCGGTCCGCTCCCCAAATTGATGCAGGGCCGCCCGGTTTGACCCCCTTCGTCTGATTTACTTCAGTCGCCGCGCCTCATCGGCAATCAGGATCGGGATGCCGCCGCGGATCGGAAAAGCGAGCCCGGCGGCTTTCGACACCAGTTCCTGCTTTGTAGCATCATAACAGAGCACCGAGTGGGTGAAGGGGCAGACCAGTGCTTCCAGCATGCGTCGATCGAACCCGCCGCGCTCGGGTTCCGTTACGACGACCGGCAGGCCGGGCGCCTCCTGCGCGCTCATTGCTGACGCTCCTCCAGCCCACCGCGCAGCACGAATTCGAGCAGCGTCACCAGCGTCTCGCGCCGGGTGGCCAGGCTTGGGGCTTCCAGAAGCGCCTGCTTGTCTTCGGCTTCGAGCGGCAGGAGCATCGAGAGCGAATTGATCAGAAACTCATCCTCGGCATCCTTGAGAGCCTCCCAGTCGGTATCAAGCCCCTGGGCATGAAAATAGCGTGCGAGCGTTTCCAGAAAGGCGTCGCGGTCAAAGCCCGGATCGTGTTCCGCGAGCCCCAGATCGCGCTCGAAATCGCCCCAGGCAACCTCGGCGCGGCGATAGGGGGAGAAGCCCTCAAGCTCCTGCTGCAGGCGAAACCGCGACACCCCCGAAAGGGTGATCATGTAGCGCCCGTCCTCGGTTTCCGAAAACCCAGTCAGCCGGCCCGCGCAGCCGATCACCGAGAGTTTCTCGCAGCCGTCGCGGCCGCGGCAAGGCTGGATCATACCGATCAGCCGCTGCGGAGTTTTCAGGCAATCCTCGATCATCTGCAGATAGCGCGGCTCGAAGATATGCAGCGGCAACCGCCCCCGGGGCAGCAGCAAAGCCCCGGGCAGCGGAAAGAGCGGGATCTGGGCAGGCAGGTCGCAGGACTTGATCATACGCATCAGATAGCCCGCCCCCGCGCTCAGGCAAATATCATCGAGGAGAGCCGGCGGCGGCCCTTCACGACGATCGGATCGGAGGGTTTGAGTGCGTCAAAGATGGTGAAAAGCTGGGTTTTCGCCGCGCCTTCGTTCCACTCGCGGTCGCGGCGGAACAATTCGAGCAGCGCTTCGACCGCTTCCTCCACATGGCCCGCGGCATGGAGCGCCGTAGCCAGATCGAAACGCGCCTGATGGTCGTTCGGGTTCGCCGCGACTTTCGCCTTCAGATCATCGAGCGGGCCGGCCTCGGCGGCCTGTCTGGCGAGCGCAAGCTGGGCGCGCGCGGCCTCCACCGGTGCGGCAGCCGCGATCTTTGCGGGCACGGCGGCAAGGAACGCCCCGGCCTGATCGAGATTGCCCGCAGCAATATGCGCGCGAATGAGCCCGCCGTAAGCCTCGGCATTCTCGGGCTCCTCGCCCAGGATCGCGGCGAAGGTCTCAAGCGCATCGACCACGGCGCCCTGTGCCAGCATCTCTTCGGCCGCGGCAAGCGCCTCGCCCAGCCCGCCATCGCCCGCAAGGCCTGCCAGCTTCTCGACAAAGGCCTTCACCTGCGAGGCGGGGATCGCGCCCTGGAACATGTCGACCGGGCGGCCCTCGAAGAAGGCCACGACGGTCGGGATCGATTGCAACGGCAAGCCCTGCTGCGCGAGCACCTGGGCGAGACGCTGGTTCTCGTCGACGTTGATCTTGGCCATCACGACCTTGCCCTTCGCGGCCTCCACCGCCGCTTCGAGCTGAGGCCCGAGCTGCTTGCAGGGGCCGCACCAGGGCGCCCAGAAATCGACGATCACCGGCACGGACATCGAGGCGTCGACCACTTCGGTCATGAAGGTCGCCTCGGTGACGTCCTTCACCAGTTGTTGCGCGGGTTTGGTTTCGGTTCCGAACATGAAATCCTCTTTCGCGAGCTTTGCCCCTATATGCGGTGCGCGCGGGCGCCCGCCAAGGGGGCGTCTCAAAGATCGAAGGTGGCAAAGACCGGGGCGTGGTCGGAGGGTTGCTCCCAGCCGCGGGCGGCGCGCAACACGCGGCTGCCATGCGCGGCCCCCGCAATGTCGGGCGTGGCCCAGATATGGTCGAGCCGGCGGCCCTTGTCGGCCGCGTCCCAATCGGGCGAGCGGTAGGACCACCACGAATAAAGCCGCCCCTCGGGAATGTCCTGGCGCGTGACATCGACCCAAGAACCCGCATCCTGCGCCTGCGCCAGATGCTCGACCTCAATCGGAGTATGCGAGACGATCTTGAGGAGAGACTTGTGGTTCCACACGTCATCTTCGCGCGGCGCGATGTTGAGATCGCCGACGAGGATCGCCTTTTTCGGCGTCGCGGCGTGGAAATCGTCGCGCATATGGGTGAGGAAATCGAGCTTCTGGCCGAATTTCTCGTTCACTTCCCGATCGGGAATATCGCCGCCCGCAGGCACATAGAAATTGTGGATCGTCACGCCGGTCTCAAGCCGCCCGGCAATGTGGCGCGCATGCCCGAGCCCGGCATAATCGCCCGCCGCCACCTCGGTGATCGGCAGCTTCGAGAGGATCGCCACGCCATTGTAGCCTTTTTGCCCCCGCGCCACCATGAAGCGGTAGCCCAGCGCTTCGAAGGCGGCGAGGGGGATCTTCTCCACCGGGCTCTTGCATTCCTGCAAGCAGAGCACATCGGGCGTTTCCTCGGTCATCAGCTTGCACACGAGCGCCTCGCGCAGGCGGACCGAGTTGATGTTCCATGTGGCGAGGGTGAAGGTCATGGGCGTCTCCTTTAGGGCCGCGAGAATGACGTCTTGGCGGGCAAAGGGCAAGCAGGGCTCATGCGGGAAGCGCACCCTCGGCCAGATCCCAGACCTTGCGCATCACCGTGGGCAGCGCGGCGGGCGCAAACTCTGCACGCGGCGTGAAGCCCTTCCCCTCGGCACAGGCCACATAGACCTGCAAGCGCAGATGAAAATGGGTGAAGGTGTGGCGCACCTCATGCGAGAGCGCGACCCAATCCGCCGCAATCGGCGGCGCGGGCGCGGGCGTGGTTTCCGCCCAAGGCGTGCCCGGAAACCCGAGCATGCCGCCGAGGAGCCCCTTTTCCGGGCGGCGCTCCAAAAGCACCGCGCCCGCAGCGTCCACCGCCACATAGATGCACCCGAACCGGGTCGGCTTTTCCGCCTTTGGCACCTTGCGCGGCAGCTCTGCGGCAATGCCAAGCGGGCGCGCAGCACAGAAGGCCGCCACCGGGCACAGCGCGCAGACCGGCCCGCGCGGGGTGCAGATTGTCGCGCCCAGATCCATCATCGCCTGTGCGTGATCCCCCGGGCGAAGCTGCGGCGTCAGCCGCCCGGCCTTTTCAACCAGCGCAGGCTTCGCGGCAGGCAGCGGCGTCTCGATCGCCCAGAGCCGCGCCACCACCCGCTCCACATTGCCATCGACAACAACCGCGGGCTCTTCAAAAGCAATCGCGGCGATCGCGGCAGCGGTATAGGGCCCGATGCCGGGGAGCTTTTGCAGCTCCGCCGCCGTCTGAGGGAAGCGCCCACCCCGCTCGAACGCCACGACACGCGCGCATTTCAAGAGATTACGGGCTCGGGCGTAATAGCCAAGCCCCGCCCATTCGGCCATCACCTCCGCGTCTTCGGCGGCGGCAAGATCCTCCACACGCGGCCAGCGCGCCGTGAACCGGCGGAAGTAGTCGCGCACGGCGGCAACGGTCGTTTGCTGCAGCATCACCTCGGAGAGCCAGACATGATAAGGCGCGGGATGCGCGCCCGCGCCCGGCCCCACCCGCCATGGCATCACCCGTGCGGACCGGTCATACCAGTCGATGAGCGCCGCCCCGGCCGCGGTTTCTTCGCCGTCACGCAATCTTTATGATCCCTTCCCGAGAGTTGTTGTGGCAAACCTGCCCCAGCCGCCTAGAATAGCACCAAGTCCCGCGAAGGCGAGATCAGGAGCCCCATGACCCGCAAGACACCCGAGACCCTTGACGAGCGCCCGGAGGCGCCCCGCGCCGTCCGCAGGCTGCGCGGTTTCGAGGCTGCAGCGGGGCTCGTCAAGGAACGCATCCGGTCCGCAGGCGAATCGCGCGGTTTTGCTGTGGCGCGTCTCGTTACCCACTGGGCGGAAGTGGTGGGGCCCGAGATCGCCGCCTCGGCGCACCCGGTGAAGATTGGCTACGGCCGCGAGGGTTTTGGCGCCACTCTCACGCTTCTGGTCGAAGGGCCGATGGCGCCGATGATCGACATGAAACGCGAGCAGATCCGCGCCCGCGTCAATGCTTGCTATGGCTATAATGCGATTGCGCGCATCCATATCACCCAGACTGCCGCCACCGGCTTTGCCGAGGGGCAGGTCGCCTTCGCCCCCGCGCCCGCCAGACCGGCCCCCTCCTCCCCCTCACCCGAAGTGGCGGCCCGCGCCCAGAACGCGGCGGCAGGCTGCGCCGATGCGGCGTTGCGTGCGGCACTGGAGGAACTCGGGCGCAATATCCTGATGAAACCCGCCCCCAGACCCCTCACCCCGGCGGGACAAGTTGAGAAAGGCTGATTCATGAACCGACGCTCCCTTTTGCTGGGCCTCTCCGGTGCTGCCGTGCTTGCGGCGGCCGGGGGCTGGACGCTTTTGCGCCCGGGCGCCACGACCGAAGATCTGGTGGCGAGCCCCGCCGAGGCCGGGGGATCGCCGCAGATCCTCCCCGATGTGACGCTGGGCTCCTCCAAAGCCCCGGTCACGCTGATCGAATATGCCTCCTTCACCTGCCCGCATTGCGCGCATTTCCAGCAGGATGTGTTCAAGCCGCTCAAACGCGACTACATCGATACCGGCAAAGTGCGCTTCATCCTGCGTGAAGCCTATTTCGACCGCTATGGCCTCTGGGCCGGGCAGATTGCGCAATGCGGTGGCGATCTGAAGTATTACGCCATCGCCGACATGATGTTTGCCGAGCAGCAGGCCTGGATCGGCGATGGCCAACCCGAGACGATCGGCGCCAACCTGCGCAAGATCGGCTTGCGCGCCGGTTTGACCAAGGATCAGATCGAGGCCTGCCTGAACGACAATGCCCGTGCTCAGGCGATGGTGGCGACGTATCAGAAGCATTTCACCGATGACGGGATCACCGGCACCCCCTCGCTGGTGATCAATGGCACGAAATACGACAACATGAGCTATGCAGATCTGAAGAAGATCCTCGATCCGCTGCTCGGCGGTTAAGCCTAGAGCCCGAGACGCTGCAGCGCCGTCTCGAGCGCTGTGGCGTCTTCGAACATCAGCCGCACCGGCAGCGCCAGCACGTTGGGACGGAAGCGCGCGGGAAGGCGCGCGGCGTCCTTTTCGGTAGTGACAAGTTGCGCACCGCGCAGCCGCGCCTCGGTTTCGAGCCGTGCGAGCAGGCGCGGAGTATAGGGCTGATGATCGTCGAGCGCCTCCGCGCGAAGGACTGTCGCACCAAGGCCGCGCAGCGTGGCAAAGAACTTTTCCGGATGGCCGATCCCGGCAAAGGCCAGAACCGGCAGGCCCTCCCAGTCCATTCCGGTCTGCAGGGGGGCGAGATGGCCTTTCAGATGCGGCACTTCGATTGCCCCTTCGAGACCCGCGCAAAACGCCTCCTGCGCCGCGGGCGGGCCGATTGAGAGGAGCAGATCGGCCCGTGCCAGACCCGCCGCGACAGGCTCGCGCAAGGGCCCCGCGGGCAGGCAAAGCCCGTTGCCAAACCCCTTCACCGCATCGACGACGACGAGCGACAGATCCTTGACCAGCGCCGGGTTCTGGTGCCCGTCGTCAAGCAAGATCACCTCCGCCCCCGTCTCGAGCGCCGCTTGCGCTCCCAGCGCGCGGTCCTTTGCGACCCAGGTGGGACTGAAGGCGGAAAGCAACAGCGGCTCGTCTCCCACCTCCTGCGCCGAATGGCGCCTCTCGTCGACCCGCACCGGGCCTTCGAGCCGGCCACCATGGCCGCGGCTCACCACATGGGCGGTATGGCCGCGCGCGGCCAGAAGCTGCGCGAGCGCGATCACGGTGGGCGTCTTTCCGGTGCCGCCCGCATTGATGTTGCCCACCGAGATCACCGGCACCGGAAGCCGCAGCCCCGGCCGCGCCAGCCTGTGCGCCGTAGCTGCGCCATAAAGCCTGCCGAGCGGCGCAAGCAGCCGGGCCATGGCGGCGGGGCGTTCGGGCGGGGTGAACCAGTAGCCGGGGGCCTGCATCATGCGTCCTTTCTGCGACGGGCGGCATCATATTCGCGCAAGATGGCCGCCACCACCGTCTCTGCCGCCGCAGCGCCATCAGAAATCACCGCCCAGGCATTGTGGGCAAGCACTGCGGCCCGGTCGGGCGACATCAGATCCGCCACCGCCTCGCCGAGCGAGATCGCATCATGGATGGCGCGGGCGGCACGCGCTTCGTCAAGCCGGGCAAAATCCGCGCCATGGGGGGCGGTCTGCGGCCCGTGCAGAATTGCCGAGCCCAGCGCCGCGGGTTCGAACGGCCCGCGCGGCGCGGCGCTTCCGCCGTTCAGCGTGCCCCCCATGTAGCTCACCGGCGCGATCCGGTACCAGAGCCCGTATTCGCCCGGATCGTCGGCGAGGAAAATCTCCGTCTCTTCGCCCGGCTCGCCCTCGACCGAGCGGCAGGCCACGGCGTGGCCGCGCTCCGAAAGCTCGGCCGCGAGCTCGGCCGCAGTCTCGGGGATTTCGGGCGCGAGGATCAGCAGCATCCGATGGGCGTGGCGCTGCGCCCGCTCCTGCGCCGCCACCAGAGCCTCAATCTCGCCCGGCGGCACCGAGGCGCCGAACCAGACAGGCCGGGTGCGGGTGAGCGCGGCGAGCGAGACGCGTTCCGCCTCCGAGCAGCGCAGCGGTTCGGGCGGCTGCCCGAGCATACCGCCCAGCTTGAGCCGTTCGAGTTCGACCCCGAGCTGCAAAAGCGGCGCGATCGAGGCCTGTTCACGCACCAAAACGCGCTCGAGCCGGCGCAACAGCGCGGGCTGACCGAACCGGCGAAACGGGGGCCGATGGCCGGGCGCCGCACCTGCACTCGCATCCACCATCATCACCGGCCGCCGCGCCCGTCCCGCCGCTTCGATCAGCGCCTTGGGGAGCTCGTTGCCGAACAACACCAGAAGCTCAGGCGGGGCGGAACGCATCATCGCGCGCGCCTCCGCATCATCGGGCAGAGCAATGCGATCCGAGCCCTCGGGGAGCGCGATTTCGACCGTCTCGGGAAGCGCCACACGCAGGCGCAATTCGGGGCGCAACCGGGACAGCCGATCAAGCACCACCGCCGTCGCTGTGGCCCGCTCGGCGGCCTCTTCGGCCCCAAGTCGCATACAGATTGCCGGCGCCGGTGGGGCCCCGGTGCCGGCCTCTTCTTCAGGTCGCGGGGGGCGCCCCCACAACCACCTTAACGCCGCGGGAAGCATCGCCCGGTCGGCCGTTCAGCTGCCCAGTTCCTCGGTCAGCGAGGCTGGCGTTTCCTCGTCGCGCAGCCGGTGCAGGTGGGCGATGAAATAGCGCGCATGGGCATCATCGACAGTGCGCTGCGCCTCGGCCTTCCAGGCAGCATAGGCGGTGGCGTAATTGGGATAGATGCCGACGACATGGATCTTCGAGACATCCTTGAATTCGGTCCGGTCGGGCGAGACGAGCTCGCCGCCGAAGACGAGATGCAGGCGCTGGGGATTGGTTTTCGACATGGGCCTTCCTGTGGCTAGAGTGGCGCGAGACTAAGCGAAGCCCGGTTTTCTCTCAAGCCGCATCGCAGCCGGTAGAAGGCCGTCCGCCAAGGACACGGCGGCGTGATCCCCACCGCCCTCGGGCGATCTTTTCAACGCCTGCGCGAGCGTCTAAGAGGCGCCATGACCAACAGCCTTGTCCAGATCTACGACGGCCGTGTTGCGGCGGGACGCCTGCGCGCCGATGCGGCGCAGCGCGCGCTCCTGCCCCGGCTCGAAGACATCCGCGCCGCCCTCGATGCGCCCCAGAAAAAACCGGGCCTCTTCGGCCTTTTTGCGAAGCCGCCCGAAGCAGTACGGGGGCTTTATCTCTGGGGCGGCGTCGGGCGTGGCAAGTCGATGCTGATGGATCTCTTTCACGAGACTGTCGCCGTGCCGAAGCGGCGCGTGCATTTTCATGCCTTCATGCAGGAAGTGCAGGCGAAGATCGACATCGCCCGCCGCGCCAAGGAAGAAGACGCGCTGATGCCGGCGGCCAAGGAAATCGCCGCCTCGGTCCGGCTTTTGTGCTTTGACGAGATGCAGATCACCGATATCGCGGACGCGATGATCGTGGGTCGGCTTTTTGACGAGCTGTTCAAGCGCGGCGTGACGGTGGTGACCACGTCAAACCGCCCGCCCGAAGATCTGTACCTCAACGGGCTCAACCGCCAGCTTTTCCTGCCCTTCATCGCGATGCTGCGCGAGAGAATGCATGTGCTCGAAATCGCTTCCGAAACCGATTATCGTCAGCACCGGCTGACCGGCGCGCAGGTCTATTTTTCACCCGCCTCAAAGGCCGCCCATGCGGCGATGGATGCGCTCTGGGACGAACTCACCGGCCGCGATGCGGCGAGCGCGCTTGTGCTGGAGGTGAAGGGCCGCAAGGTCGTCATCCCGCAGTATCACAACGGGGTCGGCCGCGCGCGGTTCTGGGATCTGTGCGGCGCGATGCTGGGCCCGGGCGATTATCTCGCGATTGCGGCGTCGCTGAAAGTGCTGATGCTCGACGACATCCCGCAGCTTTCCGCCTCGAACTTCAACGAGGCGAAGCGCTTCGTGACGCTGATCGACACGCTTTACGAGGCGAAGGTGCGGCTGATCTGCTCGGCGGCCGAAGTGCCGGAGCGGCTCTATAACGAGGGCACCGGCAGTTTCGAATTCGAGCGCACCGCCTCGCGGCTGCGCGAGATGCAGGCGGCCGACTGGGCCGCCGACCGCGCTTAAGCCAGCAGCGCCCGCACCCGCGGCGCGACCTCGGTACCGTAAAGCGCGATGGTATCGCGCAGATGCGCGGGGTTCTGCGGCCCGGCGGAATATTTCAGCGTGAAGCGCGAAAGCCCCAGCGCCCGCACCGTGGTCGCGATTTTCTGCGCCACCGTCTCCGGGCTGCCGACGTAAAGCGAGCCATGGGCGATCTCGTGTTCAAACGCGGCGCGGGTGAATTTCGGCCAGCCGCGCGAGGCGCCGATCAGATCGTGCATCTTCGCATAGGCCGGGAAGAATCGTTCCTTTGCCTCGTCGTCCGTGGGGCCGACATGCCCCGGGGAATGGACCGAAAGCGGCAGATCCGCCGCACCCATCTGGCTGCGCGCCTCGCGGTAGAGATCGGCCAGGGGCGCGAAGCGCGCGGCATTGCCGCCGATGATCGCGAGCACAAGCGGCATGTCCATCGCCGCCGCCTCAAGCACCGAGTCTGGGCTGCCGCCGACGCCGCGCCAGACCTGCAGGGCCCGTTCGGGGCGGGGGTATACGGTTACATTCTGCAAGGGTTTGCGGTGGCGGCCCTGAAAGCTCACCCTCTTCTCCTGCAGGAGGCTGTGCAAGAGCTGCGCCTTTTCTGAAAACAGCATCTCGTAATCATGCAGATCGAAGCCGAAAAGCGGGAAGCTCTCGGTAAAGGAGCCGCGGCCGATAGTGATCTCGGCGCGTCCCGGCGCCAGCGCATCGAGCGTGGAGAAGCGCTCGAAGATCCGGATCGGATCATCGGAAGAGAGCACGGTGACCGAAGTGCCGGCGTGGATCTTTTCCGTCTTCGCGAGAATCGCGCCCAGCAGCGGTTCCATGGCCGAGATCGCGTAATCGGGGCGGTGGTGTTCACCCAGCCCGAAATAATTAACGCCGACCTGATCGGCGAGAATGGCTTCGGCCAGCGTGTCGCGGATCACCGCGGCGCCGGAGCGGGGGCCGTTGGCATCGGCGGTGATATCGCCGAATGTATCGAGACCGAATTCGAGCGTCATGGCGAGCTCCTTTCCTGTTGCGGAAAAGATAGCCATGCCCGCCTTGTGCGCCTAGGCACGGATTTGCACAGGTTTCGTGCGTTTGCGCTCAGAGAAGGGCTCAGCCGTTTGCGCGCAGCACCTGCCCGGCGAGGTAGAGCGAGCCGCAGATGAGCACGCGCGCCTGCGGGTCTTCGGCGGCGATCACGGCGAGCGCCTCGGCCACCGATCCGGCCTCCGAGACCGATGCGAAGCCGGCCGCGCGCGCTGCGGCGGCGGTTTGCATGGCGGGGAGCGTGTTCGGCTCGCCCGGGATCGAGACGGCGCTGAGGCTTTGGGCCTGCGCGACGAGCGGGCGCAGATAGCCGCCGATGTCCTTGGTGTTCAGCATGCCGCACACAAGATGCGTCGGCCGTGCGGGCATGCGGGCCAGAGTTGCCGCGACCGCCGCGCCCCCCGCCGGATTGTGCCCGCCATCGAGCCAAAGCTCGATCCCCGGCGCGCTCTCGGCCAGCGGGCCCTGCCGCAACCGCTGCATCCGCGCGGGCCATTCGGCCCGGCTCACGGCCGCCTCGCAGGCGCTTTCGTCAAAGCCGAGGCAACGCAGCGCCGCAAGCGCCGCGCCCGCATTTTCGATTTGATGCGGACCGGGCAGGATCGGCAGCGGCAGATCGAGAAGACCGGTCTCGTCTTGATAGATCAGCCGCCCGCGTTCCTCGAACGCGTGCCAGTGCTGGCCATGCGCAAAGAGCGGCGCGCCGAGCCGCGCGGCCTTTGCCTCGATCACCTCCATCCCCTCGGGCGCCTGAGGCCCGACCACGCAGGGCACGCCGCGCTTCAGGATCCCCGCCTTCTCGCCGGCAATCTCGGGGAGCGTCTCGCCGAGATATTGCTGATGGTCGATCGAGACCGGGGTGATGATCGTCAGTGCGGGTTTTGCGACCACATTCGTCGCATCGAGCCGCCCGCCAAGGCCAACCTCAAGGAGCGTGTAATCCGCGGGCGTGCGCGCAAAGGCGAGAAAGGCCGCAACCGTGGTGATCTCGAAAAAGGTGATCGGCGCCCCGCCATTCGCCGCCTCGCATTCATCGAGGAGCGCGGCCAGCGCGGGCTCGGAGATCAGCGCGCCCGCAAGCCGGATCCGCTCATGAAACCGCGCCAGATGCGGCGAGGTATAGGCGTGCACGCGCTGGCCCGCCGCCTCCAGCCCGGCGCGGATCATCGCCTGAGTCGAGCCCTTGCCATTGGTGCCCGCGATATGGATCACCGGCGGCAGCACCGCCTCGGGGTGGCCGGTCGCCGCCAGAAGCCGGTGTACCCGGTCCAGCGTGAGGTCGATGATTTTGGGGTGCAGCCCCATCAGCCGCGCGAGGATTTCGTCGGAAGGGTGCGGCATCGGAAACTCCCATGTGTGAAGGCCGGGGGCGCTGCCCCCGGACCCCCGGGATATTTGGGGCAAGATGAAAAGGCTACTCGGCCTGTTGCGGCGCCTCGGGGGCCATTTCCGCCGGATGCTCGGTTTCGGGCACCGTGATCTGTCCGGGCGGCGGCAGCTCACCCCAGATCGCCGGCGGCTGGCTCATCAGGAGCCGCAGCAGCACAATGAGTTCATCGCGCATCTTCTTGCGATGCGTCACCCGGTCGAGCATGCCGTGATCGAGCAGATATTCGGCGCGCTGGAAGCCCTCGGGCAGTTTCTCGCGGATCGTCTGTTCGATCACCCGCGGTCCGGCAAAGCAGATGAGCGCATTGGGCTCGGCAATCTGCACATCGCCCAGCATCGCGTAAGAGGCCGTCACGCCCCCCGTCGTCGGGTGGGTCAACACGACGATATAGGGCAGGCCTGCATCTTTGAGCATCTGCACCGCCACGGTCGAGCGCGGCATCTGCATCAGGCTCAGGATGCCTTCCTGCATGCGCGCGCCCCCGGCGGCGGAAAAGAGCACGAGCGGGCATTTGCGCTCGACCGCGCGCAAGGCCGCGGCGAGGATCGCATTGCCCACATACATCCCCATCGAGCCGCCCATGAAGGAAAAGTCCTGCCCGGCGGCAACGATCTTGGTGCGCCCCACCTCGCCCTCGACGACGAGCATCGCCTCTTTCTCGCCGGTCGATTTCTGCGCCGATTTCATCCGGTCGGGGTATTTCTTCTGATCCTTGAAGGTGAGCGGATCGGCGATCGGTTCGGGCACTTTCACCTCGGTGAAGATGCCGAGGTCAAAGAGCGCCTCGAACCGCGCGCGCGGCGTGATCGCCATGTGATGGTCGCAACTGGTGCAGACATTGAGATTGTCCGCCACCTCGCGGTGAAACAGCATCGTGCCGCATTCGGGGCATTTCGTCCAAAGGTTCTCGGGCATGTCGCGGCGCGCGAACAGCGAGTTGATCTTCGGTCGGACGTAGTTCGAGATCCAGTTCATCGGGGGGCCCCTTGGTTTCCGCGACGTCGCCCAGATAAGCCCGCGCGCGCGCAAATGCAATCAGCGGCGAAGTCTCAACCGGGCGAGCAGCCAGAAGACGAGCATCGAGGCGCTGTCGAGCGCGAGATAGGGCACCATCTGCGAAAGATCTCTGGTGTCGACGACTAGGGTGTAAAGCGAGAGGCCGTCCAGCTGGCCATAAAGCCCGACAAGGAACATCGCCGAGAAGTTGTTGGCGAGATGAAAGGCAAGCGCGGGGCCAAGATTGCCCGCCCGCGCGGTCAGATCGGCCGCGAGGACGCCAAAACCCGTCGCCCAGAGCGCGAGGAAGATCGCATTCGGCCCGTTTGCGCCGGGCTCATAATGGAGCGCTCCGAAAACCGCGGCGGGCAGCCCCATCCACAGCAGCGGATGGCGCCAGCGTGCGGCGATCTGTTGCAGCAGGTAGCCGCGGAACAAAAGCTCTTCGGAGGCGATCTGCACGAAGAGGAGCGGCAGCGCGATGGGCAGCCAGCGCAGCAGCACCGGCAGCGGCGTCGATTTCCCCAGATGCGGGTCGAGGAAAGAGAGCGGCACAAGCAGCAGCGCAAGGCCCAGAAGCGACGGGAAAACCCGGGCGAAATCGCGTCCCGCGCCGGGGCCAAGCAGGCTCGTGGCCGGGCGGCGATGCAGAAAGCGGGTGATCATAAGCGTGCCAAGCGCGAGGGGCACAAAGCTGCACAGCACCAGCGCCAGCCCCTCGGGCGTGCCCGCACGCGCCATCGACGCCATCACCATCGCAAGCTCAAACTCGCCCGCCAGCATGTCCACCAGCGCCAGCCCGCCGACAAGCGCGCCGGCATAGACGGCGACAATTAGCACGATGCCGAGCAGGCTGCGCCAGATCTCGGAGCGGGGGGCGGCCGGGGCAACAAAGCGGGCAAGGTTTTGGTAGGTCATGCGGGCTCCTCGGGCGCGACCCTAACCGCGGCCCCGCCCCCTCACAAGCCGCTTTACTTCGCCCCGCGCGCGGCAGATGAAGGGGCGCTTTGCCGGAGGTGCCATGTTCGAAGTCTCGCTCGATCTTGCCGCGATGCTCATTGTCGCGGGGTTTGCCGCGGGCTTCGTCGATTCGATTGCCGGGGGGGGCGGGCTGATCACCCTGCCGGTGCTGTTGCTCGCGGGGGCAACGCCTTTGCAGGCGCTTTCCACCAACAAGGTGCAAGGCGTTTTTGGCGCGGCCACGGCGGCGCTCACCTATGCTGCCAAGGGGCAGGTGAACCTGCGCCGCCAGATCGGCGCGGCCTCGCTGGCCTTTATTGCCGGGCTCGGGGGCGCCTTTCTCGTCTCGGTGCTGCCAACGGAAGCCCTTCGCCGCATCCTCCCCTTCGTGCTGATCGCGATCGCTGCCTTCTTTGCCCTGCGCAAGGGGCTCGATGACACCGACCGGGCCGAACGGATCAGGCCCGCCGCCTTCACTGCTTTCGTGGTGCCCTTCATCGGCTTTTATGACGGGTTGATCGGCCCCGGCGCGGGCGCCTTTTACATGATCGGCTTTGTCATGCTGGCGGGCTATGGCGTGCTCAAGGCCACGGCGCATACGAAGCTTTTGAACTTCGCCTCGAACCTCGGCGGGCTCGTCGCCTTTGCCGCGACCGGCGCGCCCTGGTGGGTGATGGGCCTCGCGATGGGGCTCGCGCAGATCGCGGGGGCCAGCCTTGGCGCAAGGCTCGCGATGCGCAAGGGCGCAAAGCTGATCAAGCCGCTCCTCGTGCTCACCTCGACGGCGCTCGCGCTGCGGCTGATCTGGCAGATGCTCTAGCAAAACCCCGCGGCGCGGCGCATGCCGCCTGTGGCAAGGCCCCGCCAGTTGCGTTGCACCGGCGGCAAGAGCTCCGCCACCACCGGATGATCGGGCGCGAGCGCGCCCAGATGCACGAGAACCGCGGTGATCGCCGCTTCCGAGGCGCGGGTGGCGCCATCCGAAATCTTCAGCGCGATGCCGCGTTTTTGTTCAGGCAGAATGGCAACGAACACGCCTTCGGCGCCGGTCTTCACCGCGACCTTGCCGCCCGTGGCGCGCATCAGCTTGGTGCAGGCGCGCCCCTCCCCCGCGACCATCTCGGGGAAGACGCGCATCGCGGCGGCAAGCCGCGCGGCCGCCGCCTCGCGGATCGTCCCCTCGGGGTTTGCGGCCGCGAAAAACTGCATCGCGCGGGCAAGCGCCCCGACGCTGCAGGCAAAATTCGGCGCCGAGCAACCGTCGATGCCCCAGCCCGCCACCTCGGCCCCGGTCACGTCTTCAAACGCCGCGCGCACCGCAAGCTGCACCGGATGGTCGATCTCGACATAGTCCGGCCCGGCTTTCAGATGCTTGTTGAGCGTAAGGAAGCCGGAATGCTTGCCCGAACAATTGTTATGGATCTGGCAGGGCTTCTCTTCGGTGCAGGTGAAATGGCGAAACGCCTCCGGGTCGCGCGGCACATGCGCGCCGCAGCGCAGATCGGGCTCGCCCAGCCCCAGCGCAGAAAGCCACTCCGTCACCGCCTCGGCATGGAGTTTTGCGCCCGAATGGCTGGCACAGGAGAGCGCGAGCTGGCGCGGGCTCAGCCCCGCCGCATCCGCCGCACCGCTCTCTACCAGCGGCAGCGCCTGAATCATCTTGCACGAGGAGCGCGGGAAGATCACCGCCTGCCCGTCCCCCCAGACCCATTCCGGCCCACCCGGCCCCCAGACCACCGCATGACCGGCATGCACGCTCTCAAGCAACCCGCCGCGCCAGAGTTCGATCATCGCCTGCGCCGTCATTTGCCCCTCCGGATGCGCGGAAACCCGCCGGAGGGGCTTTTCCCGACCGGCACTTTTGCGTTATCTCTCGCGTATCGAGTTGAAATAGGTTCCGCCAGAGGGAAAAAGGGCAAAAGCCCACGGGCGGACAGAGGCATCAGACGGCTGGAGGCTGTTCCATGAAGACGAACCTTACGAGCGTCGCTGCAATTCTTGCCGCGGCGCTGGCACTTTCCCCTGCCGCGCAAGCGCAGGAAAGCTCGAACCGGGTGGCGGCGGAAACCGACTGGAGCGTTTTCGTCGAGAACAGCCCCAAGGAATGCTGGGGCGTGGTGCCGCCGAAGAAGACGGTGAACACCAAGGATGGCAAGCCGGTGCAGGTGCGCCGCTCCGAGATCCTTCTTTTCGTCACCCATCGCCCTGAAAAGGCGCCCGAGGTGATGT
Organism: Rhodobacter maris; assembly: GCF_900217815.1. Classification (GTDB taxonomy): domain Bacteria; phylum Pseudomonadota; class Alphaproteobacteria; order Rhodobacterales; family Rhodobacteraceae; genus Rhodobacter; species Rhodobacter maris. The sequence goes on from NZ_OBMT01000001.1 coordinate 763,984, forward strand.
TCATGGGCGGCTATCCGTTCGAGAAAGGCTCGACGGTAGAGCTGAAGGTCTCGACCGGGCAGTCGTTCAACCTCTTCACCGATGGCGAAGGTGCCTGGGCCGCGCCGGGCGAGGATGCCAAGATCATCGCCGCGATGAAGGCGGGCGCGGATGTGACGCTCTCGGGCCATTCGGCGCGCGGCACCTATACCGCGGACACGTTCTCGCTGATGGGCTTTACCGCGGCGATGGATGAGGCCGCCAAGCGCTGCAAGTAATCGCGCCAACGATCACCTGAGCCCCGGTTCGCCGGGGCTTTTGCATTTATGCTACCGTTTGGCGCGCGAATCCCCTATATGCACGGCTTCCCAACCCCGGACGCGCCATGACCGACCTGCCCACCCCCATCACGCAAGACGTGCTGACCCTGCCGCGCAAGCTGCCCGAGGGCGGCAAGATCAACCTCGTGGGGCTCACCCGCGAGGAGCTGCGCGACGCACTCATTGCCGCGGGCACGCCCGAGCGGCAGGCAAAGATGCGGGTCGGGCAGGTCTGGCAATGGATCTACCATTGGGGCGTGCGCGAGTTTGCGGCGATGACGAACCTTGCCAAGGATTATCGCGCGCTGCTCGAGGCGCATTTCGAGATTGCGCTGCCTGAAGTGGTGACCTGTCAGGTGTCGATGGATGGCACGCGCAAATACCTTCTGCGCATCGCGGGCGGCCATGAGGTCGAGGCGGTCTATATCCCCGAGGAAAACCGCGGCACGCTGTGCATCTCAAGCCAGGTCGGCTGCACGCTCACCTGTTCGTTCTGCCACACCGGCACGCAAAAGCTGGTGCGCAACCTTACTGCGGGCGAGATCGTCGGTCAGGTGATGGTGGCGCGCGATGATCTGGGCGAATGGCCCCAACCCGGCGCGCCGAAAGACGAGACACGGCTCATTTCCAACGTCGTGCTGATGGGCATGGGCGAGCCGCTCTACAACTTCGAGAACGTGCGCAATGCGATGAAAGTGGTGATGGACGGCGAGGGGCTGACGCTCTCGCGCCGCCGGATCACGCTCTCCACCTCGGGCGTGGTGCCCGAGATTGCCCGCGCCGCCGAGGAGATCGGCTGCCTGCTCGCCGTCTCCTTCCATGCCACGACGGATGCGGTGCGCGACAAGCTCGTGCCGATCAACAAGCGCTGGAACATCGCCACGCTGCTTGACACGCTGCGCGACTATCCGCGGCTGTCAAACTCCGAGCGGATCACGTTTGAATATGTGATGCTCAAGGGCGTGAATGACAGCGATGAGGATGCGCGCCGGCTGGTGAAGCTGATCCGCGGCATTCCGGCAAAAATCAACCTCATTCCGTTCAACGAATGGCCCGGCTCGCCCTATCAGCGCAGCGACTGGGAGCGGATCGAGGCCTTTGCCGATATCGTCTACAAGGCAGGCTATGCCGCGCCGATCCGCACGCCGCGGGGCGAGGACATCATGGCCGCCTGCGGGCAGCTGAAATCCGCCACCGAACGGGCGCGCAAATCCGCGGCGCAGATCGCCGCGGAAACCGGGCTCTGACGCCTCACTCCGCCCGCCACAGGCACCAATCGTGACCATAGAAGAACCGCACCTCGGCCGCGGTTTTCTCAAGCGTGGGCACATCGCGGCATTCCGCGACGAGGAGCCCGCCCGGATGCGCGGCCAGCCATTGGGGCGCCTCTTCGGCGGTGAGCACATCGACCTTGCGGGTCAGCCGCCCCTCGAAGCCGAATTCGGAATTGTAGCGCCCGGTCACCGAGGCAAGGCCCGCCGCCTCATGCGCGGCCATCTCGCGCGCAATCGGCGCGCTGTCGTAAGATGTGCCAAGGCCCGTGGTCGCGATCAAGCCAAGCCCGCCGAGCATAAGCCCCAGCCCCGCCACGGAAAGCCCCGCTGCGCGTGGCAACGCCCAGACGAGCGCGGCCAATAGCACGCAAAAGAGCAAAAACCAGATGGGGGCGACCAGCGGGTGCAGAAGCTCCGCCGTGCGCGCATCGCCCGCGCCGAGCGCCACCGCGAGGGGCACAAGGCCCGCCAGCAGCAAAAGCCCCAGAACCGGCGCCTCTGCCCAGCCGCCGCGCCGGTCGGCACCGCCCGACGCAAGGAGTGCGCGGGCCGCGATCAGCGCGAAGGCAGGGAGTTCGGGCACGAGGTAATGCAGTTGCTTGCCCGAAATCAGCGAGAAGAGGAAAAGCCCCGCCCCCGCCTGCACCGCCATCAGCCGCAGCGCGCGATCGGAAAACCGCAGCCGCACCGCACCGCGCCAAAGGCCGGGCGACCAGATCCACGGGAAGAGCAGCACCGGCAGCATGGCGACAACCCACCAGAAGGGCCGCGCATGGGCAAAGCTCGCCACGGCGCGCCCCGCCGTTTGCTCCCACAAGATCATGTGGCGGTATTCTGCGCCGCCGGTGATCGCCGCGGGCAAAACCCAGAGCGCGATCACACAGAGCGCCACAGCGAGCGCAAGGCCCGCCCCGCGCAGCGCCTCGCGCGCCGAAGGGCGGGCGGCAGGGTCGGCCCAGAGCGGCGCGGCCAACAGCGCGGGCGCGAGGTGAAAGAGGATCACCGGCCCCTTGGCGAGCACGCCAAAGGCAAGCGCAAGGCCAAAGCCGCCCCAGGCGCGCCGGTTCACCCCGGGTGCCTTCATCGCAGAAACGAGCGCCCAGAGCCCGGCGAGCGTGGCGCAAGCCAGAAGCGTGTCGAACATCAGCGCCCCGCCAAAGGCGGCGAAGACGGTGAGGCCGGCCAACACCACCGCCGCCATCGCCCCGGTTGCGTTGTCCCAGAGCCGGCGCCCAAGCGCCCATGTGCCCGCAAGCGTCAAAAGCGCAAAGAACGGCCCGACAAGGCGGCCCGCAAAGCCGCTCACCTCGCCTGCCAGCGTCCAGACAAGATTGATCAGCCAGAAGAGAAGCGGCGGCTTGTCGGTGTAAAGCTCGAAGTTTTTCAGCGGCAGGAACCAGCTGCCCTCAAGCCGCATCTCGCGCGCCACGTCGATGTAGCGGGTCTCGTCGATCGGCAGGAGCGGGCGTAAAGCCACGCCCGCCACCGCCACCGCTGCGAAGGCGAGGATCACCATCCCGGCGCGCAGGCCCGCCTTCCGCGCCTCACGCATGGCCATTCGTCCAGTTGGCGATGATCTCCACCGCGTCCTCGGCCGTCTCGACAAAACTCACCAACTCCAGATCCTCGCGCGCGATCGTGCCAGCCTCGGCCAGCATCTCCCAGTTGACCACATTTTTCCAGAAATCGACCCCGAAGAGGATCAGCGGAATCCGCTTCATCCGCCGGGTCTGAATGAGGGTCAGCGTTTCGAACATTTCATCAAGCGTGCCAAAGCCACCCGGGAACACGCAGACTGCCTTTGCGCGCATCAGGAAATGCATCTTGCGAATGGCAAAGTAGTGGAAGTTGAAGCACAGATCGGGCGTCACATAGGCATTTGGCGCCTGCTCGTGCGGCAGCACGATATTGAGCCCGATCGACTGGCCCCCCGCCTCATGCGCGCCGCGGTTGCCCGCCTCCATCACCCCCGGCCCGCCGCCGGTGCAGATGACATATTCGCGCCCGTAAGCCGCCATCGAGCGCTCGGTCATCATCCGCGCGAAACTGAGCGCCTCGTCGTAATAGCGGCTCAGCTCCGCCAGCGCCGGGGTCTTGGCCGTGTCCTTATGTGCAGGGTCGGGGATGCGCGCACCGCCGAACATCACCACAGTGCTCTCCACCCCGCGCTCGTCCATGATCAGTTGCGGCTTGAGAAGTTCGAGCTGCAACCGCACCGGGCGCAGCTCCTCACGCATCATGAAACCTTCATCCGCATAGGCCAGCCGGTAGGCGGGAGCACGGGCCTGCGGTGTATCCGGCAAATCGCGGGCGGCGCGCGCATCCTGGATGCTGTCGCGGAACGGATGGGAACGGCTGTCGTCTTTCATGCTCGGGCTCATTGCGCGAAGGGCTTTCCCCAACTATAGGGGGAAAACCCTGAATGCCACCTGAAAGAACCTCAGAGAGGAGCCTCTGCCGATGTCGAATGCTGTGCTCGAAGCTGCGATCGAAGCCGCCTGGGAGGCGCGCGATACCATTACGCCGCAATCCAAGGGCGAAGCCCGCGAGGCAATCGAGGCCACGCTCGAAGCGCTCGACAAGGGCGTGCTGCGGGTGGCCGAAAAGCAGGCCGACGGCAACTGGCATGTGAACCAGTGGGCGAAAAAGGCGGTGCTCCTGGGCTTCCGGCTGAAAGACATGGAAATGCAGCCCGGCGGGCCGCAAGACAGCAGCTGGTGGGACAAGGTCGACAGCAAATTCAAGGGCTGGGGCGAGGCGGAATGGAAAGCCGCGGGTTTCCGCGCCGTGCCGCACTGCATCGTGCGCCGCTCGGCCTATATCGCGAAGGGCGCGGTGCTGATGCCCTCCTTCGTCAACCTCGGCGCCTATGTCGACGAAGGCACGATGGTCGACACCTGGGCCACGGTGGGGAGCTGCGCGCAGATCGGCAAACATGTCCACCTTTCGGGTGGCGTTGGCATTGGCGGCGTGCTCGAGCCGATGCAGGCCGGTCCGACGATCATCGAGGACAATTGCTTCATCGGCGCGCGTTCCGAAGTGGTCGAGGGCTGCATTGTGCGCGAGGGCTCGGTGCTCGGCATGGGCGTCTTCATCGGCAAATCGACGAAGATCGTCGATCGTGAAACCGGCGAAGTGATGTATGGCGAAGTGCCGCCCTATTCGGTGGTGGTGGCGGGGTCGATGCCCACCAAGGGCGGCATCAACCTTTACTGCGCGGTGATCGTGAAACGGGTCGATGCGCAGACCCGCTCGAAAACCGGCATCAACGAGCTGTTGCGGGACTGAGCCATGATCCTGTCGCTGGTGGGAAAGATCCGCGATGCGGTGAACGGGACAGAGCTGCCGCATAATGTGCGCGGGCTCTTGATGGTGGCCGATCTGGTGATGATCGCCGCCTTTCAGGTCTGGGGGATCGGCAAGATGTCGGCGATGGCGGCTGCGGCCGGGCCCGGGGAATGGATCCCGGGGGCTGCTTTTGTCGCCTATATCGTCGTGTTTCTCTGGCTTGCGCTGACGGCGCTGCGTTCGTCGCGCCGGCCGATGCGGAGGCAGGCATGAGCGAGACCCCGGACGGGCCGGAAAAGCCGAAGCGGCCGCAGAAGGTTTACACCCTCCTTGTCGAGGTGGGGCGCTGCGCCAATGACGGGCTGCCCAAGGGCGCAACCGGGGCGGGGCTTTTGTGCTATGCTTCCGGCGTCGACGAGGCGGAGGCCGTGCGCGAGACCGTGGCGATTTTGAAACAGGCCGAGCTCGCGCCGCTCGATGTGACCGGCTACGGCACGCTTGAGGAGCGCGAAAAGGCGGGCGACGAAATCGGCGACGAGGAAAAGGCGTTGATGGACCGCGCTCTGGCTGAAAACTCCGTGATCGTCGCGCAGATGACACCCTTTTACGACGAGAAGGGCTAGCAACGCCCCGCCTGCCCGGCCTGGCGCGGTTTGCGCGGGGGCCAGGCCATGCTAGACTGTGGCAAAACAACGAACAGTCGGGCAGGTCATGAAACGCGCAATCAAACCTCTTCTGATCACCTTTCTCGCCGCTTCGGCGCTCGCCGCCTGCGGCGGGCCGCTGACCGGCGGCCCCGGAGCCGAGATGAGCGAAGCCATCCCCCCTGTTGACGCGGCCACGCAAAAGGGGCTCGACGACTGGATCGCCGATTTCAGGCCGCGCGCGATGGCGGCGGGCATCACCGAGGCGACCTGGGACCGCACGATGCGCCACGTTCCCTACAACCCGAAAGTGATCGAGCGGGACCGGTTTCAGGCCGAATTCTCCAAGCCGATCTGGGATTATCTCGACAGCGCCGCCTCCGATGAGCGCATCGCCGACGGGCGGCGGATGCTCGCCACGCATGACCGGCTCTTGCGCGAGATCGAAGCGCGCTACGGCGTCGAGAAAGAGGTCGTGGTCGCGGTCTGGGGGATGGAATCGCGCTACGGCTCGCATCGCGGCGATGTGCTCCTGATCCCGGCGCTGGCCACGCTTGCCCATGACGGCCGCCGCGGCGCCTTTTTCGAAGGGCAGCTGATCGGGGCGCTGAAAATCATCCAGTCGGGCGATGTCGATGCCGCGCATATGACCGGCTCCTGGGCGGGCGCGATGGGGCATACGCAGTTCATCCCGACCTCCTACCTTGCCTTTGCGGTCGATTTCGACGGTGATGGCAAGCGCGACATCTGGTCGGACAACCCCGCCGATGCGCTGGCCTCGACCGCCGCCTATCTTGCGCGCTCGGGCTGGTCCAAGGGCCAGCCCTGGGGGGTGGAAGTCACCTTGCCCGCGGGGTTCAACCTTGGACTTGCCGGCAAGAGCATCACGAAATCGCCCGCCGACTGGGCGGCGCTTGGCGTGCGCGCGGCCGCGGGCGGCCCGGTGCCCAATTACGGCGCCGCGTCCATCCTGCTGCCCGCGGGGGCAAACGGCCCGGCCCTGATGATTTTCGGCAATTTCCGCGCGATCTCGCGCTACAACAATGCCGATGCCTATGTGATCGGCGTGGGCCACCTCTCCGACCGGCTCAGGGGCGGCGGGCCCTTCCGCACCCCCTGGCCACGCGAGGGCCGCGCGCTCACCGAGGCGGAAAAGATCGAGGTGCAGGAACGCCTCACCGCTGCGGGCTATGACACGCAGGGCCATGATGGGCTGATTGGCCCCAATACGATTGCCGCCGTCGCCGCCTGGCAACGCGCGCATGGGATCCCGGCGGATGGCTGGGTGACGCAGAAGCTGCTTGAGGCTTTGCGGGGCGGTTAAGCGCCGAGCTTTGGCGGTTGTTTCGAGAGCTGCACGGCAAGGATGCCCGCGGCGATCACCGCGACGCCCGCGAGGTCAAGCCAACCGAGCCGTTCGCCCAGCACCAGCGCGGCAATCGCCACCCCGAAGAACGGGTTGAGAAAGTGAAAGGTCGCGGCCTTGACCGCGCCGATCCGCGCCACGAGCCGGAACCAGACCCAGGTGGCGAGCAGGCCGGGAATGAGCGTGGTATAGAGGAAGGCAAGGGTGAGGCGGGTGGTGGGCACCACGTGCCATGGTTCGGTGAGCGCGGAAACCAGCGCGAGCGAGATCGCGCCGACAAACATCTGCAGCCCCACGATCATCAGCACATTGCCCTTTGAAGCCGCGCCGCGAACGCTCAGCGTGGCGACAGAAAGCGCGAAGGCGGCGATGAGGCACAGCGCAAGGCCCGTCGGATCGACGCCGCCCGAGAGCCGCGCCCCCATGATGATGGCCACCCCCACCACGCCCGCAAAAAGCCCGGCAAGACCGAGCGGGCGGATGGTGTCGCCAAAGACCACGCGACCCATTAGCGCCACCATGAGCGGCATCGTCGAGGCGATGATCGAGGCGACCGAGGCCTGCACCCATTGCATCGCCACGAAATTGAGCCCGAGATAGAGCGCGTTCTGGCACAGCCCGAAAATCAGCGTGGCGCGCCATTGCGCCGGGCTCAGCCGCCAGCTTTGCCCCAGCGCCAATGCAAGGCCGACGCCCACCGCGCCAGAGACCAGAAACCGCGCCGAAAGCGCCAGCAAAGGCGGCGCCTCGGCCACGATCATCCGCGCCGAGGTGAAAGCGGAGGACCACATCAGCGCAAAGGCGAGCCCCATCAGAATGGCGCGAATATCCATGTATTCCTTGTCCTTCAGGGCGATTTCGAACAGTCGAACCGGATTTGCCGCCTCGAGCAAGAAATAACCTGTATGCGATACAGGTTTTCAGCATTCGGATCGTGCGGGCCAACAAAAAGGCCGCCCTGCCGGTGCAGGACGGCCCGAACCCTGTAGGCCCCGGTGCGAGGCGAAGGATCAGACGTTGACGCTGTCCTTGAGCGCTTTCGCGATCGTGACCTTCACTTGTTTGTCGGCCGGTTTCATCATCGTGTCGCCGGTGGCCGGGTTGCGCACCATGCGCTCCGGGCGGGCCTTGCAGGAGACCTTGCCAATCCCCGGCAGCGTCACGGAGCCGCCAGCCGCCACTTCCTTCGTCACGACGTCAGCGATGGCATCGAGCGCAGCGGTGGCGGTTTTCTTGTCCGAGCCCATGGCATCGGCGAGTGCGGCCACCAGCTGGGTCTTGGTCATCGGTTTCGACATGGGATATCCTCTCATAAGCCCCTTATGACGGGGCTGATCTGACCGTTTTGAACGGCTTGGTGCGCTCTCTAACACACGGTTTTTTTCAACAAGGCAAGCCTTTTCGGGGACTCTGGCGGTTTTTCGCCCCGGCGCGGACGAGGGGTCACAGGAAGGCGGTCTCTTCGAAGGAGCGCAGCTTCCGGCTGTGGATTCGCTCCAGCGGCATGTCGCGCAACTTTTCCATCGCCCGCACGCCGATCAGCAAGTGGTTGGCCACCTGCGTGCGGTAGAACTCCGTTGCCATGCCGGGGAGCTTCAGCTCGCCATGAAGCGGCTTGTCCGAGACGCAAAGCAGCGTGCCGTAGGGCACCCGGAAGCGGAACCCGTTCGCCGCAATGGTGGCGCTTTCCATGTCAAGCGCGATGGCGCGGCTCTGGCTGAGCCTTTGCACCGGGCCGGATTGGTCGCGCAACTCCCAGTTGCGGTTGTCGATCGTCGCCACGGTGCCGGTGCGCATGATCCGCTTGAGCTCATAGCCCTCAAGCCGGGTGATCTCTGCCACCGCCTCTTGCAGCGCCACCTGCACCTCCGCCAAGGCCGGGATCGGCACCCAGATCGGCAGGTCGTCATCGAGCACGTGATCCTCGCGCAGGTAGGCATGCGCGAGCACGAAATCGCCAAGGCTTTGCGAATTGCGCAGCCCCGCGCAATGCCCCACCATCAACCACGCATGGGGACGCAGAACGGCAATATGATCGGTTGCCGTTTTCGCATTGGAGGGGCCGACGCCAATGTTGACGAGCGTGATCCCGTTCCCGTCGGGCCGCTTGAGATGATAGGTCGGCATCTGCGGCAACTTGGCGAGCGCGGGGATCGGTGCATCGGGCGCGGTGATCTCGTGGTTGCCCGGCGCCACGAAGCTCGTGTAGCCCTGCGCCGGGTCGGCGAGCATCCGCCGCGCCACCACCTCGAATTCATCGACATAGAACTGGTAGTTGGTGAAGAGGACGTGGTTTTGGAAATGCTCGGGCTGGGTGGCCGTGTAATGAGCGAGCCGGGCCAGCGAGTAATCCACCCTTTGCGCGGTGAAGGGGGCCAGATGGCCTGAGCCGTCGGCATGAAGCCCCGCCGTGCCGTTGACGATGTCGTCGTTCATCGAGGCGAGCGCGGGCACGTCGAACACGTCGCGGAGCGAAATGCCCAAAGCGCCTTCCTGCGGCACCATCACGCCGGGTTGACCTGCCACGGCAAAATGCACCGGAATGGGCGTTGTCGAGGGGCCGATGCGCACCGGTGCATCATGGTTGCGCATCAAAAGGCCAATCTGCTGCGTCAGATAGTTGCGGAACAGATCGGGGCGCGTGATCGTGGCCGAATAGGTGCCCGGCTCGGAGACATGGCCAAAGCTGAGGCGGCTGTCCCCCTTTTTGTGCGAGCCGACCGTGAGCCGCACCTCCGGGTAAAAGGCGCGATACCGCGCCGAAGCGGCGCCCGTTTCCAGCACGGCATTGAACTTTTCGAGCAGGAACCCCGTCGCCTCGGCATAAAGCGCCTCAAGCCGGGCCACGGCCGCGGCGGCATCGGTGAAATATTCCGGGTCGGTGTGCGGAGAGGTCTGGATCGTCAGCGGATCGGTCATTCGAAAAGCTCGGTCAGTTGGAATTTGGTCACGTCGACAAGGCCGAGATCGGAGATGCGGATCTCCGGGATCACGACCAGCGCCAGCAACGAATGTTGCATATAGGCGTTGTTGAGCGCGCATCCACAGTCTGCCATCGCCGCGACCATGTTTGCGGCCCGTGCGGCCACCTCGGCCGCCGGGTCGTCCGACATCAGCCCGGCGATGGGGAGTGGCACGGCGGCGATCTCGGCCCCATCCTTGAAGACGGAGATCCCGCCACCCATTTCCCCCAGGCGGTTCGCCACTGCCGCCATGCTCTCGCGGTCAGTGCCCACCACGATCATGTGGTGGCTGTCATGGGCGACGGTGGAGCCGATCGCCATCCGGCCCTTGTAGCCAAAGCCCGAGACGAAGCCATTGACCACCTGCCCCGTGCCGCGGTGCCGCTCGACCAGCGCGATCTGCGCCACGTCTTGCGCTTCATCGGGCTGGGCGAGGCCATCGGCGACAGAAAGCTCCCGCACCAACGCCTTCGTCGGCGCCTGATTCTCCACCACGCCGATCACCTTGGCGGTAACGGTATTCGCGCCCTCGGGCGCATGGATGGCAAAATCCTCCGCCGTCAGATGCTTGCCCAGATGAACGGTCTCGCGCGCATGCGCGGGCCAGTCATAATGGGGGCAAGGCACTTTCAGCACGCCCGCCTCGGCCACCACCTGACCGCGCGCGACGACAATCTCGACCGGAAGCGCGGCAAGGTCGGAGGTCAGGATCACATCTGCCCGCCGCCCCGGCGCGATCGAGCCAAGCTCGCGTTCGAGCCCAAAATGCGCCGCCGTGTTCACCGTGCACATCTGCAAGGCAATCAGCGGATCACAGCCGCAGGCAACCGCATGACGATAGGCGCGGTTCATATGCCCCTCGTGCACCAGCGTGCCGGAATGGCAATCATCGGTGCACAGGATGAAATTGCGCGGATCGAGCCCCTTTTCGGTCACCGCGGTGATCTGGCTTTCCACGTCATACCAGGCCGAGCCGAGCCGCAGCATCGCCCGCATCCCCTGCCGCACACGCGCCACCGCATCGGCCTCGCAGGTGCCCTCATGGTCATCCGCCGGCCCGCCCGCCGCATAGGCGCGGAAAGGTGCGCCAAGATCGGGCGAGGCATAATGCCCGCCCACGGTCTTGCTCGCATTCTGCACGGCAGCAATCTCGGCGAGCATCTTGGCATCGGCGTTGATCACGCCCGGAAAGTTCATCATCTCGCCGAGCCCGATGATGCCGGGCCAGGCCATCGCCTCGGCCACATCCTCGGGGGTGATCTCGAACCCCGTGGTCTCGAGCCCCGGCGCGGAGGGCGCGCAGGAGGGCATCTGCGTGAAGATATTGACGGGCTGCAACTGCGCCTCGTCATGCATCATCCGCACGCCCGCAAGGCCGAGCACATTGGCGATCTCATGCGGGTCGGTGAACATTGTGGTCGTGCCATGCGGGATCACCGCGGCGGCAAATTCGGCAGGCGTGAGCATGCCGGATTCGATATGCATATGCGCATCGCACAGCCCCGGCAGCATGTAGCGGCCCGCGGCCTCGATCACCACGGTCTCGGGGCCAATTGAGGCCGAAAGATCCGGCGCAATGGCGGCGAAGCGCCCTTCGGCAATCGCGATGTCAAAGCCCTCGAGCACCTCGCGGCTTTGCACATTGACCCATTTGCCTTGCCGGATCACCATCTCGGCGGGGGCGCGGCCAGCGGCAACCGCCACCAGACGCGGCGCGGCTTCAGGCCATGATTTCAGTGGTTTCATCTGTTCCATGCCACAGGGTGCCACTGCTTCTTGCGCTTCGCAAGTGACGAGGTGATGACTAGGGGAATGCATAAGGGGAACGAGATGAAAACGCTGCTCTCGATCGGTCATGGATATTCGGCCCGCGCGCTAGGGCGCCTGCTTTTGGCGCAGGGCTGGCGCGTCATCGCCACCACGCGCAGCGTTGAAAAAGCAGAATTGCTGCGCAGCGAAGGGCTGGAAGCGATGGTCTGGACAGGCGGTCCGCTGCCGCTTGAGGAGGCGACGCATCTGCTGACCTCCGTAGCGCCGGATCGTATCGGCGACCCGGTTCTCGCTGCGCAGAAAGACGCCATTGCTGCATCGCAGCATCTGGCATGGGTGGGCTATCTTTCCACCGTCGGCGTCTATGGGGATCATGGCGGCGGCTGGGTCGATGAGGAGACCCCGCTCACTCCCTCGACCGAGCGGGGCCGGACGCGGGTGGCGGCCGAGGCGGATTGGCAGCACCTCGGCCTGCCGCTCCATGTGTTCCGGCTCGCGGGGATCTACGGGCCGGGCCGCGGCCCCTTCGCCAAGGTGCGCGCTGGCACGGCGCGGTTGATCGTCAAGCCCGGGCAGGTGTTCTCCCGCATCCATGTCGACGACATCGCGCAGGTGCTCGCCGCCTCGATCGCCGATCCGAGCCCGGGGCGGATCTACAATGTTTGCGACGACGCGCCCTCGCCGCCCGAGGATGTGCTGGCCTATGCCGCCGAACTGCTCGGCCTGCCGCGCCCGCCCGAGGAACGCTTCGATCCGGCGCAGATGACGCCGATGGCGGCGAGCTTTTATGCCGAGAACAAGCGGGTACGGAACGACCGGATCAAGGCGGAGCTTGGGGTCAAACTCCTCTACCCCGATTACCGCGCCGGTCTGGAAGCGATCCTGAAAACCGAGACTCAGGCGGGCTGAGCGCTCATTGGCCGCTCGCGCACCGGCAGGTGCACGAGCGCCGAGAAGGCGCCGACACCGACGCCGACCCACCACACGAGCGTGTAATTGCCCGCGATGTCGTAAAGCCGCCCGCCGAGCCAGACGCCAAGAAAGGCGCCAAGCTGGTGCGAGAAGAACACAACGCCATAAAGCGTGCCCATATAGCGCAGCCCATAAAGATCCGCCACAAGCCCCGAGGTGAGCGGCACCGTGGCCAGCCAGAGCGCCCCCATCACCAGCGAAAACACAAGCACTGAGCCCGGCGTGATCGGCGCGAGGATGAAAGCCGCGGCGGCGATGGTGCGCAGAAGATAGATCGTGGCGAGCAGGTATTTCTTGCTCCAGCGCCGCCCGGCCCAGCCAGCGAAAATCGTCCCCCCGATATTGGCAAGGCCGATGAGCGAGATCGCCGCCGCACCCAGCGCCGATTGCGTCTCGATGCCGAGCGCGGCGAGCATCGAGCCCGGCGGCACCGCGCCGCACATCTCGGTCACCATCGCGGGGAAATGCGCGGTGATGAAGGCGAGCTGATAGCCGCAGGAGAAAAACCCCATGAAGATCAGGAGAAACGACGGGTCGCGCAACGCTCGGGCGACCACGTCGCCCATGCTTTCGTCGCTCGCGGAGGGGGCGGGGCGCGCCGGGCCGCGCAGCATCGGCAGCGCGAACAGCGCGCAAAGGATCACGCCCGCAAAGATCAGGAACACCGTCTGCCAGGGGAACTGGGCGAGCAGCGCCTCGGCCAGAGGCGCGCCGAACACCTGCCCCGCCGAGCCTGCCGCGGTGGCGATGCCAAGCGCGAGCGAGCGGTTCGCATCCGAGGCCGCGCGCCCCACCACGGCCAGGATCACGCCAAAGCCGGTACCCGCGATGCCGAAGCCCACCAGGATCTCGAGCAGGTCATGTTGCCAGGGCGCGGTGGCGAAGGCCGAGAGCACGAGGCCCAAAGCATACATCAGGGCACCGAGCACGATTGCCCGACGGTCGCCGAAGCGCTCGGCCAGCGCGCCGAAGATCGGCTGGCCGATTCCCCAGGCGAGGTTCTGGATCGCAATGGCAAGGCTGAACTCGGCCCGCGGCCAGCCGAATTCGGCGGCAATCGGGATCTGGAACACCCCGAACGAGGCGCGGATCGCAAATCCGAGCATCAGGATGATGGCCCCGCCGATCAGGACGGGGGAAATGAGGCGGCTCTCGGTCATTGGCGTCTCCCTGGCGCGAAGGGCCAGTTCGCCATGCGGCGTGACCTGCGTCAATCGGCTGATTGTGCCGGGAACAATCGCGCGGCGGCGGCGGCCCCCGCGGCGGCCCCGGTGGCAAGGCAGCCGGTGAGCAGGTAGCCGCCGGTCGGCGCCTCCCAATCGAGCATCTCGCCCGCGACGAAAACCCCGGGGAGGGCTTTCAGCTCCAGCCCTTCGGTGAGCGCGGCCGCCGCGATACCGCCCGCCGAAGAGATCGCCTCGGCGAGAGGGCGGGGCCCCTGATGGGCAACAGGGAGCCCCTTGATCTTGCGGGCAAGGGCGAGCGGGTCAGTGGGCAGCGGCCGCCCCCATTCGTTCAGCAACGCGAGCTTCACCGGGTCAAGCTTGAGCGCCTTGCGCAACCGGTTCGGCAGGCTCTCGCGCGCGGGTGTGCGACCGATCCGATGGGCGATCGACTCGCTGTCCAGATCGGGCAGCAGATCGAGGTGCAGTGGCGCACCGTCGCGAACGGCCGCGGCAATGGCATAGACGCCGCCTCCCTCGATGCCGCGGGACGAGAGCACGAATTCGCCTCGGCTCCCCTGTCCGGGAACGATCAGCGCCGTGCCCTTCACCGGTTGGCCGAGATGGGGCGCCATATGCGCCGACCAGTCCACGCACAGCCCCATATTGGCGGGGCGGAACGGTGTGATCTCAACACCCTTCCCGGCGAGCCAGGGCAGCCAGGCCGCATCCGATCCAAGCCGCGGCCAGCTTGCACCGCCAAGCGCGAGCACCGCGACTTCGGGGGTGATGATCTGCCGGCCGTCGGGCGCGTCAAAGCGGAAAGCGCCCCCCTCAAAGCCCTGCCAGCGCCAGCGGGTGTGCAGCGTGACGCCGAGCCCCTCGAGCCGCGCGAGCCAGGCGCGCAGCATCGGCGAGGCTTTCATCTCTGCGGGGAAGACGCGCCCGGTCGAGCCGGTGAACAGGGTCACACCAAGGCCACGGGCAAAGCGCATCACCACCTCGGGGCCGAAACCTGCCACATGCGGGCGGATCCAATCCGGCTGGTAGGCGTTCAGGAACGCCTCGGGTGATTCGTCCTTCGTCAGGTTCAGCCCCGATTTCCCGGCCATCAGGAACTTGCGCGCGGGCGTCGGCTTTGCCTCGGCGATCATCACCCGCGCGCCCGCGCGCGCGAGCCGCTCCGCCGCCATCAGCCCCGCCGGGCCTGCGCCAATTACAAGAGCTTGAGTCATCAGTGTTTTGCCGCGATGCTGGCGAGCCGCATCAGCGCACGCTCGATCACCGCCATCTGCGGCGCGCGCGAGGAGGAACGCAAGGTGAGATCCGCCTCGATCAGCACCTTGAGCGCCTCGTCGAGCCGGAACATGCCCCATTTCTGCGCTTGCCCCTGCAAGCGTTCACGTCGCGGCCCGAACACCGGCGGGCGCATTTTCGCGATGCCGGAGCCCGGGCCTGCCGGATCTGACGCCGCCATATGCAGCGTGCGGAAATGGCGCGTCGCCATGATCGCCAGCGTCACCGGCGCCACCCCCTGCCCTTCGATCCGCCGCATCATCTGCGCGAATTCCGGCACCCGCCCCTCGGCCACAAGGTCAAGCGCGGCATCAACCTCCGCCTCGACCGTGGCAGGGGCGCAAAGCGTTACCTCATGGGGCGTGAGCGGGGTCGCATCGCCATGCTTGTAAAGCGCGATCTTTTCGATCGTCTGGCGGAAATCGCCCGGATCAAGCGCGCGCGACAGCGCGAGAATATCGGTCATCGTTTCGGCAGGCACATGGGCGAGGCCCGCCTTTTTCAAAATGTCCTCGATTTCCTCGCGGCTCGGCGGGTCGTCGTAGATGCCGATCGCATAGGCGTTGGCATGTCCCTCAAACACCTTGCGCAGCGCCGATTTCGCGGTGAGCGCGCCTGCCGTGGCGATGATCTGCGCATCGCCCGGCGCCCAGGCCTTCACCGCCGCGGCAAAGGCGGGCGCGGTGCCATCGGTCGCCTCTTCTACAAAGACCACGCGCGGGCCGGGAAAAAAGCCGATCTCCTTGATCGCATCAAGCACAAGGCCGGGGGAGCGGCGCAAGTCCCCGCCCGAAAGGCGGGTGAGGCGCATCTCGCCCTCGCCCTCGGGGCCGATCAGGGCCGCGATCACTTCCTGACGGCGCAGTGCCACCCGCATCGCATCGGCGCCAAAGATCAAAAGCCCGAGCCGCGCCGGATCTGGCTTGGCGAAATAGCGGACCGCCTGCGCACCGGCGAGCTTCATTGCGGCAGTGTTCCTGCCCCCGCCAGAAGCCGGGTGATGGTCTGGTCAGCCAGCATCCGCATCAGGCGGCGGTGCGCATCTTCCTCGGCAGCAGAGGTCGCGACGACCGTGCCCGAGGCGGACCAGGAGGTGAAACTCGCCACGGTGCCCGCCAGCAGCACCGCATCGCTGCCCGCATCATGAAGCCGATACTCGGCGCGGCCGGTCAGCGAATAACGGGTGGTGGCGCCATCGGGGGTGATCGCCTGTCCAAGCCTGTCGGTGGTGATCTTGTAGGCAAGCCGGTAGCGCACGGTGCCGGGCGGGTTGAGCCGTTCGGCGATGCGCCGCACGAAGGCGAAGTCGTCACGCGTTTGCGGCGCATCGGGGGCAACCCCGCCCAGAAGCTTGCCGCCGCCTCCCGCGGGCCCATAGGCGGGCGTGAAGCCACAGCCTGCCAGCGCCAGAGCGCTGCCAAGCATCAGGAAGTTCCGGCGATCAGATGACCACATTGACGATGCGCCCCGGCACGACGATGAGCTTTTTCGGCTGGCCACCGGCCAGCGCCTTTTGCACAGCATCGTCGGCCAGCACGATCTTTTCAACCTCGGAAGCGGGCATGTCCTTTGGCACGGTAACTTCGCCCCGCCGCTTGCCATTGATCTGAATGGGCAGGGTCACCGAATCTTCCACCAAAAGCGCCGGGTCCGCCTTCGGCCACGCCGCTTGCACCACAAAGCCCTCACCCCCCAGCGCGGCCCAGATGTCTTCCGCCAGATGCGGCACCATCGGCCCCATCAGCTGCGCCATCAAAGCCATCGCCTCGCGTTTGACCGCGTTGGAGGCCGCCGATTTCTGCATCGCGTTGGTGAGCGTATAAAGCGCCGCCACGGCCTTGTTGAAGGCAAAGCCCTCGATCGAGCGGGTGACCTCGTCAATCGCCTTGTGGGTGGCTTTCAGAAGCGCGGCATCTTCCGCGCCACCCGCGCCGCCTGCCCCTTCGGCGATTTCATTGGCAATCCGCCAGACCCGCGCGAGGAACTTGGAGGTGGCTTCGGCACCTGCCGCCGTCCATTCCACATCGCGCTCGGGCGGGCTGTCCGACATCACGAAGAACCGCGCCGTATCGGCGCCGAAATCGGCGATGATATTCATCGGATCGACCACGTTCTTCTTCGATTTCGACATTTTCGCCGAGGGGATGACCTCAAGATTGTTGTCTTCCTCATCCTTCACGGTGAGGGGGTGATGGAAATACTGGTCTTCCCAAGCTTGATTGAGCGCTGAGATGTCTCCGAAGTCGATCCCTTTTTCCTCTACGAAAACCCGCCGCAGAGCCCGAGTTTTCCCAGAGTATTCGAACCGCACGACCTCCTCGGGAAGATAGTATTTGGCCCGCGAGGACGAGCGGTTTCTGTGAATGAGTTCTCCATTGTCGAACATCGGGTCAGTCACGTTGTCCGTGGCAACGCTGCCCATGTAGATCTCATGCGTGACCATGCCCTGCGTGAAAAGCGCGTTGAAGGGTTCGATCGCTTTCGCAGGCAGGTGGCCGGTTTTCTGCATCGCGCGGGCAAAGAAGCGCGAATAGAGCAGGTGCAGAATCGCATGCTCGATGCCGCCGATATATTGATCGACGTTCATCCAGTAATCGGCATCTTCCGCCACCGTGGGCGTGCTCGCATGGGGCGCGGTGAAGCGCGCGTAATACCACGACGAATCAACGAACGTATCCATCGTGTCGGTCTCGCGCTTGGCCGCGCCACCGCAGCTCGGGCAGGCGCAGTCGCGCCATGTGGGGTGGCGGTCGAGCGGGTTGCCGGGCTTGTCGAAGGCCACGTCATCGGGCAGCCGGACGGGGAGGTTTTCCTTTTTCTCGGGCACCACGCCGCAGGCGGCGCAATGCACCACCGGAATCGGGCAGCCCCAGTAGCGCTGGCGCGACAGGCCCCAGTCGCGCAGCCGGTATTTGGTGACGCCCTGACCAAAGCCCTTGTCTTCCGCAAAGGCGATGGCCGAGGCCACGCCCGCTTCGCCGGTCTGCACCGTCTCGCCCGCGAAACCGCGGATATAGCGCACGGTTTCCGATTTCATCGGCACGAAGGCCTCGGTGAGCGGGGCCTCATCGGCGCCCTCGGCCACAAACACCGGGTTGATCGGCAGGCCGTATTTGGAGGCAAATTCAAAGTCGCGCTGGTCATGCGCGGGGCAGCCGAAAATCGCGCCGGTGCCGTAATCCATCAAGATGAAGTTCGCGATCCAGACCGGAAGCTCCCAATCCGGGTCGAGCGGGTGCTTCACGCGGAGGCCGGTATCACGCCCGATCTTCTCGGCCGTTTCAATCGCTTCCTCGGTGGTGCCGCCCTGGCGGCATTTGGCCAGAAACGCGGCCATCTCCGGGTCTTGCGACTCAAGCAGCTTGGCCAGCGGATGGTCGGGCGAAATCCCCACGAAGCTCGCGCCCATCAGCGTATCGGGGCGGGTGGTGTAGCAGTCGATTTTCTCGAAGCCTGCGGGGGCCGCAACGGTCTCAAAGGAGAACTGCAGCCCGCGCGACTGGCCGATCCAGTTCGCCTGCATCACTCGCACCTTCTCGGGCCAGTCCTTCAGCCCGTCGAGCGCCGAGAGCAGCTCGCCCGCGAAATCGGAGATCTTGAAGAACCACTGCGTGAGTTCCTTGCGCTCCACGAGCGCGCCCGAACGCCAGCCGCGCCCGTTCTCCACCTGCTCGTTCGCCAGCACCGTCATGTCGACCGGGTCCCAGTTCACCACGGCGTTCTTGCGGTAGACGAGCCCGGCTTCCAGCATGTCGAGGAACATCGCCTGTTGCTGGCCGTAATATTCCGGGTCGCAGGTGGCAAACTCGCGGCTCCAGTCGATGGAAAGGCCCAGAGGCTTCATCTGCGCGCGCATGTCGGCGATATTGCCGTAAGTCCAGTCTTTCGGGTGGCCGCCGCGCTCCATCGCCGCGTTTTCGGCGGGCATGCCGAAGGCGTCCCAGCCCATCGGGTGCAGCACCGAAAACCCGCACGACATCTTGTAGCGCGCCACCACATCGCCCATCGTGTAGTTGCGCACATGGCCCATGTGGATCCGCCCCGAGGGGTAGGGGAACATCTCGAGCACGTAATATTTCGGCCGGGCCGGGTCGCGGCGCGCCGTGAACACGCCTTCTGCATCCCAGGCGGCTTGCCATTTCGTCTCGCTCTGGCTCGGCTCGTAACGCGACATCGCGGCCCCTCGTCCTTCAATCTGGCGGAAATCTTGCGCCCTGCTATACCGCAGCCGCCCCAAAGGTCCAGAGACGAGCCACCCGGGCGACAAAAAACCCCGCCTGAGCGGGGCTTTCGCAAGCGTTGTGAGCGGCTGAGGAGATCAGAGCCCCGAGTCGCGGATCCGAAGCTGCCGCGCGCGGGTGAGGATCGCATCCTCCACGGCCCGCACCGTCTCGCTCGACACCGTGCCGCCGCGGCTTTCGAGCGACACCTTGAGCGAGCGCGCATCGAGTGCCGGGTCGCTGACGTGAATCGTTGCGCGATAGGCGCGCCCGCCGCCCGGCGGCGTGCCGTAACCGGTCACGATCAGCCCGGAGAACGGGTCGACCGTCTCGATCGGCAGGAAGTCGAGCACTTCGAGCGAAGCGTTCCAGAGATAGCGGTTCACCTCGAGCCGGACATTCGGATCATCTTCGTTCGAGAACAGGTCTCCAAGGCGCGAGCCGCGCGATTCCTTGGTCGTACCGGTGTAGGACGGGTCATCCGGGTCGGTGATCGGTTTGGCCGGGGTGCCCCAGGAAAACAGCTTGCCATTCGAAATGCCGCCGCAGCCCGCCACCGTCAGCGCGAGGCCCAGCACCGCCGCGGTGCGCAGTAGTGTTGCTTTTTTCATCGGATCGACTGCTCCCGTCGGCTGAGCTCTTGGCTTTTCCTGTCTCTAGCCGATGCCCCGCGGGGCGACAAGATTTTTCCCCGCCCGCGGCGCACCCGGCCCGGCCACCCCCGCCCCGGGCCGCAAAGACCCCTTCCGGGCACTGTGGCAAAGCTGCACCACGAAGATCGCCTTTGCCCGCGCCGGTCCCGTTTTCGTTGCAATGTCAGGCGGGGCGAGAGAAAAAGCCTTCATACCCAACTCGGATTCCCCTGAGTTGGGGCTGACCTTAAAGCGAAATGAGGGAAACAATGAAAAAGCTTCTTATCGCGTCGACCGCGCTCGTGCTGACCGCCGGCGCCGCGGCCGCTGACATCTCGATCTCGGGCTACGGCCGTTTCGGCCTGGGCTACACCTCCGCCGACGTGAACCCGATGGGCGGCGCCGCCAGCACCTGGGTTGAGCAACGCCTGCGTCTGAACATCGTCGCCTCGACCACCTCCGACATGGGCGTGGAATTCGGTGCGAAAATGCGCATGCAATACGACGACAGCAACACGATGGTCGCTGGCAACCGCGCCCAGTTCTTCGTGTCGTATGAAGGCTTCTACGCTCAAGTCGGCAACATCACCACCGCGCTCGACGAAGACACCGCTGGTCTCTTCTACGCGACCGAAATCGGCCTGACCGACACCGGCTTCGGTGACTCGCGTTCGGACTTCTTCGCCTATGAGTCGAAAGCTGGCAACGGCAACAAAGTCGGCGTCTATGGCAAATACACGATCTCCGGCGTGACCCTCGAAGCGTCGTTCATCAACCCGGACCACTACGACCTCAATGGCGTCGTCGCTGGCTCGGTTGCCAATGACAAAACCGAAACCTCGTTCGTTGCCTCCTACGAAGGTGGCCCGATCACCGTTGCCGCTGGCGCGACCTGGAACGGCGCTGGCATCGACGGCAACGACGTGTGGTACCTGGGCGGCAAATACGCGTTCAACGACGCCTTCTCGGCCGGCCTGACCTACATCAACGAAGGTGAATCGGCTCTCGTCGACCTCGGCAGCACCACCTCGATCTACGGCACCTACACCGTCGGCGCCATGGGTGTGACCGCCTACGTTGCGCAAATCGACAACTACGACACCGCTGCTCCGAAGAGCGACACCTCCTTCGGTATCGGCGCGTCCTACGACCTCGGCGGCGGCGTCAAGCTGCTCGGCGCTGTGCACCGCGACTACGACGAAGAAACCTTCGCCGAAGCCGGCGTGAAATTCGCGTTCTGATCTTTCGGAACCGGAATGGAAAGAGCGGGCCTTGGCCCGCTCTTTTCTTTTTTGCCCTGCCGTGCTGGATTGGCCCGGATCTGACGGAGGAACGATATGGGACTGGCAGAGATCACGGCGCGGGTCAGCGCCGCTGAAGCGGCCGCCGGGCGCGCGCCCGGTTCGGTTGCGCTGATCGCCGTGTCGAAGGTGCAGCCGCCCGAACGGGTGGTGGCGGTGCTTGAGGCCGGGCAACGGCTCTTTGGCGAGAATTACGTGCAGGAAACGGCAGGCAAATGGCCGGACTGGCGGGCGGAGTATCCTGGCGCGCGCGTGCACATGATCGGACCCTTGCAAACCAACAAGGCCAGGCAGGCGGTGGAGCTGTTTGACGCGATCCACACGCTCGACCGGCCCTCGCTCGCCACCAAACTGGCCAATCTCGCGCAGATGCGCGGCGCCAGCCCGGAGCTTTTCGTGCAGGTGAATACTGGCGCCGAGCCGCAGAAGGCGGGTCTGCTGCCTGCAGCGGTGGACCGGTTCATTGCCGAGGTGCGGGCGATGGATCTGCCGCTGCGCGGGCTGATGTGCATCCCCCCCGAGGCGGAAGACCCCGCCCCCCATTTTGCCGCGCTGGCCGATATGGCGGCGCGCAACGGACTCTCCGGCCTCTCGATGGGGATGAGTTCGGATTTCGAGGCCGCGATTGCCGCGGGCGCAACCCATGTGCGGGTGGGTTCGGCCATTTTCGGCGCGCGGGAGTACAACGCGCAGGGCTAGGCGCTGCCGCGCGCCCGGTTACAGCAGATGCCCCGATTTCGCCGCCTTGGTGGCGAGATAGGCGGCATTATGCGCGCTCTTCCCAACCTTGAGCGGCACCCGCTCCGCTACAGTGATGCCATGCGATTGGAGCATCCGCACCTTGGCGGGGTTGTTGGTAAGGAGCCGCACCGCGGAAAAGCCGAGTTTTTTCAGAATCGCCGCACCGATGCGAAAATCGCGCTCGTCATCCTCGAAGCCGAGCCGATGGTTCGCCTCGACCGTATCGAACCCCTGATCTTGCAGCGCATAGGCGCGCATCTTGTTGGCCAGCCCGATGCCGCGCCCCTCCTGATTGAGGTACAAAAGCACCCCCGCCCCCTCCGCGCCCATCTGGTGGAGCGCCGCATCAAGCTGGGGCCCGCAATCGCATTTGAGCGAGCCGAGCACATCGCCGGTGAAACAGGCCGAATGCAGCCGGGCGAGCACCGGCGCGGCGCGGTCGGGCGATCCGATCTCGATCGCGTAATGCTCCTCGCTGCCATTGTCGGGGCGGAAGATGTGCAGCCGCCCCTTCTCTGCCGCACGCATCGGCACGCGGGCAGCCGAAACGGGCGCAAAGGCGGTCTCCGCCGAGATCAGCCGCAAGATTTCTTCAGCATCGAGATGGGTGAGCCCCTCGGGCAGGGTCTTGGGCAGGGGCGCGAGCAGTGCCGCGGGCAGAAGCTGCGCGCTTTTGGCAAGCTGGAGCGCGGCACGGGCGGGGGTGGCCTCACCGTCGCGCCGCGTGGAAAGCGGCCCTTTCATCGGCGTCATCAGATCGCCGGCCGGGTCGGCCAGCGCGCGCAGCCAGCCAAGATCGGCCTCCTCGGGCACCACCACGCGGGCGAGATCATTGTCATAGACGCGGGCCTTCAGCGTTTCCGCCCGCCAGGCGGTGAGCGCGAGCGTGAGCGGGCCCAGCCCGCGCAGCGCCGCCAATCGCTCCACCGAGAGCGTCTCGACCGCCACGGCGAGCTGGCCGGAGACCACGACAGGCAACCCCATCCGCAGATCGGCGCGGGCGCGGTTGAGACGTTCGGCGGGGCTCGGACCAAGGGCGAGGGGCGTTTTCATGGCTCCAGAGATAGCGAGGCCCGTAACAAATTGAAACACTTCCCCGCCCTGCGTCACCCTTGCGTGAGAAAGATTTCACGCCCCTTGCCGCAGGCGTGATCCGCCTCCAGCTTCACGAAAACGCCCAAACCGAAGCAGGAGGCACAAATGGCCGGATTGAAAAAGATCCTTCTGGTGGATGACGACGACGACCTGCGCGAGGCGCTGGCCGAACAACTGGCCGCGACCGAGGAATTCGAGGTCTATGAGGCCGTCTCCGGCGCCGATGGCGTCGAGAAAGCGAAAGCCGCACTTTACGACATCGTCATGCTCGATGTGGGCCTGCCCGATACCGATGGGCGCGAGCTGTGCAAGAAGCTGCGCAAGCAGGGCGTGAAATGCCCGGTGATCATGCTGACCGGGCACGACACCGATGCCGACACCATTCTCGGCCTCGATTCGGGCGCGAATGATTACATCACCAAGCCGTTCAAGTTTCCGGTGCTGCTCGCCCGCGTCCGCGCCCAGTTGCGCACGCATGAACAATCGGAAGATGCGGTGTTCCAGCTTGGCCCGTATACGTTCAAACCGGCGATGAAGATGCTGATCGACGCGAAAGAGCGCAAGATCCGGCTGACCGAAAAAGAGACCAACATCCTGAAGTTCCTCTACCGGGCGCAGGATGGCGTGGTGGCGCGCGATGTGCTCTTGCATGAGGTCTGGGGCTATAATGCGGGGGTGACCACCCACACGCTCGAGACCCATATCTACCGGCTGCGCCAGAAGATCGAGCCCGATCCCTCGAACGCGCGGCTCCTGATCACCGAATCGGGCGGCTACCGGCTGGTGGCCTGATCCGGGCCACCAAACGGCTTTGCCGCCGACTGGCAAAAACATCCGGGGGGCGGCATTGCAGCAGGGGGGCAGCGCCCCCCGACCCCCGTCGATCTCACACTGAAGGGTTGATGTCTTCCTCGGCTTCCTCAAAGCTGATGCCAAGCGCATTGAGCCCGTCTTCGAGGTAATCGGCCAGCATCGGCACGCCAAGGAGGTAATCCGCGGTCGGCGCCGTCGCCTCGGCTTTGGCCGTGGCATAGGCTTCCTCGAATTCCGATGAATCAAAGGTTTCGCGGCCGATCCACATCACCGCGGTCAGCGCCGCCTGCTCGTCTTCGTTGAGATTTTCGATGAAAGCGCGCAGCTCGCGCCCCTGCCCGGCGCCCGGAAAATCGGCGTCGTACTTGCGGGCGCGGATGATGATATGGGCAATTTTCGACGGGCTGATCGGCAACATTATGGCTCTCCTCCGGTGTCAGTGTCGCCGCTCACGTGTTCGTGTGCAAGCCTATTCAGCGCTCCAGCGGCACGACATTGGCAGGCGTGAGCCCTTCCCCGGAGGCCAGCTCCTCGAAGTCGAAATTGTCGAGCCGATGCGCGCGCTTTCCGGCCTTTTCGGCGGATATGCGGATCTCTTCGATGTCCTTTGCCGCCATGGCAAAATGCCGGTCAAGGTTGGACACACGCCCCCCCAGCCGCTCGACATCGGCATAAAGCGCGGCGAGTTCGCGCCGGATCGCCCCCGCCTGCGCGCGCATCCGCGCGTCTTTGAGCACCGCGCGCATCGTGTGCAGCGTTGCCATGCAGGTGGTGGGCGAAACGATCCAGACCTTCGCAGCAAAGCCCTCGCGTACAAGTTCGGGGAAATTTGCATGAAGTTCCGCATAGACCGCCTCGGAGGGCAGGAACATCAGCGCGCCATCGGCGGTTTCACCCTCAAGAATGTAGCGGTCGGCAATGGCGCGGATATGGCTGCGCACCGCGATCCGCATCATCCTTTGCGCCTCGATCTTCTGGCTCTCGTTTTCGGCGCGCCGCAGCGCCTCATAGGCCTCAAGCGGGAATTTGCTGTCCACCACAATCGGGCCGGGCGGGTTGGGCAGATGAATGAGGCAATCGGCGCGCCGCCCGTTTGACAGCGTGGCCTGCATGGTAAAGGCATCAGAGGGCAGCGCCTTTCTCACGATGTCATGAAGCTGGATCTCGCCAAACGCGCCGCGGGTCTGTTTGTTGGACAAAATATCCTGCAGCCCCAGCACATTGCCCGAGAGCTTCTCGATATTCGCCTGCGCCTTGTCAATCGCCTCAAGCCGCTCCTGCAGCGCGCCAAGGCTGCGCGCGGTGCGGGTGGCTGAACCATGCAGGCTCTCGCTCATGGCGCGGTTCACCTCGGCGAGCCGCGCCTCCATCAGCGCGAGCATTTTGGTTTGCGCCGCCGCCTGCGCCTCGCTCACATGATGAAGCCCGCCCGCAAGCTGGTGCTGGCCGTCCGAGAGCGCCTGAACCCTTTGCGTCAGCGCGATCAGGTTGCCGGTGAGCGGGTCCATCGCGCGAGACGCCCTTGCGGCGCTGCGCAGCACCGCAAGGAGCAGCAAAAGCACCAGAGCCGCGACCGCGAGCGCCCCCTGCACGAGCGGGTCGTGAAGGTCGATCAGATGCGTGCCGATCTCGATCATGTGCGCCCGAACAGCCGCTCGATATCGGAGAGCTTCAGTTCCACATAGGTGGGCCGCCCGTGGTTGCACTGGCCCGAATGCGGCGTCGCCTCCATCTCGCGCAAAAGCGCGTTCATCTCTTCCACGCGCATCTGCCGCCCGGAGCGGATCGAGCCGTGGCAGGCCATGCGGGAAAGCACCGCCTCGATGCGCGCCTGAAGCTTCAGGCTTTCCCCCAGATCGGAAAGCTCATCAAGCACATCGCGCAAGAGCGCGCCCGCATCAATCTCGCCCAGAATCGCCGGGGTCTCGCGCACGGCAATGGCAGCGCCCCCAAAGGGCTCGATGGTGAGGCCGAGGCGCTCAAGATCCGCCGCCGCCTCAAGGAGCCGCGCCGCATCGGAGGGGGAAAATTCGACGATCTCGGGAATGAGCAGCGCCTGCGCCGCCACGCCCTTTTCTGCCATCTGCTTTTTCAGCCGCTCATAGACAAGGCGCTCATGCGCGGCATGCTGGTCGACAAGCACCATCCCGGTCTCGGTCTGGGCGACGATGTAATTTTCATGCAGTTGCGCACGCGCCGCGCCCAAGGGACGGCGGGTGAGTTCGGGCGTGGCCTCCGGAACGGGCTCGACCCGTGCGCTGGGGGTGAAGGGCTCGGCAGGCGCGCCGGTGAAGGGCTGCGGCGCCTCGTCAAAGCTTGAGAGCGGCATCTGCGCGGCGTAAGCGCTGCGGATCGCTCCATAGCTGGGCCGGTCCATCTGATAGAGGCGCGGCGGTCCCGCGGGTTCGGGCTGCATCGCGCCCAGCGTTGCCGTGGCGACGGTGGAGGAGGCGCGGTGGCCGGCCTCGGCCAGCGCATGGCGGATGCCGGTGACGATGAGCCCGCGCGGCACGCCCGCCTCGCGGAACCGCACCTCGGCCTTGGCGGGGTGCACGTTCACGTCGACCCGCTCGGGCTCGCAATCGAGAAACAGCACCGCTGCCGGATGCCGGTCGCGGGAGAGAAAATCCATATAGGCGGCGCGCAGCGCACCCAGCAGCATCTTGTCACGCACCGGGCGGTGATTGACGAAGAGGAACTGCTCGATGGCAGCCCCGCGCGAATAGGTGGGCAGCGCCGCATAGCCGGTGAGCCGCAGCCCCTCGCGCTCGGCATTAAGCCGCACGGCATTATCCGAAAACGCGCGGCCGAGCACCCGGCCAAGGCGCGCGGCGAGCGCATCGAAAAGCTCGCCCTGTTCGGCATCGGCGCGGAAAAGCTCGCGGCTCTCCGCGCTCACATCGCGCAGCGTGAAGCTCACATAGGGCGCGGCCATCGCGAGGCGCTTGACCACATCGGCAATCGCCTGCGCCTCGGCGCGGTCGGAGCGCAGAAACTTGAGCCGCGCCGGGGTGGCGTAAAAAAGATCGCGCAGCTCAACGACCGTGCCACGGGTCAGCGCTGCCGGTTTGACCGGGCCAAGCTGCCCGCCCGCAACGGTGATCTGCGCGGCATCGAAGCCTTCGGCACGCGAGGTGAGCGTGAGTCGACCCACCGCGCCAAGGCTCGGCAGCGCCTCGCCCCGAAAGCCGAAGCTGCGAATATTGAGCAAATCACTGCCGTCGATTTTCGAGGTCGCATGGCGCGAAAGTGCGAGCGGCAAGTCTTCGGCGGTCATGCCGCAGCCATCGTCGGTGATGCGAATGAGGGTCTTGCCCGCATCGGCATAGGCCACGTCGATCCGCCGCGCGCCCGCATCGAGCGCGTTCTCGACAAGCTCTTTTACCGCTGAGGCGGGGCGTTCCACCACCTCGCCCGCGGCAATGCGGTTTGCCGCGGCTTCATCCAGTTGCCGGATCACGGGGCGCTCGTTCGCGCTTATATTGCGGGGGTCTGCGTTCATTCCACTAGGGATAGCACAGCCCGGGGGGCGCCCCAAGAGATTCGGGCGTTACTTCAGCCCGGCAGGCTGCCCCACCACGACAAAGCGCAGATCCTCGGGCTTGAGCAGCCGCGCTGCCACGCGGGCGATGTCTTCCTTGGTCACCGCATCCACCTTGGCATTGCGGCTGTTGATATAATCGACCGGCATGTGGTTGAGCTGCATCCCGGCGAGGATATCGGCGATATTGCCATTGCCGTCGAAGCGCAACGGATAGGCCCCGGTCAGATAGGTCTTGGCATCCGCCAATTCCTTGTCGGTCACCTCGCCCGTCGCCGCTTTCGCCCATTCCGCCTTCACGATCTCGATCGCCTCGGCAACCTTTTCATTCGCGGAGGCAAAGCTCCCCTGCCACGTCTCCGAAAGATCCTTCGGCACGAGGTAAGTGTAAATGCCATAGGTTAGGCCACGTTTCTCGCGCACCTCCTCCATCAGCCGCGAGGAAAAGCCGCCCGCGCCAAGGATCTGGTTGAGCACATAGGCGGCGAAGAAATCCGGGTCATCCATGGCCAGCCCCGCCTCGGCGAAAGCGACCACGGATTGCGGCGTATCAAAGGGCACGACTGTGGTGCCGCCGGTCAGCTTCAGCTCCGCGCGCGGCGGCATCTCGGCCCCGGTCGCGGGCAGATCGCCCAAAAGCGCATCAAGCATCGGGCCGAGTTCGGCGGGCGTGATATCCCCCACCGCAGAGACCACCAGCCGGTCTTTCGCCATCACCCGGGCTTTCGCCTCGAAGAGATCTTCGCGGGTGAGACCCTGCACGCTTTGCATGGTGCCATTGAGCGAAGAGCCATAGGGGTGATCGCCATAGGCGAGATGGCGCAAAGCCTTGCCCGCAAGGGCGTTGGGATCCTGTTCATCCGAGGCGATGATCGAGAGCACTTGCCCGCGCACCCGGTCCATCGAGGCCTGGTCGAAATGCGGCTCGACCAGCGCGCCGCGCAACAGCGCCACCCCCTTGTCGCGGTTTTCCGTCAGCATCCGCGCCGAGACAGAGAGCGCATCGTCATCGACATCGAAGCGGAAGCTTGCTGCCAGCCCCTCCTGCGCGGCGGCAAAGCCCTGACTGTCAAGCTCGGCGGAGCCCTCCTCGAGCGTTGCCGTCATCAGGTTGATGGCACCGCGTTTGCCCGGCGCATCAAGGCTCGCGCCGCCGCGAAAGCGGATTTCGAGCGCCGTGAAGGGGATGTCATGCGCTTCGACGAGCCAGGCAGTGATGCCGCCGGGCGACGTGACTTCCTCGATGTCGAGCGCCTGCGCGGGCAAGGCGGCAAGGGCGAGGGCGAATCCGAGGCAGGCAATCCGGATCTGGTGCATCAGGCTCATTGCGTCACCTCCCCGCCCAGTGCGGGCAAGGCCGCCGCGGCAGCCTCGGCAGCGACCGGCTTTGCCCCGGTCAAGGCTTGCGGCTCGGCATAGACGGTCACCGCATGGTCGGGCGCGAGCACGGCGCGCGCCGCGGCCATCACATCCTCGGGGGTCACTTGCATCAGCACCTCGGGCCAGCGCTGCACATCCTCGATCGAAAACCCTGAAGCGAGGGCCTCTCCATAGCGCTGCGCCAGCGCCTGGGTATTGTCCCGCTCATAAATCTGGTCGGCGCGGATCCGGGTGCGGATCCGCTCGAATTGCGCCGGGTCGACCCCGGCAGCCAGAAAGTCGCTCAGCGCCTTGTCGAGCGCGACTTCGACCTCGGGCAGGCTCACATCTTTCGCGGGCATCACCGCGAGCGAGAATGTGGTCTTGTCGATCGACATGCCGTCATAGCCCGCCGAGGCATGGATCGCATCGCCGGTCTCGAAAAGAAGCTTGCGCCCGAGCACCGAAGTGGCGGAATTGCCGCCGAGGATCTCGGCGAGAATCGTCAGCGCCGCGGCAGATTTCTGGTCGTCCGGGTTGCGCTCGGGGGCAAGATAGGTGCGCATGAGATAGGGCTGGGCGATGCGCGGATCGTGGAACACGAGGCGCCGTTCGGCAAGCTGGGGCGGTTCCTGCGGGCGGATCCGGGGGGGGATGCCTTCGGAGGGGGCGAGCGGGCCATAATAGCTCTCGGCGAGAGCCTTGACCTCCTCCAGCGTCACATCGCCCGCCACCACGAGCACCGCATTGTTGGGTGCGTAATAACGCTTGTACCAGGCGATCGCATCGTCGCGGGTGAGCTCTTCCATCTCCTGCCGCCAGCCGATCACCGGCGTGCCATAGGGGCTGTTGAGATATTGCGCCGCCCGCATCTGCTCGCCCAGAAGCGCGCCCGGATCGCTGTCGGTACGCTGCGCCCGTTCCTCAAGGATCACGTCGCGCTCGGTTTGCCAGTCGTCGGGAGAGATTTTCAGATGCCGCATCCGGTCGGCTTCCATTTTCATCACCAACTCCAGCCGGTCGGCGGCAATGCGCTGGTAATAGGCGGTATAATCATAGGAGGTGAAGGCATTGTCCGAGCCGCCATTCGCCGCCACCGTCTTCGAGAGTTCTCCCGCCGCCATCGTATCGGTGCCCTTGAACATCAGATGTTCGAGGTAATGCGCGATGCCCGACTTGCCGCGGATCTCGTCGGCGGAGCCCGCCTTGTACCAGACCATCTGCACCACCACCGGGGCGCGGTGATCCTCGATCACCACTGCCTCAAGCCCGTTTTGCAGCGTGAAATGACTCACCGGTGTGGCGGCGGCCCCCCCGGCGAATGGGGCCGAAGCGGCAATGACAACGGCGGCAAGCGTTGCGCGCATGGGGTCTCCTCCCTCGATCAGGTCAGATTAGCGGCACCCTGAGGGCAGTCAAACCACCGCCGTTACGCTTGACGCAGGTTTGAAGTGCCGTGACGGCGGGTCATTCGGTCTTGGGCAGCAATTTCTGCGCCGCGCCCGAGGGCGGGGCCGCCGGGGTGCGCAGCCCGGCCCGGCGCCAGCGCTCGATCTCCGCTTCCTGATCGAGCGCCATCGGCCCATAGGCCTTCAGATAGGTGTTCACGCCAAAGAGCCGCTCAAGGAACTTGCCGTTGTTCTTGCGGCGGTACTCGAGATCCTCGTCGGCCAGCGCGGTGCGGATGCCGGTCTCGGTGCCAAATCGCCCGGCACGCGAGACGAGCGCACCATCGCCAGCCGGCACGCCCGCAGTGTTCAGCCGGTCGGGGTTGCCGCCCAGCGCCGCAATGGCATCGGCCGCGGGCGTCGGATCGGTGAGATTGCTGCCGCCCGGCGTCGGCGCGGGCAACGCGGCCAGATCCTCGGGCATCTCAAGCGGTTTCGTCGGCAGGATGCCGAATTCATCCGGCCCGGGAGTATCGGAGCGCAGATGCATCAGTTGCGGCGCCTTGTCGGAACGGCCACAGCCAGCCAAGGCCAGCGCCAATACCAGCGCAATCCCGAGCTTGTCCGTCACCGATCGCATGAGCCACCCCGTTGCAGTTTCATGCCCGTCTTAGCCTATCGTCGCATCCACGTCACGCCCCAAAGGCAGCTCAGCGGCGGCGTTTCGTATCCGCTTCTCCGGTGAAGAGCACGAGCCCCGCCGCCCCGAGGAAGATCGCGATATCCGCGATGTTGAAGGAATAAGGGTTCTGCCAGATCGGCAGCGACATGTTCAGAAAATCGGCGACGGCCCCATAGGCGATGCGGTCGATCACATTGCCGAGTGCACCGCCGATCAGAAGCCCCGCGGAAACCGTCACCCGCGCGTCATGCCGCCCCCGCCCGATCCAGAGCCAGACCCAGAGCGCGATCCCGAGCGCGAGCGCCACGAGCCCCCAGCGCGTGATCGCATCCTCGCCCGAGAACAGGCCAAAGTTGATGCCCTGATTCCATGCCATGCGCAGGTTGAGCCAGGGCGGCAGCAGGTCGATCGCCCCCGCCCGGTCGAGCCCCATCCCGTGCACGACGATATATTTCGACGCCTGATCGAGCATCAGGACGAGGGCTGCGGTCCAGGCGGTCGTGCGCATCAGGGCTCAGTGCCGGAAATGGCGCATGCCGGTGAACACCATGGCAAGGCCGCGTTCGTCCGCCGCGTCGATCACATCCTGATCGCGCATCGAGCCGCCCGGCTGGATGAGAGCCGTCGCCCCCGCCTCCGCGGCGGTGATCAGCCCGTCCGCAAACGGGAAGAACGCGTCCGAGGCCACCACGGAGCCCTTGGTGAGCGGCGCGGAAAGGCCCATCGCCTCGGCCATGTCCTCGGATTTGCGCGCGGCAATCCGGGTGCTGTCCACGCGGCTCATCTGGCCTGCGCCCACGCCGACGGTGGCGCCGTCCTTGACGTAGATGATCGCGTTCGACTTGACGTGTTTCGCCACTTTCCACGCAAAGAGCAGGTCTTTCAGCTCCTGTTCGGAGGGGGCGCGCTTGGTGACGACTTTCAGGTCATCGAGCGTAATGGCGCCATTGTCCTTGCCCTGCACGAGGAAGCCGCCCGCCACTTGCCGGAAAGTGGTGATCGCCGCTTTCGGGTCCGGCAGGGCGCCGGTGGTCAACAGCCGCAGGTTTTTTTTCGCGGCAAAGACGGCTTTCGCCTCATCCGTCGCCGCGGGGGCGATCACGACCTCGGTGAAGATCTTCACGATCTCTTCCGCAGTTTCGGCATCAAGGAGTTGGTTCAGCGCGATGATGCCGCCGAAGGCCGAGGTGCGGTCACAGTCAAAGGCCCGGATATAGGCCTCGGTCAGGCTCGCGCCGGTCGCCACGCCGCAGGGGTTGGCGTGCTTGATGATCGCGCAGGCGGGCGCCCCGGTGCCGAATTCCGCCACCAGTTCGAAGGCGGCATCGGTATCGTTGATGTTGTTGTAGCTCAGCTCCTTGCCCTGATGCTGGGTCGCGGTGGCAACGCCGGGGCGATTCGAGCCATCAAGGTAGAAGGCCGCCGATTGATGCGGGTTCTCGCCATAGCGCAGGCTTTGCGCGAGCGTGCCGGCAAAGGCGCGCCGACGCGGCGTTTCTTCGCCAATTGCGCCCGCCATCCAGGTTGAGACGGCAGCATCGTAAGCGGCGGTGCGGGCATAGGCGATCTGCGCGAGCTTGCGGCGGAAGGCGAGCGTGGTGGCGCCGTCGTTGCGGTCGAGCTCCTCCAGCACCGCGGCGTAATCTTCCACATCGACCACGGTGGCGACGAATTCGTGGTTTTTCGACGCGGCGCGGATCATCGCCGGGCCGCCGATGTCGATATTCTCGATGCAATCGTCATAGGCCGCGCCTTTCGCGACAGTGGCCTCGAACGGGTAGAGGTTGACGACAAGGAGGTCGATCACCTCGATTCCATGCACCTCCATCGCGGTCAGGTGTTCGGTGTTGTCGCGCAGGGCGAGCAGCCCACCATGCACTTTCGGGTGCAGCGTCTTCACGCGGCCATCCATCATCTCGGGGAAGCCCGTCACCTCGGCCACGTCGCGCACGCTCAGCCCCGCCTCGCGGAGCGCTTTTGCGGTGCCCCCGGTCGAGAGCAACTCCACCCCCCGCGCGGCCAGCGCCCGGGCAAAATCGACAAGCCCGGTCTTGTCGGAAACCGAAATCAGGGCGCGGGTAAGGGGAACGGGTCGGGTCACGGTGGCGGTCCTTCGATCATCTGTCGGGTGGGGGCGGCACGGGGTCGCGATTGGCGCCGGGGGTATCCTGTGCCTTGGCCAAGGTCCAGCCAATTTGGCTGATCGGGTCATGCAGGTGGCCCGAAAGCACGATCTGTTGCGTGGCACGGGGTCGCAGGCGACCCTTTTCGAGATAGACCGAGGGGTCGAGGCTCAGCTCGACCGGTCCGTCAAAGCGGAACACCCAGATCTCTCCCGATTTGAGCACCATCGACACCGCCCAGCCGCCCATGTCGAGCGCAGCATCGACATCGGGGTGAAGGTGGAAGCGGATCGTATAGGCAATGCCGCGATAGCCGCCCGCCGCAAGCACCGTCTCGAGCCGCGCCTTGTCGGACGAGGTCATCGCGCCGAGGCTGTCGGTGCCTTTGAGCCCGTTGCCGTCCGGCGCAAGCTCAAGCTCGCGGATATGGGTCAGGCCATGCGTGGCCAGATAGCCGTCATGGCCGAAGAGCGCATGCCGCGCGGGGTCGGATTCGGCGCGCATCCAGACCTCGGAGGGGGTTTCCTCAAGCCAGGTACGCATTGCCGCGCCGCGCCGGGTCACCGGGCCGAGACGGGAGGAGGAATAGCCCTCGATCGCCAAGGTGGAGTGGCTCGGCGTGGCCCGGCCCGCGCGGTGCCAATCCGGGCCGAACATCGCGCCTGAGCCGCAACTCACGATCAGCGGCCAGCGCCCGGAGGTTAACTCAAAGGCAAGCGTCGAGGCATGGGCATTGGCGGAGGCGGGCCCCGCAGGCGGGGCAGCGGCGTCAATGATCAGCGTCGAGCGCCCGGCATGAAGGCGGCCAAAGCCCATCACCAGCCCCTGCGGCGGTCCGGCCCGCGCGCCCGAGGCGGCAAGCGCCGCATCGAGCCGTCCGGGCAGCCCGCGTCCGCCACCATGGAAGCGCGCGAGCCCGCCGTCGGCATGGCGCAGCGCGCGCAGTGTGGGGGCGATGCGGGAGATCGCCGCGAGATGCGCGGGAAGCGGTTTGCGGCCCGCCCCTTCGATCGCCTCGACCGCCCAGATCAGGAGCGAAAAAACTTCGAGCAATTCCTCCGGGTTGCGCGTCGGGATGCCACCATCGGCATCGATCTGCGCAGCGCATTCGGCGGCGAGAGC
Source organism: Rhodobacter maris (assembly GCF_900217815.1). Classification (GTDB taxonomy): domain Bacteria; phylum Pseudomonadota; class Alphaproteobacteria; order Rhodobacterales; family Rhodobacteraceae; genus Rhodobacter; species Rhodobacter maris. The sequence continues at coordinate 798,036 of NZ_OBMT01000001.1, forward strand.
TTCCGCGGCAGGCCCGGCATGGCGCTCCATTCCGGTGAGCGCGAGGCTCGCATAAACGAGCCCGGTCAGCGCCTCGAACCGCGGCAGGCCGGGGCTTGCAGAGCGCCAGCGGCGGGCGAGAAACAGCGTCTGCCCGCCCAGCACGCGGAAGAACGCTTCCGCCTGAGCCTTGTCGCGCCCCGACAGCAGGAAAAGCGCGTGATTGATCATCCGGATCAGCCGCCGTCCGGTCAGATCAGGGCTCCAGCCCGGGCCACGCCCGGAGCCGAATCGCTTCACCCAGTCGAAGATCCAGGCTTGGGCGCGCTCGCGCGCGGGACGGTCGCCCACCGCGGCGAGATCATCAAGCCAGGTGCAACCGTGCAGGGCTTCCTCGAAGCTCGGATCGGGCATGGCGAGATCCCAGATCGCGAGATCCTTGCCCTCGACAAGAAAGCCCGCGAAGAGGAAATTGCCCGCAATCAGCTGCCGACCCCGCGCGAAAGACCCGATCGTGCGCGGCTCGGGCTGGTGAACGAATCCGGTGGCGGGGCGGGCGCGCGCCGCTCGAAGCGCGGCAAGCCGGTCGAGGGAGGCGCCAAACCGCCCCTTGCGCGAAGATATGTCCCTGCCTGTCATTGCCCCTTCGCCATGCTGCTTCGTGCAGAGCTTGCCCGCACCATAATCCGGGCCCGTTTCCCTGTCATCGCCTGATTGGCACGGCTCAGGACGCGGGCGCGAGCGTGGCGAGAAAGAACCCGTCCATGCCCCCCAGCTCCGGCCAGAAATCGGGCCGCAGCCGAAGCGCCCCCCCGGGCGTGATCCAGTCGCGGGCGATGCCCTCCTGAGCCACCGGAAAGACCTGCAGCCCGCCGTGACGATGCAACGCCGCGGCGATCTGCGCCTCGCCCTCCTCGGGCAAAAGCGAGCAGGTGGCATAGACGAGCCGCCCGCCGGGCCTGAGCCAGCCGAGCGCACGGTCGAGAAGCTGCGCCTGCAACGCGACGAGATCCTTGATCCCCTTGGCATCCTTGATAAAGGGCAGGTCGGGATGGCGGCGGATCGTCCCCGTGGCCGAACAGGGTGCATCGAGCAGGATCGCATCGAAGGGCGCTTCGGGTTCCCAGTCGAGCGCATCGGCGACGATGGTTCTGGCGCCCAGCCCGCAGCGGGCGAGGTTTTCGTGCAACCGGTCGAGCCGGGGGGCGGAGATGTCGAGCGCCGTGACTTCGGCCCCCATCGCGGCGAGTTGCAGCGTCTTGCCGCCCGGCGCGGCGCAGAGATCGAGCACGCGCGCCCCGGGGCGCGGCGCAAGGAGCTTTGCGGGCAGCGCCGCGGCGGCATCCTGCACCCACCAGTCGCCGCTCTCATAGCCCGGAAGCTCGGTGATCTGCCCGGCCTCGGCAAGGCGCAAAGACCCTGTGGGCAGAAGCGTGGCACCAAGTTTTTCCGCCCAGTCCACAGGGTCGGATTTCACGCTGAGATCGACCGGCGCGCCCGCCAGATGCGCCGCCTCCATCCGCATCACCGCCGCCTTGCCATAGGCCGACATCAACCGCCCGCGCAGCCAGCCCGGAAGCGCAGGCGGGTCGAGCCGCGCCCAGCGCGGCACATCGGCTGCAACCTTGCGCAGCACTGCATTCACCAGCCCGGCAAAGCCCTCGGCGCGCGGCCCGCCCGAATGAGTGAGCGTGACGAGCGCATCGACCACGCCATGCGGCGCATGGCCGAGCGCGCAGATCTCCACCGTGCCAAGGCGCAACAGCGCTTGCAGATCGGGCGGGGGGCGCTTGCGCAGATGGGGCTTCAGCATCGCATCGGCGCGCGGGAGCGCGCGCAGGGTGGCAAGCGCCAGCCGTTGCGCCCGCGCCCGCTCTGCGGGGGGCAGAAGCGCGATCTCGCCCGCCTGTTCGGCAAGCGTCAGCCGCTCTTCCAGCACGCCGACAAGAAGCGCCGCTGCCGCCCGCCGGGCCGGGTCGATGCTGGTCATGGGAGCGTCCTTGCTTGTTTGGAGGGTTGGCGCGGCCTATAACAGGCTCGACCCGAAACGCAAAGCCGGAGCCTGAGATGCGCGAGGAGACCCGCAAAGACCTGCCGCCTGCCGCAATCCGTGCGCTCGCCGAGGCCGAGGAACGGCGCAAGGCTGCCAAGGCGCTTGAGCTGCCACCCGAGCTTGGCGGCCGCGACGGGCCCGAACCCGTGCGCTATGGCGACTGGGAGAAGAAGGGCATCGCGATCGATTTCTGAGCGCGGCGCCCGTGACGCGCGCCGGGGGTTTCACACCCCCGGACCCCCGTGGGATATTTCAGGCAAGATGAAAGGCAGGCCCGGCCTTAAAGGCCGAGCACGTCGATCATGTCATATTGGCCGGGTTTCTGATCGAGCCCCCAGAGCGCGGCTTTGAGCGCGCCGCGCGCGAAAATGGCCCGGTCCGTTGCGATGTGGCGCAGAACGAGGCGCTCGCCGGCCGTGGCAAAGATCACGTCATGCTCGCCCACGATGTCGCCGCCGCGGATCGAGGAAAAGCCGATCGCGCCCTCTGCCCGCGCCCCGGTGATGCCTTGGCGGCCCGATTCGCTATGCCCCTCAAGCGCGATGCCGCGCCCTTCGGCGGCGGCCTTGCCCAGCATCAGCGCGGTGCCGGAAGGCGCATCGACCTTGCGATTGTGATGCGCCTCGACCACTTCGATATCCCAGTCGGCATCGAGTGCCTGCGCCACGGTTTGCACGAGCTTGGTGAGCAGGTTGACGCCGAGGCTCATGTTGCCCGCGCGGATCTGCACCGAATGGCGCGACGCGGGCTCCAGCGCGGCAATCTGCTCGGGCTCGAACCCGGTCGTGCCGATCACATGCACCGCACGCGCCTGCGCCGCGAGCTTGGCAAATTCGAGCGTGGCGGCGGGCGCGGTGAAGTCGATCACTGCCTGCGCTTTGGCAAAAGCCTCAAGCGGATCATCGGTGACGATCACGCCAGTGGCCGCGCCGCCCATCGCCACGCCCAGATCCTGACCGACCCATGAGTGCCCGGCGCGCTCGACCGCCCCCACCAGCCGCGCCTTGCCGGAGCCCGCCACGGTATGGGCCAGCATCTGCCCCATCCGGCCCGAAATTCCGGTGATTACCACGCCCGGCACATCGCTCATCGCACCCTCCATCGGTTTTGCTTTCCTTAGCCCGCGCAGGCGTGATTGGCAAAGCCGTTGCGGGAAAGGGACGAAGGCTCTATGTGCGAAGCATGGCAAAGAACCGCTTCTCTTCTGGCGAGGGCCCCTCGCAACGGCAACTCCGCGTCGGCGAACTCATTCGCCGCACGCTATCCGACGTGCTGATGCGCGGCGAGGTGCATGACCCCGACCTCAACCGGATCTCGATCACGGTGGGCGAAGTGCGCCCCTCCCCCGATCTGAAAGTGGCGACCGTTTTCGTGGCGCCCTTGGGCGGCACGCTCGGCGGCGAAAGCGGCGAGGCGATGCTGGCCGCGCTGCGCCGCCATTCGGGCGAGCTGCGCCACCATGTCGCCAAGGCGATGACGCTGAAATATGCCCCCGATCTGCGGTTCCGCCTTGACGAGACCTTCGACCGGCTCGACGAGACGCGGCGGATCTTCTCGGATGAAACCGTGCAGCGCGACATTGCCGCGCGGGACGATGACGACGATGAAGCCGATCTGGGCTAGGCTTTTTGCGGCGCTTGCGCTCATCGTGCCGCGGGTAGCGCTGGCGGGCGCGCCCTGCGAGACCATCACTTTCGAAGACACCCCCTTCTCCGTCTGCACGGTACAGGCCGGGCAGGATCTGCGGCTCTGGCTGAAGGATGGCAGCGGCGCGATCATCGGCACTTTCGAGCGGGTGAAGGCCACTCTCGGCGCGGGCGAGCGGCTCGTTTTCGCGATGAATGCGGGCATGTATTCCCCCGACCGGACACCGGCGGGGCTTTATGTCGAGAATGGGGAGGAGTTGCACGGCATCGTCACCAAGGAGGGGCCGGGGAACTTCGGGATGGTGCCGAATGGTGTTTTTTGCGTCTCCGACCGTTTCGCGGTGATCGAAAGCCGCACTTTTGCCGCCCATCCGCTCGCCTGCCGTTACGCCACGCAATCGGGACCGATGCTGGTGATCGACGGCGCGCTGCATCCCCGTTTCTTGCCCGAGAGTGACAGCAGCTACATCCGCAACGGTGTCGGTGTCTCGGCCGACGGGCAAAAAGCCTCGTTCGTGATCTCCGACCGGGCGGTGAATTTCCACACTTTCGCGCGCTTCTTCCGCGATGTGCTGCACACTCCCAATGCGCTCTATCTTGACGGCTCGATTTCTCGGCTCACCGTGCCCGCGCAGGGGCGGGCCGATTTCGGGCTGCCGATGGGGCCGATTGTCGGGCTTGTCGCGCACGATTGACCCGCGCCCCACAAGGCGCTAGCAGGCGGGCCTGCGAAAAGGGAGCATCTCATGGGCCGCAAGAAGGGACGCGATATTTCCGGCTGGATCGTCGTTGACAAACCGGCGGGCGTAACCTCCACGGCGGTCGTCGGCAAGGTCCGCTGGGCACTCGACGCGAAAAAGGCGGGCCATGCCGGCACGCTCGATCCCGCAGCAACCGGGGTGCTGGCGATTGCGCTCGGCGAGGCGACGAAGACCGTTCCCTTCATCACCGATGCGATGAAATGCTACCGTTTTCTCGTGCGCTTTGGGGCCGCGACCGCAACGGATGATGCCGAGGGCGCGGTGCTCGAAACCTCCGGCAAACGCCCGACGGACGGCGAGATCGAGGCCGCGCTTGGCGCTTTTCGCGGAGACATCCTGCAAGTGCCGCCACAGGTTTCGGCGGTGAAGGTCGAGGGCGAGCGCGCCTATGACCTTGCCCGCGAGGGGGTAGAGATGGATCTTGCCGCGCGCCCGCTCTGGGTCGAGAGCCTTGAGGTGATCGCGCGTCCCGATGCCGATACGGTCGAGCTGGAAATGGTTTGCGGCAAGGGCGGCTATGTGCGCGCGATTGCCCGCGATCTGGGCCGCGCGCTTGGCTGCCTTGGCCATGTTGCCTGGCTGCGCCGGATCTGGTCGGGCCCGTTCGAGGCAGAAAAGGGGTTGCGCCTTGAAGAGATCGACGCGCTTGCCCGTACCCCGGAGCTTGAGGAAAAACTCCTGCCGCTCGAGATGGGGCTCGACGATCTGCCGGAGGTGAAGGCAACCCTTGAGGGCGCGGTGCGGCTGTCGCACGGCAATCCGGGGCAGGTGATCTGTTCGGGCATCGATTTTGGCACCGAGGTCTGGGTGAGCCATCGCGGCCTCGCCATCGCGGTTGGTCGCTACATGGGCGGCGAAGTCCACCCCGACCGCGTCTTCAACCGGGGTGAGGCGTGATCACCCGCGCCCATATCAAGGGCGATGCGCCCTCGATCGCAGTCTATTCCGAATGCGAGCACTATCGCTATCTGCTCACTCGGGTCTGGGATGCATCCCTGCCGCGCGCGCTGTTCATCATGCTCAACCCGTCGACCGCGACCGAGATGCAGAACGACCCGACAGTGGAGCGCTGCGAACGCCGCGCCCGGGCGCTGGGCTTTGGCGCCTTCCGGGTGACCAATATCTTCGCCTGGCGTGCCACCGACCCGAAGGAGATGCGCGCGCAGGCAGACCCGGTGGGCTCCGAAAACGATGCCGCGATCCGGCAAAGCCTCGACTGGGCGGGCGCTCCGGCAGACCGGATCATCTGCGCCTGGGGCACGCATGGCGCGCATCTGGGCCGCGGCGCCGATGTCGAAGCGCTCTTGCGCGCCTCGGGGCGCGATCTGCATTGTCTTGGCCTGACGGCTGCGGGCGCCCCGCGCCATCCGCTCTATCTCGGCTATGCCGCACCGCTCCTGCTCTGGGATGCGGCGCCCGGGAACCACACTTGACGATGCGGCGCCCACCCCGGCCGAGCACCCGGGTTATCCCGCTGTCTGCGCCGACCGGGGGCTGAAAACGCCGGGTTCGAGCGGGGATGCCGCGCATGATTCTCCCTCTCGCGGCGCAGGGGGATCGTATGCGTCGGCACGCCAGGCGGCGATCCCGACCGCGACGCGCGGCTTACGGCAAGGGCGACGATCTGCGCAACGGAGTGGTGCCGTCGGGCGAAATCGGTAACATGGATGCGGATGGAACGGATTATCTCAACGGCGGCGCGGGGGCAGATAAGCTGATGACGGGATCGGGGGATTGGACCAGCGGGGGCGAGGAAGACGATCTCTTCGTGCTGGGCGACTGGATCGACCCCGCGGCCCCGGCGACGATCGCGGATTACGATCAGAGCCTCGATCAGATCGTCGTCGTCTACGACCCGGAAAGCGCCACGGCGCCGGAGCTGACGCTCGAACCCTCCGAGACCGAGGGCAACCTCTGGATCACGCTCAATGGTGTGCGGCTGGCAGAGGTGATTGACGCGGGCGCGCTTACCACCGACGACGTTTTGCTGATCACGCCCGCGGAACTCGCCGCGCTCTGAACCCGACCGCCGCATCGGCCCTTTCTTTTTGCCGCCAATTCCGCTAAACGCCGCCATCCGCCGGATTCGGCGGAGCCTCCACGGGCCTTGCTGGACGACATCCCGGCCTGCGCCATAACCCTTAACCAAGGAGACCCCGATGTCGATCACCGTCGAAGACAAGAACCGCCTCATCAAGGAATACGCCACCAAAGAAGGCGACACCGGCTCGCCGGAAGTCCAGGTGGCGATCCTCAGCTCGCGTATCGCGACGCTGACCGAGCACTTCAAGGAGCACAAGAAGGACAACCACTCGCGTCGTGGCCTTCTGATGATGGTGGCCCAGCGCCGCAAGCTCCTCGACTATCTGAAAAAGAAAGACGTTGCCCGCTACCAGTCGCTGATCGAGCGCCTCGGCCTGCGCCGCTGATCTTATCCGGATCGGACGGAACGCCTGCCCCTCGGGGCAGGCGTTTTGCTTTTGGCCTACTCGGCCCAGCCGGAGATCGATTTCACCTCGCAGAATTCCTCGATCCCCCAGCGCCCGCCTTCGCGCGCCCGCCCCGAGGCGCGCACGCCCCCAAAAGGCGCGCCCGCGCCACGGCTCTCTCCGTTCATCTCCACCATGCCCGAGCGCAAGATCCGCGCTAGCCGGTTGCGGCGGGCGCCATCTTGCGACTGCACATAATTGGTCAGCCCGTAGGGCGTGGCATTGGCAATCTCGACCGCTTCCGCCTCGGTGTCGAACGGCATGATCGAAAGCACGGGGCCAAAGATTTCCTCGTTCATCACCGCCATCTCCGGGGTGCAATCGGCAAACACCGTCGGGCGCACGAAGAAGCCTTTGTTGAGCCCTTCGGGGCGGCCAAGTCCCCCGGCCACGAGCCGCGCGCCCTCCTTGATGCCGGTTTCGATCAGGCCCTGGATCTTCTCGAACTGCGCCGCGTTCACCACCGGGCCGATATGGCGGCCCGGCTCGTGCGCGGAGCCGACACGAGTCTCACCCGCGACCCGGGCGGCAATCTCCACCGCGCGTTCGTAAAGCGGGCGCTCGACCAGCATCCGGGTCGGCGCATTGCAGCTCTGCCCCGAATTGTTCAGGCAGTGCCGCACCCCGCGCGCCACCGCCTTCTCATCGGCATCGGCGAACACAAGGTTCGCCCCCTTGCCGCCGAGTTCCAGGCAGACGCGCTTGAGCGTTTCCGCCGCGGCTTTCGAGATCGCCTTGCCAGCACGGGTCGAACCGGTGAAAGAGATCATTTCCACCTCGTCATGGGTGGAAAGCTGCGTGCCCACGCCCGCACCATCGCCGTTCACCAGGTTGAAAACGCCCGCGGGCACGCCCGCCTCATGCATCATCTCCGCGAAAAGGAGCGAAGAAAGCGGCGCTTCCTCGGAGGGCTTGAGCACCATCGTGCAACCGGCAAGGAGCGCCGGAACGACTTTCAGCGTCACCTGATTCATCGGCCAGTTCCACGGCGTGATCAGGCCGACGACGCCCACCGGCTCATAAGCGATCATCGCGCCCGGCGTGCCGTCTCCGAGCGGATGGATCCACTGGAAATCCTTTGCCGCCTTGATGAAATTCGCAATATGCCAGCTTCCGGCACCGACCTGAGACTCGCGGGCAAAGTCGATGGGCGCGCCCATCTCGAGGCTCATCGCCCGCGCCATCTCCTCGCTTCGGGCAAGGTAGATCTCAAGGAGCCGTTCGACTGCGGCCAGCCGTTCGGCGGGCGGCGTCGCCACCCAGCCCGGCCCCGCGGCCAGCGCCGCCGCCACTGCCGCATCGGTATCGGCCTCGTCACCAAGCGAGATGATCGCGCAGGGCTCCTCGGTCGACGGGTCGATCACGAAATGATCGCGCGGCATCGCCGGTGCGACCCAATGGCCATTAATGTAAAAGTCCCGTTTCTCGATCATGGCGCTCTCCCTTTTGTCGCAGGGTGACAGGGGCGCGCGCGGGAAACAAGCCTTCACGCCCGACCCGGGCATCGCGGAAACCGACAAAGTGGTTAGTAAAATTTACCAGTCATGCGTGTTTCGCATCGCGGCTTTTCCGCATCGGCGTTGGTGAAAGGTCGGGAAACAAGCTACGTTAGCGGTATCGGGAGGAAAACTTCAACTTCATGAGGCTCCGATGACCTTCGCAACCACCTTGTCCCTGCCACGCCTGCCGAGCATGGACTCTTTCGCCCGCAAGATCGCGCAATGGCGTGAGGCTTGGGAATTGCACCGCAAATATCTGACGCTGCTCGACGAGCTGCAAAGCATGAGCAACCGGGACTGGGACGATATCGGCCAGTCCCGCCTGAACGCCCACGAGATCGCACGGCAAACCATCTACGGTCGCTGAGCCGGAACGCAACAGCCCCCGCACGGGCGGGGGCTGCAGGTTTTTGACGATCCGAAAAGAGATCAACCCTCGGCGGGCTCTTCCTTCTTCTCGACCGCGATCTCGGCGCCGGTTTCCTGATCGACCATCTTCATGCCGAGCCGGACCTTGCCGCGATCGTCGAAGCCGAGCAGTTTCACCCAGACTTCCTGACCTTCTTTCAGCGCCTCGTTCGGATGGTTCAGGCGCTTGCCAGCGATCTGGCTCACATGCACCAGCCCGTCGCGCTTGCCGAAGAAGTTCACGAAGGCGCCGAAATCGACGAGCTTCACGACCTTGCCGCGGTAGACCTTGCCTTCTTCCGGCTCCGCCACGATCGAATAGATCATGTCATAGGCCTTCTTGATGGCGTCGCCATTGGCCGAGGCGATCTTGATGATGCCGTCGTCGTTGATGTCGACCTTGGCGCCCGAAACCTCGACGATCTCGCGGATCACCTTGCCGCCCGAGCCGATCACTTCGCGGATCTTGTCGGTCGGGATCTGCATCGTCTCGATGCGCGGGGCATGGGCCGAGAACTCGGTCCGGCCCGCCGAAAGGGCTTTCGCCATTTCACCGAGGATGTGCATCCGGCCATCTTTCGCCTGCGCCAGCGCCTGCTCCATGATCGCCGGGGTGATGCCCGCGACCTTGATGTCCATCTGCAGCGAGGTGATGCCGTTTTCGGTGCCCGCAACCTTGAAGTCCATGTCGCCGAGGTGATCCTCGTCGCCGAGGATGTCGGTCAGCACGGCCCATTTGCCATCGTCTTCGAGGATCAGGCCCATCGCCACGCCAGCCACCGGGGCTTTCAGCGGCACGCCCGCATCCATCATCGAGAGCGACGAGCCGCAGACCGTCGCCATCGAGGACGACCCGTTCGATTCGGTGATCTCCGAGACAACGCGGATCGTGTAGGGGAAGTCGGTCGCCGCGGGCAGAACCGCTTGCAGCGCGCGCCAGGCAAGCTTGCCGTGGCCGATTTCACGACGGCCGGGCGAGCCCACACGACCCACTTCGCCAACCGAATAGGGCGGGAAGTTGTAGTGCAAAAGGAAGTTCGAGCGGAAGTTGCCGTTCAGCGCGTCGATGATCTGTTCGTCATCGCCGGTGCCGAGCGTGGTGACCACGAGGCCCTGCGTCTCGCCGCGAGTGAACAGCGCCGAGCCATGCGTGCGCGGCAAGATCCCCACTTCCGAAACGATCGGGCGCACGGTGCGGGTGTCGCGACCGTCGATCCGGGCGCCACCGCTGATGATGTCGCCGCGCAGGATGCCCGATTCGAGCTTTTTGATCGCCGAGCCGAAGTTGATGTCGGCCAGGTCTTCCTCGGTCATCTTGGACTTGATCAGCTCGACCGTCGCCGCGATGGCATTGGTGCGGTCTTGCTTGTCCTTGATCGCGAAGGCCGCGCGCATCTCGGTCTCGCCTGCGGCTTTCACCTTGGCGTAAAGTTCCGAGTAATCGGGCGGGCTGAAGTCGAAGGGCTCTTTCGCCGCGTCTTCGGCGAGCGAGATGATCAGGTCGATCACCGGCTGCATCTGCTCATGGCCGAATTTGACGGCGCCGAGCATCTCTTCTTCGGAGAGCTCATAGGCTTCCGATTCCACCATCATCACGGCGTCTTTCGTGCCGGCGATGACAAGGTCGAGGCGCTGCTCGGGGTTGTCGCGCAGCTTGGTCATGTCGTCCATGGCCGGGTTCAGCACATAGCCGCCATCGACAAAGCCCACACGCGCCGCGCCGATCGGGCCCATGAAGGGCACGCCCGAGATCGTGAGCGCCGCCGAGGCGGCGATCATCGCCACGATGTCGGGGTCGTTGACGAGGTCACACGAGAGCACCGTCGCCATGACGAGCACTTCGTTCTTGAAGCCCGGCACGAAGAGCGGGCGGCAGGGACGGTCGATCAGACGCGAAACCAGCGTTTCCTTTTCCGAAGGACGGGCTTCACGTTTGAAGAACCCGCCGGGGATCTTGCCGGCGGCGTAGTATTTTTCCTGATAGTGCACGGTCAGCGGGAAGAAATCCTGCCCCGGCTTCGCTTCTTTCGCGAAAGTGACGTTGGCCATGACCGAGGTTTCGCCCAGAGTGGCGATCACCGAGCCATCGGCCTGACGGGCAACCTTGCCCGTTTCCAGCGTGAGCGTTTCGTCGCCCCACTGGATGGATTTTTTCGTAATGTTGAACATCGCGTATCCTGTCTGGGAGCACGCATGGGCCCGTCCCATGTCTCCCGGCATATGGCGGCCCCATTGCCGCCGCCCCCTATCCTTCGCATGTGCCCGGGGGTTTGGGCCTCACGTCGCAGATGGGGGCGCGCATACAGGAAAACAGGGCTTTTGGAAAGCATTGAGTTCACGATCCCCCCGCAATCAGGGGGTTTGGGCGCATTATTTTACCCGCAAAGGTTGCAAGCGCCGTTCAGGTGACCACCCGCAACGTCACGTTGAGGCGCCCGCCTTGGGCCAGCAGCAGCGAGGTGCCCGGCGCGATCCGGTCGATCCCGTGATACAGAAGCCGCGCCGCGCCCCCCATGACGAGCACATCGCCCGAGCGCAGCCAGAGGCTTTGCGTCTTGCCGCCCCGCGTCGCGTTGCCGATGCGGAAGAGCCCGTCATCGCCCAGCGAGATCGAGACGACGGGCGCGGCAAAATCCGCCTCGTCACGGTCCTGATGCAGGCCCATCCGCGCGCCCGCGCTGTAATGGTTGATCAGGCAGCACTCGGGTTCACGCGCAGAGCCGGAGACGGCGCGCCAGATCGCCAGCACGCTCTCGGGGATCGCGGGCCAGCCCCTGCCGCCCGGATGGGTCTCGCTGTAGCGGTAACCGCGCCGGTCGGAGACCCAGCCAAACCGCCCCGCAGAGGTCATCTGCACCGACATCGGCTTCCCGGTGGGGGTCATCGGCGAAAAGAGAGGCGCCGCGGCCACCACCGCGCGCAGATCCGCCACCAGTGCCGCCTGTTCGGCGGGCGTGAGCCAGCCCGGATAATACCGAAAACCGCGGATCTGTTGCGGCTGCGGGCGTTGCGGGGCGGGAGTAGCAGATGCACAGCCGATTTGTGTCATTTGTCGCAAACTCCCGTAGCGAGGGTTCTTGCAGGGCTATTTTCCCCTCCTTATATACGCCTGAAGCCGGAACGGGCCACCCGGGCCGGGCCAAACTGAAACCTTGGGATTGGGGCCGGGGGCCTGATGGGACCCGCCCTCACCTGTCGCCGAAAGAAGAGGTATTGAAATGGCCAAAGTCATCGGGATCGACCTCGGGACCACGAACTCCTGCGTTGCCATCATGGACGGCTCGCAGCCCCGCGTGATCGAGAACTCCGAAGGGGCGCGCACGACGCCCTCCATCGTCGCTTACACGGACAGCGAACGTCTGGTGGGCCAGCCCGCCAAACGCCAGGCGGTGACCAACCCGACCAACACGATCTTCGCCGTCAAACGGCTGATCGGCCGCCGCACCACCGATGCGGAAGTGCAAAAAGACAAGAAGCTCGTCCCCTATTCCATCGTTGACGGTGGCAATGGCGATGCCTGGGTCGAAGTGCATGGCGAGAAATATTCGCCCGCGCAGGTCTCGGCCGTGATCCTGCAAAAGATGAAGGAAACCGCCGAGAGCTATCTGGGCGAGACCGTCACGCAAGCCGTGATCACCGTCCCCGCCTATTTCAACGACGCGCAACGCCAAGCCACCAAAGATGCGGGCAAGATCGCCGGCCTTGAAGTGCTGCGCATCATCAACGAGCCGACCGCGGCCGCGCTGGCCTATGGGCTCGACAAAAAGGACACCAAGACCATCGCCGTTTATGACCTCGGCGGCGGCACCTTCGACATCACGATCCTCGAGATCGACGATGGCCTGTTTGAAGTGAAATCCACCAACGGGGATACCTTCCTCGGCGGGGAAGACTTCGACATGCGCATCGTCCATTACCTCGCCGACGAGTTCAAAAAAGAGCACGGCGTCGATCTGACGAAAGACAAGATGGCGCTGCAACGGCTGAAGGAAGCCGCTGAAAAAGCGAAAATCGAGCTGTCGTCCTCGAGCCAGACCGAAATCAACCAGCCCTTCATCTCGATGGATGCGAAATCGGGCACGCCGCTGCATATGGTGATGAAACTCACCCGTGCGAAACTCGAAAGCCTCGTGGAAGACCTGATCAAGGCCTCGCTCAAACCCTGCGCCGCCGCGCTGAAAGACGCCGGCGTCTCGAAAGACGAGATCGACGAGGTCGTGCTCGTGGGCGGGATGACCCGGATGCCGCGCGTGGTCGAAGAAGTGACCAAGTTCTTCGGCAAGGAGCCGCACAAGGGCGTGAACCCGGATGAGGTCGTCGCGCTTGGCGCCGCCATTCAGGCGGGCGTGCTGCAAGGCGACGTGAAAGACGTGGTGCTGCTCGACGTCACCCCGCTGTCGCTCGGCATCGAGACGCTGGGCGGTGTCTTCACCCGGCTGATCGACCGCAACACGACGATCCCGACGAAGAAAAGCCAAGTCTTCTCGACCGCCGAAGACAACCAGAACGCGGTGACGATCCGGGTATTCCAGGGCGAGCGCGAGATGGCCGCGGACAACAAGATGCTCGGCATGTTCAACCTCGAGAACATCCCGCCGGCGCCGCGCGGCGTGCCGCAGATCGAGGTGACCTTCGACATCGACGCGAACGGCATCGTCTCCGTTTCGGCGAAGGACAAGGGCACCGGCAAATCGCAGCAGATCACCATTCAGGCCTCGGGCGGTCTCTCGGATGACGACATCGAGAAGATGATCAAGGACGCCGAGGCGAATGCCGAAGCCGACAAGACCCGCAAGGAGCTGGTGGAGACCCGCAACCAGGGCGAAAGCCTGCTGCACTCGACCCGCAAGTCGCTCGAAGAGCATGGCGACAAGGTCGACGGTTCGACCGTCGAGATGATCGAACTGGCCTGCAATGCGCTTGAAGAGGCGCTGAAAACCGACGAGCCCGGCAAGATCAAAGGCGCGGTGCAGAACCTGACCGATGCGGCGATGAAGCTCGGCGAGGCGATCTACAAGGCGCAGGCCGCGGCGGAAGGTGGCGCGGAACCGGAAGAAGATGGCCCGCGCTCGGTGGACGATGACATCGTCGATGCCGATTTCGAGGACATGGGTGACAACAAGCGCAAGTAAGCGCCGGAACCTGAGGAGCGGGCCCCCTAGCGGGGCTCGCTTCCTTGTTCTCACAGCGGGGTTCTGCAATGGCAAAACGTGATTTCTACGAGGTTCTGGGCGTCGCCAAGGGCGCCTCGGCCGAAGAGATCAAGAAGGCCTATCGCGCCAAGGCGAAAGAACTTCACCCCGACCGCAACAAGGACAACCCGAACGCCGAGGCCCAGTTCAAGGAAGCGAACGAGGCCTATGACGTGCTGAAGGACGCCGACAAGAAGGCGGCCTATGACCGCTTTGGCCATGCGGCCTTCGAGGGCGGCATGGGCGGTGGTCCGCGGGGGCCTTATGGGGCGGGCGGTCAGGGCGATTTCGCCTCGGCCTTCTCGGATGTGTTCGAAGACCTGTTCGGCGATTTCATGGGCGGGCGCGGCGGCCCCGGCGGCGGCGGGCGCTCACGCGCGACCCGCGGCTCGGATCTGCGCTACAACATGCGCGTGACGCTCGAAGAGGCCTACAAGGGCGCGCAGAAAACGATCACCGTTCCGGGCTCGGCGCCCTGCACCTCGTGCAATGGCACCGGCGCCGAGGGCGGGGCCGAGCCGCAAACCTGCCCGACCTGTTCGGGGCTGGGCAAGGTGCGGGCACAAAACGGCTTTTTCACTGTCGAGCGCACCTGTCCCACCTGCGGCGGGCAAGGTCAGGTGGTCAAAAACCCCTGCAAGGTCTGCCACGGCGCGGGCCGGATCGAAAAGGAACGCACGCTCTCGGTCAACATCCCCGCGGGGGTGGAAACCGGCACCCGGATCCGGCTGGCCGGTGAAGGCGAGGCGGGGCTGCGCGGCGGCCCGGCGGGGGATCTTTACATCTTCATCGAGGTGCGCGAGCACGCGCTCTTCCAGCGCGAGGGGGTGAACCTCTTTTGCCGCGTGCCGGTGAGCATGGTGCTGGCTGCGCTTGGTGGCGAGGTCGAGGTGCCGACGATCGACGGCGGCCGATCCAAAGTGAAGATCCCGGTGGGCAGCCAGTCCGGCCGGCAGATGCGGTTGCGCAGCAAGGGCATGCCCGCCTTGCGCGGCGGCGCGCAGGGCGACATGGTGATCGAGCTCGCGGTGGAGACGCCGGTCAACCTCACCGTCCGGCAAAAGGAACTGCTCGCCGAATTCGAGCGCATTCAGGCCGAAAACAATCCCGAGGGGGCCTCCTTCTTCAAGAAGGTCAAGGGCTTCTGGGACGGGATGAAAGGATGACAGGGCGCCTTCGGGCGCCCTTTCGTTGACGGCCGCCGGCGCCGTTAACTTTTCATTTACCATGCGCGCGCAGACTGTGCGGATGACACCGCGCGGCTCCAACCCTGACGAGCGGTCGCTGCCGCTCTTCGGCGACCTCGACGAGGCGCCGGTGGTGGCGCTTGGCCCGGAAAAACTCCCCTCCTATATCGCCGATCACCGCAAGCGGCTGCGCGCGCGCTTCATGGAGGGCGGCGCCGCGGCCATGCCCGATTATGAACTTTTGGAACTGATCCTGTTTCGCGCCCTGCCCCGGCAGGATGTCAAACCGCTCGCCCGCCGCCTGCTCGATGGGTTCGGCACTTTCGGGCAGGTGCTCTCCGCCCCCGCCGCACGGCTGACCGAGGTTCCCGGCGTGGGAGATGCGGTGGTGCAAGAGTTGAAGATCGTCGAGGCCGCCGCGCAACGGCTTGCCAGGTCGCGGGTGATGCAGCGTCCGGTGCTGTCCTCGTGGCAGGCGCTGATCGACTATTGTCACGCGGCGATGGCGCATCGCAGCACCGAGCAGTTCCGGGTGCTCTACCTCGACCGCAAGAATGTGCTGATCGCCGATGAGGAACAGGCGCGGGGCACGGTGGATCATGTGCCGGTCTATCCGCGCGAGGTGGTGAAGCGCGCGCTCGAACTCGACGCCTCCGCACTCATTTTGGTGCACAATCACCCCTCGGGCGACCCGACACCCTCAAGCGCCGATATCGCCATGACCGGCCAGATCTCCAAGGCCGCCACAGCGCTCGGGCTGGTGCTGCATGACCATCTGGTGATCGGCAAGGGGCGGGAGCTCAGCTTCCGCGCCGAGGGGCTGCTCTGAGCCTCAGCGCGCCGCCACATCGACCGGAAAATCCGGCAGCGGCATCACCACGAGCCCGGTGACATCATCGCAATCGGGCATCGAAAGGTCGATCCAGGCCTCCGGCTCGCTCAGCCCGCGCAAAACCCGGCTCCCCGCCGCCGCCAGATCGCGCCCGCAATTGCCCGGGGTGACTTCGGTTTCAAGCGTCATGCGAATGTCCGACATGCCAGCGGGCGCGGTGTAGATCTCGGTTCGCATCGAAAACTCCCGATCCTCGAATACCGCCATCCAGCCGCCATAGGCCGTCTCGGGCGCGCGCGGCACCTGCGCGGACACATCGCCCGCCCCCCCCGGCTGGGAGCCGTATTCAAGCCCGTGCAACGTCATCCGGTCGGATGCCATGCTCAGGATTGCCACCCGGTTCACCGTGGCGAGATCGGGCACGGCGAGCGTCGCCTCGGGACCAGGCTCGTTCGGCAGTTCGACCGCAAAGCGGGCCTTGGTCGTCATCGCGGGCACGATGCCGCTCCAGTGTCCGGTCTCCGACAGCCGGACCGGCAGCCGCAAGCCCTCGTGGCGGATCGTCACCAAAGCACCGGGTATGCAGGGAGCGCTGAGGCTCAGTTCCACGCCGGCCGAGGCCGCGGGTGCGGCACGCAATGCGGGCCTCGCGCAGGCATTTGGTTTCTCGTCCTGCGAAAAACCGGGACTGGCGGGTTCCTGCGCAGGTGGCAGCCCCCGGGCCAGATCGAGCAGAGCGTCGAGCCGCGGCCCCGCCGCCGGCATCGGCAAATCGGGAATGCGTTCCTCCGCCGCGGCTCCGGGCGGGAGCGTCCGTGCCACGGCGGGCGTTTCCGGCAATGCCGGAACACCAGGCCCGACCGATGGTTGTGGCGCCGCGTCGAGCCCGTAGCGCGCGGAATTCTGCATCACATGCCCGGTTGCCGCCGCCAGAACGAAAGTGGTGCCGACAATGATGATCTTGTGGAGCGCTTTCATGGCCGATTCCCCTTTCCGCTGCCCCCAGAATGGTGGGCAATCAGGGCGAGGGTTGGGCCGAACCGGGGCATTGTTTCCCCATTCGTGCCGTATTCGTGAATTCCCAACCATTCCAGTCAAACGAAGAACGGCGCAGGTTGCCCTGCGCCGCCCTCACAACTTGGATCTCTGTCCCCGCTCAGGCCAGACGGCCGTGGCAATGTTTGAATTTCTCGCCCGAGCCGCAGGGGCAGGGGTCGTTGCGCGCCGGATTGCCCCAGGTGGCAGGATCCGATTCGTCAAAACCCGGGACCGCCGCGGCCAGAGCCTGCGGCGGCTCCGCCGACGCGGCGGCCGGGGTCGGAGCCACTTCCGCCTCTGCCTGCGCCATCTGCCGAACCTGCTCGGCGAGCAACGCCTGCCGCTCCTCCTCGCTGATCGGACGAATCTGGCCGAGCCGCTTCGTCACCTCGAACCGCAGGCTGTCGAGCATCGCCTCGAAAAGCTGGAACGCCTCGGTCTTGTATTCGGAAAGCGGGTCACGCTGCGCATAGCCGCGGAAGCCCACCACCGAGCGCAGATGTTCGAGCGTCACCAGATGCTCGCGCCATTTTGCGTCGATCGTCTGCAGCAGAATCTGTTTCTCGATCAGCCGCATCGTTTCGGCGCCGAAGCCCTCGGTTTTCTGCTCCATCAGCGCGTCGGAGGCCGCGATGATCCGCTCGCCCAGCACTTCCTGATCCACCCCTTCTTCCGCCGCCCATTGCGTGATCGGCAGATCCAGCGCGAGCTGCTCCGCGATCCCCGCGTGCATCCCCTCGATATCCCATTGATCGACATAGGATTTGGGGGGCGCGTAATCGTCGATCAGATCCTCGATCACCTGCAGGCGCATGTCGCGCGCGATCTCGCCGATCTCGTCGGTTTCCATGATGTCGCGGCGCTGGCTGAAGATCGCCTTGCGCTGGTCGTTCATCACATCGTCGAATTTCAGAAGCTGCTTGCGCATGTCGAAGTTGCGGCCCTCGACTTTCGCCTGCGCGCGTTCGAGCGATTTGTTCACCCAGGGGTGGATGATCGCCTCGCCTTCCTTCATGCCGAGCTTCGAGAGCACGCCCTCAAGCTTGTCGGAGCCAAAGATCCGCATCAGATCGTCTTCGAGCGAGAGGAAGAACAGCGAGCGCCCCGGATCCCCCTGACGGCCGGAGCGACCGCGGAGCTGGTTGTCGATGCGGCGGCTTTCGTGCCGCTCGGTGCCCAGAACGAAGAGGCCGCCCGCGGCCAGCACCTTTTCCTTCTCGCTCGCATGCTCCGACTCGATGCGGGCGCGCACCGCATCGGGGTTGGCCTCTGGCGTCGCGGCAAGCTCTTGCAACACCTGCATCTCGATATTGCCGCCGAGTTGAATATCGGTGCCGCGGCCTGCCATGTTAGTGGCGATCGTGACGGCGCCGAGTTTGCCCGCTTCGGCAACGATCAGCGCTTCCTTCTCATGCTGGCGCGCGTTGAGCACGTTATGCGCGATGCCCGCCTTCTTCAGCATCTCGGAGAGCATCTCCGATTTCTCGATCGAGGTTGTGCCCACGAGCGTCGGCTGGCCCTTGGCATTGGCCTCCTGGATCGCCTCGATCACCGCGGCATATTTCTCGCGCGCGGTGCGGTAGACGCGGTCATGCTCGTCTTTCCGCGCAATCGGGCGGTTGGTCGGCACTTCCACCACGCCGAGGCTGTAGATGTCGCCGAACTCCTCCGCTTCGGTCACAGCCGTGCCGGTCATGCCCGCAAGCTTCGAATAGAGGCGGAAATAGTTCTGGAAGGTCACCGAGGCGAGAGTGACGTTCTCGGGCTGGATCGTGACGTTTTCCTTCGCCTCGATCGCCTGATGCAGGCCATCGGAAAGGCGGCGGCCCTTCATCATCCGGCCGGTGAATTCGTCGATCAGCACCACCTCGTCATTCGCCACCACGTAGTTCTGATCCTTGTGGAACAGCTTGTGGGCCGAAAGCGCCTGCGTGATATGGTGCACGATCGTCGTGCTTTCCGGGTCGTAGAGCGACTGACCCTCGGGCAGAAGCCCGCTCTCGTGGAGCTTGTCCTCGACGAATTCGTTGCCCTCTTCAGTGAAAGTCACGCGGCGGAATTTTTCATCGAGCGTGTAATGCTCGGGGTCCAGCAGCGGAATATAGGCATCGAGCGTGCGGTAAAGCTCGGAGCGGTCCTGCGACGGCCCCGAGATGATCAGCGGCGTGCGCGCCTCGTCGATCAGGATGCTGTCCACCTCGTCGACGATCGCGAAGAAATGACCGCGCTGATACATTTCCGGCACCGAGGCCTTCATGTTGTCGCGCAGGTAATCGAAGCCAAGTTCGTTGTTCGTGGCATAGGTGATGTCGGCCGCATAGGCCGCGCGTTTCTCGCCATCGCCCTGAAACGGGTAGACGACGCCGCAGGTCAGGCCCAGTTGGCGATAGACCTTGCCCATCCAGTCCGAGTCGCGCTTGGCGAGGTAGTCGTTCACCGTGACGATATGCACCCCCTTGCCCGCGAGTGCGTTCAGATAGGCCGGAAAGGTGGCGACAAGGGTCTTGCCCTCGCCGGTTTTCATTTCCGAGATATTGCCCTGATGCAGGAAAATGCCGCCGGCAAGCTGCACGTCGAAAGCGCGCAGGCCAAGCGCCCGGCGCGCCGCCTCGCGGCAGTTGGCGAAAGCCTCGGGCAAAAGCGCATCGAGGCTCTCGCCCGATTGCGCGCGCTTTTGCAATTCGCGGGTCTTGGCGACGATGCCCTCGTCGGTCAGCTTTTCGAACTCCGGCTCGAGCGCGTTGATCTTCGCGATGATCGGGCGGGTCCGCTTCACTTTGCGGTCATTCGGCGTGCCGAAAATCTTTCTTGCAATGAATCCGATGCCCAGCATTTTGTCTCCGCGGGTTCGACTGACCTAATCGTGTGAAATGCAGCCTTGCCGCACCCTCCGGACGCCCGTAGAACGGCAAGCGAATAAGGGCGGAGCGCCTTCACAGGACCCTTGGCGATGTAAGGGTGCGCTGTCCGAGTGTCAACGCCGCGGGGTGCCGCGGCCCTTGCGGAGAGGCTTTCATGCCGAAGATCACGACATTTCTGGGCACCGCTGCCGTTCTGGCCTGCCTCGCCACGGGTGCGTTCGCAGAAGCTGCGCCCAAGGATCTCGGCCCCGATACCGTGGTGGCCAAGGTCAATGGCAAGGAAATCACCCTCGGCATGATGGTTGCGGTGCGCAACGCGCTGCCCGCCGAATATCGCCAACTGCCCGACGAGATCCTGTTCGGGGGCGTGCTGGATCAGTTGATCCAGCAAACCGCGCTGTCCGAAATCGGCGAAGGCATGATGACCCATCGCGACGAGATCGCGCTTGAGGTGGACCGGCGCGCCTATCTGGCGGGCATGCTGCTCGATTATACCGCCAAGCGCGCGGTGACGCCCGAGGCGCTCAAACAGGCCTATGACACCAAATACGCCAAGGCCGAACCGAGCCGGGAGTTCCACGCCGCGCATATCATTGTGCCGACGGAGGAAGAGGCGAAGGCGATCCTCGCCGAGATCCAGGGCGGCGCCGATTTCGCCACCCTCGCGAAGGAAAAATCGCAAGACGGGGCCGCGGCGAACGGCGGCGATCTGGGCTGGTTCGGGCTCGATGCGATGGTGCAGCCCTTTGCCGAAGCGGTTGCCGGGATGAAGGATGGCGAGGTGAAAGGCCCGATCCAGACCGAATACGGCTGGCACGTGGTGAAGCTGATCGAAAGCCGCCTTGCTGCCGCGCCGACGCTGGAGGAAGCAACCGCCGATCTCTCGGGCGACCTGCGGCAAAAGGCGGTCGAGGACCGGGTGAACGATACCGTGGCGAAGGCGACAGTAGAAAAATTCGTTGAGGGCATCGACCCCGCGGTCCTGAAGGATCCCAAACTGACGGGCGAGGAATAAGCCGAATATCGGCGGGCGAGGAGACATCATGGGCAAGAAAAAAGAGCTTGAGGCGCGCATCGACCGGCTGAAGGCAAAGGTCCGGGCGCTGAAGGGGAAGCTGGGCGAAAGCGCGCCCGCAAAGGCGCCTGCGACCCCGTCCAAGGCGAAAAACCCGATCTCGCCGCTTGCCCCCGCGGCCTTTCCTGCGCTGCCGGTGATCGAAGGGGTGGCCTTTGCCGCCGCCGCCGCCGGGGTGCGTTATGCGGGCCGCACCGATGTGATGCTCGCGCGCATCGCGCCGGGCGCGAGCCTCGCCGGGGTGTTCACCACCTCGGCCACCCGCGCCGCCTGCGTGCTCGACTGCCAGGCGAAGCTGGCGGACACGGTGGACGAAAGCGCGGGGGCCGCGATCCTCGTCAACTCGGGCAATGCCAATGCTTTCACCGGCGCCGCCGGGCAAGCCTCGGTCGATGCCGTAACGACCGCCGTAGCCGATGCGCTCGGCCTTCCGGCCAACCGCGTTTTCTCCTCTTCTACCGGGGTGATCGGCGAGCCACTGCCGCATGAGCGCATCGTCGCGGCCGTGCCGGGGCTTGTGGACGCGCTCGATGCCGAAGGCATGGAAGCCGCGGCGCGCGCGATCATGACGACGGACACTTTCCCCAAAGGGGCCTCTGCCGAGGTCGAGACCGAGGGCGGGGTAATCCATCTCGCCGGCATCGCCAAGGGTTCAGGGATGATCGCGCCGAACATGGCGACGATGCTTGTTTACATTTTCACCGATGCGAAGATCTCTGCGAAACTTCTGCAAAAGATGCTCTCGCGGCAGGTCGATGACACGTTCAACGCGATCACGGTTGACAGCGATACCTCCACCTCCGACGCGCTGATCCTCGCCGCCACAGGCAAGAGCCCTGCGGCAGAAATCACCGATCTGCGTTCCAAAGTGGCGAAGGATTTCGAAGCCGCGCTGCGTGGGGTGATGATGGATCTCGCGCATCAGGTGGTGCGCGATGGTGAAGGGGCGACGAAATTCGTCGAGGTGCGCGTGAGCGGTGCCGAGACGGTCGCCGATGCCCACAAGGTGGCGATGGCGGTGGCCAATTCGCCGCTCGTGAAAACCGCGATCGCGGGCGAGGATGCGAACTGGGGCCGGGTCGTGGCGGCGGTGGGCAAATCCGGCGCGAAAGCGGACCGTGATACGCTTCGGATCTCCTTTGGCGAGATGGTTCTGGCCGAGAAGGGCGCGCGCGTGCCCGATTACTCGGAAGAGGCCGCGAGCGCTTACATGAAGGGGCAGGAACTCGTCATCGGCGTCGATCTGGGCCTCGGCGCGGCGGCGAAATCGGTCTTCACCTGCGATCTCACGCATCGCTACATCGACATCAACGCGGATTACCGCTCGTGAGCGGTGGTTGCGGGCCCGGCACGCCCGCTCCGCTTGCGCCCGCGCGGGTGGTGCTGGTGAGCGCCGTGGCGCTGATCGACATTGACGGGCGCGTGCTGCTCGCCCAGCGCCCGGAAGGCAAATCGCTCGCCGGGCTCTGGGAGTTTCCCGGCGGCAAAGTCGAGCCGGGCGAAACGCCGGAGGCGGCGCTGATCCGCGAGCTGCACGAGGAACTTGGCATCGACACCTGGCAAAGCTGCCTCGCGCCGCTCACCTTCGCCTCGCATGCCTACGCCGAGTTTCACCTGCTGATGCCGGTCTTTGCCTGCCGCCGCTGGGAGGGCAAGGTGCTGCCGCGCGAGGGGCAGAAACTGGCCTGGGTAGCCCCTTCGGACCTACGCGATTACCCGATGCCGCCCGCCGACGAACCGCTGATCGCTGTGCTGCAAGACTGGCTCTGATTGTTGCGCGCGCAGAAATAATCACTGCAGTGCAGAAATTATCCTGCGTCATAAAGGCGCCATGCGCAACAAATTTACACTTTGTTGCCGGGTGCGTCCCTTTTTCATTTGCACTTCGTAAAATTATCGTGACTAAGCTCACTCATATAAACCTATGGGAGAGTGCCTCATGCTTCGCACCATCGTTGTCGGCAGCTGCGTTTCCGTTCAGGGAACATTCGAAAGCCAGCTCGAGAATGGCAAGATCGTGGTGCGTGTCGGCGAAGGCCTGTTCACCGGCAAACCGGTGCTCAGGAAATCCGCCTGACCGCAACCGGTATGCCAAAAAAGCAGAAGGGGGGCCCAAGGCCCCCCTGTTTCGTTCCGGTCTCTTGCCCGCAGCATGAACGCCGCGAGCAGAGGAGTTCTCAGAGCTTGCGCTCCACTTCCTCGCGTTCGAAGATCTCGATCACATCGCCTTGGCGGATATCGTCGTAATTCTCGAAGGCCATGCCGCATTCCTGACCGGATTGCACTTCCTTGACTTCGTCCTTGAAGCGCTTGAGCGTTTTCAGCGTGCCTTCGTGGATCACCACGTTGTCGCGCAGAAGCCGCACGCCCGCCGAGCGGCGCGCCACACCCTCGGTGACAAGGCAGCCCGCCACCTTGCCGACGCCAGAGACCTTGAAGACCTCCTTGATCGAGGCATAGCCGATGAAGGTTTCGCGGACCTCGGCCTTAAGCAGCCCCGAGGCAGCCGCCTTGATGTCATCCACCAGATCATAAATGATCGAGTAGTAGCGGATCTCGACGCCCTTCTGGTTCGCCGCCGCGCGTGCGGGCGCATTGGCCCGGACGTTGAAGCCGATCACCGGCGCCTGAGACGCCTCGGCAAGGCCGATATCGCTTTCGGTGATCGCGCCGACGCCGGAGTGGATGACGCGCACCCGCACCTCGTCGTTGCCGATCTTTTCGAGCGCCTGCACGATCGCCTCGGCAGAGCCCTGCACGTCGGCCTTCACCACGACCGAAAGCTCGGCCACGCTCTCGTCCGCCTTGGCCTTCGCCATCAGCTGCTCAAGCGTGGTCGCGGCACCGGCGGCGGCGCGTTTGTCCTTCGCAGCCTGGATCCGGTAGTCGGCGATCTCGCGCGCCTGCGCCTCGGTCTCGACCACGTTCAGCACGTCGCCCGCCTCGGGTGTGCCGTTGAGGCCGAGGACTTCCACCGGCACCGAAGGCCCGGCTTCCTCGACCCGCTCACCCTTGTCGTTGAGCAGCGCGCGCACCTTGCCCCATTGCTCGCCGACAACGAAGATATCGCCGCGCTTGAGCGTGCCGTGTTGCACCAGAACCGTCGCCACCGGGCCACGGCCGACGTCGAGCTTGGCCTCGATCACCGCGCCCTGCGCCGCGCGATGCGGGTTGGCACGCAGCTCGAGGATCTCGGCTTGCAGCGCAATCGCCTCCAGCAGCGTGTCGAGCCCCTTGCCGGTCTTGGCAGACACCTCGACCGTCTGCACCTCGCCGCCCATCTCCTCGACGACGACTTCATGCTGCAGCAGGTCCGTGCGGACCTTCTGGGCATTGGCCGCGGGCTTGTCGATCTTGTTGATCGCCACGATCATCGGCACGTTGGCGGCCTTGGCGTGGTTGATCGCCTCGACCGTCTGCGGCATCACCGCGTCATCGGCGGCCACCACCAGCACGACGATATCGGTCACCTGCGCACCGCGCGCCCGCATCGAAGTGAAGGCGGCGTGGCCGGGCGTGTCGAGGAAGCTCAGAACAGCCCCCGATTCGGTCGTCACCTGATAGGCGCCGATATGCTGGGTGATGCCGCCCGCCTCGCCCGAAACCACGTTGGCATGCCGGATCGCATCGAGAAGCGAGGTCTTGCCGTGGTCGACGTGGCCCATGATCGTGATGATCGGCGGACGCGAGACGAGATCCTCGTCCTTGTCCTCGACCGTGTCGATCACCTGTTCGACATCGGCATCCGACACGCGCACCGCGCGGTGGCCGAACTCGTCGATGATGAGTTCGGCGGTGTCGGCGTCGATGGTCTGGTTGGCGGTGACCATCATGCCCATCTTCATCAGCGCCTTGACGACATCGGCGCCACGTTCGGCCATGCGGTTGGCAAGCTCGGAGACAACGATCGTCTCGGGCAGTTGCACTTCGCGCACCATCTTCTCGGCTTTCTGGCCGAAGCCCATCGCCTTTTGCCGCGCCTTTTCCTGCTTGCGCTTCATCGCGGCAAGCGAGCGCTGACGCCCGCCCTCGCCCTCGATATCCGAAAGGCTCAGCTTGCCGGCGCGGCGGCCCTCGTCGCCCTTGCCCTTCGAAGTGCGGTCGACCTGCGGCGTGCTGCGGTCATCACGATCACGGTCGGTCTTGCGCGGGCCGGTGGTCGAAACCCCCTTGGTGGCCGCACGCGCCGCCGCCGCCTCGGCCGCCGCCGGATCGGCGGGGGTGGCAGGCTTGGGCGCGGGTTTCGCGCGCACTTCTTCCTTGCGTTGGGCGCGCAGCTCCGCCTCGCGGGCCTTGCGCTCCTCTTCTTCCTGCTTGAGCTTGAGCGCCTCTTCGCGCTCGCGCTCCTCGCGTTCCTTGGCCTCGGCCTCGGCGCGGCGGCGCTCGCGCTCTTCCTCGCGCGCCTTTTCCTCGGCGGCGCGTTGCGCGGCTTCCTCGACCTCACGGGCCTTGGCGGCCTGCAATGCCTTCAGACGGCGTTCCATCTCGGCATCGGAGATCCCGGCCGGGCGACGCGACGGATCACCCAGCGCGGGGTTGCCAGACGGTTTTGCACCGCCGGCACCGGGCTTGGGCACCATGACCTTCTTGCGCTTGGTTTCGACCACGACGTTCTTCGTGCGCCCGTGGCTGAAGCTCTGCTTCACCGAACCGGGGCGCGCGCCGCCACCAAGACCAAGGGGTTTCTTGCCGTCCGTATCGCTCATGCCGTCTTCGTATCCTTCATGGCGGTCTGGCCGCCGTCCTGCCTGCGCAATCCCGCAAGCCTTGCCGCTTCTCTAATCACACGAGGGGTGAGTCCTCCAGCCGCAAGCGCGCCGTGTATCGCACGGTCGCGGCCAAAAGCCAAACCCAATTCCGAGGCGGTCAGGCAGCCGAACCAGCGCCCGCCGGGGGGCGTCCAGAGCTTGCCCTTGCCGCGGTCCGAACCGTCCGACGCCTGAAAGAGCACCTTCGCGCGCCCGTCGGCCAGCCAGCCCTTGACCTTTTCAAAGCCGCAGACCGCATCCCCCGCCTTACGGGAAAGCGAAATCAGCTCCACCACGCGATGCGCCAGGCCCGTTTCGACGAGACCCAAAAGGTCTTCGGGCAGCTTGGCCTGCGACCTTGCGGCGCGGGAAAAGAGCCCCTTCGAGACCGCCTTTTCCAGCACATCGCGTTCCGAGGTGACCCAGATCCCGCGGCCGGGAAGCTTTTCGGCCAGATCCGGGTAGATCATGCCGTCAGGACCGAGCACGAAGCGCACGAGCCCGACCTTCGGCGCGACATCGTGGGTGACGATGCAGCGCCGTTCAGCCTCCTCGTGATCTTTCTCCCGGCCCCCGCGGCTCATCTTATTCCTCGGTCTCTTCCTCGGTGTCTTCTTCTTCCGCCTCGGCCGTCTCCAGTTCCGAGGGGTCGACCCAGCCGAGCTGGATCCGCGCCGTCATGATCAGCGTCTGCGCATCTTCGAGTGACATGCCGAATTTCTCGAGAATGCCGTCGTCCTTGACGCGCGAGCCATCGACGGTGGTCCAGCCGCCTGCCAGTTCCCAGTCCGCACAGGTGGCGAAGTCTTCGAGCGTCTTCACGCCATCCTTTGCCAGCGCCTCGATCATCTGGGGCGTCAGCCCCTCGAAGTCAAAGAGCGATTCCTCGACGCCCATGGCCTTCGCGGCCTCGGTCGCCTTGCGGTTCTGCTCCTCGATATAGTCGCGGGCGCGGGCTTGCAGCTCTTCCGCCGTGCCCTCATCCACACCTTCGATCGACAGAAGCTCGTCGAGGTCGACATAGGCCACCTCTTCGAGGTTGGTGAAGCCTTCCGCCACCAGCAACTGGGCAAAGAATTCGTCGAGATCGAGCGCATCGACAAAGAGCTTGGTGCGCTCGGCGAATTCTGCCTGACGACGGCTCGATTCCTCGGCCTCGGTCAGAATGTCGATATCGAGCCCGGTGAGCTGGCTCGCCAGCCGCACGTTTTGCCCGCGCCGACCGATCGCCAGCGAAAGCTGCTCGTCGGGCACCACGACCTCGATCTTGCCCGCTTCCTCGTCGATCACCACCTTCGCCACTTCCGCCGGTTGCAGCGCGTTGACGAGGAAGGTGGCGGGCTCGGGGTTCCACGGGATGATGTCGATCTTCTCGCCCTGCAGCTCGCCCACCACAGCTTGCACGCGGCTCCCCCGCATACCGACGCAGGCGCCGACCGGGTCGATCGAATTGTCGTTCGAGATCACGGCGATCTTCGCCCGCGAGCCCGGATCGCGGGCGACGGCGCGGATCTCAATGATACCGTCATAGATCTCCGGCACTTCCATCTTGAAGAGCTCGGCCATGAACTGCGGATCGGTGCGGCTGAGGAACACCTGCGGCCCACGGGTCTCGCGGCGCACATCCTTCACATAGGCGCGGATGCGGTCGTTCGGGCGGTAGCTCTCACGGCCGATCTTCTCGTTGCGGCGTAAGATCGCCTCGCCGCGGCCAATATCGACGATGATATTGCCGTATTCCTCGCGCTTGACCACGCCGTTGATGATCGTGCCCTTGCGGTCCTTGAATTCCTCGAACTGGCGGTCGCGCTCGGCCTCGCGGACCTTTTGCAGGATCACCTGCTTGGCCGATTGCGCGGCGATCCGGCCAAGATCCACCGGGGGCACCTCGTCCACGATCTCATCGCCCACCTTCGGGTCGGAGAGATATTGCTTGGCCTGCGCCACGGTCAGTTCGGCCTGATAGTTCTCGACTGCATCCTCCTCGACCACGGTGCGCACGCGGGTGAAGCTGGCGCGACCGGTCTTGCGGTCGATGGCCACGCGGATGTCCATCTCGGCGCCATAGCGCGACTTCGCGGCCCGCGCGAGGCTGTCTTCCATCGCCTGGATCACCAGATCCGGGTCGATCATCTTCTCGCGGGCGACGGCTTCGGCCGTTTGCAGAAGTTCGAGCTGGTTGGCAGAGGTGATTGCCATCTCTCAGGTCTCCTCGTCGGGATCTTGGTCGTTGGAGTTCGTGTCGTCTTCGATATCGTCGAATTTCGTCTCGTCGATGATGCCGGCGGCTTTGCGTTGGCGCAGCATCTCGGCAATCAGCTCATCGGTCAGGATCAGTTTCGCATCGGTGAGCCAGTCGAACTGCAACCCGATGGTAACCTGCTCGCCCTGCTCCTCGATCTCGATCAGCACTTCGTCATTTTCGGTGCCGCGCAGCAGGCCCTTGAAGCGCTTGCGCCCGTCGATCTGCTCCGAGGTCTCAAGCCGGGCTTCATAGCCTTCCCAGGCGTCAAAATCCTTCAGCCGGGTCAGCGGCCGGTCAATGCCGGGTGAAGAGATCTCGAGCGTGTATTTTTCCTCGATCGGGTCTTCCACGTCGAGCACGGCCGAGATCGCCGTGGAGATCACCGCGCAATCATCCACGTCAATTCCGCCCTCGGGGCGGTCCGCCATGATCTGCAAAAGGGGATGCTTGCCGCCCTGCAGGCGGATGCGCACGAGTTCGAAGCCGAGCCCCTCGATGGAGGGGCCGACGATTTCGGCAAGGCGCCGGTCGATCGCGGTCTTGGCGATAAGGTCGGTCATATCCGATCCCTGAAAACAAAAAACGGGCCGTAGCGGCCCGCAACATAGGTTCGGTGGGTATCAAGTTTGGACCTCGATACGCCGCTGTTGAGGTGCATATAGGCGAAAGCGGTCTGCGTTGCAAGCTTTCTGTCAAAGACCTGTAAAACCGCTCAGCCGCGCATGCGATCCATCGTGGCCACGAGCCCCGCGGTGATGCCCGGCTCGCTCAGCGCATGGCCCGCCGCGGGCACAAGGCGCAGGTCGCATCGCTTCCAGCCGCGCGCGAGCCGCCAGGCGGAGATCGGCGGGCAGATCATATCCATCCGGCCCTGAACGATGGTGGCGGGAATATGCTCGATCCGGTGCCGGTCGCGCAGGATCTGGCCGTCTTCTTCCAAAAACGCATGGTTCATGAAGTAATGGTTCTCGATGCGCGCAAAGGCATGGGCGTAATCGGGCGGCGCCTCGCCGGGAAAGCCATCGTAATCGACCGAGGCGAGCGCGTTTTCCCACATCGCCCAATGCCGCGCAAACCGCGCCTCTTGCAGGTAATCGCCCGAAAAGAGCCGCCGGTTATAGGCGGTGATCATGTCGTGGCGTTCCTCGTCCGGGATTGGCGCAATGAATTGTGTCCACAGATCGGGGAAGAACTGCCCCGCCCCACCACCGTAAAACCACTCGAGCTCGGAGCGCTGCGCAAGGAACACGCCGCGCAAAACAAGCGCCTCGGCGCGGTCGGGGTAGGTCTGCGCGTAAAGGAGCGCGAGCGTCGCGCCCCAACTCCCGCCAAAGACGATCCAGCTCTCGATGCCGAGCGCGGTGCGGATCCGCTCCATATCGGAGATCAGATCCCAGGTGGTGTTGTGATTGACCGAAGCATGCGGCTTGGAGAGCCCGCAGCCGCGCTGGTCAAAGAGCACGATGCGGTAATGCGCCGGATCGAAATAGCGCCGCATCGCGGGGCTGGAACCGCCCCCCGGTCCACCATGACACACGACAACGACAACGGGGCGCCCCTGCGGGTTTCCGGATTGCTCGAAATAGATCTGATGGCCAAAGCCCACGTCGAGAAGCCGCTGATCGAAGGGCTCGATCGGCGGATAAAGAAAGGCGCTGGCCGTGCGCTTTTGCCCTGCGTTCTTGTCCATCGCTGCACTATATAACGCAGGCAACCCGCCCGCCACGGGGCGGAGGAAAAATTCAGCCGGAGGGTGGCATGGAAGCTGCGACAAGGACGATCGACCCCGCCGAGGTGGCGAAATTCGAGGCAATGGCCGCAGAATGGTGGGATCCGAACGGCAAGTTCAAGCCCTTGCACATGCTCAACCCCTGCCGGCTCGATTACATCACCACCCAGATCGCCACCCAGTTCGGCCGCGACCTGAAAGCCTCGCGCCCGTTCGAGGGGCTGCGGCTCTTGGACATCGGCTGCGGCGGCGGGCTGCTCGCCGAACCGATGGCGCGGCTCGGCGCCACCGTGGTGGGCGCGGATGCGGCGCCCAAAAACATCCCCGTGGCGCAGCTCCATGCCGAGCAATCGGGGCTGACCATCGACTACCGCAATTGCGCCGCCGAAGACCTTGCCGCCGCGGGCGAGCGGTTCGACGTGGTGCTGGCGATGGAGATCATCGAGCATGTCGCCGATACTCAGGGGTTCACCAACACCTGCGCAAGCCTGATGACCCCGGGCGGGCTGATGGTGATGTCGACCCTCAACCGCAATCCGAAAAGCTACATGATGGCGATTTTCGGCGCGGAACGGGTGATGCGCTGGCTGCCGGTGGGCACGCATGACTGGTCGAAATTCATCACGCCCGACGAGCTTTACGGCCTGATGCGCGGCGCAGGCCTCGACCCGATCGACCGCAAGGGGATGGTGTTCAACCCGCTCGGCTGGAGCTGGTCGCTCTCGTCGCGCGATCTGAGCGTGAACTACGCCGCCGCGGCGGTGAAACGGTAAGGCAGGGGGCAGTGCCCCCCTGCTACTTCGCCTTCGGGCGGAACGCCGCAATCTTGGTCGGATCGGTCTCGATATGGGCCGCGCCGATCAGATCGAGGCAATAGGGCACGGCGGCAAAAACCGCATTCAGACAAGTGCCGATCGCGCGCGGGCTGCCCGGCAGCGTGATGATCAGGCTTTTGCCCGCAATGCCTGCGGTCTGGCGCGAGAGGATCGCCGTCGGCACTTCCCGAAGGCTCGCCCGCCGCATCTCCTCGCCAAAGCCCGCGAGTTCCTTCTCGATCACCGCGCCCGCCCCTTCGGGCGTTTCATCGCGCGGCGCGGGGCCCGTGCCGCCGGTGACGAGGATCAGATCCGCCCCCTCCGCCACCAGCCCGCGCAAACAGGCGGCCACGCTGTCGCGCCCGTCGGGAATGATCACGCGGGAAATGGAAAGGGGCGTCGTCACGACGCCCCGGATCCAGTCTTCACAGCCCGGCCCGCCCCTGTCCTCGTATTCCCCGCGCGAGGCACGGTCGGAAACGGTGACAATGGCGACCTTGGCGCTCATTTCTTCGCCACACGCGCGTTGCGGGTGGCAATGAGGCGCAGACGCAGCGCGTTGAGGTGGATGAAGCCCGCCGCGTCCTTCTGGTCGTAGGCGCCCGCATCTTCCTCGAAGGTGACGTGCTTTTCGGAATAGAGGCTCTCTTCCGACCAGCGCGCCACGGTCGAGGCCTTGCCCTTGTAAAGCTTGAGCCGCACCGTGCCCGAGACATGCTCCTGCGTCTTGTCGATCAGCGCTTGCAGCGCCTCGCGTTCGGGGCTGAACCAGAAGCCGTTGTAAATCAACTCCGCATAGCGCGGCATGATGCTGTCTTTCAGGTGCCCCGCGCCCGCGTCGAGCGTGATCTGCTCGATGCCGCGGTGCGCCTCGAGAAGGATCGTGCCGCCGGGGGTTTCATAGACACCGCGCGACTTCATGCCGACGAAGCGGTTTTCCACCAGATCGAGCACGCCGATGCCATGCTTGCCACCGATCTCGTTGAGCTTGGCAAGGATCGTCGCGGGCGACATCGCCTCACCGTTGATCGCCACCGCATCGCCCTTCTCGAAGGTGATCTCCACCATCTCTGCCTGATCGGGGGCCTGTTCCACCGGCACGGTGCGCTGCAGCACGTAATCGGGGAATTCGACCGCCGGATCCTCCAGCACGCGCCCCTCCGACGAGGTGTGCAAGAGGTTCGCATCGACCGAGAACGGCGCCTCGCCGCGCTTGTCTTTCGCAATCGGGATCTGGTTCGCCTCGGCGAATTCCAGCAGCTTGGTGCGCGAGGTCAGATCCCAGAGCCGCCAGGGCGCGATCACCTTGATCGCGGGGTCGAGCGCGGCGGCGGAAAGCTCGAAGCGCACCTGATCGTTGCCCTTGCCGGTTGCGCCATGGGCAATCGCATCGGCGCCGTGCTTTTGCGCCAGCTCAACGAGATGCTTGGAGATCAGCGGCCGCGCGATCGAGGTGCCGAGCAGATAAAGCCCCTCATAGAGCGCATTCGCCCGGAACATCGGGAACACGAAGTCGCGCACGAATTCCTCGCGCACATCGACGATGTTGATGTTTTCCGGCTTGATGCCCAGCAGCTCGGCCTTCGCCCGCGCCGGCTCCAGCTCCTCGCCCTGACCGAGGTCGGCGGTGTAGGTGATCACCTCGCAGCCGTATTCGGTCTGCAGCCATTTCAGGATGATCGAGGTGTCGAGGCCGCCGGAATAGGCAAGCACGACTTTCTTGGGAGCGGACATGGATAGCCTCCGAAGCTGCGTTTCGCGCGGCATAGTGGGTTTTTGCCCGCTTCTCAAGGGCCGCGGCGGGGTTTGGCCGCACCCAATTGTGCCCCGCACAATGGCGCGCCCGCCTTTGGGCTTGCGCAAAGCGCTGCTTGGCGCCACATCTCGGCGATGACCCAGTTCGCCCTTGCCGCCCTTGCCGCCACCCGTGCGCTGCGCGCGCTCTTCGAGCCGACGCCTTTGCAGCGCAATGACTTTCTCTCGAAGCGCTATAGTGCCGAGATCTGGCTCAAGCGCGAAGACCTGACGCCGGTGCGCTCTTACAAGCTGCGCGGCGCCTTTACCGCGATGCGCAAGCGCCGCGCGATCGACCCGGGCGCCACCCATTTCGTCGCCGCCTCGGCGGGCAATCATGCGCAGGGCATGGCCTTTGCCTGCCGTCATTTCGGCGTGAAGGGAACGATCTTCATGCCGGTCACCACGCCGCAGCAGAAGATCGACAAGACCCGCGTCTTTGGCGGCGATGCGGTCGAGATCGTGCTGACGGGCGATTATTTCGACCAGACGCTCGCCGCGAGTCAGGCGTTTTGCGAAGCGGCCGGGGCGCATTTCCTCTCGCCCTTCGACGATGAGGATGTGATCGAGGGGCAAGCCTCGGTGGGCGTCGAAATCCTCGACCAGCTTGGCCGCGCGCCCGACATGGTGATCCTGCCGGTGGGGGGCGGGGGCCTCGCCGCGGGGGTCACCGGATATTTGCGCGCCACCGCGCCGCAGACCGAATACCGCTTCGTCGAACCGTTGGGCGGCGCAAGCCTCATCGCGGCGCTCACGGCAGGTGAACCCGTGACGCTGAAACAGGTCAACAGTTTCGTCGATGGCGCAGCAGTGGCGCGGATCGGCGCGCTGCCCTTCTCGAGGCTCGGCTGGATCGCGCCCGAACATGTGCTGCTTTCGCCCGAAGACCGGATCTGCATCTCGATGCTGGAGATGCTCAACCACGAGGGCGTCGTGCTCGAACCCGCGGGCGCGCTGGCGCTCGACGTGCTGCCGGAACTCGCCGATCAGATCCGCGGCAAGACCGTGGTTTGCCTCACCTCGGGCGGCAATTTCGATTTCGAGCGGCTGCCTGAAGTCAAGGAACGCGCCCAGCGCTTCTCGGGGTTGAAGAAATATTTCATTCTGCGGATGCCGCAACGCCCCGGTGCGCTGCGCGAATTCCTCGAAATGCTCGGCCCCGCAGATGACATCGCCCGGTTCGAATATCTGAAAAAATCGGCGCGCAACTTCGGCTCGGTGCTGATCGGCATCGAAACGAAAGAGGCCAGCGCCTTTGCGGCGCTGACCGGAAAGCTTGATGCGGCAGGTTTTGACTACCGCGATATCACCGATGATTCGGCGCTGGCTGAATTCCTGATCTGATCAGGCTGCCGAGAGGAATTCGTCCACCCGGCCCATGAACTGCTGTTTCGAGGCGCCGTAGCACTCAAGCACGGCGGGAATATCGACCGTCTCGCTTTTGCCCGCCGAGCAGCGCCGCTCGCCGTCCTGACACATCGCACCAAAGGTTCGGAAGCCCAGGTTCCAGGCCGATCCCTTCAGAAAATGCAGCTCATCCCCCAGCTTGCCGGGTTTGCGGCCCAGGTTCATCACCACCGCTTCCACTTCGTCGAGAAAAAGCTCGAGCACTTCGGCAAACCCTTCGGCGCCGATCTCGGATCGCAGCTCGGCGACCCGTTCCCAATCAATCATCATGCCCTCCACGGACCCCAATTTCCTTCACCGCGTCCCACGCTAGGGACCAAAGGTTGCCGAAGCTTTAAGTCCCGTCATGTTTAGGGACGTTTACCGCTTCTTAAGTCAGATCCCGCAATTTGACGCGAAGCAGAGTATCCGGTGAACCGCGTGTCCAAACCGCTGAAAGATGAGCGACCCTCAACCCGTGGCGCGGCAACGGCGCAGCCGCGGCGCGTGCTCGTGGTCGACGACAGCCGGATGCAGCGGCGTATTCTCTCGGCTCAGCTCGCGCGCTCGGGCTATCAAGTGCTCGAAGCCGAAAGCGGAGAGCAGGCGCTGGAGATCTGCGCCGAGACCGAACCCGATTTCGTGCTCTCCGACTGGATGATGGAGGGCATGACCGGAATCGAATTCTGCAAGAGATTCAGGGAGATGAAGCGCGAGGGCTACGGCTATTTCATCCTGCTCACCTCGAAATCCGACAAAAACGATGTTGCCGAGGGGCTGGAAAGCGGCGCCGACGATTTTCTTGCCAAGCCAGTGAATGGCGAGGAACTGCGCGCGCGCCTCACCGCGGGCGAGCGGATCCTGAAGATGGAACACGAGATGAAGGAGAAGAACCGGCTTCTCTCTTCGGCGCTCGGAGAATTGCGCGCGCTTTATGACGTGATCGACCGCGACCTGATCGAAGCGCGCAAGCTGCAGCAAAGCCTTGTGCGCGAGCGGTTTCGCGGCTTCGGCAATGCGCAGGTGTCGCTGATGCTGCGCCCCTCTGGCCATGTCGGGGGCGATCTGGTCGGCTTTTTTCCGATCAATGCGCGCCGGGTCGGACTTTACGGGATCGACGTTTCGGGCCACGGCATCACCTCGGCCTTGATGACGGCGCGGTTGGCGGGCTATCTGTCCGGCTCTTCGCCCGAGCAGAACATCGCGCTGATCCAGACCGAATACGGCATCTATGATGCCCGCGACCCCGCCGAGCTTGCCGCGCATCTCAATGCGCTGGTGCTCGAGGAGATGCGCACAGACAGCTATTTCACCCTGATCTATGCCGATGTCGACATGATCTCGGGCGATGTGGCGCTGGTGCAGGCGGGCCATCCTTATCCGGCCGTATTGCGGGCTTCAGGCGCGGTGGAGTTCCTGGGCCGTGGCGGCATGCCGGTGGGGCTTTTCGCGGGCGCCAGCTACGAGACAGTGACGACCCGCCTCGTCCCCGGCGACCGGCTTTTCCTCGGCTCGGACGGGATCACCGAAGTGATGCAGCCCGATGGCAAACTGCTGGCCGAAACGGGCCTTGCTCGATTGCTGGTCACTCTGGGCGCGTTGCGCGGCCCGGCGCTGCTCGACGCGCTTTACTGGAACCTGCATCAGATCTCGGGCGATGCGCTCGACGATGATGCCTCTGCCGTGCTGTTCGAATTCGACGGCGCGAAGGAAAACAACGGCTGAGGGCGAGGCCTCAGGGCTCGCGCAGCGCCTCGCGCGACTTGTAGAGCGGTTTGAGCAGATAGTGCAAAATCGTCTTTTCGCCGGTGTGCAGCTCAACCGTGGCCTGCATGCCGGGGCGGATTTCGAGGCGGCGCTGCCGCTCGGTCAGATGCGCCAGATCGACCCTGAGCGTGACTTTGTACCACGGCTCGGCATCGGGCTGGCGCTCGTCCTTGAACGTATCGGCCGAGACGAAATGCACCTTGCCCTCAAGGCTGCCATAGATCGTGTAATCATAGGCGGAAAGCTTGATCGTTGCCGCCTGCCCGAGCGTCACATTGGCGATGTCCTTCGGCGCGATCCGCGCGTCGATGAAGAGCTCGTCATCGAGCGGGATGATCTGCATGATCTCCTCGCCCGGGCGCACCACGCCGCCGATCGTCGTCACCGAGAGCTTGTTGACCACACCCCGCATCGGCGCGATCAGCGTGGTACGGGCAAGCTGGTCCTGCGACAGTTTGAGTTGCTGGCGCAGCGTGCCGAGCTTTTCGAGCGTATCGGAATACTCGCCGGCGCGTTCAAGCTCCACCTTGGTGACGATCTCGTCAAGCTGGGCCTTCGCGTCAGAATAGGCCTTGCGCGCCTTCGTGACGTCGATCAGCGGCGCGACGTCCTTTTCATACATCTTTTCGTAGAGATCCCGCTCGGCCTTGGCCTGTTTGAGCACGGCGGCGGCGCCCGCTTGCCGCGAGGAGAAATCACTCAGCCGCGCGATCAGAAGCCCACTTTCCGATGTCACGATCTCGGGGACGAGCCTTGCCTGAACCTCGCTCGGTTCGAACTGGTCGAGCCCGTCCATTTCCGCCTCAAGTCGGAGCTGCCGGATCTCAAGCGCGGCGATCTGCGCTTCGAGGTCATCGACCTGCGCCTTGTAGGAGGTGTCGTGGAGGCGTCCGAGCACCTGACCGGGCTCGACTTCCTCGCCTTCCGAAACGTTCAGCTCGGCGAGGATGCCGCCTTCGAGGTTCTGGATGATCTGCGGCTTCGAGGAGGAGACGATCTCGCCCGGGCCACGTACGATCTGATCGACTGAGGCAATCGCCGCCCAGCCGAGAAAAATGAGGATCGTCGCCGCAACCAGCCAGATCGTCAGGCTCATGCGGCGCGCGGCGGTATGCACCGAGGCGGGGTCAACCGTGGTCATGGCGCCGCACCGGATTTTGCCTTGCTCAGATGCGCGAGCACCGCATCGCGCGGGCCATCCACAGCCATGCGCCCGTTTTGCAAGATCAGCGTGCGCGCGGTCAGCGCAAGGATCGGCACCCGGTGCGTGGCAATCACCGCCGTGCGCCCTTCGAGCCATGTTTCGAGCCGGCTCACCAATGTGGTCTCAAGCGTGGTATCAAGCGCCGCCGTCGGCTCATCAAGGATCACCACCGAGGGGTCTTGCAGCCACAGCCGCGCCCAGCCGATCGACTGGCGCTGCCCCACCGAGAGCCCCTCGCCGCCATCGCGGATCTCAAGGTCGAGCCCGCGCGGATGGGCACGCAAAAACGGCCCGAGGCCGGCAAAATCAAGCGCCTTGTAAAGCCGCTCCTCATCGCGTTCGAGCTGGGTGAGGTTGAGGTTGTCGCGCAGGGTGCCGGAAAAGAGCCGCACGTCCTGGCTCAGGTAGCCAACGGCACGGCGCAGATCGCGCGGATGCAACTGGCCGATGTCGACCCCGTCGAGCAGAATCCGCCCGACGCTGGGCTCATAGATCCCGGCGAGCAGTTTCAGGAGCGTCGACTTGCCCGAGCCGTTCGCGCCCAGCACGGCAACGCGTTGCCCAGCAGGAATGCGCAGTGCCGGAATGTCGACCGTGCTCGCGCCTTCCGGGTCGTATTTGAAATCGAGCCCGCGCACCTCATATGCGCCCTCGATCACCTCCGCGCGCAGATAGCTGCGGCCGCCCGCCTGCACCTGATCCGCACTCGCAATCTCGTCCAGCCCGTCGAGCGCCCCCTTCACATTCGCCCAGCGCGCGAGCGTGCCGGCAAGCTGGGTGAGCGGGGCGAGCGTGCGCGAGGTCAGAATACCGATGGCAATGATCGCCCCCACGGTAAACTCGCCCTCAAACACCATATAGGTGCCCACCACCACGGCCGAAACATAGGTCGCCTGCTGCACCATCTGCGCCCAGGAGGTAAGCGCCGCGGAAAGCTTGCGGCTCTCGGAGGATTTGACCGCCGAGAGCGTGGTCAGCTCTTCCCAGATCCGCTTGAACCGGTCGGCACCGCGCTGGGTGGCAACGGTTTCATGCTCGTAGATCGCCTCATGCAACAGTTTTGCCGCCCGTGCCGAAGCGCCCTGGGTGGATTTGGTGATCTTCATCATCCGGCCCTGCATCAGGAAGCCGGGCACGACCATCAGCACCGCGCCAAGCGCCAGCACCCAGACGAGATTCCCGCCGATCGAGGCGACAAGGGCGAAGAAGATGACGATGAAGGGAATATCGGCAATGGTGCCGATCGTAGAGGCGGTGAAGAACTCCCGCACCGAGGAAAATTCGCGCATCGCGGCAAAGAGCTGGCTCGGCGAGCGTCGCCCGGGCGCGGCTTTCATGCCAAGGAGCCGGTCCATCAGCAGGCTGTGCACGGTGAGCTCGATCTTGCGGCCCGCGAGATCCATCAGCCCCGAGCGCGCAAGCTTGAGCGCCATTTCGAGCGCAAGCGCCAGAATCGCGCCGAGCGCCAGAACCCAGAGCGTCGATTCCGATTTATGCGGGATCACCCGGTCATAGACCTGCATCGAGAACATCGCGACCGAGACGGCGAGGATATTTGCGAACAGCGAGCCCACCGCGACTTCAACAAAGGCCCAGCGTTGCGCCCTGAAGGCGCTCCAGAACCAATGCCCGGAGGCGGTTTCGAGGGCGTGACGCGCTTCAAGCTGGCGCAGCGTGCTGCGCGCGCGGATGATCCGCCCCGAGAAGAAGGGGGTGAAATCTGCAAGCGGCACTTCGGCGCGCTGGCCCGGGCAGGTGGTATCGTAGACAAAAAGCGTGTCCCCCTCCTGACCGAGCACCAGTACGAGCTGGCCGGGGGTCATCTGAGCCAGCGCGGGCCAGCGGCCGGGGCCGAGGCGCGTGATCTGTTCGACCGCGGCGGTCATGCCCGCGGCGCGCAGCACGGCGGCAATTTGCTCGGGCTGCACCTCGTCCGCCGCCGCTCCGGCTGCATCGGCGCGGGCCGCGCCCATCATGAGCAGCATCTGTTCGAGAATGTCGGCGGCAGGCAGCTGCGCGCCGAGGCACCCGGCATAGGTTGCGACAAGCTCCGCCCGCGCCCGCGCCCGCGATGGCAGACGCAGCGCATGGTCGCGCGCGACGGCGGGGGTCGGCTTTGGCAAAGCCCCCTCTGCCGCGCCGCTGATGCGGGCGGCATTGATGTCGAACGCTATCACACGGTCAGCCAACCCCTGCCCCTGTCAGATACTGCTTCCAGCAACGAGTGTTCCGTGCCGTCGCGCGATTTCCAGCTCGACCAGAGCGATGTCATATGTGAGGCCCGCCTGATCACGCGCCATCTCGGCATAGTTTTCGTACATGTTCACGAGTTCCATCAGCGTGCGCCCGCCCATCCGGTACTGCTCGGTAAACATGTCGAGCCCGGCGCCGGTCTCTTCGACCACGATCGCATCGCGCGCGGCCTTGGCCCGCAGCGCTGCAAGCTTGGCGCGGAGCGAAACGAGATCCTGCGCCGCATCCTGACCGGCTTTTTCCACACGGGCCGCGGCGGCCTCCTTGCGCGCCTCGAGCGCCGCCATCGCATCGCCTGTGCCAAAGCCAAGCCGCTCGTCGAGCCCCAGCGTGAGGCCGACATCGGGCTTGCCGCTGCCCGTCTTCGCCTGGGCCGAAAGCGTGGGCAGATACCCGGTCCGCGCCATCTCGGCTTCGGCCACGCTGCGCCTGGCCTCGGCTTTCGCCTCGGCCACGGCGAGCGCCTCGGGAAGCGGCTCTGGCAGCGCAAAGCTTCCGAGCCCGGAAAGCCCCGCGAGGGACTGCCCGGTCATGGCTCCAAGCTGCGCCAGCGCCGTCTGTTCGCTGTCGCGATCGGCCTGGGCCACGGCTTGCATCTCGGTGAGCTTCTGCGCGAGGATTCGCGCCTCGGATCCATCCGAAAGCCCGCCCTCGACGCGCTGGCGCATGATGTGGTTGTAATCTCCGATCTTCGCCGCCGAACGGGCGGCAACCGCCGCCTGCGCGCGCGCCTTGAGGGCGGTGATATAGGCTTTCAACCCATCGGCAACGGTATCGTTCATCTCGCTCGAAAGGCCGACGGCCGCCACTTCCACATCGGCGGCAGCATAATCACGCTCGGCCCGCTTCGCGCCATTGTCCCACAGCACCTGCTCAACGAGGATCTGCGCCGCCAGATCGCCGAGCCGGGTCAGGCTCAGGCTCGGGCCGATCTCGGGCAACCAGTTCTTCGATTGCGCCTGCGCGGTGAGCCGCTTCATACGCAATTCGGCCTGCGCCGCGCCTTTTGCATCGCGCAAAACCGCCTGCGCCACCTGCGCATAGGGGCCCTCTCCCGGCAGGGCGGAGGGCCGCGCGGCCAGATCGGCGATGATCACCGAGCTTTGCGCCGTGGCCCCGGGCGGACCCGCCGCGAGGCCCATGGAGGCGGTTGAAACGGCGGAGCGGTCGGTGGGAGAGGGCGCCCCCGCCATGCAACCGCCCAGCCCCGCGGCCAGCGCGACCGCCATGACCACCCGTGCGCAACCTTGCGCCGGAAGGCCTGTCAGCTTGCGCCCTCGGGTCATGGCTGCCTCTTCAGATCGTCAGATTCGTGATGTCGTCATCGATGACCAGCGTCGCGCCCTCGGTGCCAAGCGTATAGATGCTGTAGCTCTCGCCTCCGATCACGGTATCATTCCCGCTGTCCTGCGCACCGACCGCGGTGACATGGTCGAGCGCGTCGCCGGAGATGACCAGAGTGTGATCGGCGCCAGTGAGCTCCATCACCTGTTCCTCGGTGATCGTCAGCTGTGCCTGCGGGGCAAAGGTGAGGTCGATCGAGCCGAAGTCGAAGTCGCCCAGCCCCGCGCGGGTCAGATCGACGGTCACGGCGGAAGTGTTGTCGACCACCAGCAGCGTCGAGGATTCGTTGCCAGCAAGATCGTGATCGGTCACCACAAGATAGGAGCCGTTCGGCACGCTCTCGTAGAAATTGTAATTCGCGTAACCTATGGTGCTGTTGACCGAGACGTCGTTCCCGATATCGGTGACGGCTCCCGCGGCATTGACCGCCGAGATCTCGTAAATGCTTTCGCCAACATCGGTGCGGATGCCCAGAAGCGCCCCCGCATCGCGCGTGAAAGCGGTGATATCGGGGCTTTCGGGGGCGACGAGATCGTAATCGAAGCTCCCCGAGGCCGTGGCGCTGTTGCCCGCGACGTCCACTGCCGTGACCTCGTAGTCCATGGTGCCGGAAGTGCCGCTCAGATCGCCCGCGTCGAAGGTGATCGACCAGATCCCGTTGTCCCCGGCGGTGACGGTTTCCACCGCGCCGCTCGCCAGCGCCACGGTGACTGCGGCGCCCGGCTCGACCGTGCCGCTGATCACGAAGCCGTCCTCGGCTTCCTGCCCGTTGACGATATTGTCGTCTGTCACCGAATCCGCGGTCGTGAAATTCGTCACCTCGGTGTCGAGCGTCACCAGAGCGGTGGCCGTCGCGCTGTTGCCGGCGGCATCGATCGCCGTCACGGTGGCGGTGTAGATGCCGGTGGTCAGCGCCGCATCGACCAGCGTCACGCTCCAGCTGCCATCGGCGGCCGGGGTCGTGCTGTAGCTCACGCCACCGAGATCAAGGATTACCGAGGTCGAGCCCGGTTCGGATGTGCCCGCGAGCACAAAGCCGGTCTGCGCTTCGGCCGCATTGACCAGATCATCCGCCGTCACCGGGGCACCATCGAAAGCGACGGTGGCCTCGGTATCGACCGTCACCGCATGGGTCACTGTCGACACGTTGCCCGCGGCATCGGTGCTCGTCACGGTGACACTGGTTTCATAGCTGCCCGTTGGCAGTTCGCTCGCGGCGAATGTCACCGACCAGCTGCCATCCGTGCCCGTGGTGACCTGCTGAGTGACCCCTTCCATCGTCACCGCGAGCACCGCTCCGGCAACCGATGTGCCCGAAACCACGACACCCGCGGCCTGTTCGGCGGCGTTGATCACGTCATCGCCCGCGACCGTGTTCACGGTGATCGCGTTCGCGACCGTGTCGATCACCAGCGTATCGGTTATCGTGGTGACATTGCCCGGCGCGTCGGTTGCCGTGACCGTCATCTCTTCGCTGTATTCCCCGGGCGGGAGCTGATCGGTGGTGAAGGTCACGCTCCAGCTGCCATCTGCGCCCACGGTGGTGGATTGCGTCTGCCCGGCAACTTCGACCGTGATCGCCGCGCCCACCTCCCCGGTGCCGCTGACGCTGACCCCGTCCTGATACTCCGCGAGGTTCTCGACATCGCCGGTCGATTCCGCACCAGCGGTGATCTCCACCTCCGGCGGGATCATGTCGATCACGAAATCCGGGCCGTCAAGCTCGTAAACCGTGCCATCGGGCGCGGTCACGCTGACTGTCGATGTCAGATCGCCATCGGACGGGAAGGTCGACCCCTCGAACGTGACGGACCATTGCCCGTCCGCATCAACAGTGGTCTCAAGCGTCTGATCGCCGAGCACGACCGTCACCGTGGAGCCGGTTTCTCCCGTCCCCGAGACCGTCGCCGAGGGATCAGCGGTATTCGTCGTCAGCGTGTAGGTTTCATCAGGATGATCGACAGTCGGCACCGTCGTTTGATCTCCGCCGCTGCCCGTGTCGTTACCGCCGCTGCCGGTGTCATTGCCACCATCACCGCCCCCGCCAAGCAGGCCGAGCCCGACCAGACCGGCGCCCGCAAGCCCGAGCCCGCCCAGCCCCGCCAGCGGCGCAAACATCGCCATGCCCGTGGTATCATCGTCGCCGGGCGCCAGAATGTCATCCCCCTGAAAAAAGGCCAGCTGATCGTTCGGGCTCCATTTGCCGATCATCTCGACATGGCCGTAATCGGCATAGAGCACGCCGTTGCCGCCCTCTTCGAGCACCACCGGTGTCAGTGCGCTGTCGGCCGAAATATAAAGATGCGCGCCGGCGTGATAAAAACCTGACAGGGTGATCGTGCGCCCGTCGACCAGCAAAACCTGAAGATCATCGCCGTCGCGCAGATATTTGAGGATGCTCGTGCGCCGCAGGTTGAGGGAGATATCATCCCCGGCCCCGACCTGAATGAAATCCCGCGCGCCGTCACCGGCCACGACGCCCCGCGTCACTCCGCCCATGGAATCACGGACGGCAAAGTCAACAGACTTTACCATAGTATTGCTCCGCCTCGAAAAATTCCGGCTCTTGCGGCCGGATATGCTGCTTAAGGCGGAGTTAACCCAAGTTGCGAGTTTACACTAGCTGTAAGTTGTAACGCCCTATCAAATTAACCTTTGCCAAGACGAAACTGTGTGGATTTTGCCGGTATCACATATTGAATCGATGCAGAACCTGCGCCAGAAAATGCCTGTCGCCCGGGTTGGCCAGCCTTTCGAGAGCCTCAGGTCCGCTGAGCCAGTGCGCTTCATGGCCCGACTCGCCCGGCGCCCCCAGGCGCAGCACCGGCCGCGCCAGATACAGATGGCAGATCTTCTCCGCCCAGAGGTCATATTCGGGCATGTAAGTGAAGCGCCGGTAAGCGCCGAGCCAGCGCGGCTGCGCGATGCGCCAGCCGGTTTCCTCGACCACCTCGCGGTACAGCGCCGCGAGCGGCCCCTCTCCCGGGTCGATCCCGCCCCCCGGCAACTGGTATTCGGGCCGCGGTTCGGATTGATGCGTGAGCAGAAATTGGTCGCCCCGCACCAAGACCGCATAGGCCCCCGGGCGCGCCTTGTAGCGCTGCCCCGGCACCAGTCTTTCGCCAAACCGCCGCATTTTCGCCCTCCGACCCCTTGGGGGAACGGTTGCCCCCACCATATTGGCACGGTATGGCAGCCCGAGGGCTGCGCGAAAACCCCCAGGATTCTTATGACCAAGCTTACCGATATCACCTGGGACGACACCGTCCTGCCGTTCCAGCTTGACCGCTCCGACGTGCGCGGCCGCATCGCGCGGCTCGATGGCGTGCTCGAGGACGTGCTGCGCCAGCACGATTACCCCGCCACCGTCGAGGGTCTGGTGGCGGAAATCGCGATCCTGACCGCGCTGATCGGGCAAACCATGAAACTGCGCTGGAAGCTCTCGCTTCAAGTGCGCGGCAAGGGGCCGATCCGGATTCTTGCCACCGATTACTATGCCCCCGCCGAGGAGGGCGCGCCCGCCCGTATCCGTGGCTGGGCGAGCTTTGATGCGGAGCGACTCGACGAAACGGCCGACCCGTTCGGGCAGATCGGCGAGGGCTATTTTGCGGTGTTGATCGATCAGGGCGAGGGCACGCTGCCCTATCAAGGGTTGACCCCGCTCGATGGCGGCGCGCTCGCACGCTGCGCCGAAACCTATTTTGCGCAATCCGAGCAATTGCCGACCCGGTTCCAGCTCGCCTTTGGTCGCTCGACCGAGCCGGGGCAGGCGGAGCGCTGGCGCGCGGGCGGTGTGATGCTGCAGATGATGCCCGCAAGCCCGGTGGCCGCGCGCGAGGGATCGGGCGAGGGGGGGCTTTTGCGCCACTCCGACATTCTCGCGGGCGAAGCGGATGAAAACTGGACCCGCGCCAATGTGCTTCTCGACACCGTCGAGGAGATGGAACTCACCGGCCCCTCGGTCGGGCTGACGAACCTGCTCGTGCGGCTCTTCAACGAAGAAGTGCCCCGCGTCTTCGACCCGCAGAAGGTCCAGTTCGGCTGCACCTGTTCGGAAGAGCGCGTGCGCACCAGCCTGTCGATCTACTCGGCAAAAGACATCAAGCACATGACCACGCCCGAGGGCACGGTGACCGCCGATTGCCAGTTCTGCGGTGCGCATTACGTGTTCGACCCGCTCTCGCTCGGCTTCGAGGCGGTGAAAAACCCGGACGGCACGCCGAAAGAGGCGGGTGATGCCTGAGGCCTTCG
This sequence comes from Rhodobacter maris, assembly GCF_900217815.1. GTDB lineage: Bacteria > Pseudomonadota > Alphaproteobacteria > Rhodobacterales > Rhodobacteraceae > Rhodobacter > Rhodobacter maris. The sequence goes on from NZ_OBMT01000001.1 coordinate 842,592, forward strand.
CCCCGCTCCTTGCCGCGCTTGCAAGGCCGGGGCGGCCCTCGTCGGATTATGACCTCAACCCCGGCACGGTGCTGCCGGAAAACAGGAAGCTGCGGCCTGCGGGGGTGCTTGCGGCTTTCGAGGAGACCGAGGCCGGGCTCAGGCTCTATCTCACCAAGCGTGCCTCGCATCTGCGCCATCATCCGGGGCAGATCGCCTTTCCGGGCGGCAAGGTCGATCCCGGCGACGCGGGCCCCGTTGCCGCGGCTTTGCGCGAGGCGGAGGAAGAGATCGGCCTGCCGCGCACCGCAGTGGAGATCCTCGGCACGCTTGAGCCGCACGAGACGGTGACAGGCTTCATGGTCACACCGGTCATCGCGCGGCTCACGGCCTCCTTCACCCCGCGCCCCGAGGCGGGCGAGGTGGACGAAATCTTCACCGTGCCGTTTTCACACCTCACCCCCGCAAGCTTCCATGTCGAGGCGCGGCGCTGGCGCGGGGGCATGCGCTCTTATTACGTCGCGCCCTTCGGCCCCTATTACATCTGGGGCGCCACCGCGCGGATATTGCGCGGGCTGACCGACCGGCTCGGCCCATGAAGCTTTCCGCCGACTGGCTCCGCGCCGATCATGTCCAGCGGGTGCTGGCGCTTCTGGAAGCGGGCGGGCATCAGGCGCTTCTGGTGGGAGGCTGCGTGCGCAATGCGGCTCTGTTGCAGCCCGTTTCCGATATCGACATTGCCACCGATGCCCGCCCCGAGCGGGTGCTGGCGCTGGCGAAAGCCGCAAGCGTGAAGGCCGTGCCCACCGGTATTGACCATGGCACGGTAACGCTCGTGGTCGACCATCAGCCCCATGAGGTCACCACCTTCCGCCGCGATGTCGAAACCTTCGGGCGGCGCGCCACGGTCGCCTTTTCCACCGATCTTGCAGAAGATGCGGCGCGGCGCGACTTCACCATGAACGCGCTTTACGCCCGCGCCGATGGCACCGTGCTCGACCCGCTCGGCGAAGGGCTGGCCGACCTTCACGCCCGCCATCTGCGCTTTGTGGGCGCGCCTGGGGCGCGCATCACCGAAGACTATCTGCGTATCCTGCGGTTCTTCCGCTTCACCGCATGGTATGGCGACCCGAGCCTTGGCATGGATGCCGAGGGGCTGGCCGCCTGCGCGACCCATTCCGCCCAAATAGAGACGCTTTCGCGCGAGCGGATCGGCCATGAGATGCGCAAGCTTCTGGCCGCGCCGGACCCGGCCCCTGCGGTGGCCGCGATGGCCGCGAGCGGCGTGCTGGCGCAGGTGATCCCCGGCGCCGAGGCAACGGCGCTTGCCCCCCTCGTTCATCTTGAGGCCGGGCTCGCCCCCGAGCCGATCCGGCGACTGGCCTGCCTCGGCGGCACGGAGGTGGCGGAACGGCTGCGGCTCTCCAAGCCCGAGACAAAACGGCTCACGGCGATCCGCGCGGCGCTGGGCGAAACGATGGAGGCCGCCGAGCTCGGCTATCGCTACGGCGCGGAGGGCGCGCGCGATGCGCTGCTGATCCGCGCCGCGATGCTTGGAGCAGAAAGACCCTCATTGGACCTGAACAGGGTCACATTCGGCGCGGCGCAACGCTTCCCCATCACCGCGGCCGACCTGATGCCCGGCCTTGAGGGCCCAGCCCTCGGCATGCGCCTGAAAGAACTTGAGGCGCGCTGGATCGCCTCCGGGTTCACGCTCACGCGGGACGCGCTTCTCCGCGGCGGGGCGTGAGACGGGGGGGCGTGAGCTTTCCCTTTCCCGGCGCGCGCCTATATGGTGGCGGCGAAAGGAATCCCGATGATCAACGCCTTCACCCCCGCCGAGGGGCCGCCGCCCCAGCGCCTTCTTGCCTTCCTGCGCTGGTGCCTGCGCGGCGCCTGGCCCGCCGTGGCCATTGCCGGTGTCTTTTCGGCCCTTGCCGGCACGATGGAGGTGGGCGCGGCCTGGCTTCTGGGCCTTGTCATCGACTCGATCGTCGGCGCAGATCCTACCACCTTCGTCAGCCAGCATCTGTGGCTGCTTTTGGCCTTTGTGGTCTTTTATCTGGTGATCCGCCCGGCCTCCTTTGCCGCCTCGACATGGTCGTCAAACATGCTGGTGGCGCCAAACCTGATGCCGCAGGTGCTCTCGCGGCTGCACCGCTGGACAATGGGGCATGCGGTCACCTTCTTTGACAACGATTTCGCGGGCCGGATCGCGCAAAAGCAGATGCAGACCGCCCGCGCCGTCACCGATGTGGTGACCGAGGTCATCAGCACGGTGTTCTTCGCGCTTGCCTCGATCATCGGCTCGGTCTTCCTGTTGGCCGGGATCGACATTTTCGGCGCGCTGGCGCTCGGTGTCTGGCTGATGCTCTATCTGCTCCTGATCCGCTCGTTCCTGCCCTATGTGCGGGGCCGGTCGAAAGCGCGCGCCTCTGCCCGCGCGATGGTGACGGGGCAGGTTGTCGACACCATCACCAATATCAAGACGGTGAAGCTTTTCGCCCATGCGAGCCACGAGGATCAGGCGGCGCTGGGCGCGATGCAGGGCTTTCGCACGGCAACCCAGAACTTTGGGGTGACAACCACCTGGTATCGGGCGAGCCAGATCACCTTTTCCGGGCTCTTGCCGATCTTGCTGGTCGGCGGCGCGCTCCTGATGTGGCGGCGCGGCGAGGCCACGGCAGGCGACATCGCCGCCGCGGGCGCCGTGGCGATGCGCATCACGCAGATGTCGGGCTGGGTCTCGCAATCGCTGATGGCGCTCTGGTCGAACGTCGGCGAGGTCGAGGACGGGATGCGCACCCTCACCCCCGCGCATGAGATCACCGACGCCCCCGGCGCGCGCACGCTTGAGCGGATCAAGGGCGCGATCCATTTCGACCATGTGAGCTTTGCCTATGGCCGCGGGCGCGGCGGGATCGAGGAGATCGACCTGAAGATCGCGCCCAGCGAGCGGATCGGCATCGTCGGCGCCTCGGGCGCGGGCAAATCGACCCTCGTGGCGCTTCTGTTGCGGCTCTATGACACCGAAAAGGGCGCGGTCCGGCTTGATGGCACCGACCTGCGCGCGGTCACGCAGGAGAGCCTGCGCCGCCAGATCGGCATGGTCACGCAGGAAACCGCGATGTTCAACCGCTCGGCACGCGAGAACATTCTTTATGGCCGCCCGGATGCGACCGAGGAAGAGATGATCGCCGCGGCAAAAGCGGCAGAGGCGCATGAGTTCATCCTCGGGCTGAGCGATCACAAGGGCCGGCGCGGCTATGATGCGGCTCTGGGCGAGCGCGGCGTGAAGCTCTCGGGCGGGCAGCGGCAGCGGATCGCGCTGGCGCGAGCGTTTCTGAAGAACGCGCCCATTCTCGTGCTCGACGAGGCCACCTCGGCGCTCGACAGCGAGGTCGAGGCGCAAATTCAGGCCGCGCTGAGGCGCGTGATGGAGGGCAAGACCGTGCTTGCCATCGCGCACCGGCTCTCCACCATTGCCGAGATGGACCGGATCGTTGTGCTCGACAGCGGGCGGATCGTCGAAGAGGGCTCGCATGCCGAGCTTCTGGCGGCGCAGGGTCTTTACGCGCGCTACTGGAACCGGCAGTCGGGCGGCTTCATCGGCACCGATGAGGACGAGGGCGGCGGTGAAGAGGCCGACCCGGTCGAGGCTGCGCAATAGGCTTGGCGCAGGGCAGAGCTTGCGGTAAGGGGGCCGGAACGGAGGCCCCATGCCGATCATCATCGACCGTCTGTCCATTCTCGCCGATGGCATTGCCGAAACGCCCGCGGGGCGCCTCCATGTCGCCATGGCGCTGCCGGGCGAAACGGTGGAAGGTGCGGTCGAGGCCGGGCGGATCGCGGCGCCTCGCATCCTGAGCCCCTCGCCCGAGCGGGTGAAGGCCCCCTGCCCGCACTATCGCGCCTGCGGTGGCTGCGTTCTGCAACATGCCTCCGACCGTTTTGTGGAAGGCTGGAAGGCCGAGGTGGTGGAGACCGCACTGGCCGCGCGCGACATCGCCGCCAAAGTGGCGCGGGTCGAGACATCCCCCGCCTTCTCGCGCCGCCGCGCCAGCTTTTCCGGGCGGCGCACGAAAAAGAGCACGCTCGTCGGCTTTCACGCCCGCGCCTCCGACACCGTGGTCGAAGTGCCGGAGTGCCGGATCCTGCGGCCCGAACTGCTGGCCACGCTCCCTGCGCTCCATGAGGCAACTGCGCTCGGCGCCTCGCGCAAGGGCGAGATGTCTTTCGCTCTGACGCTTTCGGAGGCCGGGGTGGAGGTTGCCGCAACCGGCGGCAAGGAGATCGAACCGGCGCTGTTCCAAAGCCTCGCCGCGCTTGCCGAGGCGCAAGACTTCGCCCGGCTGAGCTGGAACGACGAAACGATCGCTGCGCGCCGCCCGGCGTTGCAAAGCTTCGGACCAGCGCGCGTCACCCCGCCGCCGGGCGCCTTTTTGCAGGCCACCGCCGAGGGTGCGGCGGCGCTCGTGGCCTTTGTCACCCGCGCGACCGAGGGCGCAGCGAAGATCGCCGATCTCTTTGCCGGGTGCGGCACCTTTGCGCTGCCACTCGCCCGCGGCGCAGAGGTGCATGCGGTCGAGAGCGAAGCCGGGATGCTCGCGGCCCTCGACCGAGGCTGGCGCGCGGCACCGGGGCTGAAAAAACTCACTCATGAGGCGCGCGATCTGTTTCGCCGCCCGCTGCTTCCCGACGAGATCGCGCGGTTCGACGCGCTGGTGCTCGACCCGCCGCGGGCGGGCGCCGAGGCGCAGGTGACCGAGATCGCCGCCTCGACCTGCACCCGCCTTGCCTATGTGTCGTGCAACCCCGTCACCTTCGCGCGCGATGCCGAGCGGCTCACCCGCGCCGGTTTCATGCTCGAAGAGCTGATCGTCGTCGATCAGTTCCGCTGGTCCGCACATATCGAGCTTGCGGCGCGGTTTTCACGCGCTTAGTGCTTCGCAGCCTGCAGGTCCTCTGCTAGGCTGCGCAAAACACCAATACAGGCACATCATGCAGCGTCGCACCGTCTTTCTGGGGCTCTCGAGCCTCACCCTTCTGGCCGCCTGTGGCGGCGATTCAAGCAAGTTCCAGTCCTATAACGGGCCGCGGATCACCCAGATCCAGATCTACAAGGCGAAGCGGCGCATGTTCCTGTTTTCCGGCGACAAGGTCGTCAAGCGCTACAAGATTGGGCTGGGCGGCGCGCCGGTGGGCGCCAAGCGGTTCGAGGGCGACGGCAAGACCCCGGAAGGGCTCTATTACATCAGCCGCCGCAACCCGAATTCGGCCTATCATCTCTCGCTCGGCGTATCCTATCCGAACCCCGATGATGTCGCCTATGCCGAAGCGCTGGGCCGCAAGCCCGGCGGGGATATCATGATCCATGGCCAGGCCGGGAAGAACCCGCCCGGCATGCGCGACTGGACCGCGGGCTGCATTGCGGTGACGGATCAGGAGATCGAGGAAATCTATGCCATGGTCGGCGTCGGCACACCGGTCTTTCTCTTCCCCTGAACCGAAACGGCCCCGGACGACGCCGGGGCCTTTCCGATCTTGGTCTGCAAGGGAGGCCCGGGTCAGTCTCCGGTGACCATCGTCCACCAGATCTTGCCCGAGGGTTCCTGATACCAGGCAAAGCCCATCTGGGTGACCGAGGGGTTGAGGATCACGTCGCGGGTGTCGGCCAAAGCCATCCAGGCCGAGAGCGTCTCGGTCTCGGTCTCGTAGGTCTCCGAGATGTTCTCGCCCACGAGCTTGCCGATATAGCCCGCCTGCCGCGCGCGATCGACGGGGGAAGAGCCGTCCGAGCCCCAGTGCCAGGGCCGGTTCTGCGCCGCCATATCGCGCGAATGACGCGCGGCGGCGGCAGTGAGCGCCTCGTTCAGGGCCACCGGTGCGGTGCCCCGCGCGCCGCGCAGCGCATTGACCGCCTCGAGCACGCGGGCGGGGATCTCCTGCGCATCGCGGGGGGAAATCTTGTAAAGCTGCGGCAGCGGCTTGCCATCCGGGCCGATCTGCGGATCGGTTCCCGAGGCACAGGCGGCGAGCGTCAGGCTCGCGGCCACAAGCAGATATTTGGCCATGTATTTGGCGCCGATCATCATCGTCCCCCGGGCGTCGCTGTCGCAGAAGGCCGGTATCGGCCCCCCGTCGGGGCGCCATACACCGCGGCAGCGTGACGCGCAAACCCACAGTTGCGTGAAAGCGCGCAATGACGCCGGTTTGATTTGCACCTGCGGCTCAGGCGCAATAAGGGAACGGGCTGACAGCCGGCTTGCGGGCGGTTCGGGATATCGCCCGGCCGCAGGGTGGCACTGGCCCGGCTACTGGCCCGAACGGAGTTCTCTCATGACGGATGCGCGCAAGATGCTCGACCGCCGCTCGTTTCTCGGATCCGCTGCGCTTGCGGGCGTTTCGCTCGCAGCCCCGGCGGTTTTCGCGCAGACCCCCGATGCCGGGGTGACGCAGCTTGAGGAAAGCGCCAATACCAACATGCGGCGCAATATCTCGAGCTTCCGCGAGCTTGACTGGCAGCCCTATTTCTCGAACACGCAAAATGGCGCGATCCTCGTCGACACGATCTCGCGGGCGCTGCATTTCTGGTCCGAGGACCAATCGATCTACAAGCTCTATCCGACCTCGGTGCCGGTCTCGAACGAGCTGACCCGCCGCGGCCGGACCGAGGTAATCCGCAAGGTGAAAAACCCGACCTGGTCGCCCACCCCGTCCATGAAACAGCGCAACCCCGAATGGCCGGATTTCGTGCCCGCCGGGCCCGACAACCCGCTCGGCACCCGCGCGCTTTACCTGAGCTGGCAATATTATCGCATCCACGGCACCCATGACACGCGCAAGATCGGGCGCAAATCGTCGAACGGCTGCATCGGGCTTTTCAACCAGCATATCGAAGAACTCTTCGAGCTGGCCAAGGTCGGCACGCAGGTGGTGCTGATCTAGCCCTGCCAGAAAAGCCGCGTCAGGTGGAAAAACACCGGCGCGGCAAAGACCACCGAATCGAGCCGGTCGAGGAAGCCGCCGTGCCCCTCGATCACATGGCCCCATTCGCGCACGCCGCGGTCGCGCTTGATCGCCCCCATCACCAGCCCGCCGAAAAACCCGAGCGCCGAGATCAGCGCGGCCATCGCAAAGGCCTCAAGCGGGCGGAATGGTGTGAGCCAGGCGAGCGCCATGCCGATGGCCGAGGCGGCCAGCACGCCAAAGCCAAAGCCCTCCCAGGTTTTTGTTTGCGAGACCCGTGGCGCAACATGGTGGCGGCCGAACACCTTGTCGGCGAAATAGCGCAGCACATCACCCGATTGCACGACAATCAGCAAGAAGATGATCAGGAGCACCGTGTCGCCGCCGTAGCCCGGGATCGCGAGCGTCAGCAGCGCGGGAACATGGCTCACGCAGTAAACCGCGATCATCAATGCCCATTGCGTTTCGGCCACGCGGCTGAGGAATTGCGCCGTTTCCGCGCGCAACACCGTCAGGATCGGCAGGCCGAGGAAGGCATAGACCGGGATGAAGAGGGCAAAGAAGCCTGACCAGCCCGCCCAGAGCGCAATATATTGCGCCGGCAGCACGAGGAAGAACGCGGCGGCAAGCGCGGCGTGATCGGCGCGTGCGCGATGCGTGAGGGTGAGAAATTCACGCAACGCGCTGAAAGAGGCGAAAGCGAACAGCAAAAGCACCGCGCCGCGCCCGATCAGGAAGGCGAGCGAGAGCACGATGATCATCAGCCACCAGCCGTCGATCCGGGCGTTGAGCGTGGCAATGACCGGATTGCGCCCCTCCGGGTCAAAGCGCGCGCGCAACCCCTGCCCCACGGCGGAGGCGAGCCCCAGCAGCGCGAAGAGCCCGGCAAAGATGGCGATGAGGTTGAGCGAGGTGTCCGGGCTCATGGCGCCTCGCGCGACGCAAGGGCCAGCAACGCGGCGCGGGCGCGCGCCATGAAGGCTTCTTTCGGTTCCTCGGGATCGGGGCGGAGCGGCGCACCAAAGCCCACGGTGCAGAGGATCGGCACGGGAATGAGCGCGCCGCGCGGCAGTACGGCATTGAGATTGTGAATCCAGACCGGCACCAGCTCCAGATCGGGGCGCGCCTGTCCGAGGTGATAGATGCCGGGCCGCATCTCGAGCAACAGCTCGGGGCTTTCGTTGCGCCGCCCCTCGGGAAAGATGATCAGCGAAGAGCCTTCATCAACGGCCCCAATCATCCGCTCCACCGGATTCTCGGTGCGATGCTCGCGCAGCCGCTCGATCAAGAGTACCCTGAATACGTCGCGCCCCATAAAACGGCGGACCCGGTTCTTCAGCCAGTAATCGGCGGCGGCAACGGGTCGGGTGCGGGCGCGGATCTCGGGCGGCAGCACCGCCCAGATCAGCACCGCATCGGCATTGGAGCAATGGTTGGCGAAATAGATCCGTTGCGGCCCCGGCGGCAGCTCCACCGCATAAAGCGCCTGCGGTGCGGTGAGGAACCGCACGAAGACCGAGATCGCCCCGGCGGTCGCGCGTGCGGCGACGTGCCGCAGTCCGGATGAGAGCGCCTGTCGCAGCTTTTCCTCCCTCGCCGCCTCCTTCCGTCACGGAAGCCTAGCCGAGGGCCACGACAAAGCAAGATCAAAGACGGTGCCCGGGCCGGGCGCTCAGCAGATCCAGCCGCAGAGGTTTTCCGCCACGACCTCCATCAGCGCCGCGATATGGGCATCGTCATCGTTGAGGCAGGGCACATAGGTGAAATGCTCGCCCCCCGCATGCTCGAACGCCTCGCGGATCTCGCCATTGATCTCTTCGAGCGTCTCGATGCAATCCGCCGAGAAGGCGGGAGAAATCACGGCGATGTTCTTTTTGCCAGCCTCGGCCAGTTTCACCACATGCTCGACCGTATAGGGCCGCAACCATTCCTCGCGCCCGAACACCGACTGGAAAGTGGTGTCAATCGAATCCTTGTCCCAGCCAAGCCGCTCGCGCAAAAGTCGCGAGGTTTTCTGACACTGGCAGTGGTAAGGGTCGCCCTCCCGGTGATAGCGGCTCGGCATGCCGTGATAGGAGGCGACAAGGACATCCGGCCGCGTATCGAGCGCCGCATAGGCACGCTCGACCGATTGCGCCAAAGCATCGATATAGGAAGGCTTTGCGAAGTATTCGGGCGCGGTGCGGGCTGCGGGCTGACGCTTCAGGCTCATCAGCGCACGGAAAAACTGATCGTTCGCCGTGGCCGAGGTGGCGCCCGCATATTGCGGGTAAAGCGGGAAGAAGAGGATCCGCTCACACCCCCGCGCCACCATCTCGTTGAGCACATCATGGGTCGAGGGATTGCCGTAGCGCATGCAAAAATCAACGATCACATTGCCTGCGCCATAGCGTTGATCCACCGCGGCGCGCAGCTTGGTCACCTGCTGGCGGGTGATCGTCATCAAGGGGCTCTCGTCAAGCTCCTCGTTCCAGATCGTGCGGTAGTTCTCGCCCGAGGTGAAGGGGCGCTTTGACAGGATGATCAGTTGCAGCAGCGGCTGCCACTTCCATTGCGGAATGTCGATCACCCGCGCATCCGAGAGAAACTCGTTCAGGTAGCGCCGCATCGACCAGTAATCGGTCGCATCGGGGGTGCCGAGATTGGCGAAAAGCACGCCGATCCGCGCCGGTGGCACCACGGGGTGGTCAGCGGGAGCATGGGCAAGGCGCGCGGGCCGGTCTTCGGTCATGTCACTTCCTGTCGTCACTCCGATGAAACCTGACCCGGACTTAATGGGTTTATGGCTCAGGTCAATGCCGCCTTTCAAATGTGTCGCGCCTCGCTTAAGCTTGGAGCATGCCGATGAGTGATCCGTTCGGAGCCGAGGAAGCTCCGCCCGCCCTCGACACCGCGCAGGACGCGCTGTTTCTAGATTTTGATGGCTGTCTTGTCGAGATCGCCCCGCGTCCCGATGCGATAATTGTTCCGGAGCGGCTTTCCGCCGTGCTCTGCGCCTTGGCGGAGAGGCTCGATGGCGCGCTCGCCATCGTCTCCGGCCGCTCGCTGCCCGAACTCGAAACCTATCTGAGCGGCTTCGACGGGCCGATGGTGGGCAGCCATGGCGCCGAATCGCGGGGCCTTGAGGAACCACCGCTGCGCCCCGAGGGCCTTGCGGCGTTGCAGGCCGAGCTTGCCGGTTTTGCCGCCGACAAGGGGCTGCTTTACGAGCCGAAATCACTCGGCGCGGGGCTCCATTATCGCGCCCGGCCTGAATTGCAGGCCGAGACCGAAGCTTTTGCAACCAGGGCCGCGCGCCGTTTTCCGGGCTTCGAGGTGCAGCTTGCCAAGATGGCAGTTGAGTTGCGCCCGCGCGGCGCCTCCAAGGATGGCGCGCTCGCGCGGCTCACCCGGCGCGCCCCCTTTGCCGGGCGCCGCCCGGTCTATGCGGGCGACGATGTGACCGACGAGCCCGCCCTTGCCTGGGCCGAGGCGCATGGCGGCTACGGGGTGAAGGTGGGCGCGGGCGCAACGGCGGCCCGCTTCCGGCTCGCGGATCCCGCGGAAATCCGGGCCTGGCTCACCACTGCGATCGGGGGGGATGCATGGGACGGCTGATCTGTCTTTCAAACCGGATCCCGACCGGGGCGAACCCTTCGGGCGGGCTTGTCGTAGCCCTCGGCGATGCGCTGGAGCAGGCAGGCGGCATCTGGATCGGCACCTCGGGGGAGCTTTGCGACACGCCCTCCGATGCGTTGCGCGAGATCGAGGGTGGCCCATTTCGGCGGCTCTGCTTCGATCTGACGGAAGAAGAGCAGCAAAACTATTACGCCGGCTACGCCAATTCGGTGCTCTGGCCGCTGTTTCATGGCCGCACCGACCTGATGGACATCCATCAGGAATATCTTGCCGCCTACAAGCGGGTGAACCGGCGGTTGGCGCGGATGCTGGTGCCGATGCTTGAGCCGGAAGACCGGATCTGGGTGCATGACTTCCACCTGCTCGCGCTGGCCTATGAACTGCGCGTGATGGGCGTGACGAACCGGATCGGCTTTTTCCTGCACACGCCCTTTCCCGGGCCGCTCGCGATGCAGGCGCTGCCCAATGGCCGCGAAATCTGCCAATGGCTCGCCGGATTCGATCTGATCGGGCTGCAGGCCGAGCGCGATACGCGCGCCTGCCTCGCCTCGATGGTCGAGATCGGCGAGGCGATCGACCTCGGCTCGGGCTATCTGCACCTTGGGCAACGGCAAAGCCGGGTCGCCGCCTTCCCGATCGCAATCAATGCGCGCGAATTCATGGACCTTGCAGAGGAGCAGTTCCGCGCCCTGCCCGAAGGCATCGTCAAGACGCGGCGACGGCTGATGATCGGTGTCGACCGGCTCGATTATTCAAAAGGTGTGCCGCAGCGCTTCCGCGCCTTTGGCGAATTTCTCTCCCGCCACGAGGAATGGCACCGCCACGTGTCGCTTCTGCAGATCTCTCCGCCCACCCGCGAGGGGGTGCAGGCCTATGACCAGATCCGCGAGGAGACCGAACACCTTTCGGGCCGGATCAACGGCACCTTTGCCGATATTCAATGGGCGCCGATCCGGTTCATCAACCGCGCGATCCCCCGCGAAGTGCTGGCGGGGCTCTACCGCGCCGCGCATGTGGGGCTGGTGACACCGCTCATGGACGGGATGAACCTCGTGGCGAAAGAGTTCATCGCCGCGCAAAACCCCGAAGACCCGGGCGTTCTGGTGCTGTCGCAATTTGCCGGAGCGGCGGAGCAGATGGGTCAGGCGCTGATCGTCAACCCACATGACACCGAGCAGATGGCGAGCACGATCCTCACTGCGCTCGCGATGTCCCAATCCGAACGGCGGGAACGGTATCAGGCGTTGATCGAGGTTCTGCTGACGCAGGATGTGCACTGGTGGTCGGAGAATTTCCTGCGCGAACTCGGCTAACAGCAGGCATAGGGAGCATCGCCCCCCGGTAAAAGACGGGAGCGTCCGTGCGTGAGGCGCCCGTCGTGTCGGAGAGGCTGTTTGCGCTTTGCCGCTGGGCGAGGCCGGAGAAAGGCCCGCGCGCGCGGGCCTTTGGTTTCGGCTCAAATCGCGCGGTCGGTGCCGCGCGTGTCGATCACCCGGCTTGGCAGGCCCATCTCCCCCAGACGCTCCAGGAAGGGCCGTGGCGGAAGCTCCTCCACATTCACCATCGTGCCCACATCCCAAATGCCTTGAGCGATCAGGATCGCGGCAGCCACCGGGGGCACGCCCGCGGTGTAGGAAATGCCCTGGCTTCCCACTTCCGCATAGGCTTCCTTGTGATCGGCGACGTTGTAGATGAAGACCTCGGCGGGTTTGCCGCCCTTCGTGCCCTTGATCACATCGCCGATGCAGGTCTTGCCCTCGTAATCCGGCGCGAGGCTCGCCGGGTCGGGCAGCACCGCCTTCACCACCTTGAGCGGGATCACCTCCTGCCCTTCGGCGGTTTTCACCGGCTGTTCGGAAAGCAGGCCAAGGTTTTTCAGCACCGTGAAGACGTTGATGTAATGATCGCCAAAGCCCATCCAGAACCGCACATCGGCGTGGCTGTAGCGCGCCGAGAGCGAATGCACCTCGTCATGCCCGGTCATATAGGCTTTTTGCTTGCCCACGACCGGCAGATCCCATTCCTTGCCCACTTCGAACATTTTGTTCGCTTGCCAGGCGCCCTGTTGCCACGAATAGACCGTGCCGGTGAATTCCCGGAAGTTGATCTCCGGGTCGAAGTTGGTGGCAAACCAGCGCCCATGGGAGCCGGCGTTGATGTCGACGATGTCGATGCTCTCGATCGTGTCGAGGAACTCGTCCTCGGCGAGCCGCGCATAGGCGTTGACGACGCCGGGATCAAAGCCGACGCCGAGAATCGCGGTGACCCCCGCCGCCTCGCAGGCCGCGCGCCGTTTCCATTCGTAGTTGCCATACCACGGCGGTGCTTCGCAGATCTTTTCCGGGTCTTCGTGGATCGCCGTGTCCATATAGGCCGCTCCGGTCTCGATGCAGGCGGCCAGCACCGTCATGTTGACGAAGGACGAGCCGACGTTGATGACGATCTGCGCGCCGGTCTTGCGGATCAGATCCGCCACCGCCGCCGTATCCATCGCATCCACCGCATGCGCCTCGAACGTGCCTTGCCCCTTCATCGCGCCTTTCGCATGGACCGAGGCGATGATGGCGTCGCATTTCGCACGGGTGCGCGATGCGATGTGCAGGTCACCCAGAATGTCGTTGTGTTGCGCGCATTTGTGGGCAACCACCTGCGCGACGCCACCGGCACCGATGATAAGCACGTTCTTCTTCACTTCTGCTGGCTCCTTTCATGAGGCAGGGAAGGGGGGCGATCAGCCCCTCAGGACAGGGATGAGAGGTAATCCTCGTAGGTAAAGTCTCGGATCAGCTCGACGGTGCCATCCTCACGCCGAATGGCGATTGACGGCATGTTGACGCCGTTGAACCAGTTTTTCTTCACCATCGTATAGCCCGCCGCATCGGCCACCGAGATCCGGTCGCCCACCTTGAGGGGCGCGGGGAAGCGGGCCTCGCCAAAGATATCCCCCGCAAGGCAGGATTTGCCGCAGATCTGATAGGCGTGATCGCCCTCTTGCGGCAGCTTTGCACTTTCGCGGTAGATCAGCAGATCAAGCATATGGGCTTCGATCGAGCTGTCGACGATGGCCAGTTGCTTGCCGTTGTCGAGCAGATCGAGCACGCTTACCTCAAGCGAGGTCGATTGCGTGATCGAGGCCTCGCCGGGCTCAAGATAGACCTGCACCCCGAAGCGCTCGGAAAAGGCCTTGAGCCGCGCGGCAAGCGCGTCGAGCGGGTAGCCCTCGCCGGTGAAATGGATGCCGCCCCCCAGGCTCACCCAGTCGAGCTTTTCCAGAAGCGGCGCGAAGTCGCGCTCGATCCGGCCAAGCTGGTCGTCAAACAGCGCGAAATCGCGGTTCTCGCAATTGTAGTGGATCATCACGCCCGAAATCAGCTCGGCCACGCCAAGCAGTTTCGCCACATCCCATTCGCCCAGCCGCGAGAACGGGCGCGCCGGGTCTGCGAGGTCGAAGCCGGAGGTGGAGAACCGGGGATTGAGCCGCAGCCCGCGCTTGATCCCGGCCGATTGCGCCTCAAACCGGGTGAGCTGGCCCACCGAGTTGAAAATGATTTTGTCGGCATAGCCGCAGGCTTCGTCGATCTCCCGGTCCGACCAGGCGACGGAATAGGCATGCGTTTCCTTGCCGAACTTCTCGTGCCCCAGCCGCAGCTCATAAAGCGAGCTGGAGGTGGTGCCATCCATGTAAGGGCGCATGATGTCGAAGGCGGACCATGTGGCGAAGCATTTGAGCGCCAGAAGCGCTTTTGCCCCGGAGGCCGCGCGCAAAGCGTCGATCTTGCGCATGTTGACCAGAAGCCGGGCTTCGTCGATCAGGTAGAAGGGTGTCGGGATCATGGGCGCCCCCCCGCGAAAAGTGAAGCCGCGATATAGGACCCCCGCCCCCCATAAGCAACAGGAATCGGGGTCAGTCGACGCGCAGACGCTCTCTTGCTACGGCGAGCGTGTAACCCTTGCGTGAAATGTTGCGCACCAGAAGCTCGCTGACGAGGGCATTGCCCAAGGCGTCGCGCAGCCGCTTGATGCGGGTGGCGCCCGCGGCCTCGTCGCAATCGGCCTCGGGTTTGCCCGAGATCATCGCCTCGATCTGCGCGCCGGTGACGAAATCATCGTCCATCCGCGCCTCGGCCAGCACCGCGAGGGTCTCAATCGCCGCGGGGGTGAGGGTGAAGGCCATGTCGTTCAGCATCACCGCGTTTTCCGCCCGCAGGATGCGCAGGCTCTGCACCTCGATACCAGAGCGCTGAATCGCGCTCATGCGCCGGTTGAGCCCGACGATGGTGAGCAAAAGCCCGAGCGCCGCCACCATCAGCACCGCGGCGAACACGAGCAGGATGAAGATGATCAGCCGATAGGAGGAGAGCACCTCGGCAAAGGAGGTGCCCGATTGCGCCAAGACCTCAAGCAGTCGCAATTGCGTGGGGTTGGTGAGGGCATCGTTTTGCACGAAGATCTCTTCGACCCGCGCGTTGAAGGCATTGGCATCGGGGAGCGAGAGGAACAAGAGCGCCGCCGCTGCGCAGAGTGCGACAACAATCGCACCAACGCCCCAAAGCACGGCGCGCGACCCGGCCTTCAGCCCCTCAGTAACGGAGGAAATAGCCACCGGCGCTGGCCTTCTTGCTGTCGAGTTTGTCTGGTCCGAAAACGGAGACGATGTTGAGCAACGTCCACCCCCCGGCGGCGAGCCGTGGCGCCAGAGCCGCGGCGGCGCCCCCTTTCGAGCAGGCCGAGTCGGGCACCTGCGCCACCCCGTAATGGAGCCGCAGGGGATTGTCCTGCTTGGCCTTGTAATCGGCATAGCACTGAGCCCCGGCGGGGCTGGCCAAAGCGAGCAGAATGAGGGCGGGAAGCATGTGTCTCATCATCCGCCAAAGCTGCGCCGCCGCGCCGCGTTATGCAATAGCCAAAGGGGTTTGGCGCGCCTGCTATCGGATAACGGAGGCCTGATATTGCG
Organism: Rhodobacter maris; assembly: GCF_900217815.1. Taxonomy (GTDB): domain Bacteria; phylum Pseudomonadota; class Alphaproteobacteria; order Rhodobacterales; family Rhodobacteraceae; genus Rhodobacter; species Rhodobacter maris. The sequence continues at coordinate 858,112 of NZ_OBMT01000001.1, forward strand.
TTACGGAACGTTCCGGGCCGAGGGTCGTTTCATCCCAACCGCGGCTCTGACCGCCCGAGACAAGGAACGCCCATGACCGCCTTCACATTCCCCCGCCTGACCGCCGCCGTCACCGCTCTGGCGCTCGGCCTGACCACCATAACCGCAACGCCCGCCGCAGCCATGAGCGAGAGCGACCGCAATGCGCTGGCCCTCCTGCTCGGCATCGGTGCGATTGCCGCAATCGTCGATCAGAATGACAAGCCGCGCGCTACGCCGCACCGCCCGCCGCCGCCGGCCTGGGGCTATTACGACCGCGGCCGCGATCACGGCCATGATCGCTGGCGCGACGATCCCCGCCGCGCCGATGCCTGCGTGGTGCGCATCGAACGCGACCGTCACGGCCGCCGGATCGAGGTGCAGTCGCCCGGCTGCCACGATCAGGGGCGGCGCGACTGGAGCCAGCGCCGCTGAGCGATGCGCAAAGGCGCGAGGCCAACCTCGCGCCTTTTTCATTGCGCCCGCCGCCGGGTCGCGGCATGCGGAGGCATGGCCCAGAGACCAGACGACAGTTTCGAGATCACCGCCCGCGCCCGCGGGCTTTTGCGCGTGGCCGGGGTGGACGAAGTGGGCCGCGGCCCGCTGTGCGGTCCGGTCACCGCAGCCGCCGTGGTGCTCGATCCCGCGCATGTTCCCGTGGGGCTCGACGATTCGAAAAAGCTCTCGGCAAAACGCCGCGCCGAACTGGTGGCCGAAATCACCGCCCATGCGGATTGGTGCGTGGCCCATGCGAGCGTCGAGGAGATCGACGCGCTCAATATCCTTCAGGCAAGCCACCTTGCGATGATGCGCGCGCTCGCCGGGCTGCGCCGCGCGCCCGATCATGTGCTTGTCGACGGAAACCGGCTCCCGAAAACTCTCACCCTCTCCGCCGAGGCGGTAGTGCGAGGCGATGCCCGCTCTGTTTCCATTGCCGCCGCCTCGATCCTCGCCAAGGAAGCGCGCGATGCGCTGATGGTGGATTTGGCGCAACAATACCCCGGCTATGGCTGGGAGCGGAATGCGGGCTACCCGACAAAGGAGCATCGTCAGGCGCTCCTAGATCTGGGGGTGACGCCCGTTCATAGGCGTTCGTTCCGCCCCGTGCACAATATCTTGTGCCAAGTAAAATCTGTAAGTCCCTGATTCAAAAAAGAATTTGACGCCGAATCGGCTTTGACTCATGTTTGGGCGCACAGACCGGCACAAGCTGGCGACCCAAGGGCAAGACCCGCGCGGGCAGAATGAGGCACAGATGACCAAGACCGATCCGCGGAAGGCGCCGCTCGCGCTTCCGCTCAACCAGATCATTGCAGGCGACTGCATCGAGGAAATGAACCGCTTGCCCGAGGCAAGCGTCGATCTGATTTTCGCGGACCCTCCCTACAACTTGCAACTGCGCGGCGAGCTGCACCGGCCCGACAATTCCCGGGTGGACGCGGTGGATGACGCATGGGACCAGTTCGGCTCCTTCGGCCATTACGACAGCTTCACCCGCGACTGGCTGGCCGCGGCGCGACGCATCCTCAAGCCCAATGGCGCGATCTGGGTGATCGGCTCCTATCACAATGTGTTCCGGCTCGGCGCCGAGTTGCAGAACCAGGGCTACTGGATCCTCAACGATGTGGTCTGGCGCAAGTCGAACCCGATGCCGAACTTCCGTGGCAAGCGGCTCACCAATGCGCATGAAACGCTGATCTGGGCCTCGAAATCCGAAGGCGCGAAATACACTTTCAATTATGAGGCGCTGAAAGCGCTCAACGAAGGGGTGCAGATGCGCTCCGACTGGGTACTGCCCATTTGCACCGGCGGCGAGCGGCTGAAGGACGAGGCGGGCGACAAGGCGCATCCGACGCAAAAGCCCGAGGCGCTGCTGCACCGCATCATCCTTGGCACCACGAACCCCGGCGATGTCGTGCTCGACCCGTTCTTCGGCACCGGCACCACCGGCGCGGTGGCCAAGATGCTCGGGCGCGATTACATCGGCATCGAACGCGAGGAAGCCTACCGCGAGGCGGCGCAGAAACGGCTTGAGAAGGTGCGCAAATTCGACCGCGAGGCGCTCGAAATCACCGGTTCGAAACGTGCCGAGCCGCGCGTGCCCTTCGGCCAGCTTGTCGAACGCGGCATGCTGCGCCCGGGCGAGGAGCTCTATTCCATCGGCAACCGCTACAAGGCCAAGGTGCGCGCCGATGGCACGCTTGTGGGCAATGACGTGAAGGGCTCGATCCATCAGGTCGGTGCCCATCTCGAAGGCGCACCGAGCTGCAACGGCTGGACCTACTGGCATTTCAAGCGCGACGGCAAGCTGGTGCCGATCGACCTTCTGCGCCAGCAGATCCGCGCCGAGATGAACTGATCTCAAAGATCAAAAAGTTACCGCCAGTGCCCGGCCTGCCGGGCACGACCTTGCCCCGCCGTTCGCTCGGCGGGGTCTTTTTGATTTTGCGTCAGACCCGGCGCCGGCCTCAGCTGTCCTCAAGCTGGGCGCGCAATTCGCGCAGGATCGGCAACGCGGTACGCACCTTGTCGGCGCCGACCGCCCGCACCACCTCGGTGATGCGCGGCATCAAGGCGGCAAGTGCCGCATCGCGCGCCTGTCGTCCCGCGGGCGAGATCGCCACGAACTTGCGCCGCGCATCGTCCCAGTCGGGGCGGATATGCACATGCCCGGCCCAGGCGAGTTTGGAGAGCGTGTTGGTCATCGCACCGCGGGTGACGTGGAAGGTCGCGGCAAGTTGCGCGGGCGTGCGCTCCTCGCCGATATGGGCGAGGTAGTTCAGCACCGAGAAATGCGAGATCTCCATGCCCTTGGGCAGAGCCCGGCTGACCACATTGCGCGCCAGCTGGTCGGCCATGAAAACCTCGGCAAAAAGCGCGGCGGCCAGCGGGTCGGACATCTCAGGGCCCCTCGAATGCGCGGTCGTGGTGGAGCGCGGGCACGCGGGCGCGCGCCGCGCTCACCCGGGTCAAGTCCAGGTCGACCAGCGTGACACCGGGCGCGGTGCCGCCATCGGCGAGCACTTCGCCCCAGGGGGCAACTGCCAGGCTGTGCCCATGCGTGCGCCGCGGCTTGTCGCCATGCGCGCCATGCGTGCCGCATTGCGCGGGGGCAAGCACGAAGCAGCCGGTCTCGATCGCCCGCGCCCGGATCAGGCTTTCCCAATGCGCGGCCCCGGTGGTGTCGTTGAAGGCGGCGGGCAGGGTGAGAACTTGGGCCCCCGCTTGCGCGAGGCGGCGGAACAGATGGGCAAAGCGCAGATCATAACAGATCGCCATGCCGATCTTGGCAAACTCCGCCTCGGCCAGAACCGCGCGCGTGCCGGGCCGGTAGGCCTCCGATTCGCGGTAGCGCTCGGTCGGGCTCACATCGACATCGAACATGTGGATCTTGTCATAGCGGGCCACGATCTGCCCTGCGGGCCCGATCAGGAAGGAGCGGTTGGCAAAGCGGCCGTCGGCATCGTGGGTCTTCAGCCCGAGCGAACCTATCAGCAGCCACAGACCGAGCCGCGCCGCCTCGGCCCGCAGCGCGGCCAAAGTGGCGTCCTCTTCCTCGTGGCGAAGCACCGCCTTCTGATGGGTCCGGTCGGAAGAGAGCAGGTTGGTACATTCGGGCGTGAGCACGAAGCCCGCACCCGCGGCAGCCGCCTCGCGGATGAAATCGCGCGTCACCGGCAGGTTCGCCGCCGGATCGTCGCCCACCGAGAGCTGGAGGAGAGCGGCGCGCATCAGCTGGCCAGCAGCGTGTCAAGCCGGCCCGCGGCATCGAGCGCATGGAGATCGTCGCAGCCGCCCACATGCTCGCCGCCGATGAAGATCTGCGGCACCGTATAGCCGCCCTGCGCGCGCTCGGTCATGCGCCTCCGCAGGGCCGGGTCGGCGCCAACATCGGTTTCCTCGAAGGCAACGCCCTTGGCGCTCAAGAGCTCCTTGGCGGCGATGCAATAGGGGCAGCTGCGAGTGGTGTAGATTTCAACGCGTTTCATGAGGGCTCCTTGTTGCCCTCAAACTAAGGGGTTCAGCCGTCCTTCGCAACGCGGGCGAGCACGACAACCGAAACCGGCCCCGAACCCGCCGCGCGCGCCGCTTCCTCGCAGGCTGCAAGCGTCGCTCCGGAGGTCATCACATCATCGACGATGAGAAGCGGCCGGCCCCTGATCCGCTCCGCATATTTGGGCCTCAGCCGGATCGCACCCTCGAGATTTGCTTCCCGCGCGGCGCGGTTCAGCCCCTCCTGGCTGCGGGTGGCGCGCTTGCGTTCAAACAGATCGGGCAGGCAGGGCAACCGCACCCGCCGCGCCATGCTCTGCGCAAGGAGGGCAGACTGGTTGTACATCCGCTTGACGAGCCGGAGCCGGTGCAAGGGCACCGGCGCCACCACCATGCCGGGGCTGATGAGCGGTGCGGCAGTGCGTGCGAGCATCTCGCCCAGCGGCTGCACGAGGTCGAGCCGGTCGGCATATTTGAAAGCAAGTACAAGCTGTCGGCCGGTGCCTTCATAGGTGAAGGCCGCGCGGCCGCGCAGCCAGGGGCGCGGGGAGGCAAGGCAGTCATCGCAAAGCACCTTGGCCTCCGCCGCGCCCGGAAGCGGCGCGCCACAGGCCTCGCATTGGCAGCCGGTGATGAAATGCGTCTCGCGCCAGCAGGGTCCGCAAAGGCCGAAATCCGAACTCACCGCGGCGCCGCAGCAGATGCAACGCGGCGGAAAGATCGTATGCAGCACCATCTCGAGTGACTGTCGCAAGCCATCTGGCATATGCCCGCGAAGGGCCTTATCTTCCGTCTCAACCATGACACTCTCGCACAAACTCACAGATCGCAGCGCGCTGGAGCGCAACCGGGCCCGGGCCGGGCGGCTGGGGCCGGCGCTGTTCCTGCATGAGGACGCCGCCGAAGAGCTTCATGAGAGGCTGAACGAGGTTAATAAAACGTTTACGTCGCCCGCCCTCGTGACAGCTTTTCCCACGCCCTGGGCCGCGGTTCTGCCCGGCGCGAAGATCGTGGCCGATACGGAAATGCTCGACCTCGCCCCCGGAGCGCATGATCTCGTCGTCCATGCGATGGGCCTGCACTGGGCCGAAGACCCGGTGGGCCAGATCGTGCAGGCGGCCCGCGCGCTTCGGCCCGACGGGCTTTTCATTGCGGTGATGTTTGGCGGGCAGACGCTTTCGGAGCTGCGCGCGGCCTTGGCCGAGGCCGAGGTGGCGGTCACGGGCGGGCTCTCGCCGCGGGTGCTGCCGATGGGCGAGATCCGCGATCTGGGTGGGCTTCTGAACCGTGCCGGGCTCGCGCTGCCGGTGGCCGACAGTGTGCTGCGCAAGGTCACCTATGCCGATCCCTTGCGTCTGATGGCGGATCTGCGCGCGATGGGGGAGGCGAATGCGCTTTCGGACCGGTTGCGCCGATTTACCCGCCGCGCGGTGATCGCGCAGGCGCTCGCGCATTATGCCGCGCATTTTTCCGAGCCCGATGGCCGGGTGCGGGCGAGCTTCGACATGGTCTGGCTCACGGGCTGGAAGCCGCATGAAAGCCAGCAAAAACCGCTCCGCCCCGGCTCCGCGCGTGCGCGGCTCGCCGATGCGCTTCAAGGCTGCCAGATGCCCGCGGAGGACGGGCTCTTATAAGGTGAGGAAAGGGGTGATCAGCTTCGCGCAACTGAACTGCTGCGCAGATCGCCCATTGCTCCGTCGGCGCAACCGCGCCAAATTCAGCAAACGACTCTGGTTTCAGCCGGATGAACATCGGGGGTCACAGCACGCCTGGCGGTCATGTGATTGAGCTTTATGGGGAGTTGGGTTCGATTTTGTCTTTGGGGGCGGGTACAAAAGCAAAACCCCGCCTTGGCGTTGGCGGGGTGTCGGGTATTTTGGTTGCGGGGGCAGGATCACAACACTATTTCACACTGTCAACGGCGTTCAATCTGCGCCCGATGCGAAACGCGGCTTGATATCCGCTCGCTTGGCAGGCGTCCTGAGGCAGACGCGCAGCCTAACACCACGCCTTCTGCTGCCGAGAGCGAAAACTGGATCCTGGGGCGTAACGAGTTTTGCAGAACAAGCGGCCCCGGAACGTATTCATTAGGCGCCTCCAGTGTCAGCTCGGATTTCCCAAGACATTCCGATCAAACTGCCGCTACCACTACCTCATCAACTCCCAAGGATGTGTGCCAGTTCGACGATATCGGTGGCGTCACCACCGCCGGATACCCTGTTGGCAAACATCTGACCAATAACGCCTCTCAATCCAGACACATCATTCGATTTCACCGCCGCAATACCGGCCGCTACAAGGCGGTCATGCAGCTGTTCATCAATGGCCAAGAACTTCTCTTCTCCGAGTCTCTGGAAGATCGCGAGCAAGAACTCAGGGCTTTCGGCCAAGACCTTGAGCCGAATGCTCCGCATTTCATCAAGCGAATTCCTCGCAGTGTCGAAATCGCGTTCGCGGATAGCCCGACGCGTTGTCGCCAGCAACTTCTCATACCGATCTGCGTCAACCGGGTGAGCGTCGTTTCGAAGGTCGTCAAACTGAACCTCGATCTCATTGACCTCCTTCGTCAGCACCCGTTCTTCATTTTCCGGTGCCAGGCGAAGTAGGGCCACTTCCTGCCGTACCCGGCGTGCCTCTTCCGCAACGGATCTGTGAGTATCGGCATCAACAGAGGTGGAGAGCGCAGCATCAAGACGCTCTATACGTGCCCGGAGATCACCTGATGGATCCGCCTTGCCGCCGAGCGTCTCGTTGAGGTCCTCCAAGTCGTTTTCCGCCCGTTCAAGAAGCATAGACGCCACTTCTGCTCCTTGCTGCCCGTCGAAATTTATATGTCCTCCCGGGGCAAGGTACAAATTATGAGAGTCGATCAACCGCCCGAGGCTCGGCAACTCGACCGCGAAACTTAGGGTGCCGTTGTCACTCATTTTCCAGTGAACAATCAGGTCGTCTCCGCGGTTTATGCGTTCTCCTCGCTCCAAGTCCTCCCGCCCATTCATCCGGAAGTCACCAATATGAAGATTGCGCTCAGGATCATCGATACCTTCGCGCATCTCGTAAAATTCGAACGTGATGAAGTCATCCTCCCCCGCCTTGAGCGGCTTGCCTGCGCGAAACCTATGCCGCCCTTCGGCAGGCAGTGCGGTCCCCTTCTTCAGGATCGGCTCCAGACGATTTCGTTCATAGCCAACCGTTCCCGTCTGCGTCTTGACCGCGAGCGTGTAAGTCATGGGAATGCTTGCAGCGCTTGCTTGAGTGCGAACGATGGTGATCTCGCGTGTCAGGTCCTCTACAATTCGACCTGCAGCATTATGCACTGTCAAGACGAAGCGATTTTCCCCATCCTTACGAACCGGCACGCTCAGTTTCACGACCCCGTCGAATGGCTTTCGACCAGTCGTACCGCCGGCTTCGTCCACGACTTCAATCTCAAACCCGGCAGGAACTTCAGAGGTAGGTGTCACTCTAATCCGCGCATTGTCTTCCGCGATCCTCGACTTGAAATCCACGGTCAGCGAGATCGTACCAGCTACCGTCTCCTGTCCGCGACTCGTCTTGCGGGCTGACTGATCACCTTCCCACTGCCTGCTTTCTGCAAATATCGCGGCGCCCACTGCCACAGCGGTCATCGGATCGAGACCCTGCTCCACTTCAATCGCAAGTTGAGATTGAAGCATTTCCCTGACAATTGGCATCTTCGACGGGCCACCAATTGGCACAATTCGAGAAATGTCTTCATGGGTATACCCATTTTCTGTGATTATTTTTCTGCACAGATCAATGGAATCTTCGAGGCGATCCCTGACGAGGGAAACAAGCTGTCCGCGGGTAAGATCAATGGACAGGTAAATGTCCTCTCCCTCCTGATCAGCGGCACGAACTTCGTCTTCGCTTGCAAAAATCGATGCTGTTTCCGATGCAGAAAGCTGAATCTTTGCTTTCTCGATTGCACGATGTGCGATCGTCGAGAGATGCCGGTACGTTCCCTCCTTCTGAAAGTCCGACGGCAACGAAAAGTTGTCGAGCAGCCAGGGACGCACCAGGCTATCAAACACGATGCGATCGAAGTCCCGACCGCCCAGCATATTGATGCCTTCATGTGCAACCACGGTCACTGCACCGCCTGTACTCATCACAAGCGCGACGTCGAAGGTTCCGCCACCCAAGTCATAAACTAGGAAGACCCCGTCCTTCTGCTTGCCGTGCGCGATTGAAGCCATCGCCGCAGCCACCGGTTCTTGGAGAAGGCTGACTCTTTCCAGGCCCGCCATCCTCGCCGCCGCGATCGTTGCTTCGCTCTGCATTTGGTTGAAGGCCGCAGGAATGGTAATCACCGCCCCCTCGATCAGTCGCTCGCCACTCTCGGTCAGAGCTTGCCCGACAAGTGTCTTGATGATCTCCGCGCTGCATTCTTCGGGCGACCACTCTAGGCCGCCAATTCGAACCGGACTCTTGGTGCCCATCAGCCGCTTGAAACCTGCCGCGACGTTTGCGGGCGCCGAGGTGATACGATCCTGGGCCGCCTTCCCGACAAATCGATGCCCACGCTTGTCGAGATAGATCACGCTAGGAAGGACATCTGAGCCGTCCGATGTCTTGAAGAGCCTCGTTGACCCGTTGATGTTGCCCACGACCGCTGAATTGGATGTTCCGAGATCAATACCAAGGTACAAAGCTATTCCTCCCGCTCTTCATCGCTGCGCCTCGCAACGAGAACCCGTCCCTTGTGGACCACCTTCATCTCTCGCACGACGGCAGGCTCGATCGTCTTGGTGACAACGAGGTCTTCATCCTGACCGAAGTCCTCTCCATTGTCAGCAGAAGCAGGCATTCCGACAGAAAATTGCTCGCCGTCAAACGAAACCAGATTCAAGCCAAGCTGCCCAGAGATGGTTGCAAGCTGCAGATCAGAAAACTTCAACTGGGCCGCCATGCGCTTTCCATCCTTGTCTGGCAATTGTTGGGCGGCACGCTGGCTGGCCCTGACGAGCTTCCAGTACTCCACACAAAGGCGCGCGACCAACTCCTGATCGACACCCGATGTATTCGCACTTTCTACCATGAGGCCACGATCCTTTGCGCGTCTGCTCTTAGTGTCGCAGCTCTACTCGTCAACTCGCCCTCCACCGACTCAAGTACACCGGATGTGTAGCGAAAGCTCCCACAGCGGGCGTTAAAGTCGTCCACCAGGGCATTAAACCTGTCTATCTGTCTGTTGTTTGTGGTCATTGGCCGGATGTAGTCCAAGCGGGCACCCTGAAAGATGCAGTATCTCACTTGGTTTCGGGTCAATGACAGCCCAGTTCCGACGGGCGGCATATCCTCCTCGTACGGATCAGAAACCTCGTACGGATCCGAAACGCTCGGCACCGCTGGAACCGTGCTTCGTTCTGCAACAGGCGGGATATAATAATGCCCGGACGCAGGTTTGCGGAACTCATCCATCAGAACAAAATAGAGAATGACAGCTCCTATTCCCGCAAGAAGCACGAGCTTCGCCTTCTTGACAAGTCTCTTGCCTTCAATTTTGGACTTCAGCTTCTCCAAATCTCGACGGTCCGCAGGATTGGCGAAGACAATCATGTCATCGACGACCCTGAGCATCCCATTCAGATTTCCACTTTGGCGCTCCAGTTCCTTCATCTTCCAGTTCTTGTGAAGGATAGCTCTTTCTTCCCGCAACTTATCAAGCACCTCCTTGGGCCCTTTGCCGCTGCCAAGCTCAATCAGGCCATCAACGAGGAGAAATGCAGACTGCGGATCGTTGCTTTCGTTATTGAGCGACAGTGCCAGATCGCGCACCACAAGGTACGCCATCTCAGGCTCTGACAGAGACTTCCTCGCATCATTGAAGGATCTCACGACATCACTCAGAAGCTTGCCACCGCTCTCGGAGAAGCCATCAGACCTCAAGGCCTGACCGAACCGCGATGCGTTGTTCTTCGCGCGCTCGCAGGCATCAACAAGGGGATCCAGTTTGTCGGAGATCTTCTTCTGGTGAGACAGGGACTCGAGGGTAGTTATGTCCTCCTTGAGCGATTCCGCGACCGACTCCAGTTCTGGAAACGTCGTCAGCAGAGCGTTCGAAAGCGTCAACGCCTCATCATAGCGACCGTGATCGTTGGCAAGCTCGAGGCACAGCTTGCGGATGATCTCATACAATTGTTTGGAGCGTCCTTCCTCCTGACCTCGAAACTGCGAATAGACCTGCACTGGCTGGTTGATTGAATCCCACGCCGCAAGGAGTCTCTCAACTTCTTTGATATGTTGAGGCAAATCGGCCGAGACCTTCCTGGCCGCTTCGGTCACCGTCAATACGGATTCCTTGATAACCGCAAGATGAGGTTCACTCTCCTTATCATACATTTCGACAAGGTGCCGCAGAAACGACCCCTCGGGATTTCTCTCCAGCTCCTGTTCTACAACGTCATTCATCCCTTTCCCTGGAACCGGAAGCGACCATATCCAGTTCGCAGCGGCAGTGGCATGGCGCTGGCGAATATCCCTCAATCCATCCCGGAACTGGTTCTCTTCTACCGCTGGTAAACCGGATGAGCGACGTTCCGCATTCAGAAACTTGAGAAGGTTTACCTCATCAAGCTCGCCCCAAGATTGAGCCAATGAATACACAACTTCAATTGAGGCATTCCCCTTGGAGCAGAGGTGCGCAGCGATATTCGCTCTTGCCAGATCCGGAAAGTGATCAATTTGGGTCAAAATGACAGCCGGGTCATCCTGACGCAATATTTCCTCTAGTTTGCTCTTTTGGAGCTGGCTCAGTTCGGGCAACCACGACAGCTCGAAAATCAAACGCGACTTCGGAGTAACGAGGGCCTGACGAGCTCTCTGCAATTCATCTTCCGAGTGAATACCATCGAGTTCCGCATCCTCAACAAGTTGGGATATCTCGGCAGCGGAAGATCGATAATTGGCCTGGAGAACGCGAAACGGATTATTCTCTAGGGAAAAGGCTTTGTGTGACATGCGCTCCCTGTTCACGGTAGATGCAACGTTGATTCCTGCCTCAGGCAAGGTGGCACGTATTTCCCAATAGTCACAAGCAGGTAGCTTTGATCGTCGAGCGTTTTTCTGGGCACGGCACCGATGCACGGCCGCCAAGACGCTTATGTCGGTCGGACACTTCTGTGGTAGAACGTGGACGCACATGCCGACGACCACAAATTTCTTTGCTGTACGCGGCTCTCATTGCGAGTTTCATTGCGCACATAGTTTGGCGTCCTCCAGTGTGCTGGCATAGGTCAGGCAGCTCTCTATATTGTCCAGCCTCGAGGCCATCTCCTTTGCGATCTTCAAGTTGCCGTTGAAGTCTTCGACCAGTTCGTTGTGTTCCTTCAGCAGCGTTTCATGCGCCGCGACGCATTCGGTCACGTTCGATTTGCAGGTGAAGCCTTCGTAATTGCACTGGTATGTGTCGAAGCAGGCAGCGCCGCGGTCGACGCACATCCCGCTGCTGGAACAAACCTGGTCTCCGTAGTCCAGACAGGCGGGTTGTGAGCCGATCCGGCAAGAAAAGTTCTGGCCGAGCACAGGTGAGGCAACCACGAAGGCCAGTAGCGGGATCAAGGTTCGTATCAGTGTTATTGTCATGATCGGTTACCCCGACATTTCCGACAACATCGCCTCGGCCTGAGCGAGGACGCCGCGCACGGCGGCGTCTTCGAGGTCAGGGGGATAGCCGTATTTCCGCAAGATGCGCTTGACCAGCACCCGCAAGCGGGCTCGGGCGCTGTCGCGGTGCGCCCAGTCGATGCTGACGTTGGCCTTGAGCCCCTTTAGAAGTTCATGGGCGATGATCTTCAGCTGGTCATTGCCAAGGATGTCTACGGCGCTCTGATTGTCGGCCAACGCGTCATAAAAGGCGATTTCCTCGGGGGTCAGGCCGGTTTCCTCGCCCCTGCTCCGGGCGTCGCGAACCTCCTTGGCCAGCGCGATCAGTTCTTGAAGAACCTCGACCGTGCTGATGGCATTGGTGTGATAGCGCGCGATGGCGTCTTCGAGCCGCTCCGAGAATTTCCGGGTCTCGATCACGTTTGAACGGCTGCGCGATCTGATCTCGTCGTTCAGCAATTTCCGCAAGGCTTCGAGCGCCAGGTTCTTCTTTTCCATCTGACCGACTTCCGCGAGGAAGTCGTCAGACAGGATGGAAATATCGGGCGAGGAAAGCCCGGCTGCGGACAGGATGTCGACGATCTCGGTCGATGCGACGGCGCCATTCACGATCTGACGAATGGCAAGATCGCGGTCGGCGGCGGAGCGAGCGGATGGGTCCGCGGCCTTGACCATTGCCGCCCGAACGGTCTGGAAAAAGCCGACCTCGTCGCGGACTTCGCGGGCGGCATCGCTGGCCGAGCACAGGGCAAAGGCTTTCGAAAGCGCCAGCACGGCATCCGGGTATCGGCGGTGCGCGGCTTTCTTCGCTTCCTTGTCGGTTTCTCGCTGGGCCGCTTCGTCCTGCTTGGCCAGGATCCAGTTCAACGCCTCTGCCAGCGCGACCAGGCGCTGGTGCGGAGTGCCGGTCAGCCCATTCGCATAGTCGAAGCCGTGGAACATGGCGCGCACGACATCAAGACGCTCCAGAAGAACCGCAACCGCCTCGGCCTCGTCGATCCCCGCCTGCTCCTGATCCGATTTGGAATATTGGCCCAGCGCGGATTTCAGATTCTGGGCGATGCCGATGTAATCGACGATGAGCCCTGCTGGCTTGTCGCGGAACACGCGGTTGACCCTGGCAATCGCCTGCATCAGCCCGTGGCCCCGCATCGGCTTGTCGATATACATCGTGTGCATCGAGGGGCTGTCAAAGCCGGTCAACCACATGTCGCGCACGATGACGAGCTTCAGCGGGTCTTTCGGATCCTTTGCCCGCTTGGCCAGCAAATCCCGCCGGGCCTTTCCGCCGATATGGGGTTGCCAATCCTCCGGGTCCGCGGCCGAGCCAGTCATGACGATCTTCACCAGACCCGCATTATCGTCATCGGAATGCCACTCAGGGCGCAGCGCCACGATCTGGTTGTAGAGATCCACGCAGATGCGGCGGCTCATGCAGACCACCATGGCCTTGCCATCCATCGCCTGCACGCGGGCTTCAAAATGGGCGACCAGATCCTCCGCCACCATCCGCAGCCGCTTTTCAGCGCCAACCAGCGCCTCGACCGTCGACCACTTCCGCTTCAGCCGCTCCTGCTCGCCGACCGCCTCATCCTCGGTCAGCTCCTCGATTTCGGCATCGACCTTGGGCTTTTCCTCTTCGGGAAGTTCGATGCGCGCAAGGCGGCTTTCGTAATAGATCGGCACCGTCGCACCATCCTCGACGGCCCGGCTGATGTCGTAGACATCGATGTAATGGCCGAACACGGCCGGGGTGTTCACGTCGTCCTGTTCGATCGGCGTGCCGGTGAAGCCGATGAAAGAGGCATTGGGCAGCGCGTCGCGCAGGTGCTTGGCAAAACCATAGGCGATCTCGCCCGTCTTCTCGATCCGCGCCTTGAACCCGTATTGGCTGCGGTGCGCCTCGTCCGCGATCACCACCACATTGCGCCGATCCGTCAGCAGCGGATAGGCCTCGCCCTTCTCCGGCGCGAATTTCTGAATGGTCGTGAACACCACCCCGCCCGAGGCGCGCGACAGCGCCTTTTGCAGGTCTTCCCGACTGTCCGCCTGCAACGGCGTCTGCCGGATCAGGTCGCGGCACATCGAAAACGTGCCGAAAAGCTGGTCGTCAAGGTCGTTGCGGTCGGTGATCACGACGAGGGTCGGGTTTTCCATCGCGGGGGCACGCACCAGTTGCCCAGCATAAAAGGCCATGAGCAGGCTTTTGCCCGAGCCCTGCGTGTGCCAGATCACCCCCGCCTTGCGATCCCCGCCCGAGCGGCTGGCGGCAATCGTGCTGACCACGGCACGCTTCACCGCATGGAATTGATGATAACCCGCGATGATCTTGGCCATGCCGCCGGGCGTTTCGCCGAACACGGTGAAATCCTGCATCAGCGACAACAGGCGTTCCCGCGCAAACACCCCCTCGATCAGCACCGACATTTCGGGCGCGCCCTTGGGGGCGACATCGGTGCCGTCGGTCGTGCGCCAAGGCATGAAACGCTCCAGATCGGCCGTCAGAGAGCCGATCCGCGCGCCGATGCCATCGGTTGTGACCAGCACCGCATTGGCGCGAAACAGCGACGGGATCTGCGCCTTGTAGGTCTGCAACTGGTTGAAAGCGGCGCCAAGCGTCGCGGCCTCGGCCCCCGGTTTCTTCACCTCGATCACCGCGACAGGCAGACCGTTCAGGAACACCACCACATCCGGCCGCCGGTTGTGGCCCGCCTCGATCACCGTGAACTGCGAGATCGCCAGCCAGTCGTTCAGCCGGTCTTCCGGGTCCAGAAGCCGCACCGCATCGCCGCGGACCCCTCCATCCTCGGCCCGATATTCCACCGGAACGCCCTCGATCATCGCCCGGTGCAGGCGCCGGTTCTCCTCGATCAGCGAGGGTCGGTCAGAGGCGATCACGCGGCGCAGCGCATCCTCGCGCGCATCTTCGGGGATCTGCGGGTTCAGGCGGGTGATGGCCGCGCGCAGCCGCCCGGCCAAAACCGTGTCGGAATAGGCTTCGCGTTCGGGCGCAGACCCATCGGGGCCCGAGACCGCATCGTTCAGGCAGGCATAGCCCAGGCGCCCGAGGTGATCGAGCAGAACGGCTTCGACTTCGGCTTCGGTCAGGGTTGACTGCAAATCAGAATAGCCTCCGCTTCTGCTCGATCAGCGCCACACCCTCGAGGTCAGTTCCTGCAAGGTAGTCGTTGATGAGACCCGGACGATCACGCGAGAGTTCCAGAGCCTTGACCCAGTCAGGCTCTCTCCGGCTTGGCTCAAAACTCAGTTTCGGGGCGTCCAGGAAACGATCAAATCGCGGTGAAAAGGAATCGTATTTAGCCCCCGCAATGGAATCGTATGCACGCCTCAGGTTGCCCGCAACCGACTGCGTGAGGCTAAAGTCCCTTCCCGGCCCTTGCTCGCCATGGCCCAAATCGCAATTTGAAACCAACTCGTGCCACGGCCGCATGCCGACGATCTGTATTGGAGAAGGACTGTTGATTGCGGGGATGCCATCCACTGGCGCGAAGGCGCAGCCCCAGACTCGAAACTCTGCCGATGCAATGCAGGTCGGTATGGGTGTAAACCTGCCGTTGTTTCGGTTATAGAAGAGGTAGATCGGGATCATCGACCCGCAGTTGTTCCGAAGGTCCATGATCTGCTGACCATTGCCGTCGAGGCTGTTATAAAGCCCCGAGGGAAACATCCGTTTGGCCTGAATACGGACGCCGATGCCATCGCCCTCAATGTCTCGAAACCATATATCGTAATCAGCGCCGGTAGGGCGACCACCCGTAGCTTTCGTCCCGACGCCCTCCTCTTTCTTGGTCCATGACTTTACGCGCAGCCCGAAATGCGAAAGCCTTTCGTCGAGCTTGAGAAGCAGAGTTTCGGTGATCGTCTCCTCGGAGAACGCAAGATTTCGGCGGAGCGCATGGTCCATGCGGTCCATGACCCAGAACGCCAATTCCTGAAACGTGCGACAAACTATCATTCAGGGTTCTCCGTGGCTTGTGCCACCCGCAACTCCCCCGACATCAGGCGGGGGAGGAGGAGGTCGCGGGTCTGAGCGAGGGTGCGGGATTCTTGGACGTTGGCGAGCAGACGTTGGAACATCGGGGTTACCATATGCTCGAACTGGTCACACACCTCTTTCGGGCCTTGAACGAGAGATACCGCTTCAATGGTCCGCGTCGTAATCGTGTCAAACACCGATCCATGGGCCGCATTCACAAGCCGATCGACCAACTCGCGAAACGCGCAATTCAGCCAGAATGGATGACCGCTTCGAGATGTGAGTGCGTAACAAGTTTGATTCATCGCGATATCCGAGCCAAACATGCAGCTTCTGCCAGTCGTTGCACCTCGCGCCACAACCACCGTCGCATATTTTGGAATGATCTTCGTCGCGCTGTTCTTGAGCCCGCTCTCGGAGATGCTTCGTTCGGTTTCGATCAGAAACGCATCCTTACATTGGCTGACATCCTTCGCACTCGCCCAAGGGATGCCACCGTTCCAGTATTCCGCCTTGTCGGTTTTCGGTGTGCCGCCAGAAAGAAGAGTTGCCAGATCGAGCAATCCGCTTTCCTCCCACCCCTCCGGTTTGCCCTCGGCGTCGAGGCGGTCGGGGAAGAGGGACCAGAGGTCGGGGGAGAGGTAAGGCGCTGCGCCTTCCATCTTGGCGCGGGTGGGGCCGAAATCGACGAACCAGTCGCGGAACAGCGCCCGCGCCATGGCCTCCAGCGTGGCGTTCATTTTCCGGTTCAACTCGATCTTGTCATCCAGCGCCCCGAGGGTTGCGGCAATCGCGCGTTGTTCGGGGAAGGGGGGGAACAAGATGTTGGCTTGGTGCAAGTCATTCCGGTTAAGTCCGGGAACGGCGGCTTTGTCGGAATATGCGTGAAAATCGATCCCACGCAGGAAGTAGGAAACAAATCGGGGATCGTTTCCCTTAAAATCTCGGACGTATAGAGTGGTGTTCAGCGGCCAGAAATCGTCCTCAACGTAATAGACTGTCCCGATAGTCCCATATCGCCCGGTTACAACCCCCGGCCCTTTCACTTTGGCCACAGAGTGCGTGTCGGAAACGCCCGATGATGAGACAAGCGGGATGGAGCCGGGCTGTCGTTCTTTCTGCGGCAGGTCGTAGCCGCGCTTCAACTCGATCACGTCGCCAAGTTGACAGTGTTTCCACCCCTTGCTCACACTCCAACCCCCGCCAGCCGCGCCCGGATGGTCGCCGTAAGTTCCTCGGCCTCGGCGAACTGTGCCTCCAGTTGCTCCTGAAGCGCGGCGAAGCGCTCAGTGAAGGGCGTCTCGTCCTCCTCCGCCGCCTCGGCCCCCACATAGCGGCCCGGGGTCAGGACGTGGCCGTGCGACCGGATTTCCTCGAGGCTCGCCGATTTGCAGAAGCCCGGCACGTCGGCGTAACCTTCACCCAGCCGCCAGGCGTGGTAGGTGTCGGCAATGCGGGCGATGTCGGCGTCGGAAAACTCGCGCCGCGTGCGGTCCACCATGAAGCCCAGCTTGCGGGCGTCGATGAACAGCACCTCGCCGCGCCGGTCGCGCAGCTTGCGGTCGCGCGCGATGCCGTTTGATTTGTCCTTCGCCAGAAACCACAGGCAGGCCGGGATCTGGGTGGAATAGAAAAGCTGCCCCGGCAGGGCGATCATGCAATCGACCACGCCATCGTTTCCATTGGGGCCCTCGATCATCGCGCGGCGCATCTCGCCCTCGCCGCTTTGCGTCGAGGACATCGAGCCATTGGCCAGCACCACCCCCGCCGTGCCGCTGGGCGAGAGGTGATGCAGGATGTGCTGCAACCACGCGAAGTTGGCATTGCCCGCGGGCGGGATGCCATATTTCCAGCGCGCATCCTCGCGCAGCCGTTCCCCGCCCCAGTCCGAGATGTTGAAGGGCGGGTTGGCGAGGACGTAATCGGCGCGCAGGTCGGGCAGTTCGTTCTTGTGGAAGGTGCCTTCGGAGTTCCAGCGGATGTCGGCGTCGATGCCGCGCACGGCAAGGTTCATCTTGCACAGCCGCCAGGTGGTGTAGTTGCTCTCCTGCCCGTAGATCGCGATGTCGCCCAGACGGCCGCCATGCGCCTCGACGAATTTTTCCGATTGCACGAACATGCCGCCCGAGCCGCAGCAGGGGTCATAGACGCGGCCCTTGTAGGGTTCGAGCATCTCGACCATGGTGCGCACGACCGAACGGGGGGTGTAGAATTCGCCGCCGCGTTTGCCCTCGGAGCCCGCGAACTGGCCGAGGAAATATTCGTAGACCCGGCCCAGCAGATCGCGCGCCTTGTCCTTGCCCTCGCCCAGCGCGATGCCCGAGATCAGGTCGATGAGCTCCCCAAGCATGACGGCGTTTAGGGCGGGGCGACCGTAATCCTTGGGCAGGACGCCCTTGAGCGAGGGGTTGACCTTCTCGATGGCGATCATCGCCTCGTCGATCAGACGGCCGATCGTGGGCTGCTTGGCGCTGGCCTGCAGATGCGACCAGCGCGCTTCTTGGGGCACCCAGAAGATATTGTCGGCAAGGTATTCGTCGGGATCCTCGGCACCCTCGGGGTAGTCGGCCAGAAGTTCGGCGCGCTTGGCCTCGAACCCGTCCGAGATATGCTTGAGGAAGATCAGGCCAAGGGCAACGTGCTTGTAATCCGACGGCTCCATATTGCCGCGCAGCTTGTCCGCCGTTTTGAAAAGGCTGGCTTCAATGCCGAGATCGGAGCCGTTGTCATTTGACGCCATTGGTGAATCTGCTCCCAGGAAAGATTTTCGGAAACGGTATTTCAGCCGGAGCGCGAAATCCAGCCGTCAAGCGAGAGCATATGACCGCACCTCATTCTCATCCAGACATGAGTGAGGCAGCACCCTCCCCCACGACCGAAGAGCGCCACATGCTCAGGGGGGCCAGCCAACCGTCACCCTCGCAATCTTCCTCACATTCTCCACCCAACCGCCCCAACCGAACCCGAGACGCGCATATCGATGAGCGCCGAGGGTTCGCCGTTTACCCGGATCGAGAAGCGCTGCCGGGCGCGCCGAGATCTGGGTCAGGGCGACTGCTTGCAGTCGGGGGACGGGAACCCGTCCCCATACCCTGCTAAAGAATTGGGACGTCAATTTTCAAATACCGAATGGCATATCTTTATTCGCATACCCCCATAAAATCAACCACATTACCGGGCCAGCGAAAATTATAGCTTGGATGACCAACCGCACCCCTGAACACAAAATTCGGAGAATATTCGACCCGGAACGCGACCCAAGTAAAAGAGGAAAGCGATACAGTCGAATGGCTTTATTGCGGAAAACTCAGGCACTCTATTCGTGAAAAAGTATTTCCTATTATTTTTCTGCGGCTTGTCGAGCAGAGCTCTCCGCGCCGCAGGTGGGGCGGTAGAGAGAATAATGTGTGTGAAGATTTTCACGGTGGCGATTTATGATTCGTGGGGAGCTGAAAACACACGGTGCAAACATGGCAAGAGCTGGAGATGGAAAACCCCGATCTGAGAAACGGCGCGCGACACATAGGATTTCAAAACGTATCTCCGCGGACGAGTGGGGCGCATTTCAGGAGCGCGCTCGCGCGGAGGGATTCGAAAGCGGGCAGCAATTTCTAAATGCCTTCATCTTGGGCAACGCAGAAGTGAAGAACATACAGAGGCGAGATTTGACTTTGATCCTAGGACACATTGGCAAACTGGGCTCAAACGCCAACCAAATCGCACGACATCTCAACTCAGGAAAGATTAAAACGATCAGTCCGGAGGACCTGAAGTTCCTGATCGGCATTCCGGGGCAGATCGAGACACTCGGCAAAATGCTCCGGAATATGTTGAAATGATTTGCAAGGTGATTGCCAGGGAAGGAGAACTCGGGTCCGGCGGGGGGCGAGAGGCCTTCCTACCCGGCATTCGTTACGTGTGCGAAAAGGGTTCAAGCATCGCCATACGAAATCTGTCGTGCAGAAGCTGGACGGATGCTGCGGAGGAAATGAACCTGACTTCTCAGCTCTCCAACAGGGTGCAAAATCCTTATTATCATATTGTCATCTCCTGGCATGAAATCGAGCGTCCAACCGAGGCGCAGCAAATCGCGGCGATGGCCCGCATGCTCCGGGCCTTGGGGTTGCATGAGCATCAGGCCGTCATTGCCACACACGATGATACACCGCGCCGTCATGTGCATGCCGTGATCAATACGGTCCATCCGCTCACCGGGAGGGCCTGGTCGAAATCGAATGATCGACGCAGAGCGGAACAGGCGTGTCGGCAGATCGAGCTCGAGATGGGATGGCCCCACGATCGCGGACAGTATGATTTCGTCGTGCAAGAAATCAGGGGCAGAAAAATCGTCAAGTTGGTCGCGCGGCAAGAGGAGCACTATCAGGAGATCAAGATGGCACGTGAAAACGGGCGGCGGAAGAAGACCTCGGCACAGATCAAGGTCGAAAAAAAGACAGGGATCGAGGTCTTCGATCACGCGATCCCCGACGCGCTCAAGATCAAGCTTTGGAAAGCGCTCGACACATGCAGGACCTGGCAAGACGTTCACACCGTATTTCACGATCTGGGGCTTCGGTATGACAGGTTTGGATCCGGTGCGCGGGTCTATTTGGTCGGCTCGACGGAATTCGTCAAAGCAAGTTCTTTCGGCGCGCGCCTCTCGATTTCGCGGATGGAAAAGCTATTCGGCGCCTTCAAGCCAGCCGAGGCAATGCCGAAACGAAATCCCGGCAGCGATCTATCCTCTACCTGCGGCCTGATCGGTCAGGTGGCGCCCGAGGACGAGAAGGCGACGCGCGCCACGGCGTTCAAGACAACCCTTCTGCGCCGCATCTACATCGAAATTCACATCGACTCGCGTGTCGCGCGGGAAATCCGCTTCGTCGATCTGGCAGCATTGCCGCCGCAGATCACGTTCCGTTCCGGCGCGGTCGTCATGGATCATGGCGCGCGCCTGTCAACGACGGCCTCCTCGCACGAGACGAGGGCAACGATGATCGCGATGGCAAAAGCGAAACGCTGGTCGAGCGTGACCCCGACAGGCAGCGCAGACTACGTTCGGCAGATTTCGGTCGAGGCCGCGCAGGCGGGGCTGCGGGTGACGGGCGTTCCTGCTGATATCCAAGCCGAAGCTGACCGGATCTTCGAGGCACAGCGGCAAAAGCGGCGCCTCGATGCCGCAGAGCATGCGGCGCAGAGGGCTCATCTCGAAGAGATGACGGAGCGCGAGTATGCGCTGCAACGAAACAGCCGGTTTCGGATGGAGGTCGCGGCCGAGAAACGCGCCATGGACGACGGGCGCGATCACGAACCGTCTCCCCCGTTGGATGCGCGACATGTGCCTGAACCGCAACCTGCCCCGGATGCGGCGCGTCACGCTCTGGCGAAGATCCGGAACATCCGGAAAACCGTTCGCGACAATGATCGCGACGAGTTGGAACATCTCAAACGGCTCGATATCGGCGTCATCGCGGCAGCCGGAGGCTGGGCAGACGTGTCGCGGACGCATCGCGACAGTTCGGACAAGGAGGGCCGCGCCTTCCGCATCTATCAGCGTGGCGGCGACACAATCAAATGCACACTTAAGCCGGATGGCCGCTGGCTCTGGGTGTCGAACAAGACCGGCGACAGCGGCACGATCTTCGATTTGTGGCGGCGGGACAATCCGGGTCGGACACTGGGCCACGCGCGGGCGGCGCTGCGGGATCTCGCGGGCACCGCGCCTGTCGTGGTCGAGGCAGCACCGACCGGCAGATCTCCGACACCGCCCGATCACACCGAGGTTCGGCGCCGCTGGGAAGCTGCGGGACTCGTCGGCCAGAGCACGAGCTATGCGGAAAAGCGTGGGATATCGAAGGCGACCCTGCGTCGCTTCGCCGACGCCCTGCGTTGCGGGGCATTCGGTGGCATCTATTTCGCGCATCGAAATCTGGCGACAGGGGACATTCAAGGCTTCGAGCAGCGGTGGGAGCGCGACGGGGAAAAGAACCAGGCTCGGTTTGCAAAAGGCGGGCGCAAGTCGGTCTGCATTCTGGGCGACCCAAGCATGTCCCGCCGCATGGTCGTCCTCGAAGGCGGCCTCGATGCGCTGGCTCTGGCGGAGATCGAGAACCGTCACGACACGATTTACGTGTCGACCGGGGGCGGCTTCGGCCCCGAGACGGAGCGCGCCCTGATGCACCTTGCCGCTGGCCGGGAAACGCTTGGAGGCTTCGACAATGACCGCGCGGGTGAGGCGATGCATGCGGCGCTTGCGAAGATCGTGACCGGGACAAACCGGTTGGCGCCACCAAGCCGGGTTTCGGGGGCGGATGTGAACTGCAAGGACTGGCTCGACGTTTTGAATGCCCGAAAAGAAGCAAGCGCGGCGCACTGGATCGGCGTGGAGAGAGCAGCCGAGACAAATCGCGAGATCGACAACGGAGTGCTCCTCCGGTCTGAAGATGATCGGACCACACCCGACTTCGACTGAACGGCCCTACAGGACGAAGCTGCACCACTCCCTTTCCGACAGTAACCGTCAGATAGCATGAATAGCCCATACCGGTCACTCATGACGACCGTAGCAAACGGCGAGTTCGAGCCTTTGATGTCGAACAAGTTGTTTAATCGCTATTTGAAAACAAGATCGGCCCTCTTGAACATATGGCGCTGCGTCACCACTATACCCGGTATGTCCATGGTAGCCATGGCGCCCGACGTGAAGCTTGACCTGTCCATGCGGATCGTGCGCCACGGAGACCTCGCCAAGGTGGCTGTTGCCGCTGAGGTGTCTGTCGTAGCGGCCATGCCGTGCGCAGAGGATGGGCTGGGCCTGACCGTTGGCTTTGAAGCTGTGAATGCTCCGTCTGTTGACGGCCTCCAAGCAGCAGATAAGCATTCTAAGCGGCGGGCGTGGCCGGGGCGAAACACGCTTGACGTTGCTAAAAACCTGCTAAGGTGGAAGGTGGAGAAATGCGTGAATTTGCCCCGAAAAACCGGCTCGCCTGAGCTGGCTTACCGGTGTGCGCGGAATTTTGATCGCGCTCGCTGCAGCGTCCATGGTAGCCATGGCGCCCGACGTGAAGCTGGACCTGTCCATGCGGATCGTGCGCCACGGAGACCTCGCCAAGGTGGCTGTTGCCGCTGAGGTGTCTGTCGTAGCGGCCATGCCGTGCGCAGAGGATGGGTGTCCGTCAACGGTCGGGATTGTATGAGCGGAGGACCCGAGCGAAGAAAATGGCGAAGACACTATTCGACGAAGTCAGAAGCGAACAAAACATCTTCTCAGCCTGGCGACACGTAAAGCGCAGCGCTTTAACCTCAGGCAATGAAGATATTCGCGGTAAAGCCTCCGAGTTCGAGCATGCTCACCAGCGTCACCTTAGGCGCATCATTGGTCAACTGCGCACGGGAAAGCTCTCCTTTGATCCTGTCGAGGGCGTCCTGAAGGACAAGCGCAAGCGTCTTGCAGCAGGTAAAGACCCACGGCCCATCGCAATATCCACCATCCAGAGCCGTGTCGTGCAGCGGGCAATCCTACAGGTTCTGCAGCCACGGCAGGCGCGTGACCTACGCGACCCGGACACACGATATGAGAGCATTCGCGACAATAGGCTGGGGCGCATCAACGACGTCAACCGATCCAAGTATGGCGTTGGAGGGCTAATCTACCCTCATGGCGGCGTTCGCCCCGCCATCGAGACTATCATGGCAGCAATTGACGGCGGGGCGAAATTCTACTTCCAGTCCGACATTCGGGCCTTCTTCACCAAGATTCCGACAGACAAGGTGGTTGACTTCGTTCGGCGAGAAACCGGGGACGAAGCATTCGTTGAGCTGTTCGCCAAGGCTCTTGAGGTTCAATTGGCGAATGAAGATGAACTTGTAGGTTACACGAACCTTTTTCCGAAGGGCGGAATCGGCGTTGCTCAAGGGTCCTCCCTTTCGGCCTTCGCGGGAAATGTGTTGCTTTACGACATGGACCAGAAGCTGAACACCATGGGAGTGACGGCGGTAAGATACATCGACGACATTCTGATGGTCGGCGCAGACCTTGCTTCTGTCGACGCCGCCAAAGCGTATGCTGAGAAAACCCTGACAGACTTTGGTTTCGGTCTCTACTCACCCTCAGATGGCCCGGAAAAGGCTGCGCAAGGCGAGTGCCGCAATTCCATCAACTTCCTTGGCTGCACTCTACAGCCCAAGCGATGCGTCCCCAGCGCGAAATCTATCGATAACATGAAGGACGGCGTCAGAGAGACGCTTGCAGCTTCCAAGACTGCAATCAAGGCGGCGATCACGAAGGGAAGCTCCCTCAGCTCCAAGCATTCACATAGCGCCACTTTAGATTCTTTGGGTAGGCGCATCTATGGATGGCAAAAATCCTTCGCCTTCTGCAATCAACGTCAACCCTTCGAGCACCTCGACGACTACGTTGCGAAGCAGGTCGCAGACTACCACGGCGTGATCGTTCGGCAGCTTGGAAAGGCCGATCATCGGGTCAAGGCGATGATACTTGGCGTCCCTTCGACAGCAGATATGTTCGACAACACCCGCGAAAAAAGCTGCGAAACAAGCAGATTAAGCTTGCCGCAGATTCCCCAGCTATCTGAGCGCCGCAGTCATTCGAGCTAGATGCAGCGAACGGCAGCTGTCTGCCCCTTTCGAATGCCCCGAAGCCATCGATGCGCCCGGACCAATCTCGGCAACGCTCTCCAACGGCGGTTTTGGCGGGGAGTACTCGCGGCTTTCCGTTGGCTCCAGACCAGCCCTGCTGGTCAGGCAGTTTGTGCGGCCGCAGATCTTTGTGACAACAGAGGGGTAGACGTTCTTACTGTCCCGAAGAGCGATGCTTTTCGATCACCTCCAAGCCTAGCTCAATCAGCCGTCGGATCGCCTCGTTCTCCGACTGCAAACGTTGATCGAACCGGAAATCGGATATGCGTTTCGCTTGCTCCTCGGTGAGATTGACGAGCTTTTTGACGGGGTAAGCGGTTTCTCTAGCCATAAAAAGCATATAGTCGATATATCACTTATTGACAATACCGAGAATATCGCATATGTCCGATATGCGGATCAAGGAGGCGCTACCAACACCTCCTCAATCCTGACCACAACTGATCTTACGAGGAGATCACTCATGGCTACCCACTTTACTACCACGCCGCGCGGCGTGATGAAACCCGTCGCTCAGCCGTCGTCGATCGTGCGGAAGTTCCCTAAGTTCCTTATCGCGCTGGCGGCCTATGTCGAGGCTGAGCGCGACGCCGAAAGCGACTGGGCCACCGATCCCGCTTGCCTCAACTGGCTGCGCGATGCCGAACGCGCCCGCAGTACCGTTCTTGACCAGATTGGCGACATCACGAAAGAAGAACTTGACGGATTAGGGGACCAATCGCTCAAAGCCACGGCGATGCTCACGCGGATCATGATCGAATCCTCTTCCAGCTCCGAATTCTTCAAGGCATTCGCTCTCCTTGACACCCATCCCGCTCGTTTTACTTGCCCCGAATACGCTCCGGCACGGGTAAAACAGATGGTCCGAACCGCCCGCCAGAGGCTAGCGGATCTGACAACGCTGTCCGCATTCGTAGATCCCTGCGAAGCTGATCCGGAGGCGGACGTCGTCGCGACGAGTTGAGCGTCAGCACCAAAAACATCCCTTCTTCGGCTCCCCGGCAGTCGTCCTGCCGCCATGCTTGTCGTTTTGGCTGAGCGCGCGACCTGAGATGTCGAAGACACATGCTTCCCCGGCCATCGGCCGAGGCTCATTCTGACTTTTTCCGAGGTGACCCATGTCACAGCTTGTCTTTCCGGGGCTCCTGCCCCCGCTTGCCCCGTCCGCCCCGTTGCCGTTCGGGGCGCCCTCCCCGCTCATCCGCTACCCAGACGTGTCTGGCCCCGTCCGCGCGACCTATGCGAAGCGCATCGGTGCCGCAGGCGAAAAACTCGTCGACTCCCTGCTGACGCGCTGGGGGTTCTACGTCGTCGCCGCGCCAGAGTCGGAACCTTACGATTGCCTCGTCTTCGTCGCGGATGAATTGCTGCGGATGCAGATCAAGACGGTCACGCACCCCCGTGCCGGATGGTATCGGTTTGCGATGGAACAGGGCTATCGCCGGAGTCCGAGTGGACGGCGCACCTATGAGGACGATGCGTTCGACATCGCAGCGCTGGTCGCTCTGCCAGAGAATGTCGTGTTTTTCACCACTGAACCCCGCAAGCAACACCGTTTCCCCGTATCCGACGTGTTTAACCTACGAGCGCGTCCGCAGGTGAGTTTTCTTGAGGCGATCGCCTCCCGCCGGGAACGCCGCGAGATCGGTTCCTGACGCCCTCCCCCCCTTTTCCGGATGTACTCCCGCCGACCGCCTAGGTCGGGGGCAGAGACTATTTTTTCCGAGGTTCGCCATGAGCACTAACCAAACCTGCCAGCCCGTCGTCACTCAAAAGATTGTCGGTTTTTTGACTGCATTCCTTTCCTTGGACGCCGCGATCGATGACGATTTCCCCGATCTCCCTCCCGAAGATCCGGATTTTCCGGCTCTTGCGGGGCGGCCCAAACCGGACAGGTCTGACGCTTCGTTGCTTGAACTGATGCGCCGGGGCATCGAGGACGCCGAGCGCGAAATCGCGATCCGCGAAGCTGAAGAGGCTGGCCCGCAACTACGGCGTCCGCACCGGTCCGAGGCCACCACACTCATCGCGCTCGCATCCCTGGCAATGGCATTGCCGGAGGACTCGCAGCTGGGAAGCATCTCTGCGCCCGGCACGATCACCTTGGTGATGCCGCCGGCTGGCTTCGAAGGCGTCACAGAAAAGGCCTTGTCGCGGCAGATTCTGCGGCATCTGCGCGCCCGAGCGGGGATCAGGCCCGACGAGGCCGATCCGAAAATCCAGATTTGCGCGCCGGACATGGCGATGCACCCGAAAGATCGCGCGTCGGAAATGCGGATTTTTCGTTCGAAATTGCGTCCATTGCTTGAACAGGGGGCATCCGTCCTGATCGTCTCGCCGGATCGAGAGGTGATCGACGGCGACCTCGCCGACCTATGTCACCTTATCCTGCAACTGCCGCGTCCGACACCGGAAGCGGTGACCGAATCGATGCGCCTGACCCACCCCGAGGATTTCGACGAAATGGAAGTCCATGCGCTGCTGCCGTCCCGCGCCGACCTGGCACGGCTCTCGGCCCTGTCGATCAACGCCGCATTTTTCGGAGCGTCGTCGCACGAAGTGGTGCGCTCTCTGGCGCGAAACGGCATCTCTGTGCCCGGCAGCGGGCCGCTTTTGCTTGAGGACATGCATGGGCAACCCGACGCGGTCCGCCTCATGCGGCAAATGGTTGCCGATCTGGCGCAATGGCAGGCCGGTCAACTCGACTGGTCCGAGGTCACGGCTTCGGCGCTCCTCTACGGCCCGCCGGGGACGGGCAAGACGACCATGGCCCGTGCGTTGGCAGGAACGGCCGGGGTGCCGCTTATCTCGACGAGCTATGCGGAGTGCCAAAAGATGGGGCATCAAGGGGATATGCTTGCCGAACTGTCGGCGCGGGTTCGCGAGGCGATCCGCAAGGCGCCCTCAGTCTTCCTCATTGACGAGATCGACAGCTTCACGGTTCGCACCGGAACCGACCGCAACGCCTCTTATATGCGGGGCGTCACAAACGGCCTGCTGCGTGAGTTGACGCGTCTGGCGCAAACGCCCGGCGTGATCGTTCTGGCCGCCACCAATCATCCGGGGGACGTTGATCCGGCGGTGGTTCGCAGCGGGCGCCTAGATGCAAAGGTTGCGATGGAATTGCCGAGCCTGCACGGAATTTCAGCCCAACTTGAAGCTGGTCTGGCACGGTTGCAACCGAGCCCCTTAATCAGCGACCGGGAGCGATCCCGCTTGGCAAGACAACTCCTTGGCAGCTCAGGCGCAGATATCGCCGCCTTGCTGCGCTCTGCGGCAGGTATGGCCCGAGAGACGGGAGGATCTGTTACGATCGAACAACTTCATTCTGCGGCAGACAAGCTGGCGCCGCGTCTCGACCCGGCGCTCGACGAACGCATGGCCATTCACGAGGCGGGCCATGTGCTGGCGGGCTATCTCCTGCGCAGACCGATGCCGATCTCCGTCCGCCTCACGTCCCAAGGCGGCTCTGTGATCAGCCCGAGGACGCAGTATCACACTCTCGAAACCGCCTCGGCGGAGCTGACGGTGCTGCTTGCGGGAAGGATGGCCGAGATTCTGGTATATGGAGACGTCTCAAGCGGGGCTGGCGAAGGCGGGCAAAGCGACCTGGCACTCGCAACGCGCGTCGCGCTCAAGATCGACCGGCAGTGGCACCTGTCTGACGACGGGCTGACATGGTTCGACATCGATAGCACGCCCTCGCTGTTGACAGATCAGCGCTTGAGGGAAAGGGTTGAAGGGCGTCTGCGTGCGGCAGAAACCGAGGCGACGCATCTGCTTTCCCAACACATCAAATACATTCATCGCCTCGCGCGAGTGCTGTTGCGCGAGCGCGAACTTGACACAGGGTGGATTCACAAAATTCTCCGGGGGATCGAATATGAAGATGTCCCCGCGACCGGTGCTGAAGTCATTCCGTTTCCGAATTTTTCAGGGGAGGAGTAGAATATGACCGCGAGCGCCGAATATTTCCAGCCACCTCACGCGACATCTCAACGCCGGGATGTGAAATTTTTTTTCACAAACCGCGGAAATATGCGGAAAAATATCATCCGAAAACCACTCCACAAAGATAATATTCTCACATCTTTTCAAAAATTTATGGCGACAAAATTTCCAGCAATACGGTTATCCACATACTTGGCAACCCGCAATTCTGATCGAGCATTTCAAAATTTCAGCTTACAGATTATGTTTAAATGGAAGGTGGTGGAATCAAAACTTCACTCCCGCCGAAAACATATTAAAGCTGCGAATGATTCTTCGTTCGCGAGAACGGAGAAACTCGGCCGATGGCGCGGGATCGAAAGAGGCATGTCAGCAAAAGGGCCGGGGCAGATGCGCCGGATGCCGAAGTGGCTTCCGCGCCGCCGGTCCATTTGTCGGCGACAGCGGCAACCGCCGGACTGGTCACGCGACCGATTTCGCACGCCGAGAGGGAGATGCTGAGAGAACAGTATCTCCACTTCATCCGGATTCTGGCGCGGGAGGCCGCGCGGGCGGATCATTGCAGCACCAGTGCGGGCATCACCATTGAGGAACGCTTGGTCGGGAAACGCAGTAGAGCGAAGCTGAAGCGCTGAGCCTGCCCTCCTTTTCTCCCTGATCAAACTTCCTTCTTGCGCGGGGGCAGCGGCCCGCAGATCATCGTGGCGTTCCGATGGGCGCCCTATCTTGGAGGAGACACCCATGACCCAGCCCCAGCGTGTTGCGCTCTATGCGCGGTTTTCAACGGACAAGCAGCGTGACGCCTCGATTGAGGACCAACTGGATTCGTGCCGCGAACATGCGCTTCGGATGGGCTGGCAGATCGCTGGCGAATACAGCGACAAGGCTGTTTCCGGGGCGTCGATGTTCCGCACGGGGATCAAGGCGCTGCTGCGGGATGCAAAGGCAAGGAAGTTCGATATCGTTTTGTCGGAAGCGCTGGACCGACTGTCGCGCAAGCTGGCCGATATCGCAGGATTTCACGATGATCTCGAGTTCGGCAAGGTCGAACTGCACACCCTGACCGAGGGCAAGATCGACAAGATGCTGATCGGTATGAAGGGGACAATGAACGAGATCCAGTTGCGAGACATCGCGCTGAAGACGCGCCGCGGCCAGAAAGGCCGGATCAAGGCTGGCAAGAATGCCGGAGGAAAGAGTTACGGGTACAAGGTGCTGGCCCCCGTGGAGGCGAACCGCAAAGAGGAACGGGGCGATCTTGAGATCGCTCCGCTGGAAGCGGCGGTGGTGCGGCGGATTTTCGAGGATTACGCGATCAAAGGGCTCTCGCCGAAAAAGATCGCCGAAACGCTGAACCTTGAGGGGATCCCTGCCCCGCGCGGCAAGTATTGGAGCGCCTCGACGCTGCACGGCAATCGGGAGCGCGGCACCGGGATCCTGAACAACACGCTCTATGCCGGGGTTCGGGTCTGGAACCGGCTCAATTACGCCAAGGATCCGGATACCGGCAAAAGAGTGTCGCGCCAGAACCCGGCAGAGATCGTCGAAAGGATCGACGTGCCGCACCTGCGGATCGTCGATGAGGTGCTTTGGGAAGCCGTCAGAACCCGTCAGGGGTCGCTGAAGTCGAAGGGAACCAATGTGCCGATCCATGATCGTCGTCGGCCAAAGTTTCTGCTTTCTTACCTGCTCAAATGCGGCTGCTGCGGCTCGGGATTTTCGAAGGTCGGTCAGGATGGGTTCGGCTGCACGTCGGCGCGCACGAAGGGTAAGGCAGTCTGCACGAACATGACGGTGATCAAAAGGGAGGACATCGAGGGACGGGTGCTGCATGCGCTGGAGCATCATCTGATGGACGACGAGGCGGTGCGGGTCTTCTGCGAGGAATATGCGGCGGAGCGGAACCGGCTCGAGAAGGCGGCGGACACCTTTCGGGCGACGAGAGAGGCGGAGCTGCGCCAGGTGAAGCGCGACCACGACAAGCTGGTCGATGCGCTTCTGGAAGGCATTCCTGCCGCACGGGTGAAGTCGAAGATGGAGGCGCTTGCGGCGCGTCAGGCGGAGCTTGAGGCGTTGCTTGCGGCCTCCCCTGCCCCGTCGGTGGTGCGGTTTCACCCGTCGATGGCAGGGACGTATCGGAAGCGGATCCGGGAGCTGATCGCGGCGCTGACCGAGCCTGCGCATGCGAGCGAAGCGAAGGATGCGATCCGCGGCCTGATCGAGAAGATCGTGCTGCATCCTGTGCCGTCAACGACGGCGAAGGGGGGCGTGGACCTGGTTGCAGATCTTCACGGCTCGCTGGCGGGGCTGCTGCGCCTTGCGACGGGTCAGCCCGTGAATGTGGTGACGCGCGGCGCGGCCGGAACTGCGGCTACGGAGATGCTACTTGTGTCGAACGGGACCGGGTCTCGCACGCAAGCTGTTGATATTATGGAGGAATTAGTGTTGGTTGCGGGGGTAGGATTTGAACCTACGACCTTCAGGTTATGAGCCTGACGAGCTACCGGGCTGCTCCACCCCGCGACTGTCTGCGCGTAGCG
>NZ_OBMT01000045.1 GCF_900217815.1 Rhodobacter maris
CCAATGATCATTCCGGACATATCCAACCACTCCTTCTTCCCGGAGAACCGTTGAAACCAGATTCGACGGTTGGGGTGGGGGTGTCCACATCATCAAATCATGCGGGCGGAGATCGAGGCGCTGAAGCGCACTCTGGAACGGGATGCAGGCGACTACAGCGGCCAACCCGCAGACCCGATTGTAAAGCCCCCGGCGCAGACTGTAGCCGTCAAACCTGTGAGCCTTTCCCAGCTCTGGATCGACTACCGTAACAGCCGGATTCAGGCGGGTTTCCTCAAGGACAAAGGCAAGCGCCAAGAGCCGGTCTTCCGACACTTGCGCACGTTTCTGCGTCACGACGATGCGAGGCAGGTCACGAAGAAAGACTTGTGGCTTGGCGAGATCACCTGCTGAGCGTTGAAAAACTCTCGGCCAAGACTGTGAGCGACATCTATCTCTCTACTGTTCGGTCCGTTTTCGCGTGGGCCCATGAGAATGAACTCCTTCCCGAGAACGTGGCCGAGAAGGTGCGACAACCGAAACCGAAGCGAGTGAACAGCCGGGAAACAGGATACACCGACGCCGAAGCGCTCGCTGTTCTGCGCGCATGTCGCGCACATGTGCCGAAGCCAAATCAATTTGGCTATGTGCGCGAAACCCCTCACATGACGGCGGCAAAGCTCTGGGCGCCTCTGCTCGCGGCATTTTCGGGGGCACGCATTTCTGAAATCACTCAACTTCGGAAAGAAGACATTCGCGAGGAAGGCGGGCGGTGGATCGCAAGGATTACCCCCGACGCTGGCACTGTCAAAGCCGGAGGCTACCGGGATATTCCGTTGCATCGGCAAGTGATCGCCCTCGGCTTCATTGCGTTTGTCAAAGCGTCAGCGCCGGGGCCGCTTTTCCACGGTGCGACCGCGCCCGACCGTTTCGCCGCTGCGGCTCAGAACGTCTCCGATGACCTCGGGAAGTGGTTGCACAGTCTGAAGCTGGTTCCGAAAGGTGTGCGCCCGAATTACGGGTGGCGGCATCGTCTGAAAACCCAAGCGCTCGAACTCGGTCTGACGATGCGCGTGATCGACTCCATGCAGGGGCATTCGGGCCGGACTGCGGGCGAGAATTACGGTGACGTGACAATTCTTGCGAAGGCGCGCGTCATTGATGCCCTGCCTGATTATGACCTCAAGAATTGATATACTGTAACATTTTCCTTGCAGCCGGATTCGGACATGTGGTACCATTATACCCATACGAGTGCCCCTGTTTTCATTTGCGATGTTTCAAAAGTTCCTTTCTGCATTTCAGAAAAAGGCGGTGGGCGTTTCGACGCCTGCCGCCCTTCCTCTCTTCGGGCTCGCGCCCACACTGACCGGCAAGACCGTCACCACCGAGAGCGCGATGCGCGTTCCTGCGGTGGCCTGCGCCGTCGCCCTGATCGCCGAGACGGTGGGCGCGCTGCCCGCGAAGCTCTTCGAGAAGGACGGGCGCGCGAGCGTCACCGAGCACCCCGCCTATCGACTCATTCATGACGAGGCGAACCCGTGGACCTCGGCCGAGGCGTTGCGGGTGCAGCTCACCACCGATGCCCTGTTGCGCGGCCACGGGTTCGCCCTTGTCGTGCGCACCGCCTCGGGCGAGCCTGTGGAGCTGCACCGGCTCGAACCGCATCAGGTGCAGGTGGAAACCGACGACTTCGGCGAACCCTCCTATATGGTGCAACTCGCCGATGGCGGGCACCGCTACCCTTTCACCGACATTCTGCATGTGAGCGCCTTCGCGGGCGCCTCGCCGATCACGCTCGGGCGCGAGGCTATCGGCCTTGCGCTGGCCTTTGAGGAACATATCGCGAAGCTCTTTGCCAATGGCGGCAAGCCCGGTGGCATCCTCAAAACCGAAAAGACCCTCGGCGATGAAGCAAAGTCGAAGCTCGCGGTGAGCTGGACGGCGGCACATGGCGCGGGCCGTTCCGGTGGCACCGCCATTCTCGACGAGGGCATGAGCTATGAATCGGTGACGATGACGCTCGCCGA